>NZ_JANKJG010000001.1 GCF_024733015.1 Pseudosulfitobacter koreensis
TGATCACGCCACGCTCGATACGACCGGTCACAACCGTACCACGACCCGAGATCGAGAACACGTCTTCGACCGGCATCAGGAACGGCTGGTCCACGGCACGCTCGGGTGTCGGGATGTATTCGTCGACCGCTGCCATCAGCTTCTTGATCGACTCTTCGCCGATCGCAGGCTCGGTGCCGTTCATCGCGTGCAGAGCGGAGCCGGGGATGATCGGAATGTCGTCGCCGGGGTATTCGTACTTCGACAGAAGCTCGCGGATTTCCATTTCCACCAGTTCCAGCAGTTCCTCGTCGTCAACCTGGTCGACCTTGTTCATGTAGACGACCATGTAGGGAATGCCCACCTGGCGGCCCAGCAGGATGTGCTCGCGCGTTTGCGGCATCGGGCCGTCGGCTGCGTTCACGACCAGGATCGCGCCGTCCATCTGGGCGGCACCGGTGATCATGTTCTTGACGTAGTCGGCGTGGCCGGGGCAATCGACGTGCGCATAGTGACGCGTTTCGGTCTCATACTCGACGTGTGCGGTCGAGATGGTGATGCCGCGGGCTTTCTCTTCGGGGGCGCCGTCGATCTGGTCATACGCACGGAAGTCACCGAAATACTTGGTGATCGCCGCGGTCAGCGTGGTCTTGCCGTGGTCAACGTGGCCGATGGTGCCGATGTTGACGTGCGGTTTGTTGCGTTCAAACTTTGCCTTACCCATGAGAGGTGCCCTTTTTGGTTGTGGAATCCTTGCAGACCCAAATGCGTTCCGCGCGGCATGTATTGCCATTGCGCAGGAAAATCAAGCGGTCTTCATCGTTTTGCCCCCCTGCCCGGCCGCTGCGGCATCGGCCTATTGGCGCAAACCCCCGCGCGCAATTCACGCGCGGGAAAATCTTTACTCGGCGGCCACTTCCGCGTCCGCAGACAGGGCCGGCGCGTCGGCCATCGCCGTTTCCGATGTCTCTGCCGCCACCACGCCCGGACGTCCGGAGCCGGTGGTGACGAACCAGCCTTCCTCGTCCATCTGTTTGACCAGATAGCGCTCGATCGCCTTGGCCACGTTTTCAGACAGCTGTTGCAGCTGCTCTTCGGCAGAAAGCGTATAGCCCGATCCGACGACGGTGCCGGTGCCGAAGGTTTCCAACACGGTGATCGTGTGCGGCTTGTCGGTCAGTTTCTTACCCGCCGCGTCATCCCAGACCGTCAGGTTGATGATCAGGATCGACTTTGGCGACAACACCAGCGGCACGCCGGGGGCTGCCAGCACATAGCCCTCGACCGAGACGCCGAAGTGATAATTGCTGTCGCCGTCATAGCGGTCGAACCGCTGGGCGATGGCGCTCTGGACGGCCGAGGTCAGCTGCTCTTCGGTGGCATCGCGGCTCAGCGGGCCCTTTTGCGCCTTGGGCGCGACGACGACGTTGTGCATCAGGTTGAAATTGCCCAAAGGCACCGGTTTGTCGTTCAGGTCTCTGGCACCGCCACAGGCCGTCACCAGACCCATCACGCACATCATCATCACAAGCCGCAGCATTGCAGTCCTCCCGAAAGGATTGTTCGGGCAAAGGCCTAGCGGATGATCGACACAGGTGCAATTGGTCGCAGCGCGATTGCACGCGGGGTCAATGCACTTATATCCTAACCAAACAAGGAGAGCATGATGCCCGACACGGTTCTGCCGCAAGCCGCCCTGAGCCCCCTGCCCGTCCGCGTGCCATTGGTCAACGAGCCCTGGGGCCTGCTGCGCAGCCTGCAGGAGGCGCGGCGCAACGTGCTGTCGATCCTGCCCGAGATTGCCACGACGCAGCCGATGGTGTCGGGCAAGACCGGCAAGCGCTGGCATATGGTCATGGACCCACAGGCGATACGCGAGATGCTGCTCGACCGGGTAGATGATTATCCCAAGTCGCTGGTGACCAAGAACCTGCTGAAGCCCGCCATCGGAGAATCGCTGTTCATCGCAGAGGGCGCGCACTGGCGCTGGCAACGGCGCACGGCGGCACCGGTGTTTTCGCACCGCAACGTATCGGCCCTGGCCCCGATCATGTCAGAGGCCGCCGACCGCGCCTGCGACCGGATCGCAGATGCGGGTCCGCGTGCGGTCAACCTGCTGGACGAAATGGTGACCACGACCTTCGACGTGATCGCCGATGTGACCTTCTCGGGCGGCGATACGTTCGACCGCGACGGGGTGCACAACGCCATCGACAGCTATATCTCCGAGGCGGGCAAGATCTCGCTCTTCGATATTCTGGGCTTTCCCGACTGGGTGCCGCGCCCCGGTCGGGTGATGTCGGGCAAGGCGCTGAAAGAGATGAAATCGGTCGCCGACAAGGCCATCGAGGCGCGCGCCGCCCGTGGCACCAGCCCGGTGCCCGACCTGCTGGATCTGCTGTTGGCGGGTGAGGACCCCAAGTCCGGGCGCACGATGTCCACCGCCGAGCTGCGCGACAACCTGCTGACCTTCATCGTCGCGGGCCACGAGACGACCGCGCTGACGCTGGCGTGGTCGATGTACCTGGTGGCCTTCGATCAGGACGTGCAGGACCGCGCCCGCGCCGAGGCGCAATCGGTGCTTCAGGGGCGCGCGGCGGGTGCGGATGACGTGGTCAACCTGCCTTTCATCCGGCAGATCGTCGACGAGGCGCTGCGCCTCTATCCGCCTGCCGGGATCGTGTCGCGCACCGCGCTGAAAAAAGACACTCTGGGCGGGCGCGACATCCTGCCGGGGGATACGGTGATGATCCCGATCTACGCGCTGGGACGGTCGAAACTCTTGTGGGAAGACGCCGATGCGTTTCGCCCGGAGCGGTTTGCAGACCGCAAGTCCATCGACCGCTACGCCTATCTGCCCTTCGGCGACGGCCCGCGCATCTGCATCGGCGCGTCCTTCGCGCTGCAAGAGGCGGTGATCATTCTTGCGACCATATTGTCGCGGTTCCGGTTCAAACCTGTAGAGGGGCGTGATCCCAAGCCGGTGATGATCCTGACGCTCCGGCCCGAGGGCGGCGTCTGGCTGACCGCGGAACCTGCGTAGGGTGGGGGCGCTGCCCCCGACGCTTCGCGTCTCCCCCGGAGTTTAGTTGGCAAGATGAAGCAGCCTCAGTCACAGATCGCTTTCAGCGCCTTGAATTCGACATCGTTCAGCAGCGGCTCCGTCGCTCCTTGTGTCGCGGCAAAGTCGCGGGCGGCGTCGGCGCGCGCGGCGGTTTCGGGATGGCTGGACATATAGGTCGGCAGGTCCGGCATGATGCTTTCTATATCGGACAGACTGTCGAAGAAATCTGCAAAGCCGCGGGTCGTGACCCCGGCGTTATCCAGCATGGTCAGCGCGTAAAGATCGGCCTCGGCCTCGGCCTCGCGGGTGTAGCTTGAGTTGAGCATCCATTCCGCCATCGCAACCGCAACCGTGCCGCCCGCGAAATCGCCCAGCACCAGACCCAGAAGCCCCGCCGAGCCTGCCGCGCGCAGCGCGCCGCGCGTGCTGTCGCGGTTCTCGACATGGGCAATCTCGTGGGCCAGCACAGCCCCCACCGCTTCGGGCGTCACGGCGGCCTCGATCAAGCCGCGCACCAGCACGATCTGACCACCGGGCGCGGCAAAGGCGTTGACCATTTCGTGGTTCATCACCGAGATATTCAGATCATATGCGACGCCCGTGGTCCCCGTCAGCCTGTCGGTCAGCTTCTCCAGCGCCGCGTCGCCTGCAGGGCTGGAACAGATCAGCGTACCCGCCTCGTCCCCGCCCATGAAACGCTCCATCTGGCGGACCATGGACTTGCCCCAGGCGACTTCTCTTTCGATCGGGATGATCAGCGCCATCGTGCCAGCCATCGCGGGCAGGATGACAAAGATCATCACCGCCAGCGCCCCGACCGCCAGCCCCAGCCGCGTGAGCACCTTTTGCGCCGTACCCTTTGCCACGTCACGGCGGCGCAGATCGGGGCAAAGCCGCGTGATGTCGCGGATCATCTGCGCATCGAACACCGTCAGCCGCGCGGTCTCGATAAGCCCGCTGTCGTAGGAATGATCGGCCCGCAGGGTCAGCACCAGCTGATCCGAACGGGCCTGATCCGCAAGCGCGCGCAGGGCATCCATTGGCCAATGCTGAACGCCCTGCGGCAGATCGGGGTGGCGCAATGTCAGAACCTGCGCAGCGGGGTCCAGCGCCAGGTCCACGTCCAGACGCAGACCCGTTTCGCCGTCGAAATACCGCGCAGTCTGCTCCACTCAGATCGCTCCACCGATGTCGAGCGCGTCGGCGAAACCTTCCGCATCCGCTCCAGGATCGGCGGCACGCTGGCGGACCTGTTCGAGATGCGGCGCGTTGCCCACGACCACCGACGACACCACGTGACCGATGATGCGCTGGGTGATCATCACCAGCGACAGCCCGCCCAGCGCAAGGATCAGCGCCACGTAGAGCACGGCAACCAGGATGCCGCCGAGAATGCCGCCGCTCGGGTCAAAGTCCCCCGGACCGGCATCGCCGAACACCGAGGCCACCGATCCGAAACTCAGCCCTAGCGAGGCCATCAAAACCAGCCCCATCACCAGCACGCCGACAATCGTAGCACCGATGATCGCCGCAATTCCCGTCAGCACGATCCAGACCACCCGCCCCGTGCGCGCACCGGAATCGAAGGTCACCGCACCATCAAGCACCTTGGCGCGCGTCATCACGTTGAACGCGTAGATGCGGTAATAAACACCGCCCACGATCAACCAGATATATCCGACGAACGCCGATCCGATCACCAGAAAGGGGGACTCGGCAGAGATGCCCAAGGCGGTGCCGATCCCGATCAGCAGCACGGCAAAAAGCACATGTTTCAACCCCGGATAAAGCGATTGCCAGCGGCCGGACTGCTCGAACTTCGCATCGCCGTACCACATCCGGTCAGTCATGTACTTTTCCAGCCAGAAGGTCTGGCGCGGCAGCAGGATGCCCAGGGTGATCAGTGTCAAAAGCCCGTGGCCCAACGCGCGCCAGACATAGCCCCAGGCGCCGTTGTCCATGCCGAACCGCAGACCCCGCCAGCGGGTGCGCGCGGTCTTGTACCGGCGCGCGCGATAGGCGGCGAACAACAACAGCGGCAGCACCGCCAGCAATGTGATGTAGATCGCGCCGACCTGCGCCAGCGCTTCGATGTCGTTGCGCGGCTCGGTAAACAGGTTCAGACCGAAGTAGAACAGCGCCATCTGCACGATGCCCAGGTAGATCGCCAGAACCACGATCGCGAACAGAAAACCCAGCAACTTTTCCAGCCCGGTGCCGGTGTATTCAAAGCTGTCGCCATCGCCCGAGGTTGCCGACCAGATGTATTTGCGAATGCGGGTCTTTGCCCAGAACCGATAGATGCCCAGAGTGATCAGGGTCAGAAATGCGGTCTTGAAATAAAGCGAGAACAAAGGTCCCGCCTTGCCGTGATATTCACCGCTGATTGTCGCGTTCATGATGTGCCGTGTCCTTCGTCAAAAATAGCTTTTTACATGCGCATGTTGCCTGCGCATTTCTGTCGAGCCGGAAATGGGTCTCGTACGTGCAAGACTAGCTTTGGTTGAATCGGTTGTCGCGGGGAAATCCACGTGGAGCCATGCGGCCCGAACCCGCGCGCTTGCCACGCCACTCGGCCAGGTCGGTCTGCGTGCGGGTGCGGCCCGCCGGGTCCAGCCATGTCAGCCCGTCGGCCAGGGTAAAGGTCGTGGCATCGGACAGGCCACCGTCCTTGTATTTTTGCAGACGCACGCCCTTGCCCCGGCCCATTTCGGGCAGCTCAGTCAGATCGAACACCAGAACCTTGCGGTTTTCGCCCACCACGGCGACGGCATCGCCGGTCACGCGCTTGCACACCAGTGCCGAGACATCGCCGCGCACGTTTAACACCTGCTTGCCGCTGCGGGTCTGCGCGATCACCTCGTTTTCGGGCACCACGAACCCGTCGCCTGCGGTCGAGGCGACCAGCAATCTGGCGTCGGGCTGGTGGATGAACAGATCGACGATCTGCGCCTCGTTCGGCAGATCGACCATCAGACGCAGCGGCTCGCCCATGCCACGCCCGCCGGGCAGATTGGCAGCCGAAAGCGTATAAAACCGCCCGTTCGACCCGAAGACCAGCAGCCTGTCGGTGGTTTCGGCATGAAAGACAAAGCGCGGCGCGTCGCCGTCCTTGAACTTCAGCTCGCGCGTCAGGTCGATGTGGCCGGTCATCGCGCGGATCCAGCCCATCTGGCTGCACACCACGGTGATCGGTTCGCGGTCGATCATCGCCTCCAGCGGCACGTCTTCGACCTGTCCGGCTTCGGCAAATGTGGTGCGGCGTGCGCCCGCGTTGGGCGTGTCGCCAATCGACCAGTCCTTGCCGAACTGCTTCTTGGTCACCTTCAACTGCTCGGCGATCGCGTCCCATTGCAGGTGCGGGTTTTCCAGCAGATCTTCAAGGCCCGCGCGCTCTTCCATCAGGGCGGATTGTTCGCGCAACAATTCCAGCTCTTCCAGACGGCGCAGGCTGCGCAGACGCATGTTCAGGATCGCGTCGGCCTGAACGTCGGTCAGCGATTCCTCGGTCGCGGGCGGCGGCGAGCGGTAGTCGTTCTCGTCCGTGGCACGCACATGATCGCGGCCCCAGTCTTCGCGCATCAGCGCGGCCTTGGGCGCGTCGTCATAGCGGATGATGTCGATCAGACGGTCCAGGTTGAGGAAGGCAATGATGAAGCCTTCCAGCACTTCCAGCCGATGGTCGATCTTTTCCATGCGGTGCAGGCTGCGCCGCTCCAGCACTTCGCGGCGGAAATCGAGGAAAGCGCGCAGCACCTCCTTCATCGAGCAGACCTTGGGCGTCACGCCGTCGATCAGCACGTTCATGTTCATCGAAAACCGCACTTCCAGATCGGTGTTGCGGTAGAGCATCCCCATCAGCACATCGGGGTCGACGTTTTTCGAACGCGGTTCCAGCACCAGCCGGATGTCATCAGCGCTTTCGTCGCGCACGTCGCCCAGGATCGGAACCTTCTTGGTCTGGATCACCTCGGCCAGCTTTTCGATCAGCTTGGATTTCTGCACCTGATAGGGGATCTCGGTGACCACGATCTGCCATTGCCCGCGCCCCAGGTCCTCGACCTCGTAGCGGCAGCGCAGACGAAAGCCGCCTTTGCCCGTGCGATAATTCTCGGCGATGCTTTCAGGCGGCTCGACGATGATCCCGCCGGTGGGGAAATCGGGGCCCTTGACGAAATTCAACAGCGTGTCGTCGCGCGCATCCGGTGTCTTGATCAAATGCAGGCAGGCATCGCACAGCTCGGCAATGTTATGGGGTGGGATGTTGGTCGCCATGCCCACGGCGATGCCCGACGATCCGTTGGCCAGCAAGTTGGGAAACTGCGCGGGCAAAACGACCGGTTCGGTCAGCGTACCATCATAGTTGTCGCGAAAATCGACGGCGTTTTCGTTCAGACCGTCCAGCAGCGCCTCGGCCACGGCGGTCATGCGCGCTTCGGTGTAGCGGCTGGCGGCGGGGTTGTCGCCGTCGATGTTGCCAAAGTTGCCCTGACCGTCAACCAGCGGGTAGCGCACGTTGAAATCCTGCGCCAGACGCGCCATCGCGTCATAGATCGCGGCGTCGCCGTGCGGGTGATAGTTGCCCATCACGTCGCCGGAAATCTTGGCGGATTTGCGAAAGCCCCCGGTAGACGACAGGCGCAATTCGCGCATCGCGAACAGGATACGGCGGTGCACCGGTTTCAGCCCGTCGCGCGCATCGGGCAAGGCACGGTGCATGATCGTGGACAGCGCATAGGTCAGATAGCGATCCCCCAGCGCGCGGCGCAGCGGTTCGGACAGGTCCAGATTGGAAGGTTCGGTGATATCTGACATGGATGCTGTGTAGTCATCTGCCCCAAACGGGACAAGAGGGCAAAACACTGCAATCCGCGCAGGGAACCGTTTGCACGGGTGCGGCGTTGCATAACCAACACGGGGACTACAGGTGCAGACGCCTGAACCCGTTTCTCGCTGCGCTTTGTGCGCCTGCATGATAGGGTACAAACAGCCCGCGCATAAGCTGCCGCGCATGCAGGGTTTTTTCTGGGGGTTATTTGTATGTTTCGTTTCATTATTCTTACGTTTGTGTTTTTGGGCTGGGCCTTTTTCGAAATGAGCGGGGGGACCGACTTTGACGGCGAAGCCCTGCGGATGTCACGCATTGACGCTGATGACACCACACCGACCGCACCGACCGCGCCCAAGACACTGCTTGCCGATGTCGACACGCAGCGCAGCGCGGGCGAAGTCACACGCGTGTCCCTGAACCTGGCCAGCACCAGCGATGTCGCAGCACCCGCCAAGCCGTTGCCCACCGTGGTGCAACCTGCGGGTTTCGACGGCGCGACGCTCAGCAGCGCATCAATGAACGTCTCGGATGGCCCAGAGATCATCCTGCCCAGTCTGATCCCATCGGCCCAACCCGAAGCGGCAAGCCAGCCCGAGACCGAACAACTGGTCACGGTGGACAACGGGTTTTCCGACATGCGCTCGGTTTCGGCCAGCCGCGTGAACGTGCGCGGTGGCCCCGGCACGCAGTACGGCGTTGTCGACAATCTGACACGGGGCACACAGGTCGAAATCCTGCAGGACCCCGGCAACGGCTGGGTCAAGCTGCGCCCGATCGAGGGCGGCGCCGAGGGTTGGATGGCCGACTTTTTGCTGACCAGCGGCTGATTGCCAACAGCGCGCACCCGTGACACACCTGCCCGCATGATCTTGCGGGCAGATATGTCATGAAATCCATTCTCATCACCGGATGCTCTTCGGGCATCGGATATGCGGCGGCGCATGGCCTGCGGGCACGCGGCTGGCGGGTCTTTGCATCCTGCCGACAGGCCGAGGATTGCGCCCGCCTGCACGCTGAAGGGTTCGACAGCCCGCGCATCGACTATACCGACGAGGCCAGCATCACCGCGGGCCTTGCCGAAGTGCTGGCGGCCACGGGCGGCACGCTGGACGCGCTCTTCAACAACGGCGCGCATGCAACGCCCGGCGCGGTCGAGGATCTGCCAACCGACGGGCTGCGCGCCCTGTTCGAAGCGAATTTCTTTGGCTGGCACACGCTGACCCGCGCCGTGATCCCGGTGATGCGCGCCCAAGGGCACGGGCGGATCGTGCAATGCTCGTCGATCCTGGGGTTCATCACGATGCCGTGGCGCGGTGCCTATAATGCATCAAAACACGCGCTCGAAGGGCTGACGAGCACCCTGCGTGTCGAGATGCGCGACACCGATATTCACATCTGCCTGATCGAACCCGGCCCCGTCACCAGCCTGTTTCGCACCAATGCAGTCACACATTTCGAACGCTGGATCGAATGGCGCGCCTCGGCGCGTGCCGACCAGTACCAGACCAAGCTGCTGAAACGGCTCTATGCCGAGAATACAGGGCCCGATACCTTCGAACTGCCCCCCGAAGCGGTTGTGAAAAAGTTGATCCACGCCATCGAAAGCCCCCGCCCGAAGCCGCGTTATTACGTCACGGTCCCAACGCATGTCATGGGATTCCTGCAGCGGATTTTGCCGACGCGGGCGCTCGACTGGATACTATCACGGGCCTAAGTGGCGCAAACGGGTTCGCATTCGTCGCGCAGACCACTACATCAGTCTACAAACACAGAATAAGGAACTGGTCATGACCTCTGATCCAATGTTCATCCTGATCCTGCTGGCCTGTGCGGCCGTCGTTCTGGTGCTGGTCACCGGGCTGGGCGGCTTTGCCAAGGGCGACGGCTGGGCCTCGAAGAACTCGAACAAGCTGATGCGCATGCGGATCATGGCACAATTTGCCGCCGTGGTGTTGATCGTGATTGCCATTCTGTGGCGCCAGTCAGGAGGTTGAAATGGTCGTTCTGAACAAAATCTACACACGTACCGGCGACAAGGGCGAAACGGCCCTGGGCGACGGCAGCCGCGTGGCCAAGCACAACGCTCGGGTCAACGCCTATGGCACTTCGGACGAACTGAACGCCTTTGTGGGTGTCGCACGGCTTGAGGCGACGGGGGCCACCGACGCAGCCCTTGCGCGTATCCAGAACGATCTTTTCGATCTGGGCGCGGACCTGTGCCGCCCCGACATGGAGGGCGACGCCAAGGCCGAATATCCGCCCCTGCGCATGATCGACGCCCAGGTGGACCGGCTGGAGCAGGAGATCGACGTGATGAACGCCGAGCTTGAGCCCCTGCGCAGCTTCGTGCTGCCGGGCGGTGCGGCACTCGCCGCACATCTGCACGTCTGCCGTACTGTTTCGCGCCGGGCCGAGCGTCTGGCGGTAGAGCTTTCCACATTGGAACAGGTCAACCCGTCGGCGATCAGATACCTCAACCGTCTCAGCGACTGGTTTTTCGTCGCCTCGCGCATTGCCAATAACAGCGGCAAGGACGATGTGCTATGGGTGCCGGGCGCGAACCGTTGACGCAACGAAACCGGGAGGGCGGGGCCAAAACGCGGCGTCGCCAGCCCATAATGTGACGATTTTACCCTGTTTCCCCACCGAGGGCTTGGGTAAACCCGTTCGGAATGAAGTGTTGGCTTGCCTTTTGGTGAGTCGAATATTGTCAAGGAAGGAACGCTCATGAAGGTGCTGGTGCCTGTCAAACGCGTGATCGACTATAACGTGAAAGTGCGCGTCAAAGCGGACGGATCGGGTGTTGATCTTGCAAACGTGAAAATGTCGATGAACCCGTTCGACGAGATTGCCGTCGAACAGGCGATCCGTATGAAAGAGGCCGGTCAGGTCGAGGAAATCGTCGCGGTTTCCATCGGCGTCAAGCAGGCGCAGGAAACCCTGCGCACCGCTCTGGCGATGGGCGCGGACCGTGCGATCCTGGTGATCGCGGCGGACGACGTGCATCAGGACATCGAACCGCTGACCGTCGCCAAGATCCTCAAGGCGGTCGTCGAAGAAGAGCAGCCGGGCCTCGTGCTCTGCGGCAAGCAGGCGATCGACAACGACATGAACGCCACCGGCCAGATGCTGTCGGCACTGCTGGGCTGGAGCCAGGCGACATTCGCCTCGAAAGTCGAGATCGAAGGCGACAAGGCCAAGGTCACGCGCGAAGTCGACGGCGGCCTGCAAACCATCGAAGTCAACATGCCGACCGTCATCTCGGTCGACCTGCGCCTGAACGAGCCGCGCTATGCTTCGCTGCCCAACATCATGAAGGCGAAGAAAAAGCCGCTGGATGAGAAGACCGCAGCCGATTACGGCGTCGACACGGCGCTGCATCTGGAAGTGATCAGCACCAAAGAGCCCGAAGCCCGCGCGGCAGGTGAAATGGTTGCCGATGTGGACGCTCTGGTGGCGAAACTCAAAGAAAAAGGAGTCGTATAATGGCTGTTCTGCTTCTTGCTGAAGTGACCGACGGCGAACTGTCGATGGACGCCACCGCCAAAGCCGTCACCGCCTCGAAAGCCTTGGGTGACGTGACCGTTCTGTGCGCGGGCGGCTCTGCCGCTGCGGCGGGCGAAGTGGCCGCGACAATCGAAGGCGTGTCCAAGGTGCTGGTCGCCGAAGACCCGTCGCTCGGCCACCGCCTTGCGGAATCCACCGCAGCATTGATCGTGTCGCTTGCGGATGACTACGAGCACATCGTGGCCCCCGCCACCACCGACGCGAAAAACGTGATGCCCCGTGTCGCGGCGCTCCTGGACGTGATGATCATCTCCGACGCCTCCGGCGTTGTGGACGGCGACACGTTCGAGCGTCCGATCTACGCGGGCAACGCGATCCAGACCGTGAAATCGAAAGACGCGAAAAAAGTCATCACCTTCCGCACATCGACATTCGATGCCGCCGGAACCGGTGGCTCTGCTTCGGTCGAGACGATTTCAGCAGCCGCAGATCCCGGTCTGTCGTCCTGGGTCGAAGACATGGTCGCCGCCAGCGACCGCCCCGAGCTGACATCGGCCGGTGTCGTTGTCTCCGGCGGCCGTGGTGTCGGGTCGGAAGACGACTTCAAACTGATCGAGCAACTGGCAGACAAACTCGGTGCCGCCGTCGGCGCATCGCGTGCGGCTGTGGACAGCGGCTATGCCCCGAACGACTGGCAGGTCGGCCAGACCGGCAAGGTCGTCGCCCCCGAGCTTTATGTCGCGGTCGGCATTTCCGGCGCGATCCAGCACCTTGCGGGCATGAAAGACAGCAAGATCATCGTCGCGATCAACAAGGACGAAGAGGCGCCGATCTTCCAGGTGGCCGATTACGGTCTGGTTGCCGACCTGTTCACGGCTGTGCCCGAACTGATCGAAAAACTGTAAACCGGACGGGCCCGGCCCTTCCGCCGTCTACGAAAGGGCCCGCCAGCGATGGCGGGCCTGTTGCGTCTCGGTCTTACGTCTTTGCCAGACGCCCCAGCAGTTGCCGCAACACCGGGGCAAGTGCCTCTGCGGCCTCCTCGTGCGCCACCGGACCCAGCATGGTCTGCGCGGCGGGGCGCTCCATCTCGGAAAACACCATGCCGTCGGTCCCCTGCGCGCGGGCGTGATCCGATGCCTTTACCTCGACCACGGCTGAAACCCTGCCGCGCAACGCCTCGATCATCTCGCGCGTGACGAACCACGGATCGCAA
Organism: Pseudosulfitobacter koreensis; assembly: GCF_024733015.1. Taxonomy (GTDB): domain Bacteria; phylum Pseudomonadota; class Alphaproteobacteria; order Rhodobacterales; family Rhodobacteraceae; genus Pseudosulfitobacter; species Pseudosulfitobacter koreensis. The sequence continues at coordinate 12,598 of NZ_JANKJG010000001.1, forward strand.
CCCATCGCGTCCTCGCGGTTATCCGGTTCGACAGCCCCGAACCACAACAGAACCGTCTTGCCGGGAATACGCCCCAGCAGGTGGTGCATCCACGCGACCCACGCGCTTTGCAATTCGTCACGAACGGTGCGGAACCGCACGGGCGAAACTGCGCTCAGATGCGTCAGCATGTGCTTGTTGAAATTGAATTCAGCAAAGTCCACATCGCGAAAGATCGCCTCCAACAGACCAGACGGCTTGAGAAACCTGTCATTGCGGCGCGGATGGACCGAATAGAACCGGTTCGACATATTCTGTGCGCTCAGCACCTGCAGCACGGTCACCTTCGCCTTGGCCCCGATCTCCGTCAGTTGCGGATCAGAGGCAAAGACCTCGATGCCCGCATTGGTGCAGCCCAGATTGACGCAAGGCAGCCCCAACTGCTCCTCGACCAGCACCGGAAACGGTTTGGCCACGAATTTCCCATATGTCTCCGTACCGCCGAAAAACGCCACATACGGCTTTTTCAACGACTTGCGCGGCCCGCGAAACAACACCTTCGACGTGCCATAACGACACGGCAAATAGTCCAGGGGCCCCTGGCCCATAGCATCATAGGTCATCAACCCACCTCTCATTTTCACCCGAAGCCGGGTATAACGGGCAGGTCCTTAGAATTTGCTAACAGGGTCAGACCCGCCCGCGCGGCTCTTCACACCTTGCGGCCAGAGGCACGGGACGCATATGGTGCGCTAACAGCAGAAGGGGCATTTCATGGACATCAAGACGGTCGGGATCGTGGGCGCGGGTCAAATGGGCAACGGCATTGCGCATGTGATGGCGCTTGCAGGCTATGACGTGACGATGACGGACATCAGCGACGACGCGCTGAAAGCCGCCATAGCGCTGATCGACAGCAACATGGAACGGCAGGTCAGCCGCGACAAGATCACCGCCGAAACCAAGGCCGACGCGATGGCGCGGATCACCACGACGGTGAAGCTGACCGATCTGGGCCCCAGCGATCTGATCATCGAGGCCGCGACCGAACGCGAAACCGTCAAGCAGGCGATCTTCGAGGACCTGCTGCCCCACCTGAAACCCCATACGATCCTGACGTCGAACACCTCGTCGATCTCGATCACCCGGCTGGCCAGCCGCACGGACCGGCCCGAGAAGTTCATGGGCTTTCACTTCATGAACCCGGTGCCGGTGATGCAACTGGTCGAACTGATCCGCGGCATCGCCACCGATGCCGAAACCTACGACGCCTGCAAACAGGTCGTGGACAAGCTGGGCAAGACCGCTGCCAGCGCCGAGGATTTCCCCGCCTTCATCGTCAACCGCATCCTGATGCCGATGATCAACGAAGCAGTCTATACCCTCTACGAGGGCGTCGGCAGTGTGCAATCCATCGACAGTTCGATGAAACTGGGTGCGAACCACCCGATGGGGCCGCTGGAACTGGCGGACTTCATCGGTCTGGACACCTGCCTTGCGATCATGAACGTCCTGCACGACGGGCTGGCGGACACCAAGTACCGCCCCTGCCCGCTGTTGACCAAATACGTCGAGGCAGGCTGGCTGGGTCGCAAGACAGAGCGCGGGTTCTACGACTATCGCGGTGAAACGCCGGTGCCGACGCGCTAACGGCCGCGCTCAACCTTCAAGGTTGAGCGTATGCGCGCGCAGCCACGCCATGAAGCCGCGCGGATCATCGGCCCAGGCCTTGATGTCCTCTGGCGGGATCGGGTCGCCGACGATAGGCCCCTGCGGCTTGTTCAGCGAATAGACGATCTCGTGCAACAAAAGCCCCTGCCGCAGCATCGGCGACAGCTTGTTGGCGATCTGGTAGGCGCGGCTGTTCTGACCGGGGAACTTCATCGGCACCACGGTCGCACCTGACCGGCGGATCAACGCGGCGGTGAACACGTTCCACTCCGCCTCGACCGCTGGCCCCATATAGGTTTCCGATGCAGCGACCTGCCCCGAAGGGAACAGGGCGACGACACCGCCCTCCTTCAGGTGCTTCATCGCCTTGGCCCGCATCTCGACGCCCTTGCGCTGCGCATCGGGGTCGTGCGGGAACGGCACGGGGATCATGTAGCTGCCCGCCACCTCGTCGATGGCCGTCAGAAGCGAACGGGTCAGGATGCGGTAATCCGGGCGCACACGCCCGATCAGATCGCCAAAGATCATGCCGTCGACCATGCCGTGCGGATGGTTCGCCACCACGATGACCGGCCCTTCCTTGGGGATACGGTCCAGCTGGTTCTGCGGCGTGGTAAGCTCGATGCCCATCACATCGAGGCAGGCGCGCCAGAACGCCTGGCCCTGCGGCGCGCCCCGGCGTTCAAATTTGCGGATCAGACGCAGGATCGTCAGCTTGCCGGTAAACGCCTCCATCAGACGGATAAAGCGCGCTTTCCACGGATCGTCAAAGGTCGAGGCATAGGACAGGCTGCGGCGGTCATATTTGGTAAACGTGACCGTTTCGTCCTGCCTCTGTGTCAAGCCTGCTGAGCTCTGCGAGCTTTCAACCACGTCTGTGTCACCCTTTGTCATGCCGTGAAATCAGCGACCGCCTGAGGTTCAGGCGCCTTCGCCGAATTTGTCCGCGACCAAGGCCGTCAACGCTTCTGCAAGCGCCTCGGCGTCCGGACCGGAGGTTTCAACGTCAATAAAGGTTCCTTTGGAGGCTGCCAACATCAAAAGCCCCATAATACTGTCACCCGAAGCCGACATTCCGTCCTTGACGACCTCGGCCTGCGCGTCGAATGCCTCGACGACTTCGACCAGTTTGGCCGACGCGCGGGCGTGCAGCCCCTTTTCGTTGACGATCTTCAGGGTGCATTTGGTCATACGTGGTTCGGGCTTTCTGCGCTGACATTCTGGCTGTCGATATACTTTTTGCCCGCGTCCAATGCCGCGCGAACGGCATCGCCTACAGGTTTGTGCCGACTTTTGGCCAGTTTGATCAGCATAGGCAAGTTCGCACCGTAAAGAATGCGGCGTCCCTGCGGCTGACAGGCCCGCAGCGACAGATTGGACGGCGACCCGCCATAAAGATCGGTCACCACGACGACACCGTCGCCATCATCGACTTCGTCGGCTGCGGTGCAGATCTCGGCCTGTTTTTCGGCCCGGTCGTGGTTCGCCTCGATGGCGATGGCGCGCACACCGGATTGCGAGCCGACAACATGTTCGATGGCGGCGAGATACTCTCGCGCCAGTCCGCCATGTGCAACAATCACAATTCCGATCACTCTGCCCCGTCCTTTTTCCGGCGGTCCAATTCGCGATGCCTAATTGACACCTGCCAGCCTGCCTTCGCAAGGGCCGCAGCACAGGTTTCCGCCATGGCAACCGACCGATGTTGCCCGCCGGTACATCCAAATGCGATCGACAGGTGCGATTTCCCCTCTTCCGCGAATGCCGGCAGCAACCACAGCGCGAGATCGGTGGTCTTGGCGACAAATTCCGCATGGCGCGAATCTGTGGCGATATGGTCCTGCACGATCTTCTCGGTGCCATTGGCCGCGCGCAACGACGGCTCCCAATAGGGGTTCTTCAGGAACCGGCAGTCAAACACCATGTCGACGCTGCGCGGCAGCCCGCGCTTGTACGAAAAGCTCTCGACCGAGACCGACAGATGGTCCTGCTCGTCCGGGGCGAACCATTCCTCGACAGCGGCGCGCAACTGGTGGACGTTCAACTGCGAGGTGTCGATCAGGATGTCGGCACGGGCACGCAGAGGTCCCAGCATGTCAAGCTCGCGCGCGATACCCGCCTCGGGGCGGTCACCATCGGCCAGCGGGTGCCTGCGGCGCGTCTCGGAAAAACGACGCAGCAGCACGTCGGTGTCGCAGTCGAGATACAAAAGCTCCGGCACCAGCCCCGGCACGGCCGCGATCTGTCCCAGGGCGTCCGTGACCGCATTCACCGAAAAATCGCGCGTGCGCGGGTCTATCCCCAGCGCCAGCGGACCGGTGCTGGACGGATCATCGAGCAGCGCGCGGATCAGACGCAGGGGCATGTTGTCGATCGCCTCGAACCCCAGATCTTCCAGCGCGCGGATGGCACTGGACCGGCCGGCACCTGACGGTCCGGTGATCAACACGAGGCGGCGATGGGTGGGTTCTGTCTGGGTCATATCCTGCTGCGTCATAGGTCGGCGGCTCCGGCCCTAAGATACTGTCTGATTGCGGCAGGCCAAGCGGCGGTATCGCACTTGTGAAGACAGGGCAAGTCGACGCCCAGCAGCGTATACGAATGCGGCTGCGGCAGGCGTTGGGTCTCATCTTGGTCCAGATCAATCACCAGCGTCACCGGGACCGGCCCGGCAGCCTCGGCGTTAAGGACGCCGACACCCCGCGCCTCGATCAGACCGCGCAGCGCGTCGGGTGCATCCGCCATGATCCGGGCACCCTCCTTGTGCAGCACTGTGCGGTCATCCGAGACCAGCACAGCCCCCAGTGCCATCATGTGCAGTGCAAGCGATGATTTCCCCGAACCCGCCGCGCCCACGATCGCGACGCCGCGGCCCGACATTGCCACTGTCGTTGCGTGGATCGTGACCGGGTCCGCCGGGGTCGGCATATCAGACCGGCAGACCCACGACGAAACGGGCGCCCAGCGGCTCGCTGGTGATATCGGCATCGGTCGGGCGAATGTTCTCTGCCCAGATCACGCCGCCATGCGCCTCAACGATCTGTTTCGAGATCGCAAGGCCAAGGCCGGAGTTGTTGCCAAAATGCTCTTCGGGACGTTGGGAATAGAACCGCTTGAAGATCTTCGTCAGCGCCTGATCGGGAATGCCAGGCCCGGTGTCCTCCACCACCACCAGCACGCGGTTTTCCTTCTTGCGGGCCCAGACGCGGATCGCGTCGCCGTCCTCGCAGAAGGAAATCGCATTGGTGATCAGGTTGACGAAGACCTGCGCCAACCGCGCCTCAAGCCCGTGCACCTGCAAAGGTTGCGCGGGCAGATCAGTGATAAAGTCGATGCCCTTGGACTTGGCGTCCTCGCCCAGATATTCGCTGAGATTGCCCAGCATCTTGAGCAGATCGAAAGGCTCTTCCTCTTCCTTGACCAGTTCTGAATCCAGCCGCGAGGCATTGGAAATATCGCTGACCAGACGGTCGAGACGGCGCACATCGTGGTCGATCACGTCCAACAGCTTCTCGCGCTGGTCTTCGCGCTTGATCAGCCGCAGCGTGCCCACGGCGGACCGCAGTGAGGCCAGCGGGTTCTTGATCTCGTGCGCGACGTCGGCGGCGAATTGTTCGTTGCCGTCGATACGATTGTAGAGCGCCGCGATCATGCCGCGCAGCGCACCCGAAAGCCGTCCGATTTCATCGGGCCGCGCGGTCAGGTCGGGAATGCGGATGCGGCCGGGGTTCACCTTGCGCTGGTTGCGGTCGCGGCCCAGTTCGGCGGCGGCGGCCAGATCTGCCAGCGGGTTGGCGATAGTCGACGCCAGCACCAGGCTGAGCCCGACGGATACCAGCGTGGCGATCACGAACATCTGCAAGACGCGCTCGCGCTCGCTGCGGACCAGGTTGTCGATCTCGCCGGCAGCCGAGGTGATGCCGACGACGCCAACGGCGGTGCCACCTTGCAGGATAGGGGTCACGACGCTGAAAAGCGTGCCGCCAACGGTATCAAGCCCGTCGCGCACCTGCGTGCCGCCGGTCAGGCTGACCGGGACCAATGTGCGCAACTGATCCTCGACCGTGGGCACGTTCATCGGCGGATCGGTCGCAAAGGGTGCCGACAGCTTGCCCCAGAGCCAGCTGAGCCCGTCGGTCAGGATCGTCCGGTTGCCACCATCGGGCAGCCCAATCAGGGGTTGCACCGCGTTGCCTTCGATGCTGGACACCAGCGTGCCCGACGGGTCGAACACCAGAACCTCGATACCGCTGCGCAGGTCCAGCCCTTGCAGGGTGGTGGCCACATCCACGCCGTCGCCCGTGGTAAGGCTGACAGGCGCGCCCACGGGCAATTGCGCCTCGATCACGTCCGCGATCAGTTCGGCCTCGCTGACCATCGAGGTGGCGCGCTGCACGGCCAGACTGTCACGCGACGAATTGAGGTAGAGGATACCGGCGACCAGGACGTTCAGCGCGATCAGGTTGAAGGTGATGATCTTGCGTGTCAGAGGCGACCCGCGCAACGAAAAGAGCCCGCGCCGCGCGCGGCTGGCACGGATTTCCCTGCCGGTTTCCGAGCGGTCGGGCGCGACCCAATCGTCGCCCAGCACAACGTCGCCATCACGCGATGGGGGTGGGGCCAAGTCCCGCACAAAGTTCCTTTCGGCCAGCGCCATTTGCCCGTGTCACTCTTCGTTGTAACGATAGCCGATCCCATACAGCGTCTCAATCGCCGAAAAGGAATCGTCGGCGGTGCGCATCTTCTTACGCAACCGCTTGATGTGGCTGTCAATTGTCCGGTCGTCGACATAGACCTGATCGTCATAGGCGACGTCCATCAGCTGGTCTCGCGACTTGACGAAACCGGGCCGCTGGGCCAACGCCTGCAGCAGCAGAAATTCGGTCACGGTCAGCGAGACATCGTTGCCCTTCCAGCTGACCGAATGGCGCAGCGGATCCATCCGCAGATCGCCGCGTTCCATCACCTTGGTCTCTTCGGTGTCGCCGACCTCGTCCGTGGCGACCGCATCCTGACGGCGCAACAGCGCGCGGATGCGTTCGACCAGCAGGCGCTGACTGAAGGGCTTCTTGACGTAATCGTCAGCGCCCATGCGCAGACCCAGAACCTCGTCGATCTCATCGTCCTTGGAGGTCAGGAAAATCACCGGCATCGAAGTCTTCTGGCGCAGCCGCTGCAACAGGTCCATCCCGTCCATGCGCGGCATCTTGATGTCCAGAACCGCCATGTCCGGCAGCCCCTTGTTGAAGGCGTCCAGCGCCGCCTGCCCGTCATTATAGGTTTCCACCTCAAAGCCTTCGGCCTCAAGCGTCATCGAAACTGACGTCAGGATGTTCCTGTCGTCATCTACCAATGCGATCTTCGACATTGCCCATACCCTTTATGCTGCTCAATATTGTTTTTTACCCATACATCCAGAAATTAACGGGTCGAATCAATCCTTAACTGCGAATCGGCTGGCTCCAACGCCGCAATTGCGCCACAATTTGGTTAGGAATGGCTAAATTGACGCACTTTTTCTTACCGTGGCAAGCCCTGGATCAAGGCACGTAGCGCTACTTGGGCCAAAGATCGCGGTGGTGGCGCTAACTGTGCCAAAGCGTCCTGTTCATGTTTGGAAACCTCATGTTATGAGGCGATCAGGCCATGATGGCCGCGGCGCGCCAGCGTCGTATTTGGCACCATCCGCCCGTGGCGGCGACAGGGAGACGACACATGACATCTGGACGGGTGAACCCGAATTTCCGGCTTGAAGATCAAGGGATCGAGGAGCTGGGCAATGTCTATTACAACCTGATCGAGCCTGCGCTGGTCGAAACAGCCCTGTCACGCGGCGAAGGCACCCTGGGCAAGGGCGGTGCCTTTTTGGTGACCACGGGCAAGTTTACGGGGCGCTCGCCCAAGGACAAGCACGTGGTGAAAACCGCCAGCGTCGCCGACAATATCTGGTGGGAAAACAACGCCGCGATGTCCGAGGCGGGCTTTGACGCGCTCTATGATGACATGCTGGCCCACATGAAGGGCCGCGATTATTTCGTGCAGGACCTGATCGGCGGTGCCGACCCCGCCTATGCGATCAACGTGCGCATGGTCACCGAACTGGCCTGGCATGGCCTCTTCATCCGCCATCTTCTGCGCCGCCCCGACCGCGAGGACCTGGAAGACTTCGTGGCCGATTTCACCATCATCAACTGCCCCTCGTTCAAGGCGGACCCGGCCAAGCACGACTGCCGCTCCGAGACCGTGATCGCGCTGAACTTCGACCGCAAGATCATCCTGATCGGCGGCACCGAATATGCGGGCGAGAACAAGAAGTCGGTCTTTACCCTGCTGAACTACATGCTGCCCGAAAAAGGCGTGATGCCGATGCACTGCTCGGCCAACCACGCCACGGGCAACCCTGTCGACACTGCCGTGTTCTTCGGCCTCAGCGGCACCGGCAAGACCACCCTTTCCGCCGACCCTGCCCGCACGCTGATCGGCGACGACGAACACGGCTGGTCGGATCGCGGCACCTTCAACTTCGAGGGCGGCTGCTATGCAAAGACGATCAACCTGAGCGCCGAGGCCGAGCCGGAAATCTATGCCACGACCGAAAAATTCGGCACCGTGATCGAAAACATGATCTTCGACGACGAAACCAAGAACCTCGACTTCGCCGACGACAGCCTGACTGCGAACATGCGCTGCGCATATCCGCTGCACTATATCTCGAACGCGTCCAAAACCGCCCTGGGCGGGCACCCCAAGAACATCATCATGCTGACCTGCGACGCATTCGGCGTGCTGCCCCCCATCGCGCGGCTGACACCGGCGCAGGCGATGTACCACTTCCTGTCGGGCTTCACGTCCAAGGTTGCCGGAACCGAGCGTGGCGTGACCGAACCCGAGCCCACGTTCTCCACCTGCTTCGGTGCGCCATTCATGCCGCGCCGTCCCGAAGTCTACGGCAACCTCTTGCGTGACAAGATCGCCCGCCACGGCGCGACCTGCTGGCTGGTCAACACCGGCTGGACGGGCGGCGCCTATGGCACCGGCAGCCGGATGCCGATCCGCGCCACCCGATCGCTGCTGACGGCGGCGCTGGACGGCAGCCTCGGCAATGCGAAGTTCCGCAAAGACGCCAACTTCGGCTTCGAAGTGCCGGTCAACGTGGACGGCGTCGCCGACATCCTGCTGGACCCGCGGCGCACTTGGGGCGATGCAGCAAGCTATGACCGTCAGGCCGAAAAGCTGGTCGAGATGTTCGCATCCAACTTCGCGCAGTACCTGCCGCATATCGACGACGACGTGCGCGCCGCTGCCATCGGCTGAACGCACCCCATCCAGACACGACACAAGAAAGCCCCCGACACCCCTAAGGTGCGGGGGCTTTTTCATGCGAGGTCAGGATCAGGCCGCAAGGTCCAGCGGCACATGGATGATGTGCTGAAGATCCTCGAACCCCATATAGACCATGTTGCCCTCGACCGGCTTGTTCTGGCCTTCGATCTTCCAGCTCAGGCAGAACGGATCGACGTGCATATACCCCTCGCGCTCGGCCAGTCCACGCCGGGCGATGGTTCGCGGCATGAAGCCAAAGACGTAATCGGGCTGCCACTGCAACAGGCTGGTCAGGAACGCGAACCGCGCAAGGATATCGACGATCCCGCGCCCGCGATAATTGCCCTCTTCAGGGTTGATCCACATTTCGCCGTGATAGCAGACCTTGCCCGCCATGCGACGCGCCCCCGGACCCGACTTGTACCAGGAATCGTCCAGATCAATCGGCACGCCCGACGGCGGATAGGCGCGAAAGTTCTGCTCCATGTGATCGGCCAGCGTATGCCCCTGAAGGTCGATCAACCGCACCGCCTGTGTCTGCACGATCTTGCCCTGCGGGTTGCGCCCGACAGACCAGAACCCCTTGTCCGCCGTCATGTCAGAGCGCGCGGTATCAAACGGCAGGCTGACCGGCTGGTGAGGCCGACACTGTGAAATCAAGGCCTTATATTCGTTGAAATCGTCACCGACAGAAATGTAAAGCTGTCGCTTTGCCAACAACTCAACCGTTTCCGTCAGCAAACGCGAGCCTTCAAAGACAGTGTGGATGCTCATCAGGATTCTCCTTCGTGAGACGCATGAACAGGATGAACGGTGGCAGGCGGACATCCCGTTCATGCCCGCATCAGACACAGTTCCAGCCCGAGACATACACCAAACGTGTTGCATTTGCATGGCAGAAGACATGCGCCAGCCAGATCGGCGTGGCCCTGACACGCATGGCCAGCTCCGTCAGCGGTCAGATATCGACGTTCATTTCCCAGTCCGCGTCCATCGTGTTGGCGAATTTCTCCGGCAGGTCGTCGATCATCAGATCGTTGGTCCGCTCGATGATGTTGACCAGCGCAAAGGATCCGTCAGGGAACCGCGCGCCCAGCAGCAGACGCGCATAGCTCAGCGGCATCAGCGGTGTGCCGGGCTTTCGCGCCACCGTTGTGTGTATGTGGTCAAAGCGCAGCGCGTTGTTCGCCGCGATCTCCTGAAAGGTGCCCTCCATGAGGTCACTGATCAGCGGCCCGCCCGGGAGTGCCTCGAGCGTGCGGCCAATGGAACTGCTTTGCCATTCCCAGCCGAACCAGGTGGCGAAGGAAGACTCGCGCCCCACGTCCACACAGACCCAGTGCTGATCGTTGGGCCGGAACACCATCGCATAGGGGCGCACGGGCTGGAACGCGGGATGCTCGATGTTGCCGCCAGACTCGGCCCAGTACCGCATGCACGCGCGCATGAACTCGGACCCGTTCTGCCACAGATCGCCCAGGGGGCGTTGCTGCATGAAAAAGCGCCATTCGCCATCTTCCTTGGAAATGCGCAGCATGCCGTGTTCAAAACCGACCTCGGAGGTCAGCCAGGCGTTGCCGCGCGACAGCAGCGTCAGAGCCTCTGGCAACGCACTGGCGCCGCGCTCGGTCAGCTCGTATCGGCGGTCCCTGATTCGAAACAGGTCGAATCCCTTGGCCTGCTCCAGGAACGAAATGTGCCGTCGCACGGTCTGACGAGTGCTTCCCAGTTCCTCTACAGCCGAAGACAGGTTCAAATGACGCGCCAAAGTGGTGAATGAGCGCAGCATTTCAAACAAGAGGGGGTGATGGTCGTAGTGTACATCTGAAGGCTTACGTGTAATTTTACGGCCCCTTTCAACCTATACTTTTATTAGTGGTACATAAATCATCCAGTGATGCAACATCTATGCACCCCATTTGTAAAAATCTATGCACTTGATTGCGGACGAGATTCCGATGATCACTGACCGCCATACAACCGGAGGTACTTAAACAGATGTCTCATCCCGTAGATATTCATGTTGGTCGTAAGCTGAAACAAGCACGCACCCTGCGACGCATGTCGCAAACAGATGTTGCACGTCAGCTGAAACTGTCTTTCCAACAAATCCAGAAATACGAAATCGGCTCGAACCGCATCGCGGCCAGCCGTCTTTACGACCTGTCACGCATTCTTCAGGTGCCGACCTCTTACTTTTTCGAAGGCCTGACCGACGCGGACAGCGCACAGGAAAGCACCCGCGATCACGGTCTCGATATCGTCAACGCAGTGGCCTCCATCGAGGATGAGCAGATCAAGTCCCGCATCGTCACCTTCATCGAAGACGTGTCCGGGCGTACCGTCGCCAAATCAGCCTGAAGGCTATTCAACCAGCGCGCGACGCACCAGGTTCACCCCTGCCACCAGCAGAACGAACAGCGTCGCGCGGCGGAACAGCACCTGGTCGATCCGGTCCATGACCCGGCTGCCGCAGACCATGCCCAACAGCGCCGGAACGACCATCGCGGCACTCAGCGGCCAGGTCGCCGCGTTCAGCACACCCGACCCGACGTGCGCCCCCACCAACGACACCGCCCCCAGCCCATAGATCACGCCCTGCGCGCGCATCTGTTCATGTTTCTCGGTCCCCAGTGCCGTCAGATACATCACCGTCGGCGGGCCCCAGATGCCGGAAATACCGCCCAGAAACCCGGCAACCGTCCCGATCACCACCTCGAAGACCGTGCTTTGCCCATTCAGCTTCAGCGTCCAGCCAACGATCTGCATCAGCGCAAAACCGGTCACCGGAACCCCGATGATCAGCAGCATCACCTGCATCGGCAGCACACTGACCAATTGCGCGCTCAGAACCAGAACAATCCCGCCCACGATCATGTAGGTCCTGAACTTGGTGATCGACGCCCAGGCGGCACGAGGCCCCTGACGCAGCGCCTGCACTCCGTTCGTGGCCAATGTCGGCAACAGCAGCATCGCCAGCGCCAGATCGGGCGCCAGGAACGTCGACAGCCCCGAAACGAATATCATCGGCATCGCGAACCCCACGACGCCCTTCACGAATCCGGCCAGCAATGCAATCCCGAGGGCAAGTCCGAATTGAAGCGGCGTCAGCAGTGTCAGAAGGATGTCCATGACCCCGCTATACCACCCTGTCCAGCCGCTGCACCTCCAAAAACACGGCGTAACTTTCGATCAAATTGCCGCATGTAAACGCAAATAAGTTGCGCTGCACCTGCGAAGGCCCTATCTCAACCGGCAAGCAAACAAGGGATTTCAGACATGGCGCACGATGGACAAGACATGACTTCGGCTACTTCGGTGATTATGGGCGATCTTTTGGCGACAACCAGCCACGCGATCGCGCCAGTCGATGCGATTCTCGACACCGCCAAGGACAAGCTGCGCGTGATGCTCAGCGAAAATGGCCGTGTCTCCGCCACCCTCGTCGAACAGAACCAGACCGCGGCACACGGGCTGGCGTGGCTGGCGACCTATGCGCAGTCCCTGCACGAGATGCACAAATGGGCGACCGCACTGGATCAGAACGGCCGCTTTGGCGAAGTCGAACAGCTGCTGCTGCAGATCGGTTTCGGCGAATACCTTGCCCAGATCCAGGGCGGCATCGCGATGAACCAGGGCGAGGTCGTGCGCGCGCACGACATGGGCCTGTCTCCCGACGATATGGCGGGCCTGTCCACGCCCGCGATCACCGCACTGATCCAGCATGGCAATACCCAAGCCGCGCGCATCCGTCTGGTCGAGCTGATGCAGGAACGCAGCGCCGAGATTACGGTGGGTGCGTCCGGCCTCGACGAAGAGCTTGAGATGATCCGCGAACAATTCCGCCGCTATGCGCTGGAAAAGGTCGAGCCCTTTGCCCACGACTGGCACCTGAACGACCAGCTGATCCCCATCGAAGTGATCAACGAGCTGGCCGAAATGGGCGTCTTCGGCCTGACCATCCCCGAAGAGCACGGCGGCCTGGGCCTGTCCAAGGCGTCGATGTGCGTGGTCTCCGAAGAGCTGTCGCGCGGCTATATCGGCGTGGGCTCGCTGGGCACCCGCTCGGAAATCGCAGCCGAGTTGATCATCGCGGGCGGCACGGACGAACAGAAAGCCAAATGGCTCCCCGCCCTCGCCTCGGGGGAAAAGCTGCCCACGGCCGTCTTCACCGAACCCAACACCGGCTCTGACCTTGGTGCGCTGCGCACCCGCGCCGTCAAGGATGGCGATGATTACAAGGTCACCGGCAACAAGACGTGGATCACCCACGCCTCGCGCACTCATGTGATGACGCTGCTTGCCCGAACCGATCCGACCACCACCGACTACAAGGGCCTGTCGATGTTCCTGGCCGAAAAGACACCCGGCGACGACGCGAACCCCTTCCCCACCGACGGCATGACCGGCGGCGAAATCGAGGTGCTGGGCTACCGCGGCATGAAGGAATACGAGCTGGCCTTCGACAACTTCCACGTGAAGGGCGAAAACCTGCTCGGCGGCGAAGAGGGCAAAGGCTTCAAGCAGCTGATGGAGACCTTCGAATCCGCCCGCATCCAGACCGCCGCACGTGCCATCGGCGTGGCCCAATCGGCGCTGGATATCTCGATGCAATACGCCATCGACCGCAAGCAGTTCGGCAAATCGCTGATCGAATTCCCCCGTGTCGCAAACAAGCTGGCGATGATGGCCGTAGAGATCATGATCGCCCGCCAGTTGACCTACTTCAGCGCCTTCGAGAAGGACCAGAGCCGCCGCTGCGACGTCGAGGCCGGAATGGCCAAGCTGCTCGGCGCACGCGTGGCATGGGCCGCCGCCGACAACGGCTTGCAGATCCACGGCGGCAACGGCTTTGCACTGGAATACAAGATCAGCCGCGTGCTTTGCGATGCGCGCATCCTCAACATCTTCGAGGGGGCCGCCGAAATCCAGGCTCAGGTCATCGCCCGCCGCCTGCTGGGCTGACCTGCCGCTTTTGCGGGCACCCCCGCCCTGCCACACCGCAAGCTTTCGCGTATATGCTGCACCCGCAGCATATGCCGCTTGTGACCTGCGCAGCGACGCTCTACGCTTAAATCCATGAAACATGCCCGTCTCAATCGCGAGAAGTGGATCAGCGCAGGTATCACCGCCCTGCGCAGCGATGGCCCGCCCGCGTTGCGCGCCGAACCCCTGGCAAGGCGCATGGGCACGACCAAGGGCTCGTTCTATTGGCACTTCACCGATGTCCCGGCCTTTCACGCGGCCCTGCTGGACCATTGGAAAAGCGAGGCGTTCGCCGATGTGGTCGCACTGCTGGAAGGTGAAGGCTCCCCCGCCGACCGCCTGCAGGACTTCGGCACCCAGGTGCTCGACGACACCACAGCCCCTGCGATCCGCTCGTGGGCGCGCGAGAACAAGGACGCCGCCGATGCGCTGGCGCAGGTCGACGCCGAACGTCTGACCTACATGGCGACGCTGCTCACGCAACTGGGCCTCAAGAACCCTGATTTCGCCCGCGCCGCCTATGGTGCGCTGATCGGAATGCCGATGCTGCCCAAATCCGAACGGCACGATTCCGCCAATGCCTATACCGCGTTGATCGACCTCGTGTTGGCGTTGCGCTAGTCAATGCCATGCGCATTGCCCTGATCCTCGCACTTACCTTCGCCGCCGCCTGCAAGGCAGATGAGACCGCCCGCGCCTATGGGGCCGGGGACAAGACCTGGGTCCTGACTGAAATCGACGGGCAACCGTTCAGCGCCACAGCAACCCTCAACTTCCCCGAAACCGGCAAGATCGCGGGTCAGGGTCCGTGCAACGGCTATGCGACCACCATGTCCGTGCCCTATCCGTGGTTCGAAACCGGCCCGCTGCGCGCCACCCGCCGCACCTGCCCTGAAATCGCGGACGAAAGCCGGTATTTCAATGCGCTGGCCTCCATGACGCTGATCGAGGTACTGGGCGACGTGATGATCCTGAAGAATGAAAAGGGCCGCGAACTGCTGTTCAGAGCCGCCGACTGAACGCCTCGACAAAGCGCGCCCGTGCCACGGGCAACGCACGGTTGCCCTGATCGCCCGCCAGATGCGCCGACAGAAAGTGACCCGTGGTCTTCAACCCTTCGGCAATCTCGGTGTCCGGCGCTTCGCCGCGCCCGCGCAGCACATCAGGCAGCGGCAACATCCTGTCCGCCCATTCGCCCGCCCCCTCGGCTGACACGGCACGTCCCGACCTGGGCGAGACATAGACCAGCCCCTCGGTCTTCCCCGTCACCGCGCAGGCAGTCAGATCCAGCCCGTAACCCATCTCTTCCAACAGCGCCAATTCCCAGCGCAGATAGGCCAGCGGCCACAAATCCTCTTGCCCCATCAGGTCCAGCAACCCTTCGGTGCGACGGTAAAGCGGCGCGTGAACCTCGCGCTCGGGCAGGCAAAAGCACAACAGCGCCGTGACCGCGTTCAGCCCGGCCAGCGACATCCGGTCACCCATCGCCTGCGCCGCCCTGCTGCGCACCGGCTCGACGGTGAAGCTGCCGATGTGATCTTCCAGCCGCGCGCGCCACGCCACGTCCAGCTGCGCGCCGGGCTGCAGGATCGGCGCGATCTTGCGGCTGGTGCCGCCCCGGACAACGCCCGCGTGGCGTCCCCGCTCTTCGGTAAACACTTCGATGATGACTGAGGTCTCGCCGTGTTTGCGCGCGGCCAGCAATATGCCCGTTCCCCGCCAGTCCATGCTCAGGCCAGCCCGTCATGATCCAGCAGATGCCGCCCCGCACGGTCCTCGACCTCGATCACCCACAGATCGGGATCGAACCCGCGCTGGCGCGTCACCACCGCATCCACATCCGCCTCGACGCCCTTGGCAAGCTCGGCCCACACACGCGTGTCGCTGGACAGATCGAAACTGCGTTGAAACACCGTCGCCTGCCCGTCCAGCGTGTTCAGCTTGACCAGAACCGCCCCGCCAGTGTCATCCCCATGCGCCGCCACAAAGGCCGGAATATCGAACAGCCGCAGCCGCGTCAGATAGGCATCGACCCAAAAGCGCGCGGTCAAACGGCTCATGGCTTCATCTTGCCCGACAAACTCCCCCCGGAGGGTCGCTTGGCCACAGGATCAGGCGTTGCCATCTTTGAAATCCAGCCCCATTTCCGAATAGCGCTCGGCCTCTTCCTGCCACTTCTCGCGCACCTTCACCTGCAAGAACAGGTGCACGCGACGGCCCAGGAACTCCTCCAGCTCGGTGCGGCTGGCCTTCGAGACGGACTTGATCGTCTCGCCCTTATTGCCCAGCACGATGCCCTTGTGACCATCACGGCTGACGTAAACCACCTGGTCGATCCGCGCGGTGCCGTCAGGGCGCTCTTCCCAATGCTCGGTCTCGACCGTCAGCTGGTAGGGCAGCTCCTGATGCAGGCGCAGAGTCAGCTTTTCACGGGTCATTTCGGCGGCGATCATCCGCATCGGCAGATCGGCGATCTGATCTTCCGGATACAACCAAGGCCCCTCGGGCAGTTGCCCCGCCAGCCAGGCGCGCAGCGCATCGACGCCAAATCCCTTCTCGGCGGAAATCATGAAGGTCTCGACGAAGTTGTAGCGCTCGTTCATGTCCTTGGTCAGCCCCAGCAGAACCTGCGATTCCACCCGGTCGATCTTGTTGATCGCCAACGCAACCTTGCGGCCCTCGCCGATGTTGCCCAAGCCCTCCAGAATACGCTCCACGCCTTCGGACACGCCCCGGTGCGCCTCGATCATCAGCACGACCACGTCGGCATCCGCAGCCCCGCCCCACGCGGCTGCGACCATCGCGCGGTCCAGCCTGCGGCGTGGCTGGAACAGGCCGGGCGTGTCCACGAACACGATCTGCGCATCGCCTTCGATGGCGACGCCGCGGATGCGCGTGCGGGTGGTCTGGACCTTGTGGGTGACGATCGACACCTTGGCCCCGACCATCCGGTTCAACAGGGTGGATTTGCCGGCATTCGGCTCTCCGATCAGGGCGACGAAACCGGCGCGGGTGTTCATTGGGTCTTCTCCATTTGCGCCAGCAATGCGGCGGCGGCGGCCTGTTCGGCCTGACGTTTCGATTTCGCGGTCGCCTGCGCAGATGCGCCCGTGGTCAGCTGTGCGGCAATGGTAAACACCGGCGCATGATCCGGCCCCTCGCGGCCCACCTCGACATAGCGCGGCGGTTGCAGCCCTTTGGCCTGCGCCCATTCCTGCATCGCGGTCTTGGCGTCGCGGGCATCGGCATCGACATCGCCGATGCGCTTGCCCCACAGCCGGATGATCATCGCCTGAGCGGCATCAAAGCCCGCGTCCAGATAGACGGCGGCAATCACCGCCTCCATCGCGTCGCCCAGCAGCGCCTCCTTGCGGCGCCCTCCCGACAGCATTTCCGACCGGCCCAGCCGCAGCACGGCGCCCACGTCGATTTCGCGGGCCACGTCGGCGCAGGTTTCCTTGCGCACCAGCGCGTTGAAACGCGGTGCCAGCTTGCCCTCGGCGGCCTCGGTGTCGGCCTCAAGCAGCGCTTGCGCCATCGCCAATCCCAGCACCCGGTCGCCCAGGAATTCCAGCCGCTGGTTGTCGCCCCGCGTCGGCGACGACATCGAGGCATGGGTCACCGCTTCGGTCAACAGGCCGGGATCGGCGAATGCATGTCCGATCCGTTTCTGAAAGTCCCTGAGCTCGTTCGAAATCTTCATCAAATCGCCTAGTGGATACCCTTGAAGAACCGGTCGCCGCGCCATGTCCAGAAGAACAGCATTGATCTGCCCGCGGACGAGAACATGATGCGGTCGGCCCGCCCGATCAGGTTTTCATAGGGCACAAAGCCGACACCCCCGGCCAATTGCGCAAACCGGCTGTCGGACGAGTTGTCGCGGTTGTCGCCCATGAAGAAGTAATGCCCCTCGGGCACCTGAAACACGTTGGTGTTGTCAGACCCCTGATCGGTCATGTTCAGCACAGTGTAACTCACACCATTGGGCATCGTCTCGATAAATCGCGACTTGTTGCATGTGCCGCCTTCGCCGACGGGCCCGTTTTCACAGCGCGGCACCAGACCTTGCGGCCCCTGCCGCGTCATCGGCTCCGAGAACGTGCCCGCAGGCTCCTGCGGCAGCGGCTCGCCGTTCAGGATGACAACGCCGTCCTGGACCTGCACTGTGTCGCCCGGCGCGCCGATCAGGCGCTTGATATAGTCGCGGCCCGACACCGGATGCCGGAACACCACCACATCGCCGTGCTGAGGCGTGCCGCCGAACAGGCGCGTGTTGTCACCGTCAAAGACACCGCAGATGTCCTCGGCGTCGACGTTGATGCCGAAACGCGGCATGATCACGCTGGGGCACGAAGCATAGGAATATCCGTAGACCATCTTGTTCACGAACAGGAAATCGCCGATCAGCAGCGTCTCTTTCATCGACCCGGACGGAATCCAGAACGGCTGAAAGAACAGGGTGCGAAACACACCCGCAATCAGCAATGCATAGACGATTGTCTTGATCGTTTCGACGAATCCGTTACCGGATTTTTCCTTGGCAGCCATGTCGGCGCTCCCCGCGTTGGTCAGGATGCTACATGCGGGTGCAATGCATGGGTGTCAAGGCAGGCCATCTGCGGCCAAAGCGTCAACCTACTATGGGCCGCGCTTCGATCAGCACGAAGGCCTGCGCCCAAGGGTGATCGTCGGTCAGGGTCACGTGAATGATCGCCTCGTGTCCCGGCGGCGTCATTTGCGCCAGCCGGTCGGCGGCCCATCCGGTGACATGCATCACCGGCTGTCCGGTACGCAGGTTGCTGACGGCCATGTCCCGCCACGCGATGCCCATGCGCAGCCCGGTGCCCAGCGCCTTGGAACAGGCCTCCTTGGCGGCCCACCGTTTGGCATAGGTGCCCGCCACGTCCCTGCGACGCTCGGACTTGGCCTGTTCGATCTCGGTGAACACGCGATTGCGAAACCGGTCGCCAAAGCGGTCCAGCGTGCCTTGAATCCGCTCGATGTTGGCAAGATCCGTGCCGATGCCAAGGATCATCGCGCAGGCCCTCTACAATCGCCAGGCAAGAAAGACGTCATGCAATCACCTTCCCAAGCGCGCCTTATGGCAACCGCCGCATTTCGCTGCGCGCCCCCAGGGCAAAGAACACCCGCGCGACCAGCACATAGACAATCGCCATCACCGCGACCATGGCCGCGATCAGCCCCAGGCTCAGCCCGGTCAGATCCCCCAGCATCAGCGGTGCCACCACCAAAACCACGGCGGCCAGCAGCATCGACAACATCACGCCAAAGAGGGCAAACAGCCCCGCCATCTTCCACGCCTCGCGGTTGGTCGGTCGCCGCTCGGTGGCGCGGGTAAACCGCGCCCCTTCGTTCAGCGTGGTCAGCATGATCGGGATCAGCGACACACCGCCCGAGTTCAGGTTGATGCCCGCATAGGTGCGGATCAGGTACAGCAGGATCGGCAAGCCAATGCTCAGCGCCAGATAGATCGTCGCAAAGCGCGGTATGTTGAAGCGATAGCTATCCACGGGCGTCCTCCATCAGGCGGCGCATTTCCGCGATTGCAGGCTGTAACCCGCGAAAGATCGCCTCGCCGATCAGGAAATGGCCGATGTTCAACTCCATCACCTCGGGAAACGCCGCGACCGGCTGCACGGTTTCATAGGTTAGCCCGTGGCCCACGTGCACCTCCAGCCCCAGCCCATGCGCAAAGCCCGACATCTCGCGCAGCGCCTCCAGCTCGCGGTCGCGGTCCTCGATGCGCCCTTCGTGGTGGGCATCGCAATAGGCCCCGGAGTGCAGTTCGATCACCTGCGCGCCGATGCGGTGCGCCGCTTCGATCTGGCGCTTGTCGGCAGCGATGAAGATCGACACCCGGCACCCGGCGTCGCGCAGGGGCGCGATGAAATGCGCCAGACGGTTCTCTTCGCGCGCCACTTCCAGCCCGCCCTCGGTCGTGCGTTCCTCGCGCTTTTCCGGCACGATGCAGACCGCGTGGGGGCGGTGCCGCAGGGCAATCTTCTGCATCTCTTCCGTGGCTGCCATCTCGAAGTTCAGCGGCACGGTCAGCACCTCCATCAGCCCCTCGATGTCGGCGTCGGAAATATGCCTGCGGTCCTCGCGCAGGTGCGCCGTGATCCCGTCGCACCCGGCCTCTTGCGCAATCCGCGCCGCCCGCAGCGGGTCGGGCGTGTCGCCGCCACGCGCGTTGCGCACCGTTGCCACGTGGTCGATGTTCACGCCAAGACGAAGGGGGCCAAGCGGTTTCATAAGGTTACTCCAGATCTTATTTGCGCCGCAGACTAATACCGGCGCGCCCCAAGCGCGAGGGCTTCTTTGTACCGATACACAAGGAGCGCCCTCAGTCCCGGTCCGGGCGGGCTTCGGACTTGCTGGCGGCCTTCGCCGCCGCCTTCTGCGCCGCCTTGGACTTCAGCGCCTCGAATTTGGCCTTGATCGCGCCCTTGCGCCGTTTCTGATAGGCACGCAGCAGCGGGACCGCCATGTAATAGGCGATGCCACCGCAGATCACGCCGGGAATGATGCCGCCAACGAGGTAGGGAAAGAATATCTCGTGAAAGAACCGCTCAAGCCCCGCCCAATCGGTCGGATTGCCCTGAGCCACAGCAATCAGATTATCCCACAGGTCGGACGCGGCATCGTAGAACTTGCCGCCGAACGACCGGTGTGCGTCGTCCTCCATCTGGGTGCCCAGCAACCAGTGGCCGGTTTTCAACGATGCAATCCCGATGGGCACATAGGTCAGCGGATTGCCAAAGAACGTGGCCATGAGTGCGGCCAGAATGTTGCCGCGCATCGCCGTGGCCACGGTCGCCGCCACGATGAAATGCATCCCGTAGAACGGCGTGAATGTGGTGAACACGCCCGCACAGATGCCGCGCGCGATGCGCTCGGGCGTGTCGGGCAGCCGCCGCACCCGGTGCTTGACGTAATGAAACGCACGGGCCCAGCCACCGCGGGGCCACAGGGCTTCGGCCAGTGCGCGCAAGATCGGCTTGGAGTCTCGACGTTTGAAGATCACCGGGGCAAGATCCTTCCCTTGCGGGCTCAGCGCGCGCGTGCCGGTTCGGCCGCGCCATGTGTGACATCGCGGAAGCGTTCGATCGACGCAACCTCGCTTTCGGCTTCGAGGGTAAGCATCAGCGAATGCAGATGCTCCACGTCCCGCAGTTCAACATTAATCAGCAACCGGTAAAAGTCCGGTTTCCTGTCGAGGAACTCAAGATTGGAGATATTTGCGCTGCTGTCGCCAATCAAGGTGCAGATGCGCCCCAAAACGCCTGCATCGTTGCCGATAGTAAGATCAAATGTCGCACCATAGACCGCCGGATGGCTGCCGTCATGCCAATGCAGGTCCAGCCAGCGTTCGGGCTGGTTGTCAAAATCCACCAGCCGCTGACAGTCGATGGAATGCACGACCACGCCCTGCCCGCGATAGGTGATCCCGACGATCCGCTCGCCGGGCAGAGGCTGGCAACAGGTCGCGCGGTCAAAGCTTTGACCCGGCGAAAGCCCGATCACCGCGCGCCGCTTGTCGACCTTCTTGCCAGGTTTCGGTGCCAGATCGGGATAGATCGCCTGCACCACTTCGCGCCCCGTCAACTCGGCACTGCCCAGCCGCGCCAGAACCTCGTCGCCCGAAGACAGGCGCAGGTGCTTGGCCACGGTGTCCAGTGCCTTGTCCGTCGCCTTGCGGCCCACATGCGAAAACGCCGAACGTGCCAGTTCCTGCCCCAGCTTGATGAACCGCTCGCGGTCCGCCTCGCGCAGGGACCGGCGCACCGCCGACTTTGCCTTGCCGGTCGTCGCGATTTCCAGCCAGGTCACCTGCGGCGTCTGCCCTTCGGCGGTGATGATCTCGACCGACTGGCCGTTCTTCACCCGCGTCCACAGCGGCACGCGCATCCCGTCGACCTTCGCCCCCACGCAGGCGTTGCCGATGCGGGTGTGGATCGCATAGGCGAAATCAATCGGCGTCGCCCCGCGTGGCAGCTTCACCACGTCGCCCTTGGGCGTGAAGCAGAACACCTGATCCGAATACATCTCAAGCTTCACCGCTTCGAGAAAGTCGTCGTGATCATCCTCGTCGTTGAACTGTTCGGTCAGGCCCGCGATCCACTTGACCGGATCGACAGCAAAGGGGTTCTGCGACCGCACGCCATCGCGGTACGACCAATGCGCCGCCACACCGCTTTCGGCCACGTCGTGCATCTGACGGGTGCGGATCTGCACCTCGACCCGCTTGCCGTCGCGGCCAGACACGGTGGTGTGGATCGACCGATAGCCGTTGGTCTTGGGCTGGCTGATGTAATCCTTGAACCGCCCCGGCACCGCACGCCAGCGCTGGTGGATCGCGCCCAGCGCACGATAGCAATCCTCTTCACTGCCGGTGATCAGCCGAAAGCCATAGATGTCGGACAGCCGCGAAAACGACAGGTCTTTCTCCTGCATCTTGCGCCAGATCGAAAACGGCTTTTTCGCGCGGCCAAAGACATCTGCCTCGATCCCGGCCTTTTCAAGCTCGTGGCGCATGTCGTTGGTGATCCGCTGGATCACATCACCGGTTTCACGTTGCAGTGTGACGAAACGGCGGATGATCGACGCGCGCGCCTCTGGGTTCAGCACGCGAAAGGCCAGATCCTCCAGCTCTTCGCGCATCCACTGCATGCCCATCCGCCCCGCCAGCGGCGCAAAGATGTCCATCGTCTCGCGGGCCTTCTGCACCTGCTTGTCCACGCGCATGGACTTGATCGTGCGCATGTTGTGCAAACGGTCGGCCAGCTTGACCAGAATCACCCGCATGTCCTTGGACATCGCCATGAACAGCTTGCGAAAGTTCTCGGCCTGCTTGGTTTCCAGCGAACTCAGCTGCAGATTGGTCAGCTTGGTGACGCCGTCGACCAACGTGGCCACGTCGTCACCGAACAGTTGCGATACCGTCTTGTAAGAGGCTTTGGTGTCTTCGATCGTGTCGTGCAGCAATGCGGTGATGATCGTGGCATCATCCAGTTGCTGCTCTGTCAGGATCGCGGCGACGGCCACGGGGTGCGTAAAGTACGGCTCGCCGGAATGGCGAAACTGTCCTTCGTGCATCGCACTGCCGTAATCATAGGCAGCGCGAAGCTGTTTCTCGTTTGTCTTCGGGTTGTAGTTTCGGACCAGCGCGATCAGGTCGTCGGCAGAGATCATTTGGTCCGCACCTTGAGGCGTTAGCCTTGCCCCTGAGCCGCCATCAACTGACGCAGCAGCATTTCTTCGGTCATGCTGTCTTCGTCCGGCTTGTCGGCTGTTTCCTGACCCATCAAGAGCGCCATTGCGTCTTCTTCGGGCTCATCGACTTCGATCTGGTTCTGGTTGCTTTCGATCATCCGCTCGCGCAGGTCGTCGGCACCTTGGGTCTCTTCTGCAATCTCGCGCAGGGACACGACGGGGTTCTTGTCGTTGTCGCGGTCTACAGTCACAGCCGAGCCAGCCGCAATTTCGCGCGCCCGGTGAGCGGCAAGCATCACCAGTTCAAAACGGTTTGGAACCTTGTCTACGCAGTCTTCGACGGTTACGCGGGCCATATGGGTGCTCCTGCATCGGATAAAACATCAGAAGAAATGTATCTAGGCCGATCCGCACCTGATGACAAGGCGAAAACAGGTCTGCAAGGCACCTGTCACAGCGGCCGCACCTCTGCCAGATCGGCGGCATTCAGCGCATCGCGCATCTCGATCACGCTCAGCCCCGACAAGGGATGCACCCAATCGGGGGCCACATCCGCCAGCGGCACCAGCACGAACGCGCGGTCCTGCATCCGCGGGTGCGGCAGAACCAGCTGATCAGGCGCTGCCGACCTTTGCTCTTCCAACGGCAGATCACGCCACTGCGCATAGGTTTCGGCATCGGGCAGCACCCGGTCCCCGACCGCGATCAGGTCCAGATCGACGGTGCGCTGGCCCCATCTGTGTACGCGGGCACGGCCCAGATCCGCCTCGATCCGGTGCAGCGTCGCCAGCATCTCCTCCGGCGACCCACTCCACTCCAGGTTGATTGCGGCGTTCACATAATCGGGACCGGCCCCGGCGGGAAAGCAGGGCGTTGCATAAAAACGGCTGATCGCGCGAATCACCACGCCGGAGTCCGCTATGAGCGCGCAGGCCCTTTTCAGTGTTTCTTCGGGCGTCCCAGCGGAAGATTGCTGATTTGACCCGAGGGCAACCAGTGTATCTGACCGGATTTGCATCAACTGAACGTCCCTTTTGACCCCTGGGGTGCCTTGCGGCATACTCAGAAATACTTATTTTTGCGCGACACGCCCGTCTTAAAGCAACAACACACTCACGGAAACAGGCAGACCGGGCGATTTTCGAAAGGACCTTTCATGTTTTATAAAGACGAGCGGCTTGCGCTGTTCATCGACGGTTCCAATTTGTATGCGGCCGCGAAGGCATTGGGCTTCGACATCGACTACAAGTTGCTGCGTCAAGAGTTCATGCGCCGTGGCAAATTGCTGCGCGCGTTCTACTACACCGCCCTGCTGGAGAATGAAGAGTATTCCCCCATTCGCCCTCTGGTTGATTGGCTGAACTACAACGGCTTCTCGATGGTGACCAAACCCGCCAAGGAATACACAGACTCGATGGGCCGCCGCAAAGTCAAAGGCAACATGGACATCGAACTGACGGTCGACGCGATGGAGCTTGCCCCGCGTGTGGATCACATCGTTCTGTTCTCGGGCGACGGCGACTTTCGACCCCTCATCGAAAGCCTGCAACGCCAGGGCGTGCGCGTCTCTGTCGTCTCCACGATCCGCAGCCAGCCCCCGATGATCTCGGACGACCTGCGCCGCCAGGCCGACAATTTCATCGAACTGGACGATCTGCGCGACGTGATCGGGCGACCGCCCCGCGAAGAAGCGACCCAGCGCACCGCCGAGGTCGCAAGCGAATCCTGAAATCAAACACTGCGGCCAACGTCGTCTCGCGACTGGCTGCACCGTTTGTATATTGTGTTCACACATCACTAATGCCGGACCTCTTCAACGAAGAGGCCCGGTTTTTTCGTTGAATAGACTGATTCAAATAATCGTGTCTGACAGCCTAGCCTCTTCGGTCGCAACCGCGACCCCCCTGAACAGGGGGGGGGGGGGGGGGGGGGTAAGCACAGACGCCTGTGGCCCGTACCGCCCTCGACAAAAGCTGCTGCCAGCAGCGCCGGGGTTTACGCAAGCCCCCCGACACCCTACCTCTAGCCTAACCGCATGCGCCCCCGGAGCCTTTCCATGTCGTCCAAGCCCCCGCTGACCCTCTACCTTGCCGCCCCGCGCGGATTTTGCGCGGGCGTCGACCGCGCCATCAAGATCGTCGAGATGGCGCTGGAGAAATGGGGCGCGCCCGTCTACGTGCGCCACGAGATCGTGCACAACCGCTTTGTCGTGGACGGATTGCGCGACAAGGGCGCGGTGTTCGTCGAGGAACTGGACGAATGCCCCGACGACCGCCCCGTGATCTTTTCGGCCCATGGCGTGCCCAAGGCGATCCCGGCCACGGCCGAGCGCCGCAATATGGTCTATGTCGATGCCACCTGCCCGCTGGTCAGCAAGGTCCACATCGAGGCCCAGCGCCACTCCGATGCAGGCCTGCAGATGATCATGATCGGCCATGCGGGTCACCCTGAAACCGTCGGCACCATGGGCCAGTTGCCCGAGGGCGAGGTGCTGCTGGTGGAAACCCCCGACGACGTCGCCCACGTCAACGTGCGCGATCCCGCGAAGCTGGCCTATGTCACGCAGACCACGCTC
This sequence comes from Pseudosulfitobacter koreensis, assembly GCF_024733015.1. GTDB lineage: Bacteria > Pseudomonadota > Alphaproteobacteria > Rhodobacterales > Rhodobacteraceae > Pseudosulfitobacter > Pseudosulfitobacter koreensis. The sequence continues at coordinate 38,366 of NZ_JANKJG010000001.1, forward strand.
AGCGTCGACGACACCGCCGATATCGTCGCAGCGCTCAAGGCGCGCTTTCCCGCCATCGTCGGCCCGCACAAGGAAGACATTTGCTACGCCACGACCAATCGGCAGGAAGCGGTCAAGGCCATTGCCCCCAAATGCGACGCGATGCTGGTGGTGGGTGCCCCCAACTCGTCGAACTCGCGCCGCCTGGTCGAAGTTGGCGCCCGCGCAGGCTGTGACTACGCCCAACTGGTGCAACGCGCCGACGACATCGACTGGCGCAGCCTCGAGGGAATCGCGTCGATCGGCGTGACAGCCGGCGCATCCGCGCCCGAAGTGCTGATCAACGAGGTGATCGACGCTCTGAAGGCGCGTTTCGACGTCACCACCGAACTGGTCGAAACCGCAATCGAGAATGTCGAATTCAAGGTGCCCCGCGTTCTGCGCGCGCATGCCTGACCTTATCCGAGGAAACCGCAGATGCCCAAGACCACCGGCCTCAGTCACCTTGGCCTTGCCGTGCGCGACCTCGACACGACGACCGGCTTTTTCGTCAAATGTCTCGGCTGGCTACAGATCGCCCAGGATCTAAGCTATCCGCGCACCACCCTGACCGATGGCAGCCTGCGGTTGTCGCTTTGGCAGGCAGACGAGGCCGCAGCCGACTTTGACCGCCACAGCCAGATCGGCCTGCATCATCTTGCCCTTGCCGTGCCCGACCGCGACAGCCTGACCCAGACCGCCGAACTGGTCGCAGGCTGGCCCGGCGTCACCGTCGAATTCATGCCTGAACCGATGCAGGGCAGCGCCCGCCACCACATGATGTTCGCCGAACCCGGCGGGCTGCGCATGGAACTGGTCTGGGACGGAACCTGACCCGCGCCAATGATCGAAGGACCACAAGACCGATGACCACGATCCCCCGCGCCCCTCTGGTTCTGGGCCTTTTGGGCCTCATCCCCTTCGTCTGGGGCGCCGCCACCGTGCTCAGCCCCGATCTGGCCGACTGGTCCCTTGCCACCTTCGGCGCGCGCTTCGTCGGGCCCTATGTGCAGTTGTTCTATGGCGCGGTGATCCTGTCGTTCATGTCGGGCGTGCTCTGGGGCTTCGCCACCAAGGCCGAGGGGGCGCAAGCCGCCACCGGCTACGCGCTGTCGGTCATCCCCGCCCTCTGGGCGTTCTTCACCACAGGCAGCGGCCCCGTCGCCGCCGGACTGAACCTGATGGCGGGCTTTGCCGGTCTGTTGTTGCTCGATTTCGCCTTTTGGCGCTGGGGGCTGGCCCCCGCCTGGTGGATGTCGCTGCGCGTGCTCTTGACCGCAATCGTGCTGGCCTGCCTTGCCGTCGGTGTGATCCTATGAGCGACAAGGCGACATTGGACGTCTACGCGGCCCAGGCCGGTGAATACGCCGCGATGAACGACCGCGAAGACCCGCAGCTGACCGATTTCATGGCCGCATTGGGCAAGGGGCGCGTTCTGGATCTGGGCTGCGGGCCGGGCCGGGCCGCCGGGCGCATGGCGCAAGCAGGCTTTGACGTGGTCGCGATGGACGCGGTGCCGGAAATGGTGGCGATGGCCGCGAAACATCCCGGCGTCACGGCGCGATTGGGCACCTTCGACAACATCACCGGCACCTATGACGGCATCTGGGCCAACTTCAGCCTGCTGCATGCCCCGCGCGCCGATATGCCGCGTCATCTGGCGACGATCAAGGCAGCCCTGCGCAGCGGCGGCCTGTTCCACATCGGCATGAAACTCGGCACAGGGTCCGCCCGCGACAGCATCGGCAGGCTCTATACCTATTATACCGAAGCCGAACTGACCGGCCTTCTGACCGATGCAGGCTTTGCCATCGACACCCGCAAGGATGCCCGCGCACATGGACGCAACAAGGGGCTGGACGGCACCTATGCAGACTGGCTATGTCTGCGCGCTCATGGCTGAATTATTCGCATATACCGATGGCGCGTGCAGCGGCAATCCCGGCCCGGGAGGCTGGGGTGCCCTGATGCTCGCAAAGGAAAATGGCGCGGTCGTCAAACAGCGCGAGCTGCAGGGCGGCGAGGCCGCGACCACCAACAACCGCATGGAACTGCTGGCGGCGATCAACGCGCTCGAGGCGCTGGAACGCGCGAGCAAGATCACCGTTGTGACCGACAGCAACTATGTGAAAAACGGCATCACCGCGTGGATCTTCGGTTGGAAGAAAAACGGCTGGAAGAACGCCGCGAAAAAGCCTGTCGCCAATGCGGAACTGTGGCAGCGTCTGGATCTGGCGCAGGCCCGCCATGACGTGACCTGGAAATGGGTCAAAGGGCACGCAGGCCATCCTGAAAACGAACGCGCCGACGCGCTGGCACGCGCGGGCATGGCCCCGTTCAAACCCAAGTCGAAATGAAACAGATCGCCTGCCCCGTCGCGCTGCACCCTGACGGCGCACCGCGCAGGCTGGCTGTTGCGACGTACCCACTGACAGCACTGGTGCTTAGCGACATAGCCCAAGGCATCCGGCCCGAGGCGGCTGCCGCCCACGCGCTTTACGACATCAGCGGACTGGAAACCCGCGCCGCCCTGCTGTTGGGCACATCGGACGACATCGTCGCAGGCGAACGCTGGCACTTTGCGCTTTGTCGCACCGTGCCCCCCGTCCGCGACCGCTGGCAGAACGCAGGTCCCGACGGCACGTTGCACCGCTTCGGCTGGCTGGCGCTGGATGACGCAGCCCACCACGACTTCGCCCCGACCCACCAAAGCGCCCTCGACTGGATCAGGGCCGCACTATGAGCTGGCTCGCACTTCTCGACTTCGGCGCGGTGATGATCTTTGCCCTGACCGGCGCGCTGGTCGCCAGCCGCGCCCAGATGGACCCGGTCGGGTTCCTGTTTATCGCCTGCCTGACCGCAATGGGCGGCGGCACCCTGCGCGACGTGCTTCTGGACCGCAACCCGGTGTTCTGGATCGCGCAGCCGACCTATATCGCGGTCGCCTGCGGGGCCGCCATCGTGGTCTTCTTTACCGCGCACTTGCTGGAAAGCCGCCTGCGCACATTGCTCTGGCTCGACAGTCTGGCGCTCGCCATCGCGGTGCCTGCGGGTGCGGGTGTCGCGCTCGAACTGGGCGCACCGCCGCCCATCGTGATCCTGATGGGCATGATCACCGGCTGCATGGGCGGGCTGATGCGCGACGTGGTCGTGGGCGACGTGCCCGTGGTGCTGAAACAGGGCGAACTTTACGTCTCGGCGGCCTTCGGTGGCGCGCTGGCACTGTGGCTGACATCGACCTACTTCGCGCCAGATGTGCCCGCACTGGTCGCAGGGGCCGCCGTCACATGGGCCCTGCGTGCCGGATCGCTGGCCTTCGGCTGGCAGTTGCCCACCTACCGCTCGACCCCGCCGAAATCCTGAACAGCCCTGCCGACGGCAACGCTATCTGCGCCAATGGGTCGGCACGATGATCAGCGCCCCGATGCTGGACAGGATCGCGTTCAGCCCGGCGCTGTTGAACCCAAACCCGAACATCAGCCGGATGAAATAGAACACGAACGCGCCACCCACGCAGATGATGATGCTTTGCAAAATTCCATTGTGGGTAAAGCCCGAGCGTTCGGAAACATAGCCCACGATGCCCGCAATCACCACGGTGCCGATCATGACGGGAAACATCGCGCGCTCCTAAAGTTTCGAGCCTGCGGGCAGTGCCGTGCCGCGCAGGAACTCCGTGGCATCCTGCGCTCCGCGCCCGGCCTTTTGCAAGCGTGTCAGTTGCACCGCACCGCTTGCGCAAGCAACGGTCAGCGCGTCGTCCAGCACCACGCCCGCCTGCCCCTGCCCTTCGGCAAGTCGGCTACCCAGCACCTTGATCCGCACGCCACCGTGTTCAAACCACGCCCCCGGAAACGGCGAAAGCCCGCGAATTTGACGATCCACCTCGACCGCATCGCGCGACCAGTCCAGCGCCGCCTCTGCCTTGTCGATCTTGTGGGCATAGGTCACGCCCACATCGGGCTGCGCCTGCGGCGTCAGCGCATCCAGCTGCGCCAGCGCGCTTACGATCGCGTCCGCCCCCAGCGTGCTCAGCCTGTCGTGCAACTCTGCCGTGGTTTCATCCGCCCCAATCGGCGTCTCAACCCGCAACAGCACCGGCCCGGTGTCCAGCCCCGCCTCCATCTGCATGATGCACACGCCCGTCTGCGCATCGCCCGCCATGATCGCCCGGTGGATCGGCGCAGCCCCGCGCCAACGCGGCAACAGGCTCGCGTGGATGTTCAGACAGCCACGATCCGGCGCGTCCAGAATAGCCTGCGGCAGGATCAACCCATATGCCACGACCACTGCAACCTCCGCGTTCAACGCGGCAAACTCCGCCTGCGCCTCGGGTGATTTCAGCGAGACCGGGTGCCGCACCTCAAGCCCCAGCGCCTCGGCGCGGGCATGGACTGGCGTGGGCCGGTCCTTCTTGCCACGGCCCGCCGGGCGCGGCGGCTGGCAATAGACCGCGGCGATGTCGTGGCCTGCCTGTACCAGCGCGTCCAGCACCGGCACCGAGAAATCGGGCGTACCCATGAAGACGATGCGCATCGGATGTCCTTTCCTGACGGGTCGTGACTAGCGGGCCTTGCGCGCCTTGCGGATCAGCATGTCCCGCTTCACGCGGCCCAGATTGTCGAAATACATCCGCCCCGCCAGATGGTCGATCTGGTGCTGAACCGACCGCGCCTCCAGCCCTTCAAAATCGCGCCGGTCGATCATTCCATCCGCGTTCAGGAACCGCACCGTGACCTTCTTGGGGCGGGTGATCTCGGCATGGACACCGGGCAGGTTGGGCGAGGCTTCGGTGCCCGCCTCTGTCTCGTCCGACGCCTGGATAACCGAAGGGTTCGCCAGCAGGATCCGGCGGCTGCGGTCGGACGTGGCATCGACCACGGCCACCTGCAACATCACCCCGATCTGCGGTGCAGCCAGCCCGACGCCGGGCATCGCGTCCATCGTTTCGACCATATCGGCCCAAAGCATCCGGATTTCATCCGTGATCGCCGCGACGGGCGCGCAGGCTGTGCGCAGGCGCTTGTCCGGCCAGGGCACGAACGCCCGAACGGTCACGCAGCGCCGCCTTCGTAGTCGGCCAGCAGCGTCGCGCGCGCCTCCGCGTCGATCCGGTCAAATGTCAGAACACCGTCCAGATGATCGCTTTCATGCTGCGCGCAAACTGCATCAAACCCCGTCATTTCGCGGCTCACCCGTGCCCCGTCCATCGCCGTATATGACAACCGCACAGCCGAAGGCCGTGACACATCCGCGGCTACGCCGGGGATCGACAGGCACGCTTCGGAGTTGACCGCGAGGGTCTCGTCCAGCACCTCGATCTGCGGATCGATACACACCAGCGGATCGGACGCACCCTCTTTCCAGCCGGTGTCCATGACGAATATCCGCTGCATCACGCCGATCTGCGGCCCCGCCAGCCCACGCCCCTTCGCGGCATACATCGTCTCCAGCATGTCGGCAGCCAGGATCTGCACCTCGGCCGTCACCTCGCCCACCGCGGCACAGGGCTGCGTCAGACGCGCATCGGGCCACTTCAGGATCGGACGTGTGCTCATGACTTCTCCCGCGCCAGCTCGCGTTTCAGCTTGGTCATCTTGCGGGTGATCATCTGACGCCTGAGCGGCTTGAGATAGTCGATGAACAGCTTGCCATCCAGATGGTCGATCTCGTGCTGCACGCAAGTCGCCCAGAGGCCACCCATCTCTTCGTTGTGCTCCTTACCGTCGCGGTCCGTCCAGCGCACCTGCACCTCGGCGGGGCGGGTCACGTCGGCAAAATGCTCGGGGATCGACAGGCAGCCCTCTTCAAAGACGTTGGTTTCCTCCGAAGATGCGACGATCACAGGGTTGAACATGATCAGCGGGCGCGGCGTCTCGTTTTCATCCTTGACGCAATCCAGCACGATCAGCCGTTCCAGCACGCCGACCTGCGGGGCCGCCAGCCCGACGCCCGGTGCGTCGTACATCGTGGCCAACATGTCATCGCCCAAGCGGCGCAGTTCGTCCGTCATATCGGTGACGGGCGCGCAGTGCTTCTTGAGCCGTGGATCGGGGTGCAAGAGAATGGGGCGTTTCATGGCAGGTCATTTATGCCAACACGGGCTGCGGTGCAACGGCCCCTTGCGCTTGGCGGCTGGGGCGTTAGCAATACGGGCACAATCACAGGAGAGACCCATGAGCTTTGACGAGATCATCGACCGCCGCGGCACCCATTGCGCAAAATGGGACATGATGGAAAAGCTCTACGGCGTTCCCACCGACGACGGGCTGGCGATGTGGGTCGCGGACATGGATTTCAAACCACCCCAATGCGTGATTGATGCGCTTCAGGCGCGGGTCGATCACGGCATGTTCGGCTACTTCGGCGACGACAGCAAATACCGCGCCGCGATCCAGTGGTGGATGAAGGAACGTCATGACTGGCAAATCGACCCTGCGTGGATCTTCACCACGCACGGGTTGGTCAACGGCACAGCGATGTGCATCGACGCCTTCACCAAACCAGGCGACGGGGTTGTGCTGTTCACACCCGTCTACCACGCCTTTGCCCGCGTGATCGAAGCCGCCGACCGCCGCGTGGTCGAATGCCCCCTTGCCGTGAACGATGGCCGTCACGAGATGGACTTCGACGCGTGGGATGCGCAGATGGACGGCAGCGAAACGCTGCTGGTCCTGTGCAGCCCGCACAACCCCGGTGGCCGCGTCTGGACCCGCACCGAGTTGGAGGGCGTCGCAGAGTTCGCCAAGCGGCACGACCTGATCCTGGTCTCGGACGAGATCCACCACGATCTGGTGATGCCGGGTCATACCCACATCCCGATGGCCAAGATCGACGGCATCGCCGACCGTCTGGTGATGATGTCCGCCACGACCAAGACGTTTTCGATCGCAGGTGCGCATCTGGGCAACGTGATCATCGCGGACGAGACCCTGCGCAAGACCTTCGAGAAACGCATGAACGCGCTGGGGCTGTCGCCAAACGCCTTTGGCCTGTTCATGGCAACGGCTGCCTATTCCCCCGAAGGTGCGGCCTGGGTCGATGACCTGATGGCCTACCTGGCCGAAAACGCGCGGATCTTCGACGCGGGGGTAAACGCCATTCCCGGTCTGAAATCCATGCCGCTGGAAGCCACCTACCTCAGCTGGGTTGATTTCTCCGGCACCGGCATGTCGCGCGAGGAGTTCACCCGCCGCGTTCAGGACGACGCCCACATTGCGGTGAACTACGGCCCGACCTTCGGCACCGGCGGCGAAAGCTATCTGCGGTTCAACATCGCAACACAGCGCAGCCGGGTGGAAGAGGCCGTAACGCGCCTGAAAGCCGCCTTCGCCGACTTGCAGTAGGCTCTCAGCCCGCCACAAACGACCCGCTTCGCCCTATCGGCGGGGCGGGCGCGCCCAAGCCGCCAGAATCACATATCGACGACAGGCTGATCCGTCAGCAGGGCAACCGGCGCATCCGCCGCCTGTTCGAAATCCAGCGCAGGCTTGTCGGCCACGGCAGTCGCGCGCTTGAACTCATAGATCATCTCGCCCGCCTCTTCATCCGTCGCGATAATCAGACACTGGAACAGATGGATCGCCCCATCGTACAGATCGGCATAGCCGCGCAGATAGGGAGCGGTTGCGGCATCGACCGAAAATCCGGTCTTCCACATGCGCAGCACCGGATAGGTTTGTCCGTCGATGTTCACACGCAGGCGCGACGCCTTCTTCAGGCTGAGCAGACGGGCGCTGTCCAGTCCGGCCTGAACCTCTTTTGGCAAAAATGTCGTCATGATTTACCCCACTCTCTTGCCTTTTAAAATTGGCGTTACTCTGCCCCGCATCAAGTGAAATTATTATGAATTTTCAATTGCTGCGCTGCGGCTGTTGCAGAAATGTGCGCTCGCGCAGGTGGGCTGCGCGGTGACGGGTGATGTGCCTCTGCCCCTCCGCGCCCTAGGTTCAATACAAAGAACTGAGGAGAAATGACATGGGTTTGCTCGTAGACGGCGAATGGCAAGACAAGTGGTACGACACCGACAAGACGGGCGGCAAATTTGAACGCTCGAAATCCGAATTCCGCAACTGGATCACTGCAGACGGCGCGGCAGGACCATCCGGCGAGGGGGGCTTTGCCGCTGCATCCGGGCGGTATCACCTCTATGTTTCTCTGGCGTGCCCCTGGGCGCACCGCGCCCTGATCTTTCGCAAGCTCAAGGGGCTTGAGGATCACATCGGCCTGTCAGTCGTGCATCCCGAAATGCTGGGCGATGGCTGGACCTTCGACACCGACTACGAGGGCGCGACCGGCGACACGCTCTTCGATCTGCCCTTCGCGCGCGACATCTATACCCGCGCCGACCCCAAGTTCACCGGGCGCGTAACCGTGCCGATCCTGTGGGACAAAGAGCGTGGCACCATTGTCAGCAACGAAAGCTCGGAAATCATCCGGATGCTGAACAGCGCCTTTGACGGGATCACCGGCAACACCGACGATTACTGGCCCGCAGAGTTGCACGACGCGATCGAGCCCGTAAACGACCGCATCTACGACACGCTGAACAACGGCGTCTACAAATCCGGCTTCGCCACTTCGCAGGACGCCTATGACGAGGCTGTGCATCCGCTGTTCGACACGCTGGACTGGCTGGAAGACCGCCTGAGCCAGAACCGCTACCTGATGGGCGACCAGATCACCGAGGCCGACTGGCGGCTGTTCACCACGCTGATCCGCTTCGACAAGGTGTATCACACCCATTTCAAATGCAATCGCGCGCGGATTACCGATTATCCCAACCTCTGGGCCTATACCCGCGAGCTTTACCAATGGGACGGCGTGGCCGAGACCGTCAACTTCGACCATATCGTGCACCACTATTACTACAGTCACGACAACATCAATCCGCACAGGATCATCCCGATCAACCCCGCCCCCGACTACGACGCGCCGCACGGGCGCGGCTAGTCACGCAGTGTGCGCCGGGGGTCTGGCCGCGTAATATTCGACCATCGCGGCCAGATCGTCGGGCGGCGTCTCGCTCTGGACAAAGGCGCAGGCGTTCTGCGCGTGGGCAAAGATCGACCCGTCCGAAAAGAACGACGTGTTGGTCACGAAAATCACCTGCGTCTCGGGGCTGCGGTAGCTTGCGAAATCCGAGACCGCCAGCGCACTGCCGTTCTTCAGGATGAGGTCCAGAATCATGACCTCGGGGCAGGTCTCGATGATCTGCAGCGTCGCCTCGGCCTGCGTGGTCGCCACGCTGACGTCCATGTTCAGACGTCGCAGATGACGGCACCAGACGTCGGCAAGGTTGGGCTCACTTTCGACGATCAGAACTTTCATTGGCAACCCCGCACTTTCTTTCGTTACCGCCACCGCTTTCGGCAACCTGTTCCAAGACAACTCCGACCAAAAAGTTAACAACTTATTAACTAGAAGGGGAAAACCCTAACAAGTCGTGAAAACGGTCGAAAGCGGCTTGTTTTTGCCATCGGCCCGGTGTGAATAGGGCGAAAATCGGCCCATATGGCAAAGGAACACAGCGTGATGCAAAAGCGGGATCACGGCGGCAACCTCGATGCGGCGATGGCGCGCTTTGGCGGGGGGCGCAGCGATTGGATTGACCTGTCCACGGGAATCAACCCACAGCCCTATCCGGTCCCGTCCCTGCCCGAAGACGCCTGGACCGCCCTGCCTGACGCCACCGCCACCGCAGGGCTTGAAGCCGCCGCGCGCATCTTCTGGGCCGTGCCGGAGGAGGCCGCAATTCTGGCCGCCCCCGGTGCCTCCTCCCTGATCGCGCAGATCCCGCGTCTGGCGGCACCGGGCAGCGTGGCCATTCCGGGGCCCACGTATAACGAACACGCCGCCGCATTTCAGGCCCACGGCTGGGACGTGCAGTTGCAAGGTGGGGCGCAGGTTCTGGTCAACCCCAACAACCCCGATGGTCGGATATGGTCTGCGGGCGACCTGCACGGCGACCTGCGGGTGATCGACGAAAGCTTTTGCGACGTGACGCCCCATGCGTCCCTGATGGCACAGGCGACCACTCCCGGCACCGTGATCCTGAAAAGCTTCGGCAAGTTCTGGGGGCTGGCGGGCCTGCGTCTGGGCTTTGCCATCGGCGACCCCGCTCTGATCGGCGCCTTGCGCGAGATGCTGGGGCCTTGGCCCGTGTCTGGCGTGGCCCTTGCAACAGGCACCGCGGCCCTCCTGGACCCCGACTGGGCACGGCAAACCCGCGCACGACTGGCCCAGGATGCCGCCCGTCTGGACGATGTGATGACCGCCAAGGGTGCTGCAATCGCGGGCGGCACCGATCTTTTCCGTCTCTACGAGGTCGATAACGCAACCCACTGGCGCGACCGTCTGGCCGAGGCGCATGTCTGGAGCCGGATCTTCCCCTACTCCGACACATGGCTGCGTCTGGGCCTGCCCGCGCCCGACCGCTGGCCCCAGATCGAGGCCGCCTGATGGACACCGCCCCGATCCTCATCTGCGCCCTGCTGCTGGACGCCGCCTTGGGCGAACCCGCGTGGCTCTGGAAACGTCTGCCGCATCCCGCCGTGCTGATGGGCCGCGCCATCGCGGTCCTCGACCGGCGGCTGAACCACGGCCCTGACCGAAAAGCACGCGGCGTCGCGGCCCTTGCCCTTCTGGTGCTGGGCGGCGGCGCGATTGGCGGCGTGTTGTCCCTGTTCGGCCCGGTCGTGGTGACGATCGCCGCCGCGATCCTGCTGGCGCAGCGCTCGCTGGTGCAGCACGTCAGCGCCGTGGCAGACGGATTGCGTATGTCGCTGGCGCAGGGCCGCCGCAACGTCGCGATGATCGTCAGCCGCGACACCACCGCCATGGACACCAGCGCCACCGCCCGCGCCGCCATTGAAAGTGCTGCGGAAAACCTCAGCGACGGGGTGATCGCCCCCGCCTTCTGGTTCCTGATCGGCGGCCTGCCCGGTCTCGTGATCTACAAGGTGGTGAACACCGCCGACAGCATGATCGGCTACCGCACCGAAAAATATCTCGACTTCGGCTGGGCCGCCGCGCGCATGGACGATCTGCTGAACTGGGTGCCTGCCCGGCTGACCGCGCTGATGATCGCAGCGCTTTCCGGCGGGTTGCACCGATGGTCCGACATTACAGACGACGCCCACCGCCACCGCAGCCCCAACGCAGGCTGGCCCGAGGCCGCGATGGCCCGCGCGCTGAAGGTGGCCCTTGCCGGTCCGCGCAGCTATGATGGCACGATCCAGCCGTTGTCTTGGGTCAACGCAGGCGGACGTGTGCCGCTGACACCCGCAGACATTGACGCCGCCTGCGCAATCCTGTGGAAGACATGGGGTGTTTTTCTGGGCCTCACCGCCCTCGTACTCTTGCTTTGAACTGGACCCCATATGCTGCGCCTTGCAACCCTCGCCCTTTCCCTGACCCTGCCCATGGCCGCATTCGCCCAATGCGGCGGCGCGTTCTCGGAGTTCAAATCGGGCCTGAAAGCCGAAGCCGTCAGCATGGGCATCCCTCCCGCCTCAGCCGACGCCTTCCTGTCGGGCGTGCGGCAGGACGCGTCGGTGCTCAGGGCGGATCAGGCGCAGGGCGTGTTCCAGAAACCCTTCATCGACTTCTCGCGGCACCTGATCTCGTCCCAGCGTCTGAACAAGGGACAGCAGCTGGCCGGTCAATACGACAGCACCTTCGACCGGATCGAGACGACCTACGGCGTCGACCGCTCGGTCCTGCTGGCCTTCTGGGCGTTCGAGACCGATTATGGCGCGTTCCAGGGCGACTTCAACACTGCCAACGCGCTGGCGACACTGGCCCATGACTGCCGCCGCCCCGAACTGTTCCGCCCACAAGTGCTGGCCGCGATGCGCCTGCACGCCGATGGCCAGTTTGATCCGCGCACCACGACAGGTGCATGGGCGGGCGAGATCGGCATGGTGCAGATGCTGCCGCAGGACATCATCGAAAACGGCGTCGACGCCGATGGCAACGGGCGCGTGGACCTCAAAACCTCCGCCACCGACGCGCTGCATTCGGGCGGCAAGATGCTGCAACATCTGGGATGGCAGGCAGGCCAGCCCTGGCTGCAAGAGGTAACCGTGCCCACCACGATGGACTGGGCACAAAGCGGGCTGGAGACGGTGAAATCCACTGCCTACTGGCAGGCACTGGGCGTGGCGGCGCGCAACGATACGCTCGCCGATCTGCCCGCATCGCTGATCCTGCCGCAGGGCCACAAGGGGCCTGCCTTCCTCGCCTACCCGAACTTCAACGTCTATTTCGAATGGAACCAGTCGTTCACCTACGTCCTGACCGCGGCCTATTTCGCCACCCGCCTTGGCGGTGCGCCCATCTATGACGCGGGCAACCCCGATACCGGCCTCGACAGTGCCCAGATGAAACGCCTGCAACACCGCCTCCAAGACAAGGGCTATGATGTCGGCGACATCGACGGCATCCTGGGCGCGGGCACCCGCGCCGCCGTGAAAGCCGAGCAACAACGCCTCGGCCTGCCCGCAGACGCATGGCCCACGCCCGCGCTGCTGAACCAGATCTGAAGGATACCGCCCATGCCCCTTACCAAAACCAGCGCCCAGATGGTCGCCGACGCCCGCGCCCGCATCGAGGAAATCGAAACCGCCGACCTGATCGCCATGGTCAATGACCCGAGCGTGCAGATCGTCGATCTGCGCGACCCGCGCGAACGCGAGCGCACGGGCTTCATCCCCGGCAGCTTTCACTGCCCGCGCGGCATGCTGGAATTCTGGGTCGATCCTGACAGCCCCTATTTCAAGGACATCTTCGCCGAAGACCGCAAGTTTGTCTTCCACTGCGCATCGGGCTGGCGGTCTGCCATATCCGTCGACACCCTGAACGACATGGGGTTCAAGGCCGCCCACCTGAAGGACGGCTTTTCCGACTGGGTCAAGCAGGGCGGCCCCGTCGAAACCAAGTCCTGAGCGGCTTTCCGTCACCGCAGGCGGTTTCCCGCTCTGTGTTCTGAAGGGCCGCGACAGGGTGGGAACCGCTTTCAATGATCGGCGTTCTCCTGAGATACGTTTTCAGGATCAGGAGGATCAAATGAAACATTTTCTAGCAACCACCGCAGCCGCCGCACTGATGGCCACAACCGTCTATGCCCAAACCGAAATGCAATCGCCCTTCGTCGACAGCACCGCAGAGAACGTCGCAAGCGCCCAGACCGTGCGCGCGTCGAACCTGATCGGCAAATCCGTCTATGTGACGCAAGCCGAGGTTGATGGCCTTGAGGTCGACACCGACGCAATCGAATGGGAACGCGTCGGCGAGGTGAATGATCTGATCATGAGCCCGGATGGCGAAGTCAACGCCGTCCTTCTGGACATCGGCGGGTTCCTCGGCATCGGTGAACGCAGCGTCGCACTCAGCGTCGATCAGGTGAAACTGGTCAGCGGCATGAATGATGGCGGCGAATACTACGTCGTCTTCAACGGCACGCCAGAAACTCTGGAAAATGCGCCCGAGTATGACAGCACCATGATCGGCACCTGGGCCGAAGACAGCGATGCAAACGCCGGTGCCACAGAGGGTGCCGCCGTCGATCCCGCGATGACCGACACCGATATGTCCGCCGATGCGGACGCGCAGACCGGTGATACGGCAATGACGGAAACGGCGACCGCCGACACCGAACTGCAGACCGATGACACGACGATGGCCGATACCGACGCCACCATGGATACGGATGCAAACGCCGACATGACCGCCGATACGGACATGAACGCAGACGCGGATGCGCAAGCGACCGATCCGGCGATGGCAGACACCGACACCGCGACCACCGAAGAGATGAGCACCGACACCCAGGTCATCACGACGGACAACGAGGCATCCACGTCCGAAGGTAACCAGGACGGCCTCTACGCCGCGACACCGCCGAACGTGGCGGTCGAGGGCTGGTCGCAAGTCCAGTTCGAGGATCTGACGACCGACGATCTGACCGGCGCAGTGGTGATGGACGCCAACATGGAAGACATCGGCGAAGTCGCCGAGCTTTATATGTCGGATGACGGTCAGCTGACCGGTGCACGTCTGGATATCGGTGGTTTCCTGGGCATCGGCGAAGACCACGTGCGCGTGGACATGCAAAGCCTGAACATCCAGCGTGAAGGCGATGCAGGCCAGTTCCGCGTCTACGTCGACATGACCGAAGAAAGCCTGAAAGCGATGCAAGAGGCAAAGTAATCCCGCCTCCTTACACATACTACGCCCGTCCCCTGACCGGGGGCGAGCGTTTTTGTTTCAGGCGACCAGCTTCGCCGCCTTTTTCAGATCGACCGACACCAGCTGGCTCACGCCCTGCTCGCCCATCGTCACCCCGAACAGCCGGTCCATCCGCGCCATCGTCACCGCATGGTGCGTGATGATCAGGAACCGCGTGTCGGTCTGGCGGCACATCTCGTCCAGCAGATCGCAGAACCGCGTCACGTTGGCGTCGTCCAGCGGCGCGTCCACCTCGTCCAGCACGCAGATCGGTGCGGGGTTGGCCAGGAACACCGCAAAGATCAGCGCCATCGCCGTCAGCGTCTGCTCGCCTCCCGACAACAGGCTCAGCGTCGACAGCTTCTTGCCCGGCGGCTGGCACATGATCTCGAGGCCGGCCTCAAGCGGGTCATCCGATTCCACCATCACCAGATTGGCCTCGCCGCCGCCGAACAGATGCGTGAACAGCAGGGAAAAGTTGCTGTTCACCTGCTCGAACGCGGTCAGCAGACGCTCGCGCCCTTCGCGGTTCAGACTCGCGATGCCCGAGCGCAGCGTCTTGATCGCCTCTTCCAGATCGGCCTTTTCGCTGACCAGCGTGTCGTGTTCCTCCTGTACCTCGCGCGCGTCTTCCTCGGCGCGCAAGTTCACGGCCCCCAGGGCCTCGCGCTGGCGTTTCAGGCGGTTCACATCCGCCTCCAGCGCATCCGATCGCGGCATCTGACCGGGGTCCACATCCAGTGCCGTCAGCAACTGGTGCGGCGCCTGCTGCTGCTCTTCCGCGATCCGCTCTGCTGCGGCCTGAACCGTCTCGCGCGCCGCCTCCGCGCGTGCCTCTGACGCCGCGCGGGCCTCGCGTGCCTCTGACGCGGTGCGCTCCGCGTCCCGCTCGGCCACGGTCGCCTCGCGCAATGCGGCTTCGGCCAGGCTCAGCGCATCGGTGGCTGCGGCCTTGCGGTCTTCGGCCCCGTCCATCATTTCCGACAACTCGGCGCGTTTCTCGGCCAACTCCTCCGGCAGCGCCTGCGCCGCCTTCAGCTCAGCTTCGGACTGCGCCTTGCGCCCGACCAGTTCGGCGCTGCGCTTCTCCGCCGTCTCCAGCCGGTGCCGCCAGCCCGAAAGTTCCTTGGTCACCTCTTGGCCCCGGCGGGTGCGCGCCTCGCCCTCGCGGCGCAACTCGTCCTGCGCCGACCTGCGAGACATCATCGTGATCCGCGCCGCCTCGACGGTCATCCGCAGGTCTTCGACTGCCGCACGCGCCTCGTCCACATCGTCCAGCTCTTCCAGCGCCCGCTGCGCCTCCAGCACGCGGGCACGGGCGGCCATCGCCTCTTCCTCGTGCCGCTTCACCGCCAGCGACAGGGATTCCAGCCGCCCCTCTGCCAGATTGCGATCCGCCTCGGCTCGGCTCAGCGCGCGGCCTGCGTCGGCCACCAGACGATCCGCCTCGCGCCGCGCCTCGCGGGCGGCCTTGTCGGCGTTGGACAATTCCGCCAACCACGCCGTCAGCGCCTCGTGGGCCGCGCGCGCGCCCTCGGCCCGCTGGCTGGCATGCTCCAGCCCCTGCTTCAATTCCTCCAGCCGGTTCAGCTGCTGCAACCGCAGCGCCGCCGCCGACGGCGCATCCTCGGCCCAGGCGCGAAACCCGTCCCAGCGCCACAGATCGCCCTCGGGAGAGACCAGCCGCTGGCCCGGCTTCAACTGCTCCTGCAGGCGCCCCGCATCCTCGGCATCACACAGCCCGATCTGCGACATGCGCCGCGTCAGCACCTCGGGCACCGACACATGCTGGGTGATCGGCGTGACCCCCTGCGGCAGAGCCTGATCGTGGTCATAGACCGGCAGCACAGCCCAGCCCGACGGTCCATCACCATCGACCTGCGGCGCGCGCAGATCATCGGCCAGCGCTGCCCCCAGCGCCTTTTCAAATCCCTTTTGCACCTGCAACCGGTCCAGGATCTGGCCACCCTCTGCCGTGTCCCGCTCGACCAGCTTGGCCAATGCGCCCACTTCGGCGCGCAGCGCGTTCATCTCGCCCTCGGCTTCTGACCGCTCGCCGCGCGCTTCCGCCTCGCGGTTTTGTACATCGGCGCGGGCGGTCTCGGCGGCGGTCAGCGCGGCGTCGGCGCGCTGCGCCGTTTCCTCGGCCACGCGCGACGCCTGCTCTGCCGCTTCGAAATCCGTGCCCGCCTTGGTCAGCGCAGCTTGCGACGCGACAACCGCATCGCGCGCCTTGGCCGCCTCGGATTCCGAGCGTTCCTGCGTCTTGCGGCTGTCATCAAGCAGCCGTTGCGCCGACCCGTGCCGTGCCGACAGCCGTGCGACATCCTCGGTCTGAACCCCCAGATCCGCCTCGCGCGATTGCAGCACAGATGCAGCCTCGTGCGCGGCATCCACGGCTGCCTCCAGCCGGTCATCGTGCCCTTCGGCCCCCTTGCGCAGCTCGGCCTGTTCCCATTCCAGCCGCTCGATCGTCTCGCCCGCGTCGCGGTTCAACCCGCCCTCGCGGTCGATGTCGCGGGCCAGTTGGTCGATGCGGCTGACCAGCGTTTCAATGGTCCGCTGCGCCTGTGCCTCTTGGTCCGTCAGCGTGTCGCGCTGCACGATCAGCCGTTGAACCAATGCGGCGGCAATCGCCTCTTCCTCGCGCAGCGCGGGCAATCCGTCCTCGGCAGCACTGCGGGCGCGCGTGGCGGCCTGCACACGTCCTTCGGCCTGTGCTGCGGCGGTGACACGGGCGCGCAATGCCTCGTCTGCAGTCGCGCGGGCATCATCGGCTTCGCGCCAGCGGCGGAACAGCAACATGCCCTCGGTCCGGCGCAGTTCCGTGCCGATCTCGCGGTAGCGCGCCGCCTGCCGCGCCTGCCGCGCAAGCTGCGCCAGCTGTGCCGCCAGCTGTTCGACCACGTCGTCCACGCGGGTCAGGTTGGCTTCGGCACCCTTCAGCTTCAGCTCGGCCTCGTGACGTCGCTGGTACAACCCCGAAATCCCCGCAGCCTCTTCCAGAATACGGCGACGGCTTTTTGGTTTGGCGTTGATCAGCTCGGAAATCTGCCCCTGCCGCACCAGCGCCGGCGAATGCGCCCCGGTCGAGGCATCGGCGAACAGCATCTGAACATCGCGCGCCCGCACGTCCTTGCCGCCCGCCTTATAGGCGCTGCCGACGTCGCGGGTGATGCGGCGCACGATGTCGATGTGGTCATGATCGTTGAAGCCCGCGGGCGCCAGCCGGTCCGAATTGTCGATGTGCAGGCTGACCTCGGCAAAGTTGCGCGCAGGCCGCGTCGCCGCCCCGGCAAAGATCACGTCCTCCATCCCGCCGCCGCGCATCGCGGTGGGTCGGTTTTCGCCCATCACCCAGCGCAGCGCTTCCAGCAGGTTCGACTTGCCACAGCCGTTCGGCCCCACGACGCCGGTCAGACCATCAGCGATGATCAGATCGGTGGGGTCCACGAAGCTTTTGAAGCCCGTCAATTTCAGTTTGGAAAAGCGCAAATGCGTGCCTTTGGTCCGATTCCGGTGCACCCAAGGATGAAGGAGCCTGCGTCGGCCTGTCAACGGGAACCGCTAGGGAACGCGGTTTGTCCCGCAGTTATCCACAAGATATTGCGGGCTTGCGGTGTGTAAGGCAACAGCCATACTCGCGCCCAGGCGCAGTTCCGGGCGATTTGGTCACCCTAGATCGGGTCGCAGCGGTATACTCCTTGCGCACCCGGCGCATTGACGGCGCGGCATTCGTAATGCACCCCCGGCGTCATCGTCCGCTTCCACGGGTCGGTGCCGCAGTCCAGCAATCCAGTCGCCAGCGCCTGATCGCCGCGCACCTCCGTCACCCTGCACCCCGACACCTGCTGCATCGCCACGCCTGCCCTGTCCTGAATCGGGCCGAAACCCGGGGCGTATTCTGGGTTTATCCGCAAAGCCTCTGCCAGACGGTCACGAACCCGCACGTCAAAGGTCGACCCCTCGACGGTGACACGCGTGGCGGGCAGTCCGCGAAAATGCGGACCGGGGGTGTTGCAGGCCGCAAGCAGCAATGAGACAACGATGAGGAATAAGGTACGCATTCCGGCAGATTACGTACAACACGGTTAACAAAGTCTGAACGCATCTCGGACCACCCCTTTACGCCCAGGGGTTCGCGGTCATATAATTTGACCAATTTCCCAAGGATGCCCGATGCCCTTTCGCCCTGTCACCCCTGAAAAACTCTCGTCCGCCGTGGTGCGCCAGATCGAAAAGCTGATCCTGCGCGGCATCCTGCGACCCGGCGAGCGTCTGCCATCGGAACGCGAATTGGCCGACCGCATGGGCGTGTCGCGCCCATCCTTGCGCGATGCGATCGGTAGTTTGCAGGAAACCGGGCTGCTCGCCGCCCGCCCCGGCGCTGGGATCTATGTGGCCGACGTTCTGGGGTCGGCGTTTTCGCCTGCCCTCACGCAGCTTTTCGCGCGCCATGACGAGGCCGTCTTCGACTACCTGTCGTTTCGCCGCGACATGGAAGGGCTGGCCGCAGAGCGTGCCGCACGGCTGGCGTCGAACACCGATCTGCAGGTGGTGCAAACCATCTTCGACAAGATGGAAGCGGCCCATCCGGCCCGCAACGCCGATGCGGAAAGCGCGCTGGACGCGCAGTTCCACATGGCCATCGTCGAGGCGTCGCACAACGTCATCATGCTGCATATGATGCGCTCGATGTACGATCTGCTGCGCAATGGCGTGTTTTACAATCGTCAGGTCATGTTCAAGCAACGCACCACCCGCAGCGCCCTGCTGGACCAGCACCGCGCGATCAACGACGCGGTTCAGGCGCGGGACCCCGACGCGGCGCGCCGCGCGGTCGAGACGCATCTCGATTATGTCGAGCGCGCCCTGCGCGACCAGCAAAAGGCCGAGCGCAACGAGGATGTGGCCCGGCAGCGGCTGGATCACGAAACCCACACCTGACGACATCCATGGCTCTGCTCAAAAACGAAAAAACCCGAGGCGCGAACCTCGGGTTTCTGAATTCTGGCAGATCCAGTCAGGATCAGTGCAGTTTTTCACCAGCCTGCGTGATGGCGTCGTCGATCAGCTTGTTGCCTTCGGCGGCGGTCATCTGCTTGGCGATCACGTCGCGCGCGGCTTGCACGGCGATGGTCACCGCACGGTCGCGGACTTCCTTGACGGCGGCAGCTTCTGCCGATGCGATCTGACCCTCGGCGGACGCGATGCGGCGCTCGACGGATTTCTTCAGATCTTCACGGGCTTCTTCGGCTGCGGCCTGCGCTTCTTGCTTGGCCGATGCGACGATGCGGTCGGCCTGGCCCTGGACTTCCTTTTGCTTGCGCTCGTAGCTGGCAAGCAGTGTCTGGGCTTCTTCACGCAGCGCGCGCGCTTCTTCCAGTTCGGATTTGATGCCGGTGGCGCGGCCATCCAACATTTCCACGATCTTTCCGGGCACCTTGAAGTACACCAGAATCCCGAGGAAAACCAAGAACGCCAGCAAGACCACAAAGTCAGTGTTGCGCAGCGAAAAGAACGGGCCGGTTGCCGCGAATGCGGGTGATGCCGACAGGACGAGGGAGAGGGTGAGGGACTGTGCGATCAGTTTTTTCATCGTCTTATCCCTTCATCCGCGCGTTGACCGCAGCCGTGACGGTGCGTGCATCTGCGTTTCCACCCATCGCCGCGACGATTTCCTTGGCGGTGTCCTTGGCGACGTCCTTGACGGCGGCCAGGGCCCCCTCGCGGATTTCGGCAATGGCTTTTTCGCCCTCGGCTGTGCGCACGGCAATCTCGGCGTCGGCTTTTTTCATCGCCGCTTCAAGATCGGCTTTCATGTCGGCCTTGGCGGCGTCGATGATGCGGCCTGCTTCCAGACGGGCATCGACCAGTGCCTGATCATAGGCGGCTTCGGCCTCATGTGCCTTGGCTTTCAGGTCTTCGGCAGCCGCGATGTCATTGGTAATCGTGCCCTGACGTTCGGACAGAATGGCCGAAATCCGGGGCAGCGCGATGCGTGACAGAATAAAGTAGATCACGACCAGGGCAATGAGCAGCCAGAAGATCTGGTTGCCGAACCATGCGTCGCAAAGCTGCGGCATGCCTATGGCACTGCCATATGCATCCGTGCAAAGTCCTGCGGCCTCAAGGTCAATCGGTTCAGTTGCCATCACGGCCTCCTGTCAAACAATCAATCCAATGGGCGGCACGGCTGACCGCGCCGCCCAATGCGTAAGGAATAATCGTCAGAGGCTTAGACGGCGAACATCAGCAGCAGAGCGACGAGGAACGAGAAGATCCCCAGGGCTTCTGCAAACGCGATGCCGATGAACAGCGTGGCGGTTTGACCCGCGGCTGCCGAAGGGTTGCGCAGTGCGCCGGCCAGATAGTTGCCTGCCACGTTGCCCACACCGATGGCTGCGCCACCCATGCCGAACGCTGTCAGACCTGCGCCAATAAACTGGCCCATTTGTGCGAGTTCGCCTTCCATGATTTTCTCCTTACAATGGAATGTCGATTTGATGAGGTAGTCCGGACCTTAGTGCGCAGGGTGCAGGGCATCCTTGAGGTACACGCAGGTCAGAATGGTGAAGACATATGCCTGGATAAAGCACACCAGAACTTCGAGCCCGTAGATCGCGGCGATGGCTGCGACCGAAACCGGTGCCACGGCTGTCACGGCGGCGAAGGCCGCGAACACCTTGATCACGGCGTGGCCCGCCATCATGTTGCCCGCCAGACGAATGGAGTGGCTGACGGGGCGCACGAAGTACGAGATAAGTTCGATCACGGCCAGGATCGGGCGCAGCGCCAGCGGCGCCGACGATACCCAGAACAGGCCCAGAAAGCCGAAACCGTTCAGCACGAAGCCCAGGATCGTGACCGCGAAGAACACGGCGAAACCCAGAACCGCAGTGACAGCGATGTGCGAGGTGGTCGTGAACGCCGTGGGCAGCAGGCCCAGGAAGTTCGCGCTGACGATGAACATGAACAGCGTCATGATATAGGGGAAATACTTCAGCCCCTCCTTGCCGGTGATGTCCTCGACCATCTTGTAGATAAAGCCATAGGACAATTCGGCGACGGACTGGCCGCGCGACGGGATAACAGAGCGGCGCGAGGTGGTCAGCACCATCAGCGCAAAGATCGCCAGAACCGACAGGCCCAGCCACAGCGTCACGTTCGTGGGCGTGTACCAGAACACCGGATCTCCGGCCTGACCGAAGATCGGCTTGACCAGGAACTGATCCATCGGGTGAAAGACCAGACCGCTTTCCGCACCATGTGCGACATCGGCACCGGTTGCGACCACCACTTGTGTTTCGTCTGCCATTCTCAGGGCCCTTCGTCTGTGCCCTTGCGGGCGTCGTCACTGTCGGCCGCTTTGGCCATTCCGTCTTTCTGCATTTCGCGGGCGCTGCGTATCATCACGTTCACGCCGGCCGCGAAGCCGAGAAATATGAACAGGATCATCAGCCAGGGCGATGTGCCCAGAAGACTGTCGAGCCCGTAACCGATCCCGAACCCGATCGCCAGACCGGACACGAGTTCGATTACCATCCGCCAGGCCATCTGGGCCTGAGAGTGGTGGTCGTCGTAGTGGTGGACCTTCGGCTTGTCTTCGCCCTTGAGAGCTTTGATCCGGGCCTCGAGATCGCGCATGCGCTGCTGTTCTTCTGGCCCCGCCACGCGGTGTCCCCCACTTGGAAACTTGACGGGATAGCTACGGCGATGCGGGATGTGAGTCAATGGCGGGGTCATGCTGATAAAAATTTGCTTAACCCACTGATTTTTAATGCGTTATTAAAAGCGCCCTCTGAGGCGGTGCCAGATGGTTTTCGCCTGAACCAGCATTTGCAGCCGGCTCAGCATATTCAACCGTTTGGTTTATCTTCCGCGAACACACCCCGTCGCCAAGGGGCAGCCTGCTCCAGAAGCCAGTCGGAAAAAATGCGCACCGCCTTGCGGCGCGTCCCTCCTTCGGCTTGTTTCAAATAGAACCCGCCGTCGCAAAACCCGATGTCGGACACTCGGTGCAAGCGCCCGGTTGCCACGTCTTGCGCAACCACCTCCGATGACACCAGATAGACGCCCTGCCCCGCCAGGGCAGCTTCGATGGCGAGATGCGCCCGCATCCGCCACGCCGGATCGGTCTGCGGCGAGGGCAGGCCAGCAAGTTCGGCCCAGATCGCCCAGGTGTCCTTGTATCGGTCGCGCAGACGCGGATAACGCAGCAGCTCGGCCGGGTCATCGGGCGCGGCAGCGATCAGCGACGGGGCGGCATAAGGATAGACAGGCGCATCGCTGAGCAGGATGGCGTCCGGGTCCGACCCGGCGACCGCCAGGAAGCGGATCGCGATGTCGGCCTCATAGCGGGCGACGTCGGCAAGGCCTGTCGAAGTCTCCAGCCGGATTTCAATCTCCGGGTGCGCTGTGTGGAACGCATTCAGACGCGGCACCAGCCATTTCGCTGCAAACAGCGGCTCGGCGTTCACGACCAGCGTGCCCGCAGGGCGCGCGGTCAGACGATCGGTGGCGGTGCTGATCGTTTCGAAAAGCCGCAGACACATCCGCAAGGAACGCCGCGCCGTCCGAAGTCAGCGCCACGCCGCGCGGCAGATCGCGGAAGAGTTGCGCACCCAGCCAGTCTTCGAGACCGCGCACATGGCGGCTGATCGACGAATGGCTCACCCGCAACTCGTCTGCGGCACGCGAAAAGCTCTCGTGGCGGCCTGCGGCCTCGAACGCGCGCAGCGCATTAAGTGGGGGAAGAGGGCGTTGCATGGACTATCTGTGCATTTTTCGCACGGGACATGTCAAACTAATCCGGATTGAACACGGGGTGCGCCCGTCGCAAAACTTGTGCAAATCCATTATTCCAAAGGTGTTTCAATGAGGCGCACAGCAGATGCACCCGCATTTCGCGGGCCAAAGACACATGCCCAAAATTCACGTATTCGCTGTGCGTTGGCCTGGTTGCGTCGCATAGTTATGCCGCCAAGGGCCCTGCACGTCCGACAGATCAATGCACATCTGGCCCGCGACATAGGATTGGATGCAGCGACCCATGCGCGTCACACGCATTTCTGGCCATCGCAGGGCCCCGTACATCCGCGCTGGTGACGCTTCTCTTCATCCCCAAGCCCAGCTATGACGAAGCATGACACATGATCTGGATCACGTATTCGCGGCGCTTGCCGACCGCACGCGGCGGGCGATCCTGGCGATGTTGCTGGAAGACGACATGGCGGTCACGGATGTGGCCGAGCCGTTCGAGATGTCTCTGGCGGCGATCAGCAAACACCTTGCGATCCTGACGCGCGCTGGCCTGATTGCGCAGGAAAAGCGTGGCAGGGTCAAGTGGTGCAAGCTGGAGCCCGACGCGATGCGTGCCGCGTCGGTCTGGATGCAGGGGTTCGGTCAATTCGAACCGGTCAATCTTGACGCATTCGAGCGGTTTCTGGCGTCGGAACTGGACAATGATGCCCAGCCCGACACCCAGGAACGCTAGGGGTTTAGACCAGACCTGCCAGTGACAGGATGACCAAGACGACGACGATGACGCCGATGATATAGAATACGTTACGCATGACAGGTCCTTTGTTTATTCAAATTGTGCAATGGTAACGCCGCACTTCGAACAAAGGTTCCGCTCACGGCCTGTCTCAGGCCGCGCCGTCATCCCGCAACAACAGGTAGAGCGCCAGTATCGTCAGCGCGACCCCGATCAGGATCATCCCGCCCGGCGCGCCGTTGCCCAGCATGATCTCCCAGACGATCACCCACGACGGCGTGAGATATGTATAGGCCATGACCTTGGCCGAGGGCAGCCGCAGCGTCGCGAATTGCAGCAGCACGAAGGTCGAGGCACTGGCGAAGATGGCGATGTAGACCAGCGTGATCCAGACAATCGCGGGCAGGTTCAGCCAATCGGTCGCGCGGATATCGGACCAGCCGTAGACGACCAGCAGCAGACAGCCCGCGATCAACGTGCCCAGCGTGAACACCACCGCAGGCTCGCCCCGGTTCAGCTTGCGCACCATCGGCGTATAAAGCGCATGGGACACGCAGCCGACGAAATAGATCGCCTCGCCCCGCCCGATCTCGAACGCGGCCAGTGCCGCCAGATCGGCGCGAAAGATCACCCAGACCGCCCCCGCAGCTCCGATGGCCAGCGCCAGCGCCATGCGCGGCGTCGTGATCTGTCGCAACACCAGCCAGCCGAAACCGGCAGCCAGGATCGGGGTCAGCGTGAACACCGCCGCCGCGCTGACCGCAGGCGCGGTTTTCAGCCCCTCGAACATCAGCACGAAATAGACGCTGAAGAGCGCCCCCAGCACCAGATAGCGCCAGGGCGCCTGCCAGTGCACTGCCCGCGCCTTGCCCGTGGCTGCGACGATCGCCCCGATCACGACCGCCGCCAGCGCGAAACGCGCGGCGTTCAGCGCCGCGGGATCAATGGCATTGGCCGCCTGCGACCCCAGCGAGAACGACCCCGCCACGAGCGCGGAAAAGGTCAGCATCGCCAGATGGCCCTGCACGCCCTCCGGCAGCCTGGACATCATACGTCCCAATCCTTCGCCGCGTCCTTGAGAAAGGTCAGAAACGCCTGAACCTTGGTGGTGCGGTGCAGATCGACATGGGTGACCAGCCACAAAGGCGCTGACCATTCCTCGTCATGCGGAAAGACCTCGATCAGATCGGGGTTGGCCCGCGCCTCCAGCACGGAGGCAAAGCCGATGCCCGCACCGTTCAGGATGGCCTGTTCGATCGCGCGGTCTTCCTCGCTGCGGAAACTGAACACCACGTCGGGCACCTTGTCGCGCAGCCACTTGTTGAACGGCGCACGGCTTTGATCGTTGTTGGTGCCGACGAACCTGTGGCCGCTGCACTCCGCCCAGCTTTCAGGCAGGCCGCGCTCCTCGGCATAGCGCCGCGCGGCAAAGAGGCCCATCCGCTGACGCGCGAGGCTTTGCACCACGTTGTCGGGCTGTGCCGGCGGCGACCCCGCGCGGATCGCCACATGCGCCTCGCCGTATTCCAGACGGAACAGGCGGGTGCCGGTCAGATAGCGGATCACCACATCGGGATTCTCACGCTGGAACTGGGTCAGGATCGGCACCATGCGCGGCACCAGCGAAGTCAGCGAGGTCACCACCAGATCGCCCGACACATCCGTGCCGCGCCCCTTGATCCGGCCGACCAGCTGGCTGAACTGGTCATCGGTCGCCTTGGCCACGCGCAGCAGATCCTCGCCCGCTTCGGTCGCAGTATAGCCGCGCGCGTGACGCTGAAACAGCTTGACGCCCAGCCGTGCTTCCAACGCGTCAACGTGGCGGATCACCGTGGCGTGGTGCACGCCCAGAACGTCCGCCGCACCGCTGACGGTGCCCATGCGCGCGACCTGATAGGCGGTCTTGATTTCGTCCCAATTGTCCATCTGGCGAAGTCCAGTTCTTAAGTGTGCGATTTTCAACAGTTGCTGTGAGTTCTGGCCAATTGCGTGTGTTTTTACAATTCCTATTTTGGGATGCAGAATTACCTCCTCCTGAAAGGACCTGAAAATGGCCAAATCCATTCTGCACATTGATGCCTCCGCCCGCCGCGCCACATCCGTCACCCGCGATCTCAGCCAGGACGTCGTCGCCCGGCTCGATGGCGATGTCGTCACCCGCGATCTGTTCGACGCCCTGCCCCACATCGACGAAAGCTGGATCGGCGCCAACTTCACGCCCGAGGCAGACCGCAACGACGCGCAAAAAGAGCTGCTTGCGCTGTCCGACACGCTGATCGCGGAAGTCAAAGCCGCCGACGTGCTGGTCATCGGCGTACCAGTCTACAACTTCGGCATTCCCACCAACCTCAAGGCATGGGTCGACATGATCTGCCGCGCAGGCATCACGTTCCGCTATACCGAAGCTGGCCCGGAAGGGCTGCTGACAGGCAAACGCGCAATCCTGGTCGCGGCCACCGGCGGCACACCCGTCGGCTCCGAGATTGATTTTGCCACCAACTACATGCGGCACATCCTGGGCTTTATCGGCATCACCGATGTGCAGATCGTCGCCGCCGACCGCCTGTCGGTCGACGCCGAAGGCTCGATTGCCGAAGCCAAGGCGCAGGTTGCCAAACTGGCTGCCTGATCCTTCAGGGTCCGGCGCAAGCCGGGCCAAGGTGCGCTGCGGTGGCCCGAGTGTTGACTCGCGCGCCGCAGCGCCGTAAACGCGCCCCAACACTCCGGGAGCTTTGGCCTTCCGGTCCCTGATCAATCAGGGATCGCCCTCCGTCAGCGCGTTGCGCCCACGGGGGCGCTCTTGGTTTGAACTTGGGAAATCCTTCACCGCTTCCTACATAAGGGGGCAGATCGCAACGGGCACGAAAGGCGCTTGGCATGTTTGAAAATCTATCCGAACGGCTTGGCGGGGTCTTTGACCGGCTGACCAAACAGGGTTCGCTCTCCGACGAGGACGTGAAAACCGCCCTGCGCGAAGTGCGCGTCGCCCTGCTCGAGGCCGACGTCTCGCTGCCCGTGGCGCGCGATTTCGTCAACAAGGTACAGGAAAAGGCCACGGGCCAGGCGGTGACCAAGTCAATCACCCCCGGCCAGCAAGTCGTCAAGATCGTGCACGACGCGCTGATCGACACCCTGACCGGCGAAGGCGAGCCCGGTGCGCTGAAAATCGACAACGCGCCCGCGCCGATCCTGATGGTCGGCTTGCAGGGTGGCGGTAAAACCACCACGACCGCCAAGCTCGCCAAGCGTCTGAAAGACCGCGAGGGCAAGCGGGTGCTGATGGCCTCGCTCGACGTCAACCGCCCCGCGGCGATGGAACAGCTTGCGATCCTGGGCAAGCAGATCGGTGTCGACACCCTGCCCATCGTCAAGGGCGAAGACCCCCTCGCCATCGCCAGACGCGCCAAGACGCAAGCCAGCATGGGCGGCTATGACGTCTACATGCTGGACACGGCGGGGCGTCTGTCGATCGACGAAGAACTGATGCAACAGGTCGAGGCGGTGCGCAACGTCACCAACCCGCGCGAAACGCTGCTGGTCGTCGACGGTCTGACCGGTCAGGACGCCGTGCACACCGCGCAGAACTTTGACGACCGTATCGGGATCACCGGCGTTGTGCTGACCCGGATGGACGGCGACGGACGCGGCGGTGCTGCCCTGTCGATGCGGGCCGTGACCGGCAAGCCGATCAAGTTCGTGGGCCTTGGCGAAAAGATGGACGCGCTCGAGACATTCGAGCCCGAACGCATCGCGGGCCGTATCCTGGGCATGGGCGATATCGTTGCCCTGGTCGAAAAGGCGCAGGAAACCATCGAGGCCGAACAGGCCGAAAAAATGATGAAGCGCATGGCCAAGGGTCAGTTCAACATGAACGACCTGCGCATGCAGCTGGAACAGATGATCAAGATGGGCGGCATGCAGGGCATGATGGGCATGATGCCCGGCATGGGCAAGATGGCCAAACAGGTCGAGGCCTCGGGCTTTGACGACAAGATCCTCAAGCAGCAGATCGCGCTGATCCAGTCGATGACCAAGAAAGAGCGCGCCGCGCCGCAGATCCTGCAGGCCAGCCGCAAGAAGCGCATCGCGCGCGGTGCGGGTCTGGAAGTGTCCGAGCTGAACAAGCTCTTGAAGATGCACCGCCAGATGTCCGACATGATGAAGAAAATGGGCAAGATGGGCAAAGGCGGCATGCTGAAACAGGCCATGAAGGGCATGTTCGGCAAAGGCGGCCCCAGCCCCGAAGACATGGCCGCAGGCATGGACCCCAAGGCACTGGAAGCCGCCGCCAAGCAGATGGGCGGCATGGGCGGCCAGAATCCCTTTGGCGGTGGCGGCATGGGCCTGCCCTCGGGCCTCTCCGGTTTCGGGAAGAAGAAATGACCGACGCAACCCCGCATATCCCCACGCTGACGACCGAACGGCTGATCCTGCGCGCGCCTTCGCCGCGGGACGTGCCTGCCTTTGCCGCGTTCTATGCGTCGGACGCCTCGCGGTTCGTGGGCGGCCCGATGACCGAAGCGGAAACATGGCGCTATCTCTGTCAGGTGCTGGGACACTGGGCCATGCGCGGCTATGGGCGTTGGATCGTGACGACACGCGACGACGACACCGCCATCGGCCTTGTCGGCCTGCACAACCCGCTTGATTGGCCCGAAGCCGAAGTCGGCTGGTACATCTGGTCGGGCAACGGCAAGGGCTACGCCGCAGAAGCAGGCCGCGCCGCACGCGCGCACGCCTATGAAACGCTCGACTGGACCACCGTGGTCAGCATGATCGCGGCCGGGAACGACGCCTCCGTGCGCGTCGCCGCCGCTCTGGGGGCCACGCGGCAGGATGATTATCACCATCCCGTCTATGGCGCGATGGGGGTGTACCGTCACCCCGGACCACAGGAGATCGCCGCATGACCGACACCGTGAAACGCGCCGCCGAGCTGCTGAAAGGCCACCGCGCCAGCATCGACCGGCTGGACGCCATCCTTGTCTATACCTTGGGCGAGCGGTTCAAACACACCCAGGCTGTGGGGAAACTCAAAGCCGAACACGACCTTCCCCCGTCCGATCCTGCACGCGAAGCCGCGCAGATCGCACGTCTTGAAGATTTGGCGAAAGAGGCCGACCTCGACCCCGAATTCGCCAAGAAGTTCCTGAACTTCATCATCGCTGAAGTCATTCAGCACCACAAACAGCACCAGACCTGAAACGGGGTCACACCCCGTCAAAGCCATCAATTAGGAGATACCAACCATGGCCATGAAAATTCGTCTCGCCCGCGGCGGTTCCAAGAAACGCCCCTTCTACCGTATCGTCGCTGCCGACAGCCGCATGCCGCGCGATGGCCGTTTCATCGAGAAACTGGGCACATACAACCCGCTGCTGGCCAAAGACAGCGAAGACCGCGTGAAGATGGACGTCGAGCGCATCCAGCACTGGATCGCACAGGGCGCACAGCCCACCGACCGTGTCGCGCGCATGCTGGAAGCCGCCGGCGTGACACCCAAAACCGAGCGTAACAACCCCAACAAGGGCACACCCGGCAAGAAAGCCCAGGCGCGCGTCGAAGAGAAAGCTGCCAAGAAAGCAGCGATCGAAGAAGCGGCCAACGCACCGAAAGAGGAAGCTGCCGCAGAGGAATAACTCTGGCGACCGCATGTTTCGGGGCCCGTTCCACGCAGGTGGGGCGGGCCTTTTTTGTGTGGCGTCGGACGTGTGCGAATGTCAGTTGCCGGGCAAAACCCACTTTTGTGAGAGATAGCTGACCCAAGGTGCGGCGCTGCGTCCGTTGGGCGGGGGGCCGACCGGCTGCTTTGAGCTCTTACCGTCTGCCACCGCGCGGAATCAAGGCCGCAGGCCGCCGCGCAACGCCGGGCCGTCCGCCGACACGGCGATTTGGTTTCTGTTGCGCGTGACGGATAGCTGGGATGTGCTTGGCTGCCATAAAGTGCCAGTCACAGAGGTCTGATCGCCGCACCACGGCCCGTCGATGCGCGACTTTACGCAAGTCCGGTTTGGATCAGAAATGCATGGCACTGTGCCAGCTTCGCTTGGCACGGATCAACAACACGACTTAGAAAGTCTGTCGCGTGGAGTCGGATACGCACGACGTTCAAGAATGGCTCAATCCTTGCGCGTCTCGTTCTGCGCCTTGATCAGGTTTTCCAGCTCAAGCAGACGGTGCAGCACCTCGTCGCGGTAGGTGTCGGTCTTTTCGTTGGATTCCTCGTTGTGCGCGTCCTGCATCGAATTCACGATCAGACCCACCAGCAGGTTCACCACCGCAAAGGTCGTGACCATGATGAACGGAATGAAGAACGTCCACGCATAGGGGTAAACCTCCATCACCGGGCGCACGATGCCCATCGACCAGCTTTCCAGCGTCATGATCTGGAACAGCGAATAGCCCGACCGCGCCAATGTGCCGAACCAGTCGGGAAAGGCCGCGCCAAAAAGCTTGGTCGCCATCACCGCGCCGATGTAGAAGATCACGCCCATCAGCAAAAACACCGACCCCACACCCGGCAGCGCGTTGACCAGGCCGTCAACCACGCGCCGCAGGGACGGCGCGACCGAAATGACCCTGAGCAGCCGCAGGATCCGCATCGCGCGCAGCACGCTGAGGCCTTGGGTCACCGGCACCAGCGAGACCGCGACGATCACGAAATCGAACATGCTCCAGCCGCTCTTGAAGAACGCCAGACCGCGCCCGAAAATCTTGAGCGCGATTTCGATCACGAAGATCGCAAGGCAGGCGGTATCCAGCGCCACGATCAGCGGCCCCGCCGCAGCCATCGCCTGATCCGAGGTTTCCAGCCCCAGAATGGCAGCGTTGAACAGGATCACCGCCAGAATGAAATTCTGGAACGCCGCGCGCTCGGTGAAGCGGGCGACGCGGGTGCGTATGGACTGTCGGGGAAGGGCATTGGACTGATTCATAGCGGCACATATCGGATGCGGCCCTGAACAGTGCAAGGGGCCTTGCAGAATGATGCCGCAGGAATGACCGGACTGTGCGAAAAGCGGGCAGCCGAGGTTCTCGCCCCGGTCGAATGCGCCTGCTCTGGACAGTCGGTCCGTGCTCGGCGCAATGTGCCGCTTGTTAATAAGTGCTTCGAGGCCATGCCAGAGTGTTCAAACTCTTTCGATTGATTTTCCTGTTGCCGGTCGCTTTCGCCGCCGGTTGGATTTATGAAAGCCAGGCCGCCGCGCAACGCTGTACCGATGCGGGTGGCATCATGCGCGACGGGATTTGCAGAGGTGTAAAGTGAGCAAGGATGAACTGGTTTGCGTGGGCGCCATCAGCGGTGCCTACGGAGTAAAGGGCGAAGTGCGGATCAAATCGTTCTGTGCGGTCCCCGACGACATCGAAACCTACAGCCCGCTGACCGACGAGACCGGCAAACGGTCGTTTTCGCTGGCGATCGTCCATTCGGTCAAGAACGGCTTTGTTGTGCGCATCGCCGAAGTCGGGACCAAGGAAGAGGCCGACGCGCTCAAGGGCGTGACCCTGCACGCGCACCGCGATCAGTTGCCGTCGCTGCCCGATGACGAATATTACCACGCCGATCTGGTCGGCCTGACCGTGGTCGACACCGGCGGCACTGAACTGGGCCATGTGAAGTCGGTGCAGAACCACGGTGCGGCGGACCTGCTTGAGGTGGCCTTGCCCGAAAGCAGCGCCACGGTGCTGCTGCCCTTCACGCTTGATGCCGTGCCGACCGTCGATCTTGCCACGGGGCGTATCGTGGCCGACCCGCCGGAAGGGCTGTGGCCGTGATCACGGAACCGCGAGCGGCTTGGGACGTTTCCATTTCAGAGGGGCGGTTATCGCCCGAATTTGAAAGGGTAAATCATGTTAGAGATTATTCTCATCCTGCTCGTTGTGGCCGCCGTGGCCAGCCTGTTCGGCTTTGGCCGTCTGTCGGGTGCTGCGTTGACTGGGGCCAAGTTTCTGATCTTCGTCGCACTGGTGGTGTTCCTGCTGGTCATTCTGGGCATCATCGCCATCGCCTGACCGACCCCGATGGTAAGACCCTGATCGCGCATGGCGGCTGACAGAAAGCCCGCCATGCGCATTCTCATCCACGCAGGGTTTCACAAGACCGGCACGACGACCATGCAAAAGACGCTGCGGGCGAACCGCAAGGTCCTGCGCCCCTGCCGCATCGTTCTGCGCCCTGATATGGTGGCGCTTTGCGAAGCGGCCCGCGCCTATTCCGTCAGCCGCAGCCAGACCGATCTGGCGTTGATCCAATACGAGGCGGCAAGCCTCGCCGAAAGTTGGGGCACCGAGACCGCCGATGTGGTGCTGAGTTCCGAAGACCTCTCCGGCCACATGCCCGGACGGCGCGGGCTGACGACCTATGACGCCACACCGCGCATCATGCGCGCGCTCACGCAGGCCATTGCCGCCGCCTTGCCCAACGCAGAACAAGTCTTGTATTTCACCACCCGCGCCGCCGATCCGTGGTTGCGCAGTTGCTACGTCCAGCATTTGCGCGCGACGCGGATCACCCTCAGCGCTGCGGAATATGCCGCGCGTATGGCGGCCTCTGCCGATCTGGACGGGATCGTGGCTCAGGTCGCTGCCGCCGTGCCCGGTATTCGCGTGGTCGCGCAACCGCTCGAGGGCTGCACCACGCCGCTCGGGCCGCTTGCCCCGCTGCTGGATGTGCTGGGCATCGCGCCCGAAACGCTCAACTCCCGCCCGCCTGAAAACACGTCGCCACCGCCGGGCTTGACCGACGCGATGCTGGCGCTGAACCGCTCGGACCTGTCGGATGCCGACTGGCGCGTGGCCAGGGACGCTCTGAAGCGCGAGGACTTCTGATGCCCGCCAAGATCGTTCTGCACATCGGCTTTCACAAGACCGGCACATCGACGGTGCAGCAGATGCTGCGCACCAACCGCGCGCTGCTGAAACCGCACCTGGCGATCCGTTTGAAACCGCAGATGACCGACCTGATGCACGCGACGCGCGGCTTTTCCACTTGGCGCGACAAGATCTCGCTGGCGAAGGTGGCGCGCCGGTTCGATCTGCTGTTGCAGGACCTGCCCGGAATGCCGCGCCGCGCGCTGGTGATCTCGGCCGAGGAGCTTTCGGGGCACATGCCGGGACGGGGCGATCTGGCCGATTATTCCGCCGCGCCGGAGTTGGTACATATTTACGTCGAATGTGTACAGAAACACTTTCCCGACTGCGAGGTTGCGGTCTATGCCTCGACCCGCGCGCCGCAGGCCTGGTTGCGCAGCGCCTATTGGGAACATGTGAAATCGTCCTCTATGACCTTGGATTTCACCGACTTCGTCGCGCGCTATGGCCATGCCGCCGATCTGGACGCCGTGCTGGACGAGATTGCCGCCACAGTGCCCTGCCGCGTGTTCCGCGCCCGTCTGGAAGAGGCGCAGAGCCTGCGGCTTGGACCCGCGCAGCCCCTGCTGGAACTGTGCGACGTGCCTGCCGAGACACTGGCGCAGATCATGCCGCATCCGGTGGCGAATGCAGCGCTGGACCCATCCGTGCTTGAGGCGTTACTGGAGGCCAACCGCGCCCACCCAGACCCGGCAGACCGCGCCGCGCGCAAGGCGGCGAAACAGGCCATATTGGCCGCAGCCCAAGGAAAAGACACATGAAATCACATGGCCGCAAGAGCATCCGGGCGACGCTGAAACCCGCGTCGCTGATGGACGAGACGCCCGAGCTTGCAGGCGTCTGGCAGGCGCGGATCGTGACGCTGTTTCCGGACGCATTCCCCGGCGTGCTGGGCGAAAGCCTGACCGGGCGGGCACTGCAGGACGGGCTGTGGCAATTGCACACCCACGACCTGCGCGAACACGGGCTGACCAAACACCGCAACGTCGATGACACGCCCGCAGGCGGCGGCGCGGGCATGGTCCTGCGTGCCGATGTGGTCGGCCCCGCCATCGCCGAGGCGCAAGGTCACGCGCGCGGACGCTGGCCGATCCTCTACATGTCGCCGCGCGGTCGGCGGTTCGATCAGGCGATGGCGCGCGATCTGGCGCGCTGCGACGGCGTGACCATGCTGTGTGGTCGCTTCGAGGGCGTGGACGAACGGGTGCTGGAAGCCTACGACATCACCGAAGTCTCATTGGGCGATTTCGTGATGACGGGGGGCGAGCTGGCAGCGCAAGCGATGATCGACGCCACCGTGCGGCTGTTGCCCGGCGTGCTGGGCAATGCCGAAAGTGCGGTGGATGAAAGCCATTCGGCAGGCCTTTTGGAACATCCGCAATACACCAAGCCCGCGGAGTGGCAGGGGCGTCCGATCCCCGAGGTGCTGATGTCGGGCAACCACGCCAAGATCGCGGAGTGGCGGCGCGAAATGTCCGAAAAGATCACCGCCGAGCGTCGGCCCGATCTGTGGGCGCGTCATGTGGACAAAGAGTGACAAGCGTCATTTCTTGGTCTGCATCCGCTGGATCATCTTCAGAACCATCCGGCGCGGCATCAGCGGAATGACCCAGTTCAGCGCGACCGACAATCCCCTCTCGTTCACGATCACCAGATCGCCGCGCATCATCGCGTCATAGCCGATGCGCGCGACAGTGTCGGGCGTGGCCCCGCCGTTCTTGACCAGAGCGGTGCCGTTCAGGTCGCTGACATCGGCAAATTCGGTTTTCACATAGCCGGGGCACAGGGCCGTGCAGGTCACGCCGCGCGATCTGTTTTCCTGATCTATCGCCTGGCTGAACGACGTCACGAACGCCTTGGTCGCGAAGTAGGTGGCCTGCAATGGGCCGGGCATGAAGGCAGCACTTGAGGCCACGTTCAGGATCTTGCCGCCGCCCGCCGCCACCA
Source organism: Pseudosulfitobacter koreensis (assembly GCF_024733015.1). Lineage (GTDB taxonomy): Bacteria > Pseudomonadota > Alphaproteobacteria > Rhodobacterales > Rhodobacteraceae > Pseudosulfitobacter > Pseudosulfitobacter koreensis. The sequence goes on from NZ_JANKJG010000001.1 coordinate 72,930, forward strand.
TGTCGGCCCCGAAACTGTGGGTCAGCGACACCAGCGCCTTGACGTTCAGGTCGATCATCGCGAGGTCCTTTTCCAGCGACCGATCAAGGAACCGGCCCTGCCCGCCAAAGCCCGCGTTGTTGATCAGGATGTCGACCTTCAGCCCCGCTTCGGTGACCTGTTGGTAAAGCGCCTGCGCTCCACCCTCAGCCCCGAGGTCCAGCGCAAAGACATGGGCGGTGATGCCATGTGCGTTGCGCAATTCTGCGGCCAATTCCTCGAGCGTGTCCTCGCGCCGTGCGGTCAGGATCACGTCGCCGCCCTTCGATGCGTGGTAGCGGGCAAATTCCATGCCGATGCCAGAGGATGCGCCGGTGATCAGGGCCATTTGGGGCATGCGTGCTGTCCTTTTGCTGCTTCAACGCAAAGCTAGCCCACATGCCCCTGCTTTCACCCCCTCAGGACAAAAGCCGTTTCAGCGGCGCAATCCGCCGGACCGCCAGGAGGTCCAGCGCCAGAACCGTCAGCAGGGCGATCCCCGCCATCGGAAAGGCCAGCGACACGGCCAGCCCCACCAGCACAGCACCCCGCCAAAGCGGCATCTCGCTCGGCAGTGGCGGGGCGGCCAGACGCAGGCCTGCGCCCCTACGGCGTTTCCACCACATCACCACGCTGGTCAGGCACAGCGCCAGGACGGCGAGGCACACCAGCGTGTTGGCCAGAACGCTCCACAGTCCCAGCGTGCCCATGTGCAGGGCCGTGCCCACCGCCATCGCCTTACCCGCCAGCGCATAGTCGTCAAAGCGGACATCGGCGAGGATGTTGCCGGTGAAGCGGTCGATGTGGGTGGTGCGGTCGGCGGTCGGGCTGATGCTGTCGTTGTTCATCGAATCGCGCGACAGCGTCCAGACGCCTGTGGCACCGCGCGGCAGGTTCATCTGGTAGCGTGCGTCAAAGCCGATCTGGCGGGCCAGTGCGTCGATGCTGTCGATATCCGGCGACCGTGGTGCTGCCGCGGTGCCTGCGGTGCTGCCCGACGCAGGCATCGGGGTCTGTTCCAGCGCCCATGGCACCTCTTTCGGGCCGTGGTTCATGCTGCCGTGCGTCTGGTCGGACAGGGGCACGTTGTCCCACTTTTCGGCTGGAAACTGGCTCCAGGCCTGCACCATCTTTTCGCCCCAGACACCGGACCACGACAGGCCCGAGATCAGAAAGAACACCAGCACCACCGAGATCCACAGACCGATTGCGCCGTGCACTGATTTCCACGCGCCGCGTCCGCCCCTGAACGAGGGCATCAGCGCCCGCCGCCAGCCCGTGCCGCGCGGCCACCACATGTAAAGACCCGTGGCGATCAGGACCATGCCGAGCGAGGCGGCAATCTCGAGCAGCCGGTCGCCGGTGGTGCCCAAAAGCAGTTCCGAATGGATGTTGTCGGCCAGATCGTACCAACCCGACCGGCGCGGCCAGCTTTGCAGCACCTGCGCGGTATATGGATCGACCGCGACCATTGTTGCCACGCCGTCCCGATCCACACGGAACACCGCCGCACGGTCGGCTGCACGCGGGGCCACGTATTGCACCAGCACGCTGTCATGCACGGCGGCAATGGCGGCATCGGCCTGTGCGCTGACGGCCAGGGGCGCATCCTGGGGCACCACGGGGATGCGTTCGCCGTCGCGCCCGCCCAGAAAGGCGATCCACAGCATCGCCATGCCGGTCAGCGCGAGGATTGCGAAAAACGGGATGACATAGAGCCCCGCATAGAAATGCCAGCGCCATGCGGCGCGGTAAAAGGCAGACGTATCGGATGACCGCGCAGGCGCGGCAGTGGGGTCGATGGAGACCATGAGATGTGTCCTCTGACAGGCGTTATTCAGGAAAAAGGTGGAGCGTCAGAGAAGGATCGGCGGCCCGCGTGTCAGGTTCTGGCTGCGTTTGACCTGCCCCGTCACCAGCGCCGCCACTTGCACGGTCGACACATGGGCGCGGATCTGCTGAGCTGCGGGCACCATCAGCGGGGCGTCGAGCACTGCATGCGCAACACCTGCGGACCAGTCACAGGGCGCGTGCTGCGCATCGACCGGATCGCCGTTGGCGTCCAGTGTCACGGTGGTGGTGCCGTGGCCGGTGCACAGCACCAGCGTCATGACCCCCGCCTGCGCTGTCGGCATGGTACCGGGCGTCAGGCAGGAAAAGGCCACGAACAACAGCACATGCGCCGCGCGGATCAGCGCGGTTGCCCTGGCGTGCAGATGTGCGGTAAACGAAGCCATGTGTGCTCTTTAGCAGCGTGGGCGCATCATTCCAGCGCAAAACCCGCCGCGCGTGCCCTTGCACCATGGTCAGCCGCGTCACCTGGCCCCTTGACCGGGCCCGCAAATCCACCCTATACCGCGCAAGTTCGGAATCGGCCCATGCCGCCCGGACCGTTTGGCCTGTGGCATCCCCTTTAGATGCATCCACGCAGGACGGATCGGAAAACAAGGAACGGTGCTTGAACACTCCCTGCGGGCGGCGATTGTCGGACCCGGCGAAGACAGGAAGCTCTGAGGCGCGCAAAACTTCGTGGAGCAACCACGAGCATATAAGGAGAAGATCAGATGGACCTGATCGCACAGATCGAAGCGGAGCAGATTGCTGCGCTGGGGAAGACGATCCCCGATTTCAAGGCGGGTGACACCATCCGCGTCGGTTACAAGGTGACCGAAGGCACACGCACCCGTGTGCAGAACTACGAAGGCGTCTGCATCGCGCGCAACAACGGCAAGGGCATTGCCGGTTCGTTCACCGTGCGCAAGATTTCCTTCGGTGAGGGCGTGGAACGTGTGTTCCCCTTGTTCTCGACAAACATCGAAGACATCACCGTCGTGCGTCGTGGCCGTGTGCGCCGCGCCAAGCTGTATTACCTGCGGGAACGTCGCGGCAAATCCGCCCGTATCGCAGAAGTCACCAACTACAAGCCCAAGTCGGGCGCCAGCGCGTAAGGATCGAGATCATGAAAGCCGATACACACCCCGACTATCACATGATCGACGTCAAGATGACGGACGGCACCGTGGTGAAAATGAAATCGACATGGGGCAAGGAAGGCGACCAGCTGTCGCTGGACATCGACCCCTCCGTGCACCCCGCGTGGACCGGCGGCAACAGCCGTCTGATGGACACCGGCGGCCGCGTGTCGAAGTTCAAGAACAAATACGCCGGCCTGGGCTTCTAAACCCGCCTGCATTCATGACGAAGGGCGTGGCCAGCAATGGCCGCGCCCTTTTTCGTTGTGGTTCGTCAGAGACGCGCCTGTTGACGCGCGATCAAGCCCATCGTTGCCGCGACCAGACGTGAGACAGTCAGACCACCGATGCCGTCAACGTCCACCTCGGGCAGGATTTCAACGAAATCGACGGCGGCAATCGTCCCGCGTTTGGCCGCGCCCTCGATCAGTTCCAGCAGCTGATAGTAGCTTAGACCACCCGGCGCGCGCCCTATGGTATTGGGGGCGATCGACGGGTCCAAAGCGTCAATATCTATGCAAAGAATGACATTCGCGCCTTCGTCGATCTGGTCCAAGGCGGGTTTCAGCCCGTTCCGGTGCACATCCGGTCCGGTAAAGAACTTCACGCCCCATTTCCGCGCATCGTCGAAGTCCGACGAATGTCCTGATCCGATCCCGCGCGCCCCGACTTGGATGATCTGCTCGATGTGATCCATTTCCGATGCGCGCCGCATGGTCGAGGACAGTCCCTGCGTTTCCCCCATGTGACTTTCACGCCAGTCGATATGCGCGTCGATCTGCAATATGGTGTACGTCTTGCCGGTGTCGCCCATAGCGTCCAGCATCGGAATGGGAATTGAATCGTCTCCCCCCACCAGAATGGGAACGACGCCCCGGCTTACTATCGTTGAAATTGCTTGACGAATCGTGGCCCTGTTCGTGGCGAAATCGGTTTCGCTCCATTCAAGATCACCGCAATCCACGGCTCTTTTCGTACCCTCGGGAAAGGTCGGCCCGCCCAGATCAAAGTTGTGCCTCTCGATGTTCGCGGTAAGGGACGCAATGGCTTCGCGCAAAGACGCGGGGCCATTTTGGGCATAGGCACCGACCGACCCATAAGGCGTAGCGCAAGGTGCCCCGATAAAGGCAGAGGATGCGTCGATTGACGCAAGATCCGTACAGGCGTCCAGGCCCAGGAAGGTATCCGACGCGGTGGCGCCAAAGAGTGCAGCCAAATCAGGTTTCTTACCCATGTCAGCGGTCCTTTCATCTAAAGTCATATGCCGGAATTTAGCGCAGTCTGTCGCAAGAAGGGCAAGCCCGTCCCATGACGAACCACGTCAGCCCCGATGCAACGATCATGCAACCATGTCACTTTTCCCACGCTTTGATGCTCTCCCCGCTTTTCACAGGTCGATCCACAACATATAGTGTGCCAAAGAAGGCAAACCGCACAGAAACGGCGGATGCAAGGGGACAGGCATGGCGCATATCATCGTCGTCGGAAATGAAAAGGGCGGCGCGGGGAAATCCACCGTGTCGATGCACGTGGCAACCGCCTTGGCGCGCATGGGTCACAAGGTCAGCGCGCTGGATCTGGATTTGCGGCAACGCACCTTCGGGCGCTACGTCGAAAACCGCGCGGCATTTCTCAAAAGCGCCGAGCTGACCCTGCCCAGCCCCGAGGTGCACGACCTGCCCGAGATTGATCCCGGAACGCTGCAACCGGGCGAGAACATCTATGACCACCGCTTGAGTGCTGCTGTCGCCTCGCTTGAGCCCGACAACGACTTTATCCTGATCGACTGCCCCGGCAGCCACACCCGGCTGAGCCAGGTGGCGCATTCGCTGGCCGATACGCTGATCACCCCGCTGAACGACAGTTTCGTCGATTTCGACCTGCTGGCGCGGATTGACGCATCCGGCGACAAGATCCTCGGGCCATCGGTCTATTCTGAAATGGTCTGGAACGCGCGCCAGTTGCGTGCGCAGGCGGGCTTGCAGCCGATCGACTGGATTGTCGTGCGCAACCGCATGGGTGCGCAGCGGATGGTCAACAAGGAAAAGATGGAACGCGCGGTCAAGATGCTGGCCAAACGCATCGGTTTCCGCATCGCCCCCGGCTTTTCCGAAAGGGTGGTCTTCCGCGAGCTGTTTCCGCGCGGGCTGACCCTGCTCGACCTCAAGGATATCGGCGTCAAGCAGTTGAACATCTCGAACGTGGCCGCGCGGCAGGAACTGCGCGACCTGATCAAGTCTCTGAACCTGCCCGGCGTCACCGTCGACTTTTGATCGACGCGCCGGTGCCCGTTCAGGATACCCGCTGCGCCAGCCGCTTCAACATGCGGCGCAGGGCCGCGACATCCTCGTTGCCCAGCATGTCCGCCAGCGCCGCGTCGTATTCCTGCGCGATCTTTCGCAAATCGCGGTAAGCGGCCTGCCCTTGGGCTGTCAGCTCCAGATGCTCGGTCCGCCGATCCCTGGTATCGCGGTCGCGGGTCAGAAAGCGCCGCTCGGCCAGACGCTGCACCGCGCGGCTGATCTTGGTCTTGTGCAGACCTGACCGGTCGCGGATCTCGGATGCGCTCAGCCGTCCGTACATTCCCAGATGGAACAGGACCCGCCATTCATTGCGCAACATGCCATAGCGGCTTTTGTAGACGCTCTGGAAATCCAGCGACGACGCCTCGGCGGCCTGGTTCAGCAGATAGGGCAGGAACGCCTGCAGATCAAAGATGTCGGTGTCGGCCATTTTCCACCCGCGCCTGTTGTTAGTTACAAATCCAACTATTACACAAGCAACGAATCTGCAAGACTGCCGCATCAGGCACTGCAACGGGAGGCATCGTAATGAACACGCACACCACGCCCGAAACCATGATCCAGGCACAGGGCAATGGCAGCACCACGCCCGGCTACATGCCCGGCTTTGGCAACGACTTCGAGACCGAAGCGCTGCCCGGTGCCCTGCCCCAGGGCATGAACAGCCCGCAAAAGGTGAACTACGGTCTTTACGGCGAACAGCTGAGCGGCACCGCCTTTACTGCGCCCAGCCATCAGAACGAACGCACATGGTGCTACCGCATCCGCCCGTCGGTGAAACATTCCCACCGCTACGAGCGGATCGAGCTGCCCTATTGGAAATCCGCGCCGCATATCCCGCAGGACGTGACCAGCCTGGGCCAATACCGCTGGGACCCGGTGCCGCATTCGGACCAGTCCTATACCTGGCTGACCGGCATGCGCACGATGACCACTGCCGGGGACGTGAACACGCAGGTGGGCATGGCCAGCCACATCTATCTGGTCACCGAAAGCATGGTCGACAGTTACTTTTATTCCGCCGACAGCGAGTTGCTGATCGTCCCGCAAGAGGGCCATCTGCGGTTCTGCACCGAACTGGGCGTGATCGACCTCGCGCCGCAGGAAATCGCCATCATCCCGCGCGGTCTGCTCTACCGTGTCGAAGTGCTGGAAGGCCCCGCGCGCGGCTTCGTGTGCGAGAACTACGGCCAGAAATTCGATCTGCCGGGGCGTGGCCCCATCGGGGCCAACTGCATGGCCAACCGCCGCGACTTCAAGACGCCTGTGGCCGCCTTCGAAGACCGCGATGCGCCCAGCACGGTCACGATCAAGTGGTGCGGCCAGTTCCACGAAACCAGGATCGGGCACAGCCCGCTCGACGTGGTCGCATGGCACGGCAACTACGCGCCGGTGAAATACGACCTCAGCACCTATTGCCCGGTCGGTGCGATCCTGTTCGATCACCCCGATCCGTCGATCTTTACCGTGCTGACCGCCCCCAGCGGCGTCGAAGGCACGGCCAACATCGATTTTGTCCTGTTCCGCGAGCGCTGGATGGTGGCCGAGGATACCTTCCGCCCGCCGTGGTATCACAAGAACATCATGTCCGAGATGATGGGCAACATCTACGGCCAGTATGACGCAAAGCCGCAAGGCTTCGTCCCCGGCGGCATGTCGCTGCACAACATGATGCTGCCGCACGGGCCGGACAAGAACGCCTTCGAGGGCGCGTCGAACGCCGACCTCAAGGCCGAGAAGCTGGACAACACCATGTCCTTCATGTTCGAAACGCGGTTCCCGCAGCACCTGACCGAGTTTGCCGCGAAAGAGGCGCCGTTGCAGGACAACTACATCGACTGCTGGACCGACATCGAAAAGAAGTTCGACGGCACGCCGGGCAAGAAGTGACGCCTAGGCACAGCCGCAACCTGAAATACCCCCAAGGGTGGCTCCGCAAGGGCCGCCCGAACGCCATAGGAAATACCATATGCCCCTGATGAAAAGCTGGATCGCCAGCGCCAACTCCGCCGACACCGATTTTCCCCTGAACAATCTTCCTTACGGCGTGTTTTCGGTCGGTAACGACGATCCGCGCTGCGGCGTGGCGATCGGAGACATGATCCTCGACCTCGCCGCCGCCGAGGATGCGGGACTGGTCACGCTGACCGAATATCCGCTCTTCGATGTGCCGTTCTGGAACGAGGTCATGGAGGAAGGCCCCGCCGTCTGGGCCGCCCTGCGCGACCGGCTGACGCAACTGCTGGCCGAGGGCAGCGCCGAGCAGGCCAAGGTCGAACCGCTGCTGGTGCCGATGCGCGATGTGCAGATGCACCTGCCGATGGTCGTGGCCGAATACACCGATTTCTACGCCGGTCGCCACCACGCGACCAACGTCGGCACCATGTTCCGGGGCGCGGAAAATGCGCTGCCGCCGAACTGGCTGCACATCCCCATCGGCTACAACGGTCGCGCGTCATCGGTCGTGGTGTCGGGCACCGACATCCGCCGCCCCTGGGGTCAGCTCAAGGGTCCGAATGACGACAAGCCCCGCTTTGCCCCCTGCGCACGCTTCGACATCGAACTGGAAATGGGCGCCATCGTCGGCACGCCCTCCGACGGCCCGCTGACCGTGGACGAGGCCGATGCCGCGATCTTCGGCTACGTGCTGCTGAACGACTGGTCGGCGCGCGACATCCAGGCCTGGGAATACCAGCCTCTCGGCCCCTTCCAGGCCAAGGCGACGGCGACCACGATCAGCCCGTGGATCGTCACCAAGGCCGCGCTCGAGCCGTTCCGCACCTCCACGCCCGAACGCGAGGTCGAACTGCTCGACCATCTGAAGGACACAGGTCCGATGCTCTACGACATCAACCTGTCCGTCAGCATCGCACCCGAGGGCAAGGATGCGAGCGTCATCGCGCGCACCAACTACAGCGAGCTTTACTACTCGGCAGCACAGCAACTGGCGCACCACACCACCGCGGGCAGCCCGATGACGCCGGGCGATCTGCTGGGCTCGGGCACCATATCGGGCGCCGAGAAATCCGAACGCGGCAGCCTTCTGGAACTCAGCTGGGGCGGCAAGGAACCGATCACCCTCGACACCGGCGAGACCCGCAGCTTCATCGAGGACGGCGACACGCTGGGCCTGCACGGTCATGCGGCGGGCGACGGCTACCGCATCGGCTTTGGGGACTGCATGGGCACGCTGCTGCCCGCGCTGGACGATCCTTATAAACGCTGACCCCGAACAGGCTGACCGGCTCTTCATCTTGCCGGAAAAACTCCCGCCGGAGGCTCCGGCGCCTACCAAAAAGGACCACACTCATGGCCAAGGCATTCGCGTCCCAAGGGGACATGACAGAAAAGAAAATCTCGTTCACCGAAGTCGGCGAGGGGCTTTATGCCTTCACCGCCGAGGGCGACCCGAACTCGGGCGTGATCATCGGCGACGACAGCGTGATGATCATCGAGGCGCAGGCAACCCCGCGTCTGGCCAACAAGGTCATCGACTGCGTGCGCAGCGTCACCGACAAACCGATCAGCCACGTCGTGCTGACCCACTATCACGCGGTGCGCGTGCTGGGCGCTTCGGCCTTCGACGCCAACCAGATCATCATGTCGGATATGGCGCGCGGCATGGTCGCCGAACGCGGGCAGGAAGATTGGGACAGCGAATTCCAACGCTTCCCCCGCCTGTTCGAAGGCCACGAGAGCATTCCGGGGCTGACCTGGCCCACCACCACGTTCAACGACAAGATGACCGTCTACCTGGGCAACCGCCGCGTCGATCTGATGCACCTGGGCCGTGCGCACACCGCCGGCGACATCGTGGCCCATGTGCCCGACCAGAACGTGATGTTCACCGGCGACATCGTCGAGTACCACTCGGCCTGCTATTGCGGCGACGGGTATTTCGGCGAATGGGGCAACACGCTGGACCGGATCAAGGCTTATGGCGTCGATGCCATCGCACCGGGGCGCGGCGATGCGCTGGTCGGTCAGGAGATGGTGAACGCCGCCATCGAAAACACCCGCGATTTCGTCGACAGCACCTACGCCGCCGCCGCCCGCGTCGCCGCCCGCAATGGCTCGCTAAAGGAGGCATGGGACGCCGTGCGTGAAGCCTGCGACCCGAAGTTTGCCGATTACGCGATCTATGAGCACTGCCTGCCCTTCAACGTCGCCCGTGCCTATGACGAGGCACGCGGCATCTCGCATCCGCGCATCTGGACCGACAAACGCGATGTCGAAATGTGGGAAGACCTGCAATCATGACGACCCTGGGCGCGGTGATCCTGACGGTGCAGGGGGCGGTCTTCGCCCTCTGGGCCTACCTTGCATTCCGCGCCCTGATCCAGGCCCGCAGCATCGCTGTCGCCAACAGCGGGGCAATGTGGCCCGGCCCCTTCGTCGCGCTGGCCGCACTGCGCCAATGGGCGCAAGACCGCCCGCGCGACCGCAATATTCTGCTGCTTGTGACCTTCCTGCTTTTCCTTGCGATCGGGCTGTTTTCCACATTCGCCCCGATCTGATCCGAGAAAGACCCAGCTCATGGCCTATGATTACGCCCCCTTTCCCTACACCGCCCCGCCCGGCCTGACCGCGCCCGAACAGCGCCACCCGGTCGTGATCGTGGGCGCGGGTCCCATCGGGCTCGCGATGGCAATTGATCTGGCGCAGCACGGTGTCGCCTCGGTTGTGCTGGACGACAACAACGTCGTCTCGGTCGGGTCGCGCGCGATCTGCTGGGCCAAACGGACGCTCGAGATTTTCGACCGTCTGGGCGTGGGCACACGGATGCTGGACAAGGGCGTGACGTGGAAGGTGGGTCGTCTGTTTCATGGCGACAAGCCGGTCTACAGCTTCGATCTGCTGCCCGAAGAGGGGCACAAGTATCCCGCCTTCATCAACCTTCAGCAATATTACGTCGAACAATACCTTGTGGAACGCGCGCAGGAATTGCCCGACCTGATCGACCTGCGATTCCTGAACAAGGTGACGGGACACGCAGACAAGGGCGATCATGTGGTGATCGACATCGAAACCCCCGATGGCCCCTATCAGCTCGAGGCGGATTACTACATCGCCGCCGAAGGGGCCGCATCGCCCACGCGCAAGCGGATGGATCTGCCGTTCGAGGGCCAGACCTTCGAAGAGCATTTCCTGATTGTCGACGTGGAGATGGAGAAAAGTCCCTTCGAGACCGACAGCCCCGAGCGCTGGTTCTGGTTCGCGCCGCCCTTTCATCACGGGCAATCGGCGCTGCTGCACAAACAGCCCGACAACATCTACCGGATTGACCTGCAACTGGGACCCGAAACCGACCCCAAGGCCGAGGCGACCGAGGAAAAGGTGATCCCGCGGATCAAGGCCATCGTCGGCGACACGCCATTTCGGCTGGACTGGATGAGCGTCTATAAATTCCGCTGCGCAAAGCTGGAAAACTTCGTGCACAACCACGTGCTGTTTGTCGGTGACAGCGCCCACGTGGTCTCCCCCTTCGGTGCGCGCGGCGGCAACGGCGGCATTCAGGACGTGGACAATCTGGGTTGGAAACTGGCCGCCGTCCTGTCGGGCGACGCGCCTGCCGCTCTGCTGGACAGCTACAACACCGAGCGCACCCACGGGTCGGCCGAGAACATCCTGAACTCGTCGCGCGCCACCAATTTCATGACGCCGAAGTCGCCCATCGAGGCGCTGTTTCGCAACGAGGTTCTGAACCTTGCCGCAACGCACCCGTTTGCGCGCAAGCTGATCAACTCGGGCCGCCTGTCGCAGCCCTGTTCGCTGCAGGGCATGCAATTGCAAAGCGGCAATCACCCGCTGGTCGGCCAATCGCTGATCGACGCGCCCTTGGATGGCGGCTGGCTGGTCGAGCAGGCGCAGGGGGCGTTCACGCTGCTGACCTTCGGCGAGCAGACCGCACCAAAGGTCGACGGCATACGCGCATTGCACGTCGCCACCCCCGGCCCAGACCTGGCCCGCCGCTATGGCAGCGGTTGCTATCTGATCCGCCCCGACGGCCACATTTGCGCCCATTTCGACAGACCGGAGCCGGAGGCCATCGCCGCCGCACTGGCCCGCGCCAAAGGACAGACCCAATGATCCTGGAAGACAACCTTGGCCCCGAGGGCGACAGCATCTACACCGCGCTGATGCAGGCCCACGAGGGTCTGACCGAAGCGCAAAGCCACGCGCTGAACGCGCGTCTCGTGCTGATGCTGATCAACGAGGTCGGCGACGCCGACCGCATCAAGGCCGTTCTGCAAGAGGCGCGCACACCCACACCAGGCGCGTGATCGCACCATAGGTGCTGCCATGACTGCCCCGCAGTCCTGCGGCGGCGCACGAGCACCCTTTTGGCCGTTTTTACCCGCTGCGGTGACGCTCAGCGGCCAAAATCTGTCGGAAAATTGAGCTATTGATAAATCAGCATTCCGGTCAGGCGGGTTGACGTACTGACATTGTTGGTCTGAACTCGATCCAGATCCCGAACGGGGTGACACAAAAATGCAGGCAAACTGCAATGATAAGTGCGCGCGCACTGCGTCGCACGGATAAAGGCCACCTTTGCCACGGCGACAGGTGCCAACAGAGAGGAAGAAGATGACGTTTTTTTCACGCACGGGTAAACCCCTGCCTTCTACGATCACGGACCAGGCTGACAAGATCGGCCCCAACGCCGTGGATCGCCGCGAATTTCTGGCCCTTGCCAGCGCCTTTGGGGCGACGGCTGCAACCGCCTATGGCATGCTGGGCATGGCCGCACCGGCGCAGGCCGCAGGGCACAAGATGGGCGGCGAAGTCCGCTTTCAGATGGAAGTGCGCGCGATGAAAGACCCGCGCACCTTCGACTGGTCGCAGATCGCCAACTTTTCGCGCGGCTGGCTGGAATATCTGGTCACCTATGAAAACGACGGCACCTTCCAGCCGCAGCTGCTGGAAAGCTGGGATGTGAACGACGACGCCACCGAATACACGCTGAACGTCCGCAAGGGCGTGACATGGAACGACGGCACGCCGTTCACCGCCGCGGACGTCGCCCGCAACATCGAAGGCTGGTGCGAAAAGGACGTCGAGGGCAATTCGATGGCGGGGCGTTTCGCCACCATCATCGACGAGGAAACCGGCCGCGCGCTGGAAGGTGCCATCGAGATCGTCGACGATCACACCGTCAGGCTGAACCTGCCTGCCTCGGACATCTCGATCATTCCCGGCATGGCGGATTACCCTGCGGCCATCGTGCCCGCCGGGTTCAACCCCGACACGATGGTCGAAAATCCCGTCGGCACCGGCCCCTATCTGCCCACCGAACTGGAGGTCGGCGTGCGCGCGGTTCTCGAACGCAACACCAACCACACCTGGTGGAACGAGGGCAACGGCGCCTATATCGACAAGCTGACCTATATCGACTACGGCACCGACCCCTCGGCGTGGGTGGCCGCCGCCGAAGCCGAAGAGGTGGACGCGATGTATTCCATCGAAAGCGAATTCATCGACATCATGGCGACGCTGGATGGCTGGGTGCAGAACGAGATCGTGACGGGTGCCACCATCGTGATCCGCCCCAACCAGCTGGCCGAAGTCGATGGCATGAAACCCTATGCCGACAAACGCGTGCGTCAGGCGCTGACGATGGCCGTCGACAACGAAGTGCTGCTTGAGCTGGGCTATGCCGGGCGCGGCATTGCCGCCGAAAACCACCACGTCGGCCCGATGCACCCCGAGTATTTCGAGCTGCCGCCGCGCGTGGTGGACCCCGCCGCCGCCAAGGCGCTGATGGAAGAGGCCGGGATGGCCGATTTCGAGCACGAGTTGATCTCGATCGACGATGCCTGGCGCAAGGACACCACCGATGCGGTCGCGGCCCAGCTGAGGGATGCGGGGATCAAGGTCAAGCGGACGATCCTGCCCGGTGCCACCTTCTGGAATGACTGGACGAAATTCCCGTTCTCGTCGACCAACTGGAACCACCGCCCCCTGGGTGTGCAAATCTGGGCGCTGGCCTACCGGTCGGGCGAGGCGTGGAACGAGTTCGGCTATTCCAACCCCGAGTTCGATGCCAACCTGGTCAAGGCGCTGGCCACCGCCAATCTGGACGCACGCCGCGAATTGATGGAGGTGGGTCAGAAGATGCTTCAGGACGACGGCGTCACCATCCAGCCCTATTGGCGCTCGCTTTACAACTTCACGCGCACGGGACTGGTCGGCGCGGATCACCACATCTCGTTCGAGTACCGTCCTGCCGAGATGGCGTGGACCTGAACTGACTTGTGAACCGATCAAAGGGGGCTGCATTCGCGGCCCCCTTTTTCATGGCGAGGGGGTCAATTAGGTGCGTGCAAGGCCGTTCGGCAAGCCGCAGCGATGGTCACCTGCTCTACGCCCTGACCCAGCAACTGCGCCACTGATGCTGCCTGCGCCGCCTGCATGTGTGCCACAAGCTTCCCATCAGACAGATCGCTGCGGGTGACCTTGGCGAACCAGGCTTCCTCAAGGATCAGATCCTCGATCAGCGGGTCGATCACCGCCCCACCGCCGCCGGGATAGCGGTAGTGCCCCACGCCGCCCTTCTTGCCCATGCGCCCTTCGGCGACCATGCGCGGCAGGATGGGCGAGGCAGCACCGGAGCGCCGTGCCAGAACCACATCCAGTCCCAGCATGTCCATCGCCTCACAAGGGCCCATCGCATAGCCCGCAGCCCTCAGCGCCTCGTCCAGTTCCCAAGGGTTGGTGTGGAACATCAGCAGATGATCCGCCGCCAGCCAGAAGCTGTCTTGCAGGGCGGCAGCGACCCCACCTTCGGTCAATGAGAAATGCTTTCGACAAAGCGGTGCTTGGCGATCACCGTCAGCAGGTCGTTCACCGATGACTGCACGGGGCGGTTCGTGGTATCCACCTGCGCCTGCGCGCGCTGGTATTCGGGCGTGCGGGCGGTCAGCAACGCCTTGAGCTGGTCCATCGCCGCCGGGTTGTCCTTCATCGGGCGCAGATCGCCCTGGGCGCGGACACGGGCCATGTGTTCGGCGGGGCTGGTGCGCACCCAGACGGTGTGGAACCGGTCCAGAAGCGTGCGGTAGGTGTGCTTTTCCGCGACGATACCGCCACCCACGGCCAGGATCAGGCGGCTTTCGCTGTCGATCACGCTGTCCAGCACCTGCTGTTCCAGATCGCGGTAGCCATCCTGCCCGTAAAGCCCGATGACCTCGGCCACGGGCATACCGGCCTGTTCCTCGATCAGCCTGTTCAGTTCGAGAAACCGGATGCCGAGTGCTGCCGCCGCCGCCTTGCCCAGTGTCGATTTGCCGGCGCCGCGCAGGCCCACCAAGCAGATCCGCTGTGCCCGCGCGCCACCGGTGGTGTGCGGCGCCAGCATCGCGCGAACACGGCCCTGCACGTCCGGTCCCGCCGACTGGAACAGATGCGCCACGCGCAGGGTGTCGTCGCTGAGCGGGGCATCGTCCGTCAAAAGCGACGAGACCGACACGCCCAGCGCCTCGGCCACGCGGGCCAGCAGCAGGATCGAGATATTGCCCTGCCCCGATTCCAGTTGTGCCAGATAGCGCGGCGACACGCCCGAGCGGTCCGACAGCGTTCGGCGCGGCAATTTCTGCGCCTTGCGGGCCTCGCGTACACGCGCGGCAAGCCGCTGGATCAGCGGGTTGTCGGTCGGCGTGTTCGATTGGTCAGTCATGATGCATCAGGGACGGATCAGGGGTTCGACGACCGCGCGGATGTCGGGCGGTGCGGGCTGACTTTTGAACACGTCGGCCACGGTAAAGACGCAAGTGAACGTGCCCTCGAAGCACAGCACGTCGTTCTGATGCCCGTCGACGCGGAAGGTGATGGATTTCTCACCCAGCCGCTGCGGCCAGACCGTGCAGATCAGCCGGTGGCGCGGGGTCACGGGGCTGCGAAAATCCATCGCAAGGTTCACGAACGGCGTGCCGACGTTGCGGTCAAGCTCAAGCTGGTACCAGCCATCGCCGTCCAGATGCGCCTCCCACCAGGCGTTGATCGCGTCCAGCGCGAACACGGGCAAGCGCCCCGTATAGGCAATGCGCGCAGGGTCGCAGTCGCCCCATGTCACCCGGATTTCATGAACAAAGGGCGCTGTCTGGTCTGGCACGTCAGTAGGTTTCCACATGATAACGACCCTCTTCGCGCATAACATCGCGCAAGGCGGTCCATTGCTGGCCGATACTTTCGGCAATCGAGGTCAGCGCGCGTTCCACGCCTTCCTCCATGCCCTTCAGCCCACAAATGTAGATATAGGTATTTTCGTCGGCCAGCAAATCGGCAACGGCATCTTCTTCGGCGACCATGCGGTCCTGCACATATTCCTTGTCGCCCATGCGCGAAAACACCAGATGCTGTTTCATCTGCGCCTCTGGCACCTTCTTCAGCGGACCGAAATAGGGCAGCGCATCGGGCGTGCGCGCGCCAAAGAACATGGTCATCTGCGCGGACGCATTGCTGCGTTGCCGTTGCATGGTAAAGGCGCGCATCGGGGCCGATCCGGTGCCGGTGCAGACCATCAGCAGACGCGCCTTGCTGTCATTGGGCATCAGGAACGTCGCCCCGAAGGGACCGGTGACGTTGACCGTATCGCCCTGCGCCAAATCGCACAGATAGTTCGACGCCATGCCCTTGGCCTCACGCTTTACCGTCAACGAAATGTTGTGATAGCCCGCCCGCTCGCCGTCGCGCGGGCTGGAAACGGAATAGAGACGCGGCAGGTGCGCCTTGCCGTCGGCATCGGTGCCGGGTGGGATGATCCCGACAGACTGCCCTTCCAGCACCGGAAACGGCAGCGCGCCGGGGTCAAGGATGATGTGGCGCACGTCGTGATCGGGGTCGTCGGTCAGGCGGTAGTTGCCCTGCACCGTCATCTTGGCCGGTTTGCCTAGATTGTACATATTGATCACAGCCTTGGCCGCACTCACCGGCGCGCGGGCCTTGCCGCCCGCGCCAAGATGCGCCTCGGCCAGAAGGGCCGCGACGGCGTCATCCAGGCTGTCGCCCTCTTCCGACGGGGCGGCTGTCTCGATTTCCTGCTGGTCGGGCAGTTCGTCGAATTCGTATTGCTGTTCCAGCGTATAGGGCGTTTCCACCACCCGCCATTCGTCGATAGACCCCGTAGGGCAGACCGGAATGCAATCCATGCAGAAATTGCACTTGTCGACATCGACCACGACATTGTTGTCGTCATGTTCGATCGCGCCGACAGGGCAGGTCATTTCGCAGGTATAGCAGCGAATACAGATTTCGGGGTCGATCAGGTGCTGTTTCAGCGGTTGGTTCATGGCGTGCGACCGTTCAGGATCATGTCTGGCACCAGCATCGCGTCGATCAGCGCCTGGCACAGCCCCTCGCAGCCCTTGCAGCCGATACAGGGCCCTTGCAATGACGCCAGATCAGCGGCCAGAAGACGTGTTTGCGGCGCGTGGGCCACGGTGCGTTTTGTTTGCATGGGGGCGCCTCCCGAGCGCTTGGGGAAATGTGGGTTCGGGGCAGGTGCGCCCTGCCCCGATTGAGCCCTATCAGGCCATGTGCAGTTTGACGTATTCGAAATCGCCCGGCTTGTTGTCGATACCCACTTTGGGCGCCGCGATCCACGAGGCATATTGGCCGGGCTCAAAGCAGGGCTTCATCAGCGACTGAATATAGTCGCCATCCGCCTTGGTGGGCAGCCATTCGTTCTGCCGTTTGGTCCATTCATCCGACGAGATGATATTGCCATCGGGGTCCACGGCCACGGACGAGAACACGCCGATCTGGCGGTGAAAGCCTTCGTGCGGCAGCTTCAGTTCGAAATTGACGCCCGCCTTGGCGATCTGCTTGTTCCAGCGGCCCACGCCACCGGCGGCATCGCGCACATAGTCATCTCGCAGCCGCATGTTGATAGCGGTCAGGGCGGGTACGTCCTCGGTCACGATCTTGCCGTCCTTGATCGAGGTCACCGCATAGGTGTCGTTCTGAAGCTTGTGATCGTCGTCGATCCGCTGCTCCATGTACCGGCCCTTGATGCCGTAGTTGAACGCGTTGGCGGCGTTGGTCGACACCTCCTGGCCGAACAGGTCCAGCGACAACGTATAGTGCAGGTTCAGCTTTTTCTGGATCGTGGGCAGGTCGATCACGCCCAGATCGCGGATCTTGCCCACGTCATAGGGATCGGTGATGCCATGTTTCGCCATCGCTTCCAGCGTCGCCTGAATGGTGCGGCCCACGCCGGTTTCGCCGACGAACATATGGTGCGCCTCTTCGGTCAGCATGAAGCGGCAGGTGCGCGACAGCGGGTCGAACCCCGATTGCGCCAAGCTCTCCAGCTGCATCTTGCCGTCGCGGTCGGTGAAATAGGTGAACATGAAGAACGACAGCCAATCCGGCGTCTCCTCGTTGAACGCGCCCAGCATCCGCGGCGCTTCGTCCGAACCGGACGAGCGGACCAGCAGGTCGTCGGCCTCTTCCCGGCCATCGCGGCCAAAGTATTTCTGCAGAAGGTAGACCATCGCCCACAGGTGCCGCCCCTCCTCGACGTTCACCTGGAACAGGTTGCGCATGTCGTAAAGCGACGGTGCCGTCAGCCCCAGGAACCGCTGCTGTTCAACCGATCCCGGCTCGGTGTCGCCCTGAATCACGATCAGCCGTTTCAACATGTTGCGGTATTCGCCCGGCACTTCCTGCCATGCGGGTTCGCCGTAGTGTTCGCCCATCGGAATGGTGCGGCCTTCAACCTCGGGGGCCAGCAGCACGCCCCAGCGGTATTCGGGCATCTTCACATAGTCGAACTTGGCCCAGCCCTTGGGGTCCACGCTTACGGCGGTGCGCAGATAGACCATCGATTCCTGAAAGTTCTGCGGGATCAGGTCATTCCACCAGTTGATATAGCCGGGGTGCCATTTTTCCAGCGCTTTCAGCACCTTCTTGTCTTCGCTCAGGCCCACGTTGTTGGGAATCTGGGTGTCGTAGCTTACGTTGATCAGGTCCATCATGTTCGTTCTCCCTGTCGGTGCATATCGGCACCTGCAATGTTCGATGTGGCACGCACACAGGCGCACCATCGGTTAAATTACACGCGTTCCATGTTGTAATCGCCGCGCTTGCCCGTGCCGTAGCGTTGCAGCGCGCCATCTGCGCCAACCGCGTTGGGGCGGTTGAAAATCCAGTTCTGCCATGCGGTCAGACGGCCAAAGATGCGGGTTTCCATTGTCTCGGGACCGGCAAAGCGCAGGTTCGCCTCCATGCCCGTCATCGCGTCGGGCGAGAAACTGGCGCGCTCTTCCATGAAGATGCGGATCTCGTCTTCCCAGTCGATGTCGTCGAGGATCATGGTCACAAGGCCCAGTTCCTCGGCCTCTTCGGCTTCAAGCTGCTCGCCTATCGCGGCCTTCGCCTTGTCCACCGCCTCAGGCTCGCCGAGGAAACGGGTTTGCAGACGGGTCAGGTCGTTCGACATCGGCATCGGGCCAAAGTTCGCACCGGTCAGCGTGATCGTCGCCATGGGGCGGTTGTCGCCGTCAAAGGCGTCTTCCATCATATAGGTGCGGTCCACCGAGAACAGGATTTCGGCAAGGATACCGGTAAAGCACGACCCGTGTTCGACCAGTGCAGCCATGCTGCGCGAGGTCACGTCGATGCGTTTGAGGATACGTTTCCAGTATTTCAGCACCTCGTTGGCCAGCCAATGATCGGCGTTGTCCATCAACAGCGCTTCGTGCGCGGCAAAGCTCTCGGGGTCGCCCTGGGTGCGGAACACCAGCAGGCCTGCGTCCATCTCGTTCAGGCGCAGGTGCAGGATGGCGTCGTCAAGCTGGCGCGCCAGACGCAGCATGTAGGCAGCGTCGCCCTGCGCGGTGAAGGCATCCATATCGGCGGGGGCCGCTTCCTCGGGGCCCTTGATCGTGATCGTCGCACGGCGCGCGCTGCGCTCCAGCGCCACCTCGACCAGTTCATAGGACACGCTGCCATCTTCCGCGATGGTACGGTCGATCGGGTTCAGCGTGATGCCCTGCGTCACGTCCGCCTTGGCCGAGTCGGCGGCAAATTCGCGGGCGCGGGTCTGCACCGTCTCGTCGAATTTCGAGTTGGCGATGACCTCGTCCACCAGCCGCCACTCCTGTGCGCGCTTACCGCGCACGCCTTCCTCGGTCGAGCAGAAGATATCGGCGCGGTCGCGGCGCACCTTGCGTTTGTCTGTCACGCGGGTCAGCCCACCGGTGCCCGGCAGAACCGCCAGCAAGGGCACCTCGGGCAGAGATACCGACGACGTGCTGTCATCGGTCAGCATGATGTGGTTGCACGCCAGCGCCAGCTCATAGCCGCCGCCCGCACATGCGCCTTTGACGGCGGCGATGTATTTCTGGCCGCTGTCGGATTCGGCGGCCTCGAACGTATTGCGCGTCTCGTTTGTGAACTTGCAGAAGTTCACCTTGTGGCTGTGCTGCGCGCCGCCCAGCATCCGGATGTTGGCACCGGCGCAGAACACCTTGTCCTTGGCCGATTGCATTACCACGACCTTGACCTGCGGGTGCTCGAACCGCATCCGCTGTACCACGTCGGCCAGTTCAATATCGACGCCCAGATCGTAGCTGTTCAGCTTCAATTGGTAGCCGTCGAACAGCCCTGCGTCCTCGTCCACATCCATGAACAGGTTGGCGACCGGGCCGTCATATTCGACGCGCCAGTGACGGTATTTGCTGGGGTCGGTGCGGAAGTCGATGATCTTGGTCACGGTATAAGTGTCCTCTTGGCGGGGTGCAGACGGGCTGCACTGGCTTCTTGTGTAGTATAGTTACAAACTCAGGGCTTCACGACCAACAGAAACGCAAGATAGTGCGCCATATTGGCATTATAGTTCGTCATTTGCGGTGCGCCCTGCCTGATCGGCGGTATTTTCGGCCCACTCGCGCAGCTGGGATGGGGTAAGCCCCGGAATCGGACGGCTGGCGCGGCCCGCGACCAGATGATCCTGCACGATCCTGCACAGCCGCAGCGTCGCCTTGGGCCTGCCCATCGCCAGCTTCAGCCGCGCGTTGGCCAGCTGGATCACCGCCTGCACCATGTGCCGCTCGGCGGACGGATCGGGCAGCGCCAGCCAGACGGCTTCCAGCACCTCGTGACATTCCCAGAAGTATCCGGCGTGCAGATAATCCAGCCCCGCGCGCATTGCGGGGCTGTCGAGCGGATCGGCTCCCACGTCTTTCAGCGGATCGAACCAGCCCTCGGGGTGGCGGGCCGTCTGGCCGGGCACATAGACGTGCGTCGGCGCAGGGGTGCCGCCGGGCAGCTCAGGCAATCTCGACCTCGGCTTCCTCCATGCGTTTCAGCCTTGCGCAAAACTCGACGATGCCCGCGACGGTCGCTTCGGTGGCTTCGCGGTGCGGCGCATGGCCGACACCGTCGAGGATCAGGGTTTCCAGAGGCGAATAGATGCGGCTGTCGATCTCGTCGATCTGCGCCATCGTGCCATAGGGGTCGTCCGTGCCCTGCACTGCCAGCACCGGAATGCGCCAGTGGTCGATGGTGTCCGCCACATTCCACGCCGCATAGTCGGGATGCGTCCAGACGTCGTGCCAGCCGTAATAGGCATCGTCAGGGCGCGCATGATATTTCGCCAGTTTCTCTTTCAGATCGCCGGATACATAGGCCGCCTTGGTCGCGGCAATTGCGGCCAGACCACCCGGTTCGGTGAAGAAATGCGGCGCGATCAGAACCAGCCCGCGCACCCGCATGTCGCTGACGCTGCCCGCATAGATCGCGGCAATCGTGGCCCCATCGGAATGGCCCAGCAGCACGCAGTCCTGCACCCCCGCCGCATCCAGCAGCGGACCCAGCACGTCCACGGCCTCGCGGGTCTGGTAATCAAGCGGGCGTGGCAGATCTGCGGCGCCGGACTGACCGTACCCCGCACGCGAATAGGCCAGCACGCCAAAGCCTGTCCGCTTTGCCAGCACCTCGGGCAGATCACGCCAATGCGCCACGCTGCCTAGCCCCTCGTGCAGCATTACGAGCGTGGGTGCGTCCCCCGGAGCCGCGCCGAAACAGGCATACTCCAGCGACGTCCCGTCGATCTCGATAAATCCGTTGGTCCAGTCCATCATGCATCCTCTCGCAATTTAAAGCGCTGGATCTTGCCGGTTGCCGTCTTGGGCAATTCATCGACACAGGCGATCCAGCGCGGATATTTCCATTTGCCGATCTTGGTCTTCACATGCTCTTTCAGCGCCGCCTCGATCCCGTCCGGGGACACGCCCGCGTTCAGCACCACGTAAGCCTTGGGCTTTTCCAGCCCGTCGGCATCGCGCGCGGCGACCACCGCGGCTTCCAGCACGTGCGGATGGCTGATGATGGCGCTTTCGACCTCGAAGGGGCTGACCCAGATGCCCGAGACCTTGAACATGTCGTCGGTGCGCCCACAGTAGACAAACCGCCCGTCGGCGCGGCATTCGTATTTGTCGCCGGTGCGGGTCCAGACGCCTTCGAACGTGTTGCGCGATTTCTCGCGCTGGTTCCAATAGCCGCCTGCCGCGCTGTCGCCCTGCACCAGCAACTCGCCGACCTCGCCCACAGCCACCTCTTCGCCCGCCTCGTTGACCAGTCGCACGGAATAGCCGGGCACCGGGACGCCGGAGGTGCCATAGACCACGTCACCGGGGCGGTTGCTGAGGAAGATATGCAGCATCTCGGTCGATCCGACCCCGTCGAGGATCTCGACGCCGGTGTGCTTTTCCCACCGCGTGCCGATGTCTTCCGGCAGTGCTTCGCCTGCGGAAATGCAGGTGCGCAGGGGGGCCTTGGCGGTGCCGTTTCTGTCCATGAAAGCCACCATCGCGGCATAGAGCGTCGGCACCCCGCAAAACACGGTCGGCTGCTGCGTGTTCAGGATGTCGGTGACCACGTCCGGCGTCGGGCGGCCCGCGAACAGCACAGTGGTGGCACCAACCGCCATCGGAAACGTCATCGCGTTGCCAAGCCCGTAGGCAAAAAAGAACTTGGCCGCCGAATAGACCACATCGTCCTCGCGCATGCCCAAGACCTGCGCGCCATAGGTGTCGGCGGTGGCCTTCAGGCTGGAATGGATGTGGTGCACGCCCTTTGGCTGACCGGTCGAGCCCGAGGAATAGAGCCAGAACGCCACCTCGTCCGGGCAGGCGTCGAACGCGGGGGCCGTTTGCGCAGTGCTGTCGAGAAAGTCGCGATAGGTGATCGTGTCGGCATGGGCCGTGTCACCGATCAGGATGACATGTCTGATATAGGGGTTATCCGCCAGCACCGGGGCGACGGTTTCATAGAGCATCTCGGAGACGAACAGCGTCGTCGCGCGGCTGTCGCGCAGGATCACGTCGTAGACAGAGGTGGCCAGCAACGTGTTCAGCGGGATCGGGATGACCCCGGCCTTGATCGCACCCCAAAAGATCTGCGGAAATTCGATTGTGTCCAGCACCAGAATCGCAACGCGCTGTTCAGGCACAATGCCATGCTGCCCAAGCGCCGCCGCCACGCGCCCCGACGCCTCTGCCAGCGCTCCGTAGGTCAGACTGCGCCCGCTGCCATATTCGCAAAAGGCAGTCTTGTCGCCGCGCCCCTCCCCGACATGACGATCCACAAAATAGCTGGCCGCATTTGCGCTGGCTAAGGTGCCCATTGACGCTCCTCCCAAAGACATCGGTAATGTGCGCTATCGTGCGCCAATTTCCGGATACCGCAACAGGGGCGCCATGTTTGCGCAACTTAGTGCAAGAATAGGGGCCTAGATGGCGATGGTGGCCGGATCGGCATCATCATAAAGCCGATCGACCATCGCCGCGCGCCGGGCCAGCAACTTGGCGAAGTTGATGTTGCCCTTCGCGGTGACCTCGCCCTCGCCCATGTCGGGCGGGTCCGACAGAATCAGCGCGCGGGTGACACGGGTGGCAGAGCCTGTCGCCTGGGCCGCCTTGGCCCGAAGCTGCTCGCGCAGGATGTCCGCCAGCGCCGTGCAGGTGCAGGCCCCTGCCTCGCTCTGCAGCGTCATGCCGACCTTTTCGATCGCGGCGCGATTGGGCAGGATCAGCAGGCCGATCTGGTCGCGCCCCTGCCCCGTCACGATGATATCCGTCACATAGGGCGCCAGCACGCCCAGCATCTCAAGCCGCAGGTTTGCCGCCTGCACCCATGTGCCCGTCATCAGCTTGAAATCTTCGGAAATCCGGCCGTCGAAGCGCAGGCCCAGGTTCGGCACGTCAGGATCGACAAATCGCATCGCGTCCCCGGTGATAAAGAACCCCTCATCGTCAAAGGCTTCGGCGGTCTTGGTCGGATTGTTCAGATAGCTTTGCATGATCGATGGGCCGCTGACCCGCACGTCGCAGCGCATGTCGGCATCCGGCACCAGCTTGACCGTGACACCGGGCAGGGGCACGCCGACGATGCCCGCGCCCTTGGTCGGCACCTGCTGCAACAGCGCGCCGGGTGCGGTTTCCGTCAGCCCCCAGGACGAAGTGATCAGCGGCACGCGCCGCCCGGTCTGCGCCGCCAGATCCTCGAGCCCCTGCCAGGTTTCCTGCGGCAGGGACGCGCCTGCGTAAAAGATCATGTCGAGATCGCGGAAATAGCTTTCGCGCAGGGCGGCATCGCTGCGCAGCGCCGTCAGCAGCTGGGCAAAGCCCACGGGCACGTTGAAACTGACGGTTCCGGACACCAGCGACAGGTTTTCCAGCGTCCGGCCAAACAGCGCAGGCAGCGGTTTGCCGTCGTCGATATAGAGACTGCCGCCGCCCGACAGCACCATGTTGAAATTGTGCGACCCGCCAAAGACGTGGTTCCACGGCAGCCAGTCCACGATCACCGGGGGCCGTTGACGAAGGAACGGAAGGCCCTGGGCCAGTTGCGTCTGGTTGGTGGTCATCATCCGCTGGGTGGTCAGCACGCCCTTGGGGTCCGAGGTGGAGCCCGAGGTGAGCAAGATTTTCGCGATTGTATCGGGCCCGACCTTGGCAAAGGCCGCATCCACACCCGCATCAGAATGTGCCAGCAGATCGGCAAAGGGCGTGGCGCCTGTGTCAGCGGGTCGGGATGCAATCGCAGGACAACCAGCACGCGCCAGACCCGCCGCATAGGTGGCCCCGTCAGCGGCGAACACCCGCGCGGGTTTGATCAGGTTCACCACATAATCCAGCCGCGCCTGCGCCGCCGGGATCAACGTATATTGCTCGGCCACCGGCACCGTCGGCACGCCGACGTAATGCGCGCCCAGGGTCAGCAACGCGTGGTCGATGCCATTGCCCGACAGGATCAGAACGGGCGTGTCCGCGCCCATCCCCTGCCCCAGAAACCACCCCGCAATCGCCCGCGCCTTTTGCCGCGCGCTCGCGTAACTCTCTTGCCGCCAGCCGGTCCCAGAGCGTTCTGCCAGAAACACCGCATCGGGTGTCGCCCGCGCCCAATGGTCCAGCCAGACACCGCTGTTGCGTGCCACCTCGCCCAAGGGAGCGTCAGCACTCAGCAGGATCGACCCGTCGGCACGATCCTCGCGCGTCACGGAATGTGGGGCGAGGATCGGCGTATGGGTCATTTCAGCACCTGTCAGGGGATCAGGAACAGCGTGATCGCCGGGAATGCCACGAGGATCGCGACCCTGACGATATCGCTGCCGACAAAGAACATCACCGCCTTGTAGGTTTCGGTGATCGGTGTGCTGCGGTCCATCGCGTTGATGATGAAGAGGTTCATGCCCACCGGCGGCGTGATCAATCCAACCTCGACCACGATCAGCACCAGGATACCGAACCAGATCGCCACATGCTCGGGCGACATGCCGAAATCCATCGCCGAAATGACGGGGAAGAAGATCGGCACGGTCAGCAGGATCATCGACAGGCTGTCCATCAGGCAGCCGAAAATCAGGTAGAACAGCAGGATGATGATCAGCACGACCCATGGGCTAAGGCCTTGGCCCAGCACGTAATCGGCCATGAATTGCGGCACGCCCGACAGGGCCAGAAAGCCGTTGTAGAAGGCCGCGCCGAGCACGATGAAAAAGATCATCGCTGTGGTCTTGGCCGTCCCGATCAGCGACTCGCGGAAGACGGCCCAATTGAGGTTGCCAGACACCAGTGCCACGAGCCCAGTGCCTGCGGCCCCGACGGCGGAGCCTTCGGTCGGCGTAAACCAGCCCGCATAGATACCGCCCACGACAAGGCCGAATATCAGCAGCACAGGCCATGTCTTGCCCAGCGCCGCCCAGCGTTCCGACATCGGCTGCGGTTCGCGCGTGCCAGCGGAATCGGGGTAAA
The DNA here is from genome assembly GCF_024733015.1 of Pseudosulfitobacter koreensis. Lineage (GTDB taxonomy): Bacteria > Pseudomonadota > Alphaproteobacteria > Rhodobacterales > Rhodobacteraceae > Pseudosulfitobacter > Pseudosulfitobacter koreensis. The sequence continues at coordinate 98,484 of NZ_JANKJG010000001.1, forward strand.
GACGTACATAAATCGAGATTGTAAGTACATATCCCAACGCCGCGAGGATGCCGGGGATGAAGGCCGCCAGAAACAGCTTGGCGATGTTCTGTTCGGTGATGATCGCGTAGAGCACCAGAATGACCGATGGCGGGATCAGGATGCCAAGCGTGCCGCCTGCGGCCAGCGTGGCGGTGGAAAATCCGCCCGAATAGCCGTAGCGGCGCAGTTCCGGCAGGGCCACGCGGCTCATGGTGGCGGCGGTGGCCAAAGACGACCCGCAGATCGCGCCGAAGCCCGCGCAGGCACCCACGGCAGCCATCGCGACACCGCCGCGACGGTGACCGAGAAAGCTTTCGGCGGCCTTGAACAGTGACGTGGACATGCCCGAGAGCGTGGCGAACTGGCCCATCAGCAGGAACATCGGGATGATGGTCAGCGAATAGCTGGAAAAGGTCGAATAGGTCTCGGACTTCAGCTTGGCCAGCAGCGGCGTGGGGTTGCCGTTCATCGCGAAATACCAGCCGCCAAAACCGCAGAGCAGCATCGCAAGGCCAATGGGCGCGCGCAAAAATATCAGCCCCAGCAGGATCGGGAACGACCAGAATCCAAGCTCAAGCCGACTGAGGTCTGCCAGCGGCAGCAGATCAAGAAACCATTGCATCGTCGGTTATTCCCCCGGCTCGTCGTTTGGCATGATGTCGCGGTCCAGGGCCACTTCGGCAACGCGGGCGCAGGCACAGTAGATCGCCGTAAGCGAGGCGACGGTCGCGGCGGCAAGGCTGGCGGCATAGCTCCACCAGACGGGAAATTGCAGGAACAGCGTGGTTTCGCCGTTGTTCACATAGCGCATCATCCCGTCACCCAGCCGCACCGTCAGGAACACGATGGTGGCTGACAGGACGATTTCCCAGAACGCCCGCAGCGCATGCAACGCACGTGGCGGCAAGGCAGAGGTGAACACATCCACAGTCGCATGGGCCGAATAAAGCTGGCAGACCGGAAAGAACGCAAAGATGGCAAAGGCCACGCCCGCCTCGAGCAATTCGTAAGAGCCGTTGATTTCACCCACGCCCAGATTGATCGCCCAGTTCGACAGGCCACCGAACGAGGTCTGCGCAAACTCGGTGTGAAACAGCTTGTTCAGGGAGCGGCCCAAGATCGACAGGGTCGTCAGCACGATCAGTGCGACCAGAACCAGACCGCCCAGGATGGCGGCAATACGGGCAAGCCAGGTGACCAGGCGTGTCATGGGAACTCCGGTTTTTCGGGATGATTGGAGATAAAAAGGCTGCGGCGCGTGTCTTCACACGCCGCAGCGCACCGGTCAGATCACTCGGTGTATTTTTCGATCAGCATGGTGGCTTCGTCGATCAGCGCCTGACCGTCGATGCCCTTGCTGTCCATGTCGGCCACCCAGCTGTCGTAGACGGGCTGGGCCGCGTCACGCCATGCTTTCGCGTCTTCTTCCGACACGGTCACGATGTTGTTGCCCATGGCCACGGCAGCCTCGCGGGCGGGTGCGTCAGAATCGGCCTGTGTGCCGCCGGCGAACACCGAGAATTCCAGACCGGAGTTGTCGTCGATCACCTTTTTCAGATCATCGGGCAGCGCTTCATAGCGGTCCTTGTTCATCGCCAGAACGAAGGTCAGCACATAAAGCGCCTTGCCTTCAAACTCGGTGTGGTTCTTCACCAGTTCCGGCACTTTCAGCGCGCTGGTGACTTCCCACGGGATGGTGGTGCCGTCGATCACGCCCTTGGACAGGCCCTCGGGCACGGCGGGAACCGGCATGCCGACGGGTGTCGCACCCAGAACCGACAGGTAGTCATTGATCAGACGCGAACCGCCCCGGATTTTCAGACCCTGCATGTCACCGGGAACGTTGATCTCGCGGTTGGCGTGGATCATGCCCGGACCATGTACCCAAGTGCCCAGAATATGTACGTCTTTGAACTCTGTGTCCTTCATGTGCTTTTCATACATTTCCCAATAGGCGCGGCTGGCCGCGCGGGCATTGGTCATCATGAAGGGAAGCTCGAACACTTCGGTCGACGGATAGCGGCCCGGCGTGTAGCCGACCACGGTCCAGACGATATCGGCCACGCCGTCGATGGCCTGGTCGATCAGCTCGGGCGGCGTGCCGCCCAGCTGCATCGACGCATAGCGGTCGATCTTGATGCGGCCATTGCTGTCTTCCTCGACATTGTCGGCCCAGACGTCCAGCACCAGGCGCGGCACGTTGGCCTGCGCGGGCAGGAACTGGTGCAGGCTCAGCGTGACCTCTTGCGCGGACGCAGGTGCGCTCCCCATCCCCAGCGCCAGCGCGGCGGCGCCTGCCAGTGACATGAATGATTTACGTGTGATGTTCATGGTCTTCCTCCCTAAGGATGCGCTCTTGCGGCGCATCGGTCTTGTGTCGTTGCGGCAGATTGGTAGGGCAAGGTCGTTGGCCTGTCACCCAAATTTGTAACCTTTGTGCGCGCCTCTGACCAAGCGCGCATGGGGCAATAGTGCAAGATAGATCAAAACTTGGCTATGGACCGATCGTTTTGCCCGGCAGTTCCTGCGCGTTTCATGATGCAAACCCCGGTTTATAGCGCATTTCGCGCGACAGGCGCGCAGATGTTTGCACGATAATGCCAAACACCGTTGTCCGACGCCGATTTTTTTGTCCAAAAATCCCGTTTCGGGTCGTTTAAAACGCTTGGCTCGCCCCTCCGGCAGCCGCCCCTAGCTTGCCAGAATCGTCAGACTGGTCTGGAACTCGGGCAGGGTCTCTGTGCAAATGGCGCAACTCAATGTCCCGAACAGATTGACACGCATATGCCCCTGACCCTCGCCGATCTGCGCCTCGAGGCGCGCCCGACCGGATTGATCCTGCTGGTCGGCGCGCTCGGCGCGGCCCTTGCCGTCTGGCTTGGCACACCGCTGCCGTTTCTGCTGGGCGCGCTGATCACCGTCGGCGCATGGTCGATCTGGCGCAGCGCAGGGGTGCCCGAAACCGCCCCGCGCCCGGTCCTGCAAGTGCTTCGCAAGGCCAGCGTGTCGCTGATCGGCGTGATGATCGGTGCGACGTTCTCGCCTTCGCTGCTGGAACAGCTGCCGCAACTGTGGCTGTCGGTGCTGGCAGTGGTGCCCTTCGTGCTGATCACACATGGACTGAGCTTTCTGATCTACCGCAGGCTGGCAAAGCTGGACCGCGTGACGGCATTTTTCGCTGCCATGCCCGGCGGTCTGATCGAGGCAGTGACGCTGGGCGAGGCCGCCGGTGCCGATCCGCGCCTGCTTAGCACCCAGCATTTCGCCCGCGTGGTGCTGGTCATCATCGCGGTTCCCACGGTCTATTACCTGATGACCGGCATCGTGGTCGGCAGTGCCGCGGGCCAGTCGTTCGACGCGACGAACGCGGGGCTTCTGGACCTCGCGGAGCTGGCGTTGCTCTGCGTCATCGGGGTATTTATCGGACGCAAGTTTCGCCTGCCCGCTTCCTACATGATCGGTCCCATGCTGCTCAGTGCCATTGCCCACGGCACCGGGTTTCTGGATGTGGCCAGCCCCGTCTGGCTGCTGGCGGGCGCGCAACTGGTGATCGGCGCGGGACTTGGCGTGCTGTTCGCGGGGTCGTCCTTGCGCAGTCTTGCGCGTGCCTTCGGGTTTGGCTGCGTCAGCGTCGCGGTGATGCTGTCGGTGGCGGTGGGTTTTGCCGCACTTCTTGCCCCCTGGTCCAGCTTGCCGCTGATCGCGCTGATCATCAGCCTTGCCCCCGGCGGCGTGACCGAGATGGGTCTGGTGGCGCTGAGCCTGGGGATCAGCCCGGTGGCCGTCACCGTGCACCATCTGTTTCGCATCACGCTGGCGGTCAGCATCGCGGGCTGGGCCCTGCCGCGTTTGCGGGACTGAACGGGCCGCTTGAAAAGATATGTTGGCTGAAGAGTGGTGGCGTGGGGGAGACTTGAACTCCCGCACTCAGACTGCCGCGCAAGCGGCGGGCGTCAGTCGGGCCCGCCGCATTGCGAGCCGTCAAATCCGGGTATCAAGGTTGGAGAATGGTGGCGTGGGGGAGACTTGAACTCCCGCACTCAGATTGCCGCGCAAGCGGCGGGCGTCAGTCGGGCCCGCCGCATTGCGAGCCGTCAAATCCGGATATCAAGGTTGGAGAATGGTGGCGTGGGGGAGACTTGAACTCCCGACCTATCGATTATGAGTCGATCGCTCTAACCAACTGAGCTACCGCGCCATCGGCGTGCGAAGTATGACAGCCACGCGGTCAGGTCAACCCTGAAACGCAGCTTATCCTTCGCGAACCGTATCTATCATCCGCTGCACGTTGTCCGGGTCTGCATCCGGCGTGATTCCGTGGCCCAGATTGAAGATATGCGGCCCGTTCGAGAACGCGTTGACGATCGCGCGCGTCTCGTCCACCAGCGCCTGCCCCCCCGTCACCATGTGATGCGAGGCCAGGTTGCCCTGCACGCAGCCATCGACCTGCACATTGGCCGCCGCCCATTCGGGCGAAACCGAATTGTCCAGCGCCACGCAATCGACGCCGGTCGCCTTGGCGAAGCCTACGTATTTCTCGCCCGCCTCGCGCGGGAAGCCGATGATCGGGATACCGGGATGGCGCGCCTTGAGCGCAGCAGTGATCTGGCGGGCGGGCTCCAGGCTGTAGCGGTCGAAATCCGCACCCTTCAGCGAACCGGCCCAGCTGTCGAAGATCTTGACCACCTCGGCGCCGGCGTCGATCTGTGCCGACAGGTATTCGATGGTTGCCAGCGTAATCCGCTCCAGCAGCGCCTCGAACAGGGCAACATTCTCGGCCTTCAGCGCGTGCGCAGGCCCCTGATCCTTGGTCCCTTGGCCCGCGATCATATAGGTGGCCACGGTCCAGGGCGCACCGGCAAAGCCGATCAGCGTGGTCTCGCGCGGCAGCGCCTCGGTCAGCAGGCGCACAGTCTGGTAGATCGGCGACAGCGTCTCGTGAATGTCCTCGACCGGCCCCAGCTTGTCGAAATCCGCTTGCGTGGTCACGGTGCTCAGACGCGGGCCTTCGCCGGTCACGAACCACAGATCGGCACCAAGCGCCTGCGGCACCAGCAGGATGTCGGCAAACAGGATCGCGGCGTCAAAGCCATAGCGGCGGATGGGCTGCAGCGTGACCTCGCAGGCAAGCTCGGGGTTGTAGCACAGCGACAGGAAATCGCCCGCCTGCGCGCGCGTGGCCTTGTACTCGGGCAGATAGCGCCCCGCCTGGCGCATCATCCAGATCGGCGGCACCGCCTGTGTCTCGCCTGCCAATGCGCGCAAAATCGTCTTGCTCTCGGTCATCCGCTGTCCCCTTGTTGGTGCCTCCGGGGTCTATTGGCGCGGGGCACTTGTCAAGTCGGGCGTGCAATGGCAGGACAACGTGACACATTTTTTCCCCAAGCGAAGGCCCGCGTGACGTGACCCTGCCAAGCCCAGACCGCCCCTTGAAAATCGGCACCCGTGGATCGCCGCTGGCGATGGCGCAGGCCTACGAGACAAGGCAGCGTCTGGCCGCGGCCTTCGATCTGCCGCAAGAGGCGTTCGAGATCGTGGTGATCAAGGTCACCGGCGATCTGATCCAGGACCGCCCGCTGAAAGAGATCGGCGGCAAGGGTCTCTTCACCCGCGAGATCGAACAGGACCTCTCCTCGGCCAAGATCGACATCGCGGTCCACTCGATGAAGGACATGCCGACCGAACAGCCCCCCGGCCTGCTGCTCGACACTTACCTGCCGCGCGAGGATGTGCGCGATGCCTTTGTCTCGCCCACCCACAGCACAATCGCGGACCTGCCGCTGGGGGCCACCGTCGGCACCTCGTCGCTGCGCCGCCGGGCGCAGTTGCTGCACCGCCGCCCCGACCTGAACGTGGTCGAATTTCGCGGCAACGTGCAGACCCGCCTGCGCAAGCTCGACGATGGCGTGGCCGAGGCCACCTTTCTGGCCGCAGCAGGGCTGAACCGCCTGAACATGACGGATGTGCCCGCCGCGCCCATCGACCCCGACGAGATGCTGCCCGCCATCGCCCAGGGTGCCATCGGCATCGAGCGGCGCGCAGACGATGCCGCCACCGCCCGACTGCTGGCCGCGATCCACGACAACCCCACGGGCCAGCGCCTCGCGGCGGAGCGCGCGTTTCTCGCCACCCTCGACGGATCCTGCGAGACACCCATCGCGGGCCTTGCCCTGCTCGACGGCGACACGCTGCATCTGCGCGGCGAAGTGCTGCGCCCCGACGGCTCCGAGGCGATCAAGGGCAGCCGCTCGGGGCCCATCGCCACGGGTGCCGACATGGGCCGCGATCTGGCACAGGAGCTGCTGGTCAAGGCCGGGCCCGACTTCTTCGACTGGCACTGACACCCTTTCATCTTGCCCTGTAAACTCCGGGGGAGGCGCGCCAGCGCCGGGGCAGCGCCCCCTACGAAACGTCACGTCCCACTTGACGCACACGAGCCCAAGACGCCACGATTTCCCCATGACACCCGGCAAAGCCTACCTCAGCAGCGACGAGATTCGCCCCCTTGCCAGACGCTCGGACCTGATGGGCGCCTGGCTTGTGCTGCATTGCTGGGGCGTGATCGCGCTGGCGATCGCCCTCTTCGCGCTCTGGCCCAATCCCGCCACGTTCCTGCTGGCGGTCGTGCTGATCGGCTCGCGTCAACTTGGCCTTGCCATCCTGATGCACGAGGCCGCGCACAGTGCCCTCTTCAAATCGCGCAGGCTGAACGACTGGGTCGGAGAATGGCTCTGCGGCTGGCCGATCATGGCCGACCTGCACGCCTACCGTCACTACCACCTGACGCACCACCGCTTTACCCAGACCGACAAGGACCCCGACCTGGCGCTCAGCCAGAAGTTCCCGACCAGCCACGCGTCGATGCGGCGCAAGTTCCTGCGCGACCTGACGGGGCAGACGGGGGTCAAGCAACTGGCAGGCCAGATCGCCATGTTCATCAAGCTTGCGGGCGATCACGACGCGATCGACGCGGCCAAATCGCAATCGGCGCAGGCGTTCAAGTCGAACACGCTCGGCCGCGCCTTTCCGGTGTTCATCGGCGTGGCACTTGCCATCAGTCTGATCGGCACATGGTGGTGGGGGCTGGCCTTCTGGCTGCTGCCGTATCTGACGTGGTTCCAGTTCGTCCTGCGCGTGCGCAACATCGCGGAACACGGCGCGGTCGAGCAGTCCGACAATCCCTTGCAGAACGTGCGCACAACCCATGCAGGCCCCATCGCCCGCACGTTGGTCGCGCCTTATTACGTCAACTATCACCTGGAACATCACATGGTGATGCACGTTCCCTGCTGGCAATTGCCCAGGATGCACGGGCTGCTGCTGACCAAGGGTCTGGGCGACCGGATGCGCACGGCGCCCAACTACCGCGCGGCGATGATGGAAGCGGGCTGGCGCAGGTCCTAGCGCTCAGACCCACTTGGCCAGAGGCGGCAGGCTCATCAGCACCGCATTGGCGTCGTGGCCGGTTTCCAGCCCGAACTTGGTCCCGCGATCATAAACCAGATTGTATTCGGCATAGAGGCCACGGTGCACCAGCTGTGCGTCCTTGTCCGCCGCGTCCCACGGCATCACGCGCCGCGCCGCAACCAGCGGGACATAGGCCGGCAAAAATGCCCGCCCGATGTCCTGCGTCAGGGCAAAATCGGCCTCCCAGTCGCCGGTCGAATGGTCGTCCATGAAAATACCGCCGACGCCACGCGCCCGTTTGCGGTGCGGGATATAGAAATATTCGTCGGCCCAAGCCTTGAGACGCGGGTACAAGTCAGCTCCGTGCGGGTCCAGGTGGGCTTGTTGGGTGGCGTGGAAATGCGCCGTGTCTTCGGCGTATTCGATGCAAGGATTCAGGTCCGAGCCACCGCCGAACCACGATGCGTGCGGGGTCCAGAACATGCGGGTGTTCATGTGGACCGCAGGCGCATGCGGGTTCTGCATATGTGCCACCAGACTGATGCCCGAGGCCCAGAAACGCGGATCGTCCTTCATGCCGGGAATGCCCTTGCGCGCGGCCATCGCCGCCTGCGCGCGTTCGCCCAGCGTGCCGTAGACGGTCGAAACGTTGACGCCGACCTTTTCGAACACGCGCCCGCCGCGCATCACGCTCATCAATCCGCCGCCCGCGTCCGAGCCGTCGTCCGACGCGCGGCTGGTCTCGGTCACCTCGAACGTGCCGGGCTCTGCATCCGACAGCGGGCCGGTGTCGTGGCTCTGTTCCAGCCCTTCGAAGGCCGCGACGATCTCGTCGCGCAGGCTGCGGAACCAGTCGCTGGCTTGGGTCTTCTCGGCTAGAAAGTCATCTGTCATTGGGTCGCCTCAGTGTGCCGGTGCGCGGACAGGGTCCAGCAGGCTGCGCCCGCCGTCAACCGTGATCGTCTCGCCGGTGATAAAACCGGCCCCTTCCGAAGCCAGGAATTGCACCGCGTCCACCAGTTCGCTGGGGCTGGCGATCCGTTCTAGCGGGGTATGGTTCTCGATGTCTTCGCGCCATTCGCGGTGGTCCATGATCGACGACTTGAGCGAGGCCGACATCACCGAGCCAAAGGCCACGGCGTTCACCCTGATCCGGTTGTGCGCCAGCGCAAGCGCCATCGACCGCGTCATCTGTTCAAGCGCCGCAGAGGCGATGGAATATCCCAGAAGTTCGGGGCGCGTGTGCCGTGCGGCGATGGACGACAGGTTGATGATCGACCCCACCTGCCCCTCTGTCTGCCCTTCGGCCTGCTTGATCATGCGGCGTGCCACCTGTTGCGTCAGGCGCAGCGAGGTCATCAGGTTCTGCTCCAGCAGCGTCTCGACGCTGGTGTCGTCCACGTCCAGCGCGTCGGTCGGCATCACCTGGCGCGAGGCGTTCACCAGAATATCGACATCGTCAAAGGCGTCGATGGTGGCCGAAACCAGGTTGGCGATGGTCAGACGCTGGCGCAGGTCGCCTGCGAAATAGCGGATCTTGCCCTCGTCCGTCTTGTCGCCAAGCTGCTGGATCAGCGCCTTTTCATCCATGTCGGCGCACATCACGTTGGCGCCCTTGTCGGCGAACTGCCGTGCGATGGCCAAGCCGATGCCGTTGGCCGCCCCCGTCACGATCGCCGTCTTGCCCGAAATCGAAAATGACATCGCCTGATCCTTATGTCCTGCGTCTGGGCTTGGTCGCCCGTGTCAGTTTGAACCGTCCGTCGCCGCCCATGTCCTCGACGCGGGCGAATTGCTGGTCCAGTGCCGTCTCGTAGGGCAGATGCCGGTTCGCCACCATCCACAGGCTGCCCTGCGGGGTCAACACCCTTGCCGCTGCCGCCACGAAGGCCTGCCCGAGCGCAGGGTCGGCGTCTCGCGTGGTGTGGAACGGCGGGTTCATCACCACCGTGTCGATGCGCCCTTTGGGAGCCCACCGGGTCGCATCCGCCCAGTGATACTGTGCACGCGGATCGGTCACGTTGCGCTTGGCACATTCCAGCGCGAGATGATGCGCCTCGACCAGATGCACCGCCTCGACGTCGCCGCGGGTCAGGATGTGGGCCGACAGAAACCCCCAACCCGCACCCAGATCGGCGACCTGCTTGCCCAGCTTGTCGGGCAGCGCCGCCGCCAGCATTTCCGACGCGGGGTCGATGCCATCGGCGGAAAACACGCCCGGAGCTGTCCAGAATCCACCGTCGGTCAGGGCTGGGCCTTGTGCCCAGTCTGCAAAAGCGTCGCTTGCCTGCATCCAGAACAGCTTGCCGTGCGCCTTCGATATGGCTTCGGTCACGTCGGCCCGCTTGCGCATCTCCTTGCGCATGCTGTCGATGCCGTCGGTCTTCTGCCCGTCGATCAGCACCTTGCCGTCGGTCACCGCACAGGCGTCGGCGATCAGTGCGTGCGCTTCGGCCTTGGCGCGTGGCACGCAGACCACGGCGGCGTCATATCGCCCTTCGGGAGCGGTGCGGCAGGTCAGGCCCAGAGCCTCGAAATGGTCGTGCACCGGGCGCAGGGGCGAGATGACCTCGCACTGCGGCAGTGCGCTCAGGTCCGCCCCGACGGCGGGCGCAAAGACCACAACGCGCCCCGACGTGTCGAACCCGGCCTCGATTGCCAGCGGTAGACGTGCACCGATCATGGCGCCGACATCTTGAAATATTGCATGAACATATCTCGCTTCCCGGTCGGGGAAGCGGCCCAATGACCCGGCGAACACATCACCGTCAGTCTTCTTTTTCCATGGTGCACTGCAGCGGATGCTGATGCCGCCGGGCAAAATCCATCACCTGCGCCACTTTCGTCTCGGCGATCTCGTGACTGAAGACGCCGACCACGGCCAGCCCCTTCTTGTGAACGGTCAGCATGATCTCGAAGGCCTGCGCGTGGTTCAGACCAAAGAAGCGTTCCAGCACCAGCACGACGAATTCCATCGGCGTGTAATCGTCGTTCAGCAGCATCACCTTGTACAACGGAGGCCGCTTGGTCTTGGGCTTGGTTTCGGTGATGACCGAGCTGTCGCCGTCATCCTCGTTCCTGCCCGCCATCATATGCGTCTCTCGGAGTTTCAAAACCGTCACCTGAATCCGTTGTCTCTCTGTTTGGTCTCTATATAACGTCCAAGCGGCTCATGAAAAGAGGCAGTCCCGGCTATGGCGCAAACCTTGACGACAATTGCCTTCGATGCTGACGATACGCTCTGGCACAACGAGCGTTTCTTCAAGCTGACACAGGAGCGGTTTGCCGAACTGCTGGCCCCGCATATGGACGGCAACGCGCTGATGGCCCGCCTGCTCGAGGCCGAGCGGCGCAATATCGGGCATTACGGTTTCGGGATCAAAGGCTTCGTTCTGTCGATGATCGAAACCGCGCTTGAGGTGACGGACAACAAGGTGCCCGGATCGGTCATCGCCGAGCTGATCGCAGCCGGTCAGGACATGCTGCAACACCCCGTCGATCTGCTGCCCCATGCCGTCGACGCCTTGCGGGCGGCACAGGCGGTCGGTCCCGTCTTGTTGATCACGAAGGGCGATCTGCTGGATCAGGAACGCAAGGTTGCGCAGTCCGGTCTGGGCGAGATGTTTTCCGACGTCCAGATTGTATCGGCCAAGATACAAGCAACCTATACGCGCATATTCGACGCCTATGACGGCGCTGCGCGCGGCATGATGATCGGCAATTCGCTGGCTTCGGACGTGCGCCCCATGCTTGAGGCCGGGGGCTGGGGCGTGCATGTCCCGCACGACCTTTTGTGGGATATGGAACACGCCGACACACCCGACACGCACCCGCGATTCCTTGAGATTGCCGACTTGGGAGAACTGCCCGATCTGCTGTCGAAACACCGCTGAGTCTCGGCTGCCAAATCGGGCAGGCTGCGCCACATTTCCGCCACATTACCGGGTCTGGACACCGTTGACTGAGCAACCCCTAAATGTGGGGGCCACGCATCGGCGGATTTCCTTATTTCCCTTAATCATAAGGGTTTATTCGCAATGCAACCTATGCTAGCCTTTTATTAATAATATCGGCCACCCGGAAAAATCGGGGGTCACGAGGCAGTTAACAAAGGCAGGTTTCCAGTGAAGGTTCGGCGCACCCAGTCGGCCCGTTTCGGGCTATTCGTTTTCATTGCACTGTGGATGCTGGTGGTTTTGCCGCTCAGCGCGATCGCTGCACCCTATGCCGCCTATGTGATCGATTCGCGCACCGGCGAGGTTCTGCATGAACACAACGCCACATCGCGTCTGCATCCCGCATCGCTGACCAAGATGATGACGCTTTATATTGCGTTCGAAGCGGTCTCGAACGGCGAGATCACGATGGATACGCTGGTGACCGTCTCGAAAAAGGCGGCGGCGGAAGAGCCGTCGAAACTGGGGCTGCGCGCGGGCCAGAAAATCAAGCTGCGCTATCTGGTACGCGCCGCCGCAGTCAAGTCCGCGAACGATGCGGCCACGGCCATCGGCGAGGGGATCAGCGGATCGGAGGCCGCGTTTGCACGGCGCATGAACCGCACGGCCAAGGCGCTTGGCATGACCCGCACCACCTTCAAGAACATGCACGGGCTGACCGAAGAAGGGCACCTGAGCACGGCGCAGGACATGACGATCCTGGGTCGGCATCTGCTTTATGATTATCCACAATACTACAACCTCTTCTCGCGCACGTCTGCGGACGCGGGCGGCACGACAGTCTATCACACCAACCGCCGCTTTCTGGCCGCCTACAAGGGCGCGGACGGGATCAAGACGGGCTATACACGCGCCGCCGGGTTCAACCTGACGGCGTCGGCGCAGCGCGGCGACGAGCGTGTCATCGTCACCGTCTTCGGTGGCAAATCGACCGCGTCGCGCAACGCAAAGGTGGCGGAACTGATGGACCTCGGCTTTCGCCGCGCGCCCAGCAACGCACCTGTCCGCAAGCCAGGCGGCCCGGTCTATACCGACGAGCCCGTGCTGATGTCGGACAGCGACGTGCAGGCGGACGGCAGCAAGACCATCCAGGTGGCCGGAAACGGCGTGCGTGCAACCGGCAAGGTGATCCGCGTATCGGGTGCGATCACGCGCAGCCTGCGCCCGACATTGCGCCCCGGCGAAACACCGCAACCGGTTCTTGTCGCCCAGGCGCCGCCGCCCGTGGTTTCGCCCACCGACATTTCCGCAGCCCTGGTCGAGGCGCAGGCGGCAGCATTGGCTGACGCCACGCCTGCCGTTGCAGAGGCCGTCGTGGCCCCCAAATCGACATCGGTGCGCCCCGTGCAGCGGCCCGAGGATGAAACCATCGTGGCCAGCCTTGAAACCGTCGCGGAAGCAGCGCCTGAACCCGTGCCCGAGCCCGAAGTCGTCACCCGGCTGTCCACCTCGGGCGGACGCCACTGGGGCGTGAACGTGGGCCGCTTTCCCAGCCGGTATCACGCGGAAAAGATCCTGCTGAAAACCGCACTTACGGAAATGTCGACACTCGATGGCGCGCTGCGCAAGGTCGTGCGCCGCCCCCAAGGGTTTGACGCGCATTTCGTCGGCATGACCCGCGACACCGCCGATCTGGCCTGTCGGCGGCTGCAGGCGCGCAACATGACCTGCTTTATGGTCGGTCCTGCGTCGTAAACCCCCGCCGCTAGGTCTGAACCTGCCGCGCCAGCCAGCGCACGAAGGTGCGCAGGCCGGGACGCATCACGCCGGGGCGCGTCACCAGATGATAGCCTGCACCTGCTTGCGGCTCTTCGAACAATTGCACCAGACGCCCCTCCCTGATGTCCGCCGCCACAAATTCGCGGACGATCACCGCGATCCCCTGCCCGCTGCGCGCCGCATCCAGCACCAGATTGCCCGGCATCTGCATATGGGCCAGCGCCGCCCCCTGCTCGACGCCCTGTCTGCGCAGCCACGTGGTGCTTTCCGTGGTGCCCAACTCCTCCAGCCAAGGCAGGCAGGCCAGATCGGCAGGCGTGGCCACGGGACGCCCCGCGATCAGCGAGGGCGCGGCGACCACCACGATGGGTGAGTTCAAGAGCATCTGACAGTCATAGCGCGGCCAGGGCCCGACGCCGTAGCGGATGGCCAGATCTATTCCGCCAGGGCTGAGTTCGGCCAGTTGCGGCGTGGGGTCGATCAGCAGCTTGATCCCCGGATTGCCGGCCTGAAACGCAGGCAGGCGCGGCATCAGCCAGGACGCGGCGAAGGTGGGCGTGGTCGACACGTGCACCGCGCGCGCATCGCTGACGCCGGTGATATCCTCGACCGTGCGGGCGATGTTGCCAAACCCTTCGCTGCAGGCCTGCGCCAATACTGCCCCGGCTTCGGTCAGTTCCAGATTGCGCCGCGCCCGGTCCACCAGCGGCACGCCCAGATGATCCTCAAGGCTGCGGATCTGCTGGCTGACCGCCGCGTGGCTGACACCCAGCGTGGTGCCGGCACCCGCCAACGTGCCCCGCTCTGCAAAGGCCGCAAAGGCCCGCAAGGCGGCCAGCGGCGGCATGTGACGCCAATCCATTTGAAACCCCAGCTTACATTTTAAAAATCCAATTAAGTCGCATGGTTTCCGCGTCAGGCGCATAAAGCAAGGAGGAAAACACGAAAGCGAAAGGACACGCCATGCTGAACATTTATGCCAGAACTTTCAGAACCGCCACGCGGACAGACACCGCGCATGAACACGAAAAGCCGGATGTGCCGCGCAAACGCTGGGTGCCCGAAGGTCACTGGTTCACCCAACCGCTCCGCAAGGGCGAGCCGGACAAGCGGTAGGCCCCGCGCCTCAGTGTGTCGCTTGCAGCAGCGTCTGGGTGTATTCTGTCTGCGGATTGTCGAACATCTCGGCCGCGGTGCCATGTTCGACCACGTGGCCCTGTTTCATCACCATCACCTGATGCGACATCGCGCGCACGACCTTCAGGTCGTGGCTGATGAACAGGTAGGCCAGCCCGTATTTCTTTTGCAGATTGCGTAAAAGCTCGACGATCTGCACCTGCACGGTCATGTCGAGCGCGCTGGTGGGTTCGTCCAGCACGACCAGCTTGGGGCGCAGAACCATAGCGCGGGCAATTGCGATACGCTGGCGCTGGCCGCCGGAAAACTCGTGCGGGTAGCGGTCCATCGTCGCGGGATCGAGGCCGACCTCGACCATGACTTCGCTGACCAGTTCGCGGCGATCACGGTGCGCGTCCACTTTGTGGATCGTCAGCCCCTCGGCGATGATCTGTTCGCAGGTCATCCGCGGGCTGAGTGACCCGAAGGGGTCCTGAAACACGATCTGCATTTCCGACCGCAGGCGGCGCAACTCGCGGGTGGACCATTTGCGCACGTCCTGCCCCATGTAGACGATCCGCCCCTCGGACGAGATCAGCCGCATGACCGCCAGCGCCAGCGTGGTCTTGCCCGAGCCGCTTTCGCCGACAATCCCCATGGTCTCGCCCGCGCGCACCGTAAGGCTGGCGTCATTCACCGCTTTCACGTGGCCGGTGACACGGCGCATCAGGCCGGTCTGGATCGGAAACCAAACCTTCAGGTGTTCGGTTTCGGCCACCACGGGCGCATCTGCGGCGATAGGCTCGGGCGCGCCGGTGGGTTCGGCCCCCAGCAGCATCTTGGTGTATTCGTGCTGCGGATTGGCGAAAATCTCGGACGTCAGCCCGCTTTCGACCACTTCGCCGTGGCGCATCACGAACACCCGGTCGGCGATGCGACGCACGATGCCCAGATCATGGGTGATGAACAGCATCCCCATGTTTTCGGTCTGCTTCAGATCGGCCAGCAGGTCGAGGATCTGCGCCTGGATGGTCACGTCCAGCGCCGTCGTCGGTTCGTCCGCAATCAGCACGTCGGGCTGGTTGGCCAGCGCCATCGCGATCATCACCCGCTGACGTTGCCCGCCCGACAACTGGTGCGGATAGGCGCCCAGACGGCTTTCGGCGTCGCGGATGCCGACCTTGTCCATCAGTTCCAGAATACGCGCGCGCGCCGCCTTGCCCGCAAGGCCTTGGTGCAGCGCCAGGCTTTCGGTCAGCTGCTTTTCGATGGTGTGCAGCGGGTTCAGCGAGGTCATCGGCTCCTGAAAGATGAACGAGATGTCATTGCCGCGCACCTTGCGCAGCAGCGCTTCATCCGCCCCGATCATTTCCTGCCCGTCATAGCGCACCGACCCCGTGACCTCAGCACTGTCACCCAGCAGTGACACCGTCGACAGCGCCGACACCGACTTGCCCGAACCGCTTTCGCCCACCAGCGCCACGGTTTCCCCGCGCGCCACGGTAAACGACACGCCGCGCACCGCGTGCGTCACGGCACCGTCCTGCCGGAACGAGACGTTCAGGTTGTCCACCTTCAGGATCGGGTCGGTCATGAAAACGTCTTTCGCGGGTCAAAGGCGTCGCGGATGCCCTCGAAGATGAAGATCAGCAGCGACAGCATCACGGCAAACACGGTGAAGGCAGTAAATGCCAGCCAGGGCGCTTGCAGGTTCTGTTTGGCCTGCAATGTCAGCTCGCCCAGCGACGGGGCCGAAGAGGGCAGACCGAAGCCGAGGAAATCGAGGATCGCCAGCGTCGAGATCGTGCCGGTGATGATGAACGGCAGCATCGTCAGCGTCGCCACCATCGCGTTTGGCAGCATGTGGCGGAACATGATCGTCATGTTGCCCACGCCCAGTGCGCGCGCCGCACGCACGTATTCCAGGTTGCGCGCGCGCAGGAATTCGGCCCGCACCACACCCACAAGGCCGGTCCAACTGAACAGCACCAGAAGAAACACAAGCAGCCAGAAACTGCGCCCCAATATCGCGAACATGATGATGATGACGTACAGACTGGGCGTCGATGACCAGATTTCGATGATCCGTTGAAAGATCAGATCGGTCCAGCCGCCGAAAAACCCCTGAACCGCGCCCGCGATGATCCCGATGATGCTGGCCGCGCCCGTCACGATCAGCGTGAACAGAACCGACAGGCGAAAGCCGTGGATCACCCGCGCCAGCACGTCGCGCTTGGTGCCGTCGGTGCCCAGCAGGTTCTGGCTGTTGGGCGGCAAGGGTGCAGCGCCCGGACGGTCGACGGCGGTGTTGAACGAATAGGGGATCAGCGGCCAGATCGCCCAGCCGCGCTGGATCTGTTCACCCGCGATTTCACCATCGGCGGCATCCAGGATCAGCGCATCCGGGTCGTCGAAACACGCGTCCATGCCGCCCGTCGCGATCAGGCATTTCACCTCCGGATCGCGGTAGATGGCCTCGGTCTGGAAATCGCCGCCGAATTCGGTTTCGGGGTAAAAGTTCCAGATCGGCGTGTAGAATTCGCCCTGATAGCTCACCAGGATCGGCTTGTCGTAGGCCAGGAACTCGGCAAACAGGCTCAAGCCGAACAGCACCGCGAATATCCACAGCGACCACAAGGCACGGCGGTTTTTCTTGAAGTTGGCCCAGCGTCGTTTGTTCAGAGGTGACATCGCGAATGCACTGCGGCGCGGGGCGGGCGTGACGCCCGGTGTCGGCTCAGGCACGACGGGATCGGTTTCGTGGACCATCAGCCCTCCCTCCGCTCGAAATCAATGCGTGGATCGACCAGCACATACATCAGGTCCGACAGGATGCCGACCACCAGCCCGATCAGGCCGAAGATGAACAGCGTGCCGAACACAATGGGATAGTCGCGCGCGACCGCGGCCTCGAACCCCAGACGGCCCAGACCGTCCAGCGAAAAGATCGTCTCGATGATCAGCGAGCCGCCGAAGAACACGCCGATGAACACCGCCGGAAAGCCCGCGATGACGATCAGCATGGCGTTGCGAAAGACGTGACCATAGAGCACGCGCCGCTCTGACAGACCCTTCGCGCGGGCAGTCATGACATAGTGTTTCTTGATCTCGTCCAGAAAGCTGTTCTTGGTAAGCAGGGTCAGCGTGGCAAAGGCGCCGATGGTGCTGGCCAGTACCGGCAGGGTGATGTGCCAGACGTAATCCTTGACCTTGCCCCAGGCGCTGAGCGTGTCGAAATTGTCCGACGTCAGGCCGCGCAGCGGGAATATCTGCCAATAAGATCCGCCCGCGAACAGCACCAGGAGCAGGATCGCGAACAGAAAGCCGGGGATCGCATAGGCGGCGATGATCGCGCCCGAGGTCCATGTGTCGAACCGCGAGCCGTCCTTGACCGCCTTGCGGATGCCCAAGGGGATCGAGATCAGGTAGGCGATCAGCGTCGACCACAGGCCAAGGGTGATCGACACCGGCAGTTTCTCGATCACCAGATCGACCACGCTGACAGAGCGGAAATAGCTCTCGCCAAAGTCGAAGCGCATGTAATTCCAGACCATGTTCAGAAAGCGTTCCACGGGTGGCTTGTCAAAGCCGAACTCGCGTTCAAGCTCGGCTATGAACTCGGGCGGCAGGCCACGGGCACCGATGTACTTGCTGTCCGACGCGGTGTTCAGCGCGTCCATGCCTCCGGCGTCGTTGTTGCCCCCGGCAAAACCCTGGAACACGTCGCCGCCGCCTTGGGCGCGGGCGATGGCCTGTTCGACCGGGCCACCGGGCACGAATTGCGTCAGAACGAAATTAACCAGCAGAATGCCCAGCAGCGTCGGAAGGACCAACGCCAGCCGTCGTAGAATATAGCCGCCCATATGCGGTTTACCTCAGTGCGCCGGACGCGCGCAGGGCGTCGGCTTTTTCCTGATCGTACCACCAGAAGTCCAGATAACCCAGTTCGAACGGCGGGATGGTTTCGGGATGTTCGTACTGGTCGTAATAGGCGACCCAATGGTTGGGATTGTACCAGACCGGGATCATGAAGAATTCATAGCGCAGGGCGCGGTCCAACGCCATCAGCGCCGCCTCTTCCGCCTCGCGGGTTTCTGCGTTCAACGCCGCATCAATGGCCGCATCGACCAGCGGGCTGGCAAGACCGGCGGGGTTGAACAGTGAAAACGCCGCAGTTTCCGATCCGTATTGCTGCATCAGACCCGTGCCCGCGCCCAGGAACGCGCCGTATTGATCATAGACCAGATCATAGTCACGATCGCGCTCGCGGCTGGTGTATTGCGACGCATCGACCTTTTCCAACGTGATGTCGACGCCCAGTTTGCCGACGTTCGAGACGTAGTTTTCCATGACGCCCGACAATGTGCCGGACGCGGCCGAGTTGAACAGGAAGTTGATGCTCAGCAGCTCTCCTTGGGCGTTGCGGCGCATGCCGTCATCGCCCACGGCCCAGCCCGCATCATCCAGCAGACGCATCGCCTTGCGCAGGTTGCCGCGGTCCAGAAGCCGCTCCGGACTGGAAGTGTGGGGCACAAGTGCGGGTTCCGTCAGCACCTCTTGCGGCACCAGATCGCCGAAGCTCTCCAGCAGGGCCAATTCGTCGCCTTCGGGCACACCCGTCGCCATCAGTTCGGTGTCCTGGGTAAACGAGGCACGCTGGCTGAACAGACCGTATTGCAGGCTTTCGTTGGTCCATTCAAAGTTGAAGGCCAGCGCCAGCGCCTGACGGACCCGGCGGTCCTTCAGCGGCTCGGAGCCGAGGTTGAACACGATACCCGAGGGTGCGGGCGGCGCGCCGTCAATCAGATTCTCGATCTTTATCGCGCCGCTCTCCACCTTGGGAAAGTCGTAACCCGTCGCCCATTTGCGCGAATCCGTTTCGCGGCGAAACGTGTATTCGCCCGCCTTGAATGCCTCGAACGACGCGGTGTCGTCACCGAAATACTCGATGCGGATCTGGTCAAAATTGTTGCGGCCCACGTTGAACGGCAGGTCGGCGCCCCAGTAATCAGGGTTGCGCTTGTAGACGATGCGGCGGTTCACATCGACGCTGTCGATCATGTAGGGGCCGGAACCGGGCGAGACGTCCAGTCGGCTTTCGTCCAGCCCTGCGCCGGTCTTTTCATACCACGCCTTCGACCACGCAGGGACGCCGCCGACCTGGTCGATCAGGCTGCGCCGCGAGATGCCGGGGGTGAAGTAGAACTTGATCGTGTGATCGTCGATGACCTCGACCTTGGGAATGCGCTGGCGCACCGCATCGGCGTAGGATTTCAAACCCTCGTCCAGAAGCAGGTTGTGCGAAAACTCGATGTCATGGGCGGTGACGGGCGTGCCGTCGGAAAACCGCGCCTCGGGGCGCATGTAGAAGATCACCCAGTTCTTTTCGGCGTCATATTCCAGCCGCTCGGCCAGAAGGCCATAGGATTCGCCATAGACATCCGCAGGCACCGCAGCGCCGGTCGGCCCCTCGCCCAGAAGGCTTTCGTACATGATCGTCGACAGCGCCCCGGCACGCCCCTTTCGGGTGTAGGGGTGCATGCTGTCGAAGGTGCCCACCACACCCAGCGAAATCTCACCGCCCTTGGGCGCATCGGGGTTCACGTAGGAGAAATTCTTGTAGTCCTCGGGATAACTTAGATCGCCGTAGAAGGAATATCCGTATGTCTCGATGATCTCTGCACCAGCCGCGCTGTCCGCGTCACTGCCGTGATTTTCGGCCCAGGTTGGCAGGGCCAGTCCCAACGCCAGCAACACGGTAAGCCCTGCCGCCCAAAGACCCCTTTGCGATGTGGCACTGCGGGCCTTGGCGATGGCGCGGGCCTGTGGTCGGCGGTGGTGGCGTGACATCATGATAGCGGTCCTTTTCGATGGGATCGGTTCGGCGACGTGTTGCAAAGCAATATGGCATGCTCACGCTAAATGGCCAGCAGCACCGGATACAAGTTGCGTTTGCGTGAGCGGCGGCAAATTGACCGTACCCTACCCCTGCAGGAGACAAAAAAGGCCGCCTGCATGTGCAAGCGGCCCTTTGGTCAATCAGATACAAGCGGATCAGATCAGTTTGAAACGCTTTGAATATAGGCGATCACGTCGGCGCGGTCCTGCGGCTTGGGCAGACCGGCGAAGCCCATTGTCGTACCCGGCGCATAGCCGCGCGGGTTTTCGATGAAGCCGCTTATCTCTTCGGGGGTCCAGGCACCTTCGAGGTCGTTCAGGGCGGAGGAATAGTTGAACCCCTCCACCGAGGCGATATCGCGGTTTACGGCGCCATCAAGGTGGGGGCCCGTGCCGTTCGACCCGTCAAGCTTGTGGCAGGCCGAGCATTTGCGGAACACACCGGCACCGGATTCGATATCGGCTGAGGCCAGCAGTTCGTCGAAGTTCACTTCCTCGACGGGTTCCGCTTCGGCGGCGCTGTCGGCGACCTCGATCACATAGGCCGCTTCGGCATGGGTTTCCGCATGGTACAGGCCTTCGGCTGCCCACTTGCCCAGCAGGAAAATAAGAAGCGCACCGCACACGGCGCCTGCAACCTTTGTTATCGTCATAGTGTCGAACATTTGTCTCGCATCCACGTCTATGGGTTTGGCGCGGTTTCTACGGCTTCCCCTTGGCTGTGGCAAGGTGTAGTTACCGCGACCAATCGCCCTGCCCCCGCAAAGACCGGGCGGCCCACTGACAAAGGATCTATCATGCCGGACCGCATCGCCTTTCAGGGAGATCTGGGTGCCTACAGCCACGAGGCCTGCCTGAAGGCGCGGCCCGACGCGATCCCGGTGCCCTGCACGACGTTCGAGGACGTGATTGCCGCGGTGAAATCCGGGGCTGCGGACCTGGCCATGCTGCCCGTCGAGAACACGACCTATGGCCGCGTCGCCGACATTCACCGGCTGTTGCCCGAATCCGGGCTGCGCATCGTGGGCGAAGCGTTCGTGCGGGTGCGGATCGCATTGATGGCCAACCCCGGCCAGACGCTGGACGATATCAAACATGTGCGCGCGCATCTGGTGCTGATACCGCAAGCCCGCGCGTTTCTGGACGCGCATGGCATCACCGCCGAAGCTGCCGCCGACAGCGCCGGGGCCGCCGCCGATATCGCAAGCGCCGGTGAGATGGGCGTGGGCGCGCTGGCTTCGACCGTGGCAGCGGACATCCACGGGCTGACGGTTCTGGCCGACGGCATCGAGGATCAGGGCCACAACACCACGCGGTTTCTGCTGATGTCGCCCCAGGCCGATCACAGCCGGCGCGGCGACCGCATGATCACCACATTCGTCTTTGAGGTGCGCAACATTCCCGCAGCGCTCTACAAAGCGATGGGCGGCTTTGCGACCAATGGCGTCAACATGACCAAACTGGAAAGCTACATGGTCGGCGGTGCGTTCACCGCGACGCAGTTCTATGCCGATATCGAAGGGCATCCCGACGATCCAGCCGTGGCGCGCGCGCTTGAGGAACTGGATTATTTCACCAACATGATCGAGGTTCTGGGGGTCTATCCGGCCGCGGACGGGCGCAACTAGGCGCGGGTGCAGGGGCTTGGCCGCAGGCCCCGAATATCCAATTGCATCAAGCGTTTCTGCATCGTAGTGTTTTTTCGATCAGCCGCGCGACCCTGGCCAGCAGATGGTTCTCAGGCGTCCGCCCTGCTGTTACGATATTCATGACCTGAGCCTGCCAAATGCCTGATTCCTTTGAAAAATACAGTCTGACCTGGCATGTGACTCCCGAGGTTCTGGGTGTTCTCAGCATCAACGGCAAGTTCGAAAACACCAACCCGGCCTGGTACAAGGTGCTGGGCTGGCGCGCGGACGAGGTCGAAAGCAAGCATTTCCTGGACCTGTTGCACCCCGATGACGTGGAGCGCACTGCGCAGGCCTTCGAAACGATCCAGACGGGTCGGCCGATCATGGGGTTTGAAAACCGCTATTTGCACCGCGATGGCAGCTTTCGCTGGCTTTCATGGAACTGCGTGCCCGAAGGCGACCGGTTTTTCTGCTCCGCGCGTGACGTGACCGAAGACAAACGCAACAGGGCCAACCTGAAGAACCGCGAGGAAGAGGCCCGCTTTCGCGAACAGTTCATCGCCATTCTGGGCCATGACCTGCGCAATCCGCTGGCTGCGATCAATGCCGCGACCCGCATGCTGCAGCGGCGCGAGGAAGACGCGGACAAACAGCAGCTGATGACCGGCATTCAGGATTCGGTTGCGCGGATGTCGGCGCTGATCAACGACATGATGGACTTTGCCCGCGCGCGGCTGGGCAACGGCATCAACCTTGCCACGTCTTCGGACGTCTCGTTGCAAAAGGTGCTGCGTCACACGCTGGACGAAATCCAGCTGGCGCATCCTGATACCGAGTTCGAAACCCATTTCGATTTCGCCGATCCGGTGGTGGCCGACGCGATGCGGATCGCGCAGCTGGCATCGAACCTGCTGTCGAACGCCGCAACCCACGGCGACAGCAGCGCGCCTGTGCATCTGCATGCGCGCGATGTGGGCAACGATCTGGTGATCACCGTGAAGAACGGCGGCACGCCCATTTCGACGGAACGGCTGGCCGGTATATTCGAGCCGTTTTCCGGCTCGGAGCCCGACTCGGAGCAGCATGGGCTGGGTCTGGGTCTGTATATCGCCAATCAGATCGCACTGGCGCATGGCGGCAGGATGCAGGTGCAATCGGACGAAAACGGGACAGTTTTCACCTTCACGCTGCCGCGCGGGTGATCGAGCCCATAATCAGGCCAGAGTTCAGGCCTGGCGCTTGTACCGGTCTTCCATGCCCTTGGCATAGTCGGCGACACGCAGCTTGAACCGATTGGTCAGTGAGGTCTTTGCCAGTTTCAGCGATTGCACCAGCAGCCGTGCCGACAGGTTCAGCGGCTGGATTTCCAAAGCGATAACAACCCGCGTACGGCTGCGGGAAAGCGCCATCAGTTCCACCTGAAACGTCCCCTCAAGCCCCGGCGAGCGATAGGCTATGACCATCTCGTTGGGCCGCTCGAAGCGGATCATCTCAAGCTTGACGTTGCGCATCTTGCCGCGCATCGAAAATGCCACATCCCAGGTCATTCCGACGCCCGGATTGTCCATCTTGTCGGTGCGCAGCACTTCGGCACCGCGCCGCATGGCCGAGCGTTCGAACCCTTCGAAGTCGCACAGCATGTCGAACACTGCATCAATCGGGGCTTCAATATCCTCGCGGGTGGAAAATTTCATGTGTCGCCCTGATGTCTTTAAAGAATATCGACAGTTTCTTCTTAATCCAGCGTGTCTGCAAGCCAGTTTTCCAGCAAAAACTGTGCAATTGCTCCTTTTCGGGCGGGCAACATGCGGGGATGCTCGCCTGCGAAGGCCTGGACCATTTCCTCGCGCGAGACCCAGATTGCGTCTTCGATCTCGACCGGGTCGATGTTGATTTCCGTGCTAAGCGCGACGCCCCGACAGCCGAACATCAACGAGGCCGGGAACGGCCAGGGCTGGCTGGACAGATAGTCGACCTGCCCGACGTGGATGCCGCTTTCCTCGAACACTTCGCGGCGCACTGCGGCCTCTAGGGTTTCGCCCGGCTCGACAAAGCCTGCCAGCAGGGAATACATCCCGTCGGGCCATCCCGGCGAGCGGCCCATCAGCACCGAATTGCCGTGGGTAATCAGCATGATCACGACCGGATCGGTGCGGGGAAAGTGGCTGGCGTGGCACGCGGGGCAATCGCGTTTCCAGCCGGCATCGGCGATTTCGCTTGCCGCGCCGCATTTGGAGCAGAAGCGGTGGCTTTCGTGCCATCCGATGATCGCCTTGGCGGTGGCCGCCAGTTCCGCGTCACGCGGGCTGAGCCAGGTCATGATCCGGCGCAGTTCGGCAAAGACTTCGAGGTCTTCGAGCGTCGGGTGATGCTGTTCGCTGGGGTCCAAAAATCCGCCCAGCGCGGCCATGTCGGTCTGGTCCGGTTCCCATTTCGACACATCGAAGGCAAAGCGCGGCGCGCCGTCCTCGCGGCCTAGAAAGATTGGCTCTTCCACCGCATCGCGCAGGATCGGGTGGTCCATCGGCAGGCGCATCAGCACCGTGGGCCGGATGCGCACGATCAGCGGCTTGCCCCGCCACAAGACGATTGCGCGCGCATCGGGATGCGTCCGCGCGGCGGCCATCGCCTCGGGGTTGGCCCGTATCTCGCCTGCGCGGTCCAGCGCGGACCCTCCGAAAGTCACCTGCTCTGCGGTCTTCATTTTATCGTCTCCTGCGGTCTGCCCTACCTGTTGCATGAGAGCCATAGGGGTTCAATCCCGCGAAAAACCTCTGGACCCCACGGTGCCACAACCTAAGGTTTCCCAATTGCTTTTATTTTTACTTGAAGACTGTTTTCAATGACATCGCTGACGCTGCCACTTCGTGACACCACGGGCGCACCCTTGATCGTTGCCGATCTGTGTATTCTGGCGACCAGCGATGTTCACATGCACCTGACCGCCCATGATCACACGCTGGATGTGAAGCGGCCCGAAGGCGGGCTTTCACGGGTGGTCACGCTGATCGAACAGGCCCGTGCCGCGCGCCCCGATGCGCTGGTGCTGACGGTCGACAACGGCGATCTGTTGCAGGGTGCTGCGATGGCGGATGTCATGACCACCCCGGCGCATCTGGCGCAGCATCCCGTCGCGGACTGCCTGACCCTCGGGGGCTATGATGCCATTGGCCTGGGCAACCATGACATCGACTATGGCCTGCGTATCACGCAGCGCCTGTTGGGCGGGCTGAACTGTCCGGTGCTCTGCGCAAATCTGGAAACCGAAACGATGCCATGTCTGCGCCCCTATGCGCTGCTGCAGCATGACATTCGCGGGGACGATGGCCAGATGCATCCGATCTGCGTCGGCGTCACTTCGGTCCTGCCCGAGGAAACCCGCATCTGGAATTTCGCACGGATGGCGCAGGCAGACCGCTTTTCCGACCCGGTTGTGCGGCTTGCGGCGCTGATCCCGCAGATGAAGGCCGAAGGGGCCGACCTGATCGTGGTTCTGGCGCACACCGGCATCGCCGAAGACACTGCCACCGACCGGCACGAGAACTTTGCGCTTGCCATCGCGCGGCTGCCCGATGTGACGGCGATTGTCTGCGGGCATACCCATCTGGCGCTGCCGGGGCCGGACCATGATGGTATTGCAGGCGTCGACGCCGGGACCGGGCACCTGCACGGCGTGCCCGCAGTGATGGCCGGTTTCGGCGCACGCGCACTGGGGGTGATCGACCTGCAACTGGTCCGCTCAGACGCGGGCTGGCAGGTGCGCCATGCCCACAGCACGCGACAGAGGGCGGGCGACGATACCGCAGAGCATCCCGCCATCCTGCGCGCGACCCATGCTGCATCCGCGCTGACCGAAGCGCATATGGCCGCTCCCGTCGGCCACGCCGATGAGCATCTGCACAGCTTTTTCGCCCATATCTGCGCTGACGGCGCAACGCATCTGCTGGCGCACAGCATGAAGCGCACCGTCGCGCGCGCCGCGCGGGGCACCGACGTGGCCGCATTGGCGGTTCTTGTGGCCGCCAGCACGACAGCCAGCGGCGGTGCGGGGCGCGCGCAGAATTTCCTGAACGTGCCGCCGGGTGCCGTGTCGCGCAGGCAGGTGTCGATTGCCCTGCCCTACAGCGATACGGTCTGGGCCGCCTGCGCCACGGGGGCCGAGGTTCTGGAATGGCTGGAACGCAGTGCGGTCGCCTTTAACCAGCTTGGCCCCGCACCACCGGACCAGATGGTGATGCGCGCGGACGTGCCGGGATTCCAATTCGACGTGATCTATGGGCTCGAGGTTACTTTCGACCCGACGCAACCGCCGCGCTATGCCCCCACGGGCCGATTGATCGACCCAAGCGCGCATCGGGTCGCAACCGCGCGGTGGCAGGGCGTGCCCCTCGACCCCCGGCAGCGGTTTCTGGTGGTCGCCAACAGCTTTCGTCTGGCAGGGGGCGGCGCGTTTCCCGGCCTTGCGCCCGACAGGATCGCCCTGCGCACCGACACCACGCTGACCTCTGCGGTCATCGACGCGCTTGCCGAAGGAGCGCCGCCGCCGTTGCCGACCGACACCTGGCGTTTCAAGAAAGGCCTGGGCGTCTCCGCAATCGTGCACACGTCGCCGCAGGCGATCCATCACCTGGACCAGATCGCAGCACACGCCCCCCAGCCGCTCGGCACGACCGACGACGGATTTCTGAAACTGCGCATCTCGCTTTAGTCAGATGGTTGCCATGCCCCACGTCCTTCCCTATATGGGGCGTTGAGAGGTTGGCGCGGGCGAGCGCCTCGCCAACCCGGTCAGATCCGGAAGGAAGCAGCCGTAACGAGTCCCGCTTGGGTCGTTGTCCAATCTCTCACCTTGCCTCCCTTGCGCCGCGAGGGGCATGGCCGTTTCAACGCAGCGGCCGCTTGTCAGCCCCCTCTCCTTGCACCACATAAGCGCAATGTCAGACAAAACCGATTTGGCCGAAGAACGTACCGACTGGGCGGAAGACCGCACCAGTCTGGCCAACGAACGCACGTTCGCGGGCTGGATGCGCACCGGGATGGGTGCCATCGCCGTCGCCATCGGGCTCAAGGCGGTCTTCGGCGCATTCGAGCCGAAGTGGGTCGCCCAAGCCGTCGCCACCATATTCATCGCAGGTGCGATCTTCATGTTCTGGTCGGCACAGCGCCAGGCGAAACGCACACACCAGCGTCTGAAACAGCGCGAGGCGTCGATCAAGACACCGCGCTATTTCATGATCGTGGCGCTGATGATGAGCCTGGGCGGGATCGGCACAGGCGTCATCCTGTGGTCATTGTGAGGTTGTGCGGTAGACGCCGCCGCGCCCAGCACATAGGTTTGGCCGGTCACTCGAATCCAGCAAGGTTGCCATGACCGATACAGTCCCCGTTCAATATCAGGTTCTGGCCCGCAAGTACCGGCCCGAGACCTTTGCCGATCTGGTCGGTCAGGACGCGATGGTGCGCACGCTGAAGAACGCATTCGACGCGGACCGCATCGCTCAGGCGTTCATCATGACGGGCATCCGCGGCACCGGCAAAACCACCACGGCGCGGATCATCGCCAAGGGGATGAACTGCATCGGTCTGGACGGCGCGGGCAAACCGACAACCGAGCCCTGCGGCAAGTGCGAGCATTGCGTGGCGATCATGGAAGGCCGCCATGTGGACGTGATGGAGATGGACGCCGCATCGCGCACCGGCGTCGGCGACATCCGCGAGATCATCGATTCGGTCCACTACCGCGCGGCCTCGGCCCGCTACAAGATCTACATCATCGACGAAGTGCACATGCTGTCGACCAGTGCGTTCAACGCGCTGCTGAAAACGCTGGAAGAGCCGCCCGCCCACGTCAAGTTCATCTTTGCCACCACCGAAATCCGCAAGGTGCCGGTGACGGTGCTGTCGCGCTGCCAGCGGTTCGATCTGCGCCGGATCGAGCCCGAGGTGATGATCGCGCTGATGCGCAAGATCGCCAAGGCCGAGACCGCCGAGATTGCCGACGACGCGCTGGCCCTGATCACCCGCGCCGCCGAAGGGTCGGCGCGCGATGCGACATCATTGCTGGATCAGGCCATCAGCCACGGCGCGGGCGAGACCACCGCCGAACAGGTGCGCGCGATGCTGGGGCTGGCCGACCGGGGCCGCGTGCTGGACCTGCTGGACATGATCCTGCGCGGCGATGCGGCGGGCGCGCTGACCGAACTGGGCGCGCAATATGCCGACGGGGCCGACCCGATGGCGGTGCTGCGCGATCTGGCCGAGATCACCCATTGGGTCAGCGTGGTCAAGATCACGCCCGAGGCTTCCGAAGACCCCACGGTCTCTCCCGACGAACGGCAGCGCGGGCAGACGATGGCCGAAAACCTGCCGATGCGGGTGCTGACACGCCTCTGGCAGATGCTGCTCAAGGCGCTGGACGAGGTCGCCGCCGCCCCCAATGCGATGATGGCCGCCGAGATGGCGATCATTCGCCTGACCCATGTGGCCGACCTGCCCACGCCCGAGGAACTGGTGCGCAAGCTCAACAGCGCGCCGCCCCCTGCCCCCAGCGGCACTGGCAGCTCTGTCGGCGGCGGGGCGGCGGGGGCTGCCACGCAAGCCTACGCCCAGAGCGCCCGCCCGGCTGCACCCGGCGGCGGTGGCGGGCCGACGGCGGCCCTGGCAGTCGACGCCGACAGCGCGCTTGCCCGCTTCCCGACTTTCGAACACGTTGTCGAGCTGATCCGCACCAACCGCGACGGCAAGTTGCTGATCGACGTGGAAACCTCGCTGCAACTGGCCGCCTATCAACCCGGACGGATCGAGTTCGTTCCCACGCATGATGCGCCCCGAGATCTGGCACAACGGCTGGGCGCGCGGCTGCAAACCTGGACCGGCAACCGCTGGGCCGTGATCATCGTCAACGATGGCGGCGCCAAGACCATCGCGGACGTCCGCGATGCCGCCGAGCTGGAACAGCGCGCCGAGGCCGAGGCCCACCCGCTGGTGCAGGCCGTACTGGCGCAATTCCCCAAGGCGCGGATCACCCGCATTCGCACGCCCGAAGACATCGCGGCGGAAGCCCAGGGCGAAGCTTTGCCCGAGGTCGAGGATGAATGGGACCCCTTCGAAGAAGACTGACCCCTTGCCCCGGCAGGGGTGCAGCATCACATAACAGATCAAAGACACACCCAAGGAGACACCAATGCTTAAAGGACTGGGCGGGCTGGGCGACATGGCCGGCATGATGAAAAAAGCCAAGGAAATGCAGGACAAGATGGCGCAGATGCAGGACGACCTGCAAAACGTCATGGTCACCGGCGAATCTGGCGCGGGTCTGGTCAAGGCAACCGCGACGGCCAAGGGCGATCTGACCGCGCTGGACATCGACCCCAGCATCTTCAACAGCGACGACAAGGAAGTGGTCGAGGATCTGATCCTTGCCGCAATCAAGGATGCCCAGGCCAAGGCCTCCGAGAAGGCGCAGGAAGAAATGTCCAAGATGACCGAAGGGCTCGGCCTGCCTGCGGGCATGAAGCTGCCGTTCTGACCGGGCTTCATCTTGCCCCTTAAACTCCCCCCGGAGGGCCGTCTTGCCAAGGGTCCTGCGGGGTTGGATTGCGCGACAAGGACCGCTTTGTGAGTTCGACCGACGACATCGACGCCCTGATCGAGATGATGGCGAAACTGCCGGGCCTCGGGCCCCGGTCGGCGCGCCGTGCGGTCCTGCACATGATCCGCAAGCGCGCCCTGCTGCTGACGCCCTTGGCAGACGTGATGCAGACGGTTGCCGCCACAGCGCGCGAATGCCTGAACTGCGGCAACATCGGAACCACGGACGTCTGCGATATCTGCACCTCGAACAAGCGCCAGAACGGCGAGCTGTGCGTGGTCGAGGATGTGGCGGATCTATGGGCGATGGAGCGCTCGGGCATGTTCAAGGGGCGCTACCACGTGCTTGGCGGCACGTTGTCCGCTCTCGACGCCGTCGGCCCCGAAGAGTTGCGCATCCCGCGTCTTATCGACCGGATCGACGCCGAAGACGTGCGCGAAGTGATCCTTGCGCTGAACGCCACGATCGACGGGCAGACCACCGCGCATTACATCGCAGACCAGCTTGAGGGCAGCGTGACGCTGACCACATTGGCACAGGGCGTGCCCATCGGCGGTGAGCTGGATTACCTTGACGACGGTACGATCACCGCAGCCTTTCGCGCCCGCAAACCTGTCTGAGCCTCTTGTAATTCAAGAAAAAAGGTCGCCTGCCCCTCCCAAAGCAGACGACCCTATTCCGCGCGATCGACCGTTCAGAGAACGATCACATCCAGCGGCGGAAATCCGTTGAAACCGATGGTCGCATAGGTGGTGGTGTAAGCACCGCAGTTGCGAATCATCACCTTGTCACCGGCTTTCAGGCTGACAGGCAACATCATCGGACGCTTTTCGTAAAGCACATCCGCGCTGTCGCAGGACGGACCGGCCAGCACGCAGGGACCCATTTCATCGTCGTCACGGCCTGTGGCGAACTGATAGCGGATCGCTTCGTCCATGGTTTCGGCCAGGCCCGAGAACTTGCCGATGTCCAGATAGACCCAGCGGTGCATGTCGTCGTCCGACTTGCGCGAGACCAACAGCACTTCGGCGGCGATGTGACCGGCTTCGGCGACCAGACCACGGCCCGGCTCTGCCATCACGTAGTCGACGGTGCCGAAACGGGTGCGGACTTCCTGCATGACTTCGGCGGCATAGCTGCGCGGCGCGTCGATGGTTTCACCGTAGAATGCGGGGAAACCGCCGCCCAGGTTCAGCACGGTCAGGTCGTGGCCCGCGTCGCGTGCCATCGCCCAGACTTTTGCCATTTCGTCCAGAACCGGGTTCCAGAACGAGGCGCGGCGGGTCTGGCTGCCGACGTGGAACGAAATGCCGACCGGGCGCAGGCCCAGCTCGACCGCCATGTCCATCAGCGGCACGACTTTCGACGCAGCACAGCCGAATTTGCGGCTCAGCGGCCAGTCGGCTTGCGAATGCTCGACGATCACGCGGATGTAGACGCGAGCGCCGGGGGCGTGCTCCGCCAGTTTCAGCAGCTCTTCTTCCGCGTCGGCGGCGAAGAGGTCGATGCCCACGCCATAGGCGAACGCGATGTCCGAGACTTTCTTGATGGTGTTGCCGAAGGAGATATCGCAGGCTTCCGCACCCTGGCTGAGGCAAAGCTCGATTTCCGCACGGCTGGCCGCGTCGAAACGCGATCCGCGCGCCACGAGGGTGCCAATGATTTCGGGTTGCGGGTTCGCCTTCACGGCATAGTGGATGCGGGCACCGCCGAGGCCATCGGCCAGCGCGTCGTACTGTGCGGCCACGCGCATCGGGTCCAGCACCAGCGTGGGACGCTCGAAATCGCGGCTGGCGATATAGGCAGCGGCACGGTCAGGTGAAATAGCATCAGATGCACGGGCAAAGCCGCGGTGTGTAACGTTCATGGCCATCTCCAATGGACAACCGCCCATCAAAGGGCGGGGTTGATAATCAGAGACGTTACCGTCGCTACATAAACGCGGGTCAGTCAGGTGAACTGACCGGCCAGAGGCGCGTGCGTTGGCGTCTGTGAGGGGCCGTTTATACGCATTGCAGATTCGTGCAATACCTAATTTCCCCTGACGGTCATTTTCTGGATCTGGGCGATTTTCTGCGTCACGTCAGCCCCAACAAAAACGGGCGGCAGGATCGCTCCAACCGCCCGAAAATAGCTGTGGTGCAAAAGCTTACGACTGTTCGTCGTCCTCGTCTTCGTCATGGCCTTCGGGCAGGTTGAAGAGGTTGCCCGCGTCCAGGTGATCGCTTTTCTTGCGGTCGTCTTCTTCGTCATTGCTGGAGAGGCTGAACGTTTCGAGACCTTCAATCGCCGTGGGAATTTTGGGCTCCGCGTCCATGCCGAGGCTCTGCTCGGTGCTGACCAGCTTGCGGCGCTCGTCGTCGGTCATGACAGCACCTTCCGCGGCTTTCTTGGCTGCAGCTTTCTGCACGGCGGCGTCCAGTTCGGATTGCTTGGTCAGACCCAGCGCCACCGGATCGACCGGCTGGATGTTGGCGATGTTCCAGTGCGTCCGCTCGCGAATCGCCTGGATGGTCGGCTTGGTGGTGCCCACCAGCTTCGAGATCTGGCTGTCGGCCAGTTCGGGGTGAAACTTGACCAGCCAATAGATCGCGGCGGGGCGGTCCTGGCGTTTGGACAAGGGCGTGTAGCGCGGACCACGGCGTTTCTCTTCGCCCTGAGCGGCGGCGTTGAACTTCAACTTCAGCCTGTGGAGCGAGTTCTTCTCGGCGGTCTCGATTTCGTCCTGCGTCAGCTGGTTGTTTGCGACGGGATCGAAGCCCTTGACGCCTGCAGCCACATCACCGTCGGCGATGCCCTGAACCTCGAGTTCGTGCATTTCAACGAAGTCGGCGATCTGCTTGAAGCTGATCGTCGTATTGTCCACCAGCCAGACGGCTGTCGCCTTGGCCATGATCGGTTTTGCCATTGTCTCGCTCCTTTAAGCATAACTTTCCCGTCGCCTGAAAGAGGCTGTCCTGCGGGGCAGAACGGTTTCCATTGTCGGGGAACTTCGGGCGTATATACTGGTGCAAGGGGCATAAGGAAAGAGGCGAATGCGCGCAGCACTGATCTGGCTGATGATGGCCCTGCCGCTTTGGGCAGAAAGCGACAGGGCAGGTGAATTCGACTACTATGTGATGGCGCTGTCGTGGTCGCCCAACTGGTGCGCGCTGGAGGGTGACGCGCGTGGGTCGCCGCAGTGTGACGCGCGCCATGATCATGGCTGGATATTGCACGGGCTTTGGCCGCAGCATCATCGCGGATATCCGTCCTATTGCCAGACGTCGGAGCGCCCGCCATCGCAAGGCATGACCGCGCAGATGGCTGATATCATGGGCACATCAGGGCTGGCCTGGCATCAGTGGAAGAAACACGGCACCTGCACGGGGCTGAGTGCAGACGCCTACTATGCCCTGTCGCGCGCGGCCTATGCTTCGGTGGTGCGCCCGCCGATCTTTCGCAAGATTACCGCGCAGATGAAGCTGCCCGCCTCGGTCGTGGAAGAGGCATTCTTGCAGGCGAACCCGGAGTTCGAGCGCGATGGCATCACCATCACCTGCAGGTCGGGGCATATACAGGAGGCACGCCTTTGCCTGTCGCGCGCGCTGGAGCCTGTACCCTGCGGGCGGGATGTCGTGCGCGATTGCACGCTGAAAGACGCGATTTTCGATCCGGTGCGCTAGCTGCGGGTTTCGGAAGCCTCCGGCGGGGATATTTAAGGCCAAAAGAAATATGCCCCGCCTGAGGGCCGTCAGAGCGTCAGGATTGTGCTGCCCGTCGTCTTGCGCGCTTCGAGCGCGCGGTGTGCTTCGGCCACGTCCCCAAGGGCAAAGCGCTGGTCGATGCGGATATCCACGTCGCCCGACAGCACCTTGTCGAAGAGGTGCTGCGCCATCTTCTGACAGGTCTCGTGGTCGCCGATGTGGGTGAACAGCGTCGGGCGGGTGATCTTCAGCGATCCCTTGGGGCCAAGAATGCCCAGATTGACGGGCGGCACCGGGCCGGATGCGTTGCCGAAGGATATCATCATGCCCAAGGGCTTGAGGCAATCGAGCGAGCCGTCGAACGTGTCCTTGCCGACGGCATCCATGACTGCATCGACGCCCTTGCCATCCGTCAGTTCGCGCACCTGCGCCACCCAGTCCTGCGTGCGGTAGTTGATGCAATGTGCAGCGCCATGTTCCAGCGCGAGGGCGCATTTCTCGTCCGTGCCGGCGGTGCCGATCAGCTTGATCCCTTCGGAGCGGGCCCATTGACAGGCGATCAGCCCGACGCCACCGGCGGCGGCGTGAAAGAGCACCGTGTCGTTCATCTGCAGCGGCGTGGTGCGGTGCAGGAGATACTGCACCGTCATGCCCTTGAGCATCATCGCGGCACCCTGTTCGAAACTGATGTCGTCCGGCAGCGGGCAGACCTGTGCGGCGGGCATCACCCGTGCTTCGCAATAGGCGCCGGGGGGCTGGGCGGCATAGGCGGCACGGTCGCCGACTTTCAGATGGGTCACGCCCTCGCCGACCGCCTCGATTATACCGGCGGCCTCCATCCCTAGGGCGTGGGGCAGTTTCATCGGGTAGAGCCCGGTGCGCTGGTAGACGTCGATGAAGTTCAGGCCCACGGCCTTGTGCGCGATGCGGATTTCGCCCGGTCCGGGATCGCCCACGGGACGGTCTTCGAGTACGAAGTTCTCCGGCCCTCCGGCCTCCTTGATGAGTGCGGTCAATGCCATGTTGCGGTCTCCTTATGCGCCACCGATTTCCAGAACGATCTTGCCGATATGTGTGCTGCCTTCCATGCGGGCATGGGCATCGCTGGCCTTCTCGAAGGCGAACGTGCTGTCCATCACCGGGGCGATCTTACCTGCCGACAGCAACGGCCAGACCGCTTCGCGCAGGTCCTGGGCGATGCGTGCCTTGGCCAGATCGCTTTGCGGGCGCAAGGTGCTGCCGGTCATCGTCAGGCGGCGGGCCATCAGTTGGACAAAGTTCATCTCGACCTTGGGCCCTTGCAGAAACGCGATCTGCACGAGGCGGCCATCGTCCGCCAGCGCCGAGAAGTTGCGCGGGATGTAATCGCCGCCGACCATGTCGAGGATCAGATCGGCACCGCCGAGGTCCTTCATCACCTCGACAAAATCCTCGGTCTTGTAGTTGATCGCACGTTCCGCGCCCAGATCGACGCAGGCTGCGCATTTCTCGTCCGATCCGGCGGTGACGAAGACCCGCGCACCGAAGTGATTGGCCAGCTGGATCGCCGTCGTGCCGATGCCGCTGGACCCGCCGTGGATCAGGAACCGCTCGCCGCCCTTCAGGCCGCCACGGGTGAAGACGTTGGACCACACGGTAAAGAAGGTTTCGGGCAGGCAGGCGGCCTGTTTCATGTCCATGCCCTCGGGCACCGGCAGGCAGTGCGCCGCAGGCGTCGCCACGTATTCGGCATAGCCGCCGCCGGGCAGAAGGGCGCAGACCTTGTCGCCCACGGACCAGTCGCTGACGCCAGCGCCCACTTGGGTAATTTCGCCCGAGGCTTCGAGGCCGGGCAGGTCGCTGGCGGACTTGGGCGGGTTGTACATGCCCGCGCGCTGCAGCGCATCGGGGCGGTTGACGCCGGCAAAGGCAACCTTGATGACAACCTGACCGTGCCCTGCCTGCGGCATCGGGCGATCGGTGGGCTGCAACACTTCGGGCCCGCCGGGCTTGGTGATTTCGATCGCGCGCATGGTCTGGGTCATAGGGGCCTCTCTGATGTCATTTGCACATGGCTAGCAGGCCGCGGGCGGCGACGGAACCACCGTGACGTTCTGGGCCCGTCCGGCACGCAGCGTCAGTTGCCGGGGCCGCTCCAGCGTCCGGGAAAGCCGGTCCGGTCTGCGGGACGTCGTATCGACTGTATCAGGCGGTTCGGCCCTGCCATCAGCTTGGACAGCACCGGATTGTCGCGCATCTGCGCCTTGGCCTTTTCGATCTGCATCACGTTGTCGATGCGACGGTCGAGGAAGGCCCAGGTCGCCTGGTGGCCCGTGCTGTCGTCGCCCAGCCAATAGAGCACGGTGGACCCGTAGACGCCCGAGAGCGTGGCGCGCTTGGTGTACCAGTTCACATCGTCCGAGGTATCGCCCAGCGCGGTCCAGATCGCATCGGCGGTGCCCCAGATCGCCTTGGCCCCATCTGCGGCATGGATCGGCAGCGCGAAGAGGGTGGTGGCGCGGCGCACCGCTTCCTTGTCCTCGACCGCTTCGAGACGAAAGCGCACGGCGGCGGCGATACGGTCGCGAAACCGCAGCGCGCTGAGGTCCTCGGACTTGAGCCGTTCGATCATCGCCCGGTCACCCCTGGCATGAAAGGCCAGCGCCAGATCGACGGCACCGCGGGGGTAGTGCGCGCGGGCGACCGTCTTGTCCACGCCGCTGTCTGCGACCGCCGCGTCAAAGGCGCGGGCACTCCACCCATCGAAGGGCACGTGCAGGGCAATCGCCTGCAGCAGCCTGTCTTCCACGGTCAATTCTGTCATCTGGGGTCTCCTTCGAGGGTAAGCTTACAGGGACACCGGGCAGCAGGGAACCACTTTCCCTTGCCCGGTGTCGGCCTGGGCGGTGTCATCCGCAGTTGATGAAGACGCGGCCATCGCCCTCGATCGTGCGACCACCAAGTTGGACCGCGCCGCCCGCAGGTGGCATCACGGCCAGCCCGTCGACGCCGCGCCGCTCCAGATCGAGCGCGCGGTAGGGCTGATCAAAGATGAACGCGGGATCGCCACCCAGCTCCACATAGCCGGTCCGGGGGGCACCGTTCAGACCGGTTTCGACCCGCAGGGAGCCTGTTCCGGCTTCGGTGATGTCGAAATCGGGACGGTTGCAATCGCCGCCTTTGACCGTCCAGCCACCGACCAGATAGGCGTGGGTCAGGGATTGATCGTCGTCGCCATTGCGCGGCGCGGTCACCTCGCGGATCTGGTCTACCGTGATGGTGGCGCGGCCTTCCATGCAGTACGATATGTCGGCGCGGTCACCGCGTATCTCGACGTATTCGCCTTTGGCCCCGTCAACGCCGTCGCCGGTCAGCGCGTAGCGCGCGCCTGACGGCGTCACCAGCAGCGGGCATTCGGTCCCGGCGCGCACCCAGCCTTCGGCCTGGAAACCGCTTGCGTCATCGCCCGGCGGCGGTGCGACCTCGCGCAGGTCGTAGACGTCAACGGTGGTCAGGTCAGCGGCGCAATAGGCGGGGGCGCGGACACCCGAGATTTCCACGTATTCGCCAGTGGTGATCGGGGGGTTGTTGCCCGCAAGCGCATAACGGTCGCCATCGGGGGTCACCAGCTCGGGGCATTCCAGACCGGTTTCGACCCGTCCTTCCAGCGTCAGGCGCCGGGGCGTTTCGCGGGTGACGTCGAACGGATCGGATTTATAGGTAACGCCCCGGTCGGTATCCACGACGAAGATAAAGCTCTCGCCCGGATCAGCCGCCTCGGGCAGAGGCACCTCGACGTTCAGGCGGCCCTCGTCGTCCGTCTGCGCCTGTCTCAAGGCGCTCCACTCTGCCGCGCGCGGCCCTGCGCCGATGGTCACGTAATCATTTGGGCGCAGGTTGCGCGCGCTGAGCGTCACGCTGCTGTCTTGCGTGCCTGAACTGGGCGAGATCATCACGCGAGCACTCGGGCGGTCATCAGGAACACCCAGAAGCTGACCGATGTCCAGATCGTCGGGGTCGAACTCGCCGTTCTCGGCGATCAGCTCGAAGACCGAGACGCCCAGGCGACGGGCGATGGTGTTCAGCGTGTCGCCCTGCTGCACCTCATATCGCTGCTGGCCGCTGCCTGCAGGGGTGCGGTCACCGCTGTCGGCGCTGGACACCAGCCGCAGCTCGGTCCCGACGGCGATGTCGCGCGGATTGTTCAACGTGGGGTTCAGGTCCATTATGCGGCTCAGCGACACGCGGCAGGCCTGCGAGATGCTGTAGAGCGTATCGCCACGCTCGATCTCGTAGCTTGCACCGCAGCGCGATTGCGCGCCAGCGCCCTGTGCCGAGAGTGCAAAAAGACCTGCGAGAATGGCGGTCGTGGCGGTGAACTGGTTGCGTCGGAAATACATGGAACCCTCCTCTTTCAATTCGAAGGTGTAACGATGCAACCTGCGGGCCTGTTCCATTGCAGAGGGCTTCGGGAGGGGCCGGACTGGACATGGCACTGCATGTTTGTTACACACGCTGTTCCTGCAAATCCTTGCAACTCAACTTAGAAAGGTGGTGAAAACCACATGCAGGTTAGTGTTCGCGATAATAACGTCGATCAAGCGCTGCGCGCCCTGAAGAAGAAACTTCAGCGCGAGGGGGTGTTTCGTGAAATGAAGCTCAAGCAACAGTTCGAGAAACCCTCCGAGAAAAAAGCACGCGAGAAAGCCGAAGCGATCCGCCGTGCCCGCAAGCTGGCACGCAAGAAAGCTCAACGCGAAGGTATGATGTAAGTCATTCCCGGCGTAAGCTGGTTCAAGTTTCGGACCCCCGCATGGCATAGCCTGCGGGGGTTTGTCGTTTCAGGGGGTCGCGATTCAGCCTCGGGCGGTGGCCAGGATCATGTCGCTGGCCTTTTCCGCCATCATGATCGTCGGCGCGTTGGTGTTGCCGCTGGGGATCGCGGGCATCGCGCTGGCGTCCACCACGCGCAGGCCGCCGACGCCGCGCAGGCGCATCTGAGCGTCCAGCGGGGCATCGTCGCCGCCCATCCGCACGGTGCAGGTGGGGTGAAAGATCGTGGTGCCCACATCGCCCGCCGCCTGTGCCAGTTCGGCATCGGTCTGGGCCTGTGCGCCCGGTTTCATCTCTTCGGGCGCATAGCGTCGCATCGGGTCTTGGGCCATGATCGCGCGCACCTGCCGGATCGCATCGCGGGCCACCTGGCGGTCACCTTCGGTCGACAGGTAGTTGGGCGCGATCACAGGGGCCTGATGCGGATCGGCGGATGCAATCTGTATGGTACCACGGCTTTGCGGGCGCAGATTGCAGACGCTTGCGGTAATCGCCGGGAAATTATGCAACGGCTGCCCGAAAGCCTCGAGCGAGAGCGGCTGCACGTGATATTCAAGGTCCGCCGTCGCCAGATCGGGTCGCGACTTGCTGAAGGCACCGAGCTGGCTGGGGGCCATCGACATCGGGCCGCTGCGGCGCAGGGCGTATTCCATGCCGATCATCGCCTTGCCCCAGAGGCTGCTGGCCATCGTGTTCAGCGTCTTGGCGCGGGTCAGCCGCCAGGCGCAGCGCAGTTGCAGATGGTCCTGCAGGTTGGCCCCGATCTGCGGCGCGTCATGTACGACGTCGATGCCGTGCTCTTGCAGCAGCGCCCCCGGCCCTAGCCCCGACAATTGCAGAATCTGCGGGCTGTTGACCGCACCTGCGCAGAGGATCACCTCGGCACCCGCCCGCGCCTGATGCGTTTCGCCCGCACGGCCGTATTCCACGCCCACCGCGTGCCCCTCTTCGATCAGGATGCGGCGGGTGTGCGCCTGCGTTTCGACCTTCAGCGTCTTGCCCGTGGCGGTGCGCAGGAACGCTTTGGCGGTGTTCATACGCCAGCCGCTCCGCTGGTTGACGCGGAAATAACCCACACCTTCGTTGTCGCCGGTGTTGAAATCGGTGACCTTGGGCAGGCCCCAGGCCGCTGCGGCCTCCATCCAGTCGTCCAGCAGGTCCCAGTGCAGGCGCTGGTTTTCCACCCGCCATTCGCCGCCCGAGCCGTGCATGTCCGAAGGGCCATCAACGTAATCCTCGGACTTGAGGAAGTAAGGCAGCACGTCGTCCCAGCCCCAGCCCGCAAGGCCCATCTGCCGCCAGCCGTCGTAATCCGCCGCCTGACCGCGCAGATACAACATGCCGTTGATCGAAGAACAGCCGCCCAGCACCTTGCCGCGCGGATAGAGCAGCGACCGCCCGTTCAGCCCGTCCACGGGTGCCGTGCGGTACATCCAGTCGGTGCGCGGATTGCCGATGCAATAAAGATAGCCCATCGGGATGTGCACCCAGTGGTAATTGTCCTTGCCGCCCGCTTCAAGGACCAGCACGCGGTGGCCTGCGTCGCTCAGGCGTTTGGCCACGACACAGCCGGCGCTGCCTGCGCCGACGACGATGTAATCCCAGTTGCTCATTTCTCTCCCCAGACCGGCAAGGCCGTCGTCTTGAATACCGTGCGCAAGGCAAAGCTGGACTGCATCTGCGCCACACCGGGCAGACGCGCCAAGTGCTGACGGTGGATGCGGGCGAAGTCCTCGGTGTTTTCGGCCACGACCTTCAGAATGTAATCGGCGGTGCCTGCCATCAGATGGCATTCCAGCACGTCAGGAATGCGGCGCACCGCCTTTTCAAAGGCATCCAGCACCTCGTCGGCCTGCCCTTGCAAGGTGATCTCGACGAAGACCGTGGTCGACACGCCCATCTTGCGCGCATCAAGCAAGGCGACATAATCCTTGATATACCCTTCGGTCTCTAACCGCTGCACCCGGCGGTGGCAGGCAGAGGCGCTGAGGTTCACCTGTTCGGACAGGTCGGCGTTGGACATACGCCCCTTGCGTTGCAGCGCCTCGAGAATACGCCGATCGGTCGCATCCACTGACATTCGCGCATATTCCTTCGAAGAATTCTTCATATGACGCCAGACTATTCGAGGAATGGGGCAAAAGGCGAGGCCCCTTTCGTGGGTTCTTGCGCTGAATTCAGGGTAAAATATGTGCCATACTGCAACACGAAGGAATGGCAGATGAAAATCGGATGTCCAACAGAGATCAAGCCACAGGAATTTCGCGTCGGGATCACCCCCAACGCCGCAAGAGAGGCCGTGACCCACGGGCACAGCGTGCTGATCCAGTCGGGTGCAGGCATCGGCGCAGGCTTTGAGGATGCGGATTACACCGCGGCGGGCGCGCAGATCGCCGGATCGGCCGCAGACGTGTTCGCCGCTGCCGACATGATCGTCAAGGTCAAGGAACCGCAGCCGGGCGAGCGCAAGATGCTGCGCGAGGGTCAGGTGCTGTTCACCTACCTGCACCTGGCACCGGACCCCGAGCAGACGCATGATCTGCTGGCCTCGGGTGCGACCTGCATCGCCTATGAAACCGTGACCGACCGTCAGGGCGGCCTGCCGCTGCTGGCCCCGATGTCCGAGGTCGCCGGACGGCTTGCCCCGCAGGTCGGCAGCTGGACGCTGCAAAAGGCCAACGGCGGGCGCGGTGTGCTGATGGGTGGCGTGCCGGGCGTCAGCCCCGCCCGCGTTGTGGTGATCGGCGGCGGTGTCGTCGGCACCCATGCAGCACGGATCGCGGCAGGCATGGGCGCGGATGTGACTGTGCTGGACCGCTCGCTGCCCCGGATGCGCTATCTGGACGACACCTTTGGCGGTGTGTTCAAGACCAGCTATGCCAGTGCGGGCAACACCATCGAACTGGCGCGGGCCGCCGACATGATTATCGGTGCCGTGCTGGTTCCGGGGGCTGCCGCGCCCAAGCTTATCTCTAAGGCGCAACTGTCCGAGCTGAAACCGGGTGCCGTGCTGGTGGACGTGGCGATTGACCAAGGCGGCTGTTTCGAGACATCGAAGGCCACCACGCACCAGGACCCGATCTATGACGTGGACGGGATCATGCATTACTGCGTGGCCAACATGCCGGGCGCGGTGGCGCGCACATCGACCATCGCACTGGGCAACGCGACAATGCCGTTCATGCTGGCGCTGGCGGACAAGGGTTGGAAAAAGGCCTGTGCCGACGATCCGCACCTGCTGGCGGGATTGAACGTGCACGCGGGCAAGCTGACCTATGCAGCCGTCGGTGAAGCGCTGGGGCTGGATGTGGTCACGCCACGGGATGCGCTGGACCTGTAAGCGTTGCAGGGGGCTCTGCCCCGCGGCGCATGCGCGCCTGCCCCGGAGTTTTTCGGGCAAGATGAAGCGATGAGGCCCGCGCGGGAGGCAATCCGGCGCGGGCCTTCGTGTTTCGTTTATCGCTGTTTGGCCAGCTGATCGCGGATTTCCAGCAGCACGTCGAGTTGCGACGGGCCTGTGTGGACCTCGGGGGCGACGTCGTCGGGTTTGGTTGCCGCTGCCTTGACCCGGTTGACCATCTTGACCAGCATGAAGACCACGAAGGCGATGATCAGGAAATTGACCACGGCCATCAGGAACGAGCCATAGGCAAAGACCGAGGCCCCGGCTTCGCGGGCTGCTTCCAGCGATGCGCCCACAGGCACTTCGCCGGAAAGAACCGCATAGTTGTTGGTGAAATCGACGCCGCCGGTGAACACACCGATGATCGGGTTGATCAGATCGCCCACCATGGAACTGACGATGGCGGTAAACGCGGCACCTACGATGATGCCCACGGCCATGTCCATGACATTGCCCTTGGCGATGAAATCCTTGAATTCGTTCAGCATAACTGGTTCCTCGTAAATGATGGCGCGGTGATTCTTGTGTTGTGCGCCCACCTCCACCCGTTACCACAGCTTTGGTGGCCCGCCAGAGCAAATTGCGAAATTCGCGTGGGCCGGATCAGCCCGGCAGGGTTCCGGTCAGCACGTAGCGCAGGATATCAACGACCTGCTGCGGCTCCTGCGCGACGGCCAGGGCCGCGGCGTCCACTTCTTTCAGCGCGTGGGCGTGATCGGGGCCGTGCAGCACGATCAGCGATTTGCCCAAGGCTGCGGCCTGCCCTGCATCGAAGGCGGCGTTCCACTGCTTATACTGGTCGCCAAAGCGCACCACGACGACGTCGGCATCTGCAATACCCTTGCGGGTGCGGATGGCGTTGATCATGGCGCCCTTGTGGTCGTGCCAGAACTTGTCCGGCTCGGCCCCGAGGATCTCCACGCCGCAATCGTCGCTGGCAGCGTGGTCGGTGACGGGGCCGTCGAAGGACACGTCCAGCCCCTGCGCGCCCGTGATGATCTGGTCGCGCCAGTCGGTGTGGATTTCACCGGACAGATAGACTTTCAACGTCATCGCAATTCTCCTGTTCGGGCCGCGCGGATCACCCGCGCAGCGTGCCGCCTGTGGCTTTGGTCACCTTCTCGACCACCTTGGCGCTGACCGCCTCGATGTCGGCCTCTTTCAGCGTCTTGTCGGTGGGCTGCAGGCGGACCGTGATGGCCAATGATTTCTTGCCCTCGCCCAATGTGCCGCCGATGAATTCGTCAAACACGCGCACGTCTTCGATCAGCGCCTTGTCGGCTCCCTGCGCGGCATTGACCAGCGTCAGCGCCTCGACGTCCGCATCGACGACGAAGGCAAAGTCACGCTCGACCGCCTGCAGGTCGCTGATGGTCAGCGCGCCCTTGCTGGCACCGGTCTTGCGCGGCATCGGGATTTCGTCTGGCCACAGGGTAAAGGCCATCGCGGGCCCCTTGACGTCCATCGCTGCCAGAATGCGTGGATGCACCTCGCCGAAGACGCCCAGCACCTTTTTCGGACCAAGGCAGATTTTGCCGTGGCGACCGGGGTGCCACCAATCGGCGGCGCCGCGCATGATCTGCACCTTGGCGGGTGCCCCCATCGCGGCAAGAACCGCCTCGGCGTCGGCCTTCACGTCGTAGATATCGACGGGGCGCGCGGCCCCATGCACGTCCTTGGGGCCGGTGCGCCCGACCAGCAGGCCGCTGACCAAGGAGTGTTGCTCGCCCGGCTCGCCGCCGTGAAAGGCGGGGCCTACCTCGAAGAACGCCAGATCAGCAAAGCCGCGCGCCTGATTGCGGGCAGCGGCAGCCAGCAGACCGGGCAGCAGCGCGGGTCGCATGTGGCTCATGTCGCTCGATATCGGGTTTTCCAGCCGCGTCAGGTCATCGCCGCCACCGAACAGCGCTGCACTGGCCTGATCAATGAAGCTGTAGGTGACGAGTTCGTTATAGCCCAGGGCCGCCGTCGTCCGGCGCGCGATCTGCTCGCGGCGTTGGCGCGGGGTCATGACGGGGCGCGGCACGCCGGGGGTCAGACGCGGCAGCGGCTTGCCTTGCAGCTTGGTCAGGGACGCCATGCGCGCGACTTCCTCGACCAGATCGGCCTCGCCCTGCACATCGGGGCGCCAGCTGGGCACGTAGGCCATATCGCCGTCCAGCCGGAACCCAAGCGCCGTCAGCGTCTGGCGCTGCTGGCTTTCGGGGATTTCCATGCCGACCAGCGATTGTACCCGCGCCGCATCGAGCTTGTAGGCGCGCGCAGTGTCTGGCACCGCACCGGCATAGACCGGCGCGGAGGCTTCGCCGCCTGCGTGGTCCACGATCATGCGCACCGCGTGTTCCAGCCCCTCGGGTGTGAAGGACGGATCAACGCCCCGCTCGAACCGGTAGCGCGCATCTGAGTTGATCTTGAGCGCGCGGCCCGCATAGGCGATCTGCACCGGGTCCCAATAGGCGCTTTCGACGAAGACATTGACCGTCTCTGCGGTACAGCCCGACGCGGAACCGCCCATGATACCCGCGATGCTTTCGACGCCGTTGTCGTCGGAAATCACCATCTGGCCTGCTTGCAGGGTGTAGTCCTTGTCATCGAGCGCGGTGATCACCTCGCCGCCCGCTGCGCGATGCACACGCAGGTTTCCGGCCACCTTGTCGGCGTCGAAGACGTGCAGGGGGCGGTTCAGATCGTAGGTGAAGAAGTTGGTCACATCGACCAGAAAGCTGATCGGACGCAGGCCAATGGCACGCAGTCGGTCCTGCAGCCACGCCGGGCTGGGGCCGTTCTTCACGCCCTTGATCAGCCGACCGCAGAATAACGGGCAGCCGTCCAGCGTATCCTCGTCGATGGTCACCTTGATGTCGCTTTCGAACGCAGCTTCGACCAGATCGACGGTGCTGGGTTTCAGCGTGCCCAGGCCCCGTGCCGCCAGATCGCGGGCAATGCCGCGCACGCCCAGGGCGTCGGGACGGTTGGGGGTGATGG
The DNA here is from genome assembly GCF_024733015.1 of Pseudosulfitobacter koreensis. GTDB lineage: Bacteria > Pseudomonadota > Alphaproteobacteria > Rhodobacterales > Rhodobacteraceae > Pseudosulfitobacter > Pseudosulfitobacter koreensis. Next base: position 142,709 of record NZ_JANKJG010000001.1, read on the forward strand.
CGATCTCGATCACCGGATCGACCTTGGCGGGGTCGTTTTGCGCCAGCCAGTCGGTGAAGCTTTGGCCGACCTCGCCCGAAGGCAGTTCGATGATGCCGTCATGCTCTTCCGACAGTTCCATCTCGCGCTCGGAGGCCATCATGCCGTAGCTTTCGATGCCACGGATCTTGCCGACGCCGATTGTGGTGTCGATGCCAGGCACGTAAACGCCCGGCTTGGCCACGACCACGGTGATGCCTTGGCGCGCATTGGGTGCGCCGCAAATGATCTGCTTGAGGCCCTCATCCGTCTGCACCTGACACACTTGCAACCTGTCCGCATCGGGATGCTTTTCCGCGCTTTCGACATAGCCGATGGTAAACGCCGCCAGCGCTGCCCCGCGATCTTCGACGCCTTCAACCTCAAGCCCGAGGTCGGTCAGCGCATATGTGATCTCATCCAGTGTAGCATCAGTTTCCAGATGCGACTTGAGCCAGGACAGCGTGAATTTCATGGTCTTTTTCCCCTGCGGAACATGCCGCCCTGCAATGACAAGAAATGCCGTTAGGTGCAACACCAACGTAAGAGGCAGGGGGCTGCACCGAGCTTGGCTGCGTCAGTCGCGTTCGAACCGCGCGCTCAGATCCTTGGCATCCCCCGCCGCCGCCAGCCGCAGCTCGCGGATCAGACGCAGGGTGGGCTTGCTTGCGAACAGCACCGACCCCGCGATGAACAGCCATGTGCCGGGTGTCTGCCAAGCCTCGGACCGGAACATGACCGAGCCCGCCAGAAACAGCCCCGCTGCTGCAAAGTCGATCAGCGTGTAGACGATCTCGAATGTCGCGAACCGGCGCCGGTCGGCTTCGCTATAGGTGTGCTGGTCGGGTTTGAAGAGCATGGGGCCTCCGCGTGCGTATTATTTTCTTGTCTCCGTGCGCCCTATCGATATGAGCTTCTTCGTTCGAACCGCGCCAGATATCTGATCTGCCTTGATTTTTGCTGCACGCCTGCGGTGCTGATCCGCGGCGAGTAGACCGGGAAGGCAAAGCCAGCCAAACGGCCAAATCGCAAAGCCCCAATTGCCGACAAGAACCGGCAAAAAGGTCAGGATAAAACCGCCAAAACCAAGCCCGCCTTCCCAGCGAAGTGGGTACTTCCGAGTGCGACGCTGCCACCAATGATAATAGTCAGCGCCCCAACCGCTAAGGCAGTACATCCAGTCCATCAGGCGTTTAGCGGCTCAACCCACCATGCAGCGTCGGTACGTCCAGCGACGCAAACCCGTAATGGCGCAGCCAACGCAGATCGCTGTCAAAGAACGCCCGCAAGTCGGGAATGCCGTATTTCAGCATCGCGATCCGGTCGATCCCCATGCCGAAGGCAAAACCCTGCCAGTCGTTTGGATCGATCCCGCCGGCCTGCAGAACCTTGGGATGGACCATGCCGCTGCCCAGCACTTCGAGCCAGTCGTCGCCTTCGCCCACTTTCACGGTGCCGTTTTCCCACGAACACTGGATGTCCACCTCTGCCGAAGGTTCGGTGAAGGGGAAGTGCGACGCGCGGAAGCGGGTCTTGATGGTGTCGACTTCGAAGAAGGCGGCAAAGAATTCTTCCAGCACCCATTTCAGGTTCGCCATCGAGATGTCCTTGTCGATGGCCAGACCTTCGATCTGGTGGAACATCGGGGTGTGGGTCTGGTCGTAATCGGCACGGTAGACGCCGCCGGGGCAGATGATGCGCAAGGGCGCGCCTTCGGCCTCCATCGTGCGGATCTGCACGGGGCTGGTGTGCGTGCGCAGCACGTTGGGCGCACGGTCGTCGCCTTCGGCACGGTGCATGTAGAACGTGTCCATCTCGGCGCGTGCGGGGTGGTGGCCGGGGATGTTCAGGGCGTCGAAGTTGTACCAGTCGGTGTCGATCCGCGGCCCTTCAGCCGAGGCAAAGCCAAGCTCGCCGAAGATTGCGGTGACTTCCTCGGTGACCTGGCTGATCGGGTGGATGGTGCCGACGCGGCGGGTCCGGCCCGGCAGCGAGACGTCCAGCCATTCGGAGCGCAGCCGTTCATCAAGTGCGGCATCGCCCAGTGCGGCCTTCTTGGCGGCCAGCGCGCTGTTGATCTCGTCCTTGAGCGCGTTCAGTGCGGGACCGGCGACTTGGCGTTCCTCGGGCGTCATTTTGCCCAGTTCACGCATCTTCAGCGCGACTTCGCCCTTTTTGCCGACGGCGGTGACGCGGATGTCTTCCAGCGCGGCTTCGTCGGCTGCATTGGCAATCTGGCCAAGGTATTTTTGCTTGAGATCGTCCATCGTCAACCGTCCTGTCATATGTCGCAGACGTGCTACCAGAAACGCGGCTGATTACAAGAGAGGCAAGGCGTGGGGGCCACCTGACCGCCGCCCCCATTAACGCAAAAGGCCCCGCCAAATGGCAGGGCCTTTTCTATCTGTTCAACCGTCAAAGGTTACGCGGGCAGCGCGCCCTTGGCCTGGTCGACGATGGCCGCGAAGGCCGCCGGTTCGTTCACGGCCAGATCGGCCAGAACCTTACGGTCAACTTCGATGCCTGCCAGGTTCAGACCATTGATGAAACGGCTGTACGTCAGCTGATCATCATGGGCGCGAACGCCGGCGTTGATGCGTTGGATCCACAGTGCGCGGAAGTTGCGCTTGCGGTTTTTCCGGTCGCGTGTTGCGTACTGGTTGGCCTTGTCGACCGCCTGCGTTGCAACTTTGAATACTGCCTTGCGACGTCCATAATAGCCCTTTGCGGCTTTGACGATCTTACGGTGACGTGCGTGGGTGACTGTTCCGCCTTTGGTGCGTGACATGTTTCAGGCTCCTTCTTATCGGTCGTAGGGCATATAGCCCTTGATGATCTTGGCGTCGGGCGTCGACAGGACTGTCGTGCCGCGTGCGTTGCGAATGAATTTGTTGGTCCGCTTGATCATGCCGTGCTGTTTGCCAGCCTGGCTACCGATGACTTTGCCTGTGGCACTCACCTTAAAGCGCTTTTTTGCGCTCGACTTGGTCTTCATCTTGGGCATTTCCGTCTCCTTCTTGAGTTCGGTAGACGCGCGACTCGGCATGCCACTGTGGGCCGGACGCGCAGAACGAGAGGTGCATATAGGAGGCATCGCCTTGTGAGGCAAGCGTTAATTCAACCCTGTCCGGGGTCAGCGCCTCAGGGCAGGAACCGCGCGGCGACCACGACGAACGCATGGGGCACATCCGCGATGCTGTAGCCGCCCGGACGGGTCTGGATCGCATAGAGGATCAGTGCGCCCGCAATCAGGATCGTCAGCGCCGATGCGCGCGGGGCGCGGCCATCGGACATTGCCGACAGGATCGAGGGAATGGACAGCAGGGCAAAGACGACCCCGATGACCATTGCCAGATCCGAATCCAGATATTCCGAGAATTTTTCCATCGTGCTCCGATGCTATTCCGGATCGGTACTGAAAATCAAACGTTCATCGCAGGGGGCCACACGCAGAATGTTGGTCGTGCCGGGCACGTTGAACGGCACGCCGGCAGTCACCACGATCTGGTCGTCTTTTTCGGCAAACCCTTCGGACCGTGCCGCCTTGGCCGCGCTGACCACGGCCATCTTGAAGCGGTCCATGGTGCCGGTGATCACGCAGTTGCAGCCCCAACTCAGCGCCAGACGCCGCGCGGTGCCCACCAGCGGGGTCAGCGCGATGATCGGAACGCGGGGCCGTTCGCGGGCGGTCAAAAGGGCGGTCGTGCCGCTTTGGGTAAAGCAGCAGATCGCCTTGATGTCCGTGGTCTCGGCGATCTCGCGGGCCGCGGCGACGATGCCGTCGGCGATGCTGTTGCGCTTGGCGTCGCGGCTGCTTTCGATGATCTGGGTATAGGTGGGGTCAAGCTCGACCTCGGTGGCGACGTTGTCCATCGTGCGCACCGCTTCGACCGGATAGCTGCCTGCGGCGCTTTCCGCGCTTAGCATCACAGCGTCGGCCCCTTCATAGATCGCGGTGGCCACGTCCGACACTTCGGCACGGGTCGGCATCGGGCTTTCGATCATGCTTTCCAGCATCTGCGTGGCGACAATCACGGGCTTCGCGGCACTGCGGCACTTGCGCACCAGACGTTTCTGGATCGGGGGCACGTTCTGCACGGGCAGTTCCACGCCCAGATCGCCGCGGGCGACCATGATGCCATCGCTGGCCGCCAGAATTTCGCTGAACCGTTCCACCGCGCTGGGTTTCTCGATCTTGGACAGGATCGCGGCGCGGCCCTTGGCCAGTGCGCGCGCCTCTTCCACGTCGCCCGCCCGCTGCACGAAGCTGAGCGCCAGCCAGTCGACGCCGAGCTCGCAGACGAACTCCAGATCGGCACGGTCCTTGTCGCTGAGTGCGGCCAGCGGCAGTTCCACGTCCGGCACGTTCACGCCCTTGCGGTTGGAGATCACGCCGCCCGCCATCACGGTGCAATTGGCGAAATCCGCGCCGCAGTCTTCGACCTTCAGCCGGATCTTGCCGTCGTTGACCAGCAGCGACGATCCGGGCTTCAACGCCGCGAAAATCTCGGGGTGGGGCAGGCAGACGCGCGAGGCGTCGCCCTCGGCCTTGTCGAGATCCAGCCGGAACGAGGCGCCCTCTTCCAGCATCTCGCTGTCGCCCGAGAACACGCCGACGCGCAGTTTCGGACCCTGAAGATCGGCGAGAATGCCAATGGTGCTGCCCAGATCTTCCTCGACCTGGCGGATGATCTTGTGCTTGATCGCAATCTCTTCATGACTGCCGTGGCTCATGTTCAGGCGAAAGACATCTGCGCCGGCCTCGTGCAGGGCGCGGATCATGTCATAATTATCAGAGGCAGGTCCAAGCGTGGCGACAATCTTTACGTTCCGATTACGTCTCATTTTAGCGCTAACCTTTTCTCTCAGAGCATCCCTGCAGCAACCGCAGGCCATTTCGGATCGTTATCGCCCAGTTTGCACACAATAACAACTGACCTAGAGTTAGTTACCGAAAATGACGAAGACATGAATGCAAAACCACCTGAAACCAGGCAATCTGCCGGTCCCGCAGGTGCAGTCGCTTGCGCCGCTCCTTGAAGCTGCCCACAAAGACGCCAATCTTTGACGCAACCACCACCCGCACAGGAGAAGACAGCCATGGACGCTCAAACCCAAATCGAACTGGAAGCCGCCGCCTTTCGTCGCCTGCAGCAGCACCTGATGCAGGACCGCACAGATGTGCAGAACATCGACATGATGAACCTGGCAGGCTTTTGCCGCAACTGCCTGTCGCGCTGGTATCAGGAGGCCGCGAACGAGCGTGGGATCGACATGACCAAGGACGAGGGCCGCGAGGCGTTCTACGGAATGACGATGGACGAATGGAAAGCCAACCACCAGACCGACGCGACCAGCAGCCAGCAGGCCGATTTCAAACAGGCCTTTGCAGAAAACGTCACCGATAAGTCATGACGAGAAAACCGTGATGGGCAAATTCTGACACGACGTTCGGCAGCGACGGCTTCGCTTCGGGTCTGGACAATGCCGAGGCGCCGCGACACCCTTCCCGAAACGTCGGGGAGGACACCTAGTGAGCGAAGCAAATCAATACCATGTGGGCGAGCGTGCCGATGCGCAGCCGGACACCACGCAATACACACCCAGCCCGTTCAAGAAGGGCCGCCCGCCCGAGCCGCTGCATTTCGAGGTGAACCTCGTGGCCGAAACCGCCGGTCGCCAGAAAAAGACCGGCACGGTTCAGGTGAACATTCCCGGCTTTTCTCCGCTGCGGCTTTATTGTGACGAACAGACCCCGGTGGGCGACGACACGGCACCGCCGCCGTTGGCCTATTTCTGCGCAGGCATCGGCTTTTGCCTGATGACGCACCTGACCGACATCTACACCGCCCGCAAGATCGAGATCACGTCGCTGCGGCTGGAACAGCGCGTGCGCTTCAAGACCAACCTCAGCACGATGCGCGACATGGGGCACACCACCGAGGGCGAAACCGAGATGGTCGAAACCCACGTGCTGATCGAAAGCCCCGAGCCGCAGGAACGCATTCAGGAGCTGCTGGACGAGGCCGAAGGCGCGTGCATGGCGCATTTTGCCCTGCGCAACCCGATCCCGTGGTCGACCCGTCTGGTGCACAACGGCGTCGAGACCATCAACCGGGAGGGCTGAGCCATGATCTTCTACGACTGCTCCACCGCACCCAGCCCGCGCCGTGCACGGATGTTTCTGGCCGAAAAGGGGCTGACGCCCGAAACGCACGACATCTCTATCGCCAAGGGCGAACAGTTGGGTGCGGAGTTCCTCAAGGTGAACCCGCGCGCCACGGTGCCGGTGCTGATCACCGATGCGGGCACCACGCTGACCGAGAACCTCGCCATCGCGATGTATCTAGAGGACACACACCCCGAGCCGCCGCTGATCGGGACCACGCCCGACGCACGCGCCCAGATCCTGCAGTGGAACGCGATCTGCGAAAGCCAAGGCGCCGCAGCCGTCGCTGACGTCTTGCGCAACACCAATCCGCACATGAAAGACCGCGCCATTCCGGGGCCTGCAAACTTCGAGCAGATCGCGCAACTGGCCGAGCGTGGACGCGTGCGCGTCGGTCTGTTCAAGGAGATGCTGGAACAGCGCCTTGGCGAAAGCGCTTATCTCGCCGGTGACGCCTTCACCTTCGCCGACATCTCGGCCTTCGTATTCATCGACTTTGCCCGCGTGATCAAGATGGGCGTCACCGACGAGACACCGAACATGCTGCGCTGGTACGAGGCGATCAAGGCGCGGCCCAGCGCACAGGCCTGACGCCACCGCCCTGCAAGGCCGGTCTTCAACTTCCCGCCGTTCCCGGTTAGACAGCGCACACCCCTTCTGACCGAAAGCAGCGTGACGTGGATTGGACCAGCCTTGCCCGTGAATTTATCACGCTCTTCGTGGTCATCGACCCGGTCGGCACCATTCCGGTGTTTCTCTATGCCGCGGCCCGTGCGCCGCAGCACCTGCACCGCCGGATCGCCCTGCGCGCGACGCTGATCGCGGGGCTTGTCCTGCTGGCGTTCCTGGCAGGCGGGCAATTCCTGCTTGAGGGTCTGGGCCTGCGCTTCGGTTCTTTCCAGATCGCGGGCGGGATCGTGCTGTTTCTCTTTGCGCTGTCGATGATCTTCGGCGATTCCAAATCCGACAGCGAAATATCCGCCGCCGGGCGCGACCCGATGGCGGGAGCTGTATTTCCGCTGGCGATGCCGTCGATCGCGTCACCCGGTGCGATGCTGGCCATCGTGGTTCTGACCGACAACGACAGCCAGACCCTGACCGAACAGGCCATCACGGCGGGAATTCTGGTGCTGGTTCTGACGATAACACTGGCGCTGTTGCTGGCTGCGACGGTCATTCACAGACTGATCGGCAACACCGGTGCCAGCGTGATCAGCCGGGTCATGGGCATCATTCTGGCCACCATTGCGGTCGACGCGATCATGGGCGGCTTCGATGCGCTGGGTGTGCTCAGCCTTGAGCCGCCCGTCACGATCCCCGAAACGCTGGAATAACCGGGCGGCACACGCGGGGCCGCCCGGACAGTTTCAGATCGCGACCTTGCGGCTTTCTTCCAGATAGATCTCGCGCAGGCGCGGGGCCACGGGCCCCGGCGTGCCGCTTCCGATCTGCGCCCCGTCGATCTCGACCACCGGCATCACGAAGGTGCTGGCCGAGGTGATGAACGCCTCGTCGGCATCCTGCGCCTCCTCGATGGTAAAATTGCGCTCTTCCACGGTCATCTGCGCCTCTTCAGCGAACCGCAGCACGGCGGCGCGGGTGATCCCGTGCAGGATGTCGTTGGTCTTGGGGCGGGTGATGATCTTGCCGTCTTTGACGATATAGGCGTTGTTGCTGGTGCCTTCGGTCACGAAACCGTCCTGCACCATCCACGCATCATCGGCACCGGCGGCCTTGGCCATCATCTTGCCCATCGACGGATAGAGCAGTTGCACCGTCTTGATGTCGCGGCGGCCCCAGCGGATATCTTCGATGCTGATGACCTTGATGCCTTTCAGCGCCACCGGATTGGCGGCGAGGCCCGGCTTGTCTTGGGTAAACAGCACCACGGTGCAGGGCACGGTTTCCGGGTCGGGAAAGGCAAAGTCGCGGTCGGCAGGCGCGCCCCGCGTGATCTGCAGATAGATCATTCCCTCGTCGATCCCATTCAGGCGCACCAACTCGCGGTGCACCTCAAGCAGATCGTCCTTGCTGATCGGGTTCTTCATGTCCAGTTCGTCCAACGACCGCTGCAACCGCACGGCATGGCCGTCAAAATCGATCAGCTTGCCGTCAAGCACGCTGGTCACTTCATAAACACCGTCGGCCATCAGAAAGCCGCGATCAAAGATCGACACTTTCGCTTCGGTCTCGGGCAGGTAGTCGCCGTTCACGTAAACAGTCCGCATGTGCATCATCCCCAAAGGTTCGCACTGGGGGGATGCACCCCAGCGGCGTCAAAAATCAAAGGCTCGTCGCGGTCTTCCGCCAACAGAAGCGGCCCGTCAAGGTCCACGACCTCGGCCCCCTGTGCGACCAGCGTCGCAGGGGCCATAGCCAGCGACGACCCGACCATGCAGCCGACCATCACGCGGTAGCCTTGCGCCAGTGCCGCGTCACGCAGCGCCAGCGCCTCGGTCAGCCCGCCGGTCTTGTCCAGCTTGATGTTCACCACGTCGTACTTGCCCTTCAGATGCGGCAGCGATGCACGGTCATGGCAGCTTTCATCCGCGCAGACAGGGACGGGCCGGTCCATGCCGATCAGGGCATCGTCGTCGCCTGCGGGCAGCGGCTGTTCGACCAGCTGCACACCCAGGCGCACCAGATGCGGCGCCAGATCGGCATAGACCTCCGCCGACCAGCCCTCGTTGGCGTCCACGATGATCCGCGCATCGGGCGCCCCTGCCCGCACCGCCTCAAGCCGCGGCATGTCGTCGGGCGTCCCCAGCTTGATCTTCAGCAGCGGGCGAAAGGCGTTCTTGGCAGCCTGCGCCTGCATCGCCTCGGGGCTGTCCAGCGACAGGGTATAGGCGGTGATTTCCGGCCCCGGCTTTGCCAGCCCGGCCAGTTCCCAAACCCGCTTGCCCGCGCGCTTGGCTTCCAGATCCCACAGCGCGCAATCGACAGCGTTGCGCGCAGCACCCGCAGGCAGCAGATCGTAAAGCGCCATCCGCGAAAGTTCCGCAGGCAACCCTTCGATCTCGGCCGCTACACTGTCCAGCGTTTCGTCGTAGCGGGCATAGGGCACACATTCGCCCACACCCGTCACGCCGCCATCATTGATCCGCACGGTCAGCACCTGCGCCTCGGTCCGCGACCCCCGCGCGATGGTAAAGACCTGTGCCAGCTTGAACACGTCCCGCGTCACTTCGATGCGCATACACTTCCCTTCATCTTGCCCGAAAAACTCCCGCCGGAGGCTCCTGCCCCCAGCAGCAGGCACACCTTACAAGGCTGCCAGAGCATCTGCCAACCGCTCTGCCCCATGGCGAAACGGATCGACTGCTGGCATGCCGTATTCGGCCTCAAGCTCGGCCAGATAGGCGCGCGCCTCGGCGTCGGGCATGTGTTGCGTGTTCACCGAAATGCCCACGACCTTGCAGGTTGCATTCGCCACCTTGGCCATCGCCAGCGCCAGCTCGCTGACTTGACCGATGCTGGGCGGGGTATAGCTGGGCAGTCCGCGCATATGCTTACGGGTCGGCTCGTGGCACACAATCAGCGCATCAGGCTGGCCGCCGTGGATCAGCGCCAGCGTCACACCGGAATAGCTGACGTGGAACAGGCTGCCCTGCCCTTCGATCACGTCCCAATGGTCCGCGTCGTTGTCCGGCGACAGGTATTCGATCGATCCCGCCATGAAGTCGGCCACGACCGCGTCCAGCGGCACGCCTTCGCCGGTGATCAGGATGCCGGTCTGGCCGGTGGCACGGAACGTGCTTTTCATGCCCTTGGCGCGCATTGCCTCGTCCAGCGCCAGTGCTGTGTACATCTTGCCGACCGAGCAGTCGGTGCCCACGGCCAGCACCCGCTTGCCGGTGCGCTTTTCACCGTTGGCGATGGGATACTCGACCGAAGCGACCCGCACATCGTGCATTTCGCGGCCGTATTTTTCGGCAGCGGCAACCAGTTCGGGCTCGTCTTCCAGCAGGTTGTGCAGGCCGCTGGCCAGATCGTAGCCTGCTTCGAGCGCCGCCAGCAGCACCTCTTTCCATGCCTTCGAGATGATACCGCCGCGATTCGCCACGCCGATCACCAGCGTCTTGGCACCGGCTTCCAGACCTTCCTCCAGCGTCATGTCGCCCAGCTTCAGGTCAGCGCCGCAGCCCTCCATCCGATATTGACCAACCGCATTGTCGGGGCGCCAGTCCTTGATGCCTTGCGCCACTTTCGCGGCCAACTGGTCGGGTGCATCGCCCAGGAAGAGCAGGTAAGGTGTCTTGATCATTGTGGCAGTCCTTTTGATCGTGAATAGGGCGGGCCTCTGCCCGCTTTGCCCTGATACTGAGCAACTTCTGGCACAACATGGTACGAAACTCGGCGCGTGTCAGGTCGATTCAACGAATTTCTTCGAAGAACGGTGCGTATTTTAGAAGATATGCCCAAAGTGCCGCCACCCCGCACGACCCGCGATTGCTGCACCTGCAAAATCAACCTTGCGAAAGCCCGCGTAATTTAATACCCGCTAGATCAATGACGACGCAATAAAATTACCTTGAAAGGTCCGCACATGAGCTTCCGCCTTCAGCCCACGCCCCCAGCCCGCCCGAACCGCTGCCAGCTGTTTGGCCCCGGATCGAACACCAAGCTCTTCGCCAAGATGGCCGCCTCCGAAGCCGACGTGATCAACATGGATCTCGAGGACAGCGTCGCACCGTCGGACAAGGACACCGCGCGCGCCAACATCATCCAGGCAATCTCTGAGCATGATTGGGGCACCAAGACGCTGTCGGTGCGGATCAACGGGCTCGACACACCCTATTGGTACCGCGACGTGGTCGATCTGCTGGAACAGTCGGGCGAGCGTCTGGACCAGATCATGATCCCGAAAGTGGGCTGTGCCGCCGATATCTATGCGGTCGATGCGCTGGTCACCGCGATCGAGACCGCCAAGGGGCGCACCAAGAAGATCAACTTCGAGGTCATCATCGAATCTGCCGCCGGTATCGCCCACGTCGAGGAAATCGCCGCATCTTCGCCTCGTCTGGTCGCGATGAGCCTGGGTGCCGCCGACTTTGCCGCGTCGATGGGCATGCAGACCACCGGCATCGGCGGCACTCAGGAAAACTATTACATGCTGCGCGACGGGGCCAAGCACTGGTCCGATCCCTGGCACTGGGCGCAGGCTGCCATCGTCGCCGCCTGCCGCACCCACGGCGTGCTGCCGGTCGACGGACCCTTTGGCGATTTCTCCGACGACGAGGGTTTTCGCGCTCAGGCGCTGCGGTCGGCGACGCTGGGCATGGTCGGCAAATGGGCGATCCACCCCAAGCAGATCGCGCTGGCAAACGAGGTCTTCACCCCCTCTGACGAAGCCGTCGCCGAAGCCCGCGAGATTCTGGCCGCAATGGAACAGGCCAAGGCCAATGGCGAAGGTGCGACCGTCTACAAGGGACGCCTGGTCGACATCGCGTCGATCAAGCAGGCCGAGGTCGTGGTCAAGCAATACGAGATGATCACCGGCTGACACGGATCTGCCGGGCGCTTCGGCGCCCCGCATGCTGTCAGGCGCGTTCGTCCTTGGGCGATCCCATCACCACATAGGACGTGATTGCGTTCACCTGCGGCAGCGCCCCCAGCATGTCGGTATGAAACGCCTTGTAACTGTGCAGGTCGGCGCATTCGACGCGCAGCAGATATTCGATGGTGCCGGTGGTGTTGTGGCATTCGCGCACTTCGGGCGCGCGCGAAATTGCCCGCTCGAACGCCTCTTGCGAGGCCTTGGTGTGATCGCGCAGGCCGACACCGACATAGGCCACAAACCCCGACCCCAACGCCGCGCGGTCCAGCACCGCGCGGTAGCCCTTGATCAGCCCCGAACGCTCCATGTCCTGCACCCGGCGCAAGCACGCCGAGGGCGACAGGCCGACGCGTTCGGCCAGTTCCAGATTGCTGATACGGCCCTCGCTGGACAGCTCTTGCAATATCCGCTCATTAATCCGGTCAATCTTCGCCATAAATTGCAATATTCCCTCTGCACCACCCCATTTTGCAATTTAAAACCGCGATTTCAACGTCATTCATTGCGCATGACCCTTGATATTCTCCTCGCCCTCGCGGCTTTCGCCCTTGTCAGCTCCATCACGCCGGGGCCGAACAACCTGATGCTGATGGCATCGGGTGCAAATTTTGGCTTTCGGCGCACGGTGCCGCATATGCTGGGGGTGGGATTGGGGTTCGTCTTCATGATCCTGGTGGTGGGTGCGGGGCTTGCGCAGGTGTTCGACGCCTACCCGCTTAGCTACACGGTGCTCAAGATCGTCTCGATCCTTTACCTTACCTATCTTGCCTGGAAGATCGCCAATGCCGCCCCGATCCGGCGCGGCGAGGCTTCGGGGACCCCGATGACGTTCCTGCAGGCGGCGGCATTCCAGTGGGTCAACCCGAAGGCCTGGGCAATGGCGCTGACTGCCATCTCTGCCTACACGCCCGACACCACATTGACTGCGATTGCTCTGGTCGCGGTGATCTTCGGGGCGATCAACATTCCCTCGGTCAGCCTGTGGACCGTGATGGGGCAGCAGATGGCGCGGGTGCTGACCAATCCGGCGCGCCTGACCGCGTTCAACTGGACGATGGCCGCGCTTTTGATCGCATCGCTTTACCCGGTGCTGTTCCCCTGAGATTGCATTCGCCGCCCCGTCCAGCCATATATCGGTCAAAGCCGAAGCGGAGCGAGCAGATGACCCAATACATGGATTTCGAAAAGCCACTGGCCGAGATCGAAGGCAAAGCCGAAGAACTGCGTGCGATGGCCCGCAACAGCCCCGAGACCGACACCAGCGCCGAGGCCGCGACCCTGGATGCCAAGGGCAAGGCGATGATGCAGGATCTCTACAGCTCGCTGACGCCCTGGCGCAAATGTCTGGTGGCACGCCACCCCGAGCGTCCGCATTGCATTGATTATATCAAGCGGCTGTTCACCGATTACACGCCGCTGGCGGGCGACCGGAACTTTGCCGACGATCACGCGGTGATGGGCGGTCTTGCGCGGTTCAACGACGCGCCGGTGATGGTGATCGGTCATGAGAAGGGCAACGACACCAAATCCCGGATCGAGCGGAATTTCGGCATGGCCCGGCCCGAAGGGTATCGCAAAGCCATTCGCCTGATGGATCTCGCCGGCCGCTTCGGCCTGCCGGTGATCACGCTGGTGGACACCCCCGGCGCCTATCCCGGCAAGGGCGCGGAAGAGCGCGGCCAGTCCGAGGCGATCGCCCGCGCCACCGAGAAATCGCTGCAGATCGGCACGCCTGTCGTGTCCGTGGTGATCGGCGAGGGCGGATCGGGCGGGGCCGTGGCCTTTGCCACTGCCAACCGCGTCGCGATGCTGGAACATTCGGTTTATTCGGTGATCAGTCCCGAAGGCTGCGCGTCGATCCTGTGGAAAGACGCCGAGAAAATGCGCGAGGCCGCCGAGGCGCTGCGCCTGACCGCACAGGATCTCAAGCAGTTGGGCGTGATCGACCGGATCATCTCGGAACCCATGGGCGGCGCGCACCGTCATCCGCAGGACACCATCGATTCCGTGGGACGGACCATTTCCGAGATGTTGAAGGACCTCAAGGGAATGGACGCCAAGGCGCTGATCCAGGATCGCCGTCGCAAGTTTCTGGATCTGGGCAAGAAGGGTCTGGCGGCCTGATCTAGCGCGCCAGCATCCGCAGGCCTTGGGTGACATCGGTGCGCACCGCCAGCCGCAGGCCCGGCTCGTCGCCTGCCCGCAAGGCGGCAATGATCAGCTTGTGATAATGCGGCGGCTCGGTCCGCCGCAACCGCCCATAGAGCGCGCGCATCGTCGGCCCCATCTGCAACCAGACGGTTTCCGCCATCGCCAGCATCGCGGGTGCCTGCGCACGCAGATACAGTGTGCGGTGAAATTCCAGATTGGTGCGGATGTATCCGACCGCATCGCGGTGGGCCACGGCCTCTGACACAGCCCCGTTGATGGTCTGCAACCGCTCGATCAGCGCCATATGCGCGCGCGGCAGCGCACGGCTGGCCAGTTCCACCTCGATCAACGCGCGCAGGGCGGCCAGCTCTTCGATCCGCTCGGCCGACAGTTCCGGCGTGCCCATACGACCCGACGACGACATGGTCAGCGCCCCTTCGGCGACCAGACGGCGCACCGCTTCGCGCACCGGGGTCATGCTGACCTCGTATTCCTTGGCGACGCCGCGCAGGGTCAGCGCCTGTCCGGGGGGAATGTCGCCATGCATGATCCGGCTGCGCAACTGGCGATAGACGCGGTCATGGGCGGCTGCGGTGACTTCGGTGGCACGTGCTGGTGTGGTCATGGGGTCATGTGATCACAAACAAGGCTTGGGTCAATCGCCAAAGCGAAAGCGGTGATACTCCGACCCGTGCTGACGCAACCAGGCCCGTGCGTCGCCATAGGACCCGTAAATGCGCGTCACCGCATCCCAGAACGCCTGCGAGTGGTTCATCTGTTCCAGATGCGCGACCTCGTGTGCGGCGACATAGTCCAGCACCGCCTGCGGCATCAGCACCAAACGCCAGGAATACATCAGTGTGCCGCGCGACGAACATGACCCCCAGCGCGACCGCGTGTCGCGGATGCTGATCCGCTGATAGGGTCGGCCCAGCCGTGCGGCATAAAGATCAGAGGCCGCAGCCAGCCGCGTCCGCGCCAGCGCCTTCAGATGCGCCTGCAACCGCGCGCCCGCCTGCTCCGGCGCACCGGGCACTGCAATCTCTCCGTCGGACACAACCACGCGCCGCCCCGCGCCCTGCACGATCAGACGCGGCTGACCGTCCAGCGGCACCTGCGCCCCATGGATCACATCGACATTCCCAAGACGGGCCTGCAAGTGACCGCGAATCCAGTCCTCCTTGGCACGGGCGAAGGCCATCGCTTCGCGTTCGGCCACGCCTTTCGGCAGGGTCAGGGTCACGCGACCGTCCAGCGAAGACACCCGCAGGGAAATGCGCCGTGCCCGCGCCGACCGGCGCAAAACCACTTCGACCGGCGGACCTTCTTGCAACAGGTGCATTGCCATCCTATCTGCTCCTTTACCCACTTATCACGAAGGCTTTGACTCCGGGCACACCATATGGCACTTGCCCTGAATCGCCTAGATGCAACCGAGATTTCAAAGGGGACACCATGCCCAACGAAGAATGGGGTACGAAACGCCTTTGCCCGACCACCGGCAAACGGTTTTACGACCTGAACAAGAACCCGATCGTCAGCCCCTACACGGGTGAAGTGGTCGAGCTGGACGCCAGCAAATCCCGCATGATCGCCGCCGACGCGGAAGACGCGGTCACAGCCAAGGCGAAAGCTACGGACAGTGACGATGATGACGTGGTTCTGGACGATGATGACAGCGATGTCGATGTCGATCTGGACGATGACATCCTAGAAGACGACGACGATGACGACACGGTTCCGCTGGACGAAATCGCCGATGTCGCTTCGGATGACGACGACACATGATGCTTTCGGCAGGCGTGATCTTTTCGCTTGATCCCGCCTGCCAAACCGCCTAATCAGCGGCGCACGGACCCGGAAGGGTCACCAAGGATGGGGCATTAGCTCAGCTGGGAGAGCGCCTGCATGGCATGCAGGAGGTCAGCGGTTCGATCCCGCTATGCTCCACCATCCCTCCCCGTTTTCGGGTTTCCAAACACACTCCCAGCATTTCCGATGACGTCGGCACTCAGTGCGGCCCGTCATCCCTTGCCCTTCCACGGAACCAGCACACGCTCGGCCCAGCGCATCAGCATGTCGATGCCGAAGCCGATGATGCCGATCAGGATGATCCCCATCAGCACGATATCGGTGTCCTGAAACTTGGACGCCGCCACGATCATCTTGCCCACGCCCTTTTCCGCCGCCACCAGTTCGGCGGCCACGACCGTGCCCCAGCAGACGCCCATCGCCACCCGTGCGGCGGTGAAAATCTCGGGTAGGGAGTTGGGTATGATCACATGCCGCAGGATCTGCCATTTGCTCGCCCCCAGCGAATAGGCCGCGTGCACCTTGGTGATCTTGACGCCCGAGACACCGGAGCGCGCGCCGATGGCCATGATCCAGAGGGCCGCCAGAAACAGCAGGATGATCTTGCCCTGCTCTCCGATCCCCGCCCAGATGATCACCAGCGGGATAAGGGCCAGCGGCGGCACCGGGCGCATGAATTCCACAATGGGATCGAACCAGCCGCGAAACCAGTTCGACAGGCCCATGGCATAGCCCAGCGGAATGCCGACCAGCGCGCCCAGCGCAAAGCCCACGATCACGCGAAATAGCGAATAGCTCAGATGTTCGGCCAGCGTGACGTTCTGATAGCCATCGGCACTGACCGACACCAGCCGCCGCCAGACGCTGTCGGGGGCGGGCAGCCAGATGTTTTCCATCTGCCAACCCTGCCCCGGCTCAAAGTTCAGCGTGCCCTTGTCGGTCAGCGCCACGCGCCCAAAGCCCACGTCGACATCGGTATCGGCATCAATTGCACGGCCATCCACCGCGACGATTTTTACACCGTCATCGCGGGTCACGTCGTCGTTTGCATCCCAGCTGATCAGCTTGGAGCGATACGCCTGTACCACCACAGAATCGTTGCGGATCGGGCCAGTGCCTTCGTCAAACTCGGGCGGCACGGGTGCCACGCCCTGCGGATGCACCGAAACGTAGACCGTCGCATCGGCCTGTGCGCCGTTTGGGCCCTCGATGGTGTAGGTAAACGCGTCTTCGCCCACGAACGGACCGGGCGCATGCAAGGGGCCGGGCAACCAGTTCGATCCGGTGAATGCGCCCCAGATGACGAATATCAGCACGATCGAGATGACCGATGCGGCCTTGTCCGAGATGACCGCGCTTTCGTCGCCAAAGGTCACGGTTTTCAGAGAGGTATAATCGCGCACGCGCCCCATCTGGGCGCGCAAAAAGGTCCAGATGAACATCGACAGCAGGATCAGCGCCACATACCCAAGGATGAAGGGCAATGCGCCGAGAATGGACAGGAACAGCTGCGCCAGCTCGCCGCTCAGGTCTTGTACGATCTGGCCCATGCTATGCGGTCTCCTCGCTGCGGCCCATGATCTCTTCTTCCATGTTCCAGATCATGTTCAGGATTTCCTCGCGGGTGGCATTGTAATCGGGATGCTTCTTGACCTCGCGCAGGTCGGCGTTCACGCCCAGATCGGCAAAGGGCAGGCGGTATTCCTTGTGGATGCGACCCGGACGCGGGGCCATCACCACCAGACGTTCGCCCAGCAACAGCGCCTCCTCGACCGAGTGGGTGATCAGGATGATGGTCTTGCCGGTTTCTTTCCACAGCTTCAGCACCAGGCTCTGCATCTTTTCGCGGGTCAGCGCATCCAGCGCGCCCAGAGGTTCGTCCATCAGGATCACGTCCGGGTCATTGGCCAGACAGCGCGCCAGCGCCACGCGCTGCTGCATGCCGCCCGACAGTTCGTAGACCATCTTATCCTTGAAATCCTGCAAGCCCACCACGTTCAGCAGGTGATCGACCGTCTTGCGGCTTTCGGCCTTGGGCGTGCCCTTCATGTCCGGGCCAAAGCTGACGTTGTCCCGCACGCTCATCCATTCGAACAGCGCGCCTTGCTGGAACACCATGCCGCGCTGCGCATCGGGGCCGTGCACGGTCTTGCCGTTCAGCCGCACTTCGCCTTCGGTCTGCGCCAGAAACCCCGCCACGATGTTCAAAAGCGTGGTCTTGCCGCAGCCCGATGGCCCCAGCACGCTGAGCAGTTCGCCCTGTTTCAGATCCAGACTGACATCCTGCAGCGCCTGCACCGCGCCGCCGTTCGGCAAGTCAAAGCGCATCGACAGCTTGTCGATCACAAGTCCCGTCATGGTTGTCCCCTTGTTGGAATTTTCCGGCCCGTTCAGGCCGCGCGGGCAGGTTTGCCATGCCTCCAAACATCATGGCCCCGCGCGTTTGTTGAACGCACAGGGCCGGTTTGCATCACATGCCGCTTGCGGCTTTCAGCGGGCCGGTGTTCACGGTGCCCGCATAGCTGTCCAGCGCCGACGGGATCGAACCCGCATCCACGAAGACACCCGCGACGCCCTGCATGAAGTTCTGCGCACGGCCATCCAGCCATTTATCGCTAAGCTGATCCTCGACGGTGGGGAACTTGAAGGTCGAGAGGGTCGACATCGTGTCTTCCTCGCTCATGCCCGCGTCCTTGGCGATCACCGGCAGCATCGTGGCGTGGTTCGCCTCGTCCGCCCACATGGCGTTGGCTTCGGCGGTGACGGCCAGGAACTTGGCGACCATATCGCCGTTTTCCGCGACGTAGGTCGCGGGTGCGGTCGTAGCGTCAAAGACCAGAATGCCCAACTCTTCCTTCTCGTCGCCGGTCAGCAGGACGTTGCCGTGCTCTTTCATGCGGCGCAGCGCACCGCCCCAGCCGCAAGCCATGTCCAGCGAGCCTTGGGCCAAGGCTGCGGCCCCTTCGGCGGGGGCCATGTCGACAATTTCCATCGTTGAGATATCAACGCCAAAGTGGTTCATCTGGCTGAGAAACCCGTAATGCGCGGCGGTGCCCAACGGCACAGCGACCTTCTTGCCCGCAAGCTCGCCCGTGCTGTCCTTGTCGATCTCCAGCCCCGAGGCGACGACGCAGTTGTCATTGTCCGAATAGGACACCGCCACATCGACGATCTGCAGATCCTGCCCCGCCGAGGTTGCCACGACGAAGGGCGGCACGCCCTGGCTGACCGATAGCTGCACATCGCCCGAGGCCATCGCGGCGCTCATCGCAGTGCCGGTGTCGAAGCTGACCCAGTTGATCTTGGTGCCCATCGCCTCGTCGTACATGCCGGTTTCCTTGGCATATTGGAACGGCATCGGCCATTCGAGGAAATAGGCGACGGTAATCTCGCCATGGCCTGCGGCGGTGGCGGCCTGGGCACCGGCCAGCAGGGCAATGGCTGCGGTGGCGCTCATGAATTTAGATTTGAAAGTCATTTTGGTCTCCCGTTGTGCACCGTTTCGCACGATGCTTGGCGTTATGTCGGCGGTCAGGCCGCCGCTTGGTCCGACTGTTGCATCAAGCATCCATCCGGCGCTGCCCAATCCGACTGCAGAATTCTACGCCGATCAATGTTTTTTCCGGCGCGTGAAACCTGTGGCACGCTGATTGAAGTGCCGATTTCAACTTCCCGAATTCTGCGGAAACCCCTGAAAACAGGCTGTTCCTGTTGCCAAGGCCAAACGAGGTGGTGACGCATCGGATCAAACTGGATTCATCTATCCTCCAACACTGGCCCTACTGCGCTATCATTTTCTGCTGTTTTCTTGGTCAGTAACGGGTGCAGTGTGTTCTGAATTCACCCCACCCCTCCTCATGCAGTTGGAAAGGCCTGACAATGGACGGAACCTTTAGCGAAAACGACCTCAGCCGCGTTGTCGAAGCCGACCGCAAGAACGTCTGGCACCACTTGATCCAGCACCAGCCCTTCGAGAGCGCGATCGACCCGCGCATCATCGTCGAGGGCAAGGGGATGAAAGTCTGGGACCAGAAGGGCAAGGAACACCTTGATGCCGTCTCGGGCGGGGTCTGGACCGTCAACGTAGGCTACGGGCGCGAAAGCATCGCGGATGCGGTGCGCGACCAGTTGGTGAAGCTGAACTATTTCGCAGGCTCCGCCGGGTCGATCCCCGGCGCGCTTTTTGCCGAAAAGCTGCTGGACAAGATGCCCGGCCTTGACCGGATGTACTATTGCAACTCGGGCTCCGAGGCGAACGAGAAGGCGTTCAAGATGGTCCGCCAGATCGCCCACAAGAAATACGGCGGCAAGAAGCACAAGATCCTGTACCGCGACCGCGACTATCACGGCACCACCATCGCCTGTCTGTCGGCGGGCGGTCAGGACGAGCGCAACGCGCAATACGGCCCCTTTGCCCCCGGCTTTGTGCGCGTACCGCACTGCCTGGAATACCGTGCCTTTGAACAGGAGGGCGCGCCGCAGGAGAACTACGGCGTCTGGGCGGCCGACCAGATCGAAAAGGTCATCCTGGCCGAGGGTCCCGACACCGTGGGTGCGCTGTGCCTGGAACCCGTGACCGCGGGTGGCGGCGTCATCACGCCCCCCGACGGCTATTGGGACCGCGTGCAGGAAATCTGCAAAAAGTACGACATCCTGCTACACATCGACGAGGTCGTCTGCGGCGTGGGCCGGACCGGCACATGGTTCGGCTATCAGCAGTATGGCGTCCAGCCTGACATGGTGACGATGGCCAAGGGCGTCGCCTCGGGCTATGCCGCGATCGCCTGCCTTGTGACCACCGAGGCTGTTTTCGATATGTTCAAGGACGACCCGTCGGACAAGATGAACTATTTCCGCGACATCTCGACCTTTGGCGGCTGCACGGCTGGCCCCGCCGCTGCCATCGAGAACATGCGTATCATCGAGGATGAGAACCTGCTGGAGAACACCACGCAGATGGGTGCCTATATGCTCGACCAGCTGCACGGACTGGCCGACAAGCACAGCATCATCGGCGATGTGCGCGGCAAGGGTCTGTTTCTTGGTGCGGAGTTGGTCAGCGACCGCGACAGCCGCACGCCCGCGGACGAGGCCAAGGTGCAGGCGGTGGTCGGCAACTGCATGGCGCAGGGCGTCATCATCGGGGCCACCAACCGTTCGCTGCCCGGCAAGAACAACAGCCTGTGCTTCTCGCCTGCTCTGATCGCGACCAAAGACGACATCGACCACATCATCGGCGCAGTCGACAAGGCGCTGGGCGACGTCTTCGGCTAAGCCCGGACACGCAAGATGAACCAAGGGGGCGGAGGCGATCTCCGCCCTTTTGCGTTTGGAGGGCCAGCAAGCTCGGCGCTTCTTCGCTTGTAAGGACCATGCCCAAGCTTGACCCGTCAGCGCGTTCCGTTACCTCTAGAGTGTCTTGCCCGAACAGGACCGGTGAAACCTTGTTCACAACAGGCTGGTTTTTCACCGCAGTTGAAAAAAGGTGGGAACCAATCATCGACCCACCGCGTTCGAACACAGAAGCCAATAAGGGAAGACAGTTATGAAAAAGTTTCTTATCGCCATTCCGCTCGTCGCATCGCTCGCGGCTTGTGAGACCACCACATCGAACACCACAGCCGCCGGTGCACTCACCGGTGCCGCAATCGGTGCTTCTGTTTCCGGTGGTGACGATAAAGTCAAAGGCGCGCTGATCGGCGCAGCTGTTGGCGGTGCCGCCGGCAACTACATCGGCAAGACGCAAAACGGCCAATGTGTGTACCAGCGTGCAGACGGCTCGCGTTACTACGCTGCCTGCCCGTAAACGGCAGTTTACCCGACCGACACTTCACATGTCCAAGCAAAGGCCCCGGTTTCGACCGGGGTCTTTTGCTTACGGGGGCATAGCGCCACATTGCCGAGGCTATAGGTCCAGTGTAGACCCGCGGCATGACAGTCCCCGTCGAAACATTCTTTCTACACCCCGAGGCCGAGGGCACGCTGCAAAGCCAGATCCAGCAGATGATCGCCCAAGGCATCCTGTCGGGCCGGTTCCAGCCGGGTGAAAAGCTGCCCTCGACCCGCAAGCTGGCACAGCATCTGGGGATCAGCCGCATCACCGTCACGCTCAGCTACACCGAGCTTCTGTCGAACGACTACCTGACATCGCGCGGACGGTCGGGCTATTTCGTCTCTGATACCGCCCCCGTGCCGCCGGTCTTTGCGGCCTCGCCCGTCTCGCCCGACGCAGTGGATTGGACCCGCGCCATCGGGCAAAGGTTCTCGGGCGGGCAAACCCCGACCAAGCCGCAGGATTGGGCGCACTACCGGTTTCCGTTCATATACGGTCAGGCCGATCCGACGCTGTTCGATCACGCCAACTGGCGGCTGTGTGCGATGCAGGCGCTGGGGCAACGCGATTTCGGCCCGATGACGACCGATTATTTCGATCAGGACGACCCCAAGCTGATCGAATTCATCGTGCGCCATTCGCTGCCCCGTCGGGGCATCACCGCCCGCCCCGAACAGGTTCTGATCACGCTGGGCGCGCAGAATGCGCTGTGGCTGACGACGCAGGTGCTGCTGACCCAGCGCCGTCACGCCGCCCTGGAGGAACCCTGTTATCACGCGCTGCACGATATTCTGAACCAGTCGCGCTGCCGCATCAGCCATGTGCGTGTCGATCAGGACGGCCTGCCGCCCGATGCAATCCCGCCGGGAACCGACGTGATCTTCACCACGCCCAGCCACCAGTGCCCGACCACGGCCACCATGCCGATGGACAGACGCCGCGCGCTCTTGGACCGCGCCGCCGAGATGGATGCGCTGATCGTCGAGGATGACTATGAATTCGAGATGTCGTTCCTCAAACCGCCCTCGCCCGCGCTGAAATCTCTGGATGCGGACGGGCGGGTGATCTACGTCGGCTCGTTCTCGAAATCGCTGTTTCCGGGGCTGCGGCTGGGATACCTCGTGGGGTCCGAGCCGTTCATCCGCGAGGCGCGTGCCCTGCGCGCATCGGTGCTGCGGCACCCTCCGGGGCATATCCAGCGCACCGTCGCTTATTTTCTGTCACACGGCCATTATGACGCGCTGGTGCGCAAGATGAGCACGACATTGCACAAACGCCGCGACGCGATGCAGCAGGCGATCACAGACACCGGCCTGACCATCGCGGGTCAGGGTGCCTCGGGCGGATCGTCGTTCTGGATGCGCGCGCCTGCGTCGGTGGACACCAGTCAGCTGGCACAGATGCTCAAGCCGCAAAGCGTGCTGATCGAACCGGGCGAGTCCTTCTTTTCCGGCCACGACAGACCGCGCAATTTCTACCGGCTGGCCTATTCGTCGATCCCGTCCACCCGCATCGCCGAGGGCGTCGAACGCGTGGCCGAAATACTGTTGCGTCTGGCCTGACCTTCTGGCCTGATCCGCCAAAGTCATCTGGCCCTAACCGCCCCCGCCGTGCAATCGTACTCTGCGACGAAACGCGGAATCATTCCCTTAACCTGCCGGAGCCCCCTTGCCATGAAAATGACGACCGAAGAAGCATTTGTAAAAACACTGCAAGCGCATGGCATCGAACACGCCTTTGGCATCATCGGATCGGCCATGATGCCGATCTCGGATCTGTTTCCGCAGGCGGGTATCACGTTCTGGGACTGCGCCCACGAAGGGTCGGCGGGCATGATGTCCGACGGCTACACCCGTGCGACTGGCAAGATGTCGATGATGATCGCGCAGAACGGGCCCGGTATCACCAATTTCGTGACCGCCGTGAAAACCGCATACTGGAACCACACGCCGCTGTTGCTGGTCACCCCGCAGGCCGCGAACAAGACCATTGGCCAGGGCGGGTTTCAGGAAGTCGAGCAGATGAAGCTGTTCGAGGACATGGTCGCCTATCAGGAAGAGGTTCGCGATCCGACCCGCGTGGCCGAAGTGCTGACACGCGTGATCGCCAAGGCGAAACGGCTGTCAGGCCCTGCCCAGTTGAACATCCCCCGCGATTTCTGGACGCAAGTGGTCGATATCGAAATTCCCGAGCCGATCGAGTTCGAGCAATCGCCGGGCGGTGAAAATTCGGTCGCGGCGGCGGCTGCCCTGCTGTCGCAGGCCAAGAATCCCGTGATCCTGAACGGCGCGGGCGTGGTCCTGTCCAAGGGCGGCATCGCCGCGTCAAAGGATCTGGCCGAGCGTCTGGATGCGCCCGTCTGCGTCGGCTACCAGCACAACGACGCCTTTCCCGGATCGCACCCACTGTTCGCGGGGCCGCTGGGCTATAACGGGTCCAAGGCGGGGATGGACCTGATCAAGGACGCCGATGTCGTGCTGTGCCTCGGCACCCGTCTGAACCCGTTTTCGACATTGCCGGGCTATGGCATGGATTACTGGCCGACGGCAGCCAAGATCATTCAGGTCGACATCAACCCCGACCGCATCGGGCTGACCAAGAAGGTCACCGTGGGCATCGTCGGTGACGCCGCCAAGGTGGCAAAGGGCATTTTGGCGCAACTCTCTGACGACGCGGGCGATGCAGGCCGCGCGGATCGTAAAGCGCGCATCGCGCAGGCGAAATCCACATGGGCGCAGCAACTGTCCAGCATGGACCACGAGGACGACGACGAAGGCACCACATGGAACCAGCGCGCCCGCGCCGACAAACCCGACTGGATGAGCCCGCGCATGGCATGGCGCGCGATCCAGTCCGCCCTGCCGCGCAACGCGATCATCAGCTCGGACATCGGCAACAACTGCGCCATCGGCAACGCGTACCCTGACTTTGACGAGGGCCGCAAATACCTGGCACCCGGTCTCTTCGGCCCTTGCGGCTATGGCCTGCCCGCCATCGTCGGCGCCAAGATCGGCCAGCCGGATGTGCCCGTGGTCGGCTTTGCCGGAGACGGTGCGTTCGGCATCGCGGTGAACGAATTGACGGCGATTGGCCGAGGCGAATGGCCCGCGATCACCCAGGTGGTGTTCCGCAACTATCAATGGGGCGCGGAAAAGCGCAATTCGACCCTGTGGTTCGACGACAACTTTGTCGGCACCGAGCTGGACACCGAAGTCTCCTATGCGGGCATTGCGCAGGCCTGCGGGCTGCAAGGTGTCGTTGCGCGCACGATGGAAGAGCTGACAGCGGCCCTGACCAAGGCGGTGGACGACCAGATGAACCACGGCAAGACCACGCTGATCGAAGCGATGATCAATCAGGAACTGGGCGAGCCGTTCCGCCGCGACGCGATGAAAAAGCCGGTGTCGGTGGCGGGCGTGTCCAAGGCCGACATGCGCCCGCAATCGGTCTGAGGCATGGCGCGCGCGCATATCCTTGTCATCAATGCGGGATCGTCTTCGATCAAGGCGGCCCTGTTCGACACCGATCTGCACGAGGTCCTGCGGATCGAGGCGACAGGCATCGGCGGTGCGGGCGAGGTCAGGTCCGGTGACAGCCGGTCGGAAACGCCCCTGCCCGATCACAAAGCAGCACTTGGGGCGATATTCGACGCGCTTGCGGCACAAGGCATCGACGCCACCGATCTGCGCGCGGTAGCCCACCGGGTGGTTCACGGCGGGCCGGAATTGACGGCCTCGGCCCGGATCACGCCGCAGGTGCGCGCCGCCATCGCGGATGCGGTGCCGCTGGCACCTCTGCACAACCCGCACCATTTGGCCGCCATCGACGCGGTTGCCAAACTGATGCCCGACCTGCCCCAATGCGCCACCTTCGACACTGCGTTTCATGCGACCAACCCGGATGTGGCGCGCCGCTACGCGGTTCCCGATGTGCCCGAGACAGATGGTTTGCAACGCTATGGCTTTCACGGCACCAGCTTTGCGGCCCTGGTGAAAGGCTTCGAGGAAACCACCGGCACGCCGTTGCCGCGCCGCCTGCTGGCGCTGCATCTGGGCAACGGGGCCTCGCTCTGCGCGATCCGCGAAGGGCAATCGGTGGCGACCACGATGGGATTTTCCCCGCTCAGCGGTCTGACGATGGGCACCCGCGCCGGCGAGATCGACGCAGGTGCCGTGCTGCATCTGGTCGAAGTCATGGGCGCGGAGGCCGCGAGCGAGATGCTCTATCATGACAGCGGCCTTCTGGGCCTGTCGGGTATCAGCTCCGACATGCGCACGCTGACCGCCAGCGATGACCCCAGGGCCCGCTTTGCCCGCGAGCATTTCTGCTATTGGATCGCCCGTCAGTCCGGGTCGATGATCGCCGCGATGCAGGGCCTGGACGGCATCGTGTTCACCGGCGGCATCGGAGAGAACGACGCAGACATCAGGAATAATGTTCTTGCACAGCTATCATGGTTGGGAAATATTCCCCATTGGGTGATCCCCGCCGCCGAAGAGCAGCAGATCGCCCGCGACGCCATCACGCTGCTGAAGGATCACAGACTTGCCCCATAAGCAGCCCACACTGAACCTGTCACCCAAAGTGTCGGACGAGGTCCGCAAGACCACCTGTTACATGTGCGCCTGCCGCTGCGGCATCAACGTCCACATGAAGGGCGGCAAGGTCGCCTATATCGAAGGCAACCGTGACCACCCGGTGAACAAGGGCGTGCTTTGCGCCAAGGGCTCGGCCGGCATCATGCAGCACAACGCCCCCGCCCGCCTGCGCGCGCCGCTGAAACGTGTGGGCCCGCGCGGCTCGGGCGAATTCGAGGAAATCAGCTGGGACGAGGCGCTGGACATCGCCACCGGCTGGCTGGCACCGATCCGCCGCGACAACCCCGAAAAGCTGGCGTTCTTCACCGGACGCGATCAGTCGCAATCGTTCACGTCCTTCTGGGCGCAGAACTTCGGCACGCCCAACTACGCGGCCCACGGCGGGTTCTGTTCGGTCAACATGGCGGCGGCGGGCATCTACACGATGGGCGGCGCGTTCTGGGAATTTGGCCAGCCCGACTGGGACCACACCAAGCTGTTCATGCTGTTCGGCGTCGCGGAAGACCACGACAGCAACCCGATCAAGATGGGCATTGGCAAGATCAAGGCACGCGGCGCGCGGGTCATCGGGGTCAACCCGATCCGCACCGGCTATAATGCCGTGGCCGACGACTGGGTCGGGATCACGCCGGGCACCGACGGGCTGTTCATCATGGCGCTGATCCACTGCCTGATGAAGGCGGGCAAGATTGATCTGGACTATCTGGCGCGGTTCACCAATGCGCCTTGCCTTGTGAACAGCGACGAGAAATCGCCCGAGTACGGCCTGCTTTTGCGCGATCCGGACGGCAAGGAACTGGTGATCGACCGTAACACGGGCAAGCCTGCACCGTTCGACCAGAAAGGCGTGCGCCCCGATCTGGCCGCCACCCACCGCGCTGCTGGTGTCACGCACCGCCCCGTCATGCACCTGATGGCCGAGCGTTACCTGTCGGATGACCACGCCCCCGAGGCCGTGGCCGACCGCACCGGTATCTCTGCTGCGCGCATCCGCGCCATCGCGTCGGAACTGGCCCGCGTCGCCTTTGACGAGGCGTTCGAGCTGGATCATGCATGGACCGATTTCCGGGGCGAGCACCACACCAAGATGACGGGCCGCCCCGTCAGCTTTCACGCCATGCGCGGTATCAGCGCCCATGCCAACGGCTTTCAGACCTGCCGCGCGCTGCATGTCTTGCAGATCATCCTCGGTACGGTCGAGGTGCCGGGCGGGTTCCGGTTCAAACCGCCCTACCCCAAGCCCGCGACGGCGCACCCGAAACCGCATTGCCAGGCCACGTGTAACGGCCCGCTGGATGGCCCGCATCTGGGGTTCGTCCAGGGCCCAGAGGATCTGGCGCTGAAGCCCGACGGCACGGCGGCGCGGATCGACAAGGCGTTTACATGGGACAACCCGATGTCGGCCCACGGGCTGATGCACATGGTGATCTCCAACGCGCACGCGGGCGATCCCTACAAGATCGACACCCTGTTCATGTACATGGCCAACATGGCGTGGAATTCGTCGATGAACACGCGCGGCGTGATCGACATGCTGACCGACACGGACGAGAGCGGCGACTATGTGATCCCGCGCATCATCTATTCGGATGCGTATAGTTCCGAGATGGTCGCCTATGCCGACCTGATCCTGCCCGACACTACCTATCTGGAACGCCACGACTGTATCTCGCTGTTGGACCGTCCGATTTGCGAGGCGGACGCCGCCGCCGACGCGATCCGCTGGCCTGTGGTCGAGCCCGACCGCGACGTGCGCGGGTTCCAGTCGGTGCTGTGCGATCTGGGCGCGCGTCTGGACCTGCCGGGCTTTGTGACCGAAGCGGGCGACCAGAAATACGCAGACTATGCAGACTACATCATCAACCACGAACGCCGCCCCGGCATCGGCCCGCTTGCGGGCTGGCGCACGGGCGAACAGGGTCTGACCGCAGGACGCGGTGCGCCGAATGCCAGCCAGATCGACAATTACATCGAAAACGGCGGCTTTTTCGTCGAGCATATTCCCAAAGGGGCCAACTACTATAAACCGTGGAACATGGCCTATCAGGATTGGGCCGTGGGCATGGGCCTCTTCGACAAACCACTGCCCTATCTGTTTTCGCTTTACGTCGAGCCGATGCGCAGGTTCCAGTTGGCCGCCGAAGGCCACGGCGACCGCCAGCCGCCCGATCACCTGCGCGAGCGTATCCGCCGCACGATGGACCCGCTGCCGATCTGGTATGATCCGTCTGGCGACAACCGTGCGGAGGAGTATCCCATCACCGCGCTGACCCAGCGCCCGATGGCGATGTACCATTCGTGGGGCAGCCAGAACGCATGGCTCCGGCAATTGCACGGGCACAATCCGCTGTATCTGCCGCCGAACCTGATGCGGGACAATGGTCTGAAAGACGGCGATTGGGCCACTGTCACATCCCCCCACGGCGAGATCACCGTGCCGGTGCTGGAGATGGCGGCGCTGAACCCCAATACCGTCTGGACCTGGAACGCCATCGGCAAACGCAAGGGCGCTTGGGCGCTGGACAAGGACGCGCCCGAGGCCACGAAAGGCTTTCTGCTGAACCACCTGATCCACGAGCTGCTGCCGCCGAAAGGCGACGGGCTGCGTTGGGCCAATTCCGACCCGATCACCGGACAGGCGGCGTGGTTCGACCTGAAGGTGCGCATCGCCAAGGCTGCACCGCAAAACCAGTCGAAACCCGTGATGAAGCCGATCAAATCCCCAGTCGGCCAAGGCCCGGACAATCTGGCGTGGAAGGTGGGCAAATGACCGCGCTGCCCGACAAGACCGACCGCAAGCTGGGCCTTGTGATCGACCTGGATACTTGCGTCGGCTGCCATGCCTGCGTGATCTCGTGCAAGGGCTGGAACACCGAGAATTACGGCGCGCCGCTGTCTGATCAGGACGCCTATGGCGCGGCCCCCTCGGGCACGTTCCTGAACCGCGTCCACAGCTACGAAGTGCAGCCATTGGCAACCTCTGACAAGGTGCAGCCGCCCGCGCAACTGATCCACTTTCCCAAATCCTGCCTGCATTGCGACGACGCGCCCTGCGTCACCGTCTGCCCCACGGGGGCCAGTTACAAACGGGTCGAGGACGGCATCGTGTTGGTCAACGAAAGCGATTGCATCGGCTGCGGACTGTGCGCCTGGGCCTGCCCCTATGGCGCGCGCGAAAAGGACGAAGCCGAGGGCGTGATGAAGAAATGCACGCTTTGCGTCGACCGGATCTATAACGAGAACCTGGAAGAAATCGACCGCGTGCCGACCTGCGTGCGCACCTGCCCGTCGGGCGCGCGCCACTTCGGCGATCTTGCCGACCCCGACAGCCATGTGTCGCGCCTGACAGCCGAGCGTGGCGGCATGGACCTGATGCCGGAAATGGGCACCAGACCCGTGAACAAGTACCTGCCGCCACGACCCAAGGACGCGCTGCCCGAGATCGACGTGCTGGCGCCCTATCTGGCCCCCGTGGACGACGCGCCTGGCGGTTTTCTCGGCTGGCTGGACAAGACGCTGGAGAAGCTCTGAGATGCACCCGGCGCCTTCCGTCATCATCTTCACCACGTTTTCAGGCCTTGGCTTTGGCCTGCTGGCATGGCTGGGACTGGGATTTCCAGACGTCACCGGATGGTCGGCCTTTGCCTTTTTCACCATCGCCTATGTCTGTGCCGTGGGCGGGCTGATGGCGTCCGCCTTTCACCTTGGCCGCCCCGAACGCGCACTCAAGGCGTTCACCCAGTGGCGGACAAGTTGGCTGAGCCGCGAGGCCGTCACATCTGTCGCGGCGCTGCTGGTGATGGGCGTCTATGCCATCGGCACGATCTTTTTCGACAAGGCCCTGCCGCTGGTCGGGGTCATCGGTGCTGCGCTATCGCTGCTGACGGTCTTCACCACCTCGATGATCTACGCACAACTCAAGACCGTGCCGCGCTGGCACACGGCCCTGACGCCGGTGATGTTTCTGGCGCTGGCCATTGCGGGCGGTGCACTGCTGGCCGGAGAGGTGACCACCGCCGCCGTGTTGCTGGCATTGGCGGGCGTCGTGGTGATGGCGACGTGGCTACACGGCGATGGCGCCTTTGCACGATCAGGCACGACGCTGGCCACCGCCACGGGCCTGGGCTCCATCGGGACGCCCCGCGCGTTCGAGCCGCCGCACACCGGCACCAACTATCTGCTGCGTGAATTCGTGTTCGTCGTGGGCCGCAAGCACGGGACCAAGCTGCGGATCATCGCCTTTACCCTCGCCATAGCTCTGCCCGTGATCCTGCTGCTGGTCCCCTTTTCGCATTGGCTGGCTGCGGTTGCCGTCCTGAGCCACGTTGCGGGCGTTCTGGTCACCCGCTGGCTGTTCTTTGCGCAGGCCGAGCATGTGGTAGGGCTGTACTACGGCAAACGGTAAAGGGGCCGCGGATCGCAGCCCCTTTCAGGTAAAACCAGACGTTTTGTGCAATACTTACAACAGGCCCGCGTGTGCCAGCGCCTTGTCGACCAGCGCCCGCGTGGATTCGGTCAGCGGCACGTGCGGCAGGCGCACTTCGGCGCTGCACAGACCCAGACGCGACATCGCGTATTTCACCCCGACCAGACCCGGTTCGGTAAAGATCGCCTTGTGCAGCGGCATCAGTTTGTCCTGCAACGCCAAAGCCTTGGCATAGTCACCTGCAGCACAGGCGGCCTGCACATCAGCGCAGAGCTTCGGTGCGACGTTCGCGGTGACCGAGATGCAGCCGACGCCGCCCTGGGCGTTGAAGCCATGCGCGGTGCCGTCCTCGCCCGACAGCTGGATGAAATCCGGCCCGCACATCATCCGCTGGTCGTTGACCCGTTGCAGATCGCCGGTGGCATCCTTGACACCTACGATCCGCTCCATCTTGGCCAGTTCCGCCATCGTCGCATTCGAGATGTCCACGACGGACCGGCCCGGAATGTTGTACACAATGATCGGTAATTTGCACGCATCGTGAACGGCGGCGAAATGGGCGATCACGCCCGCCTGTGTCGGCTTGTTGTAATAGGGCGTCACCACCAGCACCGCGTCGGCACCCGCAGCTTCGGCGTGGCGGGCCAGACGCACGGATTCGACCGTATTGTTCGACCCGGCACCCGCAATCACCTTGATCCGGCCGGCGGCGGCCTTGACCACCTCCTCGACGACCTTGTCGTGTTCGCCATGCGACAGTGTCGGGCTTTCGCCGGTCGTGCCCACGGGCACCAGCCCCGAAGAACCCTGTTCGATCTGCCAATCCACCAGCTTCTTGAGCGTGTCCAGATCCAGTGCGCCGTCCTGGAACGGCGTGACGAGTGCGGGCATGGAACCCTTGAACATATTCACGCTCCTTTTTTCAGTGTCATGGCCGAATTTGGCCGGATTTCATGACCCTGCCGCAGACGTGAGTTGCAGAGCCGCGCCAAGATCATATGTTGGAACGCACTAGCCTTGCCACGACAGGAAATGCAAGTGATCACCCGCCTCGCAGTCCTTGTGCTGTGCCTTTTTGCCACCACCGCAACCGCTCAGCCAGAGCGCCCGCGCCCCCTGGGCTGGGCGATGGATGCGATGCGTGCGGGCAACTGGGAAACTGCCGAACGGCTGGCCGCACGCGACGGTCTGGTGGCGGCGGACGTGATCGAATGGCACCGCCTGCGCGCGGGGCGCGGCACCTACACCGAATACATGGATTTCCGCAATCGCCGCTTTGACTGGCCCGGCATGGACTATCTGCGCCGCCGTGGTGAAGAGGCCGCAGTGGCCGCAGGCCCCGCCGCCGTGCGCGCCTATTTCGCCGAGGCCGAACCGCAAACACCGCGCGGAATTCTGGCCTATGCCGATGCCAAGGCCGAGCAGGGGCAGACCGGCGAAGCGCAAGCGAGCGTGGTTTTGGCCTGGCACAGGATGCCGATGGACGCGGACGAGCAGGCGCAGTTCCTGTCCAGACACGGCGACCTGTTGCGCCCCCACCACGAGGCGCGTGCCGATACGATGCTGTGGCTGGGCGAGCGGACCGAGGCCCGACGTATGCGCCCGCTTCTGGATGCCGGTCACCAGGCCTTGCTGGACGCGCGGATCGCATTGGCCAACCTTGACAGCGATGTAGACGCAAAGATTGCAGCCGTTCCCGCTGCACTGAGTTCCTACGCGGGCCTGCAACACGCCCGTTTCGAATGGCGCATCCGCAAGGAGCGGACGGACGACGCCAAGGCGTTGCTCCTCGAACGCTCGACCAGCGCCGCCGCCCTGGGGCGGCCCGATGCATGGTCGAACCGCCGCCGCGCGCTGGCGCGGGACGAGATGCGCGATGGCGATGCCAATCGTGCCTACCTGCTGGCCGCGCAGCATTTCCTGACGACCGGCTCTGACTATGCCGATCTGGAGTGGATCGCGGGCTATGTCGCCCTGCGCAAGCTTGATGATCCCGCGACCGCGTTGACACACTTCCTGAACCATCGGCGGGCGGTTGAAAGCCCGATCTCGCGCGGGCGCGCAGGATACTGGACCGGCCTCGCTTACGAGGCGCTGGGGGATATGGCGGCGGCGGATCAGGCCTTTGCCGACGGCGCGCAATTCCAGACGTCGTTCTATGGCATCCTGGCTGCGGAAAGGGCGGATCTGCCGTTCGATGTGGGCCTTGCGCCACAGGACGCGGCACCTGACTGGCGCACCAGTCCGCTGATCCATGCGCCACTGTTCGAGGCCGGGATGCTGCTGCAAGCCTCGGGCGAGCGCAGCGTGGCCGAACGGTTCTGGACCCATCTGGCCGACCAGTTGGACGAAAAGCAGGCGGCGCAACTGGGCCAGGCCGCGATTGACACGGGCGAGCCGCATCTGGCGGTGATGATCGGCAAAAGCGTGGCCTATCGCGGCATCACGCTGGCCGAGCCATACTACCCGCTGCACCCGTTGGTGGATCAGGATCTGGCCATCGCGCCGGAAATGGCGCTGTCGATCGCGCGGCGCGAATCCGAGTTCGACCCCATCGTGCAATCGGGTGTTGGCGCGCGCGGGCTGATGCAGTTGATGCCCGCCACCGCACAGGAGGTCGCCGCCGGTCTGGGCCGAAGTGGCGAACATTCGACCGCGCGGCTGACCGCCGATCCGGTCTATAACGCCGAACTGGGTGCTACATTCCTGTCGACGCTTGCGGGCCGGTTCGATGGCAACGTGGTTATGATGTCGGCGGCTTACAACGCGGGCCCCTCGCGGCCGATCCGCTGGATGGACATCTATGGCGATCCGCGCACCGGTGCTGTCGATATCGTCGACTGGATCGAACACATCCCCTTCCGCGAGACCCGAAACTACGTGATGCGGGTGACCGAAAGCCTGCCTGTCTACCGCGCGCGGCTGGGCAAGGAGGCACTGCCGATCCCGTTCAGTGAAGAGCTGACCGGCTCAACCCTGCTGTCGTTCGCGCCAAAGGGTGAATAGCCCCGCAGCAACCACGATGCCCGCGCCCGTGGCCACATTCCACGCGATCACTTCGCCGAAGACGCTGACGCCGATCATCGAGCCAAAGACCAGTTGCAGATAGGCGAATGGCTGAACCGCGCTGGCCTCGGCTACCTCATAGACGCGGATCAGCAGCCAGTGCCCGAACGCGCCGGTCACGCACAGGGTCGCCATCCAGGCCCAGTCGGTCGGCATCATCGGCTCCCAGAACCAAATGCCCACGGCGGTCATCGCCACCGCACCGGCCACGCCGGTCCAGAAAAAGCTGGTAGCGGACGTGTCCTTGCGCGCGGCAAAGCGCGTCAGCAGCG
Organism: Pseudosulfitobacter koreensis; assembly: GCF_024733015.1. Lineage (GTDB taxonomy): Bacteria > Pseudomonadota > Alphaproteobacteria > Rhodobacterales > Rhodobacteraceae > Pseudosulfitobacter > Pseudosulfitobacter koreensis. Next base: position 176,614 of record NZ_JANKJG010000001.1, read on the forward strand.
CATAGAGCGCGAACATCATCGCCGCAAGCAGTGGGATCACCGCTGCCGGTTTGAACACACCGATGCCCGGTTGCAGAATGATCAGAACGCCCACAAACCCCACGCCGATCGCGGCCCACCGTCGCCAACCAACGCTTTCGCCCAGGATCGGACCGCTGAGGGCTGCGACCAGCAACGGATAGCAGGTGAAGACTGCCAGGCTTTCGACCAGCCCCAGGATGGTGAACGCCAGCACCATTACGCAGATCTCTGCCGCCAGCAGCAGGCCGCGAAACGCTTGCACCAGCGTCTGTTCAGACCGTGCCGCCGCGCGGATGCCGCCCGCGCGGGCGCGCGCGATGGCCACGACGAAGGCCGCGAAGAACCAATAGCGGACCATCACCACCATCAGCACGTTGTATTCCGAGGCCAGATGCCGCGAGATGCCATCCTGCATTGCAAAGACGAAAGTGGTCAACACCATCAGGCCGATGCCCAGCCGGGTGTTGTTGCCTGCGCTCATCTTCTGGTGCCCACGGTCATATGGCGCTTGCGGCCATAGCCGGAAATACGGCGCACGTCGAAGCCCGCCGCCTCCAGTCCGCGCCGCACGAAGCCAGCAGCGGTGTAGGTCGCGAAAGTTCCGAGCGTGTGCGTATGGTCAGCGACGGCTTGCATCAGTTGTTCATCCCAAAGCTCGGGGTTCTTCGCGGGCGAAAACCCGTCGAGATACCACGCATCCGCAGCGCCCTGCCACGCCGGCAGCGTTTCGCGCGCATCGCCCGCGATCACATCCAGCACCGCATCGCCGAAATCAAAACGCCCGCCACGCCCGTTCCAGACCGCGACCAGATCGTCCCCGACTCCAAATGCCCCAAGGGCCCGCGCCATCTCGTCCACCGACATCGGATAGGCCTCGAAGCTGGTAAAGTGTAGAACGCCCGAGACACCGGATGCCCGCCACGCGGCCAGCGTCACCACGAAATTCAGCCCGGTGCCGAAGCCCAATTCGCCCACATGGAACCCGTCACAGAATCGCTCGGGCAAGCCATTGCCCGTAAGGAACACGTGCCGGGTCTCGTCCAGACCGTTTTCAAGACTGAAATAAGGATCGTCGAACCGGGTGCTGACCGGCACGTCGCCGTCCCGCCATTCCAAGTCTGCGCGCTGGTCCTGCATCCCGTCACCCTGTAAGGATCGTCTCAGCATCCATGGCGAAAGGCTCCTACCTTGGCAATGCCCGACATCACCATCCACGGCGCGGGCATCTTCGGGCTGGCGACCGCCTGGGTCTGCATCCAGAAGGGCGCCACCGTGCGCATCATCGACCCCAACGGGCCCGCCAAGGGTGCGTCGGGGGGCGTGGTCGGCGCGCTTGCGCCGCATGTGCCGGAGAATTGGAACCCAAAAAAGCAGTTTCAGCTAGAGAGCCTGCTGATGGCCGACACCTTCTGGCGCGGGGTATCGGACGCGGGCGGCAGGCATTCGGGCTATGTCCGCTCCGGGCGGCTGCAACCGGTTGCCGACGACCACGCGCTGACGCTGGCACAGGCTCGTGTCGAAACTGCGCGCGAGCTGTGGCGAGGTCAGGCCGAGTGGTCCTTGCGCCCTGCCGCCGGACCGTGGGCACCGCAGAGCCCCACGGGACAGTTGATCTTTGACGATCTCAGCGCGCTTTTGCATCCTGGGCAGGCCTGTACCGCCCTGGTCAGCGCCCTGAACGCACATGGTGTCGAGGTCGAAGCGGATGGCACATCCGACGGCCCGACCCTCTGGGCTACGGGGATCGTCGGGCTGGAAGAGTTGAACAAGACCGCGCCGCGCCCGATGGGCACAGGCGTCAAGGGGCAGGCCGCTCTGCTGCAATACGACATGGCCGGGGCACCGCAGCTTTATGCCGACGGGCTGCACATCATTCCCCACGCGGACGGCACAACGGCGATCGGATCGACTTCGGAAAACGAGTACGACCATCTGCAACCTGACGCGCAACTGGACGACATCATCGCCCGCGCCCGCGCCGCGGTCCCGGCGCTGGAGTATGCGCAAGTCATCCAACGCTGGGCCGGGGTGCGCCCGCGTGCCCGCTCGCGCGCGCCGATGCTGGGGGCATGGCCGGGTCGTCCCGACCATTACATCGCAAACGGTGGTTTCAAGATCGGCTTTGGCATGGCCCCGAAGGTCGCCGAGACGATGGCGGCACTGATCCTCGACGGCGACGATACGATCCCGCAGGGGTTCGAGGTCGCCGCCTCAGCCTGAGGTCGCCAACATACACTGCCTTCCGTCCGGGCCGCGCACCCAAAGATCGCTGCCCTTCCGGCAAATTGCGGCCCGCTCGTGGTGCATCAGCGGCGCTGTCGCCTTGTAGGAAAACCGCTTGACCGCGCCCGCGTCCAGCATCAGCAGCTGCGCCAACAGCGGCCCGTGCACCACCAGCCCGTCGTAGCCCTCGACCTCGCGCGCATAGGGCTGATCGTAATGGATGCGGTGGCCGTTGAACGTCAGCGCCGAATAGCGAAACAGCAGCGTTGCATCGAAATCCACCGCGCGGCAGCTGTCCTCATCTGTGCGCGCCGCTGGAGCCATGGGCTTAGGCGCTGTCGCATCCGCCTCTGCGCGATAGACCAGATCCTGCCATTCGGTCAGGCGCAGCACGCCGCCCTGCGAAATCTCGTGCCGCAGGGTGACGATGCCCAGATCACCCGACCGGCCCACCTTGCGGTCGGCGCGTTCGCAAAACGACTGTTTCTCGGCCCCCGCGCCGAGACGGAGGGGACCATGAAACTCAAGCCTGCCACCGGCCCACATCCGGCGCGGCAATCCCATGTCGGGAATCAGCCCACCAACGCGCGGGTGCCCGTCACGGCCCAGACCATCAGGGGTCACTGGCTCCCAAAAATAGAGGTGGTGAAAGAACGGCGGCAGGGAATCGCCCGCCTGCAAGGTCGCAGCGCCGCCCAACGCCACCTGAAACGCCTGCGCACGAGCCGGGTCCATCACGTCCACTTGCACATGCGCCTCAACTGTTTCACCCTCTGCACACTCACGGTACGAAAGCCAACTTGATGAAACAACCTCAAATAGCCAGCCTCGACCACCTCGTGCTGACCGTCGGCGACCTCGAAGCGACGCTGACGTTTTATTCGGACGTTCTGGGCATGACGGTCGAACGGTTCACCGCGACAGATGGGTCGAAACGCCACGCGCTGAAGTTCGGAACCCAAAAGATCAACGTCCACCGCTGGGGCGCCGAATACGACCCCAAGGCGGCGCACCCCGGCCCCGGTTCGACCGATATGTGCCTGCTGTCCGAGACGCCGCTGGACGACTGGGAACAGCATTTCACGGCCCACAAGGTCGAGATCGAAGAGGGCCCCGTCAGCCGAACCGGCGCCACGGGACCGCTGCAATCGCTTTATATCCGCGATCCCGACGGCAACCTGATCGAGGTCAGCACGCCGGTTTGAGGCAGTGGCCTAGCGGTCGATCTCGGCCCGCAGTTGCTGCATCAGCTGGCTCAGTTCCTTGACGTAGATCTCGCCGGTCAGCTGACCCTGATCGTCGAACTGGTTGGTGCAATTGGCCAAATGTATTTCCGGCCCCTGCAGAATGCGTGGTCGGAACGCGACCATGAAGCTGCGCAGGATCAACTGCGCCCGCTCGCCGCCTGCGCGGCCTGCGGCGGCGGACATGACTGCCACCGGCTTGTCCGCCCAGCAGTTGCCCTCGCAGCGGCTGATCCAGTCCAGCGCATTCTTCAACGCGCCCGACGGGCCCTTGTTGTATTCCGTGGTCGAAATCACCACCGCGTCGGCCTCGGCGATCTGGCGCGCGACGGCCTGGACGTTTTCGGGCACGCCCGTCGCGCTTTCCTCGTCGCCGTCATAGAGCGAAAACCGGATGTCCGCCTCGGCAAAGCTGCAATTGCCGAACAGACGCGCCGCCTCGCGGATCAATTTGCTGTTGCAGGATTCAGCGCGCAACGATCCCGATATCCCAAGTAGTTTCGGCGTGGCCATCTCGGCTCCTTTTTGAACATGTCCCGCCGTAAGGTGTGGCAGCACCCCGCAATGGCAAGAGGGCGCAGCAATGCCGCGCCCTCAAGGTCGTTAACGATTTTGTCAGCCGATCAGGCGTTGGGCAGAATCACGATATCGACGCGGCGGTTCAGCGCCTTGCCGGCCGCGTTGAGGTTCGTGGCAACGGGCTGCGATTCGCCGCGACCAAAGGACTGGATGCGCGAATAGGGCACGCCATTCTGCAACAGCACTTCGGACACCGCAGTGGCGCGGCGTTCGCTCAATTGCTGGTTATAGGCGGCGTCACCATCGCTGTCGGTGTGACCGATCACCTGAACGGTGCTGCCGGGATAGCGCTGCAAGCTGGCGGCGACCGATGCCAGATCACCGCGCAGGGATGGCTGCACGGCAAAGCTGTCGGTGGCGAACAGGATGTCCTGCGGCAACGTCACGATCAGGCGGTCACCGGTGTTGGTGATCTGCACATTATTGTCGAGCGACTGGCGCAGCTCGGCCTCCTGGCGGTCGAGGTTATAGCCGATACCCGCACCGGCGGCACCGCCCAGAACGGCACCGATCAGGGCACCATCGCCCCGGTCGCCGTCATCGCTGACGGCCGCACCCAAAAGCGCACCGGCGACGGCGCCCGAAAGCGCGCCGGTCTTGGTGTTACGTTTGGGGTCGTTGGGGTTTCCGCCCAATTGGCCCGGGGCGGTACAAGCGGTCAGCGCCATGCTGCCCGTCAGGACCGCTGCTAGGGAAAACTTGGAAAACGTCATATTCTACTGCCTTGGTTGGGCCCCGTTCGGGCAGGGCATCATGTGAAGTACGCCTTAGTATATAGCGCTTTAAGTGGGAAAAATAAGGGGTGTGCGCACTCGGCAAAAACCCGCTCGCCTCGGCGCCCTGTGGGCGGCTCGAAACGGGCAGACGCACACTTGTCTTCAAGCCTCTGCGCGGGCCGCTTCATAGGCCAGCATGGCGCGTTTTACCGGCAGGCCCCAGTGATAGCCTCCGAGTCCGCCCGATTTGCGCAGGGCGCGGTGGCAGGGGATCAGCCAGCTGACAGGATTGCGGCCCACGGCTGTGCCCACGGCCCGAACCGCGCGCGGGTTGCCGATGCTCTGCGCGATTTCGGAATAGGTGGTGACATGGCCCGAGGGGACGCGCAGCAACGCCTCCCATACCTTGATCTGAAAGGGTGCGCCGATCAGGTAAAGCGGTGCGGGTTCCGGCCCTGCATCGCTGACCCCGAAGGTGGACATGACCCAAGGGCGCAACTGATCGGGGTCTTCGACGAACTGCGCGGCGGGCCAGCGCGCGATCAGATCGTCCAGCGCTGCCCTCTCGCCGGTTTCTGCGGCAAAGCCCATGCCACAAATGCCTTTCGCCGTGCCCATCACGATGGCGGGGCCAAAGGGACTGGGAAACCAGCCCCAGAATATCGTCAGCCCCGCGCCGCCCTTGGCATAGTCGCCGGGGCTCATCGCTTCCCAGCGCAGGAACAGGTCGTGCAACCGCCCGCCCCCCGACAGCCCCGACGCGTGGGCGGTTTCCAGCGTGGTGAACCGTTCCGCCAGCAGCGCCTTGGCATGGCCCAGCGCCAGGTATTGCTGGTAGCGTTTGGGCGACACGCCCACCCAGCGGCTGAACACCCGTTGGAAATGCGCCGGGCTCATGCCCATTTCACGCGCCAATCCGTCCAGCGTCAGGCTGCTGCCTTTGTCATCCACCAGTTCGATCGCGCGGCGCACGATGTGGTAGTGGTATCGGTCTTCGGTGTCGTTAAGCTGTTCCATACGCCCAATCTAGCGCGCGGATATCACCCCCGCGACCCGAAAGCTGCGCAATCAGTGCCCGGAAAGATCAAGCCGCGTCTGTATCGACCGGCCGCCCAGATCCTGAGCCAGCAGCGCGCGCGCCTCGGTTCGGGTCAGGATCGGGCGTGCCGCCACCATGGCTGTCTTGCCCAGAGCCGCGACCAGGGGATCGTCCTTCTCCGTGTCCATCGCATTCAGGTCGGCCACAAAGAGTGACCCGACCCACATCCCCTCGATGCTCAAGAGCTCGTGCCGTTGCATCAGGATCTGGGTGTAAACGAAAGTCGTGTCACCGGGGCGGCGCAGCGGCATGGGTTCGGCCAGCATGTTTCCGGATACCAACACCTCGCTTGAGCCAAAGTCCAGCTCGGCGCGCGGCGACCGATAGAGCACGAGGGAATTCGGAGAGATGCGCACATGGTGCCCCGGTATCGACGGGCCGAAGGTATCGGGCGGAAGGACCACGGGGCTCAACTCGGAATGGCGGCGCAGATCGGACCGCAACAGGCGGATGCGGTTGATTTGGACTATCGGCTGCGCGCCGTGATCCAGCGTCAGCAACTTGTGCCCCGTGTCGAGCCATTCAATCGGAACCTCGCCCTCGGTCGTATGAAGCATCGTGCCCGGCCCGAAACTGGTCAGCACTGCGGCGCTGCGCAGCACTTCGATACTGTCGTTTCCAGTTGTCTCATCTTTGTCCATGTGTCCCCGGCGCCCCTTCATTGCCTGATTGCCCAACCGATATCGGCCAAAACTTAAAAGGCCCTGATCACCGCACCGCACGATAGGTCGCATTGTCGCTATTTTGCGGTTGCACGCTTGCCCGCAAGCGCCAAAACCCGCATAGGAGTGGCATGGCAAAACAGCTTGATTATCACGCGATCTACCAGATCTTTGACCGTTTCCGTGAGGCGGACCCCGAACCCAAGGGCGAGCTGGATCACACCAACGCCTATACTCTGGTGGTTGCGGTGGCACTCAGCGCGCAGGCCACTGATGCGGGTGTGAACAAGGCGACGAAATCGCTGTTCGCCGTGATCGACACGCCGCAAAAGATGCTGGATCTGGGCCTCGAGGGGCTGACCGAACACATCAAGACCATCGGCCTGTTCCGCCAAAAGGCGAAGAACGTGATGAAACTGAGCCAGATCCTTGTCGATGACTACGGCGGCGAGGTGCCATCGTCCCGCGCCGCCCTGCAATCGTTACCGGGTGTGGGCCGCAAGACCGCCAACGTGGTGCTGAACATGTGGTGGAACTATCCGGCACAGGCCGTCGACACCCATATCTTTCGCGTCGGAAACCGCACCGGCATCTGCCCCGGCAAGACTGTCGACGCGGTCGAGCGCGCCATCGAAGACAACATTCCCGCTGAATTCCAGCAACATGCACATCACTGGCTGATCCTGCACGGACGCTATCACTGCAAGGCCCGCAAGCCGCAGTGCCCGACCTGCATCATCCGCGATCTCTGCCAATTCGAGGACAAGACCCTATGACGCAATACGAACTCGTGGGCATCGGCAACGCCGTTGTCGATGTTATCTCTCATGCCGACGACCAGTTCCTGGGCAATATGGGCATCGAAAAAGGCATCATGCAGTTGATCGAGCGCGAACGCGCCGAGGTTCTCTATGGCGCGATGCAGGACCGTCTGCAGACCCCCGGCGGATCGGTCGCCAACACGGTGGCCGGGGCCGGTGCGCTGGGGATGAAAACCGCCTTTATCGGGCGGGTGAACGACGACACGCTGGGCCGGTTCTATGCCGATGCGATGACCGATGTGGGCACCGATTTCGTCAATGCCCCCGTGGCGGGCGGCGATCTGCCCACCTCGCGGTCGATGATCTTCGTGTCGCCCGACGGCGAGCGTTCGATGAACACCTATCTGGGCATCTCGACCGACCTCGGGCCCGCCGATGTGCCCGATGCTGTCGCGTCGGCTGCGAAAATCATGTTCCTCGAAGGGTATCTTTTCGACAAGGACCACGGCAAGGAAGCGTTCCAGCAAGCCTCACGTCTGACCCGTGCTGCGGGCGGTATTGCGGGCATCGCCATTTCCGATCCCTTCTGCGTGGACCGTCACCGCGCCGATTTCCTGCGGATGATCGGCGAAGAGCTGGACTATGTCATCGGCAACGAGGCCGAGATCAGATCGCTGTTCGAAACCGACGACCTCGAGGCCGCGCTGACCAAAACCGCCGCGATGTGCCGCATCGTCGTGTGCACCCGTTCGGGCGATGGCGTCACCTTGATCCGCGACGGTGAACGCGTCGATGTGCCGGTGACCAAGATCGTGCCGGTCGATGCCACGGGCGCAGGCGACCAGTTTGCTGCCGGGTTCCTCTTTGGTCTGGCCTCGGGCCGCGATCTGGCGACCTGCGGGCGCATGGGCAACGCCTGCGCCGCCGAAGTTATCAGCCATGTTGGCCCCCGTCCCGAAGCGGACATGATGGAGGTGTTCCGCAAGGAAGGTCTGGTCTGATGCTGGCCGACGGACTGCACGACGTCCCTCTAGGCAAGATCGCCACTGTCGTCACCCATCTGGAAATGCGCGCCCGCGCCGACATCTCGGGGCGTGCCGCGCCCGAAGGCTGGACCCTGCGCCGCGTCGAAAACCCGTCACTGGGCTGGTATCGCCGCATCTTTCAGGCCGTGGGCGAAGACTGGCTCTGGTTCTCTCGCCGGGGCCTGTCGGACGATGCACTGGCCGCGATCATCCACAATGACGACGTGGCGATCTGGACCCTGTCCAACGGCGACACCGACGCCGCCCTGCTGGAGCTGGATTTTCGCCAGCGGGGTGAATGCGAACTGGCCTTCTTCGGCGTCACGCCGACGTTGATCGGCACAGGCGCAGGACGATACCTGATGGACGTGGCGATAGATCAGGCATGGTCACGCGATATTACCCGCTTCCACGTCCACACCTGCACGCTCGACAGCCCGCAGGCGCTGGGGTTCTACCGCCGCGCGGGCTTCACCCCGATCCGCCAGCAGATCGAGATCGACGATGACCCGCGCGTGGCCAAGGGCTTTGACCACGAGCTTGCACCGCATGTGCCGCTGCTCTTGCCCTGAGCGTCAGAGGTAGGGCTCGAACTCGGCCAGAACTGCGGCGTAGACATCGCGTTTGAACGGCACGATTCCCTCCACCACCGCGTGGGGGTCTATCCACTTCCAGGCGGTAAACTCAGGCTGTTCGGTCTGGATGTTCACATCCTCGTCCGACCCTTTGAACCGCAGCAGAAACCACTTCTGCTCCTGCCCACGATACTTGCCGCCCCAGATATTGGGCACCACGTCATGCGGCAGATTGTAGGGCAGCCAGGTGCCGGTTTCGGCCACCACCTCGACCATCGACGACGGCACGCCGGTTTCTTCCTCCAGCTCGCGCAGGGCCGCCGCACGGGCATCTTCGCCCTTGTCGACGCCGCCCTGCGGCATCTGCCAGAACTCCTTGAACCGGTCATGGCGCTGCCCGACCCAAACCTGGCCTTCCGCATTGACCAGCATCACGCCCACGTTGCGCCGGTACGGCAGTGCATCAATTTCTTCCGGTGTCATCGTCTTCTCCTCATCGCTCGAACCTCGTGATACAGTGCCTTACGCCGCGTTGCACATGACATTCGCCGACAACTGGGGCGAAATGGCGCGAAATCACACCGCCGGAGGATTCCATGACAGCTTACCGCCACATGCTCGCCCCGCTCGACCTTGGGTTTACCACGTTGAAAAATCGCGTGCTTATGGGGTCCATGCACACCGGCCTTGAGGAAACCCGCGACTGGAACCGCGTGGCGGAGTTCTACGCCGAGCGCGCGCGCGGCGATGTGGGCCTGATGGTCACGGGCGGCATCGGTCCCAACATGGAAGGCGCGGTTGCCCCGGGTGCGGCGATGCTGGCGAACGACGAAGACATCGCGAACCACAGCATCGTCACCGACCGGGTCCATCAGGCAGGCGGCAAGATCGCGATGCAGATCCTGCACGCGGGCCGTTATGCGTTCAGCCCGCATTGCGTGGCGCCCAGCCCGGTCAAATCGCCAATCTCGCCATTCCCGCCGAACGAGTTGGACGAGGACGGGATCGAAAAACAGATCAGCGACATCGTCGCCACCGCCGCCCGTGCCCGCGAGGCAGGCTACGACGGCGTCGAGATAATGGGGTCCGAAGGGTACTTCCTGAACCAGTTCCTCGTCGCCCACACCAACAAGCGCACCGACCGCTGGGGCGGCTCTTACGAGAACCGGATGCGCCTGCCGATCGAGGTGGTCCGCCGCACCCGCGAGGCCGTGGGGAGCGATTTCATCATCATCTACCGCCTGTCGATGATCGACCTGGTACCCGACGGCTCGACCTTTGAAGAGGTCGTGCAACTGGCCAAGGAAATCGAAAAAGCCGGAGCCACCATCATCAACACCGGCATCGGCTGGCACGAGGCGCGCATTCCCACCATCGCCACCTCGGTGCCGCGCGCGGCCTTTGCCTGGGTCACCAAGAAACTTATGGGTCAGGTGAACATCCCGATCATCACTTCGAACCGCATCAACACCCCCGAAGTCGCCGAAGAAGTGCTGGCGACAGGCTGCGCCGACATGGTCTCGATGGCCCGCCCGATGCTGGCCGACGCGCATTTCGTGTCCAAGGCCGCAGCGGGCAAGTCAGCCCAGATCGCGCCCTGCATTGCCTGCAATCAGGCCTGTCTCGACCACACCTTCGGCGGCAAGATTAGCTCGTGTCTGGTGAACCCGCAGGCCTGTCATGAAACCGAACTGGTGGTCGCCCCCGCGGACAGCCCCAAGACGATCGCCGTCGTAGGTGCTGGACCTGCGGGCCTCTCAACAGCGATCACTGCAGCGCAGCGCGGGCATACCGTGACGCTCTTCGACAAATCGGATGAGCTTGGCGGGCAACTGAACATGGCCAAGCAGATCCCCGGCAAGGAAGAATTCTGGGGCCTCGTCGACTGGTATCGCACGATGGTCGCGACGTTGGGCATCACCACGCAGCTGGGCACGACCGCCACGCCCGAGATGCTGCAAGGCTTCGACGAGGTCATCATCGCCACCGGCGTACTGCCCCGCGACCCGGCGATCCCCGGTCAGGATGGCGCCAACGTGATGGATTACATCGACGTTCTGCGCCACAAGAAACCCGTGGGCAAATCCGTCGCCGTCGTCGGCGCAGGCGGCATCGGCTTTGACGTGTCCGAGTTCCTGTCCGAGGAAGAGGGCCACAGCACCACCGAACACCTGCCCGAGTGGATGCGCGAATGGGGCGTCGCCGACCCGGCAGAACATCGCGGCGGTCTAAACCCCGAGGGGCCCAAACCCGGCCACCCCGCGCGCGCCATCACCTTGCTGCAACGCAAGGCGGAAAAACACGGCAAACGTCTGGGCAAGACGACGGGCTGGATTCACCGCGCCGCGCTCAAGATGAAAGAGGTCAACTTTGTCGGCGGCGTAAACTACGAACGCATCGACGCGGACGGGCTGCATGTCTCCTTCGGCGAGGCCCGCGAGAACCCGCAGACGATTAGCGCCGACACCATCGTGCTCTGCGCAGGCCAGGTCCCCGACCGCAGCCTTGCCGACGCGCTGGAACAGCAGGGCACCAAATGCCACGTCATCGGCGGCGCAGATGTGGCAGCCGAGCTTGACGCCAAACGCGCCATCGACCAGGGCACAAGACTGGCAGCAACCCTATAGCGCTTCTTTTGGCCAGAAATATCCTCGGGGGGAGTGTGAGGGGGCCGAAAGCCCCCTCGCAGCACCGTTTGATCTGGTAGCGGACCGGATTGCTTGGCACTACAGATGGAGTGGTTGCCGCCCTCCCTGACGGCATCGCAATGTGCCAAGGTCGTGGTGTTCAAAGCCACGCGAAGAGGAGGACGGCGAGATGAAGGATATGATGATCGGGGTCGATCTGGCAAAGGATGTTTTCCAGGTTCATGGTGCCCTACGCACGGGGGAGGTTCAGTTCCGCAAGAAGCTGACGCGCACTCAGTTTCCCGTGTTCATGGCTAAGCAGGAGCCCAACTTGGTTATCTTCGAGGCATGCGGCAGCGCACATTATTGGGCGCGCGAGATGGAAGCGCTTGGACATGAGGTAAAACTGATCGCACCCCAATACGCTCGTCCGTTCGTCAAGCGCCAGAAAAATGATGCTGCCGATGCCGAGGCGATCGTCATCGCGGCGCGCCAGCCCGAGATGCGTTTTGTTGAGCCTAAAACAATCGCGCAACAATCGCGCGCGGCAATTTTTCGTGGCCGGGAACGCCTAGTGCATCAGCGGACAGCGGATGTGAACGCCTTGCGGGCGCTGTTGTATGAGCACGGGCATGTGTTTCCGCAAGGAATACGCAGCCTTAATCGTATCACAGCGCTTGTAGAGGATAGGACTGCCGACTTGCAGCCATTGATCCGCGAGGAATGCTTGGACCTGCTGGCGCAGATTGCAGAGAAAACGGCACGTATTATAGATCGAACTGCGAAACTCAAGACGCTGGCTGCTGAGTCAGACAGGGCCCGCAGGCTTCAGACTATGCCAGGTGTAGGGCCACTGACGGCCATCGCTGTAGAGGCGTTTGGACCGGATATGGCGCAGTTCAAGACGGGACGTGACTTTGCAGCCTGGTTGGGTCTGGTGCCCAAGCAACATTCATCTGGAGGCAAGGAACGTTTGGGGCGGATGACCAAGGCTGGCCAAGCCGATATCCGACGCCTGCTGATCATTGGGGCAATGTCGCGGCTGGGTTGGCTTGGACGGCGCGCAATTACGGAGGGCAGCTGGCTGTCACGGATGCTGGCGCGTAAGCCCAAGATGTTAGTTGCGATCGCGCTGGCAAACAAGATGGCCCGGCAGATCTGGGCGATGCTGACGAAGAACGAAGATTATAAGGATCCGGCGCTGGCAGTCGCGGCATGAAGTCCATGTCGAACTGATAGCGACGGTGCCAAGGGGAGTGTAAGAAGACGATGACCTGAATGGGCAAAACGATCGAACAGATCCGGATTGGGAAAACCAGTTAGCAACTGCGAGCGATCAGCTCGTACTACAGATTTGGACCTGATCCGCTGATCACCATCCCGGCCCGCGGCTTTTGGAAGTGCCGCATCTTGAGGCCTGACAAAAGTTCGCACTCGATCACACGCCAATAGGGTCAAAAACTTCTTGCATTACGGGCGGCAACCACAAAAGTCTGCCTATTGCTCAAGGACGGACCATGCCGCTCTATATTTACGACATCGCCCCCGACGGGACATCGACGCCCACCACCGACACCGCGCCGACGGGCGCGCGCGGCTACCGTTGGTTTCACTATGACCTGAAAGACCCCGCGCTGCCCCACTGGGCGCAGACCCATCTGCACCCGATCCCAGCGGGTGCATTGATGCAAACCGAAACCCGACCGCGCTGCGACGTTCACGAGGACGGGCTGATGTTGAACCTGCGCGGGGTGAACCTGAACCTCGAAGGGCCCGCCGACCAGATGGTCGCGGTGCGCATGTGGGTGACGGATCAAACGGTGGTCACCGTCCGGGTGCGCCGGGTCTTCGCCATCGAGGATCTGCGCCAGCAGATCGAGGCAGGGGCCGCGCCCACCACCAGCGCCGCCTTTGTCGAGGCCTTGGCCAGCCGTCTGACCGCCCGCGTGCAGACCACCGTCTTCGAACTGGCAGACCAGACCGACGCGCTTGAGGATGCCATTCATGACGACGAAAATGCACCCCTACCCGACACTCTGGCCAGTATGCGCCGCACCGCGATCCGGCTGCGGCGCTATCTTGGTCCGCAGCGCGATGCGTTGATGGCCTTGGCAGCCACCGATATCCCTGCGGGCAGCAACCCGCAGCACCGCCGCGAACTGGCCAATCTGGCGATGCTGACAGTCGAGGAACTGGACGGGCTGCAGGGCCGTCTGACCGCGATCCACGACCACCACGCATCGAAAGCCGCGCAGGCGCAGAACCGCAACAGCTATATCCTCAGCATCGTCGCTGCGACCTTCTTGCCGCTTGGCTTTATCACCGGCCTGTTCGGCGTCAACGTGGGCGGGCTGCCGGGCGTGGACACACCTGCCGCTTTCGCGATCCTATGCGTGTCAATGGGCGTGATCTCGGGCGTGGCGCTTGGCGTGATGCGCTGGTTGAAGTGGATCTGACGCCTGCCACGGGGCACACAGCATTGCGCACCAATTCAAGAACCAAGTTCAACTTCATAGCGAAACAAAACCGGCACTACCGCTTAGGTTGCATGCCATTCAGCGCAGACAAGTCTGAATTTTATCCTTATTTATCATACACCTGACCTGAAAATACCGCCTCGGAAACACAGTGTTCTCGTGTTTCCCGGCCTGCAACGATATCGCAAGATACCCCAAGATTATCCCACCCGTGCCCCGATCTTGCCGCGATTGGGGTCGATAAGCGTGCCAACAACCCAATACCAAGAGAAGGGGACGGCATGGACCGCCTAACAGAAATGGAAGCTTTCGCCACAGTCGTGGATCAGGGCGGATTCACCGATGCGGCCAAGAAGATGGGCATCTCCAAATCCGCCGTCTCAAAGCACGTTTCTTCCCTGGAAGCGCGCCTTGGCGCCCGTTTGCTGAACCGGACGACACGGCGCGTGTCGCCCACGGAAATCGGGCTGGCCTATTACGACCGCGCCCGCCGGGTGCTGAACGACGCAGGCGAGGCCGACGCGCTGGTGACCTCGATGCAATCGGCCCCATCGGGGCTGTTGCGGATCAGCGTGGCGACCGACTTTGGTGTCAATCATCTGTCCCCGGCGCTGTCGTCGTTTCTGGAAGATTTCCCCGATATCACCGTGAATATGGTGCTGAACAACCGCTACGTCGAACTGATCTCGGAAGGGTTCGACATGGCCATCCGCATCGGCGAGCTGGAGGACAGCACCCTGCGCGCCCGCAAGCTGACCGAAACCACCAAGCGCATGATCGCCTCGCCATCATATTTCGCCAAATACGGCAAGCCCGAAAAGATCGACGACCTGAACGAGCACAAGCTGCTGCACTATTCCAACCAGTCGTCGGGCAACGTCTGGAAACTGACCGCCCCCTCGGGCGAAAAGCGTCAGGTGCGCACGGCAGGCTGGCTGTCGGTCAACGACGGGCAATCGCTGCTGAACGCCGCCATCTCGGGTCTGGGCATCGCCTATCTGCCGTCCTACCTCTATTCGGATGCGATGCAGAAGGGTCTGGTCGAAGACGCCATGCCCGATCTGCCGATGGACAGCCAGGGCATCTATGCCGTTTATCCGCCGGGCCGGTTCACTCAGCCCAAGGTGCGCGCGTTCATCGACTTTCTGGTGCATGAATTTGCGGACAAGGGCCCCTCGGGCTGGTAAGCCCGACGCCCCGGTGATCTTGAGAGCCCCGCCATCTGCGCGGGGCTTTATCGTTGCGACAGCAAAACCGCCTCGACGCGGCGGTTAAGCTCGCGGCCCTCGGCGCTGAGGTTCGAGGCGACGGGCGCAAGATAGCCCATGCCTTCGGCCTGCACCTGCGCCGGATCGACGTTATAGGCATCAATCAGTCGTTGCCGCACCGCAGAGGCGCGCTGCCGCGACAGGCCGATGTTCACGTCCTGGCTGCCGACACTGTCGGTATGGCCGACAACCGCAATGGTCACGTCGGGCTGTGCGGTCAGAAACGCGGCAAGGTTTTCCAGTGACGCGAACGGCCCCTGACCCAGTGCCGTGGTGCCGGTTTCAAAATCCAACCCGTCCAGAACGATATGCCCCCTGGTGCTCAAAACCTCGTCGAAATCACCATCTGCGGCCGGAGCGGCGACCGGTCCCGCCAGCGGCACCTGGACATCGCCCCCAGTGCCCACATCGACCTCATCCTGCCCAAGCGACCCGGCCTCGATGATCTGAACGAAGGCGGCGGTGGACGTGGTCGACACCATCAGGGTGACCACGCTCGACGGATCATCCTGTGGACCCTTGATCGCGGTGACAAAACGATAGGCGCGCATGTTCACGCGCATGTTGGGGGCGGGCAGCACCTCGACGTTAAAGCGGAAGTCAAAGCCACCGCAGCTGAACTGATCGCAGTCCAGGACCACCTCGTAGCCTGCCGCCTTGAGCTGTTTGCGCAGCGGGATCAGAACCTGCAATGTCGTCAGGCCGGGCGACGGGATGCGCCATGCCTGGCGGCGCACCTCGCCTTCGACAGCGATGCCGGGCACTCCGGTGCCGTATTCGAACGGCCCCGTCGGCGCCAGATAGCGGTCCAGCACGCTGTTGCGCGTCACAGTTTCGCGGGCATTGGGCGACAGTTCCAGTTGCAGCGCCTGAACGGGGGCTGCCGCGACGCAGGCGGCCAAGGCTATGATCGCCCCGCGCGCTGTCACCGAAACTGGCTGTGATACGCGTCGTTGGGGCGCATATCCGTGGCGCTGGCGACGCGGTTGGTCATGTTGAAGAAGGCCGCGACCGATGCGATGTCCCAGATGTCGCGGTCGGAAAAACCGTGATCGCGCAGCGCCTGACGGTCGGCTTCGGTGGTCTTGGCACTGGCGACGGTCAGATTCTCGGCGAACTCCAGCATCGCGGCGACGCGCGGTTCCAGATCGGCGGCGCGCCAGTTCATCACCATCTGCTCGCCCAGCATCGGATCGCCTGACAGTTGCCGAACGGCGGCACCATGTGCTGTCAGGCAATAATAGCATTTGTTCACCGAACTGACGACGACCGCGATCATCTCGCGCTCCAGCTTGGTCAGACCGGATGTGCCCAGCATCAGATCGTTGTAAAGCGCGGTAAAGCTGTTCAGCTTGTCGATGTCGAACGCATAGGCCTGCAGCACATTGGGCACCATCCCCAGCTTGTCCTGGCAGACGTCAAAGTATTTCTGCGTCTGCGCGGGCAACGGGTCGACCATCGGCAGGTTCAGGGCGGTGGGGTGTTTCTTGTCGCTCATGGGGTCTCCTCCAGATGTCTGTAATGATAGCGCCCGACTTCGCTAAATCCGCTTTTGCGGTAAAGCGTGTTGGCCGCCACGTTGTCCGCCACGCACAGCACCGACAGGCTGTGCGCGCCGTTTTCCTGCGCCCAGAAGGCCGCCTTGCGCATCATCCAGTCCGCGATGCCCTGACGGCGCTGGTGCGGCAAAACCTCGACGGCATGGACCATGCAGATGCCGTCGTGAATGGCGGCAAAGGCGACACCGCCCGGCTTTTCGTTCCAGCGCGACAGGATCGCGGTTTTCAGCTTGGCCCGCGCCATCACCGCCAGACGCGCAGGGCCGATGCCGCCCTTGGCCCAGATCTCTTCCATGATCGCCAGCGGTTCCCACACGGCGAATGCGGTGACCTTCGGGATCGGCTTGTCAGTCAGCGTCTCGACCGGTGTTTCGTACAGCACGACAGGGTCGATCACGGCAAAGCCGCGCGCCTCAAGCATTTCGTCCAACGCGGCATCGCCTTCGCGGATTTGAAACAGCGGTTTCTGATCAAGCTCGGCCAGCCCGGCGATGGCCGCGTCGATATCGGCCTCGCTCACTGGTCCGTTGGCAGAGGCCGCCGAGACACGTTTGCCACCACCCTGCCCCTCGCGCAGGGTCCACTGCCCTTGGCTGATAATCCGTGCGGCAGGCCATGTCGCGTCGCAGACGTCGTAAAGCTGTTGCACCGTCGTCATGCCGGAAACGCCGCCTCAAGTTTGGCCAGCGCTTCGTCCAGCAGACCCACATCGGTGCCGCGCAGCACGATGTTCGCGCCATAACGCCCGTCTTTCTGATAGGGATAGGACCCGATGGACAGCGCCGGGTAGGACCGCGCCAGATCGCCCAAGGGGCCCGCGATGTCACCCTCGCCGCGCTCGATCCGCCGGGTGCGGCTGATCAGGGGCGCGCCACCCGTCAGCATGGGCAGGACGCTTTCGACCATCGCCTGAAACACCGCAGGTACGCCGGCCATCACATGCACGTTTTCCAAGATGAAGCCGGGGGCAATCGACACGGGGTTTTCGATCAGAACCGCCCCGTCGGGGATACGCGCCATCCGCTTGCGCGCGTCGTTGAACTCGGACCCCTGCCGGTCGTAATGCGCCTGCAACAGCGCCCGCGCATCATCGCGCACGTCGATGTGCACGTTGAAGGCGGCGGCAATGCAGTCGGCGGTGATGTCGTCATGGGTCGGACCAATGCCGCCGCTGGTGAACACGTGGTCATAGGCCGCCGACAGCGTCCTGACGGCCCCCGTGATCGCATCCGCATCATCGCTGACCACGCGCACTTCGCGCAGGTCGATGCCGCGCTCGGTCAACTGCCCTGCCAGATGATGCATGTTGCTGTCGCGGGTGCGCCCCGACAGGATTTCGTCGCCGATCACCAGCATGGCTGCGGTTGGTTGTGTCATCTGGCGGGTTCCCCTAAGCATCTGTTGCCCAAGGTATAGGCCCGCCCACATGCGCTTTCAAACCCAACTTGTCCCCGCCCGCCTGATCCACCGATATAAACGGTTTCTGGCCGATTGCGTGCTGGACGACGGCACCGAAGTCATCGCCCATTGCGCCAATCCCGGCTCGATGATGGGGCTGGCGGAGCCGGGGATGAAGATCTGGATAGAACCGAACGACGACCCGAAGAAAAAGCTGAAATACGGCTGGCGGCTGGTCGATCACGAGAACGGGCATTTCACCGGCGTTGATACCTCTGTGCCGAACCGCGCGCTGCGCGCAGCAATTGAGGCAGGGCAGATCGCGCCATTGGCAGGCTACACGTCCGTGCGCCCAGAGGTGCAATATGGGCAGAACAGCCGCATCGACTTTCTGCTCAGCGCGCCGCAGCTGCCCGACGCCTATGTCGAGGTGAAGTCGGTGACCCTGAACCGCCGGCCCGGTCTGGCCGAATTTCCCGACAGCGTGACTGCGCGCGGGGCCAAGCATCTGGCCGAACTTGCGCGTATGGCGCAGGCGGGGCACCGCGCCGTCATGCTCTATCTGGTGCAGCGCACCGACTGCACGCGTTTCACGTTAGCGCATGACATCGACCCGGCATATTCCGACGCATACCGCGCCGCCAGGCAGGCCGGAGTGGAAACACTCTGCATCGGCACCTATATAACGCCACAGGCCATCACGGTGGGACAACCGCTGGCCGTTGATATGTAAGCAACTCTGGCAATTTTTCTGCACCTGCATTATGGTTGCAAAAATGTCCAGGACCAACGGAGACCTCTGTTGAAACAAGAAAACCGGGGCCGTCTGACCAAGGATGGCATACGCATCTACGATCCGTCCGATTCCGCCGGAATGTACGCCGCCGGCGCACTGGCCGCGCGCGTGCTGGATGCCATGTCGGAACATGTATTTCCCGGCCAGACCACAGCAGAAATCGACCGCATCATCACGCAGATGGTCGAGGACGCAGGCGCGAAATCGGCCACCATCGGCTACAAGGGTTATGAGCACGCCAGCTGCATCAGCGTGAACCACGTGGTGTGCCACGGCATCCCTGGCGACAAGAAGCTGAAGGACGGCGATATCCTGAACATCGACGTCACGGTGATTGTTGACGGATGGTTCGGTGACACCAGCCGCATGTATGTGGCGGGCAAGCTGCCCCGCAAGGCGGAACGGCTGATCGAAGTCACGCATGATGCGCTGATGCGCGGGATCGAAGCGGTCAAACCCGGCAACACCTTCGGTGACATCGGTTACGCAATCCAAAGCTTTGTCGAGGCGCACCGCATGTCGGTGGTCCGCGACTTCTGCGGTCACGGACTGGGCCGCGTATTCCACGCACCGCCGAATGTCCTGCACTATGGCCGCCCCGGCACGGGCGCACGGCTGGAGCCCGGAATGTTCTTCACCATCGAGCCGATGGTGAACCTGGGCCGTGCCGAGACCAAGACGCTTGCCGACGACTGGACCGCCGTGACCCGCGACAAGTCGCTGTCCGCACAGTTCGAACATTCGGTCGGCGTGACAGAGACGGGGGTCGAGATTTTCACCCTCTCCGAAGCCGGTACATTCCACCCGACCTACTGAGCCGTCATTCCGCGTTGAAGGTAAACGGCGTCTCGCCCGCGATCTCATAACTGTCGATCAGGTCGGCGGCGCGCGGCCCTGTCAGCCAGGCCTCGACCCGGCGGGCGGTGTCGAAGGACACATGCGGATGGCGTTCGGGATCGACAGGCACAAAGTTGTATTGACTGAACAGCACCGGATCGCCTGAAAACAGCACCGCCAGACCGTTCTTGCCCTCGAAGGTCAGCCAACTGGTCCGGTCCGTCAGGATATAGCCCTCGGCCTCTACTGCGGCACTCAGGCTCGCCTCGATCCCGGCATCCGCCGTCACGTACCAATTGGGAAACTGCTGCGGCATCAGGCCCGCATCGGCCCAAAGCGCCTGTTCCTTCTGATAGACCAGCCCATCGGTGCCCAGACTGACAAAATGCCGTTCGCTCTTGGCGATGCGCTGCAGGGCTTCGGTGACCGAAACCGATTGCGCGATGCCAGCATAGTCGTCCACTGGGCCGACCAGCACGAAATCGTCGTACATGATCTTGCGGCAATGGGTGCCAAAGCCTTCGGCGATGAACGCCTCTTCGTCCCTGCGGCTGTGAATGAGGATGGCATCAACTTGCCCGGTTTCGCCCAGCGCAAGCGCATTGGCGGTGTCGCCGACCAGCACCTGCACGTCGATCCCGGTGTCCTCCTGCAAGGCAGGCAGCAGGACGTCAGACAGCCCCGATGCGGCGAAAGACGTGGTCACAGCCAGCTTCAGCGTTTCAGCCTGCGCCGCATTGGCGCCGAGGACCAAAGCCACTGCGGCGAGAAAACGTATCATGCTGCACGGTCCTTTGGGCGGAATGCTGAAATATTAGGCTGATCACCTCTGGCATTACCTGCAAGGCTCAGTCCCCGTTTGTCAACAAACCTGTCAGCATTCATCCGGTTCCCCGAACGTCAGCAGACCTTAGCCCTTTTCCAGGATGGTCACGTGCGTGTCGCCGAACTTGCGCCCGTCCACCTGCAAAAAGCCGTCGGGCACCTGCATCGGCGCGCTTTCTTCCCAGACCACGCAGGCCCCTTTCGCGATCCATCCCCCGGCCACGGCCGAGCGCAGCGCGCTCTCGCCCATGCCCTTGCCATAGGGCGGATCGAGAAATACCAGATCGAAGGGCGCCGCGATCCAAGCCCCCAGCCGCGTCGCATCGTTGCGCATCAGCGTTGCCCGATCCTCGGCGCGCAGCTTCTTGATGTTCTCGCCGATCAACGACTGGCCCACGCGCCCGTTCTCTATCAGCACCGCCTGCGCGGCCCCGCGCGACAGCGCCTCAAGCGCCAGCGCGCCGGTGCCTGCAAACAGGTCCAGCACCCGCGCGCCTTCGATCACGCCCCGGCTGGTCAGGATTGAAAACAGGCTTTCGCGCACGCGGTCGGACGTGGGGCGCAGATGCGCGCCCGCGTCGCCCTTGCCCAGATGCGCCAGCGCCGTGCCGCGCCACGTGCCCGCGATGATCCTCATGGCTGCAACAGCGACTTCAGGTCGGCAGAGGCATCGGCCACCACCGCCGGATCAGCACTCTTGCCCGCCTCGATCAGGCGTTTGCCGATCATATAGGCACGAGGGTCGTTGGCGGCGTCCACGGCCAGCAACTGATCGCCCAGGTAATACCAGAACGACACCGCAGTGCCGCCATCGCGTGTCACCACACGGTCATAGCCCACGTTCAGCCCGGCGATCTGCAGTTTCACATCGTATTGATCCGACCAGAACCACGGCCTCGCGCCATATTCCTTGTCCGCGCCCATGATGTTTTCGGCCACCACCTCGGCCTGATCAATGGCGTTGGGCACGCTTTCCAGCCGGATGCGCGTGCCGCGGTAGGGGAACGATGCGCAGTCGCCCGCGGCCCAGATGTGCGGATCGGACGTGCGGCCATGCGTGTCGACCATGATGCCGTTGTCCATCGTCAGCCCTGCCGTCTCGGCCAGGGCCGATGCAGGCGCGATGCCGACACCGACGATCACGAAATCAACCTCGATCTCGGAGCCGTCGGTCAGACGCGCGCCACTGACTGCCCCCTCGCCCAGCAAGCGGTCCAGCCCGACACCCTCGCGGATGTCGACACCGTGGCGTGTGTGCAAGGCCCGGAAATAATCGCTGGTCTGGGGCGATGCGACCCGTTGCAGGATGCGGTCCGCCATTTCGACCAGTGTCACCCGCAGGCCCAGTTTCGACGCGACAGCCGCCGCCTCAAGCCCGATATAGCCGCCGCCGACGATCAGCACCCGCGCGTCCTTGGTAAAGCGCGGCGCCATGCTGTCGACGTCCAGCAGATCGCGCACGGTGCACACACCGTCGAGCGTACCGCCAATGGCCGCAGGCAAACGGCGCGGGTCCGACCCAGTGGTCAGCACCAGCTGATCGTAATGCAGCACCTCGCCGGGCACGGTCACCGTCTGTGCGGCGGGGTCGATCGCCTCGACCCGCGTGCCCATGCGCAGGGTGATGTCGTGGTCGGAATAAAAGCTTTCGGGGCGCAGGAACATCCGCTCAAGCGCCATGTCGCCCATCAGATAGGCCTTGGACAGGGGCGGACGCTGATAGGGCGGCACGGTTTCGGCACCGATCAGCGTGATCTGACCCTCAAACCCGCCGTTGCGCAGCTTGGCGACACAGGATGACCCGGCCTGCCCTGCTCCGATGACAATAACGTGCATTCTCGTCCCTTCCCTCATGTTTTGGCCGAATTTGATGGCTCAAAACCTTCGCGGACCTTATATCGGGGAACAGGATTAACACAATTCCCGAAAGGAACCGATCATGGCTCTCTCCCCCGGTGACACACTGCCCGACGCAACGATGGTTCAAATGGGCGCTGATGGCCCCGCGCCCGTCAGCCTGTCCGACAAGACCAAGGGCCGCAAGGTCGTGATCTTTGCCGTGCCCGGCGCGTTCACACCGACCTGCCATTCGGCGCATGTGCCGTCGTTCATCCGCACCAAGGACCAGTTCGACGCCAAGGGCGTGGACGAGATCATCTGCGTGTCGGTCAACGATCCTTTCGTGATGAAGGCATGGGGCGAGGCCACCGGGGCGACCGAGGCAGGCATCACCATGCTGTCTGACGCCGGCAGCGATTTTACAACCGCCATCGGCATGAACTTTGACGCGCCGCCCGCCGGTCTGGTGGCCCGGTCAAAGCGCTATGCGATGCTGGTCGACGACGGCAAGGTGACGCTGTTCCAGGCCGAGGAAAACCCCGGCGTCTGCGAAGTATCGGGCGGCGAAGGGCTGCTGGACAGCATGTTAGCCACAGCGCTTTCACAGATTTAAAAAGGCCCCCGAGAAATTTCGGGGGCCTTTTCCATGTCGGCATACTGAAACTGGCGAATTACTCGGCAGCAGCCTGAAAGATGGTGCGTGTCGGGAACGGAATGTCGACGCCATTGGCATCCAGCGCTTCCTTGACCTTGCGATTCATATCGTTGGTGAAGTTGAAATAATCCGATGCGCTGCACCAGACGCGCACCCGGAAGTCCACCGAACTGTCGCCCAGATTGCCGACCTGAATGAACGGCTCGGGCTCTTGGTGGGCGCGCGGATCGGCCATGATGGTGGCAAGGATCGTGTCCTCGGCCACCTTCAGGTTGGCACCGTAGCCCACGCCGAAATACCACTCGGCGCGGCGTGTCGGATAGACCGAATAGTTCTCGATCACGTTGCCCCAGACTTCCTTGTTGGGAATGATGACTTGGGTGTTCGACAGGCTGGCCAGTTCGGTAAAGTTCAACGTGACATCCTTGACCGTGCCCATCTGGCCCGCCACGTCGACGAAATCACCAATCTTGAGCGGGCGAAACATGATCAGCATGACACCCGCCGCCACGTTCGACAGCGTGCCCTGCAGGGCAAGACCAATGGCCAGACCCGCCGCACCGACCGCCGCAACAATCGACGTGGTCTGAATGCCGAAGGTGTTGAGCACGATCAGGAAGGTGAAACCGATAATCGTGTACTGCACGATCGAGCCCAGGAAATTGAACAACGTGTTGTCCAAATTCTTGTGGCTGGTCCCGATCTTGCGCACCCGGCTGCCCAGCCATGCGGCCATCACCCAGCCCACGATCAGGATCAGAACGGCCGCCACGACCGACCCGGCCATGGAGGCCAGCATTTCAAGTGTCAGAAAATCTGCAATGGTATTGCCGCTAAAAATCTCGGTATTCATTAAATCTTGAAACATTTACTACCCTGCTAAGCTGTCCAGTTTACGCGCCAGTTTGACGTCCAGGGTGCTTAGACCGTCTACATCATGCGTCGTCAACACCAC
This sequence comes from Pseudosulfitobacter koreensis, assembly GCF_024733015.1. GTDB lineage: Bacteria > Pseudomonadota > Alphaproteobacteria > Rhodobacterales > Rhodobacteraceae > Pseudosulfitobacter > Pseudosulfitobacter koreensis. Next base: position 200,755 of record NZ_JANKJG010000001.1, read on the forward strand.
GTTTACCGTGTTGTAGATGTTATCCCACTCGGGGTGGTGGTTCCATTTTTCGGCCCAGAACGCCACGCGGGTCATCCAGCCGAAGGCGTCGGCAAAGTCTCCGAACTTGAATGTCTTGCGGATCGCATCGCGGCCCTCGACCAGTTCCCAGCCGTTGTCGGTCAGCGGGGCCAGCAATGTCTTGCGGGTTTCTGTGCTTAGTTTCTCGGTCATTCCTGTTCCTCGATCTGTACTTTTCTGAACGGGCCATAATCCGTCAGAACTTCGATTTCCTCGGCTATGGCCGCGCCTTCGGCCCTAAGGTAGGACGCAATCGCATCAGAGAAACCCGGATCGCCGACCCAGTGCAGCGAATGCGTCGGCGTCGGCAGATAACCCCGCGCCAGCTTGTGTTCGCCCTGCGCGCCGGCCTCGACCGTGTCGAGCCCTTGGGCGATTGCGATGTCGATGGCCTGATAATAGCACAGCTCGAAATGCAGGCAGGGATGATGCTCGGAACAGCCCCAATAGCGGCCAAAGAGCCGGTGCGCGCCGACGAAATTCAGGGCACCGGCCACATAGTCACCGTCGCGTTTCGCCAGCACCAGGTAGATGTCATCGCGCAGATGGGCCTGCGCCTGATTGAAAAAGTCCCGCGTCAGATAGGGCGTGCCCCATTTGCGCGCACCGGTGTCCTGATAGAACTCCCAGAACGCATCCCAATGATGCGGCTGAATCTGATCGCCCGTCAGCACCTCGATCTCGCCGCCAAACCCTTGGGCCTGCGCGCGCTCCTTGCGGATGTTCTTGCGTTTGCGGCTGGAGAGATTGGCCAGGAACGCGTCGAAATCGGCATAGCCGTCGTTGTGCCAGTGAAACTGCTGGGTCGTACGGCGCATCAGGCCCATCTCGACCCCCAAGTCAGCCTCGGCTTCGGTGCAGAACGTGACGTGCAGGGTCGAGATGCCGTTGTTCTCGGCCAGTTGCACGGCCCCCTGCACCAATGCGGCGAACCCGGCCTCGGCAAAGTCGGGGTGCACCAGAAACCGCCGCCCCGTGGCCGGGGTATGCGGCACCGCTATCTGCAGCTTGGGGTAATAGCGCCCGCCCGCGCGCTCGTAGGCATGGGCCCAGTTGTGATCGAAGATATATTCGCCCTGACTGTGCGATTTGACGTACATCGGCGCGCAGCCAATCACCTGCCCCGCCATCGACGCCACCAGATATTGCGGCTGCCAGCCGGTGCCGGTGCCGACTGATCCGCTGTCCTCCAGCGCCCGCAAGAAGCGATAGGTGGTAAAGGGGTCGTTGGCGCGTCGGCCATCCACAGCTTCGGGACAGGCACAGGCGTCCCATTCCGCAGGGTCGATCTGTGCCAGCGTTGGCACGATCCTGATCTCTACCTCTTGCCCGCTCATGTCTGCCTGACTTCTCGTGATTTTGGCCGAGGGTGTTCCGGGCCCCGGTCTCTATGTGTGGCCCGACAGCCCGGTATCAACCTTTCAGAGGCGGCAGATAGTGCTCGAAGGTCACGTTTTGCGCGACCTCGCGCGCCTCCGCCTCTTCCTTGGGCGAACGGATGGTCCAGCACAGCACCCCGGCACCCTTTGCCTTCAGCTCGGAGACCCGCGCCCGGCCCAGATCGGCCGCCTCATGACTGATGAAACAGGCGCCCACGCGGTCGTAATCCGGGATCTCGCGCAGATGATCGCGCACCTTGGCGCTCAGGGGCCAATCGCCCTCGGCATAGGCGCTGGTGACCAGCCCGCGGGGCACATCCGGCAGAACCTCGGCCAGCCGCGCCACTGAATGTGGGTTGAACGACATCACGGCCAGCGGACCCTTATAGTCGCGCAAGACCTCCGCTGCCGCATCTTCCAGCGGGCCCACGTCGGGGCCCATCGCACCGTCCTGATCCTTGAACTCGACCAGCAGGGGCACACGGCCCGCGACGATCTCCAGCACCTCGGACAAATCCGGAATACCCTCGTCCGATCCGCGCAGTATCGTCTGGCCCAGCGTCGCCGCATCCAGCGTCCGCACCGTTCCGGTGCCGACCGTCAGCCGCTCCAGCGCATAGTCGTGAAACACCATAGCACGGCCATCGGCGCTCAGTTGCAGGTCGATCTCGATGCCATAGCCGTGGTCGATCGCCGCGCGGATCGCCGCGCGGCTGTTTTCTGGACGCCCGGCCGTCAGGTCGTGCAAGGCCCGATGCGCCAGCGGCACATCGAGCAATTGGCGCGGTAAGGTCATCATTTGATCTGAAAGATACCTTCGATCTCGACCGCCACGCCCAAGGGCAGAGAGGCCGCCGAAACCGCAGAGCGCGCGTGCCGACCGGCATCGCCAAACGCTTCGACCAGAAAGTCGGATGCGCCGTTCACAACCTTGGGCTGTTCGGTAAAGTCGACGGTCGAATTGACGAAAGCGGTCAGCTTGACCACACGCACCAGCTTGTCGATGTCACCGCCGCAGGCCGCCTTGACCTGTGCCAGCAGGCTGATCGCGCAGGTCCGTGCCGCAGCAGCGCCCGCTGCCACGTCCATGTCCGCGCCCAGCTTGCCAGTGATCAACCCGTCGGGACCATTGGAAATCTGGCCCGACACATAGACCATATCGCCCACCTGAACGAAGGGCACATAGTTTGCCGCAGGTGCGGGTGCATCCGGCAGATCCACACCCAGTTCGGCCAGTTTCTTCGCAAAGCTCATCGCAATCTCCAATGCTGAATTTCCACCGGGACGCTAGTGCGTCACTCGCCAAAGAAAAAGCCCAAAGTCGTCAGGTCTCGCGGAAGGCGCGTGTGAAGTAATCAGCAAAGGGCTTGATCAGATAGGCCATCGGCGTGCGGTCCGCGGTTCGAATGAACGCTTCGACCGGCATGCCGGGGATCAGCACGTCACCCTCGTTCAGCTTTTCAAGCTCGCCGGGGTTCAGCGTGATCTCGGCGCGGTAATAGGTCTGCCCCCGCGCCTCGTCCTCGAACGCATCCGCCGAGATCAGCGCGACCTGCCCCACCAGTTCCGGCGTGCTGCGCTGGTCCAGCGCGCTCAGCCGCAGGTTCACCTGCTGGCCCACATGGACCTGATCAATGTGGATCGTATCGACCTGCGCCACGATCACCAGCGGCCTGTCCTGCGGGATCAGGTATAAAATCGGATCGGCCCCGCGAATGACCGACCGGGGCGTCTGCACCCGCATTCCGTAGACGATGCCAGACACCGGCGCGCGCAGTTGAAGGCTCTCGATGTCTTCCATAAGCGATGCGCGCTGCTCGACCAGTTCCAGCTCGCGATAGCGCAGATCGCGCAGCTGCGTAATCGCCTCCTCGCGCCGTCCGACGCTCAGTTTCAGAATCTCGAGGTCGATCTCGGTGATCCGCCCCTCGGCCTGTGCCTTGTTCGCTGCCAATTCACCCAGTTGCCCCTCAAGGCTGGCCTGCTGGCGCTGCAATGCCAGCACCCGCGTGGCCTGTGCCAGCCCCTTGTCCAGAAGCGCCTGTTGACTGGTCAGCTCTTCCTTGATGAGGCCCAGTTGCAAGGCCAGCGCCAGTTCCTGCGCCTCGATCCCGTCGATCTGGTTCTGGATCTGGCTCTGCCGCTTTTGCAACTGTTCGGTTTCGCCCGCAACGCTGTCGCGCCGGGCAAGGAACAGATTGCGCTGGCCGCTGATCAACTCTTCCAAGTCGGGGTTACGGGCACCCGCCTGCAACAGCTCATCCTCGAACACCACATCATCGGTCTGGTCGCGCTCGACCTCCAGGCGGCCGCGGCGGGCCATCAATTCGTAAAGCTGGCCTTCGATGATCGCCAGTTGCGACTGTGCCTGCCGGTCGTCCAGCGACAGCAGCAGATCGCCCGCCATGACGGTATCGCCCTCCTGAACCGCAATTTCGGCCACGACGCCGCCCGTGGGGTGCTGGACGATCTGCCGGTTACGGTCGACCTCGATCCGGCCCGAGGCGATGATCGCCCCCGCGATGTTGGCCTGCGTGGCCCAGACGGCAAAGCCGCCGAACAGCACGAGCAGGCCAAAGAGGCCAAAGATCACCGGCGCGCGCGCGCTCCACGGGTTGTCGATTGCTCTGCTCATGATAGGCCCCCCGCGTGGCGCGGGGCCTGCACGATCTGCTGGTGGTTCTCGACGTTCGACTTCAGCACCTCGTCCTTCGGCCCGAAGGCAGCGCGCATCCCCTGATCCAGTATCAACAGCAGCTCGCATTCGGTAATCGCAGACGGCCTGTGCGCCATGATCATGATCGACCGCCCATCGGCCTTCATCGCGCAGATCGCCTTGTTCAGGGCCTCGGTGCCGTCGTTGTCGAGGTTCGAGTTCGGCTCGTCCAGCACCACGATCACCGGATCGGCGTAAAGCGCACGTGCCAGTCCGATGCGCTGGATCTGTCCGCCTGACAACCGCTGCTGCCCTGCATGAATGCGGGTGTCGTAACCATCGGGAAACTCCAGGATCATCTCGTGCGCGTCGGCCTGTCTGGCCGCTTCGACAACGGCGGCATCGTCAGGTGTCTCTGCCAAGCGGGCGATATTCTCGGCGATGGTGCCGTCAAACAGCTGCACGCGCTGCGGCAGGTATCCGATGTGCCGTCCCAGCACGTCCGGGTCGTATTGGTCCAGCGCCGCACCATCCAGCCGGATCGTCCCGCCGGCAGGCCGCCAGACCCCCGTCACACAGCGCGCCAGCGTCGATTTGCCCGCACCCGAGGGACCGATGACTCCCAGCGCCTCGCCCGGTCTCAATTCAAAGTTCACACCGCGCAGCGACGCCTGCCTTTCGCCCGGCGGCACGACGGTCAGCGATTTCGCAACCAGGCGCGCCCGTGGCTTGGGCAGGGCCGTCCGGGGTTGTTCCGGCTGCACCGTTCCCAAAAGCTCGGCCAGATTGTCCCACCCTTTCGACGCACGCTGGACCACGGGCCACTGGTTCAGCATCACTTCGATCGGGGCAAGCGCACGGCCCAGCAGGATCGACCCTGCAATCATCGCACCGGCGGTCATTTCGTTCTGCAGCACCAGATAGGCGCCCAGACCCAGCATGGCACTTTGCAGGAATAGCCGCAGCGTCTTGGTCAGCGACGTGAAGGTGCCGCCCACGTCCGTGGCCGACATCTGCGCGTGCAGCGCGCGGCTGCGCGTCTTGGACCACCGGGTAAAGGCGGCGTCGCGCATACCCATTGCCTGCACCATCTCGGCCTCGATCCTGATCTGGTCGGACATCGCCGCCGCCTGCTGGCCCGCGACACCGGCACGTAGTTGCGGATCGCGCGAAAGCCACTGGTTGAGAAACGCGATGACGACCAACAGGGCACCACCGCCCACCGCCAACCAGCCCAGCATCGGATGAAAGATGAAGATGCCCGCGAGAAAAATAGGCGTCCATGGCAGATCGAAGAACGCGATCAGCACCGGCGACGTCAGGAACCGCTGCACGGCTTCCAGATCGGCCAGCCCCGATTGGGTCTGCGCATCCGGGGCCACCGCCGATTTGCGCACCACCGCATCGAACAGCCGGCGATCCAGCCGCGTCTGGAACCGTGCCCCCACACGCGCCATGATCCGGCTGCGGCTATGGTCCAGAATGCCCATGACGCCGTACAGAAACAGAACCAGCAGCGACAGCGCGATCAGCGTCGCCTCGGACCGGCTGCCCAGCACGCGGTCATAGACCGACAGCATGTAAAGCGGGCCGGTCAGCATCAGCAGGTTGGCAAACAGGCTGAACACGCCGACCAGCCAATACAGGCTGCGGCTTTCGGCGCGGGTGCTGCGCAATTCGGCAATGCCCAACTTGTGAACCCGGTTCTGCATCGGCACCTTTTCGCCAGCGCTGTGGCGATTGTTATGCCCTCTCGGGCGAAATGACCTTAAGGTCTCTGTCGCGGAACTGCCACAGAGAGAGAATTCGCGCGTTGCCTGTCTGGGCAATGCCACTGAAAGCATTAGGTACGATCAAAGGTTAAAAAACGGAGATTTCCATTGCCAGTTCATCACTCCCTGCACCGCCTGAAGCGTCTGCCGATCATGATTCTGGCCTTGGCCCTTGTCAGCGCATGTGCCGCACCCGACCCTGCGGCTGTGTCGCGCGACGGCATCTACGACCCCAATGAGCGCTACAATCGCAAGGTCCACGCGTTCAATCGCAAGCTGGACACGGCCATTCTGCGGCCCGCAGGACGCGGGTATTCAAACACCGTTCCCGATGAATTCGAAGACAGCATCGGCAATTTCGCCACCAACCTTGCCCAGCCCAGCATGGTCGTAAATTCGCTGTTACAAGGCGATTTGCGCGGTGCGGGCCTGTCCACGGTGCGGTTTCTGACCAATACGGTCCTGGGCTTTGGCGGTTTCGTCGATGCCGCCACGGAATTCGACGTGCCGCAACACAACACCGATTTCGGCGAAACGCTCTATGTCTGGGGCGTGGGCGAAGGCCCCTATGTGGAACTGCCCGTGGTCGGCCCATCGACCCGTCGCGATCAGGTTGGCCGTGTGGTCGATCTGTTCACCAACCCGCTGACCTACCGCCTGCCCAGCCCTGAAAAATATTACAGCACCGGGGCAAAACTGGCCTCGCGCCTCAGTGATCGGGGCCGGTATTCCGACACGGTCGATTCGATTCTCTATGAAAGCGCCGACAGCTATGCGCAGGCGCGCCTGATCTATCTGCAGAACCGCCGCTTCGAGTTGGGCGCCAGCCCAACAGCCGGGGCTGCCGATCCCTATTCCGATGACCCGTACTCTGACATTTATGAGGACCCCTATGCTCAATAACCTTACGCGACGCACATTTCTTGCAGCATCCGGCGGCGCACTGGTGGCAGGGCCGGCCCTCGCGCTGAACGAGGCGCAGGCGCGGGGTCTGGTCGATGCGCTGGTCGCCGAGATCAACCGCGTCATCGCCTCGGGCAAGTCGCAGGGCGCGATGATCAAGGATTTCGAGAACATCTTTGCCACCTATGGTGACGTGCCGATCATGGCGCAATACGCCCTTGGCGTGGACGGCCGCCGCGCCTCTGCCGCGCAGAAACGCGCGTTCGGAGACGTCTTTGCGGGCTATATCTCGCGCAAATACGGCAAACGCTTTCACGAATTCATCGGGGGCCGCATCGAGGTGCAGTCCGCCCGTCAGATCAAGGCGGGATACGAGATCAGGACAACCGCCTATCTGCGCGGCGAGGCCCCGTTCGAGGTGACGTTCCTGGTGTCCGACAAATCGGGCCGCGACCTGTTCTTCAACATGTTCATCGAAGGCGTGAACCTGCTGCTGACCGAACGCACCGAAATCGGCGCACTGCTGGACCGCAACGGCGGTGACATCGACAAGATGATCGCAGACCTTGCCCGCATGGGCTGAGACACTGCCGCCGGTAGCGCCCTTGGGGTGCTACCGGTCGCCTCCCCGCACCTCTGGCGGCGGCTGAGAGTTTGAGCCACCACCGCCCAGGATATCACGCAACAGATTGTTGATGATCCCCTCGGTCGTGGTTGGCTGTTGCTGTCTGGGCGCGGGCGCATCCACCACCTGCTGCGTCGCACGTGGGGCATCCATTGGCAGCGGGGTCTGCGGCAGCCCTTCGTGCACGCGCATCATGACCTCGCGCCAGATTTCCGTGGGCAGACCGCCCCCCGTCACGCCCGTCAGCGGCGTGTTGTCGTCATAGCCCATCCAGACACCCGCCACATAGTCGCCGGTAAATCCGATGAACCACGCATCGCGCGCCGCCTGTGTGGTGCCGGTCTTGCCCGCAATCTCGCGCCCGCCGAACTGCGCACGCGCGCCGGTGCCTTCGCTGACGACCTTTTCCATCATCCAGACCAGTTGCCGTGCCGCATCCTGCTGGATGACACGCTCGCCGATGCCGCCGCCGGTGCCCATCAGCGGCGCGTCGTCGCCCAAAAGGCGCAGCTCGATCAGCCCGTAGGGCGTGACCGACGAGCCGCCATTCAGGAAACCCGCATAGGCCCCCGTCATCTCGATCAACGTGCTTTCCGAAGCGCCCAGTGCCAGAGCAGGCCCGGCGGCAAGATCGCTTTCGATGCCAAAGCCGCTGGCGACGGTGCGCACGTTTTCGCGGCCCACCTGTTCGGATATCTTGACCGCCGGAATATTCAGCGATTCCTCCAGCGCCTTGGCGAAGGTCACGTTGCCCAGATAATCATTCGTATAGTTCTTGGGCGACCATGGGCCCGATCCGGGAATATCTATCGTCAGCGGCGCATCGTTGATCGGGTCCAGCGGCGACGCCCCCAGATCCAGCGCCGTCGCATAGACGAAGGGTTTGAACGCCGATCCGGTCTGCCGCAGTGCTTGCGTGGCGCGGTTGAACGCGCCCGCGACCTGGTTGTCGCGCCCGCCGACCATTGCGCGCACCGCGCCGTCCGCGTCCATCACGACAATCGCGGCCTGCGCGTTCGAGCCGGGGCGCACCTTGTTCTCGAACACCCATTTCAGCCCGTCCTCGGCAGCGCGCTGAATGCGCTGATCCAGCGTGGTGCGGATGATCACGTCTTCGGTTGTCTTGCGGGTAAAGAACTCGGGCCCGGACGACATCACCCAATCGGCGAAATAACCCCCCGCACGGGCGGCTGCGGCTTCGCTCAGGACGGCCGGATTTGCCTGCGCCTGCTGCGCTTCGGTCTCGTTCAGATAGCCCTGTTCGTTCATCAGCCGGATGATCGTCGCCGCGCGGTTCTGCGACCGTGCCAGATCGTTCGTCGGCGCAAAACGGGTCGGCGCGACCAGCAGTCCCGCCAGCATCGCGGCCTCGGCAGGGTTCACCGTGGCGGCAGACTTGCCGAAATACCGCTGGCTTGCAGCCTCGAACCCGCGCGCACCGGCGCCCAGGAACGCGCGGTTCATATAGACTGTCAGGATATCGTCCTTGGAATACTTGGCCTCCATCGCCAGCGCATAGACGGCTTCGTCAATCTTGCGCTTGAGGGTGCTGCGGCGACATTCCTGTTCGTATTCCTTTTCGGTCTGGCCGGTCGCAGGGTCGTAAGGCGTGCCCAGACACAGCAGTTTCGCGACCTGTTGGGTGATCGTGGACCCGCCATGCCCTTCCAGCGGCCCGCGCCCTTCGCGCAGGTTGATGCTGACGGCGCTGGCGATGCCGCGCGGACTGACGCCGAGGTGTTTGTAGAACCGCTTGTCCTCTGTCGCGATGATAGCATTGCGCAGGTGGGGAGACACGGTCTGCGCCGTCACGACGCCGCCGAACTGGTCGCCACGCCAGGCAAAGGTCTGGCCCTTGTAGTCCTTCATCGTGACAGAGCCGCGCGCGCGCCCGTCCAGCAACTCTTCAAGGTCAGGCAGTGTGGTTGCGGTGTAACCGACCCAAAGACCGATGATCAGAGCGACAATCAAAGTCCCGCGCCAGGTCACGCCCCAGATCAGACGACCAATGAACCGGAACAGGCGCGAAAAGACACCGGAAATCCCGCCGCGCCGGGGCGGTGCGGGCTTGCGCCGCTTCACCGGACGCTTGCGCGCAGGTGTCGGTTTCTTTCTGGACGTGCTGCCAGAACGTTTTTCCGCCACCAAAGGACGCTTGCCGCGTGTCGAATTGCTCATCTAGACCCCTGCTCGGCCCTGTTTGTTTGCGCCATGATAACCAACTGCGCCCGGAGATACACGTGGAACTCTCCCCGGCCCTCCATCATTTTTTCGATTAATTTTTAGTCGATTTTCCATAATTGCGCATTTTTTATGCACATACCGCCGATCCGCGCCGCGGAATCATGCGCCCGACCTTCCCCCAAAGCCCCTCATTCACTCTGTTGCCCTCAGGAAAACGGCCAGAAACTGGGCCAAACGACAAGGGGAATATGTGTGAAACTGATCATTGCAACGATCAAACCATTCAAGCTGGAGGACGTTCGTCAAGCTCTGACCGAAGCAGGCGTCCGCGGCATGATGGTGACCGAGATCAAGGGCTTTGGGTCCCAATCCGGTCATACCGAAATTTATCGCGGCGCAGAGTACGCCGTGAACTTCGTTCCGAAAATCAAGCTTGAGCTCGTGGTTGATGCCGCCACCGCCGATCAGGTGGTCGAGACGATCAAGAAAACGGCCCACACCGGCAAGATCGGCGACGGCAAGATTTTCGTGCTCGACGTCGAACAGGCCGTGCGTGTGCGTACCGGCGAAACCAACCATGACGCGCTTTAACGCGACCGCAAACAGGGACATTCCGACAATGAAACGTACCACATTCTTTACCCTTGCAGCCGCCGCGCCCGTCGCACTGCTGCCGACGCTGGGCCTGGCCCAGGACGCAGGACCTGTGGCGGGCGTCAATGCCTCGACCGACATGGTCTTCATCATGAACTCGCTGTTGTTCCTCGTGGGCGGCTTTCTGGTGTTCTTCATGGCCGCAGGCTTTGCGATGCTCGAAGGCGGGCTTGTCCGCTCGAAGAACGTCACCATGCAGATGACCAAGAACATCGCGCTGTTCTCGCTCGCGTCGATCTTCTATTACCTCATCGGCTACAACCTGATGTACCCCTTGGGCACATGGGCCGTCGAAGGCGTGTTCTCCGGCGTCTGGGGCCCCGGTGTTCTGGAAGCGGTCGGTGTGACCGCCGATGCAGCCGATGACTATTCGTATGCCACGACCGGCTCCGACTTCTTCTTTCAGCTGATGTTCTGTGCCGCCACCGCCTCGATCGTTTCGGGCGCCCTGGCCGAGCGTATCAAACTGTGGCCGTTCCTCGCCTTCACCATCGTCCTCACCGCCGTGATCTATCCAATTCAGGCGTCGTGGAAATGGGGCGGCGGCTTCCTGGACGCGATGGGCTTCCTGGACTTTGCCGGTTCGACCGTCGTGCACTCTGTCGGTGGCTGGGCCGCTCTGGTCGGCGCGCTGATCCTGGGTCCGCGTATCGGCAAGTACAACAAGGAAGGCCGCACCGTGCCGATCCCCGGCTCGAACCTGACGCTGGCGACACTGGGCACGTTCATCCTGTGGCTGGGTTGGTTCGGCTTCAACGGCGGCTCGCAGCTGGCGATGGGCACCGTGGGCGATGTGGCTGACGTCAGCCGGATCTTTGCCAACACCAACACGGCGGCTGCCGGTGGTGCAATCGCGGCGCTGATCCTGACGCAGCTTCTGTACAAGAAACCTGACCTCACGATGGTGCTGAACGGCGCGCTTGCCGGTCTGGTGTCGATCACAGCAGAACCGCTGACCCCCTCGCTGGGTGCGGCCACGCTGATCGGTGCCGTGGGTGGCGTGATCGTGGTCTTCGCGGTTCCGTTCCTGGACAAGCTGAAGATCGACGACGTCGTCGGCGCGATCCCGGTTCACCTGTTCTGCGGCATCTGGGGCACCATCGCGGTGGTCCTGACCAACGGCGACGCGTCGCTGGGCACGCAGCTCTATTCAATCTTCGTGGTCGGCGCTTTCACGGTGATTGCATCGGGCATCGTCTGGTTCATCCTGAAGGCCGTGGTCGGCATCCGCGTGTCGGAAGAGGACGAGATCAGAGGCCTGGACATGTCCGAAATGGGCATGGAAGCCTACCCCGAGTTCTCCAAGGGCTGAGGTCACTCTCCTCCCAACTCTCAGTCTTGAGAAAGCACGAACCGGGCGCAGAGATGCGCCCGGTTTTTTCGTGGCGCATATCCGCGCAGCAAAAAGGGCGAACCCGCAAAGGTCCGCCCCTGATTTTGACGCAATGGCGGTGTGTCAGATGCCCGCGTCGATGATCGCACGCGCCAGCACGGGGATCGTATTGGCGTTCAGCCCCGCGATGTTCATGCGGCTGTCGCCCACCATGTAGATGCCGTGGTCCACGCGCAGCTTCTCGACCATCTCGGGCGTCGTGCCCAGCCGCGAGAACATGCCACGATGCTCGGCCAGAAAATCAAAGCGATCGGAGTTCGACAGGCGTTTCAGCTCGCCCGCCAGTTGCTTGCGCAGCTCCAACATGCCCAGCCGCACGTCTTCCAACTCGGCCTGCCAGTCGGCGCGCAAGGCATCGTCGGTCAGGATCATCGTCACCACCCGCGCCCCGTGGTCGGGCGGAAAGCTGAAGTTCTGGCGGTTGAGGAAGGCCAGCGTGCCCTGGTTCAGGGCAAAGGCCCCGGTGTCAGCCGCGACCACCATCAGAATGCCCGTGCGCTCGCGATAGACACCGAAGTTCTTCGAGCAGCTTGCAGCGATCAGGCACTCGGGCACGGCAGCGGCGACCGCACGGGTGGCCTCGGCATCCGCGTCCAGACCGTCTCCAAAGCCCTGATAGGCGATGTCGACCATGGGGGTGGCGCCGGTCTCTTGCAGCACCTTTATGACTTCCGCCCATTGGTCCATCGTCAGGTTGGCGCCGGTCGGGTTGTGACAGCATCCGTGCAAAAGGATCACGTCGTTCTTGGTCGCGGTCTTCAGGTCCGCGATCATCGCATCGAACGACACGCTGCGGGTCTCGCTGTCGAAATAGCGATAGGGCACCATCTCAATGCCAAGATATTGCACGATAGAGACGTGGTTGGGCCATGTCGGATCAGAGACGAAAACCCGCGCCTTGGGGTTGGCCATCCGGATCATCTCGAATGCCTGACGCACGGCACCCGTGCCGCCGGGTGTGGCGGCTGCGGCAACCGTATTGCGCGGCACGGCATCGCCCAGAACCAGTTTCACCATCGCATCGGAAAAGGCAGGGTCGCCGGTCAGCCCGACATATGACTTGCTATCCTGTGCCTCCCACAGTGCGTGCTCGGCGGATTTGACCGCGCGCATCACCGGGGTCAGGCCCGACGCATCCTTGTAGACCCCCACACCAAGGTCGATCTTGGTGCTGCGCGGGTCTTCCTTGTATTGAGCCATCAGCGACAGGATCTTGTCGGGGGCCTGTGCCTTGAGGGTTTCGAACATCATGCGTCTCCAGTTGCGACGGGTACGGTGGGGAACATCCCCCACTCGGCCCAGGAACCATCGTATAGCGACCAGGCATCCACGCCGATCCGCTCAAGCGCCAGCGCCAGAACTGCGGCAGTAATGCCCGACCCGCAGGTGGTGATCAGCGGCGCGCCTAAATCAACGCCAGCCGCCTCGAACACCGCGCGGGTGTCTTCGGGCGACTTCAGCGTGTTATCTTCGTTCAGCAGCGTGCCATAGGGCACATTGCGCGAACCGGGGATGTGCCCGGCGCGCAGCCCTTCGCGCGGCTCTGGCGCCTCGCCGCGAAAGCGGGGGGCAGAGCGGGCATCGACAATCTGCGCATCGCCCAGCTTGGACGCCTGCGACACTTGCGTGACATCGCGCACCAGCTGGTTCTGGAACCGCACGGTAAGGTGCCGGTCCTTGACCACTGGGGGCATGTCCTCGACCGCGCGGCCCTCGGCCTGCCATTTGGGCAGACCGCCATCCAGCACGGCGACGTTTTCGTGCCCCATCAGCCGGAACACCCACCACACGCGCGGCGCCGACAGGATACCGGCACCATCATAGACCACGACCTGATGGCCGTCGCCCACGCCCATCGCCCGCATCCGCGACATGAACTTTTCGACGGGCGGTGCCATATGCGGCAGGTCCGACCGGGCGTCCGAAATGTCGTCAATGTCAAAGAACCGCGCACCGGGAATGTGGGCGGCGTCATATTCGGCCTTCGGATCGCGTTTTGCGTCGGGCAGATACCACGAGGCATCCAGTATCCGCAGATCGGGGTCCTTGAGGTGTTTGGCCAGCCACTCTGTCGAGACAAGTGTTTTGGGATCATCGGACATGGGTGGCCTCCGTACCTGCGTAAACTGTGCGTGCTTAAACGTGCTTTCCCTACCCTTGCGGGGACGGCTTCGCAAGATAGAACGCCTTGCGCAGGGCCGAGCCTAGCCGTGATCCTTGAGCAGGCGCGCCTTTTGACGGCTCCAGTCACGCTTGGCGCTGGCTTCGCGCTTGTCGTGGTTCTTCTTGCCCTTGGCGACGCCGATCTTGATCTTGGCCATGCCGCGATGGTTGAAGTACAGCACCAGCGGCACCAGCGTCATGCCCTTGCGCTGGGTCTCGTTCCACAGATGCGCCATCTGCTTGCGACTGACCAGCAGCTTGCGACGTCGGCGTTCATCGTGGCGAAAGGTCTTGGCCTGATCGTAGGGGGCCACATAGCTGTTCACCAGCCACAGCTCGCCATCCTCGACGGCGGCATAGCTCTCGGCGATGTTCGATCCGCCCTGGCGCATCGACTTGACCTCGGACCCCTCAAGGATGATCCCGCATTCAAGATCTTCCTCGATGGCATAGTCGAACCGCGCCCGCCGGTTCTCGGCGATCACTTTATAATTCGGGTCTGCATTCTTAACCTGTGCCATAGGAATGGGATGTAAGGTGAAGCGGCGCGTTTCACAATATCGCCGCACCACTTTCACATTTTCTCGCAACTGTGGTGCAACGAAACGGTATGCTTTGGGGGAAGGGAATCGAAATGAAACCGGTCTTGATGATGATTTTGCTGCTGATCTGCACGCCCGTGGGCGCGGAACAGGCGCGCATTCTGGCGATCGGGGATTCGTTCTTCGCGACGCACTCGGGCTCTGAACGGTCGATCCCCGACGTGGTCGAACGCGAGTTGAGCCAGCGTGTCGCCAACCGCTCGGTCATGGGCGCGCGGATCATCTACAACCTGCCGCTGACCGGCGCGATGGGGTTCAACATCTCGCGCCAGTATCGCGGTGGTCCGTGGAACTGGGTCATCATGAATGGCGGTGGCAATGACCTGTGGCTGGGCTGCGGCTGTTCACGCTGCGACCGGAAAATGACCAAGATGATATCAAAGGACGGGACGCGCGGCGAAATCCCCGCGCTGGTGTCCAAGATGCGCCGCGCCGGATCGCGGGTGGTTTATGTGGGCTATCTGCGCAGCCCCGGCCGCGGCTCTCCGATCGAGCATTGCCGCGACGAGGGCAATGAGCTGGACGCGCGCGTGACCCGAATGGCGGCACGCGACAAGGGCGTGTATTTCGTGCCGATGGCCGATCTGGTGCCCTCTGGCGACAGATCGTTTCACACTGCGGACATGATCCATCCCAGCCCGAAGGGCACCGCGGCGGTGGGCAAACGCGTGGCCAAGGTGATTGCAGAAGCGGGCGGTTAATCGCCCAGCTTCTTGTGAACCTCGTCTAGGTCAATCTCGGCAATCGGCATCTTGTTGGCGGGGTTTTCAAAGTCGTATTTGAACACCTCGAAATCGCGTTTGTAGATTTCGTAAACCAGATGCATCGACAGATCGTCAAAGTAATCCTCGACCGGGTGCGCCCGCTTGGGCCCGTGCCCTTCGCTTTCGTTAAAGCGGGGAATCTCGGCGAGATTGATCTTGTTCGGTGTCTCGACGGCCTGCAGCACCTCGTCCATGCCTTCGTTGAACTTTTCCGTCCAGATGATCTTGTCGTACTTGCCACCATTCACGATGAACGTGGACACATGCCCTGACATCGCCGACCAGTGAATGTCGGGCTCCATCGGCTTGCGCCAGCGGATGGTGTCACGGGCAAACAGCAGGAAGCGGCGAAAGCTGGCAATCTGGTCGAACTCCTGCTTGCCATCGTCGCCGCCCACTTCGATCCCGTATTTCTGGATCAAAAGCGGCACCAGATTGCCGCGATAGCGTTTGCCGTTGCGTTGGATGCCGCAGATCTTGTCAAAGAACGACGACAGGATGCGCGTGTAGGGATTGCGCACGCAGGTGAACGAATAGGAGCTGTGGTTCTGCACGTTGGCCGTGATCGGCGCCTGACTTTCCTCAAGCGCCCACTTGTGCAATCCGCTCTTGGCATCGTGGATGTCACCGTCGAAAAATTCACCGTGATCCGAATAATACATGATCTGGCCGATGGTCGAGCAGGCGCATTTGGGCACCACGCGGTACACCACGCTTTCGCTTTCCGTCATCCACGTTCCGGGGAAACCCATACCTGTCGTCCTCTGTTTTCCTGCTGCTTCATCGGGCAGCAGTTGCCTGTCGGAGCAAAAAAGCAAATAAATGCTGTTTATTCAATCTCCCTTCACCACTATCTAGGTAAACATCTTCAGGTAAAGGGTCCGTGAATCATTGGTATGGCAAAAATCGCCTACATATTGCTGTGTCACAAAGACCCCGACGCCATCATCAAGCAGGCGGAGCGTCTGACTGCGGCGGGCGACTACATGTCGATTCACTTCGATGCGTCGGCCAAGCCCGAACATTTCAAGAGGATCCGTGACGCACTGGACGAAAATCCCAACGTCACCTTTTCGCACAAGCGGATCAAATGCGGATGGGGGGAATGGTCGCTGGTTCAGGCCACGCTTTACGCCGTGGAATCCGCCACCAAGGCGTTCCCGCGCGCCACGCATTTCTACATGCTGTCCGGCGATTGCATGGCGATAAAATCCGCCGAATACACCCACAAGTTCCTCGATGACAACGACGCCGACTTCATCGAAAGCTTCGATTATTTCGAAAGCGACTGGATCAAGACCGGCATGAAGGAAGAGCGGCTGATCTACCGCCATTTCTTCAATGAACGCACCCACAAGCGCCTCTTTTACGCAAGCTATCACCTGCAGCAGCGCCTGGGCCTGACACGCGAAGTGCCCAGTGACATCCAGATCCAGATCGGCAGCCAGTGGTGGTGCCTGCGCAGGCGCACCGTCGAATGGGTGCTGGAGTTCACCAAGAAACGCCGTGACGTGATGCGGTTTTTCCGCACCACCTGGATACCCGACGAGACCTTTTTTCAGACCGTCGTGCGGCACGTCGTACCGGAAACCGAAATTCGCAGCCGCACGCTGACATTTCTGATGTTCACCGATTATGGCATGCCAGTGGTGTTCTACGATGACCACTACGATCTTTTGCTCAGCCAGGATTTCCTGTTCGCGCGTAAAATCAGCCCCGAGGCCTTTGATCTCAAGCGCCGTCTGGGGCTGCTTTATGCGGCGAAAGGGGTGCAGTTCCAGATCTCGAACGAGGGGCGCAGCCTGTTCAAGTTCCTCAGCGGGCGGGGCCGCATCGGTCGGCGCTTTGCCACGCGGTTCTGGGAAACCGAATCGACGCTGGGCCGCGAACGCGAACTGATGATCGTGATCTGCAAGAAGTGGCACGTCGCCAAACGGGTGCTCGAGCGTATCCGACAGGTCACCAACGTGCCCGCCATCGAATACCTCTTCAACGAGGAAAGCACGCCGCTGCCCGATCTGGGCGGCATCCAGAAAACTCTGGGCAAGCGCACGCGCCACCGCCGCGCGCTGATGCGGATGCTGTTCGACTATTACGAAACCGACCGTCTGATTGTCTGCATGGACCCCGGAGAGCTGGACCTGTTGCAGGATTTCGCAGGTGACCGTTCGGTGACGCGGATGCTGGAAATCCAGTGCAAGTTCACCGACGATTACCTGATCGGTCACGCCATGCGCGTGGGCCTCGCGGGCGAGCAGACCAGTTCGGAAACGCTGGAACGGCTGCTGCCGACGATCCGCAACGACATGGTGTTCGAAAGCGACCGCATCCGCGACGCGGACTTCGAAAACCTCAGCCGCATGCGCGAGGGCGCGACCGTCGAGGAAAACGCCCGCGCCCTGTCTGAATTCCTCGGTATCGCCGAAGACCAAAGCCAGAAGGTCGCGAGCGCCCATTACCTCTTTGCCGACTGAAGCCGCCGCCTAATAGACACCCCCGATGCCGGACGATTTCATCGAGGGCAACACGATCACCGAAGCACCGTGCAGTGCCCGGTCGTACAGGTGGATCGCGTCCTGGTTCAGCATCCGGATACAGCCCGATGACACCGACCGCCCCAACTCGCGCGGGTCCGCATCTCCGTGTATCCGGTAGAGCGTGTCGACACCGTCCTGAAACAGATAAAGCGCCCGCGCGCCCATCGGATTGCCCGGACCGGGCGGCATCCCGCCCTTATTCACCGAATAGGGGGCCAGTTCCGGTTTCCGGGCGATCATGGCGGCGGGCACCTTCCACACCGGCCATTCCCGGCGAAACTGTAGTCGCGCGGTGCCGTTCCACGCAAAGCCCGCCGCGCCCACGCTGACGCCATAGCGGGTCGCGGTCTGCGGGCTTTCGACAAAATACAGCAGCGCATCGTCGGGATCGACGACAATGGTGCCACGGGCGTGCTGCGGCCAAAGGTTCGCGACCTCCTGCCGCCACAAGTGCGGTTCCAGAATGCCCTCGGGCACGGCAGGCACGGGAAACGGCTCATCGGGCACCGCCTGATAGAATGCGGGCAAGGGCGGGATCACGGGTGCGGGCGGTGCCACGGGCACAGGCTCGGGGGTGGTGGCACAGGCACCAAGGCCTGCCATCGCCCCGCAGGCGACAAACATACGTCGGGTCAACATCTTGAGGTATCCTTTTGATCTGATCGGGAATGGCGCGGGCGCGCCGGGGCTCCGGTCAGATCAGGCGCGGTGGACCCTGCGGGGGCGGCTTGTCCACGCCGCTGCGCAGCACAGTGTCGTGGGACAGGGGTCGGACGACCTCCCCCACAGGTGCCGTCAGCGCGATCCCGTCATCCAGCCGCACATCCTGCGCACAGGGCGATCCCGGCAAGGTTGCGGTGCGGCACCGCTTGCGCGGCCGCTCGACCGATGCAGGCGCGGCCACGACGGACGACGCATCGCCGGAAACGATATGAGAGGGCGCGGCCAAAGCCGGATAGACGGCGGAAAACGCGCCCCAGGGCATCGCCACAAAGACCATCACGGCCAGAAGAAGAGAACGCAGAACCATCATATAGCTGGCAATGGCCCAGGTGCCGCGCCAAGTCCAGCCTTGGCGCGATCACATAGCCATGAGCGCACGCGGCCCTACTTGGACCGCCACGTCCCCAGCCAGCGCGAAAACCGGCTGCGGCGGTCGGACATGGCATCGCCTGCCGCCTCCCAATTGTCCTGCATTTCCTCGAGCCTTGGGTCCAGCCGCGCCCTGCGGAACCGACGCCAGCGCACCCAGATGAAATAAACCACCATGAAGAACAGCGTCAGGATGATGATGTTCAGGAACGGAATGCCCTTGGACGCATCGGGCCCATCGACCGGCGTTATGCTGATCGCATTGGGAAAGGCGGTCAGAAACTCAAAGCGCCAGCCATAGTGTTTGATTATTACATAACTCGGATCGGCTTGGGTCGACTTCAGGTTGGCAGCTTCGGCTTGCAGGTTCGATGTATCGAACTTGAAATAGGGCGGCCAACCCCAGCCGGTGTCTTCGTTGCGATAGACGATCACACGCCCGTTTTCGCGCACCGCCTGGATGAAAAAGACATCGCGGTTGGGAACGGTGCCGTCCGTGCCCACATCCGCCTGCGCCCAGAACCACCAGTTTTCGCCCGGATCAATACGCTTTTCGTAGGTGTCCACGATCCGCACGATATCCTTCTGCGGCAGGGTATAGTGGAAGAACGCCGCCACAAGAACCCAGAACATGATGATGAAAAACCACTTTATGTACCGCATGAGGGCCCTCCGTTCAGGCGAAATTGGTCAGATAGATGATGACGCCCACCAGTACCGTGGGCACCACATAGACGCCGAGGATCAGCTTGCGCCGCAGGGAATTGTCGTATTCGATCATGCCGACATCTACAAACGCATCTTCGGTCTGCTCGGCCACACCCGCCTGCGCCTGTTCGCGCCATTCCGCGCGCAGCTTGCCCTTGCGCACGCTCCGTGAATAGAGCGACAGCCCGATATAGATGACCGTCAGCACGACAAAGCCGACAACGATCAGACGTAGCAACGCGAACATGGCCTATCTCCTGACTGCGCCCCAGGGGCCGACGCGGGCGACGATATCGTCCAGCGTCTGCGCCCTGGCGCGGGGTTTGGTGACCGGGGGCTCTTCCATCGGGGCATCGTGGCCAAACAGCGCATCGCGCGTGCCAACCTTGTCCGCCTGATATTCCGCCGCCAGATATTGTGCGACATATTCCTTTTTCGGATCGGGCCAGCGTGCGTAGGTGTCATAGAACATCTGCTTGTGACAGATGAACAGCTGGCGCACGTCCTTCGGGCTCAGTTCGGCCAGCAGCATGTTCACCAGATCCGCATCGGCATGATCCGCCGCCCGCAGCGTATAGAAATAGGCGGGGTGATCCGACGCGATACGCGGCCACGCGCCGCCGTTCTCGGCCCAGTTCACCAGCGACGCCAGCGCGTGAAACTCCCCGGGCAGGTGCTGCGCATGGTCGCGCGCCAGCCGCCGCATGTCGGCGCGGGTGGTGCCCGACAGATCAACACCCGCCGAGGTGACGGCATCGACCAGGATAAAATCCATCTTCTGCCGCAGGATCGCGGCAGAATCGATCCCCCGCGCCGCCACGATGGGCTCGGCCAGCCCGTTCAGCTCCAAAAACCGCGCAATCTGGTTACGCTGTCCGGTCCCATAGACATGCTGGATCGGCAGTTCGCCCAGCGCCGACGCATCACCGCTGGCGATCGCCGCCGGATGCGCGAGGCTCTTGAACACGTAAAGCCCGCCGAAATGCGCCGTCCAGAAATTCCCCTGCTCAAAGCGCATCTTCTTCAGCTTCACCGGATTGCGCGTCACATCCCCCGTCTGCGCGGCAAGGCCGATCATCTCGGCGATCAGCACATCGTCGAACCAGGCGTCCTCGACCTGCAGGAACCGGTCCACCTTGCCCGCCAGTTCCTCGGCATTGCGCACGGTGCCTGCGGTGGTGTCTGCGTCGATGGTGATGGCGCGAATGTCGAAAAGCCGCTGCGGTCTGGACACGTCATAGACCGAATTCACCAGCTCGCCCGCCACCGCATCCCGCGCGGTCAGCGCAAACAGCGCCGCCTCGTTCTCGTCGATGAATTGCCGCAAGATGGTGCGAGAGGTCGAGAACTTCGCATCCAGCAGCGGCGCGCGCTTCTGCTCGGTGCTGAGCAGGATAAACTGCCGGTTCACGCCGCCCTTGTTCAGGTAGAGCGGATCGCCCAGATCAGCGCCCACTTCCGGGGAAAAGCCCGAAATGTCGATGTAGAAATCGGTGAGCGCGGTGCGCTTGCCCGTCAGATGCTCCAGCGCACGGTTATAGCGTTCGACCAGCGCGGGGCTGGTGACGGGGTAGAGATTGCCGAACATGAGGCCGAGGCGGATGAGGCGGTTCATTGGGGTGTCACCACTTCATCGTATGCTTCAAGTTCTTCCTTCAAGCGGTCCCATTCGGCCTTAAGATAACAATTCACTAAGTTTGTCAGTTCAAAGGCAATTTCATCATCAGCATTTCTATTTTTACTACTCATCAGCTTCGTCAGCTGGTCAAAAATAGCTTTGGAACCAACTTCCGATGGATTCATCTTGAGAAGCACACTCTGGATGCGCACATTGTAGTCGTCCACTCGCTGCCCCTCGTCTCCAGATTGGTATGGTTTCGCGCCGATGATTGACGCGAAATCTTGCCTTATCGAATCTATCCAAGCCTGGCGAAAATCTGCCAACTTCATTCGCCGGGATAACTCCAATTGAAGGCGCCTATCTGCACGTGCTCTTTGCTCTGCTTGATCACTGAGTATTTTGGCACGCTTTTCGTTCGATTTATTCAAAAGCTTAGTGACGAGAAAAGTGACTAGTAGAATTCCGATTAGCGTCACAAGCTCGCGGTGCTCGGCAATGAAGCTATTAATTGCTTTCAATAGCTCCATCACCCCAACCCCTCCAAATACCGCTTCTTCGCCGCTTCCTGCCGCCCAAACTCTCGCACCATCTCCTCAATCGCCACCTCGTCCGACTTGTCCGCATAGCGGAACTCGGAATCCGCGTAGCGGTTGATCTCCTGTATCACCATCTCCACCGTGATCGGCTGGCGCAGCTCAGAAATCATGTCCTTCTTGGCGTCATAGCCCTTGAACAGGAACAGTTCGGGGTTCTCCATCCATGCGTCGGGCAGCTCGAAATCCATCGCCCGCACCTTCACCGCGTCGGTGATGTTCTTGATCGCACGGCCGGTAAACCGCGGGTCGGCCTCCTGAATGGCCTTCAGATAGGTCCCCAGCTTGGCAATGGTGTCCAGCGTGCCGATCTGGTCCTGCACACGGTCGAACACCTGCATCAACCCCGCCTCGTGCGGGCGGCTGTGGCTTTCGAACGATGCGGCCACCGCCGATTTGATCTCCTGCGCCGAAAACACCTCGTGTGCGCCCACCGGGATGTCGTGGTTCTTGCCCATCAGCAGGTACAGGATGTCGATGTAATCCTCGCGCGTTTGCGGCCCGTCCACCAGAAACCGCGCCCCTGCCCGCTGGCGCAGCGCGTCGTCCACGTTCTCGGGATAGTTCGAGAACATGCCAAAGGTGCAATTGCCCCGCACGACCGTATTGGCCCCGGCAAAGCTTTCCATCAGCACCGCCGTGATCTCCAGCTGGCCCGTGCTCGACTGCCTGTCGCCCCGCTTGCCCGCCAGCTGGTCGATGTCGTCGATTGTGCCGAACCCGATGGCGTTGGGGTCGATGATCGTGTTGATGAAGGCCTTGGCGTTCTGCCCCGACTTGCCCTGATAGCTGTCGATGTTGTCGGTGCTCAGGTTCTGATAGCGGAACGGATAGCCCGCGACGGCGCAGTAATCGTGGATCAGCCCCGCCATCATCTGGATCAGCGTGGTCTTGCCCGTCCCCGGCTTGCCGTCGCCCATGAAGGTAAAGATGAACCCGCCCAGTTCGGCAAAGGGGTTCAGCTTACGGTAGAAATCATAGGCCATCAGCATCTTGGCCAGCTTCATCGCCTGATATTTGGCGATGTGGTTGCCCACGACCTCGTTGGGTTTCTTGAAGGTCATGGTCAGCTTGGTCGACTTCGCCTTGGTCGCGGGGCTGAATCCCGCAATGGTGAAATCATCCGCCTCGACGTGCCAGACCGCGTTGGTAAACCCCGCCAGACGCGGCGCCTCCTGCGCGCGCAGGGCGACCTTCTCCATTAGCGCCTCGGCAAAGGCCGCAACCGTCGCCACCAGCCGCGCGTCGTCAGACGCATGGGCGGCAATGTCCTGATCCAGCTCCCAAAGCGCGCCGTGCAGCGCGGTCTGGCCATTGTCGGTCAGCATCTCCTGCACGTCACCCACCTCGACCGTAACCTCGGACTGATGCGATGACATGAGGAACGCAACAGCATTGCCAAACACATAGAGCGTGACCAGCGCCTCGCCCGCCAGCAGCTCCGAAAACTCGAGCTTGCGCGCCTCGGCCAGATTCCCCGCAAGGTTGGCACGTTTCAGCTCGCCCAGCCCCGACACGTCGGCATAGTTCTCGGCCACCGCCAGCGCGATGGAAATAGCCCGCCGCAACGCGTTCAGCACCGTCGCCTGCAAGGGCGAAACCAGCGTATCCTCCGCACCCTCGACCCGCGCGATCACTTGCACCGCCCCGGCGGGCGTGCTCCGCCGCGTCACCAGCCCCGGCGTCGTGGTGCGAAATCGCCGCCGCGTGCCGATGCCCGAGGACGCCTCCTGCCGCTCGGCCTCGACCGCCTTGCCGATCCGCGGCGCATGGTCGAACCCCTGCAACATCGCCAGAGCCATCGCATAATGCGCGGTGATCTCTTCCTCGCGCAGCTCCATCTGATCGGCTGTCTGGCTCATCTCGGTTCCTCAATCTTCATCTTGCAAAATAAACTCCCCCCGGAGGGCCGGACCGCCAAAACCGATCCGCTCAATAGCGCAGCACCCGGCCCGCATCGCTGACCACGAACTTGGCGACTGACCGGAACCCCGGCGGGTTCAATTCTTCCAACACCTGATAGGGCCGCTGCGGCAGGATGATGCTGCGCTCCATCCGCGTGGCGCCCGTGTCGGCACCGCGCCCCGCAAAAGGATCCAGCTTGAAAATCTCGCGCTCGACGGATGAAAACCACCCGGCGCGCTCCTCGACCACACGGTCCGACAGCAGATCCTCTTCGGTCCAGACCAGCGCCCAATCCTGCCCGTCCGGCGCGCGCGCCTGCGACAGCACATCGCCGATCGGTCCCGATTGCTTGGTGAACGCATCCGAATACATCGGCCCCACATGAAACCGCCGCAGCCGCTTGGGGTGCAGGTCGTCGAAATCCTCGTCGAACCCCTTGGCGATGGTCATCAGCTTCAGCCCGCCCAGCGACTGCGCCATCAGATGCGCCTGCACTTCGGGCCAGCGACGCTGGTCCTTGGGCAGGGCGGTCCTCCCTGTGTCCTCCAGCTCCATCATGTAGATCACCGGCAGGTTCACCTGGCTGTCGTAAACCGCCCAGTGCATCCGGAACACGCGTCGCTCACCGGCATTGCGCAACCAAGCAATCTCGGGGTCGTTGCGCGGCCAGAACAGCTTGCCCTTCAGCAGTTCCTCGTAATAAAGCCGCTGCGACAGCGCGAACTGCAGCTTGGTCGGCACCGTGCGCTCGCTCAGGATCACCTGCACCATCTGCGCCTTCAGCGCCTCCACCGATGGCATCCCCAGCAGGTGCTTTTCCGCCTGCTGCGCGTCCGACGCCATGGTCAACAGCTCTTCCGACGCGGGAAACCCGCTTTCACTGGCGTCGATGGACAGCGACCCAAAGAACCGCCCGGTATCACGCCCGACCAGCAGATATTTCAGGCTCAGCGCCTTGAACGTATAGTTCAGCGCGGCGGCATAACCGACCAGTATGCTCACCTCCTCGCGGGTCAGCGTGCCTTCGGCTTCCATCACGCCCGCCACACGGGTCATGTGGGCCATGATCCCCTCGAACTTGCGGAAATACCGGCGCGAGGCGAAAAGGTCGGTCAGGCCGATGGTGTCATGCCGCGCGTTCATCGTTCAGGATGCCCCTTCGATCCGCTCACCCGCCATAGGCGTTGCTGTCGTGCTTCTTCACAATGGCCTCGAACCGGCGGGCAAAGCGTTCGTCGGCCTTGGCCTTCTGTTCCAGCACATCGCGGGCAAAGACCATGTGATCCTCATGCGCTTCCAGCATGTCGGCCATCCGCGCGTTGGTCGCAGCCCCGATCCCGGCCATCGCCGTCTGCGCCTCCTGGTCGGTTTTCACGCCGATCTCGTTGATGCGGTGCGCCACGTCCTGCTGTTGCGCCGTTTTCAGCGATTTGGTCAGCGCGTCGTACAGAACCACACGCTGCTTGGTGTCGGTCTGCAGTTTGTTGATCAGCACCATCTGTGTCGCCGCCTGGTTCTGCAGCGAATCAATCCAAGTCTTGCCCTTCTCGATATAGCGCTCCAGCGTCTGGCTCTTGGCCAGCTTCACCTGCTCGTCCTGCACCATCTGGTTATACAGGCTGTTCTGCTCGGCCAATTCCGTTTCCAGCCTGGTGCGCGCAGCCGCATCGGTTTCCGACGCGATCTTGTTTTCCAGACCGATGATCTTGGGGTCCATCGCCCTGATGTCATTCTGCAGTGTCGTCAGTTCCTGCACGGTGAACTCACGCTCGTCCAGCGTCTCGGTCAGGTTGTCCTCGACCTTCACCTTCTGCTCTTCCAGCATGGTCAGCTGCCCCTGCAGCAGTTGCACGATGATGTCCGATTTCGAGATCAGGTCCTGCAACTTGTCGTCGATCGACGCGGTGCGCACGCGCTCCTGCCGCATGCTGTCGGACTTGGCCTGCGAAAATATCCCGACGACGGATTCCCAGCCCGTCTTGTTGCGCATCTCGTCAAAGTCCTTCGAGAAAGCCGCGGTGACGTCGTCCAGCCCCATGATCAGCTCGGCGATGTTGGCGTTCATCACGTCGGTGTGGGCATGCACATCTTCGAGGGTGGCGTTTTCGATGTCGATCATCGCATCATCGCCCGCCTTCAGCTTGGCGCGTGCGGTCTCTATGCGGCTGGTCAGTTCGCTGATCTTCGCCTGAGCCTCGGCAACCTGCGACTGGGACTCGCGCACTTGTGCGTCGAAATTGGCCATGAAATTTCCTTTGTATCAATGTGTTGCCATCAATATAGGCAATGTTACACGAATTTACATCAGGCAGAGACCCGATTTCACGAAAACTTTCGCAAATCCGGCGATCAAAGGAAAGAACCAAGCGTGCCGTATGGGCAACTTGGCCTAGCCCAGCAGGATATCCAGCATTGCACTGTCCGTTTCGCCCAGCGGATCGACCACGTCGAAATGGTGCTTGTCTGCCGCAATATGATGCGCGCAACCCCACGCTTCGGCCAGCCAGCGCGCCTGATCCAGAAACGCGGGCCGCTCCGCGCCGCCGACCCAGACCGTCACGTCGCACTGCGGCTTGGGCTGGTACATCGGGCTTTCCGCCTGCGCCATCGCGGCGTCCATCTGGAAATCGTCGTTCATCGACGTCAGCAGCAGCGGCTCAAGGTCCGACAGCGGCGAGATCGGCATGACGTGCCGCACCCGTGCCGCCACATCGCCAGGCAACATGCCCGGCGCGCACATCCGTGCCACCTGATGCCCGCCAGCGCTGTGCCCCGCCAGGGCCAATGGTCCGTCGGTCTGCCCCGCGATCACCTGCACCGCCTGCGCAATCGACCGGGTGATCCCGGCGATGCGCACGTCGGGGCACAGCTCGTACCCCGGCATGGCCACGGCCCAGCCGCGCGCGACGGCACCGGCGGCCAGATGCGACCAGTCCTGCGGTGACAGCATCCGCCAGAAACCGCCATGCACGAAGATCAACGTGCCTTTGGGCGCGCCTTCGGGCTGGAACAGATCAAAGGTCTGGCGTGGGCTGGGGCCATAGCGCAAACCGGTCTGCGCCCGCGTCCCCAGGGCATCCCGAAATGCCGCAGCATCCTGCGCCCAACGGGCAGGATAGCTTGCCCCATCCGGTATGTGCGCCGCGTTGGCATAGGCATCGTCGTTCACTGGCATGTCGTCTCTCCCGCGTCTGGAACTGGACATTCATAGCAGGAGTTGGTTTTGCTGCACGAGACCAAATCTGGAGAGATGCAATGCCAAGTGCAAATACCGACCTGAAAAGCCTGCTCAAAGACCCCTCGTTGCTGGAAACACGCGCCTACGTGAACGGCAAATGGGTCGACGGTGAAGACGGCACATTCGACGTGACCAACCCCGCGCGCGGCGACGTGATCGCGCAGGTGGCCGATCTGTCACGCGCTCAGGTCGCAGGTGCCATCGACGCCGCCGAAGCCGCGCAAAAGGAATGGGCAAGCTGGACCGGCAAGGAACGCGCCGCCGTCATGCGCAAATGGTTCGATCTGATGATGGAAAACCAGGACGATCTGGGCACCATCCTGACCGCCGAACAGGGCAAGCCGCTGGCCGAAGCCAAGGGCGAGATCGCCTATGGCGCCAGCTTCATCGAGTTCTTCGGCGAAGAGGCCAAGCGCAACTATGGCGAAACCATCCCCGGCCACCAGCGCGACAAGCGCATCACCGTGATCAAGCAGCCCATCGGCGTCGCGGCCTCGATCACGCCGTGGAACTTTCCCAACGCGATGATCACCCGCAAGGCTGGCCCGGCCCTGGCCGCAGGCTGCGCCTTTGTCGCGCGCCCCGCCGCTGAAACCCCGCTGAGCGCAATCGTCATGGGCGTTCTGGCCGAACGCGCGGGCATCCCTGCGGGCGTGTTCAACGTCGTGCCGTCCTCGTCCTCCTCTGCCGTGGGCAAGGAATTCTGCGAGAACCCCAAGGTGCGCAAACTGACCTTCACCGGATCGACCGAAGTGGGCCGCATCCTGCTGAAGCAGGCGGCAGATCAGGTCATGAAGTGCTCGATGGAACTGGGCGGCAACGCGCCATTCATCGTGTTCGACGACGCCGATCTGGACGCCGCCGTCGAGGGTGCGATCATGTGCAAGTTCCGCAACAACGGCCAGACCTGCGTTTGCGCCAACCGCATCTATGTGCAGGCCGGTGTCTACGACGCCTTTGCGCAAAAGCTGAAAGACCGCGTGTCGCAGATGCAGGTCGGCGACGGTCTGGAAAGCGGCGTGGACCTGGGCCCGCTGATCAACGCGGACGCGTCCGAAAAGGTCATCGAACACATCAAGGACGCCAAGTCCAAGGGCGGCACGGTCATCCTGGGCGACGCGCAGGACGACATGACCGGCAATTTCTTCGCGCCGACGATCATCACCGGCGTCACGCAGGACATGGCCGTAGCCAAAGAGGAAACCTTTGGCCCGCTGGCACCTTTGTTCAAGTTCGAAAACGAAGACGAGGTGATCGCGATGGCCAACGACACGATCTTTGGTCTGGCGTCCTATTTCTACGCCAAGGATCTCAGCCGCGTCTACAAGGTGGCCGAGGCGCTGGAGTACGGCATCGTCGGCATCAACACCGGCATCATCAGCACCGAAGTCGCCCCCTTCGGCGGCGTCAAGCAATCGGGTCTGGGGCGCGAAGGCAGCCATCACGGCATGGAAGACTACCAGGAAATGAAATACATCTGCATGTCGGTCTGAGCCAAACTGCAGCGAAAAGCATCAAGGGGCGAACTTGTACAGTTCGCCCCCTTTTATGTACATATTCTCAGGTTGAGGCTACAAGCCGGGCCCGGATCAGTTCACCGACTTGGCGTCCACGACATCCTTGCCGATGGATTTGCGGCTGGCCGTGATCTCGATCTGGCGGGGTTTCAGCGCCTCGGGCACTTCGCGGTGCAGGTCGATGTGCAGCATGCCGTCAGCGTGCGACGCACCCGTCACGACCACATGGTCGGCCAGATGGAAGCGACGCTCGAACGCGCGGGTGGCGATCCCACGGTGCAGATAGCTGCGCGCGGTATCTTCGTCGGCCTTGCGCGCGGCAACGATCAACGCCTTTTCACGGACTTCGACGGAGAGATCGGCATCGGAAAACCCGGCGACGGCGATAGAAATGCGATAAGTGTCGTCATCGGTCTTTTCGATGTTGTAGGGCGGATAGCTGTTCTGCGCATGGTCGTTGGTCAGAACGCGGTCCATCATGTCGGCGATCTGGTCAAAGCCAACGGTCGAGCGATAAAGTGGAGCAAAATCAAAGGTTCGCATAGGTGTCATCCTCTTGAAGTGAGCGATTTCATGTCAGGCCCTCCGTGCGTGGACGAGCCCGTTCTGCAGTTACCGGAACCCTGTTCAGGCATTCCGGTGCAGCAAATGTGGGGATGGATTTCGCGGATTCAAGAGCTGTTCAGCGGCGCGTTGCGCCACTCTTCAAGGTTTGATGAACTTCGCCCCGGTGTTATTGCGCACACCGACGCGAATGCGGTTGGCGCTGGGGGACGCGCCCTGTTGAAACCCGCCACCTGCCATCAAGGCCGAACGCAATTCTTCCAGCGGTTCGGCCAGCGACGTGCCCAGGGACACGTTCTTGCCGTCAAGCTCGGCCTTGGCAGAGACGACGGACACAATGTTCGCCTCGCCGCCGTCAAAGCTGAAGATCGGCGCGCCGGACGATCCGAAATCGACGCTGCACGAGGTTATAAGCACCCCCTCCTGACGTGACAGCACCTCGCAGACCTCTTGCAGCGACGGCACTTCCGAGCGCGACTTGGCATAGCTGACGACCGCGACACGATCCCCCGTCGCGGGCCGCATCGCGGTCCCAAAGGGGCGGATGGTGGTGTTGCGGATCGGATGGCTCAGTTCCAGCAGCGCCAGATCATTGCGCACCCGCGCCGACGACGCCACTCCGTCATAGACATAGGCGGGGTGCACCACGGCGCGCCGCACATTGCGATAGGCCGAGGCGCGCCCGTTGCGCCATCCGGCCAGGAATTCGATCTTGTCATGGGCAATGGGCTGCTTGCTGTGCTTGTCAAAGAGGCAATGCGCCGCCGTCAACACCAGGTCGGGCGTGATAAGCGTTCCGGTGCAAAAGCCGATGCCGCCGATGTCCAGCCGCCCCACTGCTTCCCATTCACGACCCGTGTTGGTGGTCTCGAGCCTGCGCAGGCGCGCATCCTGTGCCGCAGCCGAGGACGCGACCACAATGGCCATTAAAAACAAAGACATCCAACGCCGCATTCAGTTCTTTCCCCATAGCATTCGAGTTGCCTACGCAGGCGATACGGCAGGAATATGGCGATGTCCAACTTCAGCGTAAAATCGGTACGGGATTCCGGTCGGCGGCGCGCGTAAGCGACGGGGGTTTCGGCCCGCCCGTGGCCCAATCCAGCAACTCGACCGTGTGAACCACGGGAATGCCAGTCGCGCTGCCGATCTGCATCATGCAGCCGATGTTGCCCGCGGCGATGATATCGGGCGACTTGGCCTCAAGCGTGCGAACCTTGCGCGTCTTCAACTCGGCCGAAATCTCGGGCTGCATCAGGTTGTAGGTGCCCGCCGACCCGCAGCACAGGTGGCTGTCGGCCGGTTCCACCACGCCAAAACCCGCCATCTTCAACAGGGTCTTGGGATGCGTCTTGATCTGCTGGCCGTGCTGCAACGAACAGGCCGCATGATAGGCCACGGTCACCGCGCGCGTGCCGTCCTGCGGCGCATCGGCGTCTGTGCCGGCAATGCCCATCGCGGCCATGTTGGGACTGCGGGCAATATGCTCGGACGTCATCAGCTGCACCAGCAATTCGCTGATATCCATGGCTTTTTCAGCAACGCGCCTGGCGTCAGCCTCAAGGTCGGTACGCGCGAACATATGCCCGTAATCCTTCACCGTTGTGCCGCAGCCCGAGGTATTGATCACGATGGCGTCCAGCCCGTCACCATCCATCTCGTCCGTCCATGCGGTGATGTTCTTGGCCGCCGCCGCATGGCTCTCGTCGCTTTTGCCCATGTGGTGCGTCAGCGCCCCGCAACAGCCCGCGCCCTTGGCCACGACCACCTCGCAGCCCAGCCTTGTCAGCAGACGGATGGTCGCATCGTTGATGTCGGTGTTCAGCGCCTTTTGCGCGCAGCCCGTCATCAGCGCCACCCGCTTGGTGCGTGGTGCAACGGGCGCAAAGCTTTGCGGATCATCGTTGCGGCTGACGGGCGGCACCTTTTTCGGCGCCATCGCGATCATCGCGCGCAGCCGCGGATCGGGCAGAAGCCGCGCGAAAGGCCGCGCCATCTTGGCCCCCAGCAGGGCCACGCGAAACCGCATCGGATAGGGCAGGATGCGCGCCAGCACCCAGCGCAGGGCACGATCGCCAAGGGGGCGTTTGTAGTTGTCCTCAATATATTCACGCGCCTGATCCACCAGGTGCATGTAGTGCACCCCCGAGGGACAGGTCGTCATGCAGGCCAGACACGACAGGCATCGGTCGATATGCTTGACCGTCTTGTCGTCGGGCACACGCTGGTTTTCCAGCATGTCCTTGATCAGGTAGATACGGCCACGCGGGCTGTCCAGCTCGTCGCCCAGCACCTGATAGGTGGGACATGTGGCGGTGCAAAATCCGCAGTGCACGCAAGACCGCAGGATCTGGTTCGCGCGTTGGATCTTCGGGTCCTGCATCTGCTCGGGCGTGAATGTCGTCTGCATCGTCTCTCTTTCAACTGCTCAACAGCCGGGCCGCAGCCAGACCGAACCATGGCACCGTGGTGCCCATCGCGCCGATCACACCGATCCAGCGGCGCATGGCTGGCCTGGGGTCACGCTGTCGCCATGCCAATGCCGCCAGTGCCAGAACCGCGATCCAGGCCGCCCAGATCAGCGTCATTCCGATCCATGTGGCCCAGACGTTTGCACCCCAGGGAACCGGCGCCACCCCCTGCAGCCAAAGGCTGACGGCAATAGCCATCACCAGGAACGCGAACAGGCCGAACAGCACCGCACGCGTCGTGGGCAGCCGAAACAGGCGCAGGAATATCCAGGGGCCCAGCCCGAAGATGATCAGGAACAGAACCAGCCAGAGTGCCATCAGGCGGCCTGTGCCGACGTGGCGTTCAGCACCCCGCGCGGATCGAACCGTGCCCGCACCCCGTTGGTCAGCGCCGCCAGCGCGGGGGCCTCGGGCTGGAACACCCCCAGCCGCGCCCGCGTCGGCGCATCTGCCCGTATCAGGGTCGCGTGCCCGGCGCAGGGTGCGATCCTGGCCCGCAGGTCGGTCCCCTTGGCGCAGAGCACCCAGATCAGCCCGCCGCCCCAGTCCAGCATGTAATCGGACTCTTCGGGCAATGCGGTGACGATGGCAGGCGCGTCGCTCGGCTTGACCGATATCCGCCAAACATCGCCATCGCGTTCGGCAAAACGCGCGACATCGCGCACGCCCCGCCACAGGGTCCGCGAGGCTTCTGCTTCCAGCCTTTCGATATCGCCAAACCCCGCAAGGGCCGCCTCCAGCGCGCCAAGCCGATAGGCGACCGAGCCGTCAAACCCTTCGATCCGCACCACCGCACCGCGATCCGGCAGGAAAGCCGCCCCCGTGACCTCGAAGGGTGATCCAAGCCCACGCGCCAGCGCTGCCACCGCCTGCCCGGCATCGCGGGTATCAATCACCAGGCTCGCTTCGATCTCGGGCCGGGGCAGCACCTTCATCGCGACTTCGGTCAGTACACCAAGCGTGCCGAAAGATCCGCACATCAGCTTGACCAGGTCATAGCCGGTCACGTTCTTCATCACCCGCCCGCCGTTCTTCACGATGCGCCCGCTGCCGTCGACAAACCGCACCCCCAGCGCAAAATCTCGTGCAGCGCCAACCGCAATCCGGCGCGGCCCGCTGACATTGGCCGCCATCACGCCGCCGATGGTCGGCGTGCCCGTGGTGCCCAACAGTGTGCGGTGGTCCATCGGCTCGAACGCGAGCCGCTGGTTCTCTGCAGCCAACGCCGCCTCGATCTCGGCCACCGGCGTGCCGGCCCCCGCCACCAGCGTCAGCGCGCCGGGCTCATAGAGCGCTACACCGCCCAGACCCGCTGCCGACAGCACGTCGCCCGTGCCCGAAAACCCGCGCGTGCCGCCGCCCTGCACCGCAAGCGGCCCTCTGGCATCGGCAATCAATGCGGCCAGTTCTGCTTCGCTCTGCGGTGTCATCATTTTCTCTTGGCTCCAAATATCCCGGGGGGACAGGGGGCTGGCCCCCTACTGCGCTGCAATCGCCACAACGCGCCGCGCCTCAGAGGCATCCAGCGGAAAGACCTTCGCAGGGTTCAGCAGCCAATGCGGATCGAACACGTCCTTGACCGCCATCTGCGCCTCCAGATCGTCCATTGTGTATTGCACGTGCATCAAATCGCGCTTTTCGATGCCCACACCGTGTTCACCGGTCAGACAGCCGCCCGCCTCGACACACAGCTTCAGCACCTCGGCGCCGAAGGCTTCGCACAGTTCCAGATCGCCGGGCTTGTTCGCGTCGAACAGGATAAGCGGATGCATGTTGCCGTCGCCTGCGTGAAACACATTGCCCACGCGCAACCCGTATTTTTCGGACATCTCGCCGATCCGCCGCAGCACGAAGGGCAGCGCCGACACCGGGATCGTGCCGTCGAGGCACATGTAATCGTTGATCTGGCCCATCGCGCCGAACGCGCTTTTGCGGCCCAGCCAGATGCGGGCGCTTTCCTCCGCCGACTTGCTTTCGCGCAGCTCAACCGGGTTGTGCCTGCGCGCGATCTCCATGATCCGAGCCAGTTGGTCGTCAATCTCGGCGTCAGATCCTTCGACCTCGACGATCAGCAGCGCCTCGCAATCGGGATATCCCGCACCGGCAAAGGCCTCTGTCGCCTCGATGCAGGGGCGGTCCATGAACTCGATCGCAACGGGCAGGACGCCCGCCTTGATGATGTCGCTGACGCATTCCCCCGCGACCTCGTTGTCGTCGAAACCCATCAGCACGGGTCGCGCGCCCTCGGGCTTGTGCAGGATGCGCAGGGTCGCTTCGGTCACCACGCCCAACTGCCCTTCAGAACCGCAGATGACCCCCAGCAGGTCCAGCCCGCCCGCATCCAGATAGCCGCCGCCGATTTCGACCACGGTGCCGTCCATCTGCACCAGCGTCACGCCCATCAGGTTGTTCGTCGTCACGCCGTATTTCAGGCAATGCGCCCCGCCGCTGTTCATCGCGATATTGCCCGCAATGGCGCAGGCCAGCTGGCTGGAGGGGTCGGGCGCATAGAAGAACCCGTCTTCCTCGACCGCGCCGGTCACGCTGAGGTTGGTGCGCCCGGACTGCACGCGGATGATCCGGTTGGCATAGTCCGTCTCGATCACCTCGTTCATCCGCGCCACACCCAGGATCACGCAATCCGCTGTGGGCAGCGCGCCCCCGGCAAGAGATGTGCCAGAGCCGCGCGGCACCACGGGGACGCCTTCTTCAAAGCAGATGCGCAGCACGTCCGAGACCTCTTGCGTCGTCGACGGCAGCACCGCCACCATCGGGGCGCATTTGTAGGCGGTCAGCGCGTCACATTCATAGGCGCGCGTCTCGGTTATCTCGCTGATCACGGCATCGGCAGGCAGCACCTTTGACAGGCGCTTGACCAGTTGGGCCTTGCGGGCCAGCACGGCGGGATTCGGGACGGGCATTTCCATGGCGCTTCCTCCTATTGGTAAACTAATATTACCAATTTGACCGCGTGACAAGAGGCGGCCTGACACCCTATCACTCTAGCATGACATGGACCTACCGTCTCACCCTGTTCGACCCGCTGGATTACATCGCCCTGGGCGTGTTGGTCGCCGCATGGCTGCTGATCGGCTGGCGCGTCGAAAGCACGACGTCCAACACGCCCTCGACGGCGCGGATCATGGCCGGATACCGACGCGAATGGATGGTGCAGATGGTCACGCGCGAGCCGCGCATTTTCGATGCGCAGATCCTGTCCAGCCTGCGCCAGAGCACCGCTTTCTTTGCCTCGACCGCCGCCATCGCCATCGGCGGCGCGCTGGCGATGATCGGCAATGCGGAAAGCATCACCGAGATCGCCAATGACCTGATCCTGACCTCGGAGCCGGTCTTTGTATGGGAAGCCAAGTTGCTGATCATCAGCCTGTTCCTGACCAACGCGTTCCTGAAATTCGTCTGGGCCAACCGCCTGTTCGGCTATGCCGCCGTGGTCATGGCCTCGGTGCCCAACGACCCGCAGGACCCCATGGCCCTGACCCGCGCCGGCCAATCCGCCGAGATCAACATCGCCGCCGCCCGCAGTTTCAACCGGGGCCTGCGCGCCGTCTATTTCGGCATCGCGATGGCCGCGTGGCTGCTGGGGCCGGCGGCCCTGCTGGTCGCCACCACCTTCACCCTTGCGATCATCTGGCGGCGGGAATTTGCATCGAACTCGCGGCGCATTCTTTTGGGGGCCCTGAAATGAGATGGCTTTCCGCCCTCATGCTGACCGCCACGACAAGCCTGGCCGATCCGCCGCAGATCGTCGCGGTGACCGCCGCGCAGACCGGTGACACATGGCAGTTCGATGTGACAATCGCGCACCCTGACACAGGATGGGACCACTACGCCGACGGCTGGCGGGTGCTTGACATGGACGGGCGGCAACTGGGCATGCGCATTCTGGCGCATCCGCATGTGAACGAGCAGCCCTTCACCCGGTCGCTGACCGGAGTGGCGATACCCGAAGGCACGCGGCAGGTGCAGATACAGGCGCGCGACCTGCCGGGGGGCTGGAATGCGCAGACGACGGTTGTGGAACTGGAATAAACATCACCTTCAATCGCGGTGGTACGGTGCCCCGGCCAGGATAGACGCGGCGCGGTACAACTGTTCGGCCAGCATCACCCGCACCAGCATGTGCGGCCAGACCATCGCGCCAAACGACAGGGCAAAGTCCGCCTCGGCGCGCAAGCCGGGATCAATCCCGTCGGCACCGCCGATCACCAGCGCCAGATCAGACCGCCCGCCATCGCGCCAACCGGCCAGACGTTTCGCGAACCTGGGCGATGTTTCCACCCGCCCACGTTCGTCCATCACCGCAAGCAATGCGCCCTTGGGCACCGCGCGGCGCAGCAGGTCGGCTTCGGCCGCCATGCCGCCGCCCTTGCGGTCGTCCACTTCAACGATCTGCGCCGGACCCAGGCTGAGAGCCCGTCCGGTGCGGTCGAAACGTGTCAGGTAATCGGAAATAAGATCTGCCTCGGGGCCGCCACGCAGGCGCCCCACGGCAATGATATGAACCTTCATTGATGCGTCAGCTGGGTGCGGTCGCACCGCCTGTGCTCTGCCACATCTTTTCAAGCTGGTAGAACTCGCGCACTTCCGGACGGAACACGTGTACGATCACGTCGCCCGTATCGACCAGAACCCAGTCGCCCGTGTCCTTGCCCTCGATCCGCGCGGAGCGGCCGAATGCCTCTTTCAGGCGCTGCACCAGCTTTTCGGCGATGGCGGAGACCTGACGCGATGACCTGCCCGAACACACGACCATATAGTCGCCAAAGGCCGTCTTGCCCTGCAGGTTGATCTGCACGACATCTTCGGCTTTGTCATCGGAAAGGGAAGAAAGGATCAAAGCCAGCTGCGCTTCGCTGCCTGCTTCGGGTGCATCGGCGCGCATCATCGCGCCCGTTTGGTCGGCAGATGGTGCCGACGTGGTATGGATTGACAGGACATTGCCCTCCTAGATACGCGCCGCCAGATCCCCGGCGCTGGGATACTCCCTTAAACTAGCAAGCAAACCGGCAGAATTCAACGTGTGCCGGACGCGATCCGCAAGACGGGCCAAATGCTGCTTAACTTGCATGCAGCGCCCCGCCATCGTTATGGTGCGCGGGCCTATGATCGAGGACCCGTTTTGCTGAGCCATGCCATCCGTTTCATCTGTACCTGCGCGGTGTTTCTTGCTGCCGCCGCGACGGCATCCGCTCAACAGGTGGTGTTCGACGAATGGCGTTACCATCAACCGGGTGATCTGCTGTACGACGAAGGCGTGCACACGGCGGGGGTGATCCTGGAGGACTACAGTTTTGCCGTCATAGTGCTGGACGCCGCCGGTAAAAACACCGCGATTGGCGCTGTTATCCCCGGAACCGAGTTCGAGGACAGCATCTCGTCGACCCTGACCATGACGGACGGGTTCCAGCGTAATCTGACCATTTCGGGCGACAGGTTGCGCCGCGAACAGCCCAAGAGCGACGGCATGGTGTCCTATACGTTCTCCATCTCGGAAGAGGACGTCGAGTTCTTTCAGGCGGCCCTGACCTGGACCCTTCAGGCGGGCGACCAAAGCGCCACCTTTCCGCTGGCGGGGTCACGCGATGCGGTCGATGCGGCCCGAGCCGCGCAGCAGATCAGCGCGGATGGCGCAGAGGTGCGTGCGGAATGGATCGCTGCCTGCGATGCCGCTGCCGGACACCCCTATGACACCGAATCAGATGCGCCCGGCGTGGCCTGGTCCGACATCGACGCGGACACCGCCACCGAGGCCTGTCTGAACGCCTATGCTGCGGGCGACGTCAGCCCGCGCACCCGGTTCCAGCTGGGCCGCGCCTATGACAAGGCGGGCGATGCGCGTGCGCTGGAATTGCTGGGCCGGGCAGCGCTGGGGGATGAGTATCCCATCGCCTTCCACAGCCTTGCCGCACTTTACACCGCCAGCGACTATACCTTTCGCGATCTTGGACGAGCGCGCGACCTGTTGGAGCAGGGTGCAGCCCTGGGGGATACGGTCAGCGCCTATGCGCTGGGGCGCATGCTGGTCGAGCGCGACGCGGACAAAGACCGGGGCCGCGCGCTGCTGCGCGACGCCGCCGAGGCAGGCTATCCCGCGGCGCAGCGCATCTATGGCGCATGGCTGATCGACGGCACATTGGAAAACGGCGATCCAGCTCTGGCAAGGGACTACCTGGAGCGCGCGGCGGACGGGGGCGACGCCGATGCGGCCTATGCGCTGGCGCAGCTGTATCTCGGCGACAGCGGCCTAGACCCGGATCCAAGGCGATACCTAAGCTATCTCAAGCTGGCGGCAAGGCGCGGCAACGCCCAAGCGCTCGACGCGCTGGCGCTGGATTAGCCGAAGGACGTATCGGGCCCTGTGTCCTTTTTCGCAGAGGAGCTTTCTTCCGCGACCTTTTCTGGCACCGCCTCGCCGAACGTCTGTTTGGGCATGTCGCTCAGCATCCGCACCTCGCGTTGGGGGAAGGGGATCGAGATGTCGTTCGCCTTGAAGATGTCCCAGAGCGCCAGATAGACGTTGCCGCGGATGTTGGTCAGACCGCCCGTAGGGTCCTTGATCCAGAACCGCAGAATGTAATCCACGCTGCTGTCGCCGAAGCCCACCACGTGACAGACGGGCGGACGGTGGCTGAGCACGCGGTCGGCGCTCTTGGCAGCTTCGATCGCCAGCTTGCGCACCTGATGAGGGTCGTCCGCGTAGGAGGTGCCAAAATAGATGTCCAGCCGCACGAAGTCGTTAGAGTGCGACCAGTTCACCACCTGTCCGGTGATCAGATCCTCGTTGGGGATCAGATATTCCTTGCCGTCGCGCGTGACCACGGACGCATAGCGCGCGCCGAGCGTCTGTATCCAACCGAAGGTATCGCCCAGGCTGATGACGTCACCCGGCTTGATCGACTTGTCGAGCAGGATGATCACGCCCGAAACAAGGTTCGAGATCACCTTTTGCAGACCAAAACCCAGGCCGACGCCGATGGCACCGGTCAGCACCGCAAGGCCGGTCAGGTCGATGCCCACCGCCTTGATCCCCGCAAAGAACGCAAAGCCATAAAGAGAGATCTGCACCGCCTTGACCGCAAGCACTTGCATCGAGGGGCTGATGTCCTCGTTTCTGCGGATGGTCCCCGCCGCGGTGTTGCTGATCAGACGCGCCAAGGTAATGAGCACGCCGATCACCACGGCAGCGGTGATCAAGGTCAGCACCGACAGCCGGAAATCGCCAACCGACAGCGCCAGCCGGTCGAGAAACAGCGCCACCTCGTCGGATACGTTGAGATAAAAGAGCGTGGCGTAGATCCACAGGCCCCAGGTCACCACCCGCCGCAGAAACCGGTTGCGCACCAGCCGTGCAGAGAAGCCGATGAACGCCCAGGCGGTCGCCAGCGTGGCGGCCAGCCCGATCAGATAGGACCGGGACGGCCAGGTTGTTTCCTGCATGAACAGCCAAACCGACCAGCCCAAGACCGAAAACCACACCAGCCCCAGCCTGCGCCTGATCTGCACGACCATGCGCAGTTGCCACGCCTTCCAGCCCTCGCGCGCGCGCACCCATGTCTGCAACGCGCGGCCCGAGAATTTGTGCAGGCCGTAGCACAAGGCGGCAAGCCCGAGGATGATCAAGACCTGGTAAAGGCGCCAACCGGGTTGCATCAGACTGATGGCGAAAGACTGGACCGTGCCGGCTGCTGTCTGAATCGACGCCAACATGTCCAGACCGAACTTTGCCCCGGTCTCGGTGGTGTTCTCCATGCGCACTCCCTGCGTTGATCTCATGGTGCACTTAGACTTAACCCTGTGCAAGCCAAACGAAACTGGCAGCCACACCCATGCAGGGCGTTCGGGCGTGGCGAGCGTGCCGCTTCAACCAAATGGGCCTTTTCGTTCGTCTCGCTTGCACCGCAAGGGGCAAAGGCGTATCTCTGCCGCCATGACACGTCTTTTCAATATCGACGACCGCGCCCGTCTGCGCGAACGCTTCTTCGGGGCGACCCATACGGTGCTGGCGCGACTATAAAGTCGCGCGCCCGAAGCCCCCACGCGATTTACGCATCCATTACTGCATTCAAAATACGGGAGAGGTCCCTCATGTCCCCTACATCCTCAGCCAAGACGCTTTATGACAAGATCTGGGATGCCCACGTCGCCCACGAGGCCGACGACGGCACCTGCCTGCTTTATATCGACCGCCATCTGGTCCACGAAGTGACCAGCCCGCAGGCCTTCGAGGGTCTGCGCATGACGGGCCGCACCGTGCGCAAGCCCGGCCAGACCATCGCCGTGCCCGATCACAACGTGCCCACGACGCTGGACCGCGCCAACGGCGGCATGAACGAGGAAAGTCGCATTCAGGTCGATGCACTGGACAAGAACGCCAAGGATTTCGGCATTCATTATTACCCTGTGTCCGATGTGCGTCAGGGCATCGTGCACATCGTCGGCCCCGAACAGGGCTGGACCCTGCCCGGCATGACGGTCGTGTGCGGTGACAGCCACACGGCGACCCATGGCGCGTTCGGCGCGCTGGCGCATGGCATCGGCACGTCGGAGGTCGAGCATGTACTGGCCACGCAAACGCTGATCCAGCAGAAATCCAAGAACATGAAGGTCGAGATCACCGGCAAGCTCAGCCCCGGCGTGACAGCCAAGGACATCACCCTTAGCGTGATCGGCGTGACCGGCACGGCCGGCGGCACAGGCTATGTCATCGAATATTGCGGCGAAGCGATCCGCGATCTGTCGATGGAAGGCCGCATGACCGTCTGCAACATGGCGATCGAAGGCGGCGCGCGCGCGGGCATCATCGCACCCGACGAAAAGACATTCGAATATTGCATGGGCCGCCCCCACGCGCCGAAAGGTGCCCAGTGGGAAGCTGCCGTGGCCTGGTGGAAAACGCTCTATTCCGACGATGACGCCCATTGGGATAAGGTGATCACGCTCAAGGGCGAAGACATTGCCCCCGTTGTGACCTGGGGCACCTCGCCCGAGGATGTGCTGCCGATCACCGCAAACGTGCCCTCGGCCAGCGATTTCACCGGCGGCAAGGTCAACGCGGCGCAACGCTCGCTGGACTACATGGGCCTGACGGCCGGCATGCCGCTGAGCGAGGTCGAGATAGACACGGTGTTCATCGGCTCGTGCACCAACGGTCGCATCGAAGACCTGCGCGCCGCAGCCGCGATCCTGAAAGGCAAAAAGATCAAGGACGGCCTACGCGCGATGATCGTGCCCGGTTCGGGTCTGGTTCGGGCGCAGGCCGAGGAAGAGGGCCTTGCCGATATCTTCAAGGATGCCGGTTTCGAATGGCGTCTGGCGGGATGCTCGATGTGTCTGGCGATGAACCCCGATCAGCTGAGCCCCGGCGAGCGCTGTGCCGCCACGTCGAACCGCAACTTCGAGGGCCGGCAGGGCCGGGGCGGACGCACCCACCTGATGTCGCCCGCGATGGCGGCGGCAGCGGCGATCACCGGTCGGCTGACCGACGTGCGCACTCTGACGTAATTCCCCCAACGCAGGCATGGCCCCAAACCGGGGGCCATGCCGCCCTTGCCCAAGGACACCGCCACCGATGCCGCTCCAGTGCTGCGAAGAGGACACGCCCCGGACATGAGCGCCGCCGACATCCCCGTCGGCTCGCTTTGGGTCGGAAAAGAGCTGCGTTGGCTGGACAAGCTGGCGCTGCGCAGCTTTGCCCATCGTGGTCATCCCGTTACCCTGTTCCACACGCATGAGCTGACGGACCCGCAGATCGAGGGCGTCACCCTGCGGCCCGCCGCAGAGGTCTATGACTATTCCGACCTGCTGCTGAATTCAGTCACGCCGACGGTCTTTGCCGACCTGTTCCGCCTACACCTGATGCGCG
This sequence comes from Pseudosulfitobacter koreensis, assembly GCF_024733015.1. GTDB lineage: Bacteria > Pseudomonadota > Alphaproteobacteria > Rhodobacterales > Rhodobacteraceae > Pseudosulfitobacter > Pseudosulfitobacter koreensis. The sequence goes on from NZ_JANKJG010000001.1 coordinate 242,039, forward strand.
ATACGAACCTGACATGGGTAGACACCGATTGCCTGTGCTACCGCCCGCTTTCGCCCAAGGACGGCTACCTGATCGGGTACGAATCCCCCACGACGGTCAACAATGCGGTGCTGCGCCTGCCCAAGGACAGTGCGGCGCTGGCGCTGCTGATCAAGCACCTGAACGACCCTGAATTCATCCCGCCCTGGCTGAAGTGGTCGCGCCGCAAGAAGTTGATGGAACTGCCCGAAGGCGAACAACTGCTGGCCGCCGCCCGCATGGTGCCCACCGTCTTTGGCCCGCAGGCGCTGACCTGGGCCCTGAACGAGACGGCAGAGATCGACCATGCGCTGCCGCGTCACGTGTTGAACCCGGTGCATTGGTCGATGGCAGATATCTATTTCAACCCGCACGGCGGCGTCGAGGGATGGCTGCGCGACGACACGCAGTGCGTCCACCTTTATGCCAGCCGCATCCGCGCAGCACACCGGCGCAGCATCCCCTACGAAGGCTCTTTCATTGCCAATTTCGCCACCCAAGTCGATCATGACTTTGGCGGCCAACCTTTCCGACAGACATAAGGACAGCTGATATGGACAAGTTCGAAACACTCACCGGGATCGCGGCCCCGATGCCGATGATCAACATCGACACCGACATGATCATCCCCAAGAACTTCCTGAAGACGATCAAACGCTCGGGACTGGGTGTGAACCTGTTCGACGAGATGCGCTATGACGACGACCGCAACGAGATCCCCGATTTCGTGCTGAATAAGGACGCCTATCGCGATTCGCAGATATTGATTGCCGGGGCCAACTTTGGCTGCGGGTCCAGCCGCGAGCATGCCCCCTGGGCGATCAAGGACTTTGGCATCCGCTGCGTGATCGCGCCCAGCTTTGCCGACATCTTTTTCAACAACTGCTTCAAGAACGGCATCCTACCCATCGCCCTGCCGCAAGAGCAGGTCGACCTGCTGATGAAGGACGCGGAAAAAGGCGCCAACGCACGCATGACCGTCGATCTGGACGCGCAGACCATCACAACGTCGGATGGCGAAGTGATCACCTTCGAGGTCGACAAGTTCAAGAAACACTGCCTGATGGAAGGTCTGGACGACATCGGCCTGACCATGGCCAAGTCCGACTCGATCGCCGCGTTCGAGGCGAAAACCGGCAGCGAGCGCCCCTGGGTCTAAGCTGCGGCAATCACGCTGCATGACGTGGAGAGGGCTGCAAGCGACACTTGCAGCCCTTTTGCATTTCAGACGGGCATTGCCGCCATATCGTCAACAATGCCCAGTTTGTGTCATGTTTATGATGCAAGATGGCACCACCTTGACCCACAAATCGCCACAAGGATTGCGTTTCCTTTAACGGGAACTTGAGCCAACTGGCGAAAGAAGGCACAAATTGGGCAAGAATGAGGCAAGCTGCCACAAACGGCAGGATCAAGTTGGAACAAGTTCGCGGCAACGTATCGCGTCTGGCCAGTTTGAAGGGAACGAGAAGTGATTGCACGACTGACAGGTGCCGCCATGCGCGGTCTCTTGGTGGCATTGATGATCGCCACCCCGGCACTGGTGTTGCCGTGGGTGTCTGCGGATTCGACCCAAGTGATCCTGTTGACCGCACTTCTGGCCGCCGCCCTCGTCTTTGTCGAATACAACTCGAATTTCCCGTCCATCGTCGAATTCCGCAATGCGCCGCCGCTGAACCGGCTGCGGTTCTGTGGCACCTTCGTGACGGTGTTTCTGCTCACGGTGATCTGCGCGGGCCGGACCGAACCGACGCTGATGACAGGTGCGATGACCTCGGTTGCGCGTCTGGTGGGCCACATGCTCGACTTTCCGTTCTCGCCCGTGCGGCTGGTCATCCTGTCGATGCCCGCCGAGACGCCCGAAGACACCCTGCGCATCGTGCGCGCAGCGGCGGGGCTGAGCTATCTTTTGTCGCTGGTCACGGCTGCCGTCTTTGTCGTCATGGTGCGCCTGTTTGGCTGGCCATCGTCGCGCAACGGCGCGTTCAACGTCTGGATCAACCTGCCGCTTTTCGACCCCACGGCGGGCGGTGACGCGCTGACGCGGTTGCAACGCGATGCGCGGATCAACATCGTTCTGGGCTTTTTGCTGCCTTTCGTGCTGCCGGCCATCGCGAAACTTGCAGGAAACATCACCGGGCCGATAACATTGCAAGACTCGCAAACCCTGATCTGGACGATGACCCTATGGGCGTTTCTACCTGCCAGCCTACTGATGCGCGGCATTGCGATGGGCAAGGTCGCCGAGATGATCGAAGAGAAACGCCGCCGCAGTTATGCGCGCGAGGCGGAAAACGACTATCAGGTCGCCTGATACTCTGGGCCTGTGCCCTTTGCCTGCTGACCCATCCTGCGTTTGCCGACAGCCTGCGCATTGCCACCTACAACACCGAATTGGCGCGCAAGGGCCCCGGCCTGCTGCTGCGTGACATTGCGCGGGGTGGTGATCCGCAGGTCGATGCCGTTGTGGCAGTGCTGGTCCGCGCGCAGGCCGATATCGTCGTGTTGCAGGGGTTTGACTACGACCTGTCGGGGGCTGCGCTGAGCGCTTTTGCCGATGCGCTTGCGGCTGAGGAGCTGGAGTATCCCCACTGGTTCGCGCTGCGACCCAACACCGGGATGACGACGGGGCTGGACATGGACGGCGATGGCCGTCTGGGGGACCCGCGCGATGCGCAAGGCTTTGGCACCTTCTCGGGGGCAAGGCGGCATGGCGATCCTTTCGCGCTATCCGGTGGCGCAGGACGCGGTGCGCGATTTCTCGGGGCTGTTGTGGACCGATCTGCCGGGGGCGACCTTGCCGCAGACTGTCGCGGGGCCGTTCCCGAGTGTCGAGGCGCAGGCGGCGCAGCGGCTATCCACCACCGCGCACTGGGTGGTGCCGGTCGACGTGCCGGATATCGGGCGCATTACGCTGCTGACCTATCACGCGACACCGCCGGTCTTTGACGGACCCGAGGACCGCAACGGGTTGCGCAACGCCGATGAGACCCGGTTTTGGCAGGTCTATCTGGATGGCGCGTTCGGTGCAGCCCCGACGGAGCGTTTTGTGCTGCTTGGCGATGCCAATCTGGACCCTGCAAGCGGGGACGGACGCCAGCCCGTGATGCGTGCGCTTCTGAACGATGCGCGCCTGAATGATGTGGCCCCGACCAGCGCTGGAGCCGCCGCAGTTGGGGATGCCACGGACACTGCCGACTGGGACGATCCCTATCCCGGCAACCTGCGCGCTGACTACGTCCTGCCCTCGGCGGATTGGACCGTAATAGACAGCGGCGTGATCTGGCCATCGCCTGACGATCCATTCGCGCAGACCTTGGCCCTTGCCAGCCGTCACCGTCTGGTCTGGGTGGACCTTGTGGGCGCTGACCCTGCGCGGTGACAACTTGACGCTCGCAAGCCCCCGCGCTACGCCCGTTTCAACCAATTTCCGAGGAGAAAACCCATGTCGAACCCTTCCCTGTTGATCCTTGCCGGGGACGGCATCGGCCCCGAGGTCATGACCGAAGTGAAACGCGTCATCGACTGGTTCGGCGCGAAACGCGATCTGGCGTTCGACGTGGAAGAAGACCTGGTCGGCGGTGCCGCTTATGACAAGCATGGCACGCCGCTGCACGACGACACGATGGCCAAGGCGCTGCAGGTCGATGCGGTGCTGCTGGGTGCCGTGGGCGGCCCGAAATACGACGCGCTGGATTTCAGCGTCAAACCCGAGCGCGGCCTGCTGCGCCTGCGCAAGGAGATGGACCTGTTTTCCAACCTGCGTCCTGCGCAATGCTTTGACGCGCTGGCGGATTTCTCGTCGCTGAAGAAGGACATCGTCGCGGGTCTGGATATCATGATCGTGCGCGAACTGACCTCCGGCGTCTATTTCGGCGAGCCGCGCGGCATCTTCGAGGAGGGCAACGAGCGGGTCGGGATCAATACCCAGCGCTATACCGAATCCGAGATCGACCGCGTTGCGCGCTCGGCCTTCGAGTTGGCGCGCCGTCGCGGCAACAAGGTCTGCTCGATGGAGAAGGCCAACGTGATGGAAAGCGGCATCCTGTGGCGCGAAGTCGTCCAGAAGGTGCACGACACGGATTATCCCGATGTCGAGTTGACCCACATGTATGCTGACAACGGCGCGATGCAACTGGTGCGCGCGCCCAAGCAGTTCGATGTGATCGTAACCGACAACCTGTTTGGCGACATCCTGTCCGACTGCGCGGCGATGCTGACCGGCAGCCTTGGCATGTTGCCCTCGGCCAGCTTGGGCGCGCCGAACGCCGATGGCCGCCCCAAGGCACTTTACGAGCCGGTCCACGGGTCCGCTCCCGATATCGCAGGTCAGGGCAAGGCGAATCCGATCGCCTGTATCCTCAGCTTTGCGATGGCGCTGCGATATAGCTTCGATCAGGGCGACGAAGCTGCGCGTCTTGAGGCCGCCGTTGAAAAAGTGCTGGCCGACGGTGTTCGCACCGCCGATCTGCTGGGCGAAGAGGGCGTGACCCCGGTGTCGACCACCGGCATGGGCGACGCGATCCTCGCGGCACTCGACGCCTCGCTGTAATCAGCCGACCAGGCGTGCCTGCATCCGGGTGCAGGCACGCAACCCGCCCTTGTGGCCCGCCCGAATTCCCGCCATGCCGGGGGGCGAGGTTTCAAGAGGTCGCACCATGTCGCGCAACATCCAAGGTATCCTGATCGCCCTGACGGGCGCGCTGATCTATTCCGCACATGACGCGATCATCAAGGGGCTGGGGGCGACACTGCCCGCCATCCAGATTGCATTCTTCGCCTATCTGCTGGGCCTGCCTTACGTCATCTTCATGCTGATCCACGACAAGACGCCGGGCACCCTGCGGCCTGCCAATCCGCTGTGGATGGCGATCCGTGTGGTGGGAGTGGTCGTTGCGACGGTCGGGGCGTTCTATGCGTTTCTGGTGCTGCCGCTGGCCGAAGCCTATACGATCCTCTTTGCCGCACCGCTGCTGGTGACGCTGCTTGCCGTGCCGCTGCTGGGCGAGGTCCTGCACTGGCGGCGCACCACGGCGGTGATCGTGGGACTGGTGGGCGTGCTGGTCGTGCTGCGGCCCGACACCAACACGCTGAACCTGGGGCATCTGACCGCGCTGGCCTCGGCTGTGGGCAACGCGATGGTCCATATCTCGTCGCGGCGCATCGGCGGGTCGGAACGTCTGCCGCTGATGATCCTCTATCCGATGCTGGGCATCATTGTGCTGCTGGGCGCGGTCATGCCGTTCACGTTCCAGCCGGTCAGCGGCGCGGCCTTTGGCGGGCTGGCCATTGTCGCGCTGTTCTCGTTCCTGGCCATGCTCTGCCTGATCGAAGCCTTCAAACGCGGCGAGGCGGCGCTGATCGCGCCCATGCAATATTCGCAACTGATCTGGGGCACGATCTTTGGCATCCTGTTCTTTGCCGAATATCCCAAGGGGCAAACGCTGCTGGGTGCCGTGCTGATCATCGGGTCGGGGCTGTATATCGTTTTCCGTGAAGCGGGGCTAAAACCGGGCGCGCCGGTGACGCCGCCGATGGCCTCTCGCCGCCCCTGACAAGGGGGCGGCGTGCAAATCAGCCTTGCCAATCGGGGGCAAAACCGCTACCTCGCGACCTCACGGTCGGGCTGTAGCGCAGCCTGGTAGCGCACCTGCTTCGGGAGCAGGGGGTCGGAGGTTCGAATCCTCTCAGCCCGACCAGTTTTCATGAAATCCACATCTTGATGCCGCGCCTTCGCGGTCTGCCACTTCGGACAGGCCGGGGGGCTTTACACAGGCTGCGGGAATTTGTCTAACCTTGAAGGCAGCAGAACGGCGCTTCAGGAGACGACCCGATGACTTGGCACATGCCCGCAGAAACCGCCCCGCAAGACCGTATCTGGATGGCCTTCCCCCGCGAAGGTCAGACCCTGGGCGAGACCAGCGCCGAGCGTGATGCAGGCTATGCCGCCTGGGCGCATGTGGCCAGCACCATCGCCGGTTTCCAGCCTGTATCGATGATCGTGGATCCGACCGAGATGGCGCGCGCCAAGCGTATGCTGTCGTCCGAGATCACCCTGCACGAACGCACCATCGACGACTTCTGGATGCGCGATCCGGGGCCGACCTTTGTGCATGGTCCCGACGGGGCGCTGGCAGCGGTCGACTGGGTGTTCAACGGCTGGGGGGGCGGCGACTGGACGGCCAGCGGCAACGACCGCGATCTGGCGCGGTTCATCGCCGATCTGACAGGCGTGCCGGTGGTGCCGTCCCTGCTGGTGAACGAAGGCGGTGGCATCCATGTGGACGGCGAAGGCACGGTTCTGCTGACTGAAACTGTCCAGCTGGACCCTGACCGCAATCCCAATCTGGACCGCGGGCGTGTGGCCGAGGAAATAGCCCGCACGCTGGGTGCGACCAAGGCGATCTGGCTGCCGCGCGGACTTGAGCGGGACTATGACACCTTCGGCACGCGCGGGCATGTGGACATCGTGGCCTGTATGCCGTCGCCGGGTGTGATCCTGCTGCACGACCAGCGCGATCCGTCGCACCCCGACCATGCGGTGATGCAGGGCATTCGCGCGCAGCTGGCTGCCGAGACGGATGCCAAGGGCCGCAGTTTCGAGATCATCGACCTGCCCGCGCCCGAGACGCTGACCGATGCGCACGGCCCCGTCGACTGGAGCTATGTGAACCATCTGGTGATCAACGACGCGGTGATTGCCTGCGCCTTCAACGAACCACGCGCCGATACGCAAGCGCAAGAGATACTTGCCGCCGCCTATCCGGGGCGTCAGGTCATCGGCGTCGATGCCACCGAGCTTTTTGCCCGTGGCGGCGGCGTGCATTGCATCACCCAGCAACAGCCCAAGCCGCGCGCGTCATGAACATCGTCGAAGCCTCGATTGCCGACCTGCGCGCCGCACTGGAACGCGGTGCGACGACCAGCGTCGCCCTGGTGGAGACCTATCTGGACCGCATCGCCCGTTTCGACAGCGCAGGCCCCTGTCTGAACGCGGTGCCCGTGCTGAACCCCGATGCGCTGGCCGAGGCGCAGGTGTCGGACGCGCGGCGTGCGGCGGGTCAGGTGCGCGGCCCGCTCGACGGTATCCCCTACACGGCCAAGGACAGCTACAAGGTCAAGGGGATGACCGTCGCCGCCGGATCGCCCGCGTTCGAGAACTTGGTTGCGGGCGACGACGCCTTTGCCATCGCGCAGTTGCGCAAGGGTGGCGCGGTGCTGATCGGGCTGACCAACATGCCGCCGATGGCCAATGGCGGCATGCAGCGCGGAGTCTATGGCCGCGCGGAATCGCCTTATAATGGGGATTACCTGACGGCAGCCTTTGCCTCGGGGTCGTCCAACGGATCGGGCACTGCAACCGCCGCCAGTTTCGCAGCCTTTGGCTTGGGAGAAGAGACATGGTCGAGCGGGCGCGCGCCTGCGTCGAACAACGCGCTTTGCGCCTACACGCCCAGCCGAGGCGTGATTTCGGTCCGGGGCAACTGGCCGCTGGTGCCGACGATGGACGTGGTGGTGCCGCAAACGCGCAGCATGGCCGATCTGCTGGAGGTGTTGGATGTGATCGTCGCGGATGACCCAGACACCCGCGGCGATTTTTGGCGCGCGCAACCGTGGGTTGCGCTGCCTGTCGCCTCTGATGTGCGGCCTGCCTCTTATCTGACGCTGGCGGGTGGTTCCTTGCGCGGCAAGCGGTTTGGCGTGCCAGCGATGTATGTCAACGCCGACCCCGATGCAGGCTCGGCGCCGGACGCGGGCATCGGCGGGCCAACCGGCCAGCGCATTGAGACGCGCGCGTCGGTCATGGCGCTATGGGAACAGGCGCGAGCTGCACTGGAACAGGCGGGGGCCGAGGTGGTGGTGGTCGATTTCCCGGTGATCTCGAATTACGAGGGCGACCGCCCCGGCTGCCCCAAGATCGGGACGCGTGGGCTGGTCTCTGCCGACTACCTGAAACGCGAGATTGTCGATCTGTCGGTCTGGGGCTGGGACGATTTTCTGCGCGCGAACGATGATCCGGCGCTGAACCGGCTTGCCGATGTCGATGGCACCCGGATTTTCCCCGCGCCGCAGGGCGCCCTGCCCGACCGCTACACTGGCTTTGACGACGATATCGCGCAGTATCCGGCCTACGCCCGCGACCATCCGGTTGCTGATTTCACCCAGATTCCGACCCTGCCCGAAGGGTTGCAGGGCCTGGAAGACACCCGCCGCGTCGATCTGGAGAACTGGATGGACGGTCTGGGCCTGGACGCCGTGATCTTCCCGACCGTGGCCGACGTGGGCCCAGCGGATGCGGACACCAACCCCGCATCCGCCGATCTGGCTTGGCGCAACGGGGTTTGGGTGGCCAACGGCAATCTCGCGATCCGGCACCTGGGGATTCCGACCGTATCTGTGCCGATGGGCACGATGGACGATATCGGGATGCCCGTTGGGCTGACCTTCGCCGGACGCGCCTACGACGACAGCGCCCTGCTGGCGCTTGCCTGCGCGTTTGAGGCGACGGGGCCATATCGCACGGTGCCACCGCGCACCGCTGACTAGAGCGCTTCACGAATCTCCAACACCCTGCGCGTCGCCAGCAGCACGGTGTCGGCTGCGGCACTGGGCTGTTGGCCTGCGCGCGTCATCACGCCGATCGGTCCGCGCGTGGGCGACGTGTCGAAGGGCAGCCGCACCAACCGCCCCGCCTCCAACGCCGGGGCGACCACCCCGTGCGAGATGATCCAGATCGCATCGGACGCCGGCGTATAGACATGGGCAAAGGCACCGGACACGGTTTCCAGCCGGTTCGGCAGATCGCCGATGCCATTGGCCAGCAGGAAGGTCTCGACCAGGGCATATATCGCACTGTCGCGCGGCGGATAGATCACCGGCCAATCGCCAATCGCCTCCAGGCGCGGCGCGCGCAGCAGCGGGTGGCCGGGGCGCACGACCATGTCCACAACTTCGGTGTAAAGCTGGGTGAACGACAGCCCTTGCATCGTGTCCACCGCACCCAGCCGTCCGATCACCATGTCCAGCGCCCCCGACCGCAGCCGCGCCACCAGATCGCCATGCGCCCCCTCGACGATGTGCAACTGCATGTTCGGCGCAGCACTGGCCAGATGTGCGGCAACCTGCGGCATCAGGCTGGCCGCGACAGACGGCAACGCCCCCACCGCCGCGACCGAACGCCCGCCGCGTGTCATCTGATCGACGCCGTCCAACCCTTGTTGCAGCGCAGCCAGTGATGTCTGGGCAAAGTGTCGGAAAACCTCGCCGCGAGGCGTCAGGGTGACACCGCCCCTGTCGCGTTCCAAGAGCGTGGCACCCAGCGTCTCCTCAAGCTCTTTCAGCGTGCGCGACACGGCGGGTTGCGTCAGGTTCAGCCGTTCGGACGCGCGTTTGAGACTGCCCTGACGCACGATTTCGACAAAGCACTGGATGTGACGGAATTTGATGCGGGCGTCGATCATGGCTGTCGGATCATGGTTACCAGTTCCGGTATGTTTATCGGCGTACATATCAATTTACTTGCATATTATCAGCATTAAAATGAGCGCCAGAAAAAGGATCGTTCATGCGCACTCAAATCGTGATTATAGGCGGCGGCCCGTCTGGCCTGCTCTTGGGCCAGCTTCTGCACACCCAAGGTATCGAAGCCGTTGTTCTTGAGCGTAAAACCCAAGGCTATGTGCTGTCGCGCATTCGCGCGGGCGTGCTTGAGCGCGGGTTGATCGGGCTGATGGAACAGGCGGGTGTATCGGACAGGATGCACGCCGAAGGCTACATCCACGACGGCACGATGGTCGGTTATGACGGCGACATGTTCCGCATCGACTTTGCAGAGCACACGGGCACTTCGGTCATGGTCTATGGGCAGACCGAAGTGACCCGCGACCTGTATGAGGCGCGCGACAAGGCCGGTTTGCAGACCATCTACGAGGTCGAAGACGTGGTGATTCACGACGCCAAGAGCGATGCGCCCTATGTGACCTACCTCAAGGACGGGCAGCAAACCCGCATCGACTGCGATTTCATCGCCGGGTGCGACGGTTTCCACGGTGTCAGCCGCAAGACCATCCCCGAGGCGCAGCGGCGCGAATACGAAAAGGTTTACCCCTTCGGCTGGCTGGGCATCCTGTCGGAAACGCCGCCCGTCGATGACGAGCTGATCTATTCAAACTCGGAGCGCGGCTTTGCCCTGTGCAGCATGCGCAACGATCACCTCAGCCGCTATTACATCCAGTGCCCCGTGACGGACAGTGTCGAGGCATGGTCCGACGATGCGTTCTGGGAAGAACTGAAGCGCCGCATCCCGCAGAGCGCCGCGGACAAGATCGTGACCGGACCCAGCATCGAGAAATCCATCGCGCCGCTGCGGTCCTTCGTGACCGAACCGATGCGCTGGGGCCGTCTGTTCCTGTGCGGGGACGCCGCGCATATCGTGCCGCCGACGGGGGCCAAGGGATTGAACACCGCCGCATCGGACGTGCATTATCTCTATAATGGCCTGAAACAGTTCTATCTGGACGGCGACAGCGACGGCATTGACCGCTATTCGGAACGCGCGCTTGGCCGTGTCTGGAAGGCCGAGCGGTTCAGCTGGTGGTTCTCGAACCTGATGCACAACTATCCCGGCCAGTCGGATTTCGACAAGAAGATGCAGCTGGCCGAACTGGCCTTCCTGCGTCAAAGCCCGGCGGCACAGGCCGCGATGGCCCAGAACTATGTCGGCCTGCCCTACTGAGGAGAGTTCACAATGAACGACAAGACAGACACCGGCATGAAGGTCCGCCGCGAAGTGCTGGGCGATGCCCATGTGGACCGCGCCGAGGCGAACAAGACCGGTTTTGACGAGGCGTTCCAAGAGCTTATCACCGATGCGGCCTGGGGCACCGTCTGGGCCAGCGACGCGATCAGCCGCCGCGAAAGGTCGATGCTGACGCTGGCGTTGCTGGCGGCGACGGGCAATTTCAGCGAAATCCCGATGCACATCCGTGCCACGGCGCGCACCGGCGCCACCAAGCAGGATGTGATCGAGGCGTTTCAGCACGTGGCGATCTACGCGGGTGTTCCGAAAGCCAACCACGCGATAGCCTTGGCCAAGGCGACATATGCCGAGATGGAGGATGCGCAATGACCGAGAAACCCTCTGGCCTGTTTCATCGCGACCGGGGCTGGCACCCGCCTGCGCTGACGCCGCTTTATAAAACCAGCGTCAAACGCTCGCCCGCTGCGGCACCGATTGCCATGCCCTCGACGCTGAGCGAAGATACGGGCCCCGTGTTCACCCGTGACATTCTGGGTCCGCAGGACGCCGACCTGATCCACAACTTTGCCAGCGACGGGCAATCGGCCATCGGGCCGCGCATCATCGTCTACGGGCGGGTGTTGGACGAGACCGGGCGCGGCGTGCCGAATGCGCTGGTCGAGGTCTGGCAGGCGAATGCCGGTGGCCGCTATCGCCACAAGAAGGAAAGCTATCTGGCCCCGCTCGACCCCAACTTTGGCGGCTGCGGGCGGGTGATCACCGACGAACAGGGCAACTACGAGTTCCGCACGATCCAGCCCGGCCCGTACCCTTGGCCAAACGGTCCGAACGACTGGCGGCCTGCGCATATCCACTTTTCGATCTTCGGGCGGTCCTTTGGCCAGCGGCTGATCACCCAGATGTATTTCGAGGGCGATCCGATGATCTGGCAGTGCCCTATCGTCGGCACGATCCCGTCGCGCGAAGCGATCGAGACGCTGGTTGCCGCGCTCGACATGCGCCGCACCGTGCCGATGGACGCGCGCGCCTACAAGTTCGACATCGTCCTGCGCGGTGTGCGCCAGACCATGTTTGAAAACCGGTTGGAGGGGCTTTGATGGTACAGAAGCTGGACACATTGAAGGAAAGCCCGTCGCAGACGGCTGGCCCCTATGTTCACATCGGTCTGACCCCGAATTTCAGCGGCATCACCGGCGTGTATGAAAGCGATCTGGGCACGACGATGCTGGGTGATGCGCCCAAAGGCGAGCGGATTACGATCACGGGCCGGGTATTGGACGGCACCGGCACGCCGCTGCGCGATGCGCTGCTGGAGATCTGGCATGCGGATGCAAGCGGCATCTATCCCGGTCAGGATGGGGCCGATGCGGATGTCTATGGCTGGGGACGTTGCCCGACGGATATGGACAGCGGAACCTTCCGGTTCGACACGATCAAGCCGGGCGCGGTGAAAAACCGCGATGGCACGCCGATGGCACCCCACGTCACCTTGTGGATCGTTGCGCGCGGCATCAACCTTGGCCTGCACACGCGCATGTATTTTGCGGATGAAGAGGCTGCGAACGACGCCGATCCGGTGCTGAAGCGCATCGAACATCAAGTGCGCGTGCCGACGTTGATGGGCCAGCCGCAGGGCGATGGCACCTACCTGTTCGACATCCACCTGCAGGGACCGGGCGAGACGATCTTTTTCGACATCTAAGTTTTTTCTATGGCTGAGCCCAAAAGGGGCGGCGCTGGTGACAGCGCCGCCCCTGCTGCATCAATCCTGAGACTGGCTGCCGCCCATCTTGCTGAGGTCCACGCCCTGACCGAAGGGGATCGTGGCAAAGGGGCCGGCATGACGCGTCTGCGCCGGGTCGGACGGATCGGCAGGCTCCGCCTCGGCAAAGATATCTTCCGCGAACTGTTCCGCATTGTCCTGCGGCTTGTACCCCAGGAACGCAGCACCCGAGTTGTCCACCGGGCAGCGGTCGTTGTTGGACACACCGTAGATGATGGTGAATTCCGTGGTTGGCGTGTCGATCGCGCGGGTGACCAGACGCACCAGATCGGGCATCGACAGCCATGTGCCCAGCGCGCGCGTGCTGCGGACGGGCGCGGCGGACAGGATGCGCAGGCAGACGGCCTCGATCCCGTTTTTCTCCCACATCATGCGGCCCAGGTTTTCGCCAAAGCATTTCGCCAGCCCATAGAATGTGTCGGGGCGATGGGGCGTATCGACGCCGATGTATTCGTTCTTGGGGTACATCCCGACGGCGTGGATCGACGAGGCATAGATCACCCGCTGCACGCCCTGGCGACGCGCGGCCTCCCAGATGTTGTAGGTGCCGCGAAAGTTCGAATGCAGGATGGAGTCGAAATCGGATTCGTTGGCGATGGCCCCGAAGTGGACGACCATGCTGGCGCCCTCCATCATTTGCAGGATCGGATCGAATTCGCCCAGATCGGCGGTAACCCATGTCTCATTCGGCAACAGATCGCCCTGGGCCTCGGCGATATCGGTCGACACCAGCTCCTTGGCCATCTTCGACATCTGTTCGCGCAAGGCATGGCCCAGCGCCCCTGCGGCGCCTGTGAGTACGATTTTTTCCAGCATATTTCAGTCCTTTAGATAATGGCCTTTTCGACAAAGCCTGCGCCCTGTGCGATCCGGTCAAAGTGGAACGAGGTCAGGTCAAGCGACCGGTAACCCCGATGCATGATCATCTCGGCAGTGCCTCGCCCGATGGCAGGGGCCTGTTGCAGCCCGTGGCCCGAGAACCCGTTGACGAAGATGAAATTCGAAACCTCCGGGTGCGGTCCCAGAATGGCGTTCTGATCCAGCGTGTTATAGGCATAATGCCCCACCCATTCATTCACCAGCTTGATCCGCTCGAACTGCGGTACGCGGTGCGCGAGCACCGGCCAGACCTTGTTTTCCCAGATGCCATGATCGGGGGCAAAGTCGTCCGCATCGACGGCCATGTCGTCGTCGGGCGGGCAGCCTGCCATGTAATAGAGCCCGTCGCTGCGCATGTGCACCCCGCTGGGGTCGATGGTCAGCGGCAGGTCGCGGTCCAGCCGTTCGGCGGCGGCAAAGATGAAGGTGAACCGCTTGCGCGGCTCGACCGGCAGGGGAATACCTGCCATCGCCGCCACCGTTGCGGCGCGTGGCCCTGCGGCGTTGACCACGGTGCCGCAAGCCACGGTTTGACCGGTGGCCATCGTCACGCCTGTCACTTGCGTGCTCTCTGGGTTCAGGGTCAGGCCCACGACTTCGTTCGCCACATATTCCACCCCGTTTGCGCGGGCCTTCTTGCGGAACCAGTCGAACACGGTGCCGCCGTCGAAATAGCCTTCGTCGATCAGGTTGTGGTTGCCCGCGATGATGTCGTCGACGTTGTAGAACGGATAATCCGCCTTGATCTCGGCCGCCGTCATGTGCCGTGTGCCCGCGCCACAGTCTGCCTGCACTTGCTGGGCCTGCGCCAGATTGTCGGCCTGGGCTTGCGTCTCGGCCAAGTACATATAGCCGAAAGACTGGATCGGCAGGTTCGGCACCTCCGGGTCATCACCCATGTGGCGGCGCATGTTCTGGACGAAATCGGCGCCAAACTGCGAAATCCGCACGTTGATCTCGTTGCTGAACTGCTGGCGGATGCAGCTGTTGGTGTGCGCGGTCGAGCACATGGAATAGCTTGAGTCACGCTCGACCACCAGGATGCGGCCATCGAACCCCAGATGGGTCAGCCACCATGCGACGGACGACCCGTACATCGCGCCACCGATCAGAATGACGTCATAGGAGGCGTGTTTCGGCGGGGTGAATCGGGGTGCTGTCATCGGTGCGTTCCTGAGCCATCGTGGCTGAGGCGGACCACATCACGCTTGGCGGTTCCTTGCCAAGGGGCTGTGAAAGGCCAAGGACAGAAAAATACGCTTCATGCCGATGGCACCCTTCTGGCAAGGACAAATCCGGCAGGGCCGCGGCGTGACACTGGCGCCGACCTGTGCCCGCCGAAAGTACAGGGTTTGCCTGAAATTTGAGCGGTTTAGCGGGTCATAAACGGTCCGAACAAAGGCCCTGTTGCGCATTGATTGCAAAGATGTACTCTTGAGACATGACATCACAAAGCCAACACTTCAGCGAAATGATGGGGCAGGACAGCGTCCGCACGCCCTATGTGGATTATGACGCCTGGTTCTCGAAGCAAGACACCACGCGATTGTCCCGCAAAGCCCAGGAGGCCGAGGCCTTCTTTCGCCGCACCGGCATCACGTTCAACGTCTACGGCCAGTCCGACGCCGAAGAACGTCTGATCCCCTTCGATCTGGTGCCGCGCATTCTTACCGCAGCGGAGTGGGCGAAGCTCAGCCGCGGCATCGACCAGCGCGTGCGTGCGATCAACGCCTTCCTGCACGACATTTACAACCGCCAGGACATTCTGCGCGCGGGCATCATTCCGGTCGAACTGATCCAGAACAACGATGCGTTCCTGCCGCAGATGATCGGCTTTTCGCCCCCAGGCGACGTCTACACGCATATCATCGGCACGGATATCGTCTGCACCGGCGAGGGCGAATTCTACGTTCTGGAAGACAATGCACGCACGCCGTCCGGTGTCAGCTATATGCTGGAGAACCGCGAGACGATGTTGCAGATGTTCCCCGAGCTGTTCAGCAAGATCAAGGTTCAGCCGGTCAGCGATTATCCCAAGAACCTGCGCCGGTCGCTTGCCGCCTCTGCCCCAGCCAGCTGCGAAGGTCGCCCCACCGTGGCGGTGCTGACGCCGGGCATCCACAACTCGGCCTATTACGAACATTCGTTCCTGGCCGACCAGATGGGTGTCGAACTGGTCGAAGGGCACGACCTGCGAATCGTTGACGGCAAGATCGCGATGCGTACCACCGAAGGTCACAAGGTGATCGACGTGATCTATCGCCGGATCGACGACGAATACCTTGACCCGCTGACCTTTAATCCGGACTCGTTGCTGGGCGTTCCGGGCATCATGGATGTGTACCGCGCGGGCAATGTCACCATTGCCAACGCACCGGGAACGGGTGTCGCCGATGACAAGGCGATCTATTGCTACATGCCCGAGATCGTCGAGTTTTATACCGGCGAGCGCGCGATCCTGAAGAACGTCCAGACCTTCCGTTGCTCCGACTCGCTGCAGTACGTGCTGGATAACCTGGCCGATCTGGTGGTGAAGGAAGTGCACGGATCGGGCGGCTATGGCATGCTGGTCGGCCCCGCCGCCAGCAAACAAGAGATCGAGGATTTCCGCGCCAAGCTGAAGGCGCGCCCCTCGAACTACATCGCGCAGCCGACGCTGTCGCTGTCTACCGTGCCGATCTTTACCGATGCGGGCCTTGCCCCGCGCCACGTCGACCTGCGCCCCTTTGCGCTGATGTCGCCCCAGGGCGTGAACATCACGCCGGGCGGGCTGACGCGCGTGGCGCTGAAGGAAGGGTCGCTCGTGGTGAACTCAAGCCAGGGCGGCGGCACCAAGGACACATGGGTATTGGAAGACTGATATGCTGGGAAAAACCGCAGGCGGTCTGTATTGGATGTTCCGGGGTCTGGAACGGGCGGAAAACAACGCCCGTTTGATCGAGGCCGGGTTTCGCATCGCGCTGACACGCTCGACCAACACCGAAACCGAATGGAAATCGGTGATCATCACATCGGCGGCCCAACAGGGGTTCACCGCCAAACACTCGGAGTTCAACAGCACCAACGTCATCGACTATCTGCTGCGCGACACCGACAACCCGTCGTCGGTTCTGTCCGTCGTAAAACAGGCGCGCGACAATGCGCGGCTGGTGCGCACGGCGCTGACCACCGAAGTGTGGTCTGCGGTCAACGAGACGTGGATGCTGATCACCGAGCTGTTGAAAAACCCGATCGCGGACACCGATCTGCCCGAGGTGCTGTCGATCATCCGCCAGCAATCGGCGCTGGTGCGCGGGGCGCTGCACGGCACCATGTTGCGCAACGACATCTATGATTTCTGTCGGCTGGGCACGTTCATCGAACGCATGGACAGCACCGCGCGGATCATCGACGTGAAGTATTACACTTTGCTGCCCTCGCCCTCGCTGGTGGGCAGCCGCATGGACAACGTACAGTGGGAAACGCTGTTGCGTTCGGTTTCGGCGCACCGGTCCTATCGCTGGGCGGTCGAGGATGATTACACCGCGACCAACATCGCCAACTTCCTTGTTCTTGACCGGCGCATGCCGCGCTCGCTGGCCTTTTGCGCCGGCCAGATCGTCGAAAATCTGGATTACCTGTCCGAGGAATACAACGACCGCCGCCCCTCGCTGGACATGGCGGAACGTATGGCGGCCCGCCTGAAGGGGCGCGATATCCATTCGATCATCGAGGAAGGTCTGCACGACGTTCTGGGCACGATCATCTCGGACGTGGCGGCCCTGGGCGCGCAGATCGAGAAAGACTATCGTTTCATCCATTAATCACAGGCAGGATCTTTCAGTTGCAACTGCACGTCACGCACACGACCCGATACGCCTATGATGCACCTGTCATCTACGGACTTCAAAAAATTCGGCTGCGGCCGGTGGCGTCGCCGATGCAGAGCGTTTCCGACTGGGATCTGACCGTGACCGGCGGCAAGATCGAATGTTCCTATGCCGATCACCACGGCAACCAGACCGATCTGGTTTCGATCACGCCCGAGGGGGATTCCGTCGAGATCACGGCGCGCGGCACCATCAACACCGAGAACACACATGGCGTTCTGGGCAAGGTCTATGGCCGCGTGCCGCTCTATCTGCTGCGCATGCCCACGCTGACCACGCATGCGGGCCCCAAGATCCAGGCCTTTGCCCAGACGCTGGACAAACACGACGACCTGCTGTCCGGCCTGCACGCGCTGTCGCAGGCGATTATCGAGGCAGTTCCTTACGAGGCGGGCCATACTGCCGCCGACACGACCGCCGAAGAGGCGCTGTCCGGTGGCAAGGGCGTGTGCCAGGACCACGCCCAGATCTTCATCGCCGCTGCCCGTCTGGCGGGGCTGCCCGCGCGCTATGTCTCGGGGTATCTGATGATGGACGACCAGATCGACCAGGACGCAAGCCATGCCTGGGCCGAGGTGCATCTGGACACGCTGGGCTGGGTCGGCTTCGACGTCTCGAACGGCATTTCACCCGACGAACGCTATATCCGCATCGCCGTGGGCCGTGACGCAAAAGAAGCATCTCCCATAGAAGGGATGCGAATGGGCTCTGCCGGCGAATCGATGATTGTGTCTTTGCAGGTCCAGCAGTAATCACAGGCATCGAAACTGCTTTGGATTGCCTGCCATGACGTACTGCGTCGGAATGCGCCTTGATAAAGGTCTGGTCTTCATGGCCGACACGCGCACCAGCGCGGGTGTCGACAACTTTGCCGTGACCCGCAAGATGTTCAGCTTTGAAGTGCCGGGCGAGCGGTCGATCGTCATCATGACCGCGGGCAACCTCGCCACGACTCAGGCGATGATCAGCCTGCTTGAGGAGCGGTCCAAGACCACCGAGGAACGCGATCCTTCGATCCTGCGCCAGTCGACGATGTTTCAGGTGGCGCGCCTTGTCGGAGAGACCCTGCACGAAGTCATCGTGAATTCCTCGCCCAACGGTCAAGGGGCTGCGGATCAGTTCCGCGCATCTGTGATCCTTGGCGGTCAGATCGGAACCGGCAAGCCCACGATCTTCCTGATCTATCCCGAAGGCAACTTTATCGAGATCACCGACGACACACCCTTTTTCCAGATCGGCGAGACCAAATACGGCAAGCCCATCCTGGTGCGGACCTATGACCGCGAGCTAAGCTTTGAAGACGCGGTGAAGCTGCTGCTGGTGTCGTTCGATTCGACCGTGAAATCGAACCTCAGCGTCGGGCTGCCCTTCGATCTGATGATCTATGACCGCGACAGCCTGAACCCCATGCGCCTGACCCGTATCGACGCCACGGACACCGTCTATCAGGCCATCTCGAACGGGTGGGGCGACGCGCTGAAAGATGCGTTTCAACACCTGCCCAGCTATAAACTGAAGGCCTGAACCGGCTGGCCAAAGCCAGACCGGTGCAGCTGCATTGCTTTTGCGCGAAGGGCGCTGCATGCTGGACACTCTTCAAGACGTGATCCTGTTTGCGGCGCGATTTGGCATATGCGTCGGCCATGTCCGCTATGCCCGTCGGATAAACAATCGCCGTTTCACAGTGACCCGCCGCACCACCACGACACGCGCCAGACCCTTGCAACGCGTTGCGTGCTGATGAAAAGTTTCACGCTAACCGACTGGAGTTGAGCCTGTGACAGACCTTCATCCGCGACACGCAGAGACGGCCCGCGACGTGGTGCGCAGGCAGACGGATGCGGCCCATGCCAAGCTGCACCTGCACGCGACCTTCGTGGCGCTGTTCGAGGGCAACATCGAGCTTGATGCCTATACCCGGCTGATACAGCGGTTTCACGGTTTCTATGCGCCGCTTGACCGGGCCATCGAACAGACGATTGCGACCATGCCTGACGGGCGCGACCGCTATCCCTATGTGCGGCGATCTGACCTTCTGGCGCAGGACCTGATTGACCTCAAGGCAACCGCGCTAGATCTACGCGGGGGCCCGCAGTGTACGCGGGCGGCGCAGATCGTGACGCCGGAAACGCTTGGGGGGGTGCTGTACGTGATCGAAGGGGCGACTTTGGGGGCAACAGGGGTCGACCGCGCGGCGCAAAGGCTGCTGGACGCAGACAATTGCGCGGGGCGGCGGTTCTGGGCCTGGGGCCGGGCGCAGAAAGCGCAGCGGTGGACGCTGGCGAATGACTATCTAGAATTGCGCTACGCCCAAGGGACAGCGCTGGACGATCTGGTTGCAGGCGCGCGTGATACGTTCGATGTGCTGGCCGACTGGCTGGCCCCGCTGGAGCAACCTCGGCCGACCCTGCAAAGGGCAGCTACGTGACGACCGATCAGGTTGATCTGACGACCTGCGACCGCGAACCGATCCACCTGATCGGCGCTGTGCAGCCGCACGGCGCGCTGATCGCCCTGAACAACGAGACCGGCATAATCGAATACGCAAGCCTTAACACCGCATCCTATCTGGGACATGCGCCCGAGACGATCCTGGGGCAGACGCTGGACTTCGTGATCGGTGGTGATAACGCCGCGGCCCTGCCCCGGATCGACCGCGTCACCACCACGCCCGAGCTGCTGCAACCGTGGTTCTTCAGTTTTGACGCACCGGACGGCACGCGCATCGACGCCGAATGCCTGCCCCATCGTAGCGACGACCACATCATTCTTGAGTTCGTCACGTCAGAGCCCAAGCCCGCAGCCGTCTGGGAAGACGAGATGCTGCGGCGTGGGGTGATCACCGAATTGTTCAAGCCGGATGTGCTGGGCGAACTGGCGAATATCAGCGCCAAAATGATCCGCGAGGCAACCGGATTCGACCGCGTGATGATCTATCGCTTTGCCGAGGACAAACACGGCGAGGTCATCGCCGAAAGCACCGACCGCCCCGACAGCTTTCTGGGGCTGCATTACCCGGCCTCGGACATCCCCGAACCTGCGCGGCGGCATTTCCTGTTGAACGTCATGCGCACGATCCCGGACATCAACAGCGTACGCATCCCCATCGTCGACCGCTCGGGCGAGGTTGCGAACGCCGAGGCGATCCGCCCGCTGGACCTTACGTTTTCCAAACTGCGTGCCGTCGCGCCTGTGCATGTCGAATATCTGAACAACATGGGCGTGGGTGCCAGCATGTCGATCTCGTTGATCACCAATGACAGGCTTTGGGGGCTTGTGGCGTGCCATCATTATGGGCCACGGCTGGTGTCGTCCAGCAGGCTGCGCTTTGCCGAGCTTCTGGGCAGCACCACGTCGGCGCTGTTGCAAAGCATCGAGAACACGAACCAGCTTCAGAAAAGCATCAAGGCGGAAAAGACCGCATTCCAAATCGAACAACAGGCCCGGACGGGGCGACCGCTTGGCGCGCTGATCCAGGATCAGGCGCGCGGTCTGATGGAGCTTAGCGATGCACAGGGCATGATCCTGGTTCTGGGCAAGGATGTGATCCAAAGCGGGACGGTGCCCTACACCGCGATAGATTTCGAGCCGCTGCGCGCACGGTCGGTCGATGGTGTGGCTGCCACCGAGACCCTGTCCGCCATCGTGGACATGGATGCCGGACAGATGAGTGTGGCCGCCGGTGCCGCCTATCTTGAACTGTCCGAGGATGGCGCGGACCACCTTGTGCTGTTGCGCACCAGTTTCGACCAGACGATCCGTTGGGCGGGCAAGCCGGAAAAGGTCGAAACCGTCGGCGAGGACGGGACCGCGCGGCTGTCCCCTCGGGGATCGTTTGCCCTGTGGCGTGAAGAGCGGCGCGACAGCAGCAAACCATTTGACGCCACCGACCGCGACGCGCTGCGCATTCTGCGCCGTGCCTTGTTCGCGCTGAACAGTCTGGAACGCGAGCGTCTGGCCCGCGACGCGCAAAAAACCTCGGAGGCCGAGGAGATCCGGCTGCGGCACGCGTTGCTGGATGCGGCACGGGCCAGTTCGCTGGGAGAGCTGGCTTCGGCCATCGCGCATGAACTGAACCAGCCATTGTCGGCGGTCTCGAACTACGTCAGCGCCTGTCGGCAGGAATTCATCAACGCCAAGGTCGAAATGCCCGAACGCGCAGGCGAATTGATGGACGACGCCATCGCCGAAACCACGCGGGCCGGGGAACTGGTGCGCCGGATCAGGGATTTCATCACCCGTGGCGACCTGAACGCCGACTATATCGACGTCATGCCCGCCATCCGGCAAGGTGTGGACCTTGCCACCGTGGCCAGCCAGTTGCCACGATTGAAAATCGACATCGCAGCCCAGGATGAGCTGCCGCAGGTGCTGGCCGATCCGGTGCAGATCGGGCAGGTGATCCTGAATCTTGTGCGCAACAGCATCAGTGCGATGCGCACATCGCAAACGCAGGCGTTGACCATTTCCGTGACCCGCGACAACGGGGACGTTCAGGTGCTGATACAGGACACAGGCCCCGGTATTCCGACCGAAATGCAAAATTACATCTTTGAACCTTTCCACGCATCGACAACAAAGGGGATGGGCATCGGCCTGTCGCTGTGTCGCTCTATAGTCCAGGCTCATGGCGGCAGCATCTGGGTGCAGCCATCAGAGGTCGGCGCGACCATCGGGTTCACGCTACCGGCAAGGGAGGAACATGATGAATAGGTTTGAGGAGAATCTATCCATTTACGTAGTGGAGGATGATCCAGGCGTGCTGAAATCGCTGTGCGCGCTTTTGGGTGCACACGGGCATGCCACGATTCCCTGCGCCTCGGCCGAGAATTTCCTTCGGGTGTTCGATCCCGACCGCAAGGCCTGTCTGCTGCTTGACGTCCGCTTGCCCGGTATGAGCGGAACACAGTTGCAGGCCCATCTGAACGAACAGGGGATATCGCTGCCCACCGTCGTCGTGACAGCCCATGGCGACGTGCCGATTGCCGTGCAGGCGATGCGGGCCGGGGCGATTGATTTCATCGAAAAACCCGCCCGCGCCGAGGACCTGCTTAATGCCGTCAACCTGGCCATTGGGATGCTGTTCAACCGTCAACCTGCTGTTATCTCGAAAAAGATCGTGTCGGACCGCCTTGCCAAACTGACCGACCGCGAGCGTGAGGTTCTGCATCATCTGCTGTTGGGAAAACTGAACAAAGAGATCGCAAACGAGCTGAAAGTCAGCCAGCGCACGGTCGAGGGTCACCGTTCGCGCATCCGTGAAAAGATGCACGCGCGCGGCATCGCCGACCTGATCCGCATGCTGGGCTAGTTCCCGCGACTTCACGTCACTTTGCCCGACTTCGCGCAAATTTCCGCAGGTAGAACTACGCAGTGGGAATTCCGAACTGTTGCTGAAAGTTTAAGCTGTTTTAAACTGGAACTCTAGAAAAGGTGGAGTTCTTGACCGCAGGGTTGTCTTCAAATTCCGTATAAGAGAACTGGTTTGAAACCAACCCGTTCTATTCTCTGAACTCGTGCGATGCGACAAAGTCTTATCCGAAATCCTGAATACATCCAACCGAAACAGCAGTCCCGAGCTATTCGATACTTTGAGGTGGGGAGGCCCTCAGTAGCGAATTCATGCAATACTCGTCACTTGGGTAAACCCTTGTGAGTGCTCCGCAAACAGGCCGCTAGAAATGCAGTTGGCAAACGGCAGAAATCTGCCTTTTGCATCAGGGGGAGTTATTGGAGATGCCAAGAGAACAGAACATGTCGTCGGAGCCTTCTTTCCGGGAGCCGCTTGAATACCGGGTTTACGAGAGAAGCCAGGCGAACATCCTCCGACTGAAAGAGCGGCTGCCCGAAGATACAGTTCTGAGCCTGGCGCGCGAAGTCATCCGTCGCGTTGCATCGAAGGGTCAGAAAATCGAATATGCGACGCTGGTGACGTCCGACGCCGACCTTGAAAAGCTGTGCCGCGAACTGCTGTCGGACGATCCCAAGGCAGCCGTAGAGATGATCGCAGGCCTGCGCGCCGAGGGTGTCAGTTCAGAGCAGATCTATCTCAAGTACCTAGCCGGTGCGGCACGGATGCTGGGCGAATGGTGGGAGCAGGACAAGGCCAGCTTTTCCCAGGTTACGACCGCAAGCACTCGGATGCTGGCCATTATGCGCGGCATGCGGCACCTGTTCGAACCCGCCGCGACCGCCCAGACGAAATCGGCGGTGTTCGCCTCTGTGCCCGGCGAAGATCACACACTGGGGGTCAAGATGGCCGCTGACCTCTTCCGCAAGGAAGGTTGGGATATCTCGCTCAAGCTGGGACTGAAACACGACGCGCTGGTGGCCGAGATCGAGCGGGAGCCAAAGGGCATCGTCGGTCTGTCCATGTCGGGGCGCCATTCGATCGAAAAACTGTCGAAACTTGTCATCGCCCTGCACATCTGTTGTCCGCAGGCCTATCTGCTGGTCAGCGGACAAGACGTCGAGGAAACGCGGCCGACGCTCGCGCTGATGGGCTTTGACGGCATTGCAGGGTCCGTCGAGGAAGCGCGCGAACAGATGGCGGCATTCTGGGAGCGCAAGACGCTCAGGTCATCCGCGCAGCGCGACAGGAACAACGGGAATGGTTCAGCCCTTGCTGAGAAGCCCGTATTTCCGAAGCTTCACATACAGTGACTGTCGCGACAGGCCCAGCATTTCGGCTGCCGCAACGCGGTTGTTCGAAGTCATTTCAACAGCCGTTTCTATGCACATCTTCTCGACCACATCGGTCGTTCTGGCCACGATGTCCTTCAAGGAGTGGCCACCGATCAGTTCGATGACCGATTGCATGTCAACGTCGGTGATCTGCTTTTTCGGACCACCCGACGCTTCGACGCGCCGGGAATCGCGGATGATCATGCCAAAGATGGCTTGCCCGCCCGCACTGATCTGGGTGGTCGAGATTTCGACGGCACGCTCGGACCCATGCTCGCTGACCAACCTGGTCGCATAAAGGCGCATCTGCCCCGTGCGCCGCGCATTCTCGAGCATGACGTTCACATCCACCGATCCACGGCCGAGGAATTCCGAGATGGACCGGTGCCGAAGGCTGTAGGCGTGCGTGATATCGGCCAGTTTTGGAAAAGCGTCATTGGCGCTGAGGATCTGCCCCGCCGCATCGACAAAGACAATCGCGTCCACGCCGCTGTCGTAAAGCCCCGTAAGCTGGGCCTGCAACTGATCCAGCGACCTGTCCGCGCCGCCTGCCACGGTGATCTTGCACAGCAGCATCTGGCCATTCACACCCCGAAACAGGGTGGGCCGCAGGGACAGCATCAGCTTGGTCAGCCTGGACTTTGCAATCACCGGAGAAACGGATTGTTCGGACGCGGCAGAGACCATGCGGTTAACCACGTCCGCCCGCCCCTTGGATTCGAACTCCGCATCAAGAGGGCCATCGACAAGAACGCCACGGGGCTTTCCCAAAAGCTTTTCCGCCGCCGCATTGCAGGCGACGACATTGCCATCTTTCACGGACACCAAAAGCGTTGCCGTGTCAGACGATTCCATGAGAACACGGAACCGGATGTCATGTTCGCGCTGCGCCTCGTAGTCGTTTTCAAGCGCGATCTGCGCCGAAACCAATTGCTGCTGCATGTCAGCGATGGGCCGCATGTCACTGCCCAGCATCAGGATATCGCCGTCAGAGCCGATTGCGTGCAGGCTATAGCGCATCGGCAATTCGTCCAGACCGTCGCGGGCGATATGGTTCAGCTCGACAGCTTTCGCGCTGCCGGAATTTTCCCTGAACTGCTTGAGACGTAGTTCGAACTTTGGAACGGATTCGACATTCAGAACATCCTGAACCTGCAGGCCTGCCCATTTTTTGACTGCGTCCCGCCCGACAAAATCCGGATTGCACGAGATAGACGTGATCTTTCCCGTGTCGGAAAGGACCAGCGCAACATCCGAAATTCTTGAAATGATGTCCGTCACATCCTTGGGATCAACCTTGGGCATCAGCCCAAGTGCCCAAGTTTTTTCACCTTGTGACGTCATTGGTCGAAATCCTTCGCTCGGATAAAAGCATGTTCCACAGGCACGCGGATCAATCTTGGGTTTTCAGCTTAACAACAGTCTCAGGCGCAGAAATCAAGCGCCTCGTGCACATCACCGGACAAGAAGTCGGCCCCGGTCGCCGCCTTGAGATCGACATTCTGATCTAAAATACCACCACCGATAATGACTTTCGGGCCATGTGTTTGCAGTCGGCTGCTGTCCACCAAAGCGCGCAAATCTGCGGGCGGCCTGCCTTGGGATGCCGAGATCATGACCATATCAAAGGGCCGGGACCGCACGCATTGGGCCAGCCCCGATGCGCTGATTCCCAGTATCAGCTGGGGCACCGCCCCGCGATGGCGCAGCTGGTCGGCCAGCACGACGGCACCCAGCGTGTGCTGTTCGCCTTCGGGCACGACGACTAGACAACTGTGATGCGGGCCTGCATCCAGCGCCAGGGGCGGATCTTCCTCCAGGCGGCTGACAATCGCCTGAAGCCGCGCGCATCCGATCGTGACCGCGGCAAAGCTGGCATTGTCCGCCACCCAGTCGGCCCCAAGCTGGCGCGCGACGTGGGGCACAAATGCCGATTTTATCACCTTATTACAAAGACCCGCGCCCTGCATGTCGCGCACGGTCGCCCAGACCAGATTGCGATCCGGCGAAATCGCGGCGTCATACAGACGTCTGTTCATTTCATCGAGGCAGAGGGCGGGCGCGGGCGCACTGGCAGGTTCCGTTCCGGTTGCGGCCTTGCACCGGGCCGAGATTAGAACGGTAAGCGCGTGAAGCGCCACGCGGTCAATCTCGCGGGACATGTCTGTCAGAAAATCCTGCTGATTCTGAAACACCGCAATCCCCCCAGAAGAAGACCTGCCCCAGCCCATCGGGGCCCTGTGGCGGTCGAGATGCCCCGTAGCGTCCTTCATCACGTAAAATATGTCAATTTATTATGACATCTATTTTCTTGAGCCATATTTAGAAACGGGTACACCAAGGAAACCCACGCAAATGCGGGCTTAAATCTCCGGCAAAACTGTAAATCAAAGTTGACACAACCCGGCGGCCCTGCCAGATTATTCGATAGAAGACACACGCCAAGGGGAGGGCAACAAATGACCAGCGCAGCACAATCGCAGACGTTCGGGCTTTATACGCCCCAGCAGCGCGCGCGCCGTGATGCGACCGTCTGGACCGTGGTTCAGGGTGTTCTGGCGCCCGTTCAATTCGCGGTCTTCCTGATCTCGCTTGCCCTCGTCATCCGCTACATGACCAGCGGCGAAGGCTATGGAATCGCGACGGCCTCGATCATTGTCAAAACCGGCTTTTTGTATCTGATCATGGTCACCGGCGCGATCTGGGAGAAGGTGGTGTTCGGCCAATGGCTGTTTGCCGCCGCGTTCTTTTGGGAGGATGTGTTCAGCTTTGCCGTTATCGCCCTGCATTCCTTGTATCTTTACGGTCTGCTGACCGGTGCCTTTGCGCCCGACATGCTGATTGCTATCATCCTGCTGGCCTATGCCACCTATGTGGTGAACGCGGGGCAGTTCCTGTGGAAACTGCGCGCTGCGCGTCTGCAAATGCAGGTGGCGGCATGACCGACCGGATGACCCCACCGCCCGCACTGGGCTGCCGGTCCGCCCCCGTGCTGAAGCAGCGCGGCCAGCGCGAAGTGTTCTGCGGTCTGACCGGGATCATCTGGCTGCACCGCAAGATGCAGGATGCGTTCTTTCTGGTGGTCGGTTCGCGGACCTGCGCGCATCTTCTGCAAAGCGCCGCCGGCGTCATGATCTTTGCGGAGCCACGATTCGGCACCGCGATCCTGGAAGAATCGGATCTGGCGGGCCTGAATGACGCCCACGCCGAACTTGACCGCGAGGTCGAGACGCTGCTGGCGCGCCGCCCCGACATCCGGCAGCTGTTTCTGGTGGGCTCGTGCCCGTCCGAGGTAATCAAATTGGACCTGAGCCGCGCCGCCGAACGGCTGACGCAACTCTACGCGCCCAAGGTGCGGGTTCTGGAGTATTCCGGGTCGGGCATCGAAACCACGTTTACCCAAGGCGAAGATGCCTGTCTGGCGTCGATGGTTCCGGTCCTGCCCGCCACGCAAGAGCGTAATCTGGTCGTCGTGGGCGCATTGCCCGACGTGGTCGAGGACCAGATGCTGAGCCTTCTGGCCGACCTGGGCGTCGGACCGGTTCAGGTTCTGCCCGCGCGCACGATTGACGCGGATGTGGCCGTGGGGCCGAACACCGTGTTCGCCCTGACCCAGCCGTTTCTCAGCGACACGCACGCGGCCCTGATCCGGCGCGGTGCACGCCACCTTGCGGCGCCCTTCCCCCTGGGCGAAGAGGGCACGACCGCCTGGCTGGCCGCAATCGCATCCGAATTTGGTGTCACGCAGGACACATTCGATACCGTTACCGAAGCGCCCCGCCGCCGTGCCCGTCAGGCGGTTGCGCAAGCCGCCGAGGCCTTGGACGGCAAGTCGGTGTTTTTCTTCCCGGACAGCCAGCTGGAAATTCCACTGGCGCGGTTCCTGACGCGTGAATGCGGCATGCGGGCGGTCGAGGTTGGCTCTCCCTATATTCACGATGAAATCCACGGCCCCGACCTGGACCTGCTGCCCGCAGGCCCGCAGATTTCCGAAGGGCAGGACGTCGATCTGCAACTGGACCGTTGCCGCGCGGCGCGGCCCGATCTGACCGTCTGTGGGCTAGGCCTTGCCAATCCGCTCGAGGCCGAAGGCCTGTCGACCAAATGGGCCATCGAGTTGGTTTTCACCCCGGTGCATTTCTACGAACAGGCGGGCGATCTCGCCTCGCTCTTTGCGCGCCCCTTGCGCCGGAAACGCATTCTGAACGGCCCCGCGCTGGAGGCTGCACAATGAAGCTGACCGTCTGGACATACGAAGGCCCACCGCACGTCGGTGCAATGCGCGTGGCGACCGGCATGAAGGGTCTGCACTACGTCTTGCACGCCCCGCAGGGCGACACTTATGCCGACTTGCTGTTCACCATGATCGAACGCCGCGACCATCGCCCGCCCGTCACCTACACGACATTTCAGGCGCGCGATCTGGGGTCTGACACCGCTGGACTGTTCAAGCGGGCCTGTCAGGATGCCTATGACCGGTTTCAGCCCGAGGCGATCATCGTCGGCGCGTCCTGTACTGCCGAACTGATACAGGACGATCCCGGCGGTCTGGCCGAAACCATGGGCTTGCCGATCCCTGTCATCCCCCTGGAACTGCCCAGCTACCAGCGCAAGGAGAACTTCGGCGCGGACGAGACGTTCTTTCAGATCGTTCGGCATCTGGCCAAACCGGCAGAGAAGACCGCACGTGTCAGCTGCAACATCATCGGTCCGACCGCCTTGGGCTTTCGTCACCGCGACGACGTTCAGGAAATCACCAACCTGCTCTATGAGCTGGGGATCGAGGTGAACGTGACCGCTCCAATGGGGGCCACGCCCGGCGATATCGCGCGAATGGGACAGGCGCATTTCAACGTGCTGCTCTACCCTGAAACCGGCGAACAGGCCGCTCGGTATTGCGAAAAGACATTCGGCCAGCCCTACACCAAGGTCGTGCCAATCGGTGCAGGGGCGACTTGGGATTTCATCGAGGAAGTCCGCAGGCACTCCGGCTCTGCCGCACAGATCGACAGCGATTGCCTGCGTCAAAGCTGGTGGTCGCGTTCGGTCGACAGCACCTATCTGACCGGCAAGCGCGTGTTCATCTTCGGCGATGGAACGCACGTCAAAACAGCAGCCCGCATCGCGCGCGACGAGATGGGTTTCGAGGTTGCGGGCATCGGCTGCTACAACCGCGAATATGCGCGCGACGTCCGCACGCTGGCCAAGGACTATGGCCTCGAGGCGCTGATCAGCGACGATTACCTTGCCGTCGAGCGCGCCATCGAAGCGCTGCAACCCGAAATGATCCTCGGCACCCAGATGGAACGCCACATCGGCAAGCGTCTGGGCATTCCATGCGCCGTCATCTCTGCCCCCGTGCATGTGCAGGATTTCCCGGCCCGCTATTCTCCGCAGATGGGGTTCGAAGGCGCGAACGTGATTTTCGACACGTGGATTCACCCGCTGGTCATGGGGCTGGAAGAGCACCTGCTGCACATGTTCCGCGAAGACTTTGAATTCAACGATGCCGCAGGCCCCAGCCATCACGGCGGCCATGCGACGCCGCAGACTGCGCCTGCACCCGAAGCGGCACCGCAGGACGACAATGTCATCTGGCTGTCCGAGGCCGAGAAAGAGCTGAAGAAAATCCCGTTCTTCGTGCGCGGCAAGGCCCGCCGGAACACCGAATTCTACGCCACCGAACGAGGGCTGCACGAGATCAGCCTCGACACCCTTTACGAAGCGAAGGCCCACTTTGCGCGATGACGTAATGCATAAGCCCTATAACGTCGTTCTGCTGACGTTGGACCGCCACGCGGCGGGCCCTGCCGCGCGTGCGGCACCGGGGCTTGCGGATGACTTTCCCGGTCTGGCGCTGCACATTCACGCCGCTGCCGAGTGGGGCAAGGACGAAGACGCGCTGGCAGATGCAAAAGCAGACATCGCAGCCGCCGACATCATCGTGACATCAGTCATCTTTCTCGAAGATCACATCAAGGCGATCCTGCCCGACCTCAAGGCGCGGCGCGATGCCTGCGACGCGATGGTGGGCATCATCGCCGATCAGGAAATCGTCCAGCTGACCAAGATGGGCGATCTGGACATGATGCGTCCTGCGACTGGGGCGATGGCGTTGCTGAAAAAGCTGAAGCCTGCCAAGAAATCCGGCAATGCGGGCGCAGGCCAGATGAAGATGCTGCGCCGCATTCCCAAGATCCTGCGCCTGATCCCCGGCAAAAGCCAGGACCTGCGGGCGTGGTTCCTGTCGATGCAATATTGGCTGGGCGGGTCCGACGACAACATCGACAGCCTGGTGCGGTTTTTGATCTCGCGCTATGCGGTACGGCCCGAATGGCGCGGCACGGTCGCGAAAGCGCCCGTGGAATATCCCGAGGTCGGGCTTTATCATCCCGATCTTCCGGGACAGCGCATCACGACAGATCTGGCCGATCTGCACCTCAAGGGCACGGGCCCCACCATCGGCTTGCTGATGCTGCGCAGCTATATTCTGGCCAGCGACACGGCCCATTACGATCACGTGATCCGCAGCTTCGAGGCGCGGGGGCTGCGCGTGATCCCGGCCTTTGCCGGCGGACTGGACGGACGCCCCGCAATCGACGCGTTCCACAAGGGGCGCATCGACGCCATCGTCTCTCTGACCGGCTTTTCGCTGGTCGGCGGCCCTGCGTACAACGACACCGACGGTGCCGTTCGCGCGCTGAGCGAACTGGACGTGCCCTATGTCGCGGCGCAACCGCTGGAGTTTCAGACTCTTTCGCAATGGGCAAACGGCGGTCAGGGCCTCAGCCCGATCGAGGCCACCATGCTGGTCGCCCTGCCCGAGATCGACGGCGCAACCAACCCGACCGTCTTTGCCGGACGCCATGCCCCCGAAGGCTGCCAGGGCTGCGCGCACCGTTGCGCGGCGCAGGGTATGGTCAAGGCGATGGCACCCTGCATCGAGCGTATCGACGCGCTGGTCGAGAAATCAGAGCGTCTGGCCCTGCTGCGCCGCAAGAAGAATGCGGACAAGACCGTGGGCATCGTTCTGTTCGGATTTCCACCGAACGCAGGGGCCGTGGGCACCGCCGCCTATCTGTCCGTCTTCGAAAGCCTGCACAACACGCTGCACCAGATGGAGCGGGACGGCTATGACATCCAGCCGCCCGCGACCGTCGACGCTCTGCGCGATGCAATCCTGCACGGCAACGCGCAGACCTATGGTCAGGATGCCAACGTCGCGGCGACCGTCAGCGCGGATACCATCGTGTCAGGCACGCCGTGGCTGGACGAGATCGAAGCCTCCTGGGGGCCTGCCCCCGGACGCGTTCAGTCGAATGGACGCGAAGTCTTTGTACTGGGTGCGCGCTTTGGCAAGGTCTTTGTCGGCGTTCAGCCCACGTTCGGCTATGAAGGCGACCCGATGCGGTTGCTGTTCGAGCGCGGCTTTGCGCCGACGCATGCCTTCAGCGCGTTCTATCTCTATCTGAAAAACGACCTGCGCGCCGATGTGGTCCTGCACTTCGGGATGCACGGCGCGCTGGAATTCATGCCCGGCAAGCAGAACGGTCTGGGTGGCAAGGACTGGCCCGAGCGGCTGATGGGCAATCTGCCCAATGTCTATCTCTATGCCGCCAACAACCCGTCCGAGGCGACGCTTGCGAAACGCCGCAGCAATGCCGTGACGATCACGCATCTGACGCCGCCGCTGCAGTCGTCGGGGCTTTACCGTGGATTGGCAGATGTGAAGGACAGCCTGACCAAATGGCGCGGGCTGAGCGTGGATGACGCAGGCCGTGCGGAACTGGAAGAGCTGATCCGCGCCCAGGCCGAGATCGTGCACCTGGACGGCAGCGATCTGAACACGCTCTGGCTGAAACTGCTGGAGACCGAAGCGGCCCTGATCCCAGACGGTCTGCACATCGTCGGCCGCGCAATGTCGCCCGAGGCTGTCGAGAACACGCTTGCGCTGATGAGCTTTGACACCAAGGCAGAGCGCGAGACTGCGCGCGGGCACCTGTCGCGCAACGTCGAGCTTGAGGCGCTGATGCGCGCGCTGAACGGCCAGTTCATCAAGCCGGTGCCCGGCGGCGACGTGATCCGCGCGCCCGAGATCCTGCCCACGGGCCGCAACATTCATGCCTTCGATCCGTTCCGCATGCCCACCGCCTTTGCCATGGCCGACGGCGCCCGTCAGGCGCAGGAGTTGCTGGACACCCACGCAAGCCTGCCCAAGACGGTTGCACTGGTGTTGTGGGGGTCGGACAATATCAAATCCAACGGCGGCCCGATCGCACAGGCGCTGACCCTGATGGGCGCAAAGCCGCGGTTCGACACGCACGGACGGCTGTGCGGGGCCGATCTGGTTTCGCTGGCCGATCTGGGCCGCGCGCGTATTGACGTGGTGATGACGCTGTCGGGTATCTTCCGCGACCTGCTGCCGCTGCAGACCAAGCTGCTGGCCGATGCGGCGTTGCAATGCGCGATGGCCGACGAGCCGCTGGATCTGAACCCGATCCGCGCGCACGCGCTGGCCTTTGCCGAAACGCAGAAATGCGATCTGAAAACAGCTGCCCTGCGGGTCTTCTCGAACGCCGAAGGAGCCTATGGCTCGAACGTCAACCAGCTGGTGGACAGCTCTGCCTTCGAAGACGAAGGCGATCTGGCGGACGCCTATCAGGCGCGCAAGAGTTTCGCCTATGGCACCGACGGCGAGACATCGCAGCAATCCGAGCTGTTGCAAGACACGCTGCGCACCGTCGATCTGGCCTATCAGAACCTTGAATCGGTCGAACTTGGCATCACCACGGTCGACCATTATTTCGACACGTTGGGCGGCATTGCCGCCGCCGTCAAACGCGCCAAGAACGGGGCAGAGACGCCAATCTACATCGGGGACCAGACCCGCAGCGGCACCAAGGTGCGCAGCCTGCAGGACCAGGTAGCGCTGGAAACCCGCGCCCGCAGTCTGAACCCGAAGTTCTACGAACCGCTGCTGAAACACGGCCACGAAGGTGTGCGCACCATTGAGGCACAGATCACCAACACCGTCGGCTGGTCTGCGACCACCGGCAAGGTCGAACCGTGGATCTACCGCGAACTGTCCGAGACCTTTGTGCTGGACGACGTCATGCGCAAACGGCTTTCGGAGCTGAACCCGCAGTCTTCCATGCGCATGGCAAACCGCCTGCTGGAAGCCTCGGACCGCGCCTATTGGACACCCGATGCGGCGACGCTGGCCGCGTTGCGAAACGCGGCGGACGCGATCGAAGACAGACTAGAGGGCATTGCAGCCGAATGACCCAAACTTTTGGAAAGGGACCAAAATGAGCCCACTCGATAGAAACATACCCATCTTCGGAGGGGACGGAGAAGGTTCCGTTCAGGTACATCAGGACGAAAGCGCCAAGATTGAAGGCGCGAAGGTCTTTGCCGTCTACGGCAAGGGCGGCATCGGCAAATCGACCACCTCTTCGAACCTGTCGGCAGCTTTTTCCAAGCTGGGCAAACGCGTTCTGCAGATCGGCTGCGATCCCAAGCACGACAGCACCTTTACCCTGACGGGCCGATTGGTGCCGACGGTGATCGACATCCTGAAAGACGTGGATTTCCATGCCGAGGAACTGCGCCCAGAGGACTTCGTGTTCGAAGGCTACAACGGTGTCAAATGCGTCGAAGCGGGCGGACCGCCTGCAGGCACGGGCTGCGGCGGCTATGTCGTCGGGCAGACCGTCAAACTGCTCAAGCAGCATCACCTGCTGGAAGACACCGACGTGGTGATTTTCGACGTGCTGGGCGACGTGGTCTGCGGCGGCTTTGCGGCCCCCCTGCAACACGCCGACCGCGCGCTGATCGTGACCGCCAACGACTTCGACAGCATCTATGCCATGAACCGCATCATCGCGGCGGTCGAGGCGAAATCGTCGAACTACAAGGTGCGTCTGGCGGGATGCGTCGCCAACCGCTCCAAAGATACCAACGAGGTAGACCGCTACTGCCAGACGGTGGGCTTCAACCGGCTTGCGCACCTTCCCGATCTGGATGCCATCCGCCGGTCGCGCCTGAAGAAGAAGACGTTGTTCGAGATGGACCTCGATGACGATATCGCCGCCGTTCAGAAGGAATACATCCGTCTGGCCGAGACCCTCTGGGGCGGCACCGAACCGATGGCACCCAAGTCGCTGCCGGATCGTGAAATCTTTGATCTGCTGGGTTTCGACTGATGACATATGAAGCCACCCGCAACCGTGTCGAAACTTATTTCGACACCACGGCCACCCGCACATGGGAGCGTCTGACATCCGATGCCCCCGTGTCGGGTATCCGCGCCACCGTGCGCGCAGGCCGTGACCGGATGCGGGATTTGCTGATTGCGCAATTGCCGCACGACCTTCAGGGCGCGCGCATTCTGGACGCGGGCTGTGGCACGGGTGCCCTGGCCTGCGAACTGGCCATGCGCGGTGCAGACGTTGTCGGCATCGACATTTCGCCCCGCCTGATCGACATCGCGCAAAAGCGCCGTCCCGCCCATGTGGCAGGGTCGCTGCGTCTGGAAGCGGGCGACATGCTGGACCGGGGGCTGGGCCGGTTCGACCACATCATCGCGATGGACAGCCTGATCTATTATTCCGCCGCCGACATTGGCCGCATCCTGGACGATGTGGCACCGCGCGTCGGCATGAACATGGTCTTTACCGTCGCCCCGCGCACGCCCCTGCTGATGGCGATGTGGCGCATGGGCAAGCTGTTTCCGCGCACGGATCGCTCGCCCACGATGGTGCCGCACACACCCGCCGCAATCGCGGCCCAAACCCGCGGCAAGATCCGTCCAGTCGAGCGGGTCACATCCGGTTTCTACATCTCCCAGGCCCTGGAATTCCGCCCATGATCCGCAAGCGCTCGATCAAAGCCATGACGCTGAAGATGCTGCCCTTTTCGGATGCGGCCAGCGAGGGTTTGCCGCTGTCGCAACTGCTGCGTCTGTCGCTGTTCCAGATTTCGGTCGGCATGGCCGCCGTGATGCTTTTGGGCACGCTCAACCGGGTGATGATCGTGGAACTGTCGGTTCCCGCCATGATCGTGGCCGCGATGATCGCCATTCCGGTTCTGATCGCTCCCTTCCGCGCGCTTTTGGGTTTCAAGTCCGACAACTACCGCTCGGCCATCGGGTGGAAACGCATTCCCTATCTCTGGTTCGGCACGCTCTGGCAGTTCGGCGGGCTGGCGATCATGCCCATGGCCTTGTTGGTGTTGGCGGGCGACAGCGCAATTGACGCGGGCAGTTTCGGTCAGGCCGCAGCGGCGCTTGCGTTCCTGCTGACCGGCCTTGGCATGCACATGACCCAGACTGCGGGCCTTGCGCTGGCTGCGGACCGCGCAACCGAAGAAACCCGCCCAAAGGTCGTCTCGCTGCTCTATGTCATGTACCTTTTGGGTATGGGTCTTTCCGCCGTGATCATCGGCACCCTGCTGCGCAACTATACATCCCTGCTGCTGGTGCAGGTCGTGCAGGGGGCCGCCGTTGTCACGATGGTGCTGAATGTCATCGCACTGTGGAAGCAGGAGAAAATGTCGCCGATGACCAAGGCCGAGCGCGCGGCCGAGCGCCCGATCTTTCTGAACGCATGGGCCGATTTCACCAGGGAAAACGACGTGCTGCGTCTGATCTTCACGATCTTCGTCGGCACCGTGGCATTCAACATGCAAGACGTGCTGCTGGAACCCTATGGCGGCGAAATCCTTGGGCTGTCGGTGTCATCCACGACGTTGCTGACCGCGATGTGGTCTGCCGGCGCGCTTTTGGGGTTTGCTCTGGCGGCACGTTGGCTGGCACGCGGCACCGATCCATTTCGCATCGGCGGGAGGGGTCTGGTCGTTGGCATCGTCGCGTTCAGCTGCGTGTTGCTGTCGGCACCGATGGCATCGCCTGTCTTGTTTTTCGTAGGAGCGGCGCTGATCGGTCTGGGTGGCGGCCTCTTTGCAGTGTCGACCCTGATGGCCGCCATGACGATCAAGGTCACCGGTTTTGCCGGTCGTGGCCTTGCCTTGGGTGTCTGGGGCGCGGCGCAGGCGACAGGTGCCGGGCTTTCGATTTTCATCGGCGGAGCGATCCGCGATCTGGTGAACACCGCCGCCGCAAACGGCACACTCGGTCCCGCGCTTACAGAGCCGTCCACGGGATACTCCGCCGTCTATCAGCTCGAAATCATACTGCTCTTCATCACCCTCATCGCCTTAGGTCCGCTGGTGCGGACGCGTGGGCTTCACTCCAATGAATCGGTCAAGCTTGAGCTGTCCGATTTCCCCACCTGATCTGAAAAGGAGATCCCCATGGTTGGCACCGAATCTTTTGGAAACTTTGACCTCGCCAGCGCTGCGATCTGGATGTTCTGGATCTTTTTCGCCGTGCTCGTCTATTACCTGCAGACGGAAAACATGCGCGAAGGCTATCCGCTGGAAAACGACCATGGCGGCGCAGCGCCGAACCAGGGGCCGTTCCCGGTTCCCAAGGACAAGACGTTCCTGCTGCCCCATGGCCGTGGGTCGCTGACCGTCCCGTCAGGCCAGCACGGTGACCGCGAGGGCCTGGCACTTGAGCCCACGTCGAAAACCGCAGGCTCGCCGTTCATCCCCACGGGCAATCCGATGGCAGACGGCGTCGGCCCTGCCTCCTGGGCACCGCGCCGCGATGTGCCCGAGCTTGACGCGCATGGTTTGCCCAAGATCAAACCGATGTCGGCCCTGCCCGATTTCAAGATCTCGGGTGGCCGCGATCCACGGGGCAAGGCCGTGGTCGCGGGCGACGGCGAGGTGGTTGGCCGCGTCATCGACATGTGGGTCGATGTGCCCGAACAGATGGTGCGCTTTGTGACCGTCGACCTCAATCCCGAGGGCAGCGGCCAGACCCGGCTGATCCCGATCAACTTCTGCAAGATCCGCGGCGACCGCGTCACCGTGCGGTCGATCTACAGCGGCAACTTTGCCGGTGTGCCGACGCACAGAGGTTCCGATCAGATCACGCTGCTCGAAGAAGAAAAGATCATGGCCTACTACGGCGGCGGCACGCTTTATGCCGATCCTGCCCGTCTGGAAACACAGCTTTAACAAACGCGCCGGGCCTCAGCCAAGGCCCGGCTTCTGAACACAGGGGCACGGAAAATGGACAATGATGATTTCAAGTTCGAACCGGTTCGGGGACTGCCCGAAGCACTGCCGGCAGACGAGCACATTCTGTGGCAAGGCCAGCCCAATGCGCTGCGGCTGGCCAAGGACGCATGGAAGCTGAATTGGGTTCTGGGCTATTTTGCAGTGCTTGCCGTCGGACGGGTGATCATTTCAAGCGCGGACGTATCGCTGACCGTCGCGATGGCACACGGGTTGCCGTTCCTGCTGGCGGGTGTGATCGTCGGGCTGATGCTTCTGGGCCTTGCCACGGTTCAGGCGCGCAGCACCGTCTATACGCTGACCAACAAACGCGCCTGCATGCGCATCGGTGCAGCGTTGACCATGACGCTGAACCTGCCCTATGTCTGCATCGGCAACGCACAGGCGCTGGTGCGCAAATCGGGTCTGGGCACCATCACGTTCGAGATGATCGGCGATGCGCGCATCTCTTACCTGATGACCTGGCCGCATGTGCGCCCCTGGCACATCACCCGAACACAGCCTGCGTTCCGCGCCATTGCGGATGCTGCCCGTGTCGCCGCGATCTTTGCCGACGCAGCAGAAACGCGTGTTTCCCAACCCCAGATCACCCGCATCAGCCCGGCGAACGCGCCCGCTGCCGATGCGATTGCGGCGGAGTGAGCAGCATGGACATCAAGACGACATACGCACTGTCGAAACAGATGAAGCACCCGCA
Source organism: Pseudosulfitobacter koreensis (assembly GCF_024733015.1). Lineage (GTDB taxonomy): Bacteria > Pseudomonadota > Alphaproteobacteria > Rhodobacterales > Rhodobacteraceae > Pseudosulfitobacter > Pseudosulfitobacter koreensis. The sequence continues at coordinate 279,874 of NZ_JANKJG010000001.1, forward strand.
GCGCAACCTTGTGCCCAAGTTCATGGTGCAGGGTATGTTCGCGCTGATGCTCTCCACGCTGGCGTTGGTCAGCTACGCATCGCTCAGCGGTCGTGCCGTGGGATCGGTCGTGCCCCACAGCGACATCGTTCGCGAGATAACGGTCACGTTGGACGGGTCGCGCAGCGACGGCGTGGCGGTGCTAGACAGCACGGGCACGCAGATCGCCCACTCCACCAAGGAAAAATCGGGATTCATCGACGTTGTTTGGGTCTCGGTCAATCGTGAACGCACCGTTCATGGTGTCGCCTCTGATGCGCCGGTCCGCGTCGTGCGCCGCGCCAATGGCCTTGTCGCCGTGATTGATGACACCACCGGCTGGAAGATCGAATTGATCGGATACGGCCAAGACAATGTCGCAGCCTTCGCCAGGCTCGTCGACTGAACCACCAAGCCAAAAGGGACAAACCAATGGGACTTCTGACAAGATCGAAAGAAACCGCACCCTGCACCGTCACGATATCGCATCGTTTCGAGGAGCTGTCGGCACATGTGAAATTCAACAACGGGGCAGTCGTGAACCCCGGCGATTCCGTTCAGGTACACGGCGCCGAGATCATGGCACCCTATGGTGAGGTGGTCGTCGAGGACCGCACCGCCACGATCATCCGTGCCTCGAAAATCGAGCAGATGTGGACACGCGCAACCGGCGATTTCGAGTTCATGGAATTGTGCGAATTCTCGTTCTCCGAGGAGGTCCTGTCATGAACGCACATACTCAAACCCCGAGCCATTCGGCCTATGCCAACACCGCGGAAGAGGCGATTGCAGCGCAGGACGCGCTGGATCAAGGCGTCATGACATCGGATGCAGCGACTGAAATCGCCATGCAGAACACGCTGCTGACGCCGCGGTTCTACACCACCGACTTCGAGGAGATGGATGCGATTGACGTGACGCCCGTGCGCGAAGAATGGGACAAGCTGATTGCGCAGATGAAGTCCGACCCCAACAAGGGCCACTTCAAGAAGACCGATGAATGGGAAGCGGACTGGGAGGGGATGGAACCCGCGCTCAAGGCCGAGTTCATCGACTTTCTGATCTCATCGTGCACCGCTGAATTCTCGGGCTGCGTGCTCTACAAGGAGATGAAGCGGCGCGGGTCGAACGTGGACATCACCACGCTGTTCCAGCTGATGGCCCGCGACGAAGCGCGCCATGCCGGTTTCATCAACGACGCCCTGCGCGAAGCGGGTGTGCGGGTGAACCTGGGATTCCTGACCCAACAGAAGAAGTACACCTATTTCCGGCCCAAGTTCATCTACTACGCGACCTACCTGAGCGAGAAGATCGGCTATGCGCGCTACATCACCATCTTCCGCCACCTTGAGGAACACCCCGACAAGCGGTTCCACCCGATTTTCAAATGGTTCCGCGAATGGTGCAACGACGAGTTTTCCCACGGCGAGGCCTTTGCCCTGCTGCTGAAGACCGACCCCAAGCTGACGCAGTCGTTCTCCAACAAGCTGTGGATCAAGTTCTTTCTCACGGCGGTCTATTCGACCATGTGGGTGCGCGACCACCAGCGGCCCCTGTTCCACGAAGCGCTTGGCGTGGATGTCACCTGGTACGGGCAGGAAGTGTTCCGCAAGACCTCCGAAATCTCCAAGCAGATATTTCCGATGACGCTGGACATCGACCACCCGCGCTGGCGTCCCAATCTGGACCGGATGGAAGCCGCATCGCGGCAGGTGGCGGCTGGCAAGGCGCGTGGCGGCGTGGGCGGGACGATCACGCGCATCGGCGGCATGGCCAAGGCGACCTATGCCTTTGCAGCGCTCTACACGATCCCTGCGCAAAAGCATGTGGTTCCCGCCAATCCTCGCATGCAGCCTGCCTACTGATGTTGGGCAATCCCTGGATAGCAGCGCTTTTCGCGGTTTTCACCTGGTGGTTCTTTACGGGACTCATCTTGCTGATCGTGCGTCAGGCGGACCGCTCCGGGGCGCGCAACCACGGCTTGCTGGTTGCGCTGTCGTCCCCGCTGTTCGCCGCTGGCGTGGCGGGGATGGTGGTCTCTTCACAGGCCATGACGGTGATGAACGTCTATATCGCGTTTCTGTCGGTGATGCTGGTCTGGGGCTGGATCGAACTGGCGTTTCTGTCAGGGGTCATCGCAGGCCCCGAGCGCCGCCCCTGCCCCGCCGGGCTGACCGGCTGGGCGCGGTTCAACCGGGCGTGGCACACGCTGTCCTATCACGAACTTCTGTTGTTGATGGGCGTGCTGGTCGTGACCGTGGCCACCTTCGGCGCGGCAAACGAAGTCGCCTTTTGGTCCTATCTGATCCTGTTCGGCGCGCGCATATCGGCCAAGCTGAACCTCTTTTTCGGCGTTCCGCGCATCAACACCGAATTCGTACCGGCACGTTTGCAGCACCTGAAAAGCTATTTCCGCCAAGGCAGTGCAACCCCGGCCTTCGGCATCGGCATCGCGGTGCTCAGCCTGGCCACCGCCTATCTCGGCACGCTGCTGATCGGGGCCGAAGCCGCCCCTTTTATCGCCGGTTTCGCCCTGCTGACCTCGCTCGCCGCGTTGGCAACCCTTGAACATTGGCTGATGGTGATCCCGCTGCCCGATGCAAAACTCTGGCGCTGGATGCTTCCATCGCTTTCCGTGACCACAAAGACAGGACAGTCCCATGAACTTTGACACGCTTTTCCAGAACCAGATTGATGACCTGAAAAAAGAGGGCAACTACCGCTATTTTGCCGAGCTTGAGCGGAAATGTGGCAAATTTCCCCGTGCAGCCAATCATGTGGATGGCGAAAAGCGCGAGGTGACGGTCTGGTGTTCGAACGACTATCTGGGCATGGGCCAACACCCGAAAGTCGTCGATGCCATGTGCGAAGCCGTCCGGCGCACCGGTGCCGGTGCGGGGGGGACGCGCAACATTTCCGGCACGAACCACGATCATCTGCTGCTGGAAAAGGAACTGGCCGATCTGCATGGCAAGGAAGCGGCGCTGATCTTCACCTCGGGCTATGTGTCGAACTGGTCGTCGCTGTCGACGCTGGGCAGCCGGTTGGAAAATTGCGTCATCCTCAGCGACGCGGGCAACCACGCCTCGATGATCGAGGGCATCCGCCACTCCAAGGCGCGCAAGGTTATCTGGAAACACAACGACGTGGCCGACCTTGAGGAAAAGCTGCGCGCCATTCCGGCGAACTTTCCCAAGATCGTCGCCTTCGAGAGCGTCTATTCGATGGACGGCGACATCGCCCCGATCAAAGCCATCGTCGAGATGGCCGAGAAATACGGGGCAATGACCTATATCGACGAGGTCCACGCCGTCGGAATGTACGGCGCGCGCGGTGGCGGCGTGTCGGAAGAACTGGGGCTGGCGCACCGCATCACCCTGATCGAGGGCACGCTGGGCAAGGCGTTCGGCTGCGTCGGCGGCTATATCACCGGGTCGGTGGCGCTCTGCGACTTCATCCGATCCTTTGCCAGCGGGTTCATCTTCACCACCGCCCTGCCGCCCGCCGTGGCCGCAGCGGCCCGCACGTCGATTGCACATCTCAAGGTCAGCTCGGTCGAGCGCGAAGGCCAGAGACGGCAGGTTGCGCGCTTGCGCGCAGCACTGGACCATCAGGGCATTCCCCATATGTCCAACGACAGCCATATCGTTCCCGTGATGATCGGCGATCCGGTCAAGACCAAGATGCTGGCAGATCACTTGATGGACGTCTGGGGTATCTACGTGCAGCCGATCAACTACCCTACGGTCCCCAAGGGCACCGAGCGGCTGCGCTTCACGCCGTCGCCGCTGCACACGGACGCAGACATTGATTACCTGATTTCAGCGCTGACCTTCCTGTGGAAGCAATGCGCGATCTCGCACAGCGTCAACGTGGCCTGAGCCTGTCAGAAAACCGAATGATCGCCGCGCTGCACGTGGCGATCACCGGCAATCACCTGCGCGTAGTAGTCGAAGAGGGTGTCCGAGCCGAAAGACGGTGTCGCATCGGCGTCGTAACGCCCTGTCTGCGGGTCGAGAACCAACATGGATTCAGCGGCGTAATAGCGCCCGATGCGTTCAAGGTCGGCCTTGTCCCGCAGCCTTGCGCTGACCAGACCGCCCGCGCGCAACACGCAGGATATTCCGTCCAGCAGCGCAAGGGGCACGTGCCGAAACTTTGGGGGCTTGCCCAGCAACCGCGCCAGTGCGTTGCCCTGATCCAGCGGAGTGATCGCAGGACCCGGCCCGCCGATGGGCAGGATCTGGTTGTGCCGCGCGGGATCACCGATGCATCCGGCGATGAACCGCCCCAGATCATCGTCACTGATCGGTTTGCACGCGGTCAGCGTGCCATCACCGAACACCAGAAACGCCTTGCCCTGGCGCACCCGGTCGATCTGGCCTGAGAGCGATTTGAAGAACGCCGTCGGTCGGATGATCGAATAGGTCATGCCCGAAGCGATCAACGCCGCCTCGAATGCCAGTTTGGCGTATTGGAACTGAAGCCGTGGTTTTTGCACGCAAATGGCCGAGAGCAGGATGAATTGCGTGGCACCCATAAGCTGCGCGAGTTTCAAAATCTCCAGATGTGCCTGATGGTCAATCGCCCAGGCATCGCGTGGCGTGCCGGTGCGTGACGCAAGGCAGGACACCACAACATCGAACTGCTGGTCTTTGAAATGATCCGGCAGACTGCTGAGGTCGATGGATACCTGACACACTGACCCATCGAAAAGGTCCGGCTGTTCACGCCGCACGGCGCAGGTCACCACGTGTCCCGCATGAAACAATGCGCGCACAACGCCCTGCCCCGCGGTGCCGGTGGCCCCGAACACAAGAACGCGCTTTGTGGATGTCAGCACCACGGCGTTACGCAGCGCGCCAGTCAAAGAACCCATCGCCTGCCTGAGCCAGCAACTTGCGCGCCATGCTGCGCCCTGCCTCTGCGCCGTCTTCGACGGGAACGGTCATGTCGTCGCCAATCGCTTCCGACCCGTCGGGGCGCAGCACTTCGCCGCGCAGGCGCAGAGTGCCGCCGTCAAGCTCGGCCAGGCCCGCAATCGGGGTTTCGCAGGACCCGTCGAGCGCGGCCAGAAACGCGCGTTCGGCGGCCAGCTGCTGGCCCGTGGGTCCGTGATGGATCGCGGCCAGCATGTCCGCTGCGCGCGGATCATCTGCGCGGCGCTCGATTCCGATGGCACCCTGCGCGATGGCGGGCAGCATGTCGTCCACCGCAATCGCGACCTTGGGCACGTCGTGCATGTTCAGCCGGTTCAGACCCGCCATCGCCAGAAAGGTCGCGTCGGCCACACCATCGGCCAGCTTTTTCAGGCGCGTCTGGACGTTACCACGAAACTCGACAACCGACAGATCGGGGCGGCGCAGCTTGACCTGTGCCTGACGCCGCAGGCTGGAGGTTCCCACGACACGGCCCAATCCAAGGTTGGACAATGCGCCACCGTCCAGCGAGATGAACGCATCGCGCACGTCTTCACGCGGCAGATAGGTGTCCAGCAGCAGCCCACCGGGCTGGGCCACGGGCATATCCTTCATCGAATGCACGGCAATGTCGATGGACCCGTCCAGCAAGGCCTGCTCGATCTCGCGGGTGAACAGGCCCTTGCCGCCGATCTCTTTCAGCGGACGGTTCTGGATGCGGTCCCCGGTGACCGAAATCACCTCGATGTGAAACGCTTCCGGCGGCAAATTGAATGCCGCCGCAAGACGCGCGCGTGTCTCGAAGGCCTGAGCCATCGCCAGGGGCGACCCACGGGTGCCGATGTTCAGAGGGTGGGCGGGTGAGGGCAAGGAATATCGCATATGTCCTCTCTAAACATGTAAACTTATCCTGACAACTGTTGCGTATCGGGTTTGTTGCGGTACATGATTGATCGACCGGATTGCAAAGAAAGTGGCGCAATGAAATCGCAGAAAACCATCCTCCGCGCGCTTGCGGGCGAAAAGACCGAGACCCCCCCAATCTGGATGATGCGGCAGGCCGGACGCTATCTGCCCGAGTACCGCGCGACGCGGGCGCAGGCGGGCGATTTTTTGTCTCTGTGCTATAATTCCGAACTGGCAGCCGAGGTCACCTTGCAGCCGATCAGACGCTATGGATTTGACGCCGCGATCATGTTCGCCGACATCCTGCTGCTGCCGCAGGCTCTGGGTGCCGATGTTTGGTTCGTCGGCGGCGAAGGGCCGCGTCTGTCGACCACAACGACCCCGCAAGAGTTGCAGGCGCTGAAGCCCGCAGGCGATGTGCACGACCATCTGGCGCCTATCTATGAGACGCTGAAGATACTGACCAGAGAGCTTCCCCGAGAGACCACCCTGATCGGATTTGCAGGTGCACCCTGGACCGTGGCCACCTATATGATCGCAGGTCGCGGCACGCCGGATCAGGGGCCTGCACATGCGTTGAAGTATGAAAACATAGAAGTTTTCGAAGGTCTGATGGATCTGATCACCGAAGCGACCATCGGCTATCTGCTTGCGCAGATCGAGGCCGGCGCGGAAGTTATCAAGATCTTTGACAGCTGGGCAGGCTCGCTTGCCGGCGACGATTTCGAACGCTATTCCATTGCCCCCCTCCGCCGGATCACCGCCGCGTTGAAGGCCGCGCACCCGGACGTTCCGGTGATCGTCTTCCCCCGAGGCGCGGGCGAAAGATACGCAGGCCTGCACGCGGTGATCGGTGCCAATTGCATCGCGCTGGACGATGGCGTCAGCGCCGAATGGGCCGCCGCCCACGTGCAGAACGGCGGCTGCGTGCAGGGCAATCTGGCGTCGTCGCATATGGTCAGCGGCGGCGACGCGCTGGTCCGCGAAACCCGCCGGATCGTCGATGCGCTGTACGATGGCCCGCACATCTTCAACCTTGGGCATGGCATCACACCCGACGCGGACCCCCGGAATGTGCAGCTGATGATCGACACGGTGCGCGCGTCCAAGGGCCAGTCCGACGCGCCCCCTGCGGGCCACGCAGACATCGTTCAGAAATTAAACTTGTAGACTCGCAAAGTGTCAGATTAAACTGACACTATGACATCCGCGACAGCCTTCCCCCCAAGACGCCTGCCAGAGCCCGCAGCAATGTTGTGGCTGATCAAGCCGATTACCTGGTTCCCGCCGATGTGGGCCTATCTGTGCGGGGCGGTGTCGTCCGGCGTTTCACCCGACGGGCGATGGGGCGTCGTGATCCTGGGGGTACTTCTGGCCGGTCCGATCGTCTGCGGCATGAGCCAGGCGGCAAACGATTGGTGCGACCGCCATGTCGATGCCATCAACGAACCCTACCGCCCCATTCCTTCGGGGCGCATTCCGGGCCGCTGGGGTCTGTGGATCGCGCTGGCCATGTCCGTCCTGTCGCTGATCGTCGGCGCGCAACTGGGCCCTTGGGGCTTTGGCGCAACCGTATTCGGCGTGCTGGCGGCCTGGGCCTATTCCGCGGAACCCGTGCGCCTGAAAAAGTCGGGCTGGTGGGGGCCTGGCCTTGTTGGTCTGTGCTACGAGGGGTTGCCCTGGTTCACCGGGGCCGCAGTCTTGTCCGCCGGCGCGCCGTCATGGCAGGTGGTGGTGGTTGCGGCACTCTATGCAGTGGGCGCGCATGGCATCATGACCCTGAATGATTTCAAAGCACTTGAGGGCGACAAGCAGACGGGGGTGAATTCGCTGCCCGTCACGCTGGGCCCCGAACGCGCGGCAGGGGTTGCCTGCGGGATCATGACCCTGCCGCAGCTGGTCGTGATCGCCCTGATGTTCGCCTGGGACAAGCCGCTGTTCGGTGTGGCGATTGCTGCCGTTCTGGCCGGGCAGTTCTGGGCAATGACGGTGCTGCTGCCAGATCCGAAGGCAAAGGCGCCCTGGTACAACGGCACCGGTGTCACGCTTTACGTGTCCGGGATGACGATTGCGGCCTTTGCCTTGCGGGCACTGGCTTGAACCGATTTTGGCCTTGGGAGAACGTGGATGTATGATGTTGTCGTAATAGGGGGCGGCCCTTCGGGTGCCACCGCTGCCGAAGATCTCGCACGGTCCGGGCAAAAGGTGGCCATGATCGACCGGGCCGGTCGGATCAAGCCCTGCGGCGGTGCCGTACCGCCCCGCCTGATCGAGGATTTCCTCATTCCCGATGCGCAGATCGTGGCACGGATCAACACCGCGCGGATGATCTCTCCGACGCAGCGCTGCGTCGATATTCCGATTGAAAACGGCTATGTCGGGATGGTTGACCGCGAACATTTCGACGTCTTCCTGCGCGACCGCGCAGCACAGGCCGGTGCAACCTGTCTGACTGGCACCTTTCTGAGGTTCGAGCGTGAGAACAACGCGAAGCACGTGGTTTACCGCGACAAGAACAGCGGCGAAGAGGTCCGGTTGCAGACCAAGTTGATCATCGGCGCGGATGGTGCGCGCTCGAACGTGGCCAAGGCCGAGGTGCCGGGCGGCGACAAGATTCCTTATGTCATCGCCTATCATGAAATTATCGAGGCCCCCGAGCGGTCGCTGAGGTATGACCCGATGCGCTGCGACGTAATCTATGACGGTGCCATCTCGCCTGATTTCTATGGCTGGGTGTTTCCACACGGCAAATCCGCCAGCGTCGGCATGGGCACCGGCATCGAGGGGGTGGATCTGAAAAAGGCCACCGCCGATCTGCGCGTTGCCTCGGGACTTGAGAATTGCAGGACCATCCGCCGCGAAGGCGCGCCTATCCCGCTGCGTCCGATGGACCGTTGGGACAACGGACGCGATGTCATCCTGGCCGGTGATGCGGCAGGTGTCGTGGCCCCGTCATCGGGCGAAGGCATCTATTATGCCATGGTCGGGGGCCGCGTGGCCGCCACCGCCGCAAGTGCATTTCTAAAGACCGGGCGCATCAAGGACCTGCAACTGGCGCGCAAATTGTTCATGCGCGAGCACAAGAGTGTTTTCAAAGTGCTGGGTGCCATGCAAAATGCTTATTATCGCAGTGACGAGCGGCGCGAACGGTTCGTGTCGCTGTGCCATGATGTCGATGTGCAGAAACTGACGTTCGAGGCTTATATGAACAAACGTCTGGTCAAGGCGCGGCCGATGGCGCACCTGAAAATCGGCCTGAAGAATCTGGCGCATCTGACACGGCTTGTGTCTGCCACACGCGTCTGATGACGATCATGATCCCCGCCTGGGTCTCTGGCACCCTGCAGCCCGTTGAAAAGCTGGCCGCACATCAGCGCGGGCTGAAACACATGGCCGTGTCGGTCTTTGTGGTGTCGGGTGATGGCATATTGATCCAGCAGCGCGCCATGGGGAAATACCACACGCCCGGCCTGTGGGCGAACACCTGTTGCACGCACCCCGAATGGGGCGAGGCGGCCAGTGTCTGCGCCGTGCGGCGGCTGGACGAAGAACTGGGGATCAAGGGGCTGAGGCCGAACTATCGCGGTCAGGTCGAATATCGCGCGGATGTGGGCGACGGCATGATCGAACACGAGGTGGTCGAGGTGTTCGTGGCGACCGCACCCTCATCATTGCCGCTTGATCCAGACCCGGACGAGGTCATGGCGACGCGTTGGGTATCCGCTGATCAACTCCGGCAGATGATCGGGGACGAACCCGCACGGTTTACCCCGTGGCTGCGCATCTACATGGAAAACCATAGTGACATGATCCTTGGCGACGGCATTTTCGCCGCCCATTGATCAGCCCCTCAGGCCTTCTCTCGCGCTTAAACCGATTCTGGCTGCCTGCATCGCAGTGGCCGCGATATCTGTCGCGGTCAGACCGGCATCCGCATACATCGCATCCGGTGCAGCCTGATCAATGAAACGGTCGGGCAACGTCATCGTGCGCACCGCCAGATGGCCATCAAGCAATCCTTCGCCCGCGAGGTAATGCAGGACCATCGCACCAAAACCACCCTGAGCGCCCTGTTCGACGGTGATCAGCGCGCGGTGGTTTCTGGCCAATTGCCTGATCAGATCATGATCCAGCGGCTTGGCAAAGCGCGCGTCTGCGATTGTCACCGATGCACCATGCGCCTCCATCAGGTCGGCAGCTTTGTAGCACTCGCCCAGATGTGCGCCGAACGACAGCAGAGCCACGTCCGACCCTTCGCGCACCACGCGGCCCCGCCCGATCTCAAGCGCGGTCCCTATCTCGGGCATTGGCACGCCCTCGCCCGCACCGCGCGGATAGCGAAACGCAATCGGTCCGCTGTCGTGTGCCGCGGCGGTGGCGACCATGTGGACGAGTTCGCACTCGTCCGCGGCAGCCATCACGGTCATGTTCGGCAGGGCGCTCAGATAGCCCACATCGAACGCGCCCGCATGTGTCGCACCATCGGCGCCGACCAGTCCGGCGCGATCAATGGCAAAGCGCACCGGCAGGTTTTGCAAGGCGACGTCGTGCACAATCTGGTCGTATCCGCGCTGCAGGAAAGTGGAATAGATGGCGCAAAACGGTCTGAGGCCCCCCGCCGCCAGTCCGGCGGCAAAGGTCACGCCGTGCTGCTCGGCAATGCCCACATCGAACATGCGCTTGGGAAATCTCTTGCCGAATATGTCCATGCCCGTGCCAGATGGCATAGCGGCGGTGATGCCCACGATGGACGCGTCGACCTCGGCCAGCCTGGTCAGCGCGTCGCCGAACACCTTGGTGTAGCTTGGCGCATTGGCGCGCTTTTTCGCCTGCGCCCCGCTTTGCACGTCAAAGCTGCCGACGCCGTGGTATTTGTCTGCTGCGTTTTCGGCGGGCGCATAGCCCTTGCCCTTGACGGTGCAGCAATGGATCAGCACCGGGCCCGTCGCGCGCGTGCGGGTCGCGCGCAGCACGGCCAGCAGTTGCGGCATGTCGTGGCCGTTGGTCGGGCCGATGTACTGAAATCCCAGCTCTTCGAACAGTGTCCCGCCCGTGCCCATGGCGCCGGTGACCAGCTGCCGCGCGCGGCGGGCGCGGTCGCGGACGGGGCCGGGCAAGGCCGCCTCGAAACCTTCGGCCATGCTGTGCAGGTTGCCCAAGGGTGACGCGTAGAGGCCGGAGAGATATTTCGACATCGCGCCCACGGGCGGTGCGATGCTCATTTCGTTGTCGTTCAGGATGACGAACATCCGGCGCCCTTCGGCCCCGGCGTTGTTCAATGCCTCATAGGCCATGCCCGCGCTGATCGACCCGTCACCGATGACCGCAATCGCATCGCCGGTCGGCTGCCCCATGTCACGCGCCACGGTAAAGCCCAGCGCCGCAGAAATCGAGGTAGACGAATGGGCCGCGCCAAAGGGATCATATTCGGATTCGCTGCGTTTGGTGAAACCGGAAATGCCGCCTTCCTGGCGCAGCGTGCTCATGCGGTCGCGCCTGCCCGTCAGCACCTTGTGCGGATAGCACTGGTGGCCGACATCCCAGATCAGTTTGTCCCGTGGCGTGTCGAAGATGGCATGCAGGGCCACCGTCAGCTCCACCACACCAAGCGAAGAGCCCAGATGTCCGCCGGTTTCCGAGACGTCGGCAATCACCTCTGCGCGCAATTCATCGGCGAGACGCGACAGATCCACATCGCTCAGCGCCTTGAGACACGAAGGCGCGGTGATACGGTCCAGAATTGGGGTTGCGGGACGGGTCATGGAACAGTCCTTTCTCGACGAAGACGGCTCGACGTTTTGGCTGCCCTGCTGGCCGGGGAACTGATGGGGCACACCGCAAGGGCGACCGACACCAGCCTCCCGTAGCCAACAGGAAGGGTCAGGACGTCGAGATCCTGACATTTTCGGGCACCCAGGGACCGGATACCCGAAACGCGTGGTCGGCGGGTGGCCACCAAAGGCGACCCGCCGACAGGTTCTTCAGACCTGCACGACCGATGGGGTGCTCAGGTTGAAAGAATAGGGTGTCGGGTCCTGTGTATCGCGCGATTCAGGGGGCAGCAGTTTGCCGATCCCGTAGATCACTGCGATAGAAAACCAGATCACCAGACAGAAGATCGCCGCATAGCCTGCGCCCTTCATCATCAGCGCCAACACATCGGCACGAAGCCGGAAACTGCCTGACGCGTTTGTTCTGAGGTAGTCGTTGTTGTCGCTCATGGTCATTTCCTTTTCTCAGGTGTTCGTTTCGGGGTCAGAATGGCGGCGCATAGCCGTGCTCTTGTGCCCAGATGAACCAATTGTCGACGACGGTGCCGGTCAGAAGGATACCGATGCCCCCTGTCAGTGTTGTCAGCACGGCGAACCACCAGGCCCAACGGTGGATACCCTCCATCGTCGCGTTAAAGCCCATGGTCCAGCGCCAGAACAAGGCGGCCCGTTCCGAGGCGGTGCCACGGTCCACGATCTGTTCGATCTCGCGTTCGCCGCCAAAGCGGCTGACGGCCAGAATGGTTGCGCCGTGCATCGCAAACAGCAGGGCAGAACCATAGAGGAAGACAATCGAAAGCGCGTGGAACGGGTTGTAGAACAGGTTGCCATAGGTCAGCGAAAACAGGTTCGTCCAGTCAAGGTGCGAAAAAACACCGTAAGGCACCGCATGCGACCACGATCCCATCAGGATCGGCCGGAACAGCCCCAGCACGAAGACCAGCCAAAGCGCCGAGGCGAAGGCCCACGAGACGTGCTTGCCCAGGCCCAGCTCTTCGGCCCGCAGATAGGTGCGTATCCACCAGGTGATCAGCGACACCGCAAAGAAAAAGCCTGCGATCAGAAACCAGCCCCCTTCGTTCAGCGGTGCCATGCCCAGGCCGTATTCCTCGGCGGGTGGATCAAGCGAGAGCCAGAAGAGGTCGCGCAGGAAAAGCGCCGGAGAATAGCCGACCTGCGCCCAGTAGTTCATCCCGATGATGAAGAACCAGATCAGCCCGCTGGCCAGTGAAATCACCCCGAAGGTGCCCAGATGGATCGGCCCCAGCTGCGCGTTGCCGAAGGTGCCGAACAGCTTGGAAAATCCGACGCTCTTGGTGCGGTCCCGTGCAAGGGTTCCCGTCGGGTCCATGCCCAGTTCGGGCGGTCCTTGAACCTGAACCTGCGTGAAAATGTTTTGATATTCAGCCATGTTCCTATCCCTTTCCTACAGATCCGCCCACCAGGGCAATTCGGCGTACCAGTCCCACCAGCTTGACCAGGCGTCGAACCAGATCGTGCCCGAAATGACGATGCAGATCGCGCTCCAGACCACGGCGTTCAGCGCCAGGAACAGACCCAGACGGTGAATACCAAGCGGCCCGATCGAATAGCCGATCAGATCGCGGAAATACGTGTCTTCGTGGTCGGGCGTTGCAATGGTCTTGCCCTTGCCCGGATTGACGGCGGACAGCACCAGTGAGCCGTGCAGTGACAGGGCAAAGCAGGTCGTGAAGAAGAATGTGACCGCGACCATGTGCGCCGGGTTGTAGTGGAAGTTGCCATAGGCATATCCGACGTTGTTCACCCAATCGAGGTGGCTGAAGATGCCATAGGGGAACCCATGTCCCCAGGCCCCCAACAGGACGGGACGGATCACCACCAGCGTGACATAGGCCAGGATCGCGATGCCAAAGGCAAAGGGCACGTGATAGCCGATACCCAGCTTGCGGGCAATTTCGACCTCGCGCATCATCCAGCCGATGAATGCGAACAGCGCGCAGATCGTGATGATCTGCCAAAGCCCGCCTTCGGCCAGCGGTGCGGCCCCCAGACCCACTTCAAGAGCGGGCGGGTTGATTGAAATCAGCCAGGGGTTCCAAGTGTTCCCCAAAGACGCGCCATAGAAAATCAGGACGGTGCCGAGCGCTGAGAAAAAGAGCGTCACGACACCAAAAAAACCGACATAAAAGGGTCCAACCCAGAAATCGAACAGGTCGCCACCAACCAATGTTCCCCCTCGGACCCGGTATTTTCTCTCGAAGCTGAGCAGTGCCATCTTCTTTCTCCCATTCCGTCAGCGCCGTGCGGGCATCGGGTTGTTCAATTCATGATTGATGTTTGCTGCGGGCGGCGTCTGGCGTCGCCCGCAGCTCTTTTGAAAGCCGAGTTATTCGACGACCACGGCCGCGTCACTGAAGGCGCGGACGAACCAGTTTGTTTCTGGATAGCTAAGCAGCACGAGGTGAATCAGCACCGCCAGCAAAAAGAGAAACACACCCTGCGCTACGAATACGCGCCGGGGGTCGAAAATCAGCCAGATCTTGTAGAACTGTGCCATGAAATACTCTCCTTAGCCCCAGGCGAACCAGGGCAGTTTGATGTACGTCAGAACGTGAGCAACGACGGCGATCATCGTGAAGATCGCAAATCCGCTCATGTAGACTGAGTGCAACTCTTGCGCTTGCTCGTCTGTGAGACCCGTGAAACTCAGGTCAGTTTTATCAGCCATGTTTTTCTCCTGAAAATATGTACTGAAGCCGCGCAGCCCCCGCGACCGGGTTACGACGGGGGGTCATCCCCCGCCCAGATCTACCGCCCAGATGAGCAGTGGATTTCGAAGCCCCCGACGTAGCCGAGGGCGTTAAACTTATGCCCAGAAGATGCGGGGCGTGATCGTTTGCGCCTCGCGCCAGGCCCAGCGCACCGGGTCCTGTGGCGGCACTTGCGTCTGCCTGATCGCCGTCCACATCCAGCGGATCAGACAGATCGGCAGGGCGGCCAGGAAAATCAGCGCGAAATAAAAGGTGTATTCGCCCTTCGACGACCAATGCCGCTTGGCATCGCCAGTCATCTGAGTGGGCGTGTTGGTCAAATCAGTCATTTGGTTCCTCCCAAAGCTGGTTGAAGATCCTCTACAATTTCCAGAAACACCCGCTCGGCCCCTTTTTCGAGCGCGCGCTTTTCGGCGGCATCGCGCAGGGTTTTTGCGGCGGAAATCCGTGTCAGGATCGGATGAGTTTCAACGATCCTGTCCAGCAGCGCCTGCGCATCCATATCCCATGGAAAGTCGCGGCGCAGCGATGTGGGCGTAGCCGGTGTGGCATCCATTTCGGTGCCCAGCGGCAAGATATGGAACAGCGCGTCGAACAGGCTGTTGCACACTTCCTGAAGCAAATAGGTGGCGCCCGCATAGCCCATGAAGGGCGTGCCGGTCGCACGGCGGATCGCGGCCCCCGGAAAAGACGCAGGTATGAACGAGGGCGCAGGGCCAAAGCCTGCCTTCATCTCGGCCAGGTACATCTTTTCATTGATCGACCCCATAACGATCAGGGGGCGCTTTTCATGCAGCATGGCGCGCACGCTGTCATTGTCAGTCTTCTTGCCGCGCAGCCGCGATACGGCAAAGGCGCAAGGCAGGCCCAGATCTGTTTCCAGATAGTTGCGGATGCCGCGGGCATAGGTCTCGCTTGCGACGATGGCGAAAGAGGCCGTCGCAAAGAAATCCTGGGTGACCGAGCGCCACAAGTCCCAGACCGGTTTGATGGTCGAGTGTTTTTCCCGCTCGATGAACGGTTCGGGATCAAGCTCCAGCATCTCGCCCAGCGTGCGCAGGAATTTCGTGGTGCTGTCGATGCCGATGGGCGCTTGCAGGTATGGCTTGGCCAGAACTTCGCACAGGCCGCGACCAAATTCGCGGTACATGCAGATATTCACGTCCGCATTCACCAGCCCGCGCATTTCGGCGACATGTGCGCCCAGCGGCATCACCATGTTGATCTCGGCGCCGATACCTTCGACCAGACGCCGGATTTCGGCCAGATCAGATGGCATGTTGAACGTGCCGTACATCGGCCCCAGGATATTGACGCGCGGGGCAGCGCCCTCTTCGCGCTTCTTCTCGGGTGGCATGCGGCCCTTGGTCATGCCAAATTCGGTAAAGATCCACGTCATCGCGCGGTCTGCGGATTCCCACTGATCCTCGTCGATGGTGCGCGGCAAGAAGCGTTGGATATTTGTACCCTGCGGGGTGACGCCGCCGCCGATCATCTCGGAGATGGAGCCGGTCACGACCACGGCAGGCAATGCAGGATCAAGCACGCCCCAGGCGCGTTTCATCGATTCTTCGGTACCCGAACCCATCTCTTCCTCACCAAGGCCGGTGACGACGATTGGCAATTCATGGGGCGGCAAGGCGTCGGTGTAATGCAGCACGGATGTCACGGGCAGGTTTTCACAGCCCACCGGGCCGTCGATCACGCATTGCAATCCTTTGACGGCGCAGAACGCATAGACCGCGCCCCAGTATCCGCCGGCTCTGTCGTGGTCTTGCACCAGCATCAGATCATCTCCGCTGCTTTGGCGGCTTTCGCGGCACGTTCCAGCTTCTTGAGGTTCGTCGCACGGAAAGACGGCTGCAAATTCGGAGCGCCCTCCC
The DNA here is from genome assembly GCF_024733015.1 of Pseudosulfitobacter koreensis. Lineage (GTDB taxonomy): Bacteria > Pseudomonadota > Alphaproteobacteria > Rhodobacterales > Rhodobacteraceae > Pseudosulfitobacter > Pseudosulfitobacter koreensis. Next base: position 296,124 of record NZ_JANKJG010000001.1, read on the forward strand.
AGACGCCTGCCGTATCGCCGGAGCCTACGCCCTCAAAGAAGGCGCGCATGCCGTTCATCCGGTCCTTGTTGGCAATCGCCGCGTTCACGACCTGCGCCAGCGAACCGGCACCCGCAGGACCCATCAGGGGCCGCGCCGAAATCAGGTTAGTAAAGTAGAGCGAAGGGATGCCCAGTTCCTTGCCCTTTTGCACGACGGGGGTCGTCCCGATAGCAAGGTCGGGCTGGATCGCTTCCATTGCGGCGCAATCGTCTTCTAGCGACGCGCGGTACTTGACCTTGACGCCCTTCGCCTCCAGCCAGGCTGCATCGTCGGCAGACCACGGCGTCTTGGGGCAAGCCGTGCCCACATAGGGCACGTCGGCACCGCTTTCGATCAGCAGACGCGCCACCAAGAGCTCGCTGCCCTCATAGCCCGACAGGGTGATCGTGCCCTTGATCTGGGTCGCGGCAAGCGCCTGTTTGATCATCGGCAGGAATTGGTTTTGCGCGGCTGCGACCTGGTCTGCGGGCACGTTGTACGCATCGCCCACGGCAGCCAGCCAACTGGCGGTGCCATCGTGGCCCACCGGGGCAGATCCGATGACGGCGCGTCCCGCCGCCTGAAATTCGCGGACGGCGGCAGTATAGAACGGGTGGATCGCGGCGACCGCACCACAATCCAGCGCTGCATAAAGCTCGCGCCATTCACGGCAGGGCACGACCGGACCAGCGGCCAGACCCAAGGGCGCCAGCATCTGACCGATCACCATCGGGTCGGCGGGAAACATCTCGCCCAGCAAGGCCAGCGTCGGGCGGTCGGACTTACCCGAGGCGGGCATCGCAACCGGGCCTGCCTCGATCTCTTTGCGGGCATAGTTCAGCATGGCCCCGGCCAGTACGTCCTTGGCCTCGGCGTGGGTGGGGATACCGAAGCCAGGCACGTCGATGCCGACGATCCGCACGCCGTTGATCTCTGACGGCAGCAGACGCAAGGGCACGCCCGAGGCTGTCGGCACACAAAGGTTCGTGACCACGACCACGTCGAGTTTCGCCGGATCGGCGATGTCATGCACCGCCTCGCGGATGTCCTCGAACAGCTTGCCGGTTACCAGGGTTTCCGAGTTAAACGGCACATAGCCGACCGACCGGCGCGCACCATAGAAATGCGACACAAACGTCAGGCCATAGACACAGCAGGCCGACCCGCTGAGGATCGTCGCCGTGCGTTTCATCCGCAAACCGACACGCAGCGATCCGAACGCAGGACACATGCTTTGCGGCTTGTCATGGGGGCCTTGGGGGTAGTCCCTGGCGTATTGGTCCAGAATGTCGGATTTGCCAGCAGTACGCGCAGCGGCTTCCATCGCGCCTTTGCCTGCGGTGCAGCCACCTTCCAATGCCGTGGCTTGTGTTTTCGTGGCGTCGCCGTTCGATGCAATGACCTGCACGGCACCATTTTCGTCGAAGCCGACTTCATATCCCTGACGTCCGCCATCATCCATCGCTGCGCACCTCCCTCGAAGCGGTGCAGCGCACATCATGCAGCAGCCGTCTGATCTGGTCAGGTCGCGCGTTCCGCAGCATGTGCAAAACCTCGGCGAGGATGTCGGCCTTGCGCTCAGACATTGTCATAGACCACTTCAAGGCTGACTTTCGCTTTGGAATACTTGCCGCGCATGTCCGCATCTGTGGCGGGCACCAGCTGGTAATCGCCGCCAGTGTCCTTGGCATCGAACAGCGCCAAAAGACCGTCCTGATCCAGAGGAGCCGGGCGCACTGGCGGAGCAATGCCCACCGCATCGCCCAGGGCTGCAAACAAACCGCCCCACTGCGATTTGCTCGTGCCGACAATCTGATAATTCGCCGATTTCTTGCGCAGATCGTCGTCCTGCGGAATGGCGGCCAGCACCGGGATGTCGACCGCCTTGGCAAAGGCCGCAGCCTCGCCCGAGCCGTCGTCCTTGTTGATCACCAGACCAGCCACACCGACGTTGCCGCCCAGCTTGCGGAAATATTCCACCGCCGAGCAGACGTTGTTGGCCACGTAGAGCGATTGCAGGTCGTTCGAGGCGACCAGAATGACCTTTTGCGCCATGTCACGCGCAATCGGCAGTCCGAAGCCACCGCAGACCACGTCGCCCAGGAAATCGAGCAGGACATAATCAAAGTCCCAGTCGTGAAAGCCGAGTTTCTCCAGCAGCTCAAAGCCGTGGATGATGCCGCGCCCACCACAGCCGCGCCCGACTTCGGGCCCGCCAAGCTCCATCGCAAACACGCCGCCACGTTTAAAGCAGACATCGCCGATCTGAACCTCTTCGCCAGCCAGCTTTTTCTTGCCCGAAGTTTCGATGATGGTCGGGCACGCCTTGCCGCCGAACAGCAGGCTGGTGGTGTCGGATTTAGGGTCGCAACCGATCAGCAACACGCGTTTGCCCTGTTCGGCCATCATGTGACTGAGGTTGGCCAGCGTGAACGATTTGCCGATGCCGCCCTTGCCGTAGATCGCGATGATCTGCGTCTTGCTGGTAGGTTCGCCCGTGGGCACCTCCAGCGTCGGCTCGGAGGCTTCATCGCGCAGGCGTTGGTCGAAATCTCTGAGGTTTGGCACTTCGTCTTTCATCGCGCGTCCTTCCAGTTCAGCATCATCTTCAGGCAGGCAGGATCGCTGAAGGCCGTGGTGTAGGCCTGCGGTGCATCCGAAGATTGTGCCGTGTGTGTGATCAGACCGCCTAAGTTCAGCGTTCCGCTTTCGACCAGAGCGCGCGTGGCGATCAGGTCATCTGCATTCCATTCGGCTGCGATCCGAAACCGGGCTTCTTTCATGAAGGCCGACGGAAAGGCGAAACTGATGGGGTCGGTGTAAAATCCAGCCAGGACAATCTCGCCGCCCTTGGCGATGCGACCGATCAGATCTGCCAGCACGGCGACAGAGCCGGAGGCATCATAGACCGATGTGTAATCGCGGCGCGTGTCCGTTGCGGGGTCGATTACCTCGTAGCCTGTGGCCCCGGTGCGGCGTGTCGGGTCAATCTCCCAAACCGTGGGGGCCGGTGCGCCCGCGGCGATCGTCAGCCGTGCAAGAAGACGGCCCAGCACGCCGTGCCCGACAATCAGATCGGGCACCGATTTACCCGCACCCGCCATCGCATGACGCGCCGTCGCCGCCAGCGCCAGAAGCGCCCCTTCGGCCTGCAACCCGGCGTCGATGCGCGAGACACGCTCTGCCTTGCTGACCAGCAACCGCGATGCGCCGCCGAACAGACCAAAAGCCCCTTCGTAGCAGTTCGCGCCGGGCACGAAAACGTTGTCGCCAGCCTTGAAACCGCTACCGGGTGCGGCTTCTACGACTTCGCCCGTCGCTTCGTAGCCGGGAACCAGCGGATAGCCCATGCCGGGAAACGGGGGCATGTCGCCGGACCAGAACAGCTTTTCCGTACCGGTTGAAATTCCCGAGTGATTGACGCGGATCACCAGATCCCCCTCGGTGGGCGGGGTGATGTCGAGGCTGTCGAGGCAAAGGTCTTTCGGACCCTTCAAGAGTACGGCTGTGGTTTGCAACTTGACCCCCTCTCTGTGCCTGTCCCGGTCCGTTGTGGTCGGCCTCGGGTGTTTCGGTATCTTCTGTATGTAAGGTAAATTGCACAACTTATACTGTCAACTTTTATTGACATAATTAGTATCAGAGCCTTTTGCGAGCCTCCAGGCAACGGGTGATAAAGGGCCGGAACGGCGCGGGGCTGGCCGAGATTTCAAAGCCTGCCGCCTCGCAAAGTGCTTTGATTTCAAGGAGTGAACGGGTTTTCCCTGTTTTCATTGCCAAAGTGTAAAGCGCAAAGTACACATCCCCCGCCCGCTCGGGCACGTCACCGCCCAGCATAGGCTCGGAGATGATCAGACGTCCGCCCGCAGGCAACGCGTCAAAGCACTTGGCCAGCAAAGCGGTCACGGTGGAATCGCTATGGTCATAGAGAACGCGGATCAGGCTGATGGCGTCGGCACCTGAGGGAATCGGATCGTTCAGGAACGACCCGCCGAGGATCGTACTGCGCCCCGCAACTCCGGCACGTTCAAAACGTGGCTGCGCTGACGGTGCGACTTCGGGCAGATCGAACAGCATCAGGTTCAGATGCGGAAATTCGCGCCCTGCGGCTGCCAGAAATGCGCCGGAACCGCCCCCGACATCCAGCAGGGTTTTGACGTTGCTCAGATCGACGCTGCGCAGGGTGTCATCCGCAACCAGCTCAAGACTTTGCGCCATCAGGTCGGAGTAGGCCGCAGCCGCCCGCGGCTCCATGTCACCGCCGAACACATAGGGCCAGAACGATGCCAGTTCGGTTTCGGTTTCGCCGCGAAAGAACGCGGCAGGGTCGGCAAGGTCGCGGTACAGGATATCGTGGTGCCGGATCATCGCCTGCAGACCGGGCACGCCCACCAATGCGGCAGATCTGCGTGTCAGGCCGATCTTGCCGCCCCGCTTGCGCTTGAGCAGGCCCAGCGCGGTGGCGGCGCGCACCAGTATAACCATCCGGTCCAGCGGCACATTGCACTGCACGGACAGCTCTTCCGCCGTCATCGGAGCGTTCATGAGCTTGCCCGGCATCTCGAACTGCACAAGCGCCGACAGAATCTGCGAATGGCAAAAGCCCGCCAGAAGGTCAAACAGCGCCTCGCCTTCGCGCCGGACGATCCGCCGGGTGAGGAACGACCCTGCAGCCCATTTCTGAAACCGTCGCGACGCGATCAGCCGCGCGTTCCAGCCCGCAAATCCACCGCTGTTTCCACGACCACGCGCCACAGGCATATCCGCTGGCACGTCGGTCATTTATTCACCGGGGATGTGGCTGGCCTGACCCGCGCGCCATTTGATCGGCGTCAGCATTTCAGCCTGCGCGTTGACCATTTTTGCCAGCATCGCCTCGCCCGGACATTTCGGGATCGAGGAAATCGCACCACTCAGGATGTCTTTCATCCGGCGGATCGCACCGGCGACCCCAAGTTCGGCCACGGCGTTCGGACGCCCGTGCAAATCATCCTGACCCGCGGGTTTGCCCAAGGTCTCTTCGTCGTAAAGCGCATCGCGCAGATCGTCGGCGACCTGAAAGGCCTCGCCGATCCGCGCGCCAAGGTCTTCCCATTGCTCGCCATCCTGACCGGCGGCGATGGCTCCCATCTGGGTGGCCGCGATGAACAAAGCACCCGTCTTGGCGCGGTGATAGGCCGACAAATCGATCACTTCTTCGCTTTCCCAGCCCTGGCCCGCGCAGATGCCATTGGGCATCCCCGTACGCTCGGCCAGCACCTTCAGCAATTCTATCGCGCGTGCAGAATCCAGAGCAGCAGCATGGGTTAGAACCGAAAACGCCATGATGATCAGGCTATCGCCGGTCAGCACGGCCAGCGGCTCTCCGAATGCGCGGTGCACGGCGGGTTTGCCGCGCCGGGTGTCCGCATCGTCAAAGCAGGGCAGATCGTCATGTACCAAGGACGCACAGTGGATCAGTTCAAGCGCCGCCGCCGCCGCATTTGCAAGTTCGGGATTGTCGTCACCACATGCTGCCGAAACGCTGAGCAGGATTTTCGGCCTGATCCGCGCGCCGCCGGGTGTCACCGTGTACTGCAAGGCGGACGCCAGCTTTCCGGGTGACGGGGCGGCCTGCCCGTTGCGAATGGCACGCGAAATCGCAGTTTCGATCCGGTCGTCGAAAGGCATGGGATGGTTCCTTTGTCAGCAAAGTGTACTATCATTCTTGCAACTCTAATTGTAAACTAAACTGGACACTTCGCGTTCACCTGTCAATCCATACCTGCGCAAAGGAACCTTGACCCCATGTCCGACGCCGCCCCTCACGTGGCCATTGTCGGTGCCGGCATCGGCGGGCTTGCCGCCGCTTTGCGGCTGGCGCATCGGGGTGTGCGCGTCACGGTGCTGGAACGTCACGGCACGCCGGGCGGCAAGATGCGCACGCTGCCGACCGTGGCGGGGCCGGTCGACGCAGGGCCGACCGTTCTGACGATGAAACCTGTGTTCGAGGCCCTGTTTGCAGATGTCGGCACGCGACTGGACGATCACGTCACACTGGACGCGCAAACCATCCTTGCGCGGCATTTCTGGCCTGACGGCACCCGACTGGACCTGATGCACGACCCCGACGCCAGCCTGCGGAATGTGGCGGATGTCTTTGGCCCCCGTTCGGCGTCAGAATTCGCCAGCTTTTCGGAAAAGGCACGCACGTTGTTCGAGGCCTTCGACGCGCCGATGATGCAATCCGCCGCCCCGACCAGCGCCGCGCTTACCCTCGAGGTCGCCAAGAACCCGAAGCTGATTCGCCACATCACCCCGCACCTCAGCCTGATGCAGAGCCTGAGCCGCCATTTCACCGATCCGCGCCTGGCCCAGCTTTTTGCGCGCTATGCGACCTATGTCGGCGGCTTGCCTGCATTATCGCCTGCATTGCTGAGCCTGATCTGGCATGCCGAACGCATGGGTGTCTGGCACGTCAGGGGCGGCATGATCGAACTGGCCCGTAGTATCGCGAAACTGGCCACATCCTTTGGCGCCACGTTCCATTACGACACGCACGTCACCCGCGTGGAACTGCAGGCGGGACAGGCCTGCGCTGTCTATACAGCCACCGGGCGCATTTCCGTCGATGCGGTGCTGTTCAACGGCGATCCCGCGGCGTTGCACTTGGGCCTGTTGGGCGATGCCGTGAAACCAGCCGTCACACCCGAGGCGACGCGGCCCCGCAGCCTGTCGGCTTGCGTGATGAGCTTTGCCGCCAAGCCGCAGGGTGTCGCGTTGTCAGGCCACAACGTCTTTTTCTCAGGTGACCCGAAATCGGAATACGGCCCGCTTGCGCAGGGCAGGATGCAGACCGATCCGACGCTTTACGTCTGCGCCCAAGACCGGCTTTCCGGCGACAGGCCCGATGGGCAAGAGCGGTTCGAGATCATCCTCAACTGTCCGCCCATCGACCGCCCCGACCCCGAACACGACAAGAAAGCGAGAACCATATGTCACACCTTGATCCTGAAACGGCTGCGTCACCTCGGGCTGACATTCACACCGCAACCCGGCCCCGAGACACTGACGACGCCGCAGGGCTTCGACAGTCTCTATCCGGGATCGGCGGGCGCGCTTTACGGGCGGTCGCCACACGGGATGATGGCGGCGTTCAAACGTCCGACGGTGCGCACGGCGATACCGGGGATCTACCTTGTGGGGGGCGGGGTGCATCCGGGGCCGGGGGTGCCGATGGCGACGCTCTGCGCACGGCACGCGGCCGAGGCGATCTTGAACGACCTGCCTTCGATCTCACGGTTCCGCCCGGCGGATACGCATGGTGGTACGTCGACGGTGTCAGCGACGACGGCACGCGCGCCGTCTCGGTCATCGGCTTCATAGGCTCCGTTTTCTCGCCTTGGTACGCGTGGTCAGGGCGCGGTGATCCGACGAACCACTGCTGCATGAACGTCGCGACCTATGGCGCAGGCGGGCGTTTTGCCATGACAGACCGGGGCAGTTCTGCCCTGCGCCAGTCGCGCGATTGCCTGCAAGTCGGTCCCTCCTCGATAAGCTGGCAGAACGGGCAGTTGGTCATCGAAATTGACGAAGTGTCCTCGCTGCCCCTGGTTTCGCGGATGCGCGGACAGATCACCCTGACCCCTTCCGCAATCACCCAAGCCGAGCTTCCGCTAAGCCCTGACGGTGCTCACATCTGGCGGCCCTTTGCCCCCATCGCGCGCATCTCTGTGGCGCTTGAGGCAAAGGGCTGGCAATTCGACGGGCACGGGTATTTCGATGCCAACTTCGGCACGCGACCATTGGAAAAGGATTTCAAAACATGGACTTGGGGGCGCTATCCGACCGAGGCGGGCGCGTCATGTTTTTACGATGCGACACGGCGGGACGGATCGACGTTGAACGCCGCCATCGCCTTTGCACGGGACGGCACTGCCCGGACCTTCGACGCGCCGCCCGTCACTGCGTTCAAACGTACGCTGTGGGCCCTGCGCCGTGACACCAGAGCGGACCCCGGAACCACGCCGGTCCAGGTCAAGCCGATGCTGGACGCGCCGTTCTATTCGCGGTCGATCGTGAAAACACAGATCAATGGCGAGGTTGTCCAGGGCGTGCACGAAGCGCTGGATCTGGATCGCTACGCCCAACCCCTGCTGAAACCCATGCTCGCGTTCCGCGTGCCCCGCAGACGCAACTGGACGTTCTAGGGGTCTGTCATACGCCACGCCCGGTTGGCAGCAGGCCTTAAACCTTTGACAGGTCCAAAGGCTGCACATCCGGGTTAAGCCGCGCCACCGACAAGTTCAGCAGCCCGGCAACACTGACCCAAGCCAGATAGGGCAGCATCGCGACGCCTGCCCACGTATCCAGCTGCCAGTGCGTGATCACACAGCCCAGCACCGACAGCCACAGGCACGCCATGACGATCAGCGCGCCCTTCAACCGGCGCACGCCGAAAAAGACGGGGGTCCACAGCGCGTTGAATGCGATCTGTGCGGCCCAAAAGGCCATCGCATATCCGTTGTCTGGCAAGACAGCTACCCGCGCCGCCGCAAAAGAGATCAGCAGGTAGATCGTCGTCCACATCACCGGAAACGCCCAGTTGGGCGGTGTCCAGCTTGGCTTTTTCAGCTGTTTGTACCAGTCACCCGGCGAGAATATGGCGCCGGTTGCTCCGGCCCCGAAACAGGCCGCCAGAAAGAGTGCGAAGAGAATGATATCCATATCTTGTCATAGGGCACAGGTTACTCTGCCGCTACCCCGGTTGTGCGCCCTTGCGCGGATTCGCGCGATTTCAATTCCGCCAGAACGCTGAGAACCGCGCCTGTGCGCCCGGAACCCCAGACTGCCGCGCGCGGTGCGCTGCTTGCGGCGGCATCGACCAGAAAGCGCACCTCGTCCAGCGGCGGTGCAAACAGGACGGGTGATCTGGGCAGGATCAGGCTGCCGCCGGTGCGCAGCACAGACCTGCCGATCAGCGCCATCTTTTGCGATGTGCCGGTGCGCGCGCGGTGGTTGATGGTGTCGAAACCGTTGCGCACCACGCCTGCACCGATCGCAGCATAGATATAGCGCGCGGCGAAAATGCCGGTGCGCGCGCTGCGCGGCAGCACGGCTATGCCCGATTCGGACCGGATGTAGAGCCTGCGCGCCTCGGCCAGCAGGCGGCGCACCATCTGGCGCACCTCCGGGCTGGCGGTGGGCTGCTGCAGGAAACTCGTGGGGGTCAGGCCCGCCTGCTCCAGCCACTCCAGCGGCAGATAGATGCGCCCGGCGCGCGCGTCTTCGCCCACGTCGCGCGCGATGTTCGTCAGCTGCATCGCCACACCCAGATCGCAGGCCCGCGCCAAGGCATCGGCATCGCGGACCCGCATCAGCACGCACATCATCGCACCCACCGCCGAGGCGACCCGTGCCGAATAGGCCCTGACATCCGACAGGGTGTCATAGCGCCGGTCGACGGCATCCCATGCCAGACCTTCCAGCAATGCCTCGGGCAGGGCGCGCGGCATGTCGAACCCTTCGACAATCGCGGCAAAGGCGCGATCTTCGGGGGCGTTCCGGGGGCGGCCCGCATAGGCCAGATCCAGACGCTCTTGCAGCGACAGCACCGCCCGCCCCTTGTTGTCCCCCTCGTCGACTTCGTCATCGGCCAGGCGGCAAAACGCATAAAGCGCCAGCGCAGGGTCGCGTACGGAGGCGGGCAACAGCTTCGACGCCGCGTGAAACGACAGCGACCCCGTGCGGATCACGGCGCGACAATGTGCAAGGTCGTCAGGATCAATCATTCCGCAGCCAGCCTTTCATATCCGGCCCTCCGCGGCCTGTCAGGCACCAGCTTGCCCAGAACCTCGGCGCTGGAGACGACACCCGGCAGCCCCGCACCGGGATGCGTGCCTGCACCCACCAGATAGAGCCCTCGCGCCTCTTCGCTGACATTGTGCGGACGGAACCAAGCGCTTTGCAGGATGCGCGGCTCGATCGAGAAACCACAGCCGTGCGGGCTGAGGTATCTGTCGCGGAAGGTTTCGGGGGTAAACACCAGTTCGGTCGAGATATGCTTTTGAAAGCCGGGAATCAGCTTTTCGACTTCTGCCGCAACCTTGGCGCGGTAAACCGGTTCTTCGGCGGCCCAGTCGACCGCATTCTTCCACCCCAGGTGCGGCACCGGCGACAGGACATAGAACGTGTCGTCCCCCGCAGGCGCGACCGTAGGATCGGTGACCGACGGGCGGTGGACGTAAAGGCTCATGTCGTCCGACAGCTTGCCCTTGATGAAGATGTCCTTGAGCAACCCCTTGTATCGCGGGCCGTTCAGGATGGTGTGGTGACCGACATCAGCCCATTTGTCCGCCGTCCCTTTGGTGCCGAAGTACCAAACATAAAGCCCCATCGACCAGCGTTTGCGCGACAGCTTTTTGTCGGTCCAGCGGCGGCGCGGGTGATTGCGCAGCAAATGGTCGTAGGTGTATCCGGCGTCGGCATTGCTGACGACCACCGGCGCCTTGACCTCGGTGCCGTCGTCCAGCCGCACGCCCTGTGCCGCGCCATCGGTCAGGATGATCTCGTCTGCCACGGTATTGTGCCGGATCTCGCCGCCCTGCGCGCGCACCACGTCGGCCATCGCATCGGCAATCGCCTGCACCCCGCCCATCGCGTAATGCACGCCAAACCTTGTTTCCAGATGCGCCACCAGCGCGTAGATCGACGTCACGTGCATCGGGTTGCCCCCGATGAACAAAGGATGAAACGACAGTGCCATGCGCAGCTTTTCATCCTTCACGCGGCCGGACGCATGCGCATAGATCGACCTGTCCGCCCGCAGCCGCGCAAAGGTCGGCAGCACCTTGATCGTGTCGATCAGGCGGTGCATCGGCTTGGCCACCATCCCCTCGAACCCGACCACATAGCGGGCCTGCGCATCTTTCAGGAACCGCTGAAAGCCCTTCACGTCGCGCGGGCTGAGCCGTGCCACTTCTTCCAGCATTTGCGCGGGGTCAGAGCCTGCACGAAACTTGGCCCCGTCGGGCCAGCGGATCTCGTAAAACGGCTCTAACGGGCGCAAATCCACGTCCTTGCGAAAGTCGCGCCCGCAATCTGCCCACAGATCCTCGAATACCTGAGGCACCGTCACGATGGTCGGTCCCAGGTCGAACCGGTGGCCGTCTTGCGTGATGGCCGACCCACGCCCGCCCGTGCGGTCCAGCTTGTCCAGAACCGTGACCGCATAGCCTTTGGCCCCCAGCCGCATCGCTGCCGCCAACCCGCCCAGCCCTGCGCCGATCACGATGGCGCGGTCATCTGACACTGCTTCGTTTCGCTTGAGCGGGGCAACAGCCATCAACATCATCCGATTCAGTTATGTCTAGTTTAGTTTACAATTCTAGGACGCCACACCTTCACAACGCAAGCAGTATGTGTCAGATTAAATTTACATATCGGGATCAAACGCCTTATGCCGCAAGTCGTCAGTTTCAGCTTCTTTCGATTCGATACAGTCCGGTCGCGTCTGTGGGCCTTTGCGATGATGGGACTGGCACGCGGCCCGATGGCGCGGATTGCCGACATCGGTTTCTGGAAGCTGTGCGGGTCAGGTACGGGCGAGGGGTTCACGCCCTTGCCCAACACCTCGGTCTATGCGGTGCTGGCCACATGGCCCGACGCGGAAACGGCACGGCAGCAGACGGACACGGCAGAGATTTACAAACGCTACCGTACACAGGCTTGCGAACACTGGACCGTCTTCATGTCCACCGACAGCGTGCGCGGCGCGTGGTCGGGCAAAACCCCGTTCGAGGCGTCACAGCACATGAACACCGGCCCGCTCGCCGCACTGACACGCGCGACGATCAAACCCGGCATCCTGATGCGGTTCTGGCGCCGCGTGCCCGATATCTCGGCGGTGATCGGTCAGGACCCCAACGTCATCTTCAAGATCGGCGTGGGCGAAGTGCCGATGTTGCACCAGGTGACATTCTCGATCTGGCCCGACGCCGCGCGAATGGCGGATTTTGCCCGCACCGGCCCACATGCCGCCGCGATCAAGGCCGTGCGCGAAGAAGGCTGGTTCAACGAAGAACTCTACGCCCGTTTCACGCTGCTGTCCGACGTGGGCACTTGGGGCGGCTCTTCTCCTCTTTCACGACTGGAAACCACATGAAACAGCCGTTCCCCTTTTCCGCCATAGTCGGTCAGGAAGACATGAAACGTGCGATGGTGCTGACTGCCATCGACCCCTCGATCGGCGGCGTTTTGGTGTTTGGTGACCGGGGCACGGGCAAATCCACAGCCGTGCGCGCGCTTGCGGGTCTGTTGCCACCGATCAGCGTGGTCAGATCCTGCCCCGTCAACTCGGCCCACCCCGAGGATTGCCCCGACTGGGCCAGGATCACCGACCCGGAAACGCACGAGATCCCCACGCCCGTGGTCGATCTGCCGCTGGGCGCGTCAGAGGATCGCGTGACCGGCGCGCTGGACATTGAAAAGGCTCTGACACAGGGCGAAAAGGCGTTTCAGCCCGGTCTGCTGGCGCAGGCCAACCGTGGCTATCTCTATATCGACGAGGTGAACCTGCTCGAAGATCACATCGTCGATCTTCTGCTCGATGTCGCTCAGAGCGGTGTGAACGTGGTTGAACGCGAAGGGCTGTCGATCCGGCACGACGCGCGCTTTGTTCTGGTGGGATCGGGCAACCCCGAAGAGGGCGAATTGCGGCCGCAACTGCTGGACCGCTTCGGGCTGTCGGTCGACGTGACCTCGCCCACCGATATCGACGAGCGTGTCGAGGTGATCAAACGCCGCGATGACTACGAGAACAGGCACAGCTCTTTCATGCTGCGCTGGCAGGCTGAAGATGCCGCCCTGCGCGATCTGATCATCAAGGCACGCCAAACCCTGAAAGAGCTCAAGACGCCTGATGCAGCCCTGCGCACGGTGGCCGAACTCTGTGTCAAACTTGGCTCTGACGGTCTGCGTGGCGAATTGACCCTGCTCAAGGCCGCCCGCGCCTATGCCGCATTCCGCGATGATACCGTGCTGACCACCGGCCACATTCGCAGCACCGCAGCGCTGGCCCTGCGTCACCGTCTGCGCCGCGATCCGCTGGACGAAGCGGGATCAGGCGCGCGCGTGGCGCGGGTGGTCGCAGAAACGCTGGGCGTCTGAATGACGCCCTGGGAGCACGCGGTACTGGCCCTGACCCTGCTGGCGATTGATCCGCCAGGATTGAAGGGGCTGGCCGTGCGCGCGCGCATCTCACCGGTGCGCGATGCCTTTCTGGCCGTGACCTCTGCCCTTCCGCTTCCCGCGGTGCGTCTGCATCCGCAAATGTCGCCTGCCATGCTGGACGGCGATCTGGATGTGGCCGCGACACTTGGCGGTGGCACCGTCGTCATGGCCAGGGGGTTGCTGGAACGCGGGCCATCCACGCTGATCCTGCCGATGGCCGAACGCACAAGCGCTTATATGGCCGCACGGCTTGCGCAATCCCTGGATGGCCCCGATCCGCATGTTCTGATCGCGCTGGACGAGGGCGCGGACGCGGACGAAAACCTGCCTGCGGCACTGGCGGACCGGATCGCATTTCGTGTCTCGCTGGACGGATTGGCGATGTCGGATTATTGCGGGTCAGCGCTGCCCGCCGACCTCGATGCCCTGCGCAAGGCGGCGCGCAAGGTCACGCTCCCGGACAGCATCCCAGAGCAACTGGTCGTTCTGGCGGTCAAACTCGGCATCACCAGCCTGCGCGCGCCCAGCTTTGCGCTGCGCGCGGCACAGGCTCACGCTGCGCTGCACCATCGCAAGGCCATCGCTGCGGAAGACGTGACTGCGGCAGTGGCACTGGTCTACGCACACCGGGCAACGCAACTGCCCGACACAGACGACACCGAGCAAGGCCCGCCACCCGAGCCACCGCCCGAGACCGCAGAGCGGCAGGACAACGATCTGACCATCCCCGATGATGTCCTGCTGGACGCCATCACCGCCGCATTGCCCAAGGATCTGCTGGCCGGGCTGGCCGCCCCCGCCGCAAATCAAGGCGCAGGTGCAGGTTCTGGCAGCAAGCGCACAGGGTCCCGCAAGGGCCGCCCGCTGCCTGCACGAAACGGCGCGCGCGCGTCCGGCGCACGCGTCGATATCATCGCCACTTTACGCACGGCGGTGCCTTGGCAGACCCTGCGCAGACAGAGCGCGCCGGAAAGCACCCGACCCGACACCCAGCCGATTATCCGCTTCAGTGACCTGCGGCACAAACGCTATCAAAGCCTGTCTGACCGGTTGCTGATCTTCACCGTCGATGCCTCCGGCTCTGCGGCGATGGCGCGGCTGGCCGAAGCGAAGGGTGCCGTGGAATTGCTGCTGGCCGAAGCCTATGCGCGTCGCGATCACGTCTCCCTGATCTCGTTTCGCGGAAGTGCGGCAGAGGTGCTGCTGCCGCCGACACGGTCACTGGTGCAGACCAAGCGCCGTCTGGCAGCGATTCCGGGCGGCGGTGCCACACCGCTGGCCGCAGGTCTGACCGCCGCGATGACGCTGGCGCAAACGGCGCGGCGCAAGGGCATGACGCCCACAGTCATCGTATTGACCGACGGGCGCGCCAATATCGCGCTGAACGGCCAGCCGGATCGCCGAAAAGCCGCCCAAGACGCGCAGGACACTGCGGCCAAACTGGCGTCCCTGGGGATCGAGGCATTGGTGATCGACACCACGATCAGGCCCGAAGCAGCACTTAAGACGCTGGCCGATACGATGCGCGCACAGTACGTAGCGCTGCCCCGCGCCGATGCCAAGAGCCTGTCTGCCGCCGTCGCCACATCCCTGAAGGACTGAGCGCGATGAAATGGGCCGACGCACGCGCAACATGGCCTCTTGCCCGGCATTCGCGCTTTGTCACGCAAAAGCCGCACCGCTGGCATTTGCAGGAAGTGGGCGAAGGACCGACCTTGCTGCTGATCCACGGCGCGGGGGGGGCCACGCACAGTTGGCAGCATCTGTTCCCTCTGCTGGCTGCGCACCACCGGTGCATCGCCGTCGATCTGCCCGGTCAGGGCTTTACCCAGCTTGGTGCGCAACATCGCTGCGGTCTTGATCCGATGGCCGAGGATCTGCTGGCGCTCTGTCATGCAGAGGCGATTGACCCTGTGTGCATCATCGGACATTCCGCCGGGGCCGCCATCGCGCTGCGATTGGCCGAGATGATGCAACCGTCGCCACCGGACGTCGTCGGGATCAACGCGGCGCTTGGCACATTCGAAGGGCCGGCCGGAGTGCTGTTTCCGGTACTGGCGAAGACAATCGCGATGCTGCCGCTGGCCGCCAATCTGTTCAGCGCGACCGCGTCACAACAGTCGGTCGAGCGGATCATCAAGGGCACAGGTTCGACACTGCCCCCGCAGGAGATCGCCCTTTACCGCCGCCTGGTTGCCAGCCCCACGCACGTCAGCGCCACGCTGCAGATGATGGCGCAGTGGCAGCTGGAGCCGCTTCTGGACCGCTTGCCAAGAAACACCGCGCGCACGCTGTTGATCACCGCCAGTGGCGACAAGGCCGTGCCGCCCGCCACATCGCAAAAGGCCGCCGAAAAGATGCCCAATGCGACGTGCAAGAGCCTGCTTGGGCTGGGGCACCTTGCCCACGAAGAAGACGCCGTGGCGGTCGCTGCCCTGATCCTCCCGTTTCTGGAGGGCGCCCGCGCCTGATCCCCCCAAGCCAGCCCAATTCACAAAGGAAGCAGACATGTCGCACATCAAGGATCATCCGCTGCGCTATGAATTGGCCAACGAGCTTCACGCCCGTCCGTTTCCGACGTTGCAGGTGCCAAGCACCGCCGCCTATCTTGCCATCAAGCCGGTCAGCAACGCAGCCAAGCGGGACCGGTCGGCAGACATGGCGCATCTGAGCGATCTTCTGAAACGGCACGGCGCGCCCTGCCCACCTGCGGACGCGACGCATTTTTCCGGAAAAATCGGCCAGCACAGGCTGAAATGGGAAAGCCATACCGAATTCGTGACCTACACGGCCTTTTCCTATGCTGTCAGCGACCGCCCCTTCGACCCCACCGACTTCGAAGTGTTCCCAGCCGACTGGCTGGCACAGGCACCCAGCGCCCGCATCACCTCGGCCTTGATCCGGATCGTACCCGCCACCAGCGACACGCAACTGATGGAAGAGATCGCCAACTGGTTCGTTCCCGAAAGCGCCGCAGTCGCCTCGGTTCTCGGCAAGGCCGCGACAATTGCGGGCGACTTTCGCATAGATACAGCGGGGCACCTGCGGTTTCTGGTCTCCGTGACACCTGACATTGGGGAAAAGGACGTGGGCCGGATTGTGCAAAGCCTCTGCGAGATCGAAACCTACAAGACGATGTCGATGCTGGGCTTTTCGCGGGTGCGCACCATGTCGGCGCGCATGGGGCATATCGACGACCAACTGGGCCACCTGATGAAGGAAATGACCGGCGGCAAGGACACCGCCGAGGATACTCTGGACGAGTTGCTGGAAGTGTCAGCCGAGCTGGAATCGATGGCCGTCGACACCTCGTTTCGCTTCGGCGCGACCTCTGCATACGTCAAGATCGTCGATCAGCGCATCACCAGCCTGCGCGAAGAGCGGTTTGCGGGTCGCCAGACCTTTGCCGAGTTCATGACGCGGCGGTTTCTGCCAGCCATGCGGACGGTCGAGGCGACGCAGAAAAGACTGGGCACCATGGCAGATCGCGCCATGCGCGCCAGCGATCTGTTGCGCACACGGGTCGACGTGACACGCAGCGCGCAGAACCAGGTGCTGCTGGAAAACATGGACAAACGCGCCGATCTGCAATTGCGCCTGCAAAAAACTGTCGAAGGGCTGAGCGTCGTGGCGATCAGCTATTACGCAGTCTCGCTGTTGGGCTACATGCTGTTTCCGCTCAGCGTGCCCCTGGGCATCAGCAAGGTCGTGATGACGGCTGCCATAACGCCTGTCGTCGTCCTGGGGGTGTGGTGGATGATCCGGCGCGTGCGCATGAAGATCACCTGAGCGCCTATTCGGCGGGCACCAGCTCTGCGGGCCGCCGCTCTGCGTTGGCCATGATCCGCGCCGCCATCACGGCGGCGGCAACAAACACCACAGCCTCGGCCAGGAACACGATGCCAAACGCAGGCCCGTCCGCCACCACCGCGCGCATCACGTCGACCGCAACCGCGCCTGTCAGACCGCCAAAGCCTGCCGCCACAGCCTGTGCGGCCCCCCACAGCCCCATCCGCGTGCCTTCGCGCTGGCCGCGCCCCTGGGACGCAAGCGCCATCATCGACCCGATGGCCGCCACAGCGAACATCCCGTTGAAAAACCCAAGGCCAACGACAAGCGGCGTCAGCCCAAGCATGGTCGCGGAAAAGCCGGTCATGGCGATCAGGCCCAGAAACAGTGCCGAACCCAGACATCCCGTCACGACCCAGGCGCGCAGGCTCCCCAGCTTCAGCCCTGTCGCGACGACACCCACCGTCAGCATCCCCAGAAAAACGCCACCGTTCTGCATCCCGCTGAGCGAAGTCGATTGTCCGGGCGTAAAGCCAAAAACCAGTCCGGCATAGGGCTCCAGGATCAGTTCCTGCATGAAATAGGCGTTCATCGCCAGAAACACGAAGACCGTGAAATGCCGCGTCTCGGCTTCGGCCCAGATTTCCCGAAGCCCCTGCATGAACGGCGTGCTGTCGGACTGCGGCGTGACGGTCACGCGCTGCTCGATCCGGCCGATCGCCAGCACGGTGACCCCCCATGCCAGCCCGCAGATTGTCGCCACGACCACCATCAGTCTTTGCGGTGAATAAGGGTCGAGAAAATGGCCCGCCAGACCTGCGGTCACGGCAATGCCGAAGATCATCATCAGCCAGGTGATCGTCGCCGCCGCCGCACGACGATGCGGCGCAGTCGCCGTCGCCAGCAATGCCAGCAAAGACGTGCCCGACGCCCCCACGCCGATCCCGATCAAGGCGTAGCACAGAACCGACAAGAAGACCGCGATCCAATAGCTTTGCGCAAACAGTGTGACGGCAAAGGCCGCACCCAATGCGCCCAGCGCCAGAACGCCCATGCCGCCCACGATCCAGCGCGTGCGCTTGCCGCCAGTGTCCGAGGTGAACCCCCAGCGCGGACGCGACAACTGGATACCATAGTGCAGCCCGACCAGAAGCCCCGGAAGCACGGCAGGCAAGGCAAACTCGACCACCATCAGCCGATTGAGCGTGGACGTGGTCAACACCACGATCGCCCCCAGCGCCATCTGGACAAGGCCAAACCTTACAATCTGAAACCAGCTCAGCGTCATGTCAGCCCGATCTTGTAATAACAGCGAAATTTGTCGTTTTGTAATCTTACACTTACACTTTCGCTTGCATCAAGTGTTAAGTCCTCCTTACACTCACGCAAAGGCACGTCTGGAACGCTCGGACTGGCCGGATGGTGAAAGAGGGGCGCTTCACGCAAAGTTGCTGCTTGCTGTCTTTACTGTCCTGGCGTGCGCGCTACCGTACGACCATAAACTAGGAGGAAATAAAATGAAGTTATTGAATACACTCGCCGTCGGGTTCAGCTTGGTCGCAGCCCCGCTGCTGGCAGAAGGTCATGCCAGCGGCGATGCTGATGCGGGCGCAAAGGTCTTTGCCAAGTGCAAGGCCTGCCACTCCATCGTGGCGGATGACGATACCGTCATCGAACGCGGCGGCAAGATCGGCCCCAATCTTTACGGCGTCTACACCCGCCAGGCAGGTTCGGTCGAAGACTTCCGGTACGGCGATTCGATCGTCGAGGCAGGCGCGGCTGGCCTGATGTGGAACGAAGCCGACTTTGTGTCCTACCTTGCGGACCCCAAGAAGTTTCTGGCCGAATATCTGGACGACAGCAAAGCCCGCTCGAAGATGGCTTTCAGGCTGAATGACGACGAAGATGCGGCAAACGTCTGGGCCTATCTTGTCTCGGTCGGCCCCGAAGTCGCAGAAAAGGCAGAGACCGAAGCCACCAATTGAGCTTTCGCAGCAACGCGATATCCCAAGCAACGCCTCCCTCAGCGGAGGCGTTGTTTTTCGTGGCACAACGTTGCGGAGGCATGCGAGGCACCGCAGTTGAGCCGGATTTGCCAACGAAAGGAAATGTCTGCGCAAGTTGGAATGTCACGAAAAAACGGAAGTGATTAAAGATATATAATCAGTCACTTATGTGACTTCCGAAAACGAATCGAAAGCTATTCCCTGCGCACGAAACCTATAGAGTGCGCAAAAATTTTTTGATCTTTTTTTCTCGATGATCCGAGGCGGATTAAGACACAAAAAAAGCCCGCCTCGATGAGGCGGGCCATGAAATCTAAGTCGTCGGATATGATCGGTATCAGTCGTCCAAGGCTTTCATGAACGGATCATCTTTCCGGTACAGCGTCCTGTAGTCACTGTGGGTGAACGGCGTGGCGACCCGCGAGACCATGGTCTTCCCGACCCACCAGTCCGTGAAATTGTCCCGGATCAGAGTTTCCGTGCCAGCGTCTTGACATACCATGACCGCGCCCTTTGTAACCTCGATCAACAGACCCCACCGCGATGCCGCGGCAGCGACCAACCGGTCGAAGAAATCCTGAGTCATCAGATCAGGATCAACGTCCACACCAGCCCGAAGGGCATAGCTGCCGACGATTTCATGAATGGTCCTGTAATCTTCCGGAATATTGATGTCGCTGAAGCGGATCAGGTTGAGAAGCCGATAAAGCTGGGGCTCCGTCTTCATGTAGCCATCAAGCTCCGGCACGCCGGAGAAAATCAGCATCAAAGGCCAGTCATGGGATTTCATCAAAGTCTTGAAGGAGTCGAGTACCGCCAAGCGGTCAGCATCGCTCTTTTCACGAAAGATATGCTGGGCTTCATCAAAGTGAATGCCGACGATCCCGGCGAGCTTGGCCTCCCGAACGACGATGTCCCAGATCTCGCTCTGGGTCAGCCTAGCTTTTGAGCTTACAGGATAACCGATGGCATGTGCGGTTGCTTTGCCAAGATCTTTCCAAGTTCCGATGCCCTTCAACACGCACTCTGCGAACCGCGCGCGCGAACCATCGGGGAGAGCAATGTTGTCAGCGTTGAACCGGCGGATCAAGGCGCCAATTTCGGTGGTCTTACCCGTGCCGGACGGTCCCGTTACGAGCAGTCCTTCGGTCTCGAAGCGACCGCCACCGATCAGATGCCCCAAGTGCGAACTGAACACACGGGCGAAGTCTGACTTCAGTTTTGCCGCGCGACCCAAAGGATAAATACGGCTGCCCGTATGCGCGGCTGCATCCCGATATGCCTCTATGATGAATTCGCTCATACTTTACTCTCCGTGATGGGGCTGAACATAGGTTTCGTTTTTGCTGTCGGATCATCGAAATCCTCGAGGCCTACCTGCACTTCGGATTCAAGAGAAGCCATTTCATGCATTGGGTCCGTCGGCTCCTCTGCCAAGGTTGGCACTGGCCGACGTGGACTGTCGTACAGGTTGCGGTCCATGATGCTTCCAGGGGATGCTGTCACCATCGAACGGGACAGAGGAGCAAGCTCCACGTGGGCCATTTCGGCGGCTTCCCTGCGAAGCCTGTCGATTGTGACGTAGGATGACGGCAAATCAGAGTCAGGGAAAAACCCTGAATCGCGGATCCTGCGCCGACGCGCTTCCGAAAGATGCTGTGCATGCAGCATCCGCAGTTCTGGGTTGGCCTCAATCGCAGAGCGTTTCACGGCGAGGGCTTCGTCCAGCGTCAGATCTGCAAAGGTGGTCATCGAAAGACCCGCGGTGATGACTTTGTTCGTTTCCTGAGACAGGACGCTGACTTGACGGAGGTCGTCCGGATCAAGCATTACCGTACACTTCTTGCGTGCGCCTCCCGCGAAATTCTGAAGGTCCGGAGAATTGTAAGGTATGCCGAAAATCTGGACACCTTCGGATGTCGTTGTTGCCTGTTCCTCGACTCCCAGGTGAACGCGCAGTTGCTCTGAATTCGGAGCGTCAATACCTTTGGTCCTCTGAGAGACCTCTCCAAATTTCTGCCAAGGGGTCGCACCAAACATGCCCGTCCCATTGTGTGGAGTGTACGGGTATTCATCAACAAAGAAACGGGTGATGATCCCCATCAACGCGTCAGGCGTGATCTCAGCCTTCTTCTGACCGTCATATCCGTTCAATTCGCCCGGCCGACTGCCCGTATACCCGGGCAGGAAGTTCAGAACCTTCCATTGCAGTGTGCCGAACATCCGTTCCACATAGGTATTGTCAGTGGAATTGTACGCCCGACCGGTCACGACGGCAGTGCCGAGCCCGAGCTGGCTCGCGTAAACATCAGCGTTGCGGGCAGCTGTGCCGTTGTCTGACTTTACCAGTGCCAAACTCACCGGCGGCGCTGGCTCCCGGTTACAGCCATAACGGACCTTTTCACGGGTTTTGTCCCGCAGTGCCATGCGGAGAAGTTTCTTCTGATGGTCGCCATCGGCCGATTCAGCAAGGGTCCACGCCAGAGGCAACCTGGTGGCCAAGTCCAGCATGTAGAACAACCAGAGACGACTGATTTCCCCTTCCTCGAGAGGGTCATTCGCCTTCTTAGGATCTATTTTCTTGATCCCAGTGTTACCCTTCGCATCCGTAAAGATCGACAAAAGATACTGATCGGTCGGACAGGTCTCGCCGTACTTCAGTGCGCGCACATCCGTACAGCCCGCCCCGTACTTGTTCTGCGCGTGGCGTTTCCCATTACGCCCCGATTCCTTCAATGCTGGGGATAACAGGCTCAGCCGTGTGCGGATCGTGGTGATCGATGGCAACTTGACGCCGTTCAGAATGTCATATTCCGAAAACTTGAACGCCTCTTTCGCACCCTCATAGAGCGGGGCAATTTTCGGCTGCCGTTTTTCCATGTAGAGGTTCGCGACGTAATCGACAAAACGCTCCTGCGTGGGGCACAGACGTTGCCTTTTCTCTTCCTGCGGGCCTTTCCGATGATGCCTGCGCATCAAGACAACCGGCTCGCGACCGTACCTGATAAAATTGTTGCGCATTTCCTGAAGTACGCGACCTGTGGGCAAGGAGTGCGGACGCGTGGCACTGCCGATATGGACGTCATTGAAGAGCTTAGGATTATTGGAGAGTGTCTTTGCCATTTCGCGAAGACGCTGCCGGACATCGCGGCGATCCAGGAGCCGCTGGGTGAGTTTCCTGCCCTCATTTTCGAGGCCATCCATAGCGTGGACGAGCCCGAGACGCGCACGTACATCGCGCTGTTCATCCTCGGAGAGCTGAGCAACCTTTTCCAAGCCGCCAGTATAGGCCAGAAGGTTTTTGCGGCGCTCGGCCATCACTGGCGTGATGACCTGGCCGTCGCCGACAGTCAGGGCGTCGTTGATCCGCTGGAATGGCAGAACCAAGCATTCACCATCGTCGAGGCCCTCGACGGCATAACCGTCGGCCTCCTTGCCAACCACGCGCCAGCGGCGCCGTTCCAGGACCAATTCGGAGCCCTGAGGGATCCTATAGTCTACGACGACTGACATCAGGCGAGCCAAATCCGCGAGTATTCACAGATAACCGCATGCCAGTTCGCCTTGATAACGCCCTGCCCGACATGGCGAAGAATTGCGTTGAATGCCCGAGCTGCCGGGACCTCGCACTGCGTCAGCAATTCACGCATCAGCCAGTACCGGCCTGTGCGAGCACAATCGAGGACATGGGTGTCGGCTTCTTCGTCGACGGTCTCACTCGCCCTGTAGATACGTATCAAATTGTCCCGATAAGCACGCGTGTAGTGGTCGCCATTCACGACGATTTTGTCGTCCGCAAACCATGCCGGAGTGGCTTCGAAAATTGCCTTGATTTCGTCCTTGGTTTTTTGACGTGCGAGGCTCTCGCCATGGCGGACATATACCGCGCGTCTGAACCCATCCCTGAAGGTGATACGCAAATCGAAGCTATGTTCCGCCAGCTTCCCCTTGCGATTGCGGTAAGCAACGGGCGGAAGCTGCACCTCAAGACCGTAGAGATTGGGTGAGAGGAGCGCTTCGAGGCCGACCGCCATTTCGCGCTGACCATCAAAGTGATATACCTTGCGCTGTCCCTTCGTGGCGGGAGTGGCGAACGTCATGGACACGCGGGAGGCCGAGCTGCTGCGAGTCAGCGGATTGCGATTGCCGTCGTAGGGCAGGACACCCAGGATCGGATTCACTTTCAGCGCGGGAAGCTTTTTCTGCTTGCCTGTCGATGTGTCCCATTCGAGAGGATATGGCATGACGTCTCCGTTCTCATCCGCTCGCGCGAGTGAGGTCTTGAGTTAAGGTTTTCGGGTTCGGTCGCGGTTGCCTGAACTTTTTGAAGTTCTTACTGGGCAAGATTACGCGGCCAACGGCCCTTTTCTAGCGGTGCATATTCAGGTGCGCATGGTGATGCGGAACCGAAGTTTCATCGATCTCTAACCCGCTCAATGCGATTTGGCAGAAACCGTTCAACCCAATCCGATTCGAGTCAATTATTATTTTATTACAGCACATTAGCTTTCTATTCCTTCCTCGAAATCCGCACGCCTGATCGCCCCGTTCACGTCGGTCGTGAGTATCGTTCCATCACTTGGCCCAGCTCTATTTGCGCCCTGTGACAAGGATTTAGGTTTTGAGTTTTACGAATGAAAGCTTGGGGTAATTTTGAGATGTGGATGGAGTATCTACTTTACTCATTTCCAAGTGCTTGCCAGCGTCGCCGCTGCATCTCGCCTTGCAAATGCAGCAGGTGACTTTCACTTCCAAACACCATATCTGGGGGGAGGCTTGGAAAATCGGAGCAGATGCAGCGCCCGAGCAGACCGCCGTGGAACTTTGCCAAATTTTCGGTCAGTTTGCTTCGAAGCCTGATGGCTGTTGCGTATGCCATGTCGTGCTTGTCCTGAAGTTGCCGTAAAGTGGGCATCGCTCCTCTCTGCCGGTACTGGATAATCTCTTCTGCGAGCTCGAAATAGGCCTTCAGGCCCAGGTGAATGCGATGCAGGTCCGTTCCTGATGTCAGGCTGAATTGCTTCTTGCATTTTCGGCAGGTCTGGATTTTTCGCAGATCAAGAAAATGCGCGTTTGTCTGAAAGCAGGTCGGACATACTGGTCCATCTGGCCACCGTACCTCAAACAACCGAGCCTCGCAGGCATCCTCGGATGGGAAGGCGGCATCGATACCGCCGGGCGGCAGGCCGAGATACAGTGAAATCCAGTGTATCTGTTCCAGAGTCTTGTTTGAGAATAGGTCTGGCGTCATGTGGGGGCCATAGCACATCCGCCTGGTTCGAATGAACAGGCTAAGTCATGGCGCAAGCTTCTCAATCCCAATTGACGTTTCCCGCATCTTGTCCAGTCCAAATATTCGGGAACCTCGAGGCAGCGACACGAAGTAGTGTTCGAAAAAAAACGGATTGCCCATCTTGGTGTAGTTGTTTGGACCCAATCTGATGCTCACGCGGATTGCGTTCGAACGCATCGAACGCCATGATAGGAAAAAGAAATGCAGTCTCAGGCCTTATCGCATGCCACCTGGTGTCAACCAAAACCCCGAGCAGCTCGCCCGGGACCGGATAAATGAACGCCTACGGGCGTCCGGTTGGCATGTACAGGACAAGGAAGCGCTCGATTTTAACGCGGGCCTTGGCGTGGCCGTCCGCGAGTACCAGACGGATAAAGGGCCCGCCGACTACGTCCTGTTCGTCGACAGACATGCGGTCGGTGTGGTCGAGGCAAAACCCGACAACCGGGGCGTCCGCCTGACCTCCGTCGAGGAGCAGTCCGAGGGCTATGCGAACGCCAAGTTGAAATGGGTCACCAATGCCGAACCGCTCCCGTTCCTCTACGAGAGCGCTTGCCGGGTCACACGCTTCGTCGACCGGAACGGGCAAACGTCGGAGCTCACTTGCCGTGTGATAAATCCGGCATTGCTCACAGGACCGCCCAACCAGCGATGACTTACAACTTGAACGCCTGAGGCATCCCGATATCATTTATGGTCCAGAATTCGATACCATTGGTCGCCGGAACATAAGAAAGCTGCCACCTCTCTGCGCCCGCGTATCCGCAGCCTTCTTGGTCATCTCTCCACCCTCGGGGCCAACCATGTAGATCATCAGATCACACAGATCCGACATCACATGGGTTCCCCGTTCGACCTCCGCCATGAATTCGGCCTGCGGGATGGGACCGCCGCGCAGTCTCATGCGTCTGCTGCGCCCCGTAACCGCATCGGCCAGCGCTGTCGACTGCCTGCGGGAGGTGTCCTGCGTCGCGTGGTCGAGCGCGTAAAGGTCCAGAAACGCTTCGGTTTCCGCCTCAAGCATAAGCAGATCGGAAACGCCGCCCCGCGCGTTCCAGTCCGCGATCAGCGCCTGTGCGGCGACCCGGTCAAATCCGGGGGCGTTTGGCGTGACGACTTCCAGCCGATGCGTATCGGTCCTGATCTTACGCTCTGCCAGCCAGTCCCCGAAATCCGACAGCGTCGCCGTGAAATCGAAGTCGGGGCCGACCGACAGCGGCCCCATCACACCCACACGGACCCGCTTTTTCCAGCAGGACCCCGATGGGTCGGCGTGATATTGACGGCGCGCTTCCTTGAAGACGGCGCGGACGTTGTTGGAATCCTTCGAGATTTCCTGGGCTGCATGTTCCTGCAACTGCGCAAAGGGCAACATGAGCCAGTGAATTTTGCGACGATCGTCGCGATCCTTGCGGGTCGGGGGATCTGCCGTGGTCTGGGTCCAACCCTCCGCTTGTCGCTCTGCAACCCAACGGTCGTGTTCCGTCACGGACAAGTCCGCAATTGCCGCTTTGAGATCGAGAACCTCGTCGATCACGTTCGGATGCAGCCTGAGTTCCGCAGCAGCCGCACCTTGCGGGGGAACAAGTCCAAGCGTCTGGAACATCTCTACCGCCGACAGCGCCGCCCGGGTGTTGGTCCGCTTCTTTCCTAGGGTCAGACTGTCCCAGGTCACTGAATACTCCGGTTCGGCGGTGTTCCAGATCTCGTGCATGGCCCGGCCAAGCCGCATTTGCATCTTATCGAAGGCTAGATCCGTCACGCGCACCTGGGGTCCTCCGAACCGGTATAGCCCGCAGGTCACGTCCGTGATCGGGTCTGGTGCAACAGTCGATGTCGCGCGCGACCGCATCAGGATCGGCGCCAAACACAAACCCTGTTCGTCCTGCAACCGGCGCAGCCGCAGGGCGATGTCCACATTGATCGCGTCGCTACCCGTGCAGACGATGATCGCCGTCAGCGGTGCGACCCGGGCTTCCGCCGCGATCAACGGATCCTTGGCAACGCCCAGCGACCCGCATTGCGCGCCGTCCAGCTGTTCCGTCCGGGGCATGTCCACCGCATCGAGAAGCCCCCCACGCTCCATCTTCAACTTGGTCCAGGCGGCTTCGGCGTCGCAATCGAAGGTCCAAATCTTGAGCTTGCCCAGATCGCGCGCGTGGCACCGCAAACCCAGTTCCTCAATGATGCCAAGCGCCATGTCACCGATCCCGATGATCGCGATATGCGGGCAGTCCTGCCCCCGCAGACGCGCGATGTTCATCGGCTCCAGCTCGGTCACCAAGGCGCGCGCCGTGAATTCGGTTTCGCTCAGGATCGGCACCGCGTCGAACGTGTGGGACCAAAGATCGAGATCGGCATTGATGTTCTGCTTTTCCGACCGGATGCGCATGGGAAACTTTCCGCGCAACCTAACGAGGCTTTGCGCCCGCTCGACGTTGACGCTTGCCTCGGGATCGCCGAACACGACTTCTGCGGGGCTGCGACCCAAAGCGGCGTCAAGCGCCGCGTCGTCGATGAAATCGATCTCAGCCTTCAGGATATCGCCGCTGCGGTCTTTCAGCGTCTGGGCGGACAGGACCACTTCGGTATCGATCAGGACAAGTGTATCGCCGCGCGCCTTGCGGGCCAAAAGGTAGGACAGCGAAAAGTCATTGACCCCGACAAGCACCAGATGACCGCTGAGCCGCGCCACCCGCCGCCGTCGAAGCCATCCGGCGGCGAAGACAAAAACGACCCCAAGCACGAAAGCCAGTCCCGACGCGGCCCCGAGCCATCGCGTAAACTGAACCCCGGCGTCGGGGTGATTGTGGTAGATGTCGCTGCCGCCGATGGCGAGGACACTTGCATAAAGCGCCTGATCCCATTGCAGCGGCACGCAATCCGCATCGCCGATGGGTGTGCAGTCCAAATGCATCCAGGCATAGGTCCCGATCAGAACGGTCAGCACCGATATGGCCGCGACAAGACCGAAAACCAGGCGGTTCGAAGATGTCATGGTGGTCCCCCGTTAAATGGCGTCGGTGTGAGCGCGGAAACCGGTTTCATACCAAGAGTTGATCTAGGTCGAGCGTCGCGTCGATATACGCACGCGTGATATCGTAGAGCGGCGCGATGGCGTCGGGATCGTCGATCCGGCGGATGGACCTCAGCGTGCGGACATCCATATCAATCCCCGCCCGGTGCAGTTCAGGCATTTCCAGCGGCAGATCGAGGCGCAGAAAGGCGAACGCAGGTCCCCCCATGAGACTGTCGTGTTCAAGCGTTCCCACTTCTGAATTGATATGGGCGGGCCTGCGCGACTCACCCAGCCATTCCATCATCGACAGACTGTGCAAGTCTGCATCGTTCAACATGCCCCGCAGGCTGAGGTAAGCGGTCCGGATCGGGGACATACGCGCGGCCGCCTTTGCCGGTATCGGCTCCCGAAACCGTCCTGTACCAATGGACAGGACGAACATCTGGTCCAGGCCCGCGGGCCAATTCAGCCCGAAGGCCCGCAGCCGCGCCATTTTGAGCAAGGAAAGACTGGGATCGTTGTAGGGAGACAATCCGCCGTCCACGAACACGCCTTGGGCCTCGCCCTCGGCGATGTCCAGCGTCATTTGGTCGAAATATGTTGGCGCGGCGGCGGAAGCGCGCAACAGCGGCGCCAGCGAATAGTGCCGGTTGCCCAGAAACGATCCATCTGCCGGGTTCTCGAAATAGGGTGCGGTGGGGATATTGTTGACGATCCAGGGCTGCCCGGTGTCAATCCGCTTGAGAACAATCGCAAGATACGTCTGCAACGCGTCGCTGCCCAAGGTCAGGTCACCCACGTCGCGGCGCAGTTCGACCTCGAGCGCCGCACCGTCGAACACCGCGGCCTGCCCTTTTGCCCACCATCGCCGCCGGGAAAAGAACGTGCGCGCCCTGTTCAGATAGAAATCCGCAACCCGCTCAAGCGGATGCCCCAAGGCAATTGCCGTCGCGATCAGCGCCCCGGTCGACGTCCCGCCAACCAGGTTAAACACGTCACACAGCCGCGTGTCTGGCCCAAAACGTTCGCGGTACGCACGCTCGACGGCCTCCAGAAATGCCACCTCGACGATGCCGCGCACCCCTCCGCCCGACAGTGCCAGCAACCGCTTCACGGCTCAGGCTTGTTGAGATTGAGCATCTTCCAGCCAATCCCGATAGTCCTGTTCGGACGACTGTTCGTTTTGATCTATTAGATAGGTCAGCTCCTTCCGGATCTGATCGAAGACTGGCGGATTGTATTCGTCCGTGTTGTGCGGATCGGGCCGGGCGATGATGCACAGACCGGAATTGTATTTCTGCGTGTAGAACCTAAACGTGTAGAACAGGCTTTGCTCCGTCATGCTCGCGCGGAACGGCAGGTAGCGCTTGCGCATCCGCACCACCCGGAATCCGTCGGGCGGCAGATCGAGACGCCCGCGCTTGCGGATACTGTCGTAGGTGCGCCGCTGGGTGTTCCATATTCGATAGGCCGCCTCCAGATCCTGTATCGCCGGTTCGGGCCCTTCCCTGATGTTGGTGCGGCGCAGGTGGTCTTCGGAATAATTATCCGGATGCCGCGTCAGAATCGTGACTTTCACGCCATCGAGCGCGCGCTGCAGCAGCAACTCCTCTAGGTCGATCTCTTTCCCGTTGCCGTCCAGAAAATCCTGTTTCAGGATCTGGCGCATGTTCGAACTGGCAAGGGTGATGTATTCCCTGGCATCGAGAAACTGCTGTGACCATTCCATGGGCGAAATGTTCTGGAACCGCCCCAGCAAATCCACTTTGCCATGCGCCAGTTGCGTGGGCTTGAAGGTCTCGAACGGTCGCAGGCGGGGTTCGGTGTTCAGCCGGTTCAAGATCGCCTTGGCCAGTTCTTTTCCGGATTGGACGGCATCCCCGGACTCGTCCTTCTGAATTTCAAGGGAATCATACGGGACCCGAAACATATCGTTGATGTCCGACGGCGGCTCGCATGTCAATTCGTGCAAGATGATCGGATTACGCCAGAGACCCATCGCCCACCCCAGCTCGATATAGGCATTGGGCTTGTTGTTGGTCATCACCATCACGACGACGTCGCTGGTGTCGATCAGCTCCACCACACGCTTGCGGATCGTGCCTGCTTCGCCTTCGTCGAAGCCCCGCGCGTCTGTAAGCTTCACGTCGTATCCGGCTTGTTTGCAGACTTCACGCGCCGTGGCGAAAACGGTCCGGTCCAATCGCGAAATTTCGTTCCAGACCTCCACCTCCTGTTCGGAACCCTTCTGATTGCCGAACGGACAGATAACGAAGCACGAGCGCTGCAAAAGTCTTAATGGATCGTTAACCATTCCTAACTACCCTCTAAATTGAATTTGAAAATTAAGAAGTATCATATCCCCGATGGCGCACCTCACTTCCCCGCCTGAGCCGCTCGACGAGAAGGAACCGACAGAAGCGCCGCAAAGCGGTGAGGTGCTCCCGCTGCCGTTCCTGGACCTCAATACCGTCGTGAAAACCGTCAGAATGCTGCGCGGGATGAGCGACCAACGCATGCTGGACAACTTCAACCGACGCGTTGAGACATCCGACTAGGATCATTCCGGCACCTCGATCTTTGTCCTTGCGCAGATCTTGCCCCGCTCTTCGAACAACTCAAGCTCAGACGACGTCCGACCCATTTGCGTCGCGGCGGCGGTTACCCAGCGGTCCAGCAGCGCAATCCGCTGCGTTGCCTGGATTCTATGTTGCGTGGGCTCAAGATCCTGCGGGACCACGTCGATGAATTCGACCGAAACCCTTCCATCCACCTCGCGGCTTTCCAACAACCTCCTGAGGCAAGCGACCGCCAGATTGTCGCCCTGCCCCCCCGCGTTGAAGTCGGTGAACCGCACCTTTCCGGTACCGGCCTCTTCCATGCGCCACCAGAACAGGGGGTCGCCGTCGATCGTCATTTGCATCGAAAAGTCATCCTTACGGAACAGCAGACGTCCTTCGGCGCTGTGCGCATCGTCCGAAAGGGGCTGTGTGGATCGCGGCAACACAATGTACCTTTCCATGGCTGTCGAGTATAAAACCCCTTAATCTTCCCTGAAATTCTATACGCCAGCCTCGTAAAGTCCATCATGTTCTTGCTCGCCTCCCTACAGTCCCCGATCAACATCGGAATGATTCTGCGAACCGCCGAAGTCTTCGGCCACGGTGTCACGATCTATGACCCCACGAATGTTATGCAGGGGGGCAACCTCGACTGGGTCGCGGACTTTGGCTGCGGCAGTTTCGGGCGCCGCCCCCCGTTCGTGTCGCCGGACCTGAGTACATGTCTGGATCGCGCGCAGGGGCGCGTCATCACCACCGCGGCCGACGGGACCGCAACCCCTTTGGGTGCCTTCGTCTGGCAGCCGGACGACTGCATCGTTTTCGGAAACGAGTATGACGGCATCCTGAAACAGATCGAAACCAACGCGGATGCGACGGTTTGGGTGCCGGTCCCGAAAAGATACCTGCCAAAGCCCAAATCGAAATCGCCCATCGACCCGGATCGCTCAGACGGGGTGGTCAATGATGGCTCGACCAGCCTCAATGTCGCGGCCACGGCAGCGATCATCGCTCACGCGATTTACGCTTCCAGAACGGACCTCGGCAGCTGATTGACGCAAGCGTCAAGGACTTCGCGCGTTTGAATCGTCTGCTTCTCCACCTCAACAAGAATGCGACCGCTTCGAGGAACGGAGAGTGCGAACCGCGCCGGTTCGGAACGGGCAATCCCACCGGCCACCGTGGCGCTTTCGCCTTTTTGGTTGGCAAGAACACATCGAATACGGCAGTCTGAGGCAAGGGTCGGAACATGAAACTTGGGATAGGCAGGTTCATTGAGCGAGACATCCGTGCGCATTTTTCTGTCGTCACCCAGCGACGTCTCGGCGGAACGCGCCGCGGTAGAACGTGTGGCGGCCCGTCTGAATGGCCGGTTCGCCCCCCTCAAGCTGGAGGTCTACCGATATGAGGCCGACACCTATTTTTCGGCCCACACCGGCTTTCAGGAGCAGATCCCGGACGTCACCGAATTCGACATCGTGGTCGGCATTCTATGGTCCCGCATCGGGTCGGCGCTCCCGCCGGACTTTCCCCGCCGTATCGACCGAAAGACGCCCTATCCCTCGGGCACCGCATTCGAATTACTGACGGCGATCGACCACCGCCGCAGTGAAGGCTCCGAAAATCCGGACATCTTTGTGTATCGCAAGCTGGCCGGGCCGCCTGCCGTCCCGCCCGACCAGATAGATGCCTACGAAAAGCGGCTGAGCCAATTGCGCGTGCTGAACGACTTCATCAGCCGCTGGTTCGTCAACGAAACCGACGGCTTCTCGGCCGCATTCACCTCTTTCGAAACGACATCGGAATTCGAAGAGCGGATAGAGCAGCATCTACGCAAATGGATCACCGACCACCGCGTGTCCGATAACCCCGTCAGTTGGCGGGTCGAGGATCGCGGGTCTCCGTACCGCGGCCTCAAGGCGTTCGATGTGTCGCATCGCGACGTCTTTTTCGGGCGCGGCACGGACATCGAACGCGCACGCGAACGTCTTGCCGACACAAGCGAACAGGGCAACCGGTTCCTTCTGATCGAGGGAGCGAGCGGATCCGGAAAATCCTCGCTTGCACGCGCGGGCCTACTGCCGCGTCTGAGCGACCTCAATCCAGACAGGATCGCCATCGCCCTCCAACCGGGCAACGGCGATGCCAGCCCGGTGATGGCATTGGCGACCGCGTTGTTCGATTCCGATCTGGCGACAGAACTGGCCAGCGGCGATTTCACCACGGCCGGCGCCCTTGCGTCCCACCTCCTCAGGACGGGTGACCCGGCCCCGATCATGCGGGCCTGCGATCGCCGCGCCGCGCATCTGGCCGACGTCCGGGGTCTTGAACAGCGCCCCGGTGTCGAGGTCGTCATTCTGATCGACCAACTGGAAGAGCTTTTTGCATCGCAGATCGCGACAGATGAACGGGACAGTTTTGCCGAAGTGCTTTCAAGACTTGCCGACAGGCCGCAGGCGCTGATCGTGGCGACGTTGCGGGCCGATCAACTGGCCAAGGCGCTTGAGCATGAAATCCTTCTGCGGCTGATCGATTCCGGTGCGCGGCTGAGCCTGGCAAGCCCCGGCGCGGATTCGCTTGCAGAGATCGTCCGCGCCCCGGCCCGTGCGGCCGGCCTTGCCTTCGAAATCGGGCCCGATGGTGTTCCGCTGGACGACAGGCTCCTCCGCGAGACCGAAGGGGCGGCCGCTCTGCCGCTTTTGCAATTCACCCTCGAACAGCTTTTCATCATGGCACAAAGCCGCGCAGAAAAGACGGGCGGTGGTGACCTGACGCTTTCGCTCGAAGACTACGATGCCCTGGGCGGCATCGGTGGCGCGATCGGGCAGCAGGCAGAGGCCGCGTTCGCGCAGGTCGACGAGAGCGCTCGCAAGGCGCTGCCCCGTCTGATTCGGGCCCTGACCGACTTTGGCGGCGTCGCCAACCCCGTGTTGCGCAGCGTCCCGCTTGGCATCGTTGCGCAGGATCCGGCGACCCAACGCCTCGCCGCCCGGCTGACCTCGGCCCGGATACTTATTCAGGACGCGCAAAGCGTGCGCCTGAGCCATGAAAGAGTCCTGACAAGCTGGCCGCGCGCCCGAACGGTGGTCGACGCCGCCGAGCGTTTCTTGCGGGTCCGCGCGGCGCTCGAACAGGCCGAGGCCGACTGGCGCACCGCCGGGCAGCGTCGCGATCTGCTGCTGCCCGCGGGCCTTCGCCTTGCCGAGGCCGAAGACCTGGTGGCCACCTATTCCGAGGAGATACCGACAAAGACCATCGCCTATGTCGAAGCCTCCGGCCTGCGCGCCCGCAGAACGCAGCGACTTACACGGGCTGCGGCGTTGATATTTGCTGTGGTCTCCGTCTTTGCGCTTTGGTCCTTCAATGACGCCCTCAAGAAGGGCGACCTTGCCAGAGACGCCGCCGCCCTTGCCGAAGCCGAAAGCGCGCGCACCACGCAGGCCCTGTCGTCAGCGGAAACGCATCTGCGCGCGCTCCAGCAATCCAAGAGCCAGCAACTCGCGTCGGAGGCATTCGATGCGCTCGACTCCCGCGCCTATGACCGCGCCCTGACGCTGGCGGTCGCTTCGGCGGGGCCTGCCGGGGATGACTGGCCCGATGTTCCGCTCAGCTCTGCCGCACTTGCGGCGGCAAACCTGTCCGCGAGTTTTGGGTATGCCGTGCCTCTGGCCACGTTGCGCGGTCATGAAGGAACGGTGCAGGGCGGTCTTGTTACGACGGACGGATCACGGGCGCTGACCTGGTCGCTCGATGGGACAGCACGGATCTGGGACACCGCCACCGCAGGCCAGCGCCACGTCCTGAACCATGAGGGACCCGTTTTGGGTGGGCAGATACTGGACGATGACACACGGTTCGCGACCTACGGCCTGTCCCCCGATGTCACTTTGTGGAACGTCGAAACCGGCGACCGCATAGCGGACGTTTCTCACGCCGCCGTCGTTCTTGGCGTCGTGGCGTTCGATGAGGGTCGGTCGATGGTGTCGTTCGGGGTGGGCGGGGACGTGATCGCTACGTCAGCCGCAGATGGGCGCACACTCGGGAAATTTGAAAGCTCCGACACCGTGCGCGCGCTTGCGATAGCCGAAGATCAAGATCGCGCCCTTGTTCTGAATGGCGGGGTGACGTTGCTGGATCTGCCGAACCTGGACGCCGTCACGACAGAAGCGAACGACACATCGCCCCGGTTCGATGCGGGCCGTTTCATCGGAGATGAGGGGGACTGGGCGGCGTGGTCCGGCAGCGGTCGGGGGGTCATCGGGCGGTCCGACGGCACCTTGCGGGCCGATGTCGCCATGGAAGAAGCCATCCTTGGCATGGTCTATCTGGAAGGATCCGACGCCGTCTTTTTCTGGACAGCAGAAGAAATCCGGCGTGTCGATGTTCGGACCGGGCAAGAAACCCCTTTGGTCACGAATCAGGAAAACCTGTCGTTTGTCGATCGCATACCGGGACGCGCGTGGCTCGCCTGGGCGACACGCACCAACCAAGTTCACGCAATCTCAGAGGACGGCGTGCGGAAAGGGGTCATCACGCTCGACGGTGCCGTCGAAACGCTGACGAGCACCGGCGCCGATGGTCAGTTGCTGGCCGCATCTTCCAGCGGCAGGGTGGTCGTATTGAGCGTCGAGGAAAGATCCGTGTCACGGGGCGGCGATCCTGAACGCCCGGAACTCGTTATCGATACGACAGGCCAGACTTTGCATGACAGCCCGGCGCGGTTGCTCAATACGTCCGACAATATCGCCATCAGCGGCGGACAGGACGGGACGCTTCGATTTTGGGTGATGGGGACCGGGCATGAAATTGGCCGCATCACGCATGCTGGGTCGGTGCGCGGTCTCGCCAGTGGTGCGTCGACCCTGCTGAGCTGGGCGGATGAACCCGCCGCAAAGCTTTGGCGCTGGACCCCTGACCCGGTCCTGACCGAACGCACCACGATGACGGGAACCATTACGGAGGTGATCGTCGGGCCGGTTCAGGATCGGGTGGCTTTGCTGAACGAGACCAACACGCTCCAGTTGATCGGGCTGAGCGAGGGCATGCGCCGGACCGAGCTGACCCTCGAACTAATCCCGCGTTCCGCAGCATTTTCCCCGGATGAAAGCCGTCTTTTGCTTTGGTCGGCGGACCGCGTGCAGCTTTGCGACACAAGCGCGGGTGCCTGTGATCACCCTTGGGGTCCGGGGTCCGCAATCGTTCACATCCAATGGCACATCGACCGGCTGTTGATCGCCACGGAAGATGGAAAAGTCCAAAGTGTGCGGCCCGACGGCACCGATGCAAGGCCGGTCGCCGACCTTGCTGCCCCGACATCGGTCGAGGTCTTTGCCGGGGGTACGGGCAGTTTCGTCCACGGCGCTGATTTTGGCGTATTGATGTCGGATACCCTCAAGGGGGGACCCATTGTCATTCAACTGACGGATCTACGCCCCCAGAGCAGCAACATCGGGACGGCTGTCCTTTCACAGGACGGCCAATCGCTTTTTCTGAGCGTGCCCGGTGAAGGTGGCCGCCATGTCGATCTGCAAACCGGTCATATACTTGATTTCCCGGAACTGTCCAAACAGAACATACGGGCACAGATGCTCGACGAGACGAGGTTTGTCGTGGGATCGGTATCGGGCGGCGTGTGGACCATCGATACGCGCACTGCAGAGATTAAAGAGATCTACAATGTCGGCGGGGGGGTCCAAAGCATCGCGGCACTTGGCAGTTCGGGCGAATTCGCGGTCGTCGCCGGCGCTCAGGACGCAGAGACCGGGGTCATCATATCGGCAAACGGGACACCCCGGGCTTTCTTTGACGTAAGCGGGGGGCATACAAGGCTCAGCGCCAACGCAAAGGCGATCATCGCCCTGAACACCGCGGGTCAGACCTTCGTTTTGGTAGATGCGGTGACCGGGTCTACAGCGCTGAAATCCACCTACGCGGCTGACGAACCCCGGCTGCTGATCGGGGACAGACTGCTCCTTTCAACGCTGGGTCGGGTGCTGAACGTGACCGACCTGAACCCCGGGCGCGCGATCCTCCTGGAGCAGGCAAGAAAAAGCGCCAAGCTTCTCGCACCGCTTGATGCCATCGAAGCCTGCGAAGTCGATGCCTTTTCGGTCGTCGATTGCTCCAGCGTGGTTTCGGATACCGCCCTGGCCCTGCGGGTGGACGAAGGCGTCACAAGTTCGGGAACCGGCTTCGGCAACGTGCTAGACATGGTTTTGCGAGACGACGACGCGCCAATCTTCACGCTCGAGCTTTCGGTCATGCGTGACGGCAAGCTGGCGCTTTTTCACACTCAATCCTTTCGCGATGACCTCGCGTTTTATCTGTATTCGGAAAGCCGGCGGTCGATGAGCTTTGTCACCGAACAAGGCGAGGTTCGGTCGTTCGGGTTCTCGGTGAAAGAAAGCTTGATGAAGAGCGCCCGTAATCGACGCGAGGTTCTGGCGATCAAGCTCGATCCGGTGACGCAGAAGGCCATCGAGGGCTTTTACGTCCCCCTGATCTGGATGCGTTGAGAGACCAGCCGCATCTCGGTGACATCTGCACCGGCAATCGTGGCGATCAGAGCAGCAACCGGAACAGACCGAACAACGAGAATGCAGCCCTGTCGGCAGAGGCCGCGGCGGCAGTCGTTGCGGTCGCTGTCACGGCAACGTCCACTGCCACCTCGGTGGTCGCTGCGACTGCGGCGGCGACCGTGGCTTCCGCTGCCGCGCTGGTGGCCACACCGGCGGCGTCGGCTGCTCCTGCGGCGGTCGCGGCTTCTGCCGCCGAAGACCACGCGGCAATGCCAAGATTGTCCTGCAGTTCGCGCAAAGTCAGCATGGCCCCTCTCTGCCGGTACTGGATGATCTCGTCGGCGAGCTCGAAATAGAACCGCAAGCCCCGGTGGATGCCGTGCAGGTCAGTTCCCGATGTCAGGCTGAACTGCTTCTTGCATTTCCGGCAGGTCTGAACTTTTCGCAGATCAAGAAAATGCATGTTCGTTTCAAAGCAGTCCGGACATACCGGTCCATCTGGCCACCTAACCTGATACAGCCAAGCCTCGCAGGCTGCCTCTGATGGAAAAGTGGCATCAAGACCTGCATCGGGCAGGCCGAGAAACAGTGAAATCCAGTGTATCCGTTCCAGAGTCTTGTTTGGGAATAGGTCTGACGTCATGAGGGGGCGATAGCACATTCGCTTGGTTCGAATGAACAGGATCAGTAATGGAGCGAGGTTCTCACCGCAAACTGAAGTTTCTTCCATATTTGCCGATCCAGATCTGCGTGGCCCTCGAGGCAGCGAGACGAAATGATGGCCGGTAAAGGACGGATTTCCTATCCAGGCGAAGTTGTCAGGGGCTCATCCGATACTTACGCCAATTGCGTTTGCACGCATCGAACGCCATGATGTTCCTGCACGGGATCGGTGAGATGACAGGTGATACGCTGGTATCACCCGCCGACGCCCTCATTTCGCCACCTCCCGACACCTTCGATGTCGTTCTGGCAAACCCGCCCTTCGGAAAAAAAAGCTCGATGAGTTTTACCAATGCGGAAGGCGAGCAGGAAACCGACGATCTTACCTATAATCGGCAGGACTTCTGGGCGACCACGTCGAACAAGCAGCTGAACTTCGTCCAGCATATCCGAACGATGCTGAAGACGACGGGCCGTTCCGCCGTTGTCGTACCAGATAACGTTCTTTTCGAGGGAGGCGCAGGTGAGACGATCCGGCGCAAGCTACTCCAGACGACAGACCTGCACACGATCTTACGACTGCCAACCGGCATCTTCTACGCCCAAGGCGTTAAGGCAAATGTGATCTTTTTCGATAACCGTGCTGCCAGTCCCGATCCGCAAACGTCAAAGGTCTGGTACTATGATTATCGGACCAACGTGCATCACACTTTGAAGCAGAAACCCCTTACCTACGCGCATCTCGAAGACTTTGTGTCCTGCTACAACCCCGGCAACCGCCATGAACGCAGCGCGACATGGAGCGAGGAATCGCCAGATGGGCGATGGCGCGCTTTTGACCGGGAAGAGCTGCTTGGACGCGACAAAGCAAGCCTTGATCTCTTTTGGCTTCGCGACGCGTCAATGACGGATCTGGACAACTTACCGGAACCGGAAGTGCTAGCCGAAGAAATTATGGAGAACCTTCGTTCTGCACTCGCGAACTTTGAGGCCGTCAGTCCGGGATAGGGCTTGCGTTTTTTTACTAGAACCGCGCTACGAGACCAAAGTATCTCATCCTAGTGAATTCGCGTATCCAACTGCCTATCGTTGCGGCCTGAAGCTTTTCTATGCATTCTTGCTCCAGCCCGGAACTGATAACTGTCCGCACTACTCAGGCGCACTATATGGCCGACCTCAAGTTCAGCCTCGAAATCTGGGGCCTACCAGCCGCGGACGACGTTCAGTTGTCATTTATAACTCAGGAGCTGATCCCTGCCTTATCCAAACTCTATAAGTCATGAGCCTCACCCTCGTGAAGGACTTGTATCGTTCGTGTCGCGCGCAGCAGGTATTCGGGGCTTGTCGCTGTCTGGTTTTTGTAATGAGCTGGGATTATCCACCAAAAAGTTGATCAACCTCGATCATCTTCAAACGAATGCTATTGCAGAGATATTTGGAATTCATAATTCGGCGCTCACCGAAATGCTGTCTTGGTCGCCGCAACCTTCGCCGAGCGTGCAGGTCCAGTTCCGAGGAGAGGACTTCGTCTCTCGCGCCCTGATTAACCCCATAGTCAGGGGGTGTCCGGCCTGTCTTCGGGAAGATATTCAGTCTGGCGCGGTACCACCTCGAGGCCAGATGGCCATGCGAGGCGACTGGCAGCTGAGGTACGTCGATATGTGCCTGCAACACCGCCAAGCTCTTGTTCCGCTATGGAACATCGCACAAACGCTGGCGCGATATGATTTTTCTACGCGGCTTCATAGTATCGCGGATGACATTGTTGCCGAACGGCTGGATCAGCCCTGCAAGCCGATCACAAGCTACGACCAATGGTTGGACGACCGCCTTTCATTTGGGACAGACCTAAGTTGGCTGGCAACGCACGCCATTGATACGGCAGCTCGGTTCTGCCTGCTTCTGGGTGCCGAGATGGAGCGCCTCATACCGGAATCATCTTCCAGAAGTCGGCCGCCACGAGAAGTCGGGTTTGAATGCGCACGCAAGGGCCCGGAGGCTTTGACCAAAACTTTCGATGATTTGGCAAGCAGCGTTAAAGGATCGCAATATAGCCCACAGAGGGCGTTTGGTCGACTGTACGTATGGTTGACATGGGACATGGCGAACGATCCGCGATGCGATCCTTATCGCGACCTCATGCGCGAGGTCATCTTCAATAATTGGGCCATTCCGGCTGGTGAGCCTATTTTGGGAAAGAGTCTCACCACGCCGCGGCTTTACTCTGTGTTGACTGCAGCGAA
The DNA here is from genome assembly GCF_024733015.1 of Pseudosulfitobacter koreensis. Lineage (GTDB taxonomy): Bacteria > Pseudomonadota > Alphaproteobacteria > Rhodobacterales > Rhodobacteraceae > Pseudosulfitobacter > Pseudosulfitobacter koreensis. The sequence continues at coordinate 335,446 of NZ_JANKJG010000001.1, forward strand.
AGAAATTGGAAAGTCCACACACTTTACCCGACGGTTTTTGGAGCAAAAAGGGGTTATCGATCCCGTGGATGATCGTACCGACGCCGGCCTGACATTTGACGCCACGTCTGCAAATCCAATCCTCGCGCAAGCCAAACGCTTGGTCGTTGCGAAGGAAATGAGAAAACGACTTGGGGTATCACCCCATCAGTTCGAGACCTTTATACGTCAGAAAATCCTTAGCCCGGTTCTTCCTCAATCGGTCGCAAACCTGCAATGGGACACCGCCGATGCTGATGCTCTACTTGAAGAACTTGCCAAGCATGCCGTCACCGTGGATGCCGATGACACGGACTGGCTGCCTCTGGGTCTTGCTGCTGGGCGCGCACGCGTTGATGTCAAAGACGCCATTGACGCGGCGCGGCGCGGTCTGGTCCAGGTTGGACGACAACCGGGCCTGATCGGATACGCTTCAGTCTATGTGCGACAAAGCCAGATCGAGAAGTTGCGCGCAAAGGGCCCTAAACATATAACCCTTAGTGCATTTGCACGAGACGTAGGATTGCATCAGAGTGGCGAAATGACCGATCTTTTTAATGCCGGTCACGTAACTGCGACCGAGCTATTCAATCCTGAGACACGCCGAAAGGGCTTATACGTGACAGATGCCGATATCGCGGCATTCCACGCAAAGTTCACAACTCTCAAATTGTTATCGATGCGCGAGAAGACAGATGGCCGGGCGCTTGCACCGAGGCTTCGGGATGCAGGTATTTCCCGCTTCGCGCCAGAAGGCCAAGATTTCGGACCCGTCTACCTTTTGGATGATGTCCTAGGAGCCTTATGGTAGATGGAACTATCGTGAAATCGCCTATGAAACGCCCTGCAATAGCTAATTTACGGAACCCGCGGAAACAAACCTACTGCCCAAGAAGGCGATCCAATTCCTCTTCGAACCTGGTCGCAGCCAACTCCTGATCGGTGAAGGTTTCCCTCGGAGTTTCTGCTGCGCCGCTATCACTAAGGTCTCTCAGTTTAAGCTCGAGAAACGGCTCGCTTTCAACGGTCTCTTGGATCCACGCAAAACCAAGATTCCGCCTGTCAGATGTTTTGTAGGAGAGGTAGACATCGACGTGCCTGGTTCCGTTTATCATGAAACCACCGGTCTTTACTCCCTGTCCGACTTGGTTTCCGGAGAGATCGAAGCGATCGGAAACCCGGTTGAATACAGACTGCAGATATTCCCGGCCTAGCGAAGCCTTGGGGCCGCCGAGACGAGTCGCCAATGCAGGTGACACCACCCTCAGGCGTTGCATGAGGGCTTCTGTCAGTTCTTCCTTGCGGATGTCGTCGAGATCCGGATGGCGCTGGATATTCTCGTGCAGATTGCGAAGGGACTTCGCGTCCTCACTTGCGGCGATGCGCTGTATGGCCATGGCGACCTGCCTGTTCAGGGCCTCTGCCGATGTATTCTTGTTGTCGGCCATCGCGGTATTCCTTTCGAGGCTGCCCGGCAGACTAGAGCACAGCGATGCCAGACTTGAAAACAGGATCTGCCCGTGTGCGTCGCAGCGTGGGGGGACGTTACGATCTTGTCACTATCGATGGAGTACCGCCCTGACTTACCAGGCAGTGCCCACCGCATCGATCGGCCCTGAGCTGCCGTTCATCCATCCTTGGCCATGCTGCGGTGCGGTTCGTGATACCGGACATTCGCTGCAGTACTACAATCTCGACGTCAGAGAATTTCTAGACTTCGGAACGTTCCTGTCGTTGGATTGAAAGAAGGGCCGCTATGAGCCCGCCATAATCTCGATCTCTCGACGAAGGATGAAGCTAGTGAATTCAAGAAGGTTCTTTGAATTACCAAAGGGTGCCGGTACCAAACAGCCTTCGACACCACTTGGATCGAGTTGAGGGAAACAATTGCCCAGCATCGGTTGAGATGCTCGGACGTGACCCGTATGTAAAAAATTCGAGCGATTAGAGTAGTAATCTTGTTTAAATATTTTAGCGATGTGCGCTCCGAGGTGCTTATCGGCTACTTCCGAAACACGTTGAGAAATACTAAAAATTGGTTGGCTGCAAGTTTCGCATGTTTCCTTTTCCGCGCGCGAAAGGCTTATGGCTTCAATCGCAGAAACAAATAATGTCCCTACGATATCATTGTTCGTCGCGCCCTGTTTCGACAGACGAAGCCCGCCATGAAATAGGCGCGCCGCCTTAATCGATTGCTCGTCTTCAATTTTGTCGGCAACCAATCGATCACAGTATTCAACCTGACTACGGGCTAAGCGCAGCTGCCCACCTTCAATGCTGAAGTCGTCTAACCAGTCTTCCTCGATCAAGTATGCGTTGACGACGTCGAGATCGCGCTTATCCGTAGCGGGCACATTTTCAGTCGTGGTAAACAAGGCATTCGTCATAAACGCGAAAGCATCTAGTAGCTGGTCGAGACGGGCGACGAACTCTTGGTTGCGGTCGGCCTTGTCAAACCCTACTACATTGATGGAAATTTCCATTCGACTATTATTGATTGGAAGGCACTCCCAATATTGACCGCGGTATGGTGCCAGCGGCACGTCAGTCGACGTTGCCACGCAAACTGCAAGCTTGCGTCGAACAGGGTTTTTCACGAGCTTTAGAGCTTCATCGACGGAGTCCTGTAAGCTATTAGCAAGCTCAATTGGGGGAGACACTTTGCAATCGTCAATCTCAAAACAGATGTTACGGATAACCCCGCGCGTCTCATACTCGATCGACACCCCGATTTGCCCTGACCTCGTGGTCCCGAGTGACATCCAACCAAAAGATATCCGTTTGTCTTCGCCTGTCCGACGAGGCGTATATAGCCAACCCAACTGATCATATCGGGAGCGAAGAACAGCCCATAGAGCTCGAAGAAAGAGATTGGAATCCTTCGTTGAGCTAAGCGATAGATCTCCAACCCTCACGACGTCTTTAGATTTATTCGTTTGGTTATTTGCCATGCTTATGTCCCAAGTTGGTGTTGGTTGCTTCGGTAGAGTTGAGGGTAGTACGCTCGATCGGTAAGAAAGAAACTCCTTACAGAAGTGATTCTCCCTCTATGGTTGAGTTTGCGCCCCTCCACCCGTCAAGGTTGTTCAGATTTCAATTTCGTATACAAATTGGCGCGATCCAAGTTATTGTTTCTCCCAAATTGTAAGTGACTAATTCTAATGTATTTCTTTACGTGCGGCGCTCCGAAGATGGTAAGGTCAAAAAACGTAGTCACATAAAAGTGCGTTTTTTGTGTTATATTTTGAACAAATTCTTGACTAAATTAAGGAAGAGCTGGCATTTAAAGTGCATGAACAAGCGGCTTCCTGCTTGATACTCTGAATATTTGAGGGAAATTCATGAATAAGTTTATTTTGGCCACAGCGTTTGCGATAGCTGGTGGCGCAGCATCTGCTGCGACGATATCCGCAAACTTTGATTTGAGAGCTGGTGGAAATTCCACCAATCAAGGCTCGCTGGATTACTCAGTAGGCGACGTCAGCCTATCGGTAACTGGCATCGTTTGCGATGATGGTAGCGGCCCTAACGCGTCGAATTGCCGTAGCGGTATGATCGATCGAAGCAGTGTTTCTGGCATTTACTTCAATCAGCCGAATGATAGTGACCACGAAGTTGATGGACAATACTCGAATGAGTTTCTGAAGCTATCGTTTTCCCCTGACGTTACGCTCGATAGAGTAAAGTTTAGCTATTGGGATTCCAATGATGAAGCCAGGCTATACACGCTCAACGGATCGATTTGGAATGACGAAGGCGCTATTGTCACCGGATCGAGCCATTATTACGAATATGATTTCGTTGGAACGTACACGGGTTCAATGTTCTTGCTCGGTGCCGTCGGAGAAAACGACGAGTGGAAGCTTAAGGGAGTGACAGTTGACTATACAACACCAGTACCACTTCCTGCTGCCGCTTGGTTGTTGATTGCCAGTATCGGCGGATTGGCGGCGGCGGGTCGTGGCAAGAAGAAATCCGCTTAATCGCTTGAATTCCACACTTCATAAATGCGAACGGCGACCCGCGGGCTCGCCGTTCCTTTCATTTCTGAAATCGCAACGACTACGTGTTGAAGACATGGGTCACGACACCTATTCACCTTGCGTAGCCCTGATTGCTTTCAGGTTAGAAGTTCTTTGTTCTCCCCTAGAAAGTATGCCGATCTGGTCCGCTGCCCGCGTGTAGTGCGCAATTTCGGACAGGCTGGCGTGACCTGTCCAGGCGCCGATTTGGTGTGTTGTGGCGCCGCTTTCGGCCAAGGCTGCGGCTCGAGCTGCGCGAAGCCCATGTGCTGTGCAATGTGCCGGTAAGCCTGCCTCGCTGGAGATGCGGCTCATCCATTGCGACAGGCCTTTGACGCTGCGCGGCTTGCCGGTGCGTGTCACGATCCACTGGATGCGATCAGTCGGCAGGCACGCCAAGAAGTGCTTGTGATCCTGCGACAGTCCGCGGCACCAAGTTTGCCCTGCTTCCAACGGGAATCTTAGGTCAGGTGGCGAACACTAGCAGCCTTAGCTCCGCCGCCAAGCCGTCACTTCAAGGTATACCCTGCGGTGACGTCACCTAAACACCTGATTCAGCGTAACATCTGGGTTGACAACGACTATTTGTGACACCGTAGCCTTGGGTATAAACCCTGAGGTGACACATGACAAAAATCGGCTATGCAAGGGTCAGCACTACCGACCAAGACCTTGAAGTCCAGCTCGCCAAGCTCAAGGCGCAGGGCTGTGAAATCATCCGGTCTGAAAAGGTATCCGGTGCCAGCCGGGACGGGCGCCGAGAGCTCAAAACAGTCATCGACTTCCTTCGCCCTGGAGATGAGTTGATGGTTGCCCGCCTTGATCGATTGGGCCGCGACACGCGCGATGTGCTAAACATCATTCACGACTGCGAACAAAAAGGGGCCTTTGTAACAGTGCTCGACCCCTACGTGTCGACACAGGGCGATATGGGGCACCTTGTCATCACCGTGCTGGGCATGGTTGCCCAAATGGAACGCCGGTTTATTAAGGATCGCCAGCGCGACGGTATAGAGCGGGCGAAGACAAATGGCATCTATAAGGGGGGTAAGCGGCGGATCGATAGGGAAGGTGTGTTGGCCCTGAAGCACGGAGGCATGACGCCCACCCAGATTGCGGCAGAGGTGGGTTGCTCGCGGATGCAGGTCTACCGGATACTTAATCATCAATGAGGAATGCACAGATACCTGCCGTTTGCTGCGCAGGTTGGCGAGTCTCGTTGCTTTCAAACGAGGGCTCGCCGCGATCTGTACCTGCCATTCTCGACCTCAGAAATTGCATACTGCATAGTCCAAGCTGCTGTAGGGTTACCGGTGCTCCCGGCCCATTGCCGACCTCCGCCGGAGCTATCCGTCGCTGCGGTGCGGCCCGTCATTCCTGACTTTCGCTGCGTGTGCAAAATTGAGGCGGCGGCGAACTGGTAGTCTGCCGGACTTAGCTGCTCCCCAGCGCGTCGAACCGAGTGTCAGCTTTGCCGTTCGCGCGAGTTGCACATCAACTCTGGTTCCCTCTCTCGCTCTCAAACCGTTCTCGCCACTCTTGGCTCAATGCATCGGCAAGCTTTGCTGTTGGCGTTTCGACAGCTTGGGCTTTGGTTGGATCAAGGCCCATCTCAGAAAGCACCTGCGCCAAGACCCGTTTAGGATCTTTTGATAGAGCGTTATAATTGATGCGCATGGGCTCTATCGCTTCCTGTTCGAACCACCGCTCCCAAGCTTCATCCAGTACTGCAAGTGAGGCCATGTGGTGCCTGATGGCGATGGCGTCGTATCGCGCTTCCTGTGGAGGAGCGAGGCGTTCCAGCTCTGTGCCATCCGCGTTGCGATGCCAGAGGCCCGTCTGTTCCGCACGCACACGCGAGATTGCCTGGTCCAACCGGTCGGGGCGTGAAAGATGGACGTAAAGAGTTGTGCCAAATGCTTTCTCAATTCTTTCCACGTCACTCATGCTGGCTGGAAAGAGCAGTCTTAGCTGCTGCATGAAGTGGTCGAAGCTACCACGCTGCATTCGTAATCCGAAAATATCTGTGCCGCCTTTGCCCCGCGCCACGGCGCACTTGAAAACAGTGCGAATGCATTCTTCTCTCGATGCGTAATCCGCCTGCTTCAGTCCGTAGTCATCCAGCCAATCGTCGAGCGATGACGAATGAAAGTGCGAATCCGGGTTTCCCGCACGGCTTGTCGCGGCAAGCAAACCGCACAGCAACGTGCTTCCGCTGCGTGGGGCGGTGCAGATCATGTAAGATCGAAAGGGTTTACTTGTCATGACGCGATCGCTCGTACAGTTTTGCCGCTTCATAGCAGCCTTTCAAGAGCGGCGCAGCATCGGTCACTCTGGGCTCGAACTGGACCTTCGCCGCACCGAGCACTTACATCAGGAAAGCGGACAAAGCACCATTTCGCTGCGGCTGCGCCGAGGTCTGCTTTCGAGAAACCGAGTCGGTCAGGAACGGTCGTTTCTGTCGATTACAAAAACGATTTAGTTCTGCCCGCTGATCCAACCCAGCGAGACGGGATGCACATCCCGCGGCAGCGGATATTGGCGAGAGCCGCCTCCCGGAAATGCTGAAGTAAAGTAGGGCTATTCCAAACCCAAGTCACTCAAACACTCGGCTTCTCATTCGTCTTGCGGCAATCGACAGATTCAGGCCGCAGCCTCGTAGCTCGCAAAGACCTCGGTGCTGCCGTCGCGGTGGATCAGGAACACGTCGTAGGCCTCGCGGCTCTCCTCCGGCCCCATGCCGGGCGAACCGTAGGGCATGCCGGGCACTGCCAGGCCCACTGCATCGGGGCGCTCTGACAAGAGCCTGCGGATATCGGCAGGCGGGACGTGACCCTCGATGAAGTAGCCATCGATCTCGCCGGTGTGGCAGGAGATCATGTCCTGTGGGATGCCATTGTCGAGCTTGTGGCGCATCAGAAGCGTGCCGAAACTCATCTCGGTAGTCACCGCGAAGCCCTCGGCTTGCAGAATGCGCACCCAGGCCTCACAGCAGCCGCAGTTCGGGTCCTTCAGGACGTGGATCGCTGGCGCGGTCTGGGCGAGGCTCAGCTGCGGTGCGAGGACGACAAGGCTCGCGGCGCCGGAGAGCAGGCTACGTCGGGTGAGTTTTGGCATGGGGTATCCTTCAATCAGCGTTGTTCGTGTCGTCATCCGGCAACGTTTAGGGCCCAGCCGATCACCAGGACCTGTGGCACTGTCAGGAGCGGCAGGAGAAGTGCCGCCTTCAGTCGCCCCGTGACCTCGCGCAACACGAGAATTTCGGTGTAGTCGGTGGCCGCCCCCGCCATCAGGAAGGTGAAGGCGTTGCCGGGTGCCGCGGCGCGGGTCATCAGGTCGGCCGCTATCGGAACCGAGCCTTCCGAGCAGACCTCGATGATCGTGGCCGCGACGAGCGTGATGAAGAGGCCGAGCAGCGTGGCGCCGAACCAGGTTTCGAATATCTCCGTCGGCACCGTCGCCTGGATCAGAGCGGCGAGCACCACCCCGAAGAACAGCCAGCGCAGGACCATGCGGCTTGCCGGAAAGGCACGCTTTGCAATGTCCTTCGCGAAGGCGGCGTCGAAGCGCGTGGAGCGCAGTCCGGCCTTCGCCTCGCGCCACACGTGGAAGTCGGCGGGCAGGTTCACGCGGTTGGCGTTCGGCTTGACGCGGCCCGCGCGCTCCAGCGCCTCGACGACGAGGCCGGTGAGGAGCGCGATGATGAGGGAGGCCACGAGGAACACCGCCATCCACTCCCAGCCCATCAGCACACCAATGATGATCGTCAGCGACAGCGAGTTCCACGGGCTTGCGATCAGGAAAGCGAAGACCTGGCCAAGGCTCGCGCCGCGCTCGTAGAGCTTGGCTCCCACCATCAGGACGCCATGGTTGCAAAGATCGAGCAGCACGCCTGCCAGCACTGCGCGCACGAGACTCTTCGCCCCCTGGTCGCGGCCGATGATCCCGATCACGAACTCGCGCGGCACGCGGTCGATGAGGCCCACCGCCACCATGCCGACGAGGATGCCCCACCACATCAGGTTCATCATCTCCTGCACACCGTGCGTGAAGACACCCAGCCCGAGAGGCGCGTCGTGGGGCAGGAAGAAGGCCGCGATGTAAGCGACCCCGATCACCGCGCCGGAGCCCCAGAGAAGCCAGTCCACACGCCGCCATCGCGGTGCATCCGCACCCGCCGTCGGACCGCAGCAAGAGGCAACTGCAGTCTCTTCGCTTCCGCCGCAACACGACGCCGCCTTTGCGGAGGCAAGCCGCGGCGGCGGATCGCCCGGCAGGACGAAACCGCCGGTATCGCAGGTCGAGGCCGCGGCCCGGGCTTTTGCCGTCTGGCTGATGTCGTTCATGTCGCCTTCTCCGTCATCTGATCGGAAGATAGGACCTCCAGCAGCTATAGGTTCAAGAGGATTCCGGAGAATATCTGCACGAGATCGCTCAGCCCGTTCCCGATACCGCTTCTGATGGGCTCCGCGCCAGTGCGCGGCGGATCTTCGGGAGCGCGAACTCGCGGGGCTCGTGGTAGTCGATGATGCTGACCAGCGCGCCCGCCGCGTCGAAGAGGAACACGCCTGAGGTGTGATTCATCGTGTAGTCGCCGCCTTCGAGGGGCGCTTTCTCGTAGCGCACCCGGAACCCTTCCGCCGCGCGCGCAATCTCGGCCGGGCTGCCGGTCCAGCCGCGGATCTGCGGATGGAAGTAGCCGACATACTCGGCCATCGCCTCGACGGTATCCCTTTCCGGATCGACAGTGATCAGCACGACGTCGAGGGTATCGGCCTCCGTGCCGAGACCGTCGAGCCAGTGCGAAATGTCGGCGAGCGTGGTCGGGCAGACCTGCGGGCACCAAGTGAAGCCGAAGAAGACGAGAGAGGCGCGTCCGATCAGCGTCTGCGGCCCGACTGGCTGCCTCTCGTGGTCGGTCATGGCGAAGTCCATGGCGGTCAGAGGCAAGGGGCGCCCGTTGGATACATCCGGCGCGTCAGGGCCGTCGACCTGCCACCAGCCTGCGAAGAGCGTGGCCACGCCCGCGCCGAGGCCAAGCGCGCCGTATTGCAGGAGCGCGCGCCGCCGCATCAGTCGGAGGGCCCCCGCGCCGCAATGCCGAGGATCGGCACCTCGATCGTTGCCTCCGTCCCGTCGGCAAAGATCACCGATAGGGCATAGCTCTCGCCCTCGACCATCGGGTGCTGAAGGTCCATGAGCATGACGTGAAGGCCGCCGGGCTCGAGCGCGACGGCTTCGCCCGCTGCGATCTTCACCTCCTCCATGTGCGACATGCGCGTGACGCCCTGCGCATCGGTCGTGGAAGCATGGATCATCGGCATCATCGCGAGGTTGGTGCGCAGGCCGGTCACCACGGCTGGCTCGGCCCCGGTGTTTTGCAGCGTCATGTAGGCCACGCCGGGCCGGCTCGTCCCGATCGAGGCGCGCGACCAGGCGTCCTCGATGACGACATCCTCCCCGCCGGCGAGGACGGGGGGCGCTGTAGTCAGAAGGGCGAGGGCAAAGGCCGCAATGCCAAATAATCTCATGTTCGGTCTCCAAACTCTGATCTGCATCCCGTCACGACCCCGCACGGCGGACTTCCTCCGCGACGAGCGCGCGGAGTTCGACCTCGCCGAAGGGGTCGAGCGGACGTTCGTTTACAAAAAATGTGGGGGTTTGGCGGACCCCGACCGCCTCCACGTCGGCCCGGTCCTGATTCAGGACCGCGACGACATCGGGCGCACGGATCTGCGCCTCTGCCGCCGCAACGTCGAGCCCTGCCTCACCTGCGATCCGGATGATCAGGTCAGGCCGCATCCCGCCATGGGACGCCCAGCGAGGCTGCTCGCGCATCAGTGCGTCCATCACCGGTTCGAAGACGCCCTGCATCCGGGCAGATTCAAGAACGCGGATCGCGACTTCGGACACTTCGCCGTGGAACGGTGTGTAGCGCACCACGACCCGCACAGCATCGCCATGTTCGGCCATAATGTCCTTCACGATGGGATGAAAGGCGCGGCAGGCCTCGCAGGCCGGGTCGAAGAACTCGACGATGGTAACGGGGGCATTCTCAGGCCCCAGAACAGGAGACCATGGCCGCACCAGTGCTTCGGCCACCTCTGGCGGCACGGTTGCGATCTGGGTGTTCGGGCGCGAGACGAACCACGCAGCACCCGCAAACAGGGCCAGCGCGAGCGCAAAAATGGGCAGGATGAGCGGTCTGTGGGTCATGCGGGGGCACCCTTTCGCGAGAGGGCGCAGAGCGCCGCGATGGCAAGAAATGACAGAAGGGCCAATGCCGGGATCGGCACGCCGAGGAGAAGCTGGTTGAAGTCGGTGCAGGAAGGGCCGCTGGCCGCACAGGGTTGGATGCGCTCGGGGATCAGGCCGATATAAAGTGCGAGGTGCCAGAGGGCGATCGCTGCGCCGGCCAGTGCGAGGACAGCGCCATAACGACCCACAGCCAGATCGCGCCACCAGAGCCCGAGCCCGAGCCCGAGAAGGATGGCGAGTGGGAACATGAAGGCACGCTGGAACCAGCAGAGCGAACAGGGTGTCTGTCCCAGCACCTCGCCGATGAACAGCACCGAAAGCGAGGCCACGAGGGCCACCAGCCACGCCGAGAACAGCGCCTTCTCGCCGCGCAGGCTATCCATGCGCGTCGATCCGCGCGCGGAGGTCCGCGGTGATCTCCGGGGCGGGCGTGCCGTAGCCGTAGAGCCGCACGAAGCCGCCATCGGGATCGAACAGGAACACTTGGCTTGTATGCCCGATCGTGTAGCCGTCGGGCGCAGTTTCCTCTGGGACGCGCTCGTAGAAGATCTTGAAGGACGCGGCGGCCGCCTCGATCTGCTCTGGCGTGCCGACGAGGCCCAGGATCGACGGATGGAACTGCGGTACGTATTCGGCCAGTTGGTCCGGCCGGTCGCGTTCGCTGTCTACCGAGATAAAGAGCGGCTGCACCGCATCCGCCTGGGGGCCGAGGTCGTCCATGACCTGCGCGATCTCCCCCAGTGTGGTCGGACAGATATCGGGACAGTTCGTGAAGCCGAAGAATACCAGGCTCCACTTGCCCCGGAAATCCTCGGCGGTTCGAACGACGCCGTCATGGTCCGTCAACTCGAACGCCGCCGACACCGAGGACGCGGTGTCTGTCGCCACTTCGGGCGCGCGCGATCCGTAGACAGCCAGTCCCCCCGCGGCGATCACGGCGACGGCGACCGCCGCCCACAATACTTTCTGAAGTCTCGTCATCCGCCCGGAATGCCTCGCGATTCTGCTGTTTGGTCGCTGCTTACAAGCTACAGTGGGTAGAGGTTCAAGCTATTTTTGAACCGAGCAGCCGTCCTGACGCCTTCGTGAAGCCCTTGTCTGCCACAGCGATGAAACCTACAATCTTGGTAGCAATTAGGAGGCATCCCATGCACGCCATCGGCACGCTCGCCAAGCGCACCGGCACGAAGGTGCAGACCATCCGTTACTATGAGCAGATCGGACTCTTGCCCGAGCCGGGACGGACAGAGGGAGGACAGCGCCGTTATGACGACGACGATCTTGACCGTCTCGCCTTCATCCGGCACGCGCGTCAGCTCGGTTTTACTCTGGAAGCGATCCGCGAACTGCTCGACCTGTCAGACAACCCAGGCTGGTCCTGCGCGGACGTGGACGTCATCGCGCACCGTCAGCTCAAGGAAGTCGAGGCACGGCTTGCCCGGCTGGAGGCGCTGCGCAAGGAACTAAAGCGCATGCTTCGGGAATGCAGCCGCGACACCGTCTCCGATTGTCGCGTTCTCGAAGTCCTGCGCGATCATTCCGCCTGCCTCGCCGACCACGGGACAGGCGTCTGACGTGCCGACTGCCTTAATCTACCCGCTGGCTGCCCTGGCCGAGATCGCCGGATGTTTCGCCATCTGGGCCTGGTGGCGCGGCGGCGCGTCCGCGCTTTGGCTTCCGCCGGGCGTGGCGAGCCTCGTGCTTTTCGGTTGGCTCCTCGCGCAGGTCGAGGCGGGCTTCGCCGGGCGTGCCTTCGCGGCCTATGGCGGGGTCTACATCGCGGCCTCACTGCTCTGGATGTGGGCCGCCGAGGGACAAAGGCCAGATGGGTGGGACGTGGCCGGGGCGGTTCTCTGCGTGATCGGTGCTGCCCTCATCCTCGCAGCGCCACGGGCCGCGTGAAAAGAGCTTGAAGCTACAGTCGCTGTAGCAATTACACTGATCATGACTCGATTCGAAGGAGCCAATCATGATCGAAGGAACTGCCCTGCTTGACGCCACCCCACTTCTCGACTTTCGCGCCGATGGCATCGTGCGCCTGATTGAGAACCGGGGCTGGCTCCGGCTGTCCAAGCATGACCAAATCGGTGCCGCCTACGACTTCGTCAGGGACGAAATACTCTTCGGCTACAACCGCGCTGACGACATCCCGGCGTCCAGGGTGCTCGCGGACGGCTACGGTCAGTGCAATACGAAGGGGACGCTCCTTATGGCGCTGCTGCGCGCGCTCGGCGTGCCGTGCCGGCTCCACGGATTCACCATCTACAAGGCGCTCCAGCGCGGCGTGGTCCCTGAAGCCGTCTATCCAATCGCACCGCCAGAAATCCTGCACTCCTGGGTCGAGGTCTGGAACGGTGGGCGGTGGGTCGAGCTCGAAGGGTTCATCCTCGACAGGGTTTTTCTCGGCTCCCTTCAACAGACCTTCGCCGACACGGAAAGCCTCTGCGGATACGGCGCCGGAACCGACTGTCTCAGCGCACCGCCGGTCGAATGGACCGGAGGAAACACCTACATCCAGAAGACCGGCATCGCGCGCAATTTAGGAACATACGATACGCCGGACCGGTTCTACGGGGAGCATGGCCAGCAACTCGGCCCGCTCCGCGACCTGGTCTATCGCGGAATCGTCCGACACTGGATGAATGCGCGGGTGCGGTCCATCCGCTCAGGCCGGGTTCCGCGCATCCCCGGCCTCAAACGGCGTGAGCCTCTCAGGAAGGAGGTCGCAAATGCCGCATGACAGCGGACATGCGCATATAGACCCGAAATCCGGAGACAGGCGGGTCTCGATCGCGATCTGGGCGAACGCCCTCCTGACCGTCGCGCAGATCGTGGGCGGGATCGTCTCGGGCAGCCTCGCGCTGATCGCGGATGCGCTACACAACTTCTCGGACATGGCGTCGCTGGTGATCGCCTTCGCGGCCCGCAAGATCGCGCGGCGACCGGCGGATGAGCGCATGACTTTCGGCTACGGCCGGGTCGAAATCGTGGCCGCTCTCATCAACTACACGACGCTGATCCTGATCGGTTTCTACCTCATCTACGAGGGTGGCATGCGGATGATCGATCCGCCCGAGGTCGCGGGCTGGACAGTGGTGATCCTGGGCGGCGTGGCGCTTGTCGTGGACACGCTGACGGCGCTTCTGACCTATTCGATGCAGAGAGACAGCGTGAACATCCGCGCGCTTTTCCTGCATAACCTGTCGGACGCGCTCGCCTCGGTTGCGGTGATCGTCGGCGGGACTCTGATTATTATCTACGACATGCGATGGGTCGATCCAGCGATCACCATCGGCATCGCGCTTTACATCCTCTATCTCGCCTTTACCGAGATCGGCGGTCCGATCCGGACGCTGATGCTTGGCAGCCCGCCGGATATCGACAGCAACGCCGTCATCCAGACGATGCGCGACGTGGAGGGCGTGGCCGACGTCCACCACGTCCATCTGTGGCAGATGCAGGAGCACGAAGCCGCACTCGACTGCCATGTCGTGCTGACCGACAGCGGCTGGGACGGGATCGAGGGCATCAAGACCGCGATCAAAGCCCGGCTGACGGAGCAATTCGGCATCGGCCATTCAAGCCTGGAGTTCGAGCACGAGGATCGCGCGCACCAGGATGCCGATCTCTACGGCCACGGCAAATCCGACAAGTCGTAGTCGAACCTTTAATGTGTCGAGTGCGTTATAGCCCCATCATGGTGGGAAAAATGCAGGATGACCGGGAAACCAACCTAAAGCGAGGAGTTCGCGTCGAGATCGCGAGCTTTGTCTACAACCTGATCGAGGTTGTCGTTTCCGTAACCGCGGGACTATTGACCGGAAGCGCGGCACTTGTGAGTTGGGGTCTCGACAGCACGGTCGAGGCCACGTCTGCGGCGACACTGATCTGGCGCCTGAAGGGGGAGAAGGACGGGGCAGACAAGCGCACGGTCCTACATCGCAAGAAGGTCGCGCTCTATGTGGTCGCCTGTGCTTTCTGGATCGTCGTCGCGGCGATCCTTTACGAGGCGGTGTCCGCTTTCATCTCGCAGGAGGCGCCTGGTTTCAATTGGTGGGGGATTGCGATCCTGTTTGTCTCTTTGGTGGTCAATCCGCTGCTTGCCTGGGGCAAATATCGCTACGGCAAGCGGCTCGATTCACCCGCCCTGAAATACGATGCCAAGGATACCCTGATCTGCGAATACCAGACTGTCGTGGTATTGGCAGGGATCGGTCTGACGCAATGGATGGGCTGGTGGTGGGCCGATCCGGTCGCGGCGCTTCTGATCGTGCCCTACGTTGCGTGGGAGGCGTTCGAGGCCACCAAGGATGCGCGGTCAGTCGAGCCGGGTGAGGCCGAAACTACTGACGACACTTGACGTTGCGCATGATGAACCGCTCCAGTTCCTGAACGCTGCTTTTTTTGCGAGCGGTGTTCTGGCTGCCGCTGCCCGGTCATGCAGAGCGTCCTTCTGAAGGAAGTGGACGAAATTTTCGACGTGGTCGCAAAGATCGTTGAGGAGTGTGACAATTTTTGCGGGGCGTAAGCGAGCGTTGTTGTCATCAGGGGCACGCTCACTGGAATCATTGGAAAACATTGTGCCACAGACACTTGGCAAAACTGCTTTTGATCTGAACCGTTTTCGACAGCATCTTAGGGACCGGACATTCGCGCAATGTGCAGCATTAGGTAAAATGGGCTCAAAGCCGACCTCGGAGGCAGCGCAGAATTTTATGATATGTTGCAGTGTCAACGTCGGGTTGTCGTTGTGGGAGGGCGTGGCGGATCGGAGGATCAGTCATGGAAACATTAAACTTACCGGTCATTCGCGCGCTTCGCCCCGCTTGGAACAAGGGCCGCATCGTGGGACAGAAGCGACCGCTCAAGCCAAAACATGTCTGGGCGATCAGGGTTCGGCTTGAGCTGGCGGAAAACCATCGAGATCTGGCCCTCTTCAACCTGGCCATCGACAGCAAGTTGCGCGGTTGCGATCTGGTCAGGATGAAGGTCATCGATATCATGGCGTCCGGCCAAATCAAGGAACGGGCGTCGGTCCTGCAAAGCAAGACGCAGAAACCTGTCCGCTTCGAAATGTCGGAAGGCACGCGGGCGTCGCTCGACAAATAGATGCAGGATCCTCTCATGCTCGGGTCCGAATACCTCTGGCCTGGCCGTTTTCACGAAAGACTGCACATCTCGACCCGCCAATATGCGCGGATTGTCCGGGAGTGGGTGACGTCGATTGGCCTTGAAGCGAGCGCTTACGGCACCCACTCGATGCGTCGGACCAAGGTGACACAGATTTACAAGAAGACAGGCAACCTGCGCGCGGTCCAGCTCTTGTTGGGTCACACCAAGATGGATAGCACGGTCAGATACCTCGGTGTCGAACTTGAGGATGCTCTTGCGATCGCGGAGGCCATTGAAATCTAAAGACTTGGGCCGTCTTCACGGACGGCCCATACCTGCCATTGGCTTCATGGTTGATCGCTGCGGTACAGCATCACGAGACCGTCCGTTCGTGGTCGGGTGACCGTGCCTGTTGGGCCAGTTATGCCGGAATTCTTCCTGATTGTTCTGGTACCCACAGTAGACGTCGTATGGCTACGCACGCGTTTTCCGAGCCAGGTGTCACGCCTCGACTTCGCTTGGCCCGCTCTGGGATCGGTGCTCCACCTCGTTCTGTTGCTGGCCGTGGTTGGACCCAATGGTGCGACGATCATCGGCTATGGCTGTTATGCAATCGTGATTGCACTGGCGGCACTGACGCTGAATCTGATCGGCTATGCGGTTGGCATGACAGCCAAGATCTTTACCAAAGGACCAGACAACTTGGAATTCCATCCGAACTTTTTAGAGAACTGATGCATTCATTGCTTTCTGGACCTTCTTGTTGATGAGGAGCAGTGTCCGAGAAGCTGCAACCATGACTGATTCTCAAGTGTCGACTGTGTCTGCAATAGAAATCCCAAGCGCTCCCAAAGGTCTCTCCCGTTGAACTTCGTCGTGTTCACGAACGGTATCCTTCTACTTGGGATGAGCGCCTTGATGGGTCTTCTGGGACTTGTCTTTTTTGATACTCGTGTGGTGTTCTTGGAGTCTGCATTGCTTGTGGGTACGGTTGGGCTTCTAATTTCCACAGCCGTGTCGCATCGGCTGTCAGGTGTCGGAAGGCTCCACACATTTCTCCTGACGGCAAGCATATGGATTACCGGCGCCCTGGCAGGCGCGCTGCCGCTTTGGGTTTGGCAGTTGACGCCAACTGACGCTTTTTTCGAAGCGATGTCGGGGATTACGACCACCGGGTCGACAGTCATGGTCGGCCTCGACACGACAGCACCCGCCATTCTCCTTTGGCGGGCAATCCTTCAATGGCTGGGAGGTGTAGGTTTCATCGTCACCGGGATCGCTTTCCTGCCCATCCTGCGCGTAGGTGGCATGCAACTTTTTCGAACCGAAAGTTCTGAGCGGGGAGAAAAGGAAATGGTGAGCGCTGCGCGTTTCGCAGCCGCGACCGTGTGGATTTACCTGAGCCTTACAGCTCTTTGCATCTTTGCCTATGTAGTCGGGGGGATGACAGGCTTTGAGGCCATTGTTCATGCCCTTACGACGGTCTCGACGGGTGGTTATTCTACATCCGACGCCTCGTTCGGCCACTTCGAAAGCAACTTCCTGCAATGGTCCGGAACGGTGTTTATGATAGCGGGCGCGTTGCCCTTTGCTTGGTATATTAAAGTGCTTAATCGGCGCGATGTCCGCAGTGAGCAGGTCCAGAGTATTCTCATCTTCCTCGCGGGAACGATTTGCATTCTGACTTTGTGGCGAGTCCTAACTGCGCATACGCCGATCTTCGAGACACTGACGCTCGTTGCCTTCAACGTGGTCTCGGTGGTCACGACAACGGGCTACGCCACGACTGACTACACGACTTGGGGTCCGTTTGCCGTGACCGCGTTTTTTGCACTCACGGCGGTTGGTGGATGCACAGGCTCGACTGCTGGCGGTGCCAAGATGATGCGCTGGATCATCGCAATACGGATGATCCAAGTTCGGAAAAGAATTGTCCGTTCTCCCTCGGCCGTCGTCTTTGCCCGCTATGAAGGCAGGCCGGTCGCCCCAGACGTTGTCAACGGCGTGGCAACTTTTTTTGTCTTCTATGCTGCTACGGTTGTTGTTCTGGCCGTCGGGCTCAGTCTTTACAATCTGGACTTTGAAACGGCGGTTAGCGGCGCACTGACCGCCGTCGCCAACGTAGGGCCTGGCGTTGGAGGGACCATTGGACCAGCCGGTAACTTTACGACACTACCGGACGGAGCGAAGCTGCTTTTGTGCTTCGGCATGTATGTTGGCCGACTGGAGATGTTGACCGTCTATATCCTTCTAACCACAACTTTTTGGCGGGAGATGGCGTGAGTGGAAGCTCATGTACCCGTCAGCCAAGATACCCTCTCTTGGTGGGAAATTTGATCTCAGCTCTTTACCCCCATTGGCGTGTAAATCTTTCCGCTATAAAAATGTTCAAACTTTCCACCAAGAGGGGTGACAGGCGATCCATCAGCAAGTGTATAATCTCTTGAGGAACTTTGACACCGACTGCCAGGCGACCTGATTTCCCACTCGAAGACAGTTGCTGTGTCACCGGTGTCATCCTGGCAAGGCACCTCATTTACTTTTGAGCGCATCAGCGCTTGACCCCTCTTCATTCAGGCTCGTCCAGAGCTTTGCTACTTATAACTTTGCGCAGTGGCCGTAAAGGACGTGGGACCGCCCATGAGCGCGTTTCGAGCAGAGCAACGCGCGTTTTTGACGCTGCATGAATGTCGGCTGCTAGCTTCGCTTCATGTCTGGCTCGCACTTGCGGCGAAAGTCCGGTACCCGCCCTTGTGTCGGGCAGTCGCCCACGCAGCTATCAACTTCGACCTGATTGGTCCATGTCGGGCCAGAGACAGTCTCCCGATTTGTCTCAGGCGCGGCGGAACCTTCTTCTTGATCTTTGCCAAAGTCGCCTCCGGTATGTTTGGTTGCTTACCGGTAAGCAACCAAACATACCGGAGGCATACTTTTTGCTTTCTCATTACTCTCGCCCAGGTGTTGTAAAGTCGACCCAAAGCGCTCTGACCGCAGGGCTCTTGATATCTTTCGCAGTACTTAATGCGGGCCATGGAGCGTCACGCGGGAGCGCACGCCGCCATGAACACCAAAGCGCACTTTGTTCTCAGCTGGCATCATTGCAACACGTGCCTCTGCGCCAGCAATTCCACCCAGTCTAACATTCGGCTGACCGTCCGCAAGCTAGGGGTGCGACCGGCAGCAGAGCGGGACAAAACCGGCATTCGCAGTGAGCAAATGAACATCGGCGTTCGACGGGCCTTTGGATACATAGGTTTCAATTGCTATCTGGATCTTGGCGCAGCGCACGGGCAAGGCGGCGAATACGAATGGCGCGGTTGAGTTCGCCACCGAAGATTAGGACCAGAGCGGCCAAGTACAGAAAGTAAAGCGCCGCCACGATTCCCGCGAGCCCGCCGTAGTAGGTCGCATACGTGGCAAAATTGGCGAGGTAGAACGAGAATGCCGCCGTCAGAGATGTCCACGTCGCAACCGTTAATAGTACCCCGGGGTATATCGACGAGAAGCGTGTGCGCCGGGCGGGAAGAAAGACATGCGCCAGAAAAAGCGAAAGAGCCAAAATGATCGCGGCGGCCGGATAGCGCACGAGGCCTATGGTCACCGAGGCCGGATCGAAGCCGGGAAAAAGTATGTGCAGCCAAGACCCTGCACGGGGTGCCAGAACGACAAGATATCCAACCAGCACAAGCACGAGGCTGCCGATAACGACCATCAGGATCATCACCGGATAGAGGACGTACCATGAACGGGTCTCGCGCACCCCGTAGGCCCGATTGAGACCGACGCGTACTCCGTCCACGCCGCCCAGTGCGAACCAGATCGTCAGCAGGATACCGGTGGACAGCACGCCACCGCGCTGAACCGTCATCACCTGCCGCACCTCCGACACGATGGGTTCGATAAGCGTTGCCGGAACGATGGCGATCAGGAACGAGACGAGATCGTCAGCCATGCTCTGGCTACCGACGAAGGCAGTCATCGAAGAGGTGAAGATGAGAAAGGGAAAGACCGCGAGAATGACGCGGAACGCGACGTTGCCCGCCAATCCGAAAGCGTCGTCGCTCCACAGGCGCAACGCGGCCTCGCGCGTGACACCCCACGCGCCGCGCCAGCCGTTTCCGCGCAGCAGCCACTCGGGATTGTCGGTGACTATTCCATGGGTGATGACGGCATCGCGCCCCGCTTCGGTTAGCTGACGTTTTTCCATGCGGCGTCTCGCTTCGTTATGGGGTATCTATAAGGCGGCGCGATTGAAAACAGTACTACGTGATCTCATCAGCCACACTGCTGGCGCGAACTTCAGCTCCGGCTCGTTCAAAGGAAGAATGGGCTCACAGCGGCCTTGCGGCGGCGCCGCACGAGATCTTGGCCGTGTAGGCCCTTGCGTGGTCAACCGGATGGCTGGTGCCAGCCCTTTGCGGACGGCTTTGTTTCGGTTCGCCTCCGGTGGTGCGAATGTACAAGCAAGATCAAATTCGGCCTCGCATCCTCCCCTTCACCCCCAAATCAAAGAACGGCCCGCGCAATGCGGATCAACTGCAAGGTCTCGAATGCGCTGTCCTCCAGCGTTACCAACTCGCCGTTTACCACGGCATAGTTGTATCCCGGCTCAAGCTCCGGCAACCTGTAGGTCTGGCGCAATTCGCTCTGCGTCAGCGCCGCTGTCGGGGCGACACGCAGTCCCGCAGGCAGGTTTCCAACCCGCGCCAGATCATTGATCTGCAAAAGCGACGTATAGTCCTGGTCGTTCAGCAAGACCGGCTGGCCGTCGATCAAGGCATACCGACTGCCCGATGGCGCAGGCTGCAGCCCATAGAGCGCTGCTATCTGGTCCGAGCTCAGCAGCAGACTGTTGTCGTCAAGGGCCACGTTCCCGTCCAGATACTGGTCGCGCTGTTCAAGATACAGAGCTTCGAGCCGGTCGTCGTCGTAGGCGACCCATTGCTCGTAGGTCACACCTCTCTTGGCAAGTCCGGGGGGAACACAGGGTGGGTCCTTCTTCGCCAGGCCCGGAGGGCAGTTGCGATATGTCAGCAGTTGTGCGTCCGGCACGTGCGCAAAACTGACCTGCGATCCCAAAAGCACAAGAGGCAAGGCGCTCAACAGCACGCGCATGTCGCGACCGTCGGGCGCGCGCAACTGAAGGATCTCGTTCGAAATCCGCACCCGATCCACGTTCGACCACCTGGCCTGCTTCGGTCGATTGACGTCGACCTTGGTCTGCTTGTTGTCTGACTTGTGGGCTTTCTGGCCGTTGTTGTCCTGACCGACCTTTTCGGGTTTGCCCTTGCCCGCCTTCTGCGGCTTGTTCTTGTTGACCTGTTTCTGACCCTTGTCCTTGTCATTCTTGATCTGAACGATTTGCGCGCCCTCGAAGGCCTGCACGCTCATACCAGAAAGTGCAGAAGCCGGAACCGAAACGCTTGCCGAAAAAACAGGGTTGGTCGCGCAGGCAAGGATGGTTGCAACCGCAATTTGGGTGTATTTCATTATTTGACCTTCATATTAGTGTGACGGATCAGGCGGCTTGAGACGATCTTCAAATCGCAGGCATGTCATCCTGAACACCGCCGATGTCCCGCAACCCTTCTCAACGCGCGGCTGCCGAAAATGGTTCCGCTCCCTCCCCTCAGACCTCGGAACTTGTTGGAACCAAACTTACCTGAATTTCGGCTTCCACATGGCTAAAAGTTAAATTTTTTCACGCCCAGCGAACGTCTGGGATCCGCCGTTGGTGTCAATCAACACTAACGGTCCAGACCTGCCGTTCGCTTCATTGCCGAGCGATGTAGTGCAGTTTCACGAGACCGGCCATTCGCAAGAAAATCGAGGACGGCTGATGGCCCGGGAACATACAGGATAGCTGCCGTTCGCCGAACATGGCACGAATGGCAGCGTCCGATGTCAGCTGGCGTCTTTGAACCCGACGTATTCGCCGCGCACCTGAACCGTTACCGTGACGTCCGAGTTGTCGCGGTTGCGCCAGAACCAGCCGTGCTCACCGTCGAAAGCGGCGATGATCTCGCCTTCGTCGCCGGTGGAACCACGGCCCTTCTCATAAGTCACCGACTGACCACCACCGTGGCCATGCAGGTCGAAGTTTACCCGGCCACCTTCCACCGTCATGACATATTCAGCGCTTTGGCCCTCTTCCATGACCAGCTTCCATTCGGCACTGTCACCGGGTGCCAGAGTGAAGGTGGTTTTCCCGCCAGACTTCGGCCTCCTGGGCGTGTGCCGCGCCGACGAAAAGCCCGAAGATGTCGTTCATCAGGCTCGACTGCTCCTCGGCTTCAAGCTCCATCAGCCTGTCGGCCTCGGCCTCCTCCGCCAGTTGGGTCTTGATCTCCCCCATCTCGCTCAGCCCGAGAACGCCGCCGATCCCTGTCGGGTCGATGTTGTATTCGGCGGGAAGTACGACGGTCACAAGGATCGCGCCCGCGCTGGCCGCTGCAATGGCAGTGGAGCGGATAAGCTGCGCAGAACTTGGCAGCTCATCGAGGCTTGGTTTTTTCGCGTTGAACATTTGGATCTCCTATTTCTCAGGTGGCCACGAAATAGCCGGTGATTTGCAGGCCCATGAGGATGAATCCCATGGACATCATGATGACGTTGGCGGTGTAGGCTTGGGCAAAGAAGTTCGGTGATCTCCGCCAGAAGCCCATGACGATGAGGATCACAGCCAGCGCCATCAACTGACCCAGCTCGACGCCGACGTTGAACGCCAGCAGATTGGCCAAAAGCCCTTCCGAGGCGATATCGTAGTCAAGGATCTTGGTGGCGAGGCCGGTGCCGTGAAAGAAGCCGAAGATCAGCGTCGCGGCCTTGGTATTCGGTTGAACCCCGAACCAGCGCTGGTAGGCCCCCAGATTGTCGAGCGCCTTGTAGACGACCGAGAGGCCGATGATCGCGTCGATGATATAGGCGTTGATGCCCCAGCCGAACCAGACGCCGAGCAGCATCGTGGTCGAATGCCCAAGGGCGAAGAGGCTGACATAGATCGCAACGTCCTTCATCCGGTAGAGGAAGAAGACGACGCCGAGCAGGAACAGGATGTGATCGTATCCCGTCACCATGTGTTTGGCCCCGAGATACATGAAGGGAACGATGTTGACGCCCCAGATTTCCTGGATGTAGCCCGCATCGCCTTCGGTGACGTTGTGGGCAAACACGTGGCCCGCGCTCAGAACGAGCGCCAACAGCGTGATGAAGGACAGGATCGCGATCCGGCGCATGCCGGGATCGGTCCAGCCACGATGGACTGTGTTCATGGTCTGAACTCCGCAGATTATGTGGGATGATCGAAGGGAACGCGCCGATGGCGCGCGATCGATCAGACGCGCGGAGGTCGTTCGATCTGATAGATCCGCAATATGTTCGACGTGGCCGCGCTCAACCGCCATGCAGCCCTGTAGATTTCCATCGCGTGTGGCACCAGATCACGGCCCGGCACGACCGCCTGACTGTGGTCGTGATCTATGCTGTCGTGGCTGTGTCCATGCGTGGCCCAGAGAATATCTTCCTCCAGACCGTGCGAATGGCCATGCTCTGCGATCATGTCGGCGTGCTCTTGCAGCACGTCGAGGATCGCGGGCGTATGCGAGGTTGAAGGCATCACAGACCAGACAACAACGGCCGCGCAGAGAAGCGTCGCGAAAGCGGCCTTTCCGAATGACCGTAAGATTGCCATCAGTTTCAACTGCCTGTCCGTCTTCCATGTTGTGCGTCGCGGCGCCATCTTGTCTAATCCCCCCGGGGGGGATAAGCCTTTCATATGACAAATCCCCATCTCCATGCAAGTCATCCCGCCCTTGTTGCCCGGCTGAAACGCGCTGACGGCCACCTGCGCGCCGTGATCGCGATGATCGAGGCAGGCAAGCCCTGCCTTGAGATCGCCCAGCAGATGCAGGCGGTCGAGAAAGCGGTTAGGAACGCCAAGCGGGCTCTGATCCACGACCATATGGACCATTGCCTGGACGTCGAAGGCTCTGAGATGGATCGTGCCGAGTTGCGGACGATTGCACGCTATCTCTGAGGCCCGCCATGCTCGATATCCTCTCCGACCGCATCTACCGCCATCTGTTTCTGGCGCAGGTTGTGGCACTTCTGGGAACCGGACTCGCGACGGTCGCGCTTGGTCTGCTTGCCTTCGACCTTGCGGGCGACGACGCGTCGCTGGTCCTCGGCACGGTCTTCACGATCAAGATGGTGGCCTATGTGGGCATTGCGCCCATTGCCGGGGCCTTCGCCGACCGGGTGCCGCGCCGCGCGTTTCTCGTCACGCTCGATCTGGTGCGCGCCGGTGTGGCGCTGGCGCTGCCGTTCGTCACCGAGGTCTGGCAGGTCTATGTGCTGATCTTCCTGCTGCAATCAGCCTCTGCCGCCTTCACGCCGACATTCCAGGCCACGGTCCCGGACGTGCTGCCCGACGA
Organism: Pseudosulfitobacter koreensis; assembly: GCF_024733015.1. Taxonomy (GTDB): domain Bacteria; phylum Pseudomonadota; class Alphaproteobacteria; order Rhodobacterales; family Rhodobacteraceae; genus Pseudosulfitobacter; species Pseudosulfitobacter koreensis. The sequence goes on from NZ_JANKJG010000001.1 coordinate 359,288, forward strand.
GGCGCGCTATACCCGCGCGCTGTCGTTGTCGCGGCTGGCCTACGATCTGGAAAACATCGCCAGCCCGACGCTTGCCGCACTTTTGTTGGCGGTGATGTCCTACAACGCGCTTTTCCTCGGAACGGTCGTTGGTTTTGTCGGCTCAGCCCTTCTGGTTGTTTCGGTGCTGCTGCCCAGCCCCAAGCCGTCCGAGCCGCGCGGCATTTATGATCGGACGACACGCGGCATCCGCATCTACCTTGCCACGCCCCGCCTGCGCGGGCTTCTGGCGCTGAACCTGGCGGCAGCGGCGGCCGGGGCGATGGTCCTGGTCAACACGGTCGTTGTGGTGCGCGGCACGCTTGGCCTGTCGGAAAGCGCGCTGGCCTGGACGATCTTCGCCTTTGGCGCGGGCTCCATGACGGCTGCGTTGGTTCTCCCACGCGTTCTGGACAGGCTTCCCGACCGGCCGGTGATGCTGGGCGGTGCCGCGCTGATGGTGCTCACTCTGTTCGGGCTGGCGTTGACGATCCTTGCAACTGGCCTGGGTTGGTCCATCCTTCTGGGGTCGTGGGTGCTGGTGGGGCTGGGGTATTCCGCTGTCCTTACCCCTTCCGGTCGTTTGCTGCGCCGGTCGGCCCATCCCACAGACCGCCCCGCGCTTTTCGCCGCGCAATTCGCGCTGTCGCATGCTTGCTGGCTGGTGACCTATCCGCTGTCGGGGTGGCTGCTGACAGCCTACGGCGTCGTTCCCGCGCTGATCAGCCTCGCACTGCTTGCAGCCTTCGGAGTGCTTGCCGCCCTGAAACTCTGGCCACCCGGTGATCCTGTAGAGCTTGAACATACACACGACAACCTGCCGCTCGACCACCCCCATCTGAAAGGGCATCGCAGGCACAGCCATGCGCTGGTCATCGATGAACGCCACCCTCGCTGGGCCGCGCATTTCTAAGCCGTATCCGAGCCCTGGCAATTAACGAGGACTGGGCGCAGGCGGTTCGCTCTCGCCGATGCGGACATTCGTGCTTCGAGCAGCATCAGTCATAGACGGCTCAAAGCGGACTTGCGGTACAGCAACGACCTCGACACCGGCTTCGCATGTAAGTGCAGCCCAAAAGGCCCACGAGAAAGTTACAAACCCTCCAGCGCTGGATGAATTGACACGGGGAAGGCTTCTGCCAATTGTACGCGATGGGTCGGAAAAACGTCATAGCTGAACGGATGAAGGCATTTGTTTGCCTGATATTCGTCGTCGCCTTGGGCCTGACCACGCCTTCCGCGTCCCATAGCCTTGCCGGGTTTCACAGCCCTGCACATGGCGTCGCGACTTCCAGCAACGCAGCCTCCCAGCATCAACATCTCGGTGACCATGCAAATCATCACGCTGGCGAAGATGACGTGTCAGTCGGTCAATGCTGCAGCGGTATTTGCGTCTCGCTCGCCCTGTGCGAGGTGGGTGTCTTCAGCGCGACCGCCTTTGCAGACCCTGCCTACGAAACATTGCAAAGCGCGCGCTACGCAATCGAGCCAAGGGCGTTTCTACGCCCGCCCAGACACCTGATCTGAACGCGCCCCCGGTGTGGGGTCCCCGCCTGCTCGTGCATTCGAGCGGGTCAAAACAGCTTTCAATCAGGCAGACCATCATGAAAATACACCTATTGGCGGGGGCTGTGGCCCTTGTCCTGGGCGCGTGTTCCAGCGCCCCCACTCCGTTGCCGGATGTCGCCGCACTTACCGCGCCGACCGACCGCAACATCATCTCGCCGGTGCGCCACACCGATCCTCTGGCAGGGTATACGCAGCGCGCACCCACTGGCCCGCGCGACTGGCGCGCTGTCAACCAAGAACAGTCGGAGGGCAATTGATGTACGCGGTCAAATTCCCCCTGCTCCTCGGGAGCACGCTTATCCTGGGCGCCTGCGCGACCGCGGTGCCCGACATCTACACCGGTGCAGACACAGGCTTTGCCGTCGTTGCCAGCCAAACCTCCACCGCCATCGGCAAACGCGCCATCTTTGCGCAAACCCAGGCCCAGAATTCCGCAGTGCAGGCCGAGGTCAAACAAATGGTCTATCGCAAGACCATCTCGGCCGAGACAGCCGTGCAGGTGGCTCTGTTGAACAATCGCGGCTTGCAGGCGTCCTATGCCAATGTCGGACTTTCGGCGGCTGAGGCCTGGCAACAGTCGATCCCAGAGAACCCGGTTGTCTCTCTGGGCATTCTGGGCATCGGCGCCGCCGAACTGGGGGCCTACCGCGCCATCGAGGGGATGATCGCGACCAATATCCTCGATGCCAAAACCCGCAAGCAACGTGTGGCGCTCGCCGATGTCAACTTTCGCGCCGCACAACTGGTGGCCGTCAACGACACGCTGACGCTGGCCAACCAGACGCGGCAGGCATGGATCGAAGCCGTGGCCGCATTCGAAGCCGTCAGCTTCCTGACCCGTGCCAGAGACACCTCTGACGCCGGATCGGAACTGGCGCAAAAGCTGGGAGAGACGGGTGCCCTGAACCGGGCGGGACAAGCGCGCGAACAGGCATTCAATGCAGAGCTTGCAGGCCAGGTGGCGCAGGCACGTTTGAGTGCTGCCCGTGCCAAAGAGCGGCTGACACGGTTGATGGGGCTATGGGGGACGGACGTGGATTACTTCGTGCCCGACGCGTTGCCGCCTCTTCCCCGCTCTGTGGGTCAGGTGGCGAACGTCGAAGGCAAGGCATTGCGCAACCGTCTCGATCTGCGGGTCGCCAAACTGGGGCTTGAAGCGCAAGCCGCAGCTTACGGCCTGACGGATCAAACCCGACTGGTCACCGATCTCGAGCTTATCGCTGGTTTCGAGACCGAGCGCGAAGCGGAGGGCAGTGACGTAGAGACCAGCACCACCCCGCAGCTTGAGCTTGAATTTGCCATACCGATCTATGACAGCGGCCAGGCGCGGATGCGCAAAGCCGAACTGGCCTATTTGCAGGCGGCGAACGTTCTGGCCGAGAAAGCCGTGAACGTCCGCTCGGAGGCGCGTGGCGCCGAGGTCGCCTATCACGCGTCCTACAAGATCGCGCGTCATTACCGCGACGTGCTGGTGCCGCTGCGCAAGACCGTCGAGGAGGAAGGCCTGCTGTCCTACAACGGCATGATCACCAGCACCTTCGAATTGCTGACCGATGCGCGCGAGAAATTGGGCGCTGAATTGCAGGCGGCCAATGCGAAACGCGATTTCTACGTGGCGCAGGCCGATCTGACGGCTGCGATCTATGGCGGTGGCGCAGGCAGCAGTGGCGGTGCCGCAGGCATTGCCACGCTGGCCGCCGGCGACGGAGCAGGACATTGAAAGGAAACAACATGATGAACAGACGTCAATTGATTGGCGCAGGTGCTGCCGGTGCTGCGGGCGCGGCGCTTGTCTCGTCGCAGGCCTGGGGCAAGACCAGCAACATGGGCCTGCCCGAAGCGGCCCAGATGGACAGCGCAGCCACTGCAATCACGCCGCGCCCTGCGTCGGGGCCGGATTACAATCCGGTTGTCACCCTGAACGGCTGGACGCTGCCGCACCGGATGAACAACGGAGTGAAGGAGTTTCACCTCATTGCCGAACCGGTGGAACGCGAACTGGCAGATGGCATGATCGCACATCTGTGGGGGTACAACGGACAGTCGACCGGCCCCACCATCGAAGCCGTCGAAGGCGACCGCGTGCGGATCTATGTCACCAACCGCCTGCCCGAACACACCACCGTTCACTGGCACGGGTTGATCCTGCCATCGGGCATGGACGGTGTCGGCGGTCTCAGCCATCCCGGCATTCCGCCGGGCAAGACCTTTGTCTACGAGTTCGATCTGATCAAATCCGGCACCTTCATGTACCACCCGCACGCGGATGAGATGGTTCAGATGGCGATGGGAATGATGGGCATGTTTGTCGTCCACCCCAAGGACCCCGCGTTCATGCCGGTGGATCGTGACTTTCTGATCATGCTCAACGCGTTCGACATCGATCCCGGCACCTATGTGCCGCGCATCATGACGATGACGGACTTCAACCTGTGGACATGGAACAGCCGCATCTTTCCCGACATCGACCCCTTGGTGGTCAACCAGGGCGACAAGGTGCGCGTTCGGGTCGGCAACCTGACCATGACGAACCACCCGATCCACATGCACGGCTATGACTTCAAGGTCACCTGTACCGACGGTGGTTGGGTTCCTCCATCGGCCCAGTGGCCGGAGGTCAGCATCGATATCCCCGTGGGTGCGATGCGCGCCTATGAATTTGTGGCAGACCACCTGGGCGACTGGGCAATCCACTGTCACAAATCCCACCACACGATGAATGCGATGGGGCATGATGTGCCGACATTCATCGGGGTCGACAAGACAGCGCTGACCCGCAAGATCCATAGCTTTCAGCCGGAATACATGCCCATGGGCACGGCCGGGATGGCGGATATGGGCGTGATGGAAATGCCGCTGCCAGACAACACCGTGCCGATGATGACCGGCTGGGGGCCGCACGGGCCCATTGAAATGGGCGGTATGTTCTCGGTCGTGAAGGTGCGCAAGGGCATCGATGCGGACGATTATTCCGACCCCGGCTGGTACGAAAACCCGCCCGGCGAACAAGCCTATGAATGGACCGGAGAGCTGCCGGAGTTCGCCAGCAACAACAGTCCGAAAACCCTGATCACCCCCAAACCGGCCTCGAAGAGCTGATTGCTCCTTGGGCTTTGACTTCAACGAACTTGAGGAAACACAGATGAAAAACCTTCTTTTGACAACAACCTTCGCCCTTGTCCTGGGTGCTCCTGCATTCTCGGCAGGCAACCACAGCGGTGGACATGACGAAAGCCACGCAGACGAGCACGCCGAAATGATGGTGGGCAGGCCCGGCGATGCTGCATCGGTCGACCGCAGCGTCGACGTGACCATGCGCGAAACCGACGACGGCGACATGGTATTCGAGCCCGCCACGCTCGAGATCGCCCAGGGCGAAACCATCCGCTTCAACGTCACCAACGCAGGCGCGCTCGAGCATGAGTTCGTTCTCGACACGATGGTTGGAAACGAGGCGCACAAGGAAATGATGGCCAGGATGGACATGGAACATGATGATCCGAATTCCATCCGTCTGGACGAAGGTACGTCAGGCGAGGTGATCTGGACCTTTTCCAACGCGGGCACGTTCGAGTTCGCCTGCCTGATCCCCGGCCACTACGAGGCTGGCATGCACGGTCCGATCACCGTCGCCGAAAACGTCACGCAGAACGATGCGGATTTCTCCACCGGCACGATCAAGAAGATCGACGCCAAGGCGGGAAAAGTGACCATCATCCACGGCCCTTTGCCAAAGCTGGACATGCCCGCGATGACAATGGTGTTCCGCGCCGATGAAGCGATGATCGCACAGATGTCCGAAGGTACGGACATCGAATTTGTGGCCGAACGCGTCAACGGAAAGCTGACCGTCACAGCCATCAAGTAAGCCAGCGTGGGGCGGTCCTGACCGACCGCTCCGCTTTGGCCCTATCGGTCAGGATGCCGCGCGTTGCGCACCCTTTGCGGATGCTCGCGCACGCGGCATAGACTCCCGGAAACTCGATGCGTTGCGATCAGGCGGCAGTGTACCGGTTGAACACTTCGGTCGTTCCGTCCTGCCGGATGAGGAATACCTCATAGGCTTCCCGTTCACTTTGCGGACCCATTCCGGGCGAGCCGTAGGGCATGCCGGGAACCGCCAGACCGACGGCGTCGGGGCGTTCGTCGAGAAGGCGGCGGATATCGGCGACCGGCACATGGCCTTCGATCATGTAGCCCTCGACACGGCCAGTATGACAGGAAAACATCTCCTGTGGGATGCCGTTATCCAGCTTGTAGCGCATCAGAAGCGTTCCAAGGCTGGGTTCGGTCGTGACGTCAAAGCCGTCTCTCTCGAGTATCTCGATCCAGGCCGAGCAGCAGCCGCAATTCGGGTCCTTCATCACGTGGACTTTCGGCCCGGCGCCTTGCGCCATAGTCATCAAGGGCGCTGCAGCCATCAGTGCAGCCCCGCCGACCAATATCGCGCGCCGCGAAAGAGCATCTTGCGTCATTTGCATTCCTTTCCAAGTCAGTCGTTTAACGGCCAGCTCGGTGGTCAACCCGCCGCAGACCAAGAGCGTTGGCGATTCTACGTACAGCCTAGCACTATTGTCCCGCCCCTGTGGATTGCGGCATAAACCCTCATGCCTGAGGGTCACGCCAACTGAAACCGGTGAAGCGTGGTTGCCCCATCTTCAAGCAAACGCTTCCCTGCGGCCCGCCGGGCTCACTGAACCTGAGAAATCGCCTGTTCACACGCTTCGGCGCAGCGACGACAGGACTCGGCGCAGATGCGGCAATGCTCGTGCATCTCTGCGTGTTGTTGGCAATCATCGGCGCAGCGCTGGCACGCTTCGGCACAGGCCCTTATGGTGGCAGCCAGCACCGCCTCGTTCGAGCCTGTCCGACGGGACGCCATGGCTCCGGCCGCGGCGCAGATGTCGGCGCAGTCCAGGTTCAGCCGAATGCACTGGCGCAAATCTGCAACCATGTCCTCGGCCAGGCAGGCATCCGCGCAGGATGTGCATGTCTGGGCGCAGTCATAGGCGTCTTCGATAAACTTCAACAGAGCGTCGGCGGTGCTTCCCTGAACGTCGGGATGCGCGCTGATCATTTCGCGAACTTGCATGGTGGTCTCCTCATCTTGGTTAATGATTAACCACCCTCCGGCAGACTTGTTCCGGCGGAGGATCGAGAAGAGCCGATCTTTTGGGCACCACGCTTACCGCAGGGTTCGGGCAGGACATCTTTGGAACTTACGCCGCCTTCACGACGAGGGCCCAAACAGTTTCAGGCGTGACGAGGGCCGCAAAGAAAAGGGATCGGCAAATTGCGTGTGGTTCCCAAGCATGTGTGCGCTTACGGTTTGCCCCCGGACCGGCCTTGCGGCAGAGTGAAACAGCGCCGGACTACCTGGTCGCCTGAATGTCGGCTGCTACCTCGGCGGCGTTTCTGGATCGCACACACAGCGAATGTCCGCAAACCGCCCTTCTGTGGAAAAACTAACGTTTGCGATCGCAGAAATGACTGTTCCAAATGCGGCGCGAGCGCCTTTCCTATCAAGCCTTTTTCGATTGCTGCGGTGCGGGAAGGATCTTCGCCAGTTTCCTGAGGCTCTGGGCTGTGGCGGCGAGGAGGAATTCGTCGTTCGCGCCGCATGGACCAAGTAGTCGGAGCCTCCCGAGGCCGAGGATGCCCTTGAGGTGCGCGAAGAGCATCTCGACCTTCTTCCTCAGCTTCATCGAGATGTCGTATTGGTGGGTCTTCGCAATGTCGCGGGCGACCTGGCGGGCATCTTCGTGTTCCTCGCGGGTGATGGATCGAAAGTCCATGTTTGGGCAGCAGCGCGGCTTCGAAGGGCAGGCTTGGCAGGTGAGCTTCAGGCCGCGGTATTTGGCGACGCCCTTGCCGGTCGGCCCCCGGTTCGGGTCAGAATAGTTCCGGCGGAACTGTTTCAGTTCATGGCCCTCGGGGCAGATGTATTGATCGTTCTCGGCGTCCCACTCGAAGTCGGCGCGGGTCCAGGTGCCGTCGCTGCGCCCGGACTTGTCGAAGACGGGAATATGCGGGGCGATCTTGCGGTCGACCAGCCAGCCCAGCATCGGCCCGGTGCTATAGGCGGTGTCCGCGATCAGGCGTTCAGGATGCAGATCGAACTTCTCCTTTACGCGCTTCAACATCGTCTTGATTGATCCGACCTCCGCCTGCCTGATCGACCGTGTCGCCTCGACATCGACGATGACACCGTGATCCGTGTCGATCAGGTAGGTGCCGGAATAGCTGAAGAATGCCGGCCCCTTGCGTGCTGCGGTCCACTGGCTGGCCGGGTCGGAATGCGAGGTGAACTTGGGCTGGACCTCGCTGGCGGCCCCGAAGGCCGCCTCGTCCAGCGTGTCGAGATACTCGCGCACGGCGCGAGGTGCATCAGCCGGATCGATCTGCGAAGCGTGCCATTCTTCCTTGGGCGTCGAGTTCTGCTTGTTGGCATCCGCTTCGATCAGACTGGCGACGACGGCCATGCGCTGGCCGCTCACGAGGCCCTCTTCGATGCAGCGCGCAACCGCTGTCTCAAACAGGTGGCGCAGCAGCTCGCTGTCGCGAAACCGGCCATGTCGGTTCTTGGAGAAGGTCGAGTGATCCGGGACTTTGTCGGAAAGGTCGAGCCGACAGAACCACCGATACGCCAGGTTCAAATGCACCTCATCGCAGAGCCGTCTCTCGGATCGGATGCCGAAGCAATAGCCGACCAGCAGCATCCGGATCAGCAATTCTGGATCGACAGAGGGACGGCCGGTGTGGCTGTAGAAATCTGCAAGATGGGCACGGATGCTGCTCAGGTCGACGAACCGGTCGATGGATCGAAGCAGGTGGTCTTGCGGGACATGATCCTCCAGCGAAAACTCGTAGAATAGTGCCGGTTGCGCTTCCTGCCGCGGTCCCATCATCGCCGATCCTCCCGCCCGATGTAGGAATTGAATCAGCAGTTCAGCCCCCGATCAAGCACGAGTTTTTCAACAAAATCCGCCGATTATGTTAGAAAAATCCGCCCTTGTGTCGGGCAGTCGCCCACGCAGCTATCAACCTCGACCTGATTGGTCCATGTCGGGCCAGAGACAGTCTCCCGATTTGCCTCAGGTGCGGCGGAACCTTCTTCTTGATCTATACCAAAGTCGCTTCCGGTATGTTTGGTTGCTTACCGGTAAGCAACCAAACATACCGGAGGCATACTTCTTGCTTTCTCATTGCTCTCGCCCAGGTGTTGTAAAGTCGACCCGGAGCGGTCTGATCGCGGGATCCTTGATATCTTTGGCAGCACTGAATGCGGGCCATGGAGCGTAAAGGGGGAGCACACCCCGCCATGAACACCATGGCGCACTTTGGTCTCAGCTGGCATCATTGCAACACGTGCCTCTGCGCCAGCAATTCCACCCGGTCTAACATTCGGCTGACCGTCCGCAAGCTAGGGGTGCGACCGGCAGCTGTCGCCCGCTGGACCGCGTCCGACGTCGCGTCGATGGCCACTCGCGGCAGGCCTCGTCTTTTCCCCTGCGCCTCGACAAACATCTGTAGCTGCGATCCTGTCAGATCCGGCAGATCGAGCACGATGCAGCGGCTGACCAGAGGCGCGGGTAACCCCCACCTGCTGTTGGCCGTCATCACCCAGTTCGCCCAGGACATGTCGACACGGATTTGATAGTAGGGACATTCCCAGGTTTCGGCTGTCATCCGCTCCAGAAGCGGTAGCACGGCATCGGTCAGAGTGTGACGGGATCCCTGAGTAGATTGGACATTCCCGGATTTCTCCACCTCGTCGATGATCACGATGGGTCCGGCATGCCGCTCGCGCAGGGCGGTCTGCATCAGCTTGCCGGGGGTCGCGCTGCCCCATCCGCGTTGCGCGCCGACCAGGGAGAAGGCCGCTGGCTCCCCCGTGGCATCGATGGACGTGGTGGGTACCTCAAGATGATGCGCGAGGCGGCGTGCCCAGAAGCTCTTGCCGATCCCGGGAGAGCCCACCAGCACAAGTGGATCGAAACGGAGGCCAGGCAGCCCTCTGCGTGCGGAAGCTCTCAGGCCATGCCAGACGACTTCCGTCGCCGGGGCCATCCATGGCATCTCTGCGTGAAGCGCTGCCGCGATTTCGTCCGCCTCGTGTTCGGTCACGATCCGGGCAACCGGCAGACCTCCACGCAACGGCGTCAGCAAGGCCGCGTCGCGCTCTGGCAGATGCTGGGTCCCGGTCGAGGCGTGCAGCCGCTCGAGATACCGCATCGCCCGCCGCCTGATCTTGGCCGTATCGGCGTCAGTGATCAGTTCATAAATGCTCTGTGCTTTCCCGTCGGCCATCCTGTGGGGTTCACGATGGTTCAGGTCGATGCGGATCTCACGCAGCTTCTGCGTGAGCCGTTCGGTCAGATCCGACAGGCGCTGAATTTTGTCGATGAACTTGATTTTGCTGAACGGGATCGTGGTTGTTACTCGGGTCATGTTGGAATCCTTTCAAGGCGCGGCGCGAAGGCCGCGGCGGCGCTCTCGGGCCAGTCAGGCCTGAAAGACGGGGGATGAAAGGTTCCGGAACCTTGGTGCCGCTCAGTGAAAGGAAATCGATCTACCTGTCAAATCGGTGCAAAAGAGGCCTTTGCAGGGGAAGTCTCTTACCCGCTGACACAAGGCTCAACAATCTGAAATTAATATATAAAATCTGATTCCTGTGGCATCATGGGCATCGTCTTGCGCAAGCTATTGCTTGCTTTTGCGCAGACATTGGCCCTCTTTGGCAGGATTTCAGGTGACGAATGGTGACCCCGGCAGGATTCGAACCTGCAACCTGCCCCTTAGGAGGGGGCTGCTCTATCCAGTTGAGCCACGAGGCCGCCACCCACCCCCTTATCCTCTCTGATTTGCTTTGTCATCAAACGACCGAGCAGCCTTGCACCTTTTGTGCAGGTGGGGCTTACTGATTTCAACAAGAATACAGGATGGCTTTTGTGACCGACCGCCCCCAGCGCCCCCTTACACTGCGTGACGTATCAGAAGCGTCGGGCGTTTCCGAAATGACCGTCAGCCGCGTGCTGCGCAATCGCGGCGACGTGTCGGATGCGACCCGCAAGAAAGTGCTCGAGGCGGCGGCGACGCTGGGCTACGTGCCCAACCAGATCGCGGGATCGCTGGCGTCGCAGCGGGTCAATCTGGTGGCGGTGATCATCCCCTCGCTGGGCAACATGGTGTTCCCCGAGGTGCTGACCGGCATCAACCAGATCCTCGATGAGACGCCCCTGCAGGCGGTTGTCGGCGTCACGGATTACCTGCCCGAAAAAGAGGAACGCGTGCTCTACGAGATGCTGTCGTGGCGTCCCTCCGGCGTGATCATCGCGGGGCTGGAACATACCGACGCCGCCCGCGCCATGCTGACCAATGCGGGCATTCCGGTGGTCGAGATCATGGACACCGACGGGCGCTGCGTGGATTCTATGGTGGGTATTTCGCACCGCCGTGCAGGGGCCGAAATGGCGCGTGCGATCCTGAAACAGGGCTATCAGCACATCGGGTTCATGGGCACCAAGATGCCTCTGGACCACCGCGCGCGCAAACGCTTCGAAGGCTTCACCGAACATCTGGCGAAGGCCGGCGTCGAGATCGAGGACCGCGAGTTCTATTCCGGCGGCTCGGCCCTGGCCAAAGGGCGCGAGATGACCAAGACGATGCTGGACCGCAGCCCTGATCTGGATTTCCTCTACTATTCCAACGACATGATCGGCGCAGGCGGGCTTCTCTACTTGCTGGATCAGGGCATCGACGTGCCCGGTCAGGTGGGTCTGGCGGGCTTCAACGGCGTCGAATTGCTGCAAGGCCTGCCTCGCCAACTGGCCACGATGGACGCCTGCCGTCTGGAGATCGGCCGCGCCGCCGCCGAGATCATCCGCGATCACGGGCAAGAGGGCGCATCGGTCGAGCCGCACAAGATCACGCTCACACCCAAGCTCAGCCTTGGCGATACGTTGCGCCGCCGTCGCGTGTGACGCGGCCCGTTCTGAACAACACCGCCGCGCGGCGGGTCTTTCTCGACCGCCACGCCCTGCACGAGACACCGCAGGGGCCAGCCCACGGCGACGCGCTGAAATCGCTGATCACCCGCCTGGGGTTCGTGCAACTCGACAGCATCAACACCGTCGCGCGCGCACACGATCTGATCCTGTTTTCCCGCCGCCCCCGCTACAGGCCGGGAGCGCTCGACCGGCTCTACATCCGCGACCGCGCCCTGTTCGAGCACTGGACCCATGACGCCGCCGTCATCCCGATGCAGTTCTACCCGCAATGGCACCTGCGCCGCACCCGCGACGCGGAGCGGCTGAAAAAAGCATGGAGCAAGGACCGCCGCGCAGGGTTCGAGGGCCAGTATCAATCAGTGCTGGACCACATCCGGAAGAACGGCCCATGCTCGTCCTCCGACGTGGGCACCGACGAGAAAAAGGGATCGGGCGGCTGGTGGGACTGGCATCCCTCGAAAACCGCGCTCGAATACCTCTGGCGGTCGGGCGCATTGGCCGTCACCGGGCGCAGCGGCTTTCAGAAACGCTATGACCTGACCGAACGGGTGATCGACGAGGCCCTTGCCGATCCTGCCCACGCACCCGACATCGAACAAACGATCGACTGGTGCTGCAATCAAGCGCTTGACCGCCTGGGATTTGCCTCCCACAGCGAGCTTGCCGCGTTCTGGGGCCACATCCGCCCCGCCGAGGCGCAGGCCTGGGTCAGACGCGCCCTCGCACAGGGCACCATCATCCCCGTCGACATCCAGAACGCCGATGGCAGCCTGCGCGGTGCCTACGTTCGCCCCGATCTGTCCGACGACCCGGCCATCAAAAGCCCGCCCAGCGCCCGCCTGCGCATCCTCAGCCCCTTCGATCCTGCCCTGCGCGACCGCAAACGGGCCGAGCAGCTGTTCGGCTTTCACTACCGCATCGAGGTTTTCGTGCCCGAAGCCAAACGCACCTATGGCTACTACGTCTTTCCAATCCTCCAAGGCGACCGGCTGGTCGGCCGGATCGACATGAAAGCCTTCCGCGGAGAAGACACGCTCAAGATCCGTGCGCTCTGGCCCGAACCCGGCACCCGCTGGGGCAAGGGCCGCAAAAAGGCGCTCGAAGCCGAACTCGCCCGCATCCTGCCGCTTGCCGGTGTCAGCCGGATCAACTTTGCCCCCGACTGGCTGCGCGACCCGGTATGATGCTTCATCTTGCTAAATAAACTCCGGGGGGCGGCCGCAGGTCGGGGGGCTGGCCCCCCTGCCCGATGTCAGCGATTGCACCCGCCCGAAGAAAAGGTAGTGTCCGGTCATGTCTAGCACTTATCCCACGATTCACACTGTCGGCCTTTCGGGCGTCCTGGTCACCTTTGCAGACGCCTTGGACGACACCGCCAACCGTGCAGCGCTGGCGTTCAGGGCCGCAGTCGACGCCGAAGGCTGGGACTGGGTCCACGAAAGCGCGACCTCGCTGATTTCCGCGTTTTTCCGCACCGATCTGGCCGAATACCCTGCCGACAGGATCACCGGGCAGTTGAACGATCTGCTGGCGACCCGCGACTGGTTTGCGGCACCGCTGCCCGAGGGGCGCAAGCTCTGGCACATTCCAGCGGTGTTCGGCGGTGATCTGGCCCCACAACTGGACGAGGCCGCCGAGGCCGCGGGCCTGTCGCCCCAGGATGCCATTGCCGAGTTGACCAGTACGCGCATGCGCGTCATCACCATCGGTTTTGCCCCCGGCCAGCCCTATCTGGGCACGCTGGGCGAACATTGGAACATCCCGCGTCTCGGTACGCTTAGCCCCAACATTCCGCGCGGCGCGCTTGTCGCCGCCGTGCGCCAGTTGTGTCTCTTTTCCAACAATACCCCCACCGGCTGGCGCCACGTCGGGCAGACCGCATTCCGCACCTTCCGGCCCACGTCCGACACGCCGTTCCCCCTGTCACCGGGAGACGAGCTGCTGTTTCACGCCACCACACCCGAGGATTACAAGACCATCGCCGCCAACAACAACGACGGCGCAGGCGGTGCCACATGGGAGGCGCTGTCATGACCAAGGCCGCGCTCAAGGTTCACCAGATCGGCCCCGCCGCCGCCTTTCAGGATCTGGGTCGTCCCGGCTATATCGCCTCGGGCCTGACCCGTGGCGGCGCGATCGACACGCTGGCCGTCCACGAGGGTGCGGCCCTGCTCAAGCAATCGCCCGACTGTGCGGTTTTGGAAATCGCAGGCGTCGGCGGCGTGTTCGAGGCGACCGCCCCCCTGCGCATCGCCCTGACTGGCGCTGATATGACCGCGAAAATTGACGACGCGCCCGCCGCGTGGAACGCCGCCCACCAGATGGAGGCCGGACAGCGGCTGACCATCGGTGCCGCGCGCTCGGGCAGTTACGCCTACCTGCACGTCGGCGGCGGATTTGACGCGCCGGTGCGCATGGGCGCGCGGGGCGGTCACATGTCCGCCGGTCTGGGCAAGCTGATCGCCAAGGGGGACACGCTGCCTCTGTTGCCCGACATAGGCACCCGCACCGGATATTTCCTGCCGCGCGATGCCCGCTTCGACGGCGGCACCGTGCGCATCGTGCCTTCTGTCCAGACCAACCGCTTCCCGCCAGAAGAGCGCGCCCGCTTCGAAGCCACAGCCTTCAAGCGCGACCCCCGCGCCAACCGCCAGGGCATCCGCATGGAGCATGAGGGCGAGGGCTTCGCCGCCGAAGGTATGCGCACCATCGTCTCCGAGGTCATCGTGCAGGGCGACATCCAAATTACCGGCGACGGAACGCCCTTTGTGCTGATGTGCGAAAGCCAGACCACCGGCGGCTATCCCCGGATCGGCACCGTCATCCCTGCCGACCTGCCCCGCATGGCGCAAACCCCTGCGGGCGGCAAGATCACGTTCCAGTTCATCACGCTGGACGAGGCGGTCGCAATTCAGCAAAAAGACGCCAAGACGCGCGCGGGCCTTGCCGCGCAAGCGCAACCGCTGGTGCGCGACATCCACGACATATCCGACCTGCTGTCCTATCAACTGGTCAGCGGTGCCATCTCGGCCCAGGCCGACCCGTTTGAATAAAGGAACATCGCCATGCAAGTGGATCTGAACGCCGATATGGGCGAAAGCTTTGGCCCTTGGAACATGGGCGACGACGCGAGCCTGCTGACCACCGTCACCTCTGCCAACATCGCTTGCGGGGCTCATGCGGGCGACCCCGACGTAATGGCCACGACTATGGGCATCGCGCTGCAAAACGGCGTCGGCATCGGATCGCACCCTGGTTTTCCCGACCTTCAGGGCTTTGGCCGCCGCCGCATCCACATGCCCACGGGATCGCTGCAAAACTCGATCCGCTGTCAGGTTGGCGCATCGCTGGGCATGGCCGCAGCCCTCGGGGCATCGGTGCGCCACGTCAAATTGCACGGTGCCTTGGGCAACATGACCTCGGAAGACGAGGACATGGCCCGCGCCTGCTACGAAGCGGCGTTGTCCGTCGATGAAAACCTTATCGTGATGGTGCTGGCCGCCACCGCACAGGAACGCGCCGCCCGCAGCCTGGGCTGCAAGTTCGCCTGCGAGATCTTCGCCGACCGCGCCTATAACGACGACGCGACGCTGGTCGACCGCTCGATGCCCGGTGCCGTGATCCACGACCCCAAGGTCGCAGGTCAGCGCATGGTCGACATGGTCAAGGCGCAGGCGATCATCACTGATTCAGGCAAGCATATCGAAACGCCCATCGACACGATCTGCTTGCACGGCGACACGCCCACAGCCGTACAGATCGCCGCCGAAGTGCGCGACGCTCTGGAAGCGGCGCAGATCACCGTAACCCAGTTTGCGGGCCGCACCGCCTAGCTTCACAAGACCGCTTGCAGGCCGCGACAGGCCGGTTAGGGTGCGGGCAATCCACTTGAAAAGGTTGCCCACATGCCCCTGACCCAGCCCACGTTCGCCCAGACCGACACCGCCACGCCGCTAACCATCGTCCCCGAGGATACTTGCGCCGACTGGCTGGCCTCGCTGGACGCGCCCGCGCAGAAATGGGCCGAGGCATCGGGTTTTGCAGGCAAGATCGGTCAGGCGCTTGTCGTTCCCGACATGGACGGCGGCGTGCAGATGGCCGCCGTCGGCTACGGCACCGAAGCCGACCGCAAGCGGGCTCGCTTTCACGTCGCGGCAGCGCTGCCCAGATTACCTGCAGGCATCTATGCGTTCCACAGCGACCTAGACGCCGAGACGCTGGAAACCGAAGCTTTGGGCTGGCTTCTGTCCTCCTACCGCTTCGACCGCTATGCCGAGCAGAGCCCATCACGTGTGCAACTGGTCGCGCCGGAAGGCATAGACGCCCCCCGCATCGAAATCATCGCAGCGGGCGAAGCCCTGACCCGCGATCTGATCAACACCCCCGCGTCCGACATGGGCCCGCCCGACCTGGAGGCTGCCGCGCGCGAACTCGCGGAAGAATTCAGCGCCAGCATCGACGTCACCACCGGCGACGATCTGCTGACCGTCAACTTTCCGATGATCCACGCGGTGGGCCGCGCCGCAGACCGCGCACCACGTCTGATCGACATGCGCTGGGGCGATGCGGGGCCAAAACTGACACTGGTCGGCAAGGGCGTGTGTTTCGACACCGGCGGGCTGAACCTCAAACCCGGCGCATCCATGGGCCTGATGAAGAAAGACATGGGCGGATCCGCCGCCGTTCTGGGTCTGGCCCGCATGATCATGGCGCTTGGCCTGCCGCTGCAGCTGCGCGTGCTGATCCCGGCGGTGGAAAACTCGGTCTCCTCCAACGCCTTCCGCCCGCAGGACATCCTGACCTCGCGCAAGGGTCTGACCGTCGAGATCAACAACACCGACGCCGAGGGGCGTCTGGTGCTGGCCGATGCGCTGGCACTCGCTGACGAGGACACGCCTGATCTGATCGTGTCGATGGCCACTCTCACCGGGGCTGCCCGCGTTGCCGTTGGCCCCGACCTTGCGCCTTATTACGTCGATGATCTGCAACTGGTCACGGCACTGGAGCAAGCTGCCGCATCTGTCGCCGACCCGGTCTGGCGGATGCCGTTCCACACACCTTACGAGCCGATGATCGAACCCGGCATCGCCGATCTGGACAACGCGCCCAAAGGCGGGTTCGCAGGGTCTATCACCGCCGCCCTGTTCCTGCGCCGCTTTGTCACCAAGACGCCACGCTACATGCATTTCGACATCTATGGCTGGCAACCCTCCGACGCCCCCGCCCGCCCCAAGGGCGGCGTGGGCCAAGGCACGCGCGCGCTGCTTGCGGCCCTGCCTACCGCGCTGAAACTATGACCGACCGGCGCACCACGCCCAACCCGGCCTGGGTGGACAGCTCTGCGCCCGCGCAGGTCGGCGTGACGCTGACCGATCTGCTGGACGCGCCGAACGGCACCCGCGACCGGCAACTGATCTACGGCGATCCGATCACGGTGCTGGGTGCGCGTGAGGGGCACAGCTATGTCCGCTCGGACAAGGATGGCTATATCGGTTTCGTTCCCACGTCAGCCCTGATCAACCCGACCCAGCCCACGCACCGCATTATCGCCCGCGCCAGTCACGCCTATGCGCAGGCCGACATGAAATCGCCCGACCGCCTCCCCCTCACCTTTGGCAGCCGTCTGACCGCCCTGTCGGAAACGCCCAGGTTCATCGAAACCGCAGCGGGCTTCGTCCCAAAGCAGCACATCGCCCCAGAAGATCAACACCATAATGACCCCGCCACCATCGCGGAAATCTTCCTCGGCACGCCCTACCTCTGGGGCGGCAATTCAGGCACCGGCATCGACTGCTCCGGCCTGATCCAGGCCGCCTGCCTTGCCTGCAACATCGCTTGCGATGGCGACAGCGACCAGCAGGCGCGCAACCTCGGCACCGCATTGCCCGACGACACGCCCCCCCGCCGCAACGATCTGTTGTTCTGGAAAGGCCATGTGGCGCTGGTCTACGACAGCGAAACGCTTATCCACGCCAACGCCCACCACATGGCGACCTCGTTCGAGCCCATAAGCAATGCCCTTAACAGAATAGCCCAATCAGATGGGTTGCTGACCGCCCACAGGCGTCTGTAACTTCATCTTGCCTGATAAACTCCGGGGGGCGGCCGCAGGCCGGGGGGCTGGCCCCCTTACCCGCTCACAATCTCAATCCACCGGGCGGATCAGCTTGCGCTCCAGCACCCGCAGCACAGCCTTCAGATCGCCGCCGCGCCGCAGGATCTGGCCATCCATCCCGATCACCGCATACATCCCCTGCTTGCCGCGCAGCTTGGGGCGCTTTTCGATCCGGTACATCGGATTTTCCGCCGTGCGTCGAAAGACCGAAAACACCGCCACCTCTCGCAGGCAGGATATGCCGTAATCGCGCCATTCGCCAGCGGCCACCATGCGGCCATAGAGCGACAGGATCAGTGCCAGTTCGGGACGTTGAAACGCCACTTGCGGGCTGGGCATTTCGCGCAGGTTGACGGGGGGTGGCGTGTGCAGTGTCATATGATGACAGTTGCGCCGAAACATGCGCAAATCAAGTCCCGTCGCGCAGCATCAGACTTGAAAGCGTTACAGTTTGCAGGCAACGTGCCCAAACTTGGAAACATGAGGTGATCCATGACCCCGCAAGATCGTGCCGAACACAGCGCCCGCGAGATGCTGCAGGGCGACACCGCCAGCCAGTCGCTGGGCATGACCATCACCCACATCGCACCGGGTCGCGCCACGCTGACCATGCCGGTTACCGACCTCATGCTGAACGGCCACGGCATCTGTCACGGCGGCTATATTTTCACTCTGGCCGACAGCGCCTTTGCCTTTGCGTGCAACACCTATAATCAGCGCACCGTGGCCCAGCAGAACCAGATCACGTATCTCGCCCCCGGACAGGCGGGCGACACGCTGAGCGCCACTGCGATCGAGGTTTCGCGCACGGGCCGGTCAGGCATCTACGACGTCAGCGTGACCGGCAGCGACGGCACGGAACTGGCGCTGTTTCGCGGCCTGTCGCGCACGATCAAAGGCCAGATTTTCCCTGAGGAGGAGGGCACCACATGAAAGACCTGACACCGGATCAAGCCAGCCTTGATCTGATCGAGATCGCCTCGCGCGATGAAATTTCGGCCTTGCAGGTGCAGCGGCTGAAATGGTCGCTGAACCACGCCTACAGCAACGTGCCGCACTACAAGCGCGCTTTCGATGCCGCGGGCGTGCATCCCGATGACCTGAAGTCCCTGTCAGACCTGTCAAAGTTTCCCTTCACCGTGAAGCAGGACCTGCGCGACAACTACCCCTTCGGCATGTTCGCCGTGCCGCGCGAACAGGTCTCGCGCATCCATGCCTCGTCGGGCACCACAGGCCAGCCCACCGTCGTCGGCTATACGCGCAACGATCTGGACGTCTGGGGCAGCGTCGTCGCCCGCAGCCTGCGCGCGTCCGGCCTGCGGCCCGGCGATCTGTTGCACAATGCCTATGGCTACGGGTTGTTCACCGGTGGCCTCGGCATCCACTTGGGTGCGGACAAGCTGGGCCTGTCCACCGTGCCGATTTCGGGCGGGATGACACCGCGCCAGGTGCGTCTGATCGAGGATTTCAAACCTGACGGCATCACCGTCACGCCCTCCTATGCCCTGTCGATCCTGGACGAATTCAACGCCCAGGGCCTGGATCCGCGCGACTGCTCGATGAAGGTCGGCATTTTCGGCGCCGAACCCTGGACCAATGCCATGCGCCGCGAGATCGAGGATGCGTTCGACATGCACGCTGTCGACATCTACGGGCTGTCCGAAATCATGGGCCCCGGCGTCGCCAACGAATGTGTCGAGACGAAAGACGGTCTGCACATCTGGGAGGATCACTTCTATCCCGAGGTCATCAACCCCGAGACGGGCGCGCTGGTGGCTGACGGCGAACAGGGCGAGCTGGTCTTTACCTCGCTGTCCAAAGAAGCATTCCCGATCATCCGTTACCGCACCCGCGACCTGACGCGGCTGCTGCCGGGCACAGCGCGCAGCATGCGGCGGATGGAAAAGATCACAGGGCGCTCCGACGACATGATCATCCTGCGCGGCGTCAACGTCTTTCCGACCCAGATCGAGGAATGTCTGATGGCCACCGACGGACTGGCCCCGCATTTCCAGATCGAACTGAGCAAGCCAGGCCGGATGGACCAGCTCTGCGTGCTTGCCGAAGCCGCGGACGCCTCCGTGCAAGGCGACACGCGCGATGCAGCGGCCAAGGCGCTGTCAGCCCGGATCAAGCAGGTCATCGGCATTTCGGTCAAGGTGCTGGTGTCCAACGTCGGCGGCGTCGCCCGGTCCGAGGGCAAGGCGGCGCGGATCATCGACAAACGCTGACCCTTGCGGTCGTCACTGCCGCGCCCCGGTCAATCGGGGCGTGGCGTTGCCACCCCATAGCGTGCCATGAACATCTCGACGGCGCCTTTCACGATCCGGTCGATCTCTGTCGGTGTCACCCGATCCATCACGCCAAAGATCAGTCGCGGCCACAGGTCCGCCTTGCACAGCTCCCCGAACTGGTCGGCGGCAAGCTGCATGTCGTCGATAATCAACTCGCCGCGCGCCTCCGCCCCTTCGAAATACTGGATCAACTCGGCCTTCATCACCATCGGACCCGAGGCATAGAACTGCCGCCCCAGATCGGGAAACCGCTCGCTTTCAGCCACGCAAATCCGGAACATCTGCAAGCCGAAGGTCGACGTCAGAAACCCCAGCAGATGCCGCGCCGCCTCTTCCAGCACCACGCGCGGGTGGCCGCAGCTGTTGATCATGTCCACCGCCGCATGCGACTGGCGGCGGCATTCACCGGCGGCAACTTCCATGAACAACAGCCGCTTGTCGGGGAAATAGCTGTAAAGCGTGGCCTTGGACACGCCCGCAACCTTGGCGATTTGATCAACGCTTGCCCCCTCGAATCCATCGACCAGAAACACTGATCGCGCGCCTTCAAGCACCTGATCGAATTTGCGGCCTTTGCGAATGGCAGGGCTTTGGTCGTTCATGCGAGTCTCCCGTTGGGGTAACGCAGATATAAACTGATTGGTTCAGTTCGCACAGTATATTCCCGCACCTTTGCGCTTGCGCTTGTGCATTCCCGGCAAGCACGTATATTAGAATCGTTCTAAACCATACGGCAGTGAGTCCCCCATGCGCTTCAACCTTGCCCGCAAACGGTTCCGCGACCTCGACGAACAGGAAATCCTGGCTCTGGCCATTTCGTCAGAGGAAGACGACGCGCAGATATATCGTGGCTATGCCGAAAGCCTGCGCGCCGATTTCCCAGCCAGCGCCGCCGTGTTCGACGGCATGGCCGCCGAGGAAGACACCCACCGCCAACGCCTGATCGACCTGCACCGCGCCCGCTTTGGTGCCGTCATCCCGCTGATCCGGCGCGAACATGTCTCGGGCTTCTATGCCCGGCGACCCGTCTGGCTGACGCGCAATCTGGGGCTCGACCCCATCCGCGCCGAAGCCGCCGCGATGGAGCGTGATGCCGAACGCTTCTACCTTGCCGCCGCCGCGCGAACGCAAGATGCCGACACGCGCAAACTGCTGGGCGATCTGGCTGCCGCCGAGGCGGGCCACCAGACCACTGCCGAAGACCTGCACGACCAGCACCTGACCGAAGGGGCTCGCAACACCGAAGAAGACGTCGAACGCCGCCAGTTCATCCTCACTTGGGTGCAGCCGGGTCTGGCCGGGCTGATGGACGGATCGGTCTCGACCCTCGCCCCGATCTTCGCCACCGCCTTTGCCACGCAGGACACTTGGACCACCTTTCTAGTCGGACTTGCCGCCTCGATCGGCGCAGGCATCTCCATGGGTTTCACCGAGGCCGCGTCCGATGACGGCGCGCTATCGGGGCGAGGCTCTCCCGTCAAACGTGGCGTGGCTTCGGGCGTCATGACAACGGTGGGCGGCTTGGGCCACGCGCTGCCCTATCTGATCACCGATTTCTGGACGGCAACCACCATCGCCATCATCGTTGTCTTCGTCGAACTTTGGGCGATTGCGTGGATTCAGAACAAATACATGGAAACACCCTTCTTTCGTGCTGCCCTTCAAGTGGTCTTCGGCGGCGCTCTGGTCCTCGCGGCAGGTGTTTTGATCGGCAGCGGATAGACAGGCCGCAAACCGCAGGCTATCCCTAAGGCCAATGTTGGCCATCTTCCTCAAGACGTTGCCGTTTTTCGCGCTGATCGGACTGGGATACTGGGCCGGGCGCGCGCGCTTTTTCACACAGGAAGCGACGGCCTACCTGACCAAATTCGTCTTCTACTTCGCCCTCTCGGCCATGCTCTTTCGCTTTTCCGCCAATCTTGGCCTCGCCGAAGTCTGGAACGGACGCCTGGTCGCCGCCTATCTCTGGGGCACATTGTTCGTCTACGGCATCGCCACCATTGTGGGCTATCTGCGCAGGCAAACCACCGAAGTCACCGCCATCGAGGCGCAATGCGCAGTGATCGGCAACACCGGCTTTCTGGGCGTGCCGATGCTGACCCTGCTGCTGGGCGAGGCCGCGATCGGGCCCGTGGTCTTGGCACTGGCGGTGGACCTTATCGTGTTTTCCTCGCTGATCGTGATCCTGATAACCGCCGCGCGCGAAGGCGAGATCAAGCTCGGCATCATCAAGGCAGTCGCCATCGGCCTGCTCAAGAACCCGATGATCGTGGCCATCACGCTGGGCTTCATCTGGTCCGCGCTGCGCATCCCGATCCCCGGCCCGTTCAATGAATTCCTGGGCATCCTGGGCGGCGCGGCTACCCCTTGCGCCCTCTTCGCCATCGGCGCGTCGCTGGCAAGCAAATCCGCTGAACGGCTGTCGGTCGCGGGATGGCTCAGCTTTTGCAAACTGGTGCTGCACCCGCTCTTCGTGGCCTTCGCCGCCCTGTTCCTGTTCTCGGTCGACACGTTCTCGGCCACCGTCATCATATCTGCCGCCGCCCTTCCCGTCGCGGGCAACATCTTCATGCTGGCCCAACACTACGGCGTCGCCCCCCAGCGTGTTTCGGCGGCGATCCTGGTCTCGACCGCCATCAGCATCGTCACCGTATCGTTAGTCATCGGCTGGCTGACCGCGGCTTAGGCTTCTTTTGGCCTTTAAATATCCCCGCCGGAGGCTCCCGTCCTTGCCGGGCGCGCCGTCACCCGATAGCCATGCGGCAACCGATGAAGGAGCACACTCATGCAAACCATTTCCGAAAATGCCTGCTTTGGCGGCACCCAAGGCGTCTATACCCACGCCTCCGACGCTTGCGCCTGCGACATGACCTTTGGCCTGTTCCTCCCGCTCGAGGCGCGCGACGGCCCGGTTCCGGTGCTGTGGTATCTGTCCGGCCTGACCTGCACCCACGAGAACGCGATGACCAAGGCGGGTGCCCAGACCTGGGCCGCCGAACATGGCATCGCGCTGGTCTTTCCCGACACCTCGCCGCGCGGCGACGATGTGGCCGACGACGATGCCTATGATCTGGGCAAGGGTGCAGGGTTCTACGTCGATGCGACCCAAGCGCCGTGGAAACCCCATTTCAACATGTGGTCCTATATCTCGGAAGAACTACCCGACCTGATACAGGAGCATTTTGCGGTGGACATGGACCGACAGGCGATCACCGGCCATTCGATGGGCGGTCACGGTGCGTTGACGCTGGCGATGAACCTGCCGGGGCGTTTCCGCTCGGTCTCGGCCTTCGCGCCGATCTGCAATCCGGCGGGCAGCGATTGGGGCCGCAAGCAACTTCAGGCCTATCTTGGCGACGATGAAACCACGTGGACCCGTCATGACGCCAGCCTGATGATGTCCCGACAGGGCTTCGACGGCCCGATGCTGATCGACACCGGCACCGACGACCAGTTCATCGACCTCCTGAAACCCGAAGCCTTGGCGGAAGCGGTTGCCAAACGTCGCCAGCAGGCCACCCTTCGCCTGCAACCGGGCTATGATCACAGCTACTTCTTCGTCTCGACCTTCATGGAGGATCACGTGGCCTTCCACGCCGACGCGCTTTACGCCGATTAAGGACACCCATGTCGCATTACGATCTTGTCATCATCGGGTCCGGCCCTGCGGGCCGGTCCGCCGCCATTCAGGCGGGCAAGCTGAAACGACGCGTGCTGGTCATCGACCGGGGCGACCGGCTGGGCGGGGTGTCGGTGCACACCGGCACAATCCCGTCCAAGACCCTGCGCGAAACCGTACTGAACCTCAGCGGCTGGCGCGAACGCAGCTTTTACGGGCGCTCGTACCGCGCCCGCCCGGACATCGGGGCCGAAGACCTGCGTGCACGGCTGCACATGACCCTCGATTACGAGGTGGACGTGCTGGAACACCAGTTCGCCCGCAACCACGTCGATACTCTGCACGGCGCGGCGCGGTTCGTCGATCCGCACACCGTCGAGGTCGACACCGAGGCGGGCAAGAAGACGAAGATCACCGCCGACAAGTTCCTGATCGCCACCGGCACGCGCACCTACCGGCCCGACAACGTGCCGTTCAACGGGCGCACCGTGGTGGACAGCGACAACTTTCTCGAGATGAAAGAGATCCCGCGCAGTCTGGTCGTGATTGGCGCGGGCGTGATCGGCGTGGAATATGCCACGATGTTCTCGGCCCTCGACGTGCGGGTGACGCTGATCGAGCCGCGCGAGACATTTCTCGATTTCATCGACACCGCGACAATTCAGGAATTCACCCATGAAATCCGCGAAAACGGCGTCGATCTGCGGCTGGGGTCCGCCGTGGACAAGATCGAAGATGCGGGCGCCCACATCGAAGTGAGCCTCGCCAACGGTCGGCACGTGCGCGGCGAGATGCTGCTCTTTGCCGCCGGTCGCATGGGTGCGACCGACCAGTTGAACACCAAGGCGGCAGGGCTCGAGACCGACCACCGCGGGCGCTTGTCGGTTCAGCGCAAGACCTATCAGACCAATGTGCCACATATTTACGCAGCCGGCGACGTGATCGGGCATCCTTCGCTCGCCTCTACCTCGCTGCAACAGGGGCGCGTTGCGGCCTGTCATGCGCTTGATACGCCGACGCTTGAGGAAAGCCCTTGGTTTCCCTATGGGATCTATTCGGTTCCTGAAATCAGTACCTGCGGCATGTCCGAGGAGGAGATGCAGGAGCGCGGCATCGCCTATGAGGTCGGGATTGCGCGCATGCGCGAGACATCGCGCGGGCACATCATGGGGCTGGAACACGGAATGCTGAAAATGCTGGTCAGCCTGAAAACCCGCCGGGTGCTGGGCGTCCAGATCGTGGGCGAAGGCGCGACCGAGCTGATCCACATTGCCCAGGCGGTGCTGAACCTGAAGGGCACGGTGGATTACTTCGTGCAGAACACCTTCAATTATCCAACTCTTGCAGAGGCTTACAAGATCGCGGGTCTTGACGCCTTCAACCGCATGCCGATCCCCGAACAATACAAGACCCCGCGCAAGGGCACCGAATGAGCCTCTATATTGACGCCGATGCCTGCCCGGTAAAAGCCGAGGCTGAACGGGTTGCCACGCGACACCGCCTGAAGATGTACGTGGTCTCGAACGGCGGCCTGCGCCCTTCGCAAAATCCGCTGGTCGAAACCGTCATCGTGCCCGAGGGACCGGACGTCGCCGACATGTGGATCGCCGATCGTGCAGGCCCCGGTGACGTGGTGGTGACAGGCGACATTCCCCTGGCTGCGAAATGCGTCGAAGCGGGCGCGCAAGTGCTGAAACATGACGGCGAACCGCTGACGCGGGCCAATATCGGCAACGTGCTGGCCACCCGCGACCTGATGACCGATCTGCGCAGCGCCGATCCCTTTCGTCAGGGTGGCGGCAAAGGCTTTACAAAGGCCGACCGCTCACGTTTTCTGGACGCATTGGAGCGGGCGATACGCGCCGCCGCAAAGACTTAAGGCGCCCCTGTCCCGCAACGGATACCGGCGCGGGAAAGGCGATAAATATGACCATCAAGGCCGTCGTGTTCGACATCGGCAACGTGTTGATCGAGTGGCAACCCGAACGTTTCTTCGACCGTGAAGTCGGCGGCCAGCGCCGTCACGAGATGTTCGCCAACGTGGACCTGCACGGCATGAACGACCGCGTCGACATGGGCGAGAATTTCACCGACGTCGTCATGGCCACCGCCGACGCCAACCCCGACTGGGCAATGGAAATCCGCATGTGGCACGACCGCTGGATCGACCTGGCGTCGCCCGCCATAGACCGCTCCGTGCGGCTGATGGCGGCGCTTCAGGCCAAGGGCGTTCCGGTGTTCTCGCTGACAAACTTCGGCATCCAGACCTACGACATAGCTGCCGAAAGATACCCGTTCCTGCGCGCGTTCGACCGCGATTTCATTTCCGGGCACATGGGCGTGATCAAGCCCGACGCGCAGATCTTCGAGATGCTGGAAGCGGCCACCGGCCTTGCGGGCGAAGAGCTGATCTTTACAGACGACCGCGCCGACAATATCGCCGCCGCTGCGGTGCGTGGCTGGCGCACGCACCAGTTCACAAACCCCGAAGGTTGGGCCGACCGGCTGGTTGCCGAGGGGTTGCTGACCGAGGAGGAATCGCAATGAGCCATATCCCCATCATCCCCTTCGCCGAAGGTGACGCGCTGCTCGACTGGATCGGCCTGACCGACGCATTGGCGGCGGGTCACGCCCTGCCCCGCGCCGAGATTGGCGATACCTTCCTCTACCGGAACCCCGACACGCTGCTGAACCGGTCTGCCTGGATCGACGGGCTGGGCATCGCGGTGAAATCGGCGACGATCTTCCCCGGAAATCCGGCCAAGAACCAGCCGATGGTGAACGGCGGCGTCACGCTCTATTCCGACACCGATGGCACGCTGGAGGCGATTGTCGATTTCCATCTGGTGACCAAGTGGAAGACCGCAGGCGACAGCCTGACCGCCGCGCGCAGACTGGCACGCCCCGACAGCAAGAACATCCTGATCGTCGGCGCAGGCACTGTGGGCCGCAACCTGCATGCCGCCTATTCTGCGGCGTTCCCCGACGCCCGCTTTACCGTCTGGAACCGCACGCGCGCCAATGCCGAAACGATGGCGCAGGAGATCGACGGACTGCAGGTCGCGGACGATCTGGAGGCTGCCGTGCGTGCCGCCGACATCGTCACCAGCGCCACCATGTCCACCGAACCGCTGATCCGCGGCGCTTGGCTGCAACCCGGCCAGCACATCGACCTGATCGGCGCGTACCGCCCCGACATGCGCGAAGTCGACGACGCGGCCTTGCAAAAATCGCGGATTTTCGTGGACAGTTTCGACACCACGGTCGGGCACATCGGCGAGATCAACATCCCGCTGGAAAGCGGCGCGATCACCCGTGACGATCTGCTGGCGGATTATTACGGAATGGACGCGCTGACCCGCACATCCGCCGACGAGATCACCCTGTTCAAGAACGGCGGCGGGGCGCATCTGGACCTGATGACCAGCCGCTATATCCTGGACCGCTGGACCGCCGCCAAATGACCTATGTGCTGCTGATCCTTCTGGCCGCGCTGATCGCCGCACCTGTGCTGGCCGAGCGTTTTCGCCCCCGGATGGGACCAAAGGCGCGGCAGAAAGCACCCGGCAATTTCGCCACATTGTCACGCGGCGTGGTGCATTACGACTGGCTGGGCCCGGTGCGCGGGCCAGTCTGCGTCTGTATCCACGGGCTGACCACGTCCTCCTATGTCTGGGGTGGGTTGGCGCGCGGGCTGGCAGCGATGGGCTTTCGCGTGCTGATCTTTGACCACTACGGGCGAGGCTATTCCGACCGGCCGAAGGGCGCCCATGACAATGCGTTTTACCTCAGCGAGGTCGAGGAACTGCTGGCCCACGAAGGTGTGGATCAGGACATCACCCTGATCGGCTATTCAATGGGCGGCGCGATTGCCACGCTCTATGCGGCGGCGCATCCCGACCAGATCCGCCAGCTGATCCTGCTGGCGCCTGCGGGGATGACGCAAGTGCGCACCCAGCTGGGCCAGTTCGTCAGGAAAACCCCGATATTGGGCGACTGGATGATGCTGGCCTTCTTTCCCTATCAGTTGCGCAAGGGGCTCAAGGCCGAAGAGGCGCTGCCAACCCAAGTCGAGAACATCGGCGACAAACAGCGGGCCGAACTGAAATGGCGCGGTTTTGTGCCTGCCGTCCTTGCCAGCCTGCGCGGCGTGCTCAGCCGCACACAAAAGACCGAGCACCAGATCATCCACCGCGAGGGCATCCCGGTCCTGGCGATCTGGGGGCGCGAGGACACGGTGATTTCGCTGTCCTCCGTCGGTGTGCTGGCCGAGTGGAGCCGCCACGCCCATCAAGAGGTGATCGACGGTGCGACCCACGCGCTGACCTATACACATGCCGATCAGGTGATAGAGATCATACGGGATAACCCGCCAAAGATTTAGGCCGCCAAAGACCTAGACCGCCGGTTTCGCCATCAGGACCGCGCCCAAGGGCCGTTCTCGGATCGGCAGATGCACGATGGCACTAAACGCTCCGACGCCCACGCCGATCCACCACACCATCGTGTAGTCCCCGGTGATGTCGTACATCCGCCCGCCCAGCCATACGCCGAAAAAACTGCCCAGTTGGTGGCTAAAGAACACGATGCCATAGAGCGTGCCCATGTACCGCAGCCCATAGATATGCGCGACCAGCCCCGAGGTCAGCGGCACAGTTGCCAGCCACAGCGCGCCCATTCCGACCGAAAACAAGATCACCGACGCAGGCGTGATCGGCAACATGATGAACAGCGCCGCGATCACCGTGCGACCCACGTAGATCCCTGCCAGCAGGTATTTCTTGGAATATCGCTTGCCTGCCCAACCGGCGGTCAGCGTGCCCGCGATATTGGCCAGCCCAATCAGCGAAATCGCCACCGCCCCCAGCGCCGAGGTGCTGGTGATCCCGATATTGTGCAGCACGCCTCCCGGCAGGATCGGGCCACACAGCTCTGTCACAAAGGCCGGAAAATGCGCGGTGATGAACCCCAGTTGATAGCCGCAACTGAAAAAACCAAGGAAGATCAGCGTATAAGACGGATCGCGAAAGGCCTTTACCAGGATCTGGCCCATGCTCTCTTCCAACTCGGCCTTGGACGCCGTGACCGGCGCGCGCATCAGCGGCAGCGACAGCAGCATCGCCAGGATGGTTGCGGCGAAGACCATGAACACCATCTGCCAGCTCATCATCGTCAGCAGCCATTCGGCCACCGGCGCGCCGAACACCTGCCCCGCGCTGCCCGCAGCGGTGGCGATGGCCAGTGACATCGACCGGTTGTCATCGCTTGCAGCACGCCCCACCACGGCCAGAATGACGCCAAAGCCTGTGCCCGCGATGCCGAAACCCACCAGCCACGCATAGGCCTGATGTTCGATCGGCGTGGTCGATCCCGCCGACAGCACCAGCCCCACGGCATAGATCACCGCACCCATCACGATGGCCTTTCGGTCACCGATCTTTTCAGCGATGGCCCCGAATATCGGCTGCCCGACGCCCCAGGCAAGGTTCTGGATCGCGATGGCCAGTGAAAATTCGGTGCGCAGCCAGCTGAATTCCTCGGCGATGGGGATCTGGAACACGCCGAACGACGCGCGGACCGCGAAGCTGACCATGATGATAAAGCAGCCGACCAGCAGGACGGGCGTGAACAGGGGGGTGCGGGGGGTCACTGTGATGCTCCGATTGCAGGGTCCGCAAACCTTAGGAAATTCTGGCGATCGGTCAAATCAGCAATTCCGGCAGCTACGTCACGAAATTTGATGAGACCCCGCGCCTCCCCGCGCTTTTCAACGCCGCGACGCTCGGCTAAGCCAAGGCATGACCAAATTCAGCACAGTTTACGCACAGTTGACCGCCGACGGGACCCTGCACTCCGATCCCGCCCAGGAGGCGGTGATGGGCGAGTTCGACCGCATCCAGCAAGCCCTGACCAAACCTGTCAAGACGGGATGGTTTCGCAAAGCGCCCGAGGCGCCCAAGGGGCTCTACCTGTGGGGCGGCGTCGGGCGAGGCAAGTCGATGCTGATGGATCTCTTTGTGCAGCACATCGGCGACGTGCCCGCGCGGCGGGTGCATTTCCACGCCTTCATGCAGGAAATCCACGCCGCACTGCACGAGGCCCACCAGAACGGTATCGAGGATGCGGTCGCACCCGTCGCGACCAAGGTCGCGGAAAGCGTGCGGCTTCTGGCCTTCGACGAGATGCAGATCACCGACATCACCGACGCGATGATCGTGGGGCGTCTGTTCCGCGCCCTGTTCGAGGCGGGCGTCTGCGTCATCACCACGTCAAACCGCCACCCCGACGAGCTTTATAAGAACGGGCTGAACCGGCAGCTGTTCCTGCCCTTCATCGCGCTGATCCAGGAAAAGATGGTGGTGCACGAAATGGTCAGCCCCCGCGATTACCGCCAGGATCGGCTGTCGGGCGAGGCGCGGTTCTTTACCCCCATATCCGCCGAGACACGCGCGACGATGGACGCGGTCTGGCGCGACCTGACGGGCGGCGAGGCCGAACCACTGGTGTTGCGGATCAAGGGGCGCGATGTGGAACTGCCCGCCTATCGAAATGGCATCGCGCGCGCGCCGTTCTATGAGCTGTGCGGCAAACCATTGGGACCGGGCGATTATCTGGTCATCGCCGACACCGTGCGCGTGCTGATGATCGACAACATCCCGCGTTTGTCGCGCAGCAACTTCAACGAAGCGAAACGCTTCGTCACGCTGATCGACGCGCTTTACGAGGCCAAGGTCAAGCTGATCGCCTCTGCCGCCGCCGTGCCCGAAATGCTCTACGTCGAGGGCGAAGGCACGTTCGAGTTCGAGCGCACCGCATCGCGGCTGCGCGAGATGATGGCCGACGATTGGGGTCAGCCCGAGGCGTAGCGCACCAGTGCTGCCAGCAATCCTTCGGTGTCCACGCGACCGTTCGCGCGGCGCAGATGCGGCGAGACTTCGAACGCGCCGCGCCGGGCCGCCACGTTCAACAGCGTGTCGATATAAACGTCTGACTGGCCCTTCGCCAGCGCGTTCAGCAGCAGGATTTGCAATGCTTTGCCCGACTGCGGCGTGTAGCCGTACCAGTCCAGCACCTGCGCGGTCAGCTGTTCCAGATCCAGAGGGTGCCCTTGGGGGTCGGTCATGCCCGCGAGTGTTTGCGCGGCAGAAAGCGGTTCCGCCTCTGGTGTCGTTGCATCGTGGCCGGGGCCGTGCACCCAGTCCTGTGCAGCAAGCGATGGGATGTCCGCCGCGTCATCGACGTTGCCCTGGGTTGCCAGCAGCAAGAGCAGCGCCGCCACCGTCAAAGCGCCACCCGCGCCAAACGCCAGAACTGTCAGGAAAGGTATCCGTTCATCACGAAGCAGCAGGTGCTGCGTATCCGTGGCGGACGCCCCGATTGCGCGGCGACCCATAGTGGCACTCTCAAAATCCGGCAGGTTGGGGCATTATGCCTTTTCGGCTGCTCGGCCACCAGATGTAGAGAAGCGCTGGCAATCGCGTCAATATGGGCCAAATCGAATGCGACCGCCCTGTGGCAAGGAAACAGCGGTTTCAGCCGTTTTCACGCAAGATATTCCCCGCCAGATAGAGCGAACCGCAGATCAGCACCCGCGCCTGTGGATCGACGGTCAGGATCGCATCCAACGCTTGGGCTACGCTCCCTGCCGTGTCGGCCTGCATGCCCGCCCGCTCCGCCGCCTCGGCCGTGGTCGCGGCAGGCAGGGTGTTCGTCTCGCCCGGTATCGACACGGCGGTCAGGCTGGCCGTATGCGCCGCCAAGGGGCGCAGATAGCCGTCGATATCCTTGGTGTTCAGCATTCCGCAGATCAGATGCGTGGGCCGCTTGGGCAGGTTGCCCAGCACCTCGGCCAGCGCCTCGCCCGCCGCAGGGTTGTGCCCGCCGTCCAGCCACAGCTCGGCGTCACCCGCACGCTCGGCCAGCGGCCCGCTGCGCAGCCGCTGCATCCGCGCCGGCCACTGCGCGCCGGTGACGGCAGCGGTGCACGCGGCCTCGTCCAGCCCAAGCGCGCGCAGAACCATCAGCGCCGCCCCCGCGTTCTGGACCTGATGCGCGCCGATCAGATTGGGCAGCGGCAGGTCGAGCAGTCCTGTTTCGTCCTGAAACGCCATGCGCCCGTGATCGGGGCCGATGTGCCAGTGCTGGCCGTAAACCATCAACGGCGCGCCCAGCCGCTGGGCCACGCCTTCGATTACCTCAAGTGCTGCGTCTTCCTGCGGTCCGACCACGCACGGCACGCCGCGCTTGATGATCCCGGCCTTTTCGCCCGCGATCAGGGCAAGCGTGTCGCCCAGGTACTGCTGGTGGTCGATGCTGACCGGGGTGATCACCGTCATCGCCGGTTTTTCGATCACGTTGGTGGCGTCCAGACGTCCGCCCAGCCCCACCTCAAGCAGCGTGTAATCCGCAGGGGTGCGCGCAAAGGCGAGGATCGCGGCGACGGTCGTAATCTCGAAATAGGTGATGGTTTCGCCGTTGTTGGCGGCATAACACTCGTCCAACACCGCCGTCAGCGCGTCCTCGGAAATCAGTTCTCCGGCAAGCCTTATCCGTTCGTGAAACCGCGCCAGATGCGGCGAAGTATAGGCGTGAACCCGTTTGCCCGCAGCCTCAAGCCCCGCGCGGATCATCGCCTGCGTCGATCCTTTGCCGTTGGTTCCGGCAATATGGATCACCGGCGGCAGATCGTGCTGCGGATTGCCCAAGGCGTCCAGCAGATGCCAGACGCGGTCGAGCGTCAGGTCAATGATCTTGGGATGCAGCGCCATCATCCGTTTCAGGATGACGTCCGAACCTTGCGCGATCATTTTTTGGGCTGTGCCGGTTTGGGCGCAGGTGCGGGTGCAGGGTCGCCCTGCGCGGCCTTGGGCACGTCGACGGGTTTGGGTGGTTCGATCACGGGATCGGGGGCGGGCAGATCGCCTTTGACGGCAGGCGGCAGGCCCAGCAACATGCGTGTGATGTTGATCAGTTCGTCGCGCATCTGCGTGCGCGGTGTGACGCGGTCCAGCATGCCGTGATCCAGCAGATATTCGGCGCGCTGGAACCCTTCGGGCAGCTTTTCACGGATGGTCTGTTCGATCACACGCGGCCCGGCAAAGCAGATCAGCGCGTTCGGTTCGGCAATATGAACATCGCCCAGCATCGCGTAGGACGCGGTGACGCCCCCCGTCGTCGGATGGGTCAGCACGACGATATAGGGCAGGTTCGCCTCTTTCAGCATCTGCACCGCGACCGTGGTGCGCGGCATCTGCATCAGCGACAGGATACCCTCCTGCATCCGCGCGCCACCGGCGGCCGAGAACAGGATCAGCGGACGCTTTAGCTTCACGGCCTCCTCGGCGGCGGCGATGATCGCGTTGCCGACGTACATACCCATGGAGCCTGCCATGAACGTGAAATCCTGCGCACAGGCGACGATGGGCGTGCGCCCGATCTCGCCGGTGGCGACCAGCATCGCCTCGGCCTCGCCCGTGGCTTTCTGCGCGGCCTTCATCCGGTCGGGATATTTCTTCTGGTCGCGGAAATGCAGCGGATCGGCGGTGGGCGTGGGCACGTTGACCTGCGAAAAGATACCGCCGTCGAACAGCGCCTTGAAGCGATCGCGCGGCGTGATGTTCATGTGATGGCCGCAGTTGGTGCAGACGTTCAGATTGTCGCTGACCTCGCGGTGGAACAGCATGGTGCCGCACTCATCGCATTTGGTCCACAGATTGTCCGGCGTCTCGCGGCGCGAAAAGATCGAGTTGATCCGGGGCCGGACGTAGTTGTTGATCCAGTTCATGAGTACACTTCCTGCTGGCCTGTTGGACCCTCAGATAATGCCCTGAGCCAGCAATTGCAATCAACGGCGCAAGGCCAGGCGCACGGCCAGCCAGCCGGTCAGCATGATCGCGAAATCAACGGGCAGCCAGCGCGCGATGGCAGCTTCGTCCGACAGCGCGAAGGGCATTATGTAGAGCGCAAGCCCCGACAGGTCGTCGGGCATGGCGGTAAACAGCATCGCGATGACGTTGTTGATGAAATGCACGGCGATGGCAGGCCCCAGCGTGCCGGTGCGCGCGGTCAGGTCCGCCATCAGCAGCCCGAAGATGCCCGCCCATGCGGCGATCCAGATCGCATTGCCGCCCGTCGTTTCGGGCGCATAATGGCCCAGTGCAAACAGTGCCGATGGCAGCACCATCCACACCAGCGGCGAGGTGAACCGCGCCGCCAGTTGCTGCTGGATATAGCCGCGAAAGAGCAGCTCTTCGGCGCTGACCTGCACCAAAACCGCCAGCAGCGACAGTGGCAGCAGCGCCGCCCAGACCCCAAACGGCAGTCCGGGCAGCATCGGCGGGTCCATCCCCCAGGGCGGCAACACCACCAGCGCCAGTGACAGTGCAACCATCGCCGCCGCCGCCACGCCGAACTGCAATGCAAAGGGGCGCCAAGGCCCAAGCAGCGTCAGGGCAGATCGGTTGTGCAGCACCGTCACCAGCAGCGCCAGCACCAGCGTCATCGCGCCAAAGCTGAACAGCAGCGCCAGCATATCGAAAGGGGTGGCACCCGTTGCCTCATTGCCGACTGCCGCACCCGCACGCGCAAAAGGCGCGAACAGCGCGAACAGCGCGAACAGCGTGGTGTAGAACACCTGCGCCAGCAGGATGTAGCCGCCTGCCCCAAGCACCAACCCTGCGACCAGCCGCCAAAGCTGCGCGTGGCTTCGGGCGGGTGCGACGAACGCCTGATGCGGCGCGTAGGCGGCGGGCGGCCGGATCATTCCTCATCCTCAAGCGATGGGGCCACGGGGCTGCGCACCTCGGTCAGGTCCAGTCGGGCGTCGCGCAGCAGGTCTGCGGCGCCGTTCAGATGCGTGCCGACGCTCTGCAGCAGTTGCAGCAGCACGCCGGTGTCGTTCTCGTAGACAGCGCGGAATTCCTCGGCCCCCAGCCGCAGGAACTTGCCGTCGGTCGTGGCGGTCAGATCCATCTGGCGCGGCTCGTTCAGGATGATCGACAGGTCGCCGATCACCCGCCCAGGATTGACGGTGGTCACGGGGTGGCTTTCGCCATCCGCATCGCGGTAACTCAGCAGCGCCTGCCCCGTGACGCACAGATATGCGGCGTCGGCAGGCTCGTCGGTCGAAAACACGCGCTGCCCTTCCACCACGGGATACCATTTCGCGGCAAAAGCCAGCAGGCGCTGGTTGCGCGCGTCAAGCTTGCCGAACAGCTCGGTGCGTCCGATCACCCGCAGCTTGCGGCGCAGATCGACCGCGCCAGAGCCGTTTTCGTCGTCGGCCTCCTGCGTCAGGATACCGTCGATGCGCCCATTGCGGATTTCGATGAACAGATCATAGGCGTCTGGGTTTTCGAACGATTCCTCCATGAAGATCAGCGTCGATTTCGGCAGCAGTTCCCGCAGACCCGTGCGCGCCGCGCTGCGCTGGATACTGTTGTGGCTGGCCAGCGCGCGGTCCAGAACCAGAATGTCGGGCCGCTTGATCGCCGCACGGCTGAAGGCGGCGCGTTCCTGAAAGATCGTCGGAATCTTGATGCCGCCAAGTCCGGTGGGGATGTCAAAGATCGTCTCGGCCACCAGCCCCTGCAAACCTTGCTCGACCAGCAGATCCGACACCAGATCCTCGACCTCTCTGGCACGCGCGCCCGCCATTGCGGAGACACGCCCATACAGCGCGTTTTCCAGAATGGTCA
The DNA here is from genome assembly GCF_024733015.1 of Pseudosulfitobacter koreensis. Taxonomy (GTDB): domain Bacteria; phylum Pseudomonadota; class Alphaproteobacteria; order Rhodobacterales; family Rhodobacteraceae; genus Pseudosulfitobacter; species Pseudosulfitobacter koreensis. The sequence continues at coordinate 394,609 of NZ_JANKJG010000001.1, forward strand.
GCCGCGGCAGGTAGTTTTCCGGTGCGATCGGCACGAACATATCCGCCATCAACGCGCGCAGGCCAGGCCCGTGCTCGCGGCGGATCTTCAGGATCTCATCCTTGAAGCTTTCGGGGAAGGCCGCCCCGAACTGTTCCGCCGTCAGCGCAAAGGGCACCGTCAGCAGCAGAGCGAATTCGTCATCGTTCAAGGCCGCGTCCCCGTTGGCATGGCGACGCTCGGCAATGTCGACCAGTTGCTCGTACATCTCTTCTTCGATGCCCAGCGCAGTGAACAACGGGTGATTGGTGCCGTCCCGGCCAAAGGTCTGCAGCAGCGTCTCCATCAAGGTCTGCGAAATCGCGATGCCCTGTTCGGCCAGTCCCTGTTCGGTGATCAGCCGCAGAAAGTGCCCCTCGTCGGCCAATGCCTGCTGGCTGATGCTGAACCGGGGGGCTGCGAACAATAGGTTGCCGCCCAGCGGCACCGACGGGTTGAAACGGTCGGGAGAAAAGCGGTTCACCACCTCATCCAGTCCGGCGGCCTGCAAGCGTCTTTCAACCTCGGGGCGCAGATCGACAATGGCCTGCGCAAGTTTCGGATGCTGTTCGACGTTGATGATCGAGTTCATCATGCGGCGCACCATCTGATCCTGAACACCGACCGCATTGATCAGCCGGAACCACCACGCGCGGATGTCGCCCGCATCGTTCAGACCCGCCAGCCCCGGATCGACCCAATCGGCACGCAGGCTGTCGATGCTGTTGCCCGCGCGGCCCGCCTCGATGCCCATGCGGTCCTTCTTGCCGGGGTCCCACAGAACCGTGCGCGGACTGGTCATCAGCGGCATCAACAGGTTGCTGCCCAGCGTGCCGTCGAACAGATAGGGCCGCGAATGGGCATATCCGATGCGCGCGGCGATCACCGCCTGATGCAGGTCCGACAGATCGTGCCCGGACATGGTGACATGGCCCCGCGCAGGCATCACCTCGCGGGTCAGCAGGTCGGCAAGCGCCGTGCGCTCGGTCTGGCTGGCCACCTGAATGGCGACGCGCGCGCCTGCCGGTATCTTCAGGTCTATGTTCTCGAGGACCATGTTGCCATCGGCGTCGCGCACGGTGACGCCATCCAGCACGATTTCACCGTCCAGATGGGGCACAGACTTCGGCGCGCCCTCGAACTTCTCGGCGTCGATCATCCCCTTGGGATTGAACCGCTCGGTGACGATATCCCAGCGCACCGACATGTCCTGTACCTGGTTGTAATAGGTCAGCAGTTCCTTCCACGGGCTTGACAGGTCCTTGTAGGCCGCCAGCGCCGCGACCAGCGCGCCGACCGACACCTGCCCCTTGATCACCAGATAACCGCCCACCGAATAGAAAAAGAATGGCGTCAGCTGGGTGATGAAGTTGTTGATGAACTTCATGAAGAATTTTTTCTGGTAAATCCGATAGCGGATGTCGAAGAGCCGCCCAAGCCGGTCGGTGAATTGCGCCAGCCGGTAGCGCCAACCGCCATTGGTGCGCAGATCAGTGACCCCTGCAGCACTTTCCCCGATCTCGGACGACAGCGCACGCACCTCTACGATCCGCGCCTTGTTCAGCACGTTGATCTGGCGTTGCAGCATCGGGATCAGCCAGGCCTGCAACGGGATCAGCGCCACACCGGCCAGCCCGAACCAGACACTTTGCGCGAACAGGAACGCCACGATGATCAGCATCTGCCCCGCCTGAAACACCGGCTGCGCCAGCGCGTCGCCCATCAGCCCGCCCATCGGCTCGGCCTCGGAGGTGACCATGCTGACCAACTCGCCTTGCGACGTGGTGCGGAAATAGCTGCGCGGAAACCGCATCATCCGCGCGATCAGCGTATAGCGCAGGCGGCGCAGCAGCCTTTCCGACACCACGCCCTTCATCGTATTCAGGCGCATCTTCAGCAGTCCGTGCAGCAGCACCGCCAGCAGATAAAGACCGCAGAGTACCATCAGAAAGGTGATCTGGCCCAGCTCCGCGCCCCACAGGACAACCGTATCGGAAGCGGCACCGATGGCATCGTTGATGATCCGCTTGGGCAGTTCCAGCGTGGCGTAGAGAAACGGAAACGTCACCAGCGTGACCAGCAGCAACAGCACCTGATCGCGTTTGGAGTGTTTCCAGATAAAACCGAACAGCGATCGTTCCATTTGCCCGCCTGATATGTGCCGCGCGGGCATGAGGGTCGTCAGCCAGGGCAAAGTATGTCCCGCAATAGGTGAAATCAAGCAGCGCGCATGTGCGCCTGCGGCCCTGAACCTGTGCAATTGTGCATCGCCTGCGATCTAGGCGCGGGCAGCCTTGCGTCTTGTGCCTTAAACCGCTGCCCGTTATTGCAAGGGGAACTGATCACCGGGAGGCCAAAATGCTCAAGGGCAAATTCGACAAATCCAGATTGCCAAGCCGTCACGTGACCGAAGGGCCCGCCCGCGCGCCGCACCGGTCCTATTACTATGCGATGGGCATGACCGAAGAGGAAATTCACCAGCCCCTGGTCGGTGTCGCGACCTGCTGGAACGAGGCGGCGCCCTGCAACATCTCCCTGAACCGACAGGCCCAAGCGGTGAAGATGGGCGTCAAATCCGCCCATGGCACGCCGCGCGAATTCACCACCATCACCGTCACCGACGGCATCGCGATGGGCCACGAGGGCATGCGGTCCTCGCTGGCCTCGCGCGAGGCGATTGCCGACACCGTCGAGCTGACGATGCGTGGCCACTGCTACGACGCGCTTGTGGGTCTTGCGGGCTGCGACAAATCGCTGCCGGGGATGATGATGGCGATGATCCGTCTGAACGTGCCGTCAGTGTTCCTATACGGCGGGTCGATCCTGCCGGGTCGCGTGGCGGCTGGCGCACCGGTGCCTGCCGAATACCTTAACCGTGACCTGACAGTGCAGGACATGTTCGAAGCCGTCGGCCACCAGCAGAACGGCACCATGACCGAAGCCGAGCTTGAAATCCTCGAACGCGTCGCCTGCCCCTCTGCTGGTGCCTGCGGTGGCCAGTTCACCGCCAACACCATGGCTTGCGTGTCCGAGGCCATCGGCCTTGCCCTGCCCAATTCCTCCGGTGCCCCCGCCCCCTACGAGTCGCGCGACGAATACGCCAAGGCGTCGGGTGCGGCGGTGATGAACCTGATCGAAAAGAACATCCGCGCCCGCGACATCGTCACGCGCCAATCGCTGGAAAACGCCGCGCGCGTGGTCGCCTGCACGGGCGGGTCGACCAACGCGGGCCTGCACCTGCCCGCGATGGCCCACGAGGCCGGCATCGACTTTTTCCTCGATGACGTCTGCGAGATTTTCCGCGAGACCCCCTATTTCGTCGATCTGAAACCGGGTGGTCAGTATGTGGCCAAGGATCTCTACGAGGTCGGCGGCATCTATGTGGTAATGAAGGAACTGCGCAAGGCGGGCCTGATCCACGAGGATTGCATGACCGCCACCGGCTATTCCATCGGCGAGGAACTGGACAAGGTCGCGCTGGAAGCGGACGGCAAGGTGATCTATCCGATCGAGACTCCGCTGACCAAGACCGGCGGCGTCGTCGGCCTCAAGGGGAACGTCGCGCCCGAAGGCGCCATTGTGAAGGTTGCGGGCATGGAAGCCCAGCACCAGATCTTTACGGGACCAGCGCGCGTCTTCGAATGTGAACAAGATGCCTTCGAATCTGTACAACAACGCACCTACGAGGAAGGCGACGTGTTCGTCATCCGCAACGAGGGCCCCTCGGGCGGTCCGGGCATGCGCGAGATGCTGGCGACCACGGCGGCCCTGTCGGGTCAGGGCATGGGCAAGAAGGTGGCACTGATCACCGACGGCCGTTTTTCGGGCGCGACACGCGGCTTTTGCGTGGGCCACGTAGGGCCGGAAGCCGCACATGGCGGGCCGATTGCCTTCCTGCAAGACGGCGACGTGATCACCATCAACGCCATCGAGGGCACCATCAACGTGGCCCTGACAGACGACGAACTGGCCGAGCGCAAAGCCAACTGGAAAGGCCCGCGCGACACGATCTATGGCGCCGGTGCGCTGTGGAAATATGCGCAGCTGGTCGGCGCGACCTACAAGGGGGCGGTGACCCACCCCGGTGCCAAGCTTGAGCGGCATGAATACTGGGACCTGTAAAGGTGCCGTCCTTGCGGGGCTGATGGCCCTTGCGGGATGTGACACCGGCGGCGGCGCGACATCCGCGCCGCTGCGCGCAGCCTCGATGGCGAACGGGGAGATGATCCTCGTCGCGCCCGAAGGATTCTGCATCGACCGGCGCAGCCTCAAATCGTCGTTTGCACTTCTGGCGCGCTGCGACACGCTGGGTGACCCCGATGGTGCCTATGGCGCGCCGTTGGGCCTGATTACGGTCAGCCTGTCGACCATTCCGGCGAACGCTGCCCCGATCAGCGCCGCAGCACTGCAATCGGCGCTGTCGGACGGTTCGGTTCTGGACCGCATCGAGACCGCAGACGCCGTACTGCTGCGGGTGCAGGGCACGGCGCCCACGCGCGAGGGTCTGTCGGCAACCCATTGGCGCGGCACCGGGCAGGTCGGATCGCAGCGCGTCGGGCTGGCTATGTACGGCGCCGGCGACAGTGCCGCGACAGGCCGCGAGGGCGGGCGTGTTCTTGACCGGCTGATGCAGCGCACCCGCGCGCAGGCAGCGGCGACTGCCCAGGCTGCATCTGCCACGCCAGCGGCGACTGAATAATGGCCACAAGGGCCGAAAAACGCCCCGCCGCAGCGATTGCCGGTTTATTTGAATGAAAGCTTTTCGTTAGATACCGAAAAACAGAACCCGAGGCGAAACGGCCCGTGCCACAAAACAAGATCAGCTTTCTAGAACGTCTGTCGCACCGGCTTGCCATGCGGCGGTGGGCACGTGCCGCACGCAATGCAGGCACGGTCAACCTGCACACGCTGCGCCAGCTGCGCAACAGCGCACGGCTGATGCGGGCACATATCGACGGGCTGATCCACACCGCAGATGAACGTCTTGCTCTGCCGGTGATCGGGTCGACAAGCTTTGCCAAGCCGCACAATTCCGACTGGGCATGGCGGCCCGAGTTGTGGCGCGGCCCGCTGCACCAGCCCGGCATGTCTTCGGTTCAGACCAAGTCGATGCTGGGCGACGAAGTGACCCTGTTTCACGACTGCAAACTCAGCGAGCTGACCCTGCGCCAGTTGCGCAACACGCGCGAGGAAGACATCGCGCCCTACGGTCTGCGGATGGATGTCTTCAGCTTTGATGGATCGTTCCTGTCTTTGGTGATCGACCTGCCCGGCGCTGCGGCAACCGGGCTGCGCAAGACGCATCTGTTGCGGATGTCGTGCATCGTCGAGATGGAAAAGCCGCTGGAAATCTTCGCGCGGCTGAACATCAAACACGGCCCCAACACGGAACAGATCGTGCGTGAACTGCCCCTCCACCAAGAGGATGTGGTGGTCGAATTCGATCTTGCCTATTCCAACCTGAACGAAAAGCGGGTCGAAAAAATCTGGGTCGATCTGATCTTTGAAGGCCCCGAAATGAACCAGGTCGTCCTGCGCGACCTGACCTTTTCACGCCGCCCACGCGCCGCCCTTTAGCAAGTCCTGTAACGAAAGGCCGACTTCATGAGCATTCTGACCGTCACAGGCACCAAGATCATCAACGGAATCTGGCAGGGTATCGTCAGTTCCGAGAACACCGAGACGCCGGAGCTGGCGGTGCATCTTCTGGACAAGCCGGTGGCAAACGTGCAGCTGACCGAGGACCACGCCAAGGGACACTGGCTTTTGCAGGTTCCGATCCCCGTCGATGCCATCGCGGAAGGCATCCAGACCTTTGTGATCACCGACGCCGAGGACGGCACCCGGCTGGCGCATTTCCACCTGATGGCGGGCGAGGTGCTGGGCGACGACATCCGTGCCGAAGTGGACCTGTTGCGCGCCGAGCTGGACATGCTCAAGCGCGCGTTCCGGCGTCATTGTGTAGAAACCACCTGAAGCCGCTTAGTCCGGGCGCACCCGCGCCGCCGTGCCCTTCGCAAAAGCATCGAGCCTGTCGTGCGAGGCCTCTTGCGTGTTGACGATCCCCGCCACCACGCTTTCGGCATAGGCTGCATCCAGCGCCGACATGTTCTGCATGTGGCTGATCGCGGAACAGATTGCAAAGTTCGACAGCGGCGGGTTCTGCGCTGCGGTGCGGGCCAGTTCCAGCGCCTTGGTCTGGCTGTCCTGCACGCGGTACTGCGCAAGACCGACCTGCACGGCCTCGTCCTCCTTGTAGACGCGGCCCGTCAGCATCATGTCGATCATCCGCGCCTTGCCCACCAGATCGGCCACGCGGATCGTGGCACCGCCACCGGTGAACAGGCCGCGCTGGCCTTCGGGCAGGGCGAAATAGGTCGTGGGGTCCATCACGCGCACGTGGGCCGCCGATGCCAGTTCAAGGCCGCCGCCGACCACGGCCCCCTTCAGCGCCGCGATGATCGGGACACCGCCATATTCCATCTTGTTGAACGCCTCGTGCCAGCGCAGGCACAGGTGCATGAAATCTTCGGGGCGGCGTTTTTCGGTGTGGTGTTCGACCAGATCCAGACCGGCACAAAAATGATCACCCTGCGCATTCAGAACGACGGCGCGCGCGCCGAGGCGCGGCAGTTTCGAGAACACCTCGATCAGTTCTTCGATGGTTTCGGCATTCAGCGCGTTGCGCTTGGCGGGCCGTGACAGCGTGACTTCGACGACGCCGTCATCGTGCGGTGTGACGGTCAGATTCTCGACGGTGAAATCCATGTGTGCGCTCCTCCTGCGGTTTGCACCCCTGTGACCACTTTGCGGCCCCCCTGTCCACTGCGCCGTCGCGTCGAAAATTGTGCGACTGCCGCGCGTCGCACCCAGGATGCAAAAAGGGCGGCACCTTCGCGCCGCCCCTTGGTCTTTGTCACTCGATGTCTGGCGCCAGTGCCGACAACCCCTTGAGGATGTCGATGGCATAGGCTAGCTGGTAATCCTCTTCGCGCAGTTCAGCGGCCTGTTCGGCCTTGGCGCGGTCTTCCTCGATCTGGCGGATCTGATCTTCGGACAGGCTGTCGTTGCTGATCGCACCCCGCAGATCGGCCTCGGAGTTCAGAAGCGGCGGACCATCTTCCTCTTCTTCGGTCGCGGGCGTGCGGGGGGGCTGCTGCACGATGATGTCCGGGCTGACGCCCAGCGCCTGGATCGACCGACCCGACGGCGTGTAATAGCGTGCCGTGGTCAGGCGCATCGCACCGTCACCGCGCAGCGGCATGATGGTCTGGACCGACCCCTTGCCGAAGGATTTGGTGCCCACGACAATCGCGCGGCGGTGATCTTTCAGCGCGCCCGCGACGATCTCGGAGGCCGAGGCCGAGCCGCCGTTGATCAGCACGACGATCGGCTTGCCCTGTGCCAGATCACCCGGCGTGGCGTTGAACCGGTCGCCATCGGCAGGATCGCGGCCACGGGTCGAGACGATCTCGCCCTCTTCCAGGAACGCATCCGACACCTTGATCGCCTGCGTCAGCAGGCCACCGGGGTTGTTGCGCAGATCAAGAACGAAGCCGTTCACGTTTTCGATGCCACCCATGTTCTCGACTTCTTCCGCCAGCTTCTCTTCAAGATTGGGAAAGGTCTTGTCGTTGAACGTGGTGACCCGCAGCACGATGGTTTCGCCCTGTGCGCGCGTGCGCACGGCCTGCAATTCGATGGTGTCGCGGATGATCGAGACGTCGAAGGGCTCCTGTTCGCCCTCACGCACCACGGTGATGATGATTTCAGACCCGACCGGCCCGCGCATCTTTTCGACGGCGGCATCCAGCGTCAGACCCAGCACACTCTCACCATCGACGTGGGTGATGTAATCGCCCGCTTCGATGCCGGCTTCGGCGGCGGGAGTGCTGTCGATGGGCGAGACGACCTTGATAAAGCCCTCTTCCTGCGTGACCTCGATGCCCAGCCCGCCGAATTCGCCGCTGGTCTGAACCCGCATCGCGGCCGCATCGTCAGGCGACAGATAGGACGAATGCGGGTCAAGCGATGTCAGCATCCCGTCGATTGCAGCCTCGATAAGTTCGGATGCCTCGACTTCCTCGACATATTGCGAACGGATACGTTCGAAGATGTCGCCGAACAGATCAAGCTGCTCGTAGACACTGGCATTGCGGGTTTCTTCCTGGGCCAGAAGGGGCCCTGCGATCTGCGTCGTGGCGATCACACCTGCCAGCGTACCGCCAAGTGCGGCCATTACGAATTTTCTCATCAGACTTTATCCATCCTTACCTTGGCGGAACCACGATGCCGGGTCCTGCGGAACGTTGTCTTGTCTTACTTCTATATAGAGCGTTTCGGAACGGGCAGTGCCAGAGCCTTCACCTTCCTGTGACATTTCAGTTGCCGCAGCGGCGGTCGAAAGGCCACCCATCAGCCCGATTGGCGCATCCGTCGCGACCACTTCGCCGGTCTGCACGTAGACCGCGCCCAAACCTGCAAAAATAAACAGCGTATCGGGCTGCGGTTCGAGAATCACCACCTGCCCGAGATCCAGCAGAGGGCCCTGGTACCGCACGGTCGCCGCCGTTGGCGATGTGACCAATGCGCCTGGCAGCGTGCCGAGCAGGATACCGGGGCGCGCTATCCCCGCCGCGTCCGCCTCGTTCGCGCCACGCAGCACCAGCCCGCGCACCGGCAAGGGCAGATCGCCGATGCGTGCGGCCAGGTCGGGCAGGCTGACTGCCTGCTCGTCCTGCGCGATGTTCGAAATTTCTGCCGAGAACGCGCCCAGCGTTTCCGAGGATTCGATCAGGATCGCGGTGTTCACCGGATCTTCGGTAAAGCGGCGCGGCAGGTCGGTGCGTTCCGCCATCGCCTTGGACAGTTCCGTGCGGGCGGTCTGAACGCCGCTCAGACCCCTTTGCATCTGCGCGGCGGCTTCGGTCTGGATCGCGCGCAGGTTCTGCACGTCCTCCAGATCGCGGCGCAGCCCGGCGGCACGGGCGTTCAGCGCTGGCGTCAGTTCGGCCAGCAACATGCCCGCGCGCGCGGTGCCTGTCGGCCCGTCGGGGTGCAGGAACGATGTGGGTGACGGCGTGGCCCCAATGGTCTGAAGCGTGCCGAGAAAGCCCGCCACCTCGCCGTCGCGCGCCTCGAGCTGGCGGGTCAGTTGCGTTTCGCGCAGCGACGCACGGCGCAAACCGTCGCGCATCGCGGCCAGACCCGCCTCGTAGGCCTGGATCGTGGCGGTCAGCGCCTTGACCCGGTCGCGCGCACTATCAGCGGCATCCAGCTGCGCCGCCGCCTCTTGCAGTTGCGCCCCTGCGTCCTGCGCCAGCGTCGCGCCGTCCTGCGCGAGCAGAATTGCAGGCCAGAGGCCCACCAGAAGTACAAGCGCGCGGATCATGTCAGCAGATTGCTCCCGGTCATTTCGTCCGGCTGTTCCAGCCCCATCAGGTGCAGCAGCGTCGGTGCCAGATCGGCAAGCCTGCCGTCTTTCAACGTGCCTTGCGCCCCCACGACGGCCACTGGCACCAGATTGAGCGTGTGCGCCGTGTGCGGACCGCCGGTTTCCGGGTCAATCATCACCTCGCAATTGCCGTGGTCAGCCGTGACGATCATCGCACCGCCTGCGGCCTCAAGCGCGTCCATGACCTGCGCCAAGCCACAGTCCACCGCTTCGCAGGCGGCAATCGCGGCATCCAGATCGCCGGTGTGACCGACCATGTCGGGGTTGGCATAGTTCACCACGATCAGATCGTAGCCATCGCCGATGGCCTGCACCAGATGCGCGGTGACTTCCTCGGACGACATCTCGGGTTGCAGGTCATAGGTGGGCACATCAGGGCTTTTGGGCATATGGCGGTCTTCGCCATCGGCTGGCACCTCGACCCCGCCGTTCAGAAAGAACGTCACATGGGGGTATTTCTCGGTCTCCGCGATGCGGAACTGGCGCAGTCCGTGCTGTGCCACCCAGGCGCCCAGCGTGTTAATGATCGCAGGCTTGGGATAGGCCGTTTGCATGTAGGCGGCGTGCTGATCGGAGTATTCCGCCATGCCCAGCAGCGCCGACCAAGCGGGCCGTGTGCCCGTCTCGAATGCCTCGAACTCGGGCGCGCCGATGGCCGCCATGATCTCGCGGGCGCGGTCGGCGCGAAAGTTCAGGCAGAACACGCCGTCTCCGTCCTCTGCACCGGCATATTCTCCGATTACCGTGGCTGGTATGAATTCGTCTGTCTTGTCAGCGGCATAGGCTTGGGCCACAGCATCCTGCGCAGTCGGCGCGGTATCGCCCTTGGCCTGCACGACTGCCTGATATGCCTTTTGAACGCGGTCCCAGCGGTTGTCGCGGTCCATCGCGAAATAGCGGCCCGTGACGGTCGCGATGCTTGCGCCCTCGGGCAGTGCCGCGATCAAGGTGCGCAAATACCCCTCGGCTGATTTCGGGGCCACGTCGCGGCCGTCGGTCAGCGCGTGGACCTTCACCGCCAGACCGGCTTGCGTACAGGCCTTGGCCGCGGCGATCATGTGGTTGAGGTGTCCATGCACGCCGCCGTCGGACACGACGCCCATCAGATGCGCGGTGCCGCTTCCCGCCCTGACCGCGCGGATGAACCTCTGCAGCGCATCGTTCTCGAAGAACGAGCCGTCCTCTATGGCCAGGTCGATCTGGCCGAGGTCCATCGCCACCACGCGCCCCGCGCCGATATTGGTATGCCCCACTTCCGAATTGCCCATCTGCCCCGAAGGCAGACCCACATCGGGCCCGTGGGTGATCAGTGTCGCGTTCGGGCAGGTCGCCATGATGCGGTCGAAGGTCGGCGTATTCGCAAGCGCGGGCGCGTTTCCGGTAGTATCCTCGCGCAGACCCCAGCCATCAAGAATACACAGAACAACGGGTTTTGAGGGCATGATGCAGCGCGGCCTTTGTGACTATATCGTGGCGTTCTAACCCAGCGCAGCGGCGACGTGAACCGTTTTGAACGGAATTGGCGGAATTGGTTGCAGACCTTTGCCGACACTGTGGAGTATGCAGGGCTGGGCTGACCGTAACCCCCTTGCATGGGGGCAGCCTTCCGGCCCATAAAGGCAGCGCTATCCGACCGATGAGGACCCCATGACCCTGCAAGCCCCCGAGACCAAGATCGTCGATCAATACCGCGTGGCCTGTGACGGCTCCGAAGGGGCGCTGGGCCACCCGCGGGTCTGGCTGCAAATTCCGCAGGCGCAGGGCTGGATCGAATGCCCCTATTGCGATTGCAAATTCGTCCACGCAGACCACACGGCCGACAGCTGAAACGGCTTGCCGTTGCCCTGCTTGTCCTGCTTCTGAGCTATCCAGGTGCCGCGATCATCGGCGCATTGATCCCGTCGGGCGGCAGCGTTGACGCTGCAGCCCCCACACGGCAGGTGCTGCTGATCGCCGGACCGATCCATTATGATTTCATCCTGCCGCTGGACGCCGAAACCCACGCGGCATTTGCCGATCTGCCGGGGGCTGTCGATCTGATGGGCGTCGTCGGCGCGCAAAATCTGCTGGTCGGCTGGGGGGCGCGCGATTTCTATACCACGGTCGGCACCTATGGCGACGTGACCGCGCGGGCCACGTGGCGTGGCGCGATTGGCGACACGTCGGTCATGCGGCTGGACGTCGTGGGTGCGGTGCCCCCCTCGCTGGACCTGCGCAGCCTGCGCATGACCGAGGCCCAATACGCGCGCTTCCTGTCCGCGCTGCGCGCCAGCTTCGATGGCGCGGCCCCGCTGGAGAACCCCGGCTTTACCGCCACCGATCTGTTTTATCCTGCCGTCGGTCGTTTCAACCTGCTGACCACCTGCAACGTCTGGGTCGGCGGGATGATCCGCGCCGCAGGTCTGCGCTTTGGCAGCTGGACGCCACTGCCGCTGTCGGTCAGCCTGTCGCACTGGCTGTACCAGTCAGCGGATTGAGCCGCCCGCCGCCCGGTCGGGATTTGAGTTTATTTTGCAAGATGAAGCTGTGGACCGTGCGCGCGAACTAAATCCGCCTGAGCCCGGCGCACCGTCTGGAAGCTGTGGCGCGCCTGTGGCACAAGACTGCCAAAGCCAGCAGCGAGGGTGCGATGTCAGGAAAATTCGGAAAAGGGTGCCACCTGCACCTGATCGACGGCTCGGCGTTCATCTTTCGCGCCTACCATGCGCTGCCGCCGCTGACGCGCAAGTCCGACGGGCTGCCCATCGGGGCCGTGGCCGGGTTCTGCAACATGCTGCAACGCTATGTCGAGGGCAACGCGGGCGGCGACGTGACCCATGTCGCCGTGATCTTCGACAAGGGCAGTCACACCTTCCGCAACGACATGTACGACCAGTACAAGGCCAACCGCGATGCGATGCCCGAGGACCTGCGCCCGCAGATCCCGCTGACCCGCACCGCGACCCAGGCGTTCAATATCGCCTGCAAGGAGAAAGAAGGCTTCGAGGCTGACGACATCATCGCCACGCTGGCCGTACAGGCCCGCGCCGCAGGGGGCCGCTGCACCATCATCAGCAGCGACAAGGACCTGATGCAACTGGTCGGCGACGGCGTTGAAATGCTGGACGCGATGAAGAACAAGAGCATCGACCGCGACGGCGTGTTCGAGAAATTCGGCGTCTTTCCCGACCGCGTGGTCGATGTGCAGGCACTGGCGGGCGATAGCGTCGACAACGTGCCCGGCGCGCCCGGCATCGGGATCAAGACCGCCGCCTTGCTGATCAACGAATTCGGCGATCTGGACGCGCTGCTGGCCCGCGCCGACGAGATCAAGCAACCCAAGCGGCGTCAGACCCTGATCGACCATGCCGACCAGATCAGACTGAGCCGTGATCTGGTGCGGTTGGACGAGAACACCCCGCTCGACTTTACGCTGGACGATCTGGAAGTGCGCGAGCCCGATCCCGACCGGCTGCTTGAGTTTCTGGCAGAGATGGAGTTTCGCACCCTGTCCAAACGCATTGCCGAGGCGCTGCACGTCGAAGCACCGGTGATCGAGGACAAGGCCCCCGCACCCGCCGATATGCCCGAGATAGAGAGCGTACCGTTCAACGCGGATGCCTACGAACACGTCCGCGACGCCGCCGGTCTGCAGGTCTGGATCGACCGCATCCGCGAGCGTGGTTACGTGGCCGTGGACACCGAGACCACCGGTCTGGATGAGATGACTGCCGAACTGGTCGGTATCTCGCTGTGCATCGAAGCCGGGCAGGCCTGTTACATTCCGCTGATCCACAAGGACAGCGGCACCGATGATCTGTTCGGCTCGGACGCGCTGGCCGAGGGGCAGATGCCGCTGGAGCAATGTCTGCAGATGCTGACTCCGGTGCTGGAGGACCCGTCGGTCCTGAAGATCGGGCAGAACATGAAATACGACGCCAAGATCTTTGCGCAGCTTGGCATCACCGTGGCGCCGATAGACGACACCATGCTGCTGTCCTATGCGATGCACGCGGGCCTGCACAATCATGGCATGGACGCGCTGTCGGAGCGCTATCTGGGGCACACGCCGATCCCGATCAAACCGCTGCTGGGCACGGGCAAATCCGCGATCACCTTCGACCGGGTGCCGCTGGATAAGGCTGTGCCCTACGCGGCTGAGGATGCGGACATCACCCTGCGCTTGTGGCAGACCCTGAAACCGCAGTTGCACCGCGTCGGCGTGACCAAGGTCTACGAGACGCTGGAGCGTCCGCTGGTTCCGGTGCTGGCGGCAATGGAACGGTCCGGCATCAAGGTCGACCGCGATACGCTGTCGCGGATGTCCAATGCCTTTGCCCAGAAGATGGCGGGGCTGGAGGACGAAATCTACGAACTGGCGGGCCGCAAGTTCAACGTGGGCTCGCCCGCGCAGGTGGGCGAGGTCCTGTTCGAGGACATGGGCCTTGAGGGCAGCAAGAAAGGCACCAACGGCAAGTATTCCACCGGGGCCGACATCCTGGAAGACCTTGCCACCCTGCATGATTTCCCGCGCCGGATTCTGGACTGGCGGCAGCTGAGCAAGCTGAAATCCACCTATACGGATGCGCTTCAGGATCACATCAACCCGGAAACGGGGCGGGTTCACACCTGCTATTCCATCGCGGGCGCATCGACCGGGCGGCTGGCCTCGACCGATCCGAACCTGCAGAACATTCCGATCCGCAGCGAGGAAGGCCGCCGCATCCGCGAAGCCTTCGTCGCTGAGCAAGGCAAGACGCTGGTGGCGCTGGACTATTCGCAGATCGAGCTGCGTATACTGGCGCATATCGCCGACATCCCCGAGCTGAAACAGGCCTTTGCTGATGGCATCGACATTCACGCGCTGACAGCGTCCGAGATGTTCAATGTCTCGCTGAACGATATGACGCCCGAGATCCGCCGCCAGGCCAAGGCGATCAACTTTGGCGTGATCTACGGCATCTCGGGCTTTGGCCTGGCGCGCAACCTGCGCATTCCGCGGGCCGAGGCGCAGGGCTTCATCGACCGTTATTTTGAACGCTTCCCCGGCATCCGCACCTATATGGACGACACCAAGGCCTTCGCCAAAGAGCACGGGTTCGTCCAGACGCTGTTCGGCCGCAAGATCCACACGCCCGAGATCGCCAGCAAGGGCCCGCGCGCCGGTTTTGCCGCCCGCGCCGCGATCAACGCGCCGATCCAGGGCACTGCCGCCGACGTGATCCGCCGCGCGATGATCCGTATGCCTGCGGCGATTGCGGATATCCCGGCGACGATGCTGCTGCAGGTGCACGATGAATTGCTGTTCGAGGTCGAGGCCGGGTCAGAAGATGCGCTGATCGACGCCGCCCGCGATGTGATGGAAAACGCCGCCGATCCGGTGGTCAAGCTGGACGTGAAGCTGACGGTGGATGCGGGCAAGGGCGCGAACTGGGCCGAGGCGCACTGATGGCCTGACCCGGCGTCTCAGCCGGGGATCGTCATCCGGGCCACCAAGCGCCGCGCCAGCGGTGCGACAAACAGGACGACCGGAAAGGCGACCGCCCAACTGGTCAGCCATGCGCCCATCCAGATCGTCACGAAGCCCTCCCAGACCTCGGTGGCGCGCAGCATGCTGATGCCCGAGACGATCAGCGACATCATCCCGCTGAGGAAAAAGCCGAAGGCGATGGGGGCGTAGCGGGCGGGAATCACAGGCGGACCTCGTTGGCTGGGAGTGCTGCGAATTTCACACGACAGGCGGGCCAGGTCCATATGTCTTGGACCTTCAGGCCGACTTCATCCAGCCCAGCGTCTTGTCTGTCTGCGCACCCGGCGTGTATTCGGCAGACACCCAGCCATCATAGCCGCTGTTGTCAATCGCGCGGAACAGGGCCGGAAAATCGACGACACCCGAGCCAGGAGGCCCGCGACCCGGCGCGTCGCCGATCTGGATGTGGCGGATCAGCGGGCGCATCGCGGCAAAACACGCCAGCGCATCGCCGGTGATTTCCTGTGCATGGTAGCTGTCCCATTGCAGCGCCAGATTGTCGGCACCGACCTCTGCGATGATCCCGGCGGCAAGGTCGAAATCGTTCAGAAAATAGCCCGGCGCGGACGCGGGGCAGAGCGGTTCCAGCGTCAGGGTCAGACCGACAGGCGCAAGGCCGCAGGCAAGTTTGAGGTTTTCGACCATCGTCTTGCGCGCAGCGTCTCCCTCCGCCACGCCTGCCATCACGTGAATGAACGACACACCCAGCGCCTGCGCAAAGCGCGTGGCGCGGCGCATGTCGTGGGCAAACCGGTCCTCGCGCCCTGCCATCGCCGCGAACCCGCGGTCGCCGCCGGTGTAGTTCGGCGGCGGCGCGTTGATCAGGACCATCTCCAACCCGCAGCGTTGCAGGGCCTGCTGGATCTCGCCTGCAGGAAAGTCATAGGGAAACAGCACTTCGACAGCCGTGAACCCTGCCTGCGCCGCCGCGTCGAAACGGTCGAGGAAGGGCAGCTCGGGCCAAAGATGTGTAAGGTTTGCGGCAAATCTGGGCATGATCGCCAGCTTGGCCCACCCCGCAGGGCGCGCCAAGGTCTAATCGTATGGTTTCAGGGCAATTCGTCCGACGGGATGATGCCGAAGAACGCGCCGCGGGACCACACGCCGAACCAGCCGTCGTGATGCGTGCCGATGTCCACCAGCCGGTAGAAACTCTTGCGGTCGATCAGCGCCTCGAGGTTGCGGCGCACGATGATATAGGGCGACGGCTCGCCGGTTTCGGCGTCGCGGACCACGCGGATCGGCGTGTCGGGACCCGCCACCGTCACGTCGTCGGTCTTGGTCACGAATGTCAGTTCCTGCTCCGTACCTTCGCCCTCGACATCGAAATCCACCGCCAGAAACGGCGCGTCCTCGACGGTGATCCCGACCTTTTCGACCGGGGTGACGAGGAAATAATCGTCGCCTTCGCGCTTGAGAATCGATGCGAACATCTTGACCAGACCGGGCCGCCCGATCGGCGTGCCTTGGTAGAACCACGTGCCATCGCGTTTGATCTGCATGTCCAGATCGCCGCAAAAGGCGGGGTCCCACTTGTCCACCGGCGGCAGTCCGCGTGTTTTTGCTGCTTTTATCGACGCAACAAGGCTGTCAGCGTCGGGCGTCACGGTTTTTTGTCCGCTCATGACTGGATTTTACCCCTTCCGGCTTTTGCTATTTCGCGTTTGCACGATACGTTGTCTGCAACAGCAATATAACCTGCGAGAGTGAAAAGTCATGAGTGACGCCGAAAACATGGTGGCCGAGATCGAAGCACTGGGCGAGAAACTGGCCGAGGCCAAGGCGTCGATCACCCGCCGGTTCATCGGACAGCCGCGTGTCGTCGAGCTGACGTTGACGGCGCTTCTGTGCGGGGGTCACGGACTTCTGATCGGCCTGCCCGGCCTGGGCAAGACGCGGCTGGTCGAGACGCTCAGCACGGTGATGGGGCTGGACGGCAACCGCGTGCAGTTCACGCCCGACCTGATGCCTGCCGATATTCTGGGGTCAGAGGTGCTGGACACGGGCGCGGATGGCAGCCGGGTGTTCCGCTTTCTGCCCGGTCCGATCTTTTGCCAGTTGCTGATGGCCGACGAGATCAACCGCGCCTCGCCGCGCACGCAATCGGCGCTGTTGCAGGCGATGCAGGAGAAAACCGTGACCGTCGCAGGCGAAGACCGCCCGCTGGGCAACCCGTTTCACGTGCTGGCGACGCAAAACCCGATTGAGCAAGAGGGCACCTACCCCCTGCCCGAGGCGCAGCTTGACCGGTTTCTGGTGCAGATCGACGTCGCCTATCCCGACCGCGACACCGAACGCGATATCCTGATCGCCACCACGGGCGAGCTCGAGGACAGATCCGTCGCGGTGTTCTCGGATGGCGAACTGCTGGCGGCCCAACGTCTGCTGCGGCGGATGCCCGTGGGCGACAGCGTGGTCGAAATGATCCTCGATCTGGTGCGTGCCTTCCGCCCCGATGCGCCCGATGCCTCGCAGCAAGTGCGCGACAATGTGGCCTGGGGCCCTGGCCCGCGCGCCTCGCAGGCGCTGATGCTGGCAGTGCGCGCCAAGGCGTTGCTGGATGGCCGTCTGGCCCCCTCCGCCGAGGACGTCGTCGATATGGCACGGCCCGTTCTGAGCCACCGGATGGCGCTGAACTTCGCTGCGCGGGCACGGGGCGACAGCCTTGTTGACCTGATCGAAACCACCGCCGCGGGCCTGTCCCGCCGGGGTGAGGCCGCCGCGTGACGCCAGACCCGATCACCCTGCGCCAGTCTGCCGAAAATCAGGCCGCGCGCCTGCCCGCCCTGCTGGCCCGTGCCGAGCATCTGGCAGGTGCCGTCCTGCTGGGAGATCACGGTCGCAGACGTGCGGGCACCGGCGACGATTTCTGGCAATATCGCCCCGCACAGGTGGGCGACAGCCGCCGCATGATCGACCACCGCCGCAGTGCGATGGGCGACACCCAGTTCGTGCGCGAACGCGAATGGCAGATCGCGCAATCGGTAATGCTGTGGTGCGATCAGGGCGCCTCGATGCGGTTTAACAGCACCGACGCACTGCCGACCAAGGCCGAACGAGCGCGGGTTCTGACGTTGGCGCTGGCGATCCTGCTGGTGCGCGGCGGTGAACGCGTGGGCCTGACCGGCACCCGCCTGCCGCCAAGGCGCGGTCGGATGCAGGTGATGCGGCTGGCCCAGATGCTGTCGGAGGATTCAGACGATGATTACAGCCCACCCGAACACCGCGCGATGATCCCCCATGCGCAGGCCATGTTCGCGTCGGACTTCATGGGCGATATCGCGGATGTGCAACTGGCCCTGACCAAGGCCGCCGACCGCGGCGTGCGCGGGGTTCTGATGCACGTGCTGGACCCCTCGGAAGAGGCATTTCCCTTCCGGGGACGCACGATATTTGAAAGCGTCGGCGGCACCCTGCGCCACGAGACGCTGAAGGCGAATGACCTGCGCGACCGCTATCTGGAACGTCTGGCCGCCCGCAAGGCCGAGTTGCAGCGCCTCTGCGCGCTGACTGGCTGGCATTACGGCGTGCACCACACCGACAGCAGTGCGCAATCAGCCCTGTTGTGGTTGTACCGTGCGATGGACAGAACAGTGATGGCACGCGGATGACGGTTCTGGGCGGCATAGGGTTCACAGCACCGTGGTTGCTGGTGGCATTGGCGGCCTTGCCGATCCTCTGGCTGATCCTGCGCGCGGTTCCGCCCGCGCCGATCCGCCGCCGTTTTCCCGGCGTGGCGCTGCTGTTGGGGCTGAACGATGCCGACGCGGTGTCGGACCGCACGCCGTGGTGGCTGATGCTTCTGCGGATGCTGGCCGTGGCGCTGGTGATCCTGGGCCTTGCCGGTCCGGTGATGAACCCCGAAACCGAACGTGCCCGCATCAGTGGCCCCCTGCTGGTGGTGCTGGACGGCACATGGGCGGGGGCCGCGCATTGGCCGCAGATGATCGAAACGCTGCAGGGCGAGCTAGACCGCGCCGCCACCGACGACCGCGCGGTTGCCGTGCTGCAACTGACCCGCCCCGAGGCCCCTGTGTTTCAGGCCGCAAGCACTTGGCCCGCGCGCCTTGCCGGGTTCCAACCCGCGCCTTGGCAGCCGGGCGATGCCCAGATTGACAGTGCGGTCGCGCTGATCGCCGGGGCAGAGGCCACCAGCGCCATCTGGATCGGCGACGGGTTGGCCTATGACGGGCAAGACCGCGTGCTGAGCGCGCTGGAGACACTTGGGCCGCTTTCGGTGATCCAGTCGGGGCAAAACGTCCTTGGGATGACCCCCGCGACCTATGCCGACGGTGCCGTGCAACTGTCGGTGGCGCGTGCCGCCAGCGGACCTGCGCGCGCCGTGACGGTTCTGGCGCAGGGACGCGATCCTGCCGGCAATCCACGCGTTCTGGCCACCGCTCAGGCAGACTTTGCCGATGGCGCGACCGAGGCGCAGACCGAACTGGTTCTGCCCGCCGAGTTGCGCGCCCGTGTCACCCGTTTCGAAATACAAGGCGGGCGCAGCGCTGGTGCGATGACCCTGACCGACGACAGCCTGCGCCGCCGCGAAGTCGCGCTGATCGCGGGCCGCACCGACCGCGAAGGGCTGGAACTTTTGTCGCCGCTGCACTACCTGCAACAGGCGCTGGAACCCACCGCCGACCTGATCGACGGTGCGCTGGCCGACGTGCTGCCCGCCAATCCCGATGTGATCGTTCTGGCAGATGTGGCAGGCCTGACCGACAGCGAAAACGCGGACCTGTCCGCCTGGGTCGAAAACGGCGGGCTGCTGCTGCGCTTTGCCGGCCCGCGTGTTGCCGCGAGCGACGTCAGCCGCGATACCGTCGATCCGCTGATGCCCGTGCGCCTGCGCAGCGGTGGCCGCAGCGTCGGCGGCGCAATGAGCTGGGGCGAGCCGAAATCGCTCGCTCCCTTCCGCAACAGCTCGCCGTTCTTCGGCCTGAACATCCCTGAAGACGTGCGGGTCAGCGCGCAGGTGATGGCGCAGCCCGGTCCCGATCTGGCCGAAGCGGTGATCGCCGATCTGTCGGACGGCACGCCGCTGGTGACGCGCAAACGCATGGGTCAGGGGCAGGTGGTGCTGTTCCACGTGACCGCCAATGCCGAATGGTCCACCCTGCCGCTGTCCGGTCTCTTCGTCGAAATGCTGGAACGGCTGGCGGTTTCCTCCGCCGCCGCCACGCCCGAGGCCGCCGATCTGCAAGGCACAGTGTGGCAGCCCGAGCAGGTGATGGACGGCTACGGCGCGCTGCGCGACGCGGGCACATTGCCCGGCATCGACGGCCCCCGGCTGGTCGAGGCACCGCTTGGCCCCGACATGCTGCCCGGTATCTATGCCTCCGACGACCGCTATCTGGCCCGCAACGTGCTGAGCGCCGATGCGGTACTGACCCCCGCCACATGGCCCGCGCGCGTGCCCGTGACCGGATTTCGCGCCGCCCCGCCCGAGGCCTTGGGCGGTCTGCTGATGGCACTGGCGCTGTTGCTGCTGGCCGCCGACGTGGTGGCGTCACTGGCGCTGTCCGGTCGGCTGGGGCCGACACGTGGCGCTGTTGCGGCCCTCGCAATGATGCTGATGCTGCCGCAGGGCGCCGACGCGCAGGACACCGAGGTGCAAAGCGCAATCGAGGCCACATCCGAAGTCGTGCTGGCCCACGTCCTGACAGGCAACGCCGAGATCGACGAGATCGCCGAGGCAGGCCTGCGCGGGCTGTCCGACACGTTGTTCTTCCGCACATCGGTCGAACCCGCGCCGCCCATGGGCGTGAACCTGGAAACCGACGACCTGGCGTTCTTTCCCATCCTTTACTGGCCGATCACCCCCGACCAGCCGCGCCCCTCGTCCGAGGCCTACGCGCGGCTGAACGACTATATCCGGTCCGGCGGGTTGATCCTGTTCGACACGCGCGATGCCAATATCGCAGGTTTCGGCACCGCCAGCCCCAATGGCCGCAAGCTGCAGGACCTGGCCGCACCGCTGGATATCCCGGCGCTGGAACCCGTCCCCGGCGACCATGTGCTGACGCGTACATTCTATCTTTTGCAGGATTTTCCGGGCCGCCACATCAGCCGCGATGTCTGGGTCGAAGCAGCCCCGCCCGGTGCCGAACAGGTCGCGGGCATGCCGTTTCGCAATCTCAACGACGGGGTGACGCCGGTGGTGATCGGCGGCAATGACTGGGCCGGGGCTTGGGCGGTCGATACCTCGGGCAATCCGATGCTGCCCGTCGGCCGCGGCTTTGGCGGTGAACGTCAGCGCGAGCTGGCCTACCGCTTTGGCATCAATCTGGTGATGCACGTGCTGACCGGGAACTACAAAAGCGATCAGGTGCACGTGCCTGCGTTGCTGGACAGGCTGGGCCAATGACCGGAACCATCGTATTCGATCCGCTGCTGCCATGGCTCTGGCTGGCTGTGCTGGCCGCGATTGCCCTTGCGGGCGTGGCGCTGGCGGTGTTTCGCGGCCTGCGCGGCTGGGCCCTGCGCGCTGCTGCGGCGCTGGTCGTGCTGGCGGCATTGGCGCAACCGTCCTATCAGGTCGAAGACCGCGCCCCGCTGAGCGATATCGTCATTCTGGCCGAAGACACCAGCGCATCGCAGGGCCTGCCGGGCCGCAGCGAACAGACGACGCAGGCCGCCGACGCGCTTGAGGCGCAGTTGACCGCGCGGCCCAACACCGAAGTGCGCCGCATCACCGTGCCCGACGCCGAGGGCGATGGCGGCACCCTGCTGATGCGTGCCCTGTCGGATGCGCTGGCCGAAGAACCGCAGGCGCGGGTGGCGGGTATCATCGCGCTCAGCGACGGACAGGTGCACGACGCCGACATGGCGCTGGCCCTGCCCGCGCCGCTGCACCTGCTGCAATCGGGCTTTGCCGACGATTGGGACCGCCGCCTGACCGTAGTGGGTGCCCCCGCCTTCGCCATCATCGGCGAGCCTGTCACCCTGACCCTGCGGATCGAGGACATGGGTGCCGCCCCCGCAACAGAGCCCTTTGCCGAACTGGACATCTCCGTCGACGGCGAGGACGCGCAAACCTTCCGCGTGCCGGTGGGCCAGGACATCGACCTGCCCGTGACTTTGCCCCATGGCGGGCGCAACGTGATCCAGTTCACCACCCCGACGCAGGAAAACGAGCTGACCGCGCGCAACAACACCGCGTTGATCCAGATGAACGGCGTGCGCGACCGCCTTCGCGTTCTGCTGGTCTCGGGCGAGCCGCACGCAGGCGGGCGCACATGGCGCAACCTGTTGAAATCCGACAGTTCCGTCGATCTGGTCCACTTCACCATCCTGCGCCCACCAGACAAGCAGGACGGCGTGCCCGTGGGCGAGTTGAGCCTGATCGCCTTCCCCACGCGCGAGCTGTTTCTGGAAAAGATCGACGACTTCGACCTGATCATCTTCGACCGCTACAAGCGGCGCGGCATCCTGCCTGCGCTCTATCTGGAAAACGTCGCCAACTACGTGCGTCAGGGCGGCGCGGTCCTTATTGCCGCCGGACCCGACTTTGCCACTGCCGACAGCCTCTACCGTTCGCCCCTGGGCGCGGTCATCCCGGCGGTGCCGACGGCGCGCGTGCGGCAGGACGCCTATCTGCCCAAGGTCACCGATCTGGGCGAACGTCATCCCGTCACCACCAACCTGCCGTCGCGCGGCGATTGGGGCCGCTGGCTGCGCCAGATCGACGTCACGCCCAATTCCGGCGATGTGGTGATGTCTGGCCTCGACGACCGGCCGCTTCTGGTACTCGACCGCGTCGAGGAAGGACGCGTGGCATTGCTGGCCTCGGATCAGGCCTGGCTTTGGTCGCGCGGCTACGAAGGTGGCGGGCCGCAGCTGGAACTGCTGCGGCGACTGGCCCACTGGATGATGAAGGAACCCGAGCTTGAGGAAGAGGCGCTGACCGCGACCGCCACCGGACAGTCGATGCGCATCCTGCGCCGCACCTTGGACGAAAGTGTGCCGTCCGTCACGCTCACCGCACCCGATGGCACCACGACCGAACTGACCCTGCAAAACATCGCACCGGGCCAGTTCGTCGCCGACTACCAAGGCCCCGAGATCGGTCTCTACCGTCTGGAAAACGGCGATCAGACCGCCGTGATCGGCCTCGGCCCCGCCGCCCCGCGCGAGTTCATCAACACGGTCGGAACTCCTGAGTTGCTGCAACCCGCAGTCGACGCCACGCGCGGCGGTGCGCTCTTGCTCGAAGAGGGCCTGCCCGACATCCGCAACGTCCGCGAGGGCCGCCCCGCCGCAGGCCGCGGCTGGATCGGTCTGACGCCGCGCAACGCCTTCGAGACCCGCGACGTGCGCGCCTCGGCGCTGCTGCCCGGCTGGCTGGTCCTGATGCTCAGCGCATTCTTCATCATCGCCGCGTGGCTGCGCGAGGGGCGCAGACGGTAAAGCTCTTCATTTTGCCGGACAAACTCCGGGGTGAGGCCGCAAGGCCGAGGGGCAGAGCCCCTAATGTCCCACTTCGACCTCGACCGACGCCGATTGCCCCGATGCGTCGATCACCGAAATCCGGCTGAACCCCGCCCCATCCAGCGCCAGCGCCACCTCGCGCTGTCTCAGCCCCGACGCGACCGGCGCGCCGTTCAGCAACACGGTCAGCGGCAGTTGCCCGCCGCGCAGCTTCACCGTCAGCCCGCTCCCCCCCGCAAGCACCGCGCCGCTGGGGGGAAAGGCCACCGTCAGCGTGTCGCCAGAGCGCACCGCACCATAGCGCGCGTCGAAACGTTGCAACGGTTGCGGCAGGCGCGCCGTGGGCACGATCAGAGTCTCGGGCGGCGGTGGCGGCAGCGGATCGCGGGCAGACTTCAAACGGCCAAAGGCTTCGAACAGAACCGGCGCTGCCAGGTCACCGCCAAAGGCACCGGGCACCGGCGTGCCATCGGGCCGTCCCATCCAGACGCCGATCACATGCCGCCCGTCATAGCCCACGGCCCAGGCGTCGCGGTGCCCGTAGGACGTGCCGGTCTTGTACGCCAACCCCATCACACCCGCGCCTGCTGGCGGCGGACTATCCGACAGGATATCGCCCACCTGCCAAGCCGCCGCGCGCCCGACCAGCCGCGCAGGCGGCGCATCGGACGCCATGGTGTTCAGGTGCAGACGTGGCCCTGCACCGCCCTGGGCCAGAGCCGCGTAAAGCTGCACCAGATCGCTCAGCGTCAGCCCGACACCGCCCAGCGCCACCGCGAGGCCGGGTTGTCCCTGCACCACCGGTAACGCGCCGCTGCGGCGCAATGCGGCCATCAGGCGGGCAGGGCCAAGCGCCTCGGTCAGTGCGACCGGCGGAATGTTCAGCGACAGTTGCAAGGCCCGCCGCGCGGTGATGTCGCCGCGAAACATGCCGTCGAAGTTCTGCGGCGCATAGTGGCCAAAGGCCGTGGGGCGGTCGGGCATGATGGTTTCGGGATGCGCCAGCCCCCGGTCAAAAGCCAGCGCATAGATCAGCGGCTTCAGCGTCGATCCCGGCGAGCGCAGGGCGCGCGTCATATCGACGAACCCCTGCGTCCCGTCCCCATCCGTGTAATCGGCCGACCCGACCGAGGCGCGCACCTCGCCCGTGCGGTGGTCCGCCACCAGGATCGCGGTGGACACGCCGCGCGGCTGATCGTGCACCGCCCGTGTCGCCAGTGCCTCGAGTGCAGCTTGCAGGCGCGCGTCCAGGGTGGTGTCGTGGCGCGGGTTCAACGGATTGGTGGCGACCAGATGATCACCCACATGCGGCGCCAGTCGCGGCATCCGCGCCATGCGCAGGGGCAGGGCGGCGTGCGTCGCAGGCAGGCCCAACCGCGCCAGAACCCGATCGCGTGCCGCTTGGGCAGCCTGCGGGAAACGGTCCGGGCGGCGGCTTTCGGGCGACTGCGGCAAGGCGATCAGCAGCGCCGATTCCGCTGGTGTCAGCCGCCTCGGCGGCTTGGCAAACCACGCGCGGGTGCCCGACTGAATGCCCTCGACTGCGCCGCCGTAGGGCGCGTGTTGCAGATAGAGCGTCAGGATCGCGTCCTTGTCCAGCCTCCGTTCCAGCGCCCACGCGACACGCATCTGGCGCAGCTTGCCCGCCCAGCGTCCGGTGCCCGTATTTTCCAGCAAGCGCGCCACCTGCATCGTCAGCGTGGACCCGCCCGACACCACATCGCCATTCCACGCCGCCTGCCCCGCCGCGCGCAGCAGCGCCAGCAGATCGACGCCGTTGTGTTTGGTAAACCGTTTGTCCTCATAGGCAATCAGCATCCGCACGAACACCGGATCGACATCCGCCAGCGAAACCGCCAGCCGCTGACGCCCATCTTCAACCGGATAGGCGCGCAACAGCGTGCCGTCGCGCGCGCGCACTTCCACAGAGGTTTCCGCCAGCACTTGCGGCAGCACGGTTGCCGCAACCCAGTCGTCCCAGGCATCGCGCAGCCCCGCGATCAGGCCCAGAGCCAGCGCCAGCGCAATCAGGCTGCGCGCGCCTATCACGGCGTGACGGTCATGCGGCCCGTCGCCGTCACCGCGCGGTATTCGGGGCGGTACATATCCTGCACCAGCGCCGCCGGGTGGTGATAATCGCCCGGACTAATCGCCCGTACTACGTAGGCCAGTTGGAAAGGCTCATCCCCGCGATGATCCACCGCCGCCACGAAGCGTTCGGCGCGGAACTGTACGGTCTCGGTCTCGGGCACCTGCAACCATTCCAGTGCACCGATATCCCCTGCGCGCAGCAGGTTGGGGTTGTCGATCTCCAGCCCCGCAGGCAGTGCGTCGTCCACGATCAGCCGCGCGCCCACATCCTCGAAGGGTTGGATGGTCAACACGACCACACGCCGCTCGCCGGCGGCGAAGGGTCCATCGACGGCTTCACCCTTCATCGTGTAATATGCGCGCTCGATCGCATAGCCGTAACCGCCCGCATCCGACGCCACCACCGGTACGCCGTAGGTGGTCAGCGTCACGTCCGTGGGCACGCCCGACACATTGCGGATGCTGTGCGGTTCGCCGCCTGGCTCCATCGTCTCAATCACCGGGCCGCTGGCGGGCTGGTCATCCACGGTCAGACCGGGGTTGGCCGTATCGGCGCTCAGCGCCTGCGAGGCCATCAGCACCTGTGCGGCCTCTTGGGTGGACAGGCTGCGGCTGGTGTTGCCGATGCGTGTCGCCACGGCGCTGCGGTCAATCGCATTGCTGCCCGACAGCGCCGCAAGTTTCAGAACACCTGCCGCATCCCGCAGCGGCGTGCCGAAGTCCGCGCGGAACCGGGTCGGTTCTTCCGCATCATTTGCCATCTGCGCGCTGGCGGTAGCAAAGAGCCCGTCCGCCCGCAGTTGATCCCCGTACATCGCCAGTGCCGCGCCCAGCTGGGCGGTCGCCAGTGGTGTGCCGAAATCATCGCCCTTGGTGTCGGCATAATAGCGCAGATCGCCCATCGACGCGGACCCGTTGCGCGCCAGAACCAGCAGCGCATAGGCGATGTCTTCGCCGCCCTCGTCAAAGTCGGCGGCGTAGTTCACCCGGTTCTTGAGGTTGTCCATCGCCAGATCGTAAGCCAGGTCCGGCACCGCGAAGCCCTTGTCGCGCGCCTGTGTCAGGAAATCCGTGACGTAGACATCGAGCCAGAAGTCACCCGATTGCGCCCGCCACAGACCGAACGCGCCGTTGCTGGTCTGGCGCGCTAAGACGCGGCGAATTGCGCCATCTATACGCTCCGGCAGGTCGGTGATCCGGGCTGCGGGCGCGAAGTCGCTAAGGTACAGCAGCGGCAGCGCTGCGGACGTGACCTGCTCGGTGCAACCGTAAGGGTAGCGGTCGAGTTGCATCAGAAGTCCCGGCACATCGAACCGCGCCAACGGCCCCGCCGCCAACGTCGCCCGGGCCGCGCCCGGTTTCAGGCCCGCAAGCACGTTGTCGTCAAAGGTAAAGACCTCGCCTGCGCCGAGGCTGAACCGCCGTGTCGTCGCGACCTCGGGGTCGGTCACCCGCACGCCCAGCGCCAGTGTCTTTGCCAGTTCCTTGCCTGCGGGCGTCGTCAGCGTGACGGTGACAGTATAGTCGCCAGCGCGCGCGGCACTGAACGGAACGGTGATGCGCTGCGAGGCCCCCTCGGCCAGATCGAACGAGGCCGGGGCAGTGCCCAATTCCAGCCCATCCGAGGCCAGCGCCAGTTGCACGGTGCCGCCCGGTCCATCTGCATGGACCACGTCCAGCAGCAGGCGGCTGCTGTCGCCGGGGGCAAGGAACTTCGGCAGCGACGCAGTCACGACCACGGGATCGCGGGCCAGCACATCGGCCTGCGCCTGCCCGACAGAGGTTGGGGACCATGCCACGGCCATCAGGCGAATCGTGCCGTTGAAGGCAGGTCGCGGAATGCTGACGGTGGCGGTGCCATCCGCCCCCAAGGTAACCGGCCCGGTGAACCACGACATCAGCTCTTCGGTCGGCGGCGGCGATTGCAGCCCCTCCAAACCCGCGGCATCGCCGCCAGACCTGACCGTACCCAGAGCGCCGTTCATCCCGTCGATCAGACGGCCATAGACGTCGCGCATTTCAACGCCCAACCGGCGCTGGCCAAAGTAATGACCGGACGGATCGGGCGCCTGATAGCCGGTAAGGTTCAGAATGCCCACATCGACGGCGGCCAGCGTGACAAAGGCTGTTTCGCCTGCGGCGACACCTTCGACCCTGACCGTTGCGTCAAAGCTGCCCTTTTGCCCGTCCACCGCGTCGGGTGCGCTGACGCTGACGGCCAGTTGCCTGTCGCCGGGGGCCACGGCGGCATGCGCCACGCCCAGCGCGCGGGCCGGGTTTTGCCCCGCCTGCACATCCATCGGGCGGATGACCGAGGCTGTGACATAAGCCCCTGTGCCCCAATCTGCGCCGACTGTCAGCGGCACGATGTTTTCGCCTGCCGTCACCGCGACCACGCGGCGGTCGATCACACGGTTCGATGCCACGGTGATCAGCGCGGTGCCGTCATAGCCCGGCACCAGACGCAATTGCGCGGTATCGCCCACGGCGAAGCTGTCGGCGTTCAGCGACATCTCCAGACGGTCGGGCGCATCGCTGCCTTCACCGGCACCATACCAGCCTGAGTAGAAATTCGCGGACGACGCGATATAGGGCGCGCCCGAGGTTTCGACGACCAGTTCATATTCGCCCCATTCGGTCGCGGCCTCCACGGTGACAGGCACCTGCCCCAGCGTCGCGCTGCCCGAGGCGACGCGTATGCGGCGGGTCGTCGGCTCCCAATTCCAGTTGCCGTAAAGCTGATACCATTGATACTGCGTCTCGACGCGGTTCACGGTCCATTTCACCGGCAGTGTCCCTTCGGTCGCGATCAGGTCAAAGCGGGCGGTGGACATCTCGGGCAGCACATCATCAAACGCCGGGTTGATCCCGATCATTGCGCCTTGCGGTGCAATGGGTGCTGTGACCTCGCGTTCCACCGGGCGGCCCGATCCTTCGGACACGCGGACGGTCACGCGGGCTTCCAACAGTTGCCCTTCCGGGTCCACATCGGGCAGCACCAGCGGCAGGGTTAGGGTGCCGTCGGCACCGGTGCGCGCGGGGTCCAGATAGCGGGTGCGCGGCGAGAATTGCGTGTCATGGCGGCCAAAGCTGTAGCCGGGCCAGTCGTCCAGCCCGTCGCGGCGCAGCAGGCGCACTTCGCCCTCGACAGCCAGATTGGCACCCGCTGCGCCGAACAGATAGCGCGCGTCGATCTTCAGAGGCGGCGTGTCCGTCAGACGCAAAGGTGCATCGGGCAAAGACAGGTCAAAGTCGATGCGTTCGGGCAGGAAATCCTCGACCAGGACGGTTTGCGTCGCCAGCGGAGCGGCCTCGAGATCGGATTTCAGGTCCAGCCGCCACGCGCCGCGCGGCACGTCCATGCCCAGCGGCAGGTTGAACACGTGGCCGCCTGCCCGTGGATCGGTGGACAGCGTGCGGCTGTATTCCACACCATCGGGGCGCGTCAGGATCGCTGTCAGCGGCAGGCCCGCAATCGCCTCGGCCCTGCCGTCGCGGGTCAGGGCGGTCACGTTGATCACATCACCCACGCGGTAGGCACCCCGGTCGGTCGCCATGAAGGTGTCGATGGGCGGTGCGGGCGGGCGCCCCTCGACGCCGCGATCAGACAGGTCGAACGCGGGATCGGTCAATGGCAGGAACGCCATGTCTTCGGGATCATCCGCAGCGCCGATCTGCGCCACCAGCAGCGCAGGGGCGGAGCCGCCGGTGCCGCGCACCAGCCCCGCGTCGAAACTGGCAAAGCCGTCCGCGCCCGATGTCGCCTGCCCCAGAACCACGTTGGCGCGCGAGATCAGTGTGAGTGTGACACCCGGCTGCGCCTCGGCGGTGCCCAGCGACCGGGTGGAGACGGTCAACCCGTCGATGCCCTGCCAGGTGGACAGGCCCAGATCGGTCAGAACGAACCACTGGCTTGCCGTCGCCGCGTCGTATCCCTCGACGTCAGGCTGGCGCGCGGTCAGCACGTAGATGCCGGTGGGCTGCCCTGCCAGCGCGTCGCCCAGCGGCAGGCGGGTGGTCGTGTCCACGTTCAGATCGTTCTGCACCTCGGCGGTGCCGGTCCAGACCTCCTGCGCGATCTCGTCCGCGAACTGCCGGTCGGCGTAGTAGGACATCGGCGTGCCGAAATAGCTCTCCTGGATGGCGCGCAGCAGGTTGCGGTCAGAGACGCGGCGCAGGGCCAGATCGACCTGCGGCATGTTCACCGTCTCGATAGGCAGGGCGGCATCGGCGCTGCGCGGCAGCACGTAGGACCGGCCCGGAAAACGTACAAGAGGGGCCCGATCTCGTACGTAAATGTTTAGCGTGACATCGCGGGCCAGCGTCTCGCCGCTGGCGGCGGGCAGACCGCTGCGAAAGGTCACCTCGTAGCGTGCGCCGTGCTGGACGCCGTCGAGGCAAAGCTGACGGTCTTCGGCCTGCACCACCACACCGGCGGCGGCGGTGCGCGCGAAGGGTTCATAGTCGACCCCGGATGCGGCAAGGTCTTCGGAGAATTCGGCGCAGATGCGCGGGCTGGCGGCGTCGTTGTCAACCCGGTGATCGACCACGCGGAACCCGTATTTGCCGATGGCATCCTCGAGTGCTGCGTCGATGTCGTCGCGCGGCTGGATGTCATAGGCCAGCCGCAGCGCAGGGATCATGTCGCGGCCACGCTCCAGCGCTTCCAGTGCTTCGGCCATGCCTTGCAGGGCGGCGGCCCTGGCCCCGGCACCATCCGCGCGCAGGTAGGCGTTTATGGTTGCGGGCAGGGCTTCAAGACGCGACTGACGGCGGAAATCGGACGGGTCGGACGTGCCAAGACGCAAGGCATGATAGGCCCAGTTTTCCCACAGATCGCCCCGGTCGGTCAGCGCCAGCGCCGCGCCCAACCAGCGCATGCCGGTCACGCGGTTGTTCTGCGCAAAGGCCTCGGCCGAAGCGGTCAGCATCTGGTCCGCCGTGCGGCCATTGACGGCAAAGCGGATCGGGAACCCTTCGGCGAGGTCGCGCGCGGCCTCCAGATCGTTCTGTCCGAGGAACTTCAGGTCTTCGACACGCTGGGCCTGCTGCGCCAGCACGGCAGGATCTGTCGCGACCCGTTCGGCGGAAAACGCACCCGCATAGGGGGTGCGGTCGGTCACGGCGGATTTGGGGAAACAGGCGTTCGAGCGGCTGTTGTAGGTGAACGCGACGCAAGCGCCGTTCGCGTCGCAGGCATTGGTGCAGGCGGATTGGGTCGTGTCAAAAAGCGGCGTCAGGTCCGCGCCGTAAAAGTCCACATCGCGCGAATAGACATAGCGGTGATCGGGCACGATGTCCTGTGCAAGGGCCGCCGAAACCCAGGCCATCGTCGCCAACACCAGTGCCGAAAATATGCGCGTCATGATAAAATGCTCCATCCCAAACTTTGCAAACGGTGCCACGGCGTCGCCCCCCTTGGCAACGATTCATGCTGGCATTCGGGTCGTGTCGGGCTGTCGACGCAGACGCTCCTGCGGAACTTAAGACCACCTTTACCTTGATGCGCGAAACCTGTCGGGAAATGGCATTCTGACGGGGGCACCATGTCGCTGGCCAACAAACTGGCAGAGGAACGGCGGGGGCGGCTGGCCGCCGAGCGGATGCTTGAACTCAAGCAGTCCGAACTGGCTGCCGCGCGCCGCAAGCTGGACCGCCATGCCCAGACGCTGAGCGCCGAAATCAACGAAACGCGGGCCGAAGTGGCGACGGTACGCGACGAAAACCTGCGGGTGAAATCCGACCTCAGCGTCGCCCACCACAAGGTCGAGGTGGCCGAGCGGCGGCTGTGGCATTCCATCGAGACGGTGACCGACGGCTTTGCCTTTTTCGACGACACCAACCGGATGCTGGCCGCGAATCGTGCCTATCTGGTGATTTTCGACGGGATGGAGATGGTTCGTCCTGGCGTGAACTACATCACCATCCTGCAAATCCTGACCGACGAGGGGATCGTGAACACCGAAGGCGTGCCCCACGACGAATGGCGCATCATGATGGCTGACCGCTGGCTGGCCCCCTACCCCGAGCCCGTGACGATCCGGCTGTGGAATGACCAGTACATCAAGCTTATCGATCGTCGCGGCCCCGGTGGCGATATCGTGTCGCTGGGTCTGAACATCACCACCACCGTCGTCTACGAAGAGCGTCTGAAAGAGGCCCGCGCCGTGGCAGAATCAGCCAGCCGCGCCAAATCGGCATTTCTGGCGAACATGAGCCACGAAATCCGAACCCCGATGAACGGCGTCGTGGGCATGGCCGACCTGCTGACCGATACCGGGCTGAACGAGGAACAGCGTCTATATGTGGACACCATCCGCAACTCGGGCGAGGCGCTGCTGACCATCATCAACGACGTTCTGGATTATTCCAAGATCGAGGCGGAAAAGCTGGCGCTGCATCCCGAACCCTTCGACCTTGAGCGCTGCATTCACGAGGTGATCATGCTGCTGCAACACGCCGCGCGCGAAAAGGACGTAAAGCTGTTGCTGGACTACGACCTGTTCCTGCCCACACGGTTTGTCGGCGATCCCGGTCGGATCAGGCAGGTTCTGACCAACCTGATCGGCAACGCGGTAAAGTTCACGGCGGAAGGGCACGTGCTGGTGCGGGTGACCGGCGTGCCTGCGGATCAGGGGCGCGAGAGCCAGGTCAACATCGCCATCGAAGACACCGGCATCGGCATTCCGGCGGACAAGATCGACCACATCTTTGGCGAGTTCAACCAGGTCGAGAACGACCGCAACCGGCAATTCGACGGCACCGGCCTGGGTCTGGCGATTTCGCAACGGCTGGTGGGGCTGATGAAGGGCAAGATCTGGGTGACCAGCGAGGAAGGGGTTGGATCATGCTTTGGCTTTTCGCTGCATCTGGAAACCGCCGAACAGGAAGAACCACGCCATCCTGCCATCCCCAAGGGCATAGGCCGCGTGATGGTGGTGGACGATGTGGCCGCCGACCGACTGATCCTGGAACGCCAGATGGAGATGCTGGGCCTGAGCGTCATATCCTGCCCGGACGGCGCTGCGGCCCTGCAGCGGCTGGACGATACAGTCGATCTGGTGCTGACAGACCATAACATGCGCGATATGGACGGGCTGGAACTGGCACAGAAAATCCGCGGCGCAGGCCATCAGATGCCGGTGATCCTGCTGAGCACCAACCCCGGCCATGCCGACCGCGATCCCGACCGCAAATATCTGCATGCATTGATGCAGAAACCGGCGCCGCGCCGCGTGTTGTTCAGCATGCTGGAATCACTGGGGCCGATTGCGCGGCCCCCACCCGATGCGGTGGCCGTGCCGGACAGGCCGCCGCAGTTGCGCCTGATGCGCGTACTGGCCGCCGAGGACAACAAGACCAACCAGCTTGTGCTGCGCAAGATGCTGGCGCATCTGACCATCGACCTGCAATTTGCAAACAACGGCGAAGAGGCCGTCGCACTCTACCAGAGCTTTGTGCCCGATCTGATCTTTATGGACATCTCGATGCCCAAGATGGATGGCAAGGACGCCACCCGCGCCATTCGCGCGCTGGAAGCGGGCAGCGGTGTCGCGGTGCCGGTGGTTGCCCTGACCGCACATGCGATGGACGATGAAGAGGCGGCGATCATGGCGGCGGGCCTGAACCACTATCTGACCAAGCCCCTGCGCAAGGACGCGCTGGAACGACAGGTCATCGCGGCCTGTCCGCCCGGTGCGCAGCCGCCCCTTGCCGTGCAGGAGGCGGCGCTTCAGGCTTCGGGGTAGGGTCTTACGAACACCGGCGCATCAGGTTCTGACAATTCAGGCTGATAGGCATAGCCGCCGCTGTCAAAGTCGGTCAGTGCGGCAGGATCGGTCACCCGGTTCTGCACCACAAAGCGCGCCATCGCGCCGCGCGCCTTCTTGGCGAAGAAGCTGACGATCTTTGGCCCCTGCCCCTTGTCCTCCATGAACTTCGGGGTAATCACACGCAGTTTCAGTGACTTGAGCGCCACTGCACCGAAATATTCCTGGCTGGCGCAGTTGACCAGTACGTCGCTGCCCGTCGCTTTGGCCTGCGCATTCAGCGCCTTGGACAGTTCGTCGCCCCAGTAGTCATAAAGGTTCGCTCCGCGCCGCGTTTTCAGGCGGCTGCCCATTTCCAGGCGGTAGGGCTGGATCGCGTCGGCGGGCCGCAGCAGGCCGTAAAGCCCCGACAGAATGCGCAAATGGTCCTGCGCCCAGGCCATCTCGTCCGCATCCAGCGACGCCGCGTCGAGACCCTGATAGGTGTCGCCGGCGAAGGCCAGTGCGGCGGGGCGGACAGCCTCGGGTTCGGGTTGGGCCGCGAAGGTCTGGAAACGGTCGCGGTTCAGCCGCGCCAGATCGTCCGACAGGTGCATCAACGACTTCAGATCGCCCAGCGTCAGATTGCGCGCGGTCTTGGCCAGCCGCACCGCGTCGTCCTGCATTGCGGGCGCGGTCATCTCGAGGTCGCGCGCCTCCCAGTCCAGCCGCTTGGCGGGCGAAATCACTACCAGCATTCGTTTCTCCTTCGGGATTTGCACAAGAACTAGTGCGACGGGGCCGAAACGTCCAGAACGCGTTGAAGACAAAAGCTAGTGCCAAAATCTGTCGGCAGCATGGGCTATCCCGAGAGGCGTGAAGCCTTAGCGTAAGGTGTTGGGCCGCGTCGATATACGCAGTGTCGGTCATGACACGCCATTGATGGAACAGGCGGCCTAAGCCGCTGACAAGACCGCCAGAAACGCTGCGCCAAATCTTTCGGCGCGGCGTTCGCCCAGCAAACGCTCGAGCGCCCCTGCATCCGCTGAACGCATCTGTGCCACTTTCGCCAATTGCGAGGCCGAGCAACTGAGCGGTTTGTCGGTGCCACCCGCGCCGCGTGCCAGTTGTGCCTGCGCGTCCATCAACTGATCATAGACCGTACCCGCCGCGCGCCCTGCCAGCTTGCGGCGGGTCGGATGCACATCATTCACCGCACCGTTGATCACTTGCAGGAACGTTTCGCCATAGCGTTCCAGCTTTTTCGCGCCGACACCGCTGATCCCGGCCATCGCATCCAGATTGGTGGGGCGCTTTTCCGCCATTTCGATCAATGTGCGGTCGGTAAAGATGACGTAGGCCGGCACCCGCGCGGCCTCCGCCAGGGCGCGGCGCTGCGCCTTGAGCGCGCTGAGCAGCGGCGCGTCTTCTTCGGATACCATCTCCTTGACCGCCGGGCGGCGGTTGGTGCCGGCACTGCGGATGCTGTCGCGGCGCAGGCTGATCGTGGCCTCGTCACGCAGGATCGGCAGGGCGGCATCGGTCATGCGCAGGGCGCCGTGGCGGGCGGGATCGGGGCGGATCAGATCGTGGCCCATCATCTGACGGAACACCGCCTGCCATTCGCGTTTGTCGTATTCCTTGCCCACGCCATAGGTCGGCAGGCTGTCATGCCCGCGTTGCGCGATCTTGTCGGTGCGGTTGCCCAGCAGGATGTCGATCAGGTGCCCCGCGCCGAACCATTCTTCGGTGCGCAGCATTGCGGACAGCGCCTTGCGCACAGCCGTGGTGCCGTCGAAAACCTCGGCGGGCTTGTCGCACAGATCGCAGTTGCCGCAGGTCGTTTCCGTCTCTCCGAAATAGCCCAGCAGCGTGTTGCGGCGGCAATCCAGTGCCTCGGCCAGACCCAGAAGCGCGTTCAGCCGACCGTGATCGGCACTGCGGCGTTCGGGCGGGGCGAGGCCCTCGTCGATCTGCGAGCGGCGCAGCTTGATGTCGTCGGGGCCGAACAGCGTCAGGGTTTCAGCGGGGGCCCCGTCACGCCCGGCGCGGCCGATTTCCTGATAATAGGCCTCGATGCTCTTGGGCAGGTCAGCGTGGGCGACCCAGCGGATGTCGGGCTTGTCGATGCCCATGCCAAAGGCAACGGTCGCCACGACGATCAACCCGTCTTCCTGCTGAAAGCGACGCTCGGCGATGCGGCGGTCGTCGGCGTCCATGCCGCCGTGATAGTGGATCGCACCGTGGCCCCCCTCGCGCAGGGCCTGGGCCAGCGTTTCAGTCTTGGCGCGGGTGCCGCAATAGACGATGCCCGACTGCCCCTTGCGCGCGGCGGCAAAGTTCAGGATCTGGGCGCGCGGCCCGTCCTTGGCCGCAAAGGCCAGGTGGATGTTGGGCCGATCGAACCCGCGCAGAAATGCTGTGGGGGGTTCACCGTCGAACAGTTTCTGCACGATCTCGGCCTGAGTTTCGATGTCGGCGGTGGCGGTGAAGGCGGCCAGCGGCACGTTCAGCGTGCGGCGCAATTCGCCGATGCGCAGGTAATCGGGGCGGAAATCATGGCCCCACTGGCTGACGCAATGCGCCTCGTCCACCGCGATCATCGACACGCCGATACGGCGCAACATGCCCATGGCAGAGCCTGCGGCCAGACGTTCGGGTGCCATATAGAGCAGCTTCAGCTCGCCCCGCTCAAGCGCGTCCCAGACGGCGTCGGTTTCTTCGGGGGTGTTGCCGGAGGTCAGCGCGCCCGCAGAGACGCCCGCCTCTTGCAGAGCGCGCACCTGGTCGCGCATCAGGGCTATCAGCGGCGATATCACCACTGTCACGCCATCGCGCATCAGCGCAGGCAGTTGGAAACACAGGGATTTTCCACCGCCCGTGGGCATGATGGCCAGCACGTTTTCGCCCTGCGCCACGGCATGCACGATCTCTTCCTGCCCGGGGCGGAAGGCGTCAAAGCCGAAAACATCGGACAACAGCGTGGCAGCGCCTGTCATATGGAAACCTTGATGTGAATTGTCTGCTCTTTTGATGCAGAATCACACACTAAGATTCTGTGAACAAGGTCTGCTGGCCAACAGGGCCAAAAAAATGCTGCGGGCTATGGCCGCAGGCCCAGTAACAGGAGTAGCGATCAGTAGAACGCGGCGGCGTTGTTCATCAGGATGATGCGCAGAACGGCGACCGCGATCAAGACCACCAGCGGCGCCAGATCCAGCCCGCCCATCGGCGGCAGAACTTGACGGATACGGCTGTAAAGCGGCTCGAGCAGTCGGTTCAGCCCATCCCAGATCTGGGCTACGAGCGGCTGGCGCAGGTTGAGCACCTGGAAGTTGATCAGCCAGCTCATCACCACGTGGGCGATGATAAAAAACCAGACAATGTTCAGCAGCAGCATCAGGATTTGGAACAGCGATTGCATCAAACTCACCTCTTTGTTGCACTCCAACTAGTCGTGCCCTGACAAAAGGGCAAGCCTGCCGCGAGGTTGTTGGTTGACAGTTCGCCCCGCTGCCCGTGAACAGGGCGCAAAAGGAGCCTGCGCCATGTTCCCCTTCGTCCGCCTGTTCAAAGACATCCTGATCGCCCGCCGTCTGCCGCCTCTGGAAGGTTTCGGCGATATTCACACCAGTCGGCACATCTGCTGGCCTTGGGACATCGACATGTTTGGCGAGCTGAACAATGGCCGCACGCTGACGCTCTATGATCTGGGGCGTCTGGCGATGGCGCAGCGGGGCGGGCTGGTCTCGGTGCTGTTCAAGAACAAGTGGGCGCTGACGATGGCAGGGGCTTCGGTGCGTTACCGGCGCAGGATTACCATGTTCGAGCGGTTCACGATGCGGTCGCGTCTGGTGTGCTGGGATGACCGCTTCATGTACCTGGAACAGTCGATGTGGAAGAAAAACGGCGAATGCGCCAGCCACGTGCTTTATCGCTCGGCGCTGCTGGAGAATGGACGTGCCATCAACCCGGCACGGGCCGCCGAGGCGCTGGGTCAGAACCCGGTCAGCCCGCCTGTCCCCGACTGGATTGCCGCCTGGATCGAGGCCGAAGCCACGCGTCCGTGGCCACCGATGCAGGACAAGATCGCACCTGCGTCATAAACCTTCACTTGCCTATGATCGCGGCCCCGTGCTTCTAATCGCGCCAACAATATGGGGCGGGGACTGGCATGGCGGACGTATCACTGAGGAAACGCATCTGGGGCTGGTATTTCTTTGACTGGGCCAGCCAGCCGTACAACACGCTGATGCTGACGTTCATCTTCGGCCCCTATTTTGCCCAGACAGCCACCGCGCATCTGGTTGCGGACGGCATGGCCGAAGGTGCGGCCAGGGCGCAGGCGCAGGCGCTTTGGGGCTACGGGCTGACCGTGGCGGGCATATCCATCGCCATTCTGGCCCCGATCCTAGG
Organism: Pseudosulfitobacter koreensis; assembly: GCF_024733015.1. GTDB lineage: Bacteria > Pseudomonadota > Alphaproteobacteria > Rhodobacterales > Rhodobacteraceae > Pseudosulfitobacter > Pseudosulfitobacter koreensis. The sequence continues at coordinate 432,278 of NZ_JANKJG010000001.1, forward strand.
CGGGATTGCCGACAGTTCGGGACGCCGGATGCCGTGGATATGGCTGTTTTCGGCCCTGTATTTCATCGGCTCCTATGCGCTGTGGTGGACAGCGCCGCAGGATTTTTCGGTGCTCTGGGCGCTGTTCTTCTTTGGCATCGGTCTGGTCGGGATGGAATTCGCCACGATCTTTACCAACAGCTACCTGCCATCGCTGGGCCCTCGAGACGAGTTGGGCAAGATTTCCGGGTCGGGCTGGGGCTTTGGCTATGCGGGCGGCGTGCTGGCGCTGCTGCTGATGCTGGCGCTGTTTCAGGCGGGCGACAGTGGGCGCACGATGGCGGGGCTGGAGCCGTTGTTCGGACTGGACCCTGCCACCAAGGCCGACACCCGCGTCGTCGGGCCGTTCACCGCGATCTGGTTCGCGGTCTTCATGATCCCGTTCTTTTTGTGGGTCAAAGAGACGCCCGCCGACGCGCCGCGCCTGAAGTATAAATTCGGCAACGGCATGCGCGAGTTAAAGCAGACGCTGATAAACCTGCCGGGCAATCCCAGCCTGTTGGCCTATCTGGGCTCGTCGATGTTCTACCGAGACGCGCTGAACGGGATGTATACGTTCGGCGGCATTTATGCGTTGGGCGTGCTGAACTGGAGCATCACCGAAGTGGGTATCTTCGGCATCATCGCAGCCGCCAGCGGGGCGCTGTTTTGCTGGCTGGGCGGATTTGCCGACCGGGCGCTGGGGCCAAAGCCGCTGATCATCATGTGTTGTCTGATCCTGATGGGCACCGCGATCCTGATAGTTTCCCTTTCGCCCACCTCGATCTTCGGGATCGCGCTGGCGGAGGGGTCAAGCCTGCCCGATATCATGTTCTATGTCGCGGGCATGCTGATCGGTGCGGCGGGCGGCGTTCTGCAAAGCGCCAGCCGCAACATGCTGACACGGCAGGGCAACACCGAGCGGATGACCGAAGCCTTCGGGCTTTATGCGCTGTCGGGCAAGGCGACGACGTTCCTGGCCCCGGCGCTGATCGCAATTGCCTCGCAAATCAGCGGAAGCCAGCGCGTCGGGGTGTCGCCGTTGATCGTGCTCTTTGCAATCGGTCTGATCATGCTAGTCTGGGTGAAACCCGATGGAGAGCCTGAGTAATGATTTTACGCCGTTTGTGTTTCGCCGCGTTGATGGTCGTGACCGCTGCCTGCAGTGGCCAGTCCGACACCAACATCGACGGCACGCCGTTGCCCGACATCGACCCCGCCACCCTGCAGGGGCTGGCCAAGGCCGCATTCGGGGCCGAGCGGGTTGGATCGCAACAGGCCCCTGCGCCCTTCGGCAGCTATTCCAAGGGCTGCGCCGCCGGAGCTGCGCAACTGGCTGAGACCGGACCCACATGGCAAGCGATGCGCCTGTCGCGCAACCGGAACTGGGGCCACCCCGAACTGGTCGATTTCATCGAAAAGCTCAGCCGACAGGCGGCCCGGCAACCGGGTTGGAACGGGCTTTATGTCGGTGACCTGAGCCAGCCGCGCGGCGGGCCGATGCTGACCGGGCATGCAAGCCACCAGATCGGGCTGGATGCCGACATCTGGATGCTGCCCGCGACCAACCTGAACCTGAGTGTGACCGAGCGCGAAAACATCTCGTCGATCTCGACCCGGCGCGCCAGCGGTGCGTTCACCAACGGATCGTGGACGCGCGCGCATCACGAGATCATCAAGGCCGCAGCACAAGACGACCGCACCGCGCGGATCTTTGTCTTTCCGGGGGCCAAGGTGCAGATGTGCAAGGATGAAAAAGGCGACCGCGCTTGGCTGCGAAAGGTGCGCCCATGGTACGGTCACCACTATCATTTCCACGTGCGGCTGGCCTGCCCCAAGGGTGCGCGCGGCTGTGTCGATCAAGCGGCCCCGCCCCCCGGCGATGGCTGTGACGACGCGCAGCAGTGGGTGAACAACATCCTGAACCCGCCAGCGCCGGACCCAAACGCACGCAAGACGACACCGAAACCCAAACGCGAACTGATTGTCGCCGATCTGCCTCAGCAATGTTCTGGCGTTCTGCGCTCGCAGTAGTTTGCACGGCAGCCTGCGTTCAGGCCGAACCGACACTGACATTGGATGGCGTGATCACGCTGCCGCGTCTGTCGGAAGGGTTTGGCGGGCTGTCTGCAATCGAAATGTCCGATGGCGGTGCCGAAGCTCTGGTGCTGTCGGACCGGGGTGGTCTGTATCATCTGACGTTGGACCGCTCGGGCGATGCGGTTCGGGTGATCAATGCGGTGCGCGACGACCGGGCCGTGCATCTGGGCGACACCGAAGGGTTGGCGCTGGATGCGGACGGCACCTTGTACGTGTCGATGGAGGGGCAGGCAGGCATCGCGGCAGAACAGCCCGATGGCAGGCTTGTCCGACAGCCGGGGCATCCCGATTTCAAGGATTTGGTCGAGAACCGGGCGCTTGAGGCCCTGGCCATCGCACCGGATGGAACGCTTGTCACTCTCCCGGAAATCTCTGCCAGAAACAGCGAACCCTTTCCCATCTATCAGCTGAAGGACGGGCGCTGGACCAAGGGGCCATTCCTGCCCCGAGACGGCATCTTTCTGGTCACGGGCGCCGATTTTGGCCCCGACGGGCTGTTCTATCTGCTTGAGCGCAGCCTGTCGTTGCGTGGGTTTGCCACCCGTATCCGCCGGTTCGATCTGTCCGCGCCCGATTTGGAGGAGACCACGCTTTTGGTCACCGAACCGGGCACTTACGGTAATCTGGAAGGGCTGAGCCTCTGGCAGGATGACCTGGGCATCACGCATCTGTCGCTGGTCGCCGACGACAACTTTTATACGTTCTTCAGCAACCAGATCGTCGAATTCACCCTGACGGAATAGCTTGCACGGCTGCGCGCTTGGGCCTATGGACCGCCCGTCCGTCATGATGGCGGACCAAGTCGCCGCACCCTTGTAAAAACGGAACACATCATGAAACGCGCGCATATCCCCGGCATCATCGCCATGGCCGCCATCGTCGTGGCCTCGAATATCCTTGTCCAATTCCTGTTCGGTCAATGGCTGACCTGGGGAGCATTCACCTATCCGCTGGCCTTTCTGGTCACCGACATCATGAACCGCGTCTATGGCGCACCCGCAGCCCGCAAGGTGGTGCTGGCCGGTTTTGCCGCAGGTGTCATTTGCAGCCTGATCGGCACGCAGATCATGGGCGAGTTCGGCCCGCTGGTCACTGTGCGCATCGCCGTGGCATCGGGCATCGCATTCCTGACAGCCCAGTTGCTTGACGTCGCGATATTCTCGGCACTGCGCAGTGGCGCGTGGTGGCGTGCGCCACTGGCGTCGACGCTGATTGGCAGCAGTGTTGACACGGTCCTGTTCTTCTCGATCGCCTTTGCCGGATCGCTGGCGTTCATCCATCCCGCCACGGATGTTGCCTGGGCGGCCGAAGCGCTGCCGTTGTTGGGCGTCGGGCCGGTTGTCCCGCTTTGGGTTTCACTGGCGGTCGCGGATTGGTCGGTGAAATTATTGCTTGCTTTGGCGGCACTTATCCCGTTTCGCGCCATTACCCGTCGCATTGCATGAAAAAAGTGTTTTGACATCTCGCGCTGGCATGCCAACTTTCAACTGTCTGAAACAATTGAAAGGAGGTGCTCTAGTGTCCAGAAAGGTATTGGAGAGAGGTGTCGGAACAGCTTGGAGGAACGCCCGGTAAGGCAGTCCTTGGCGATGTGATCCACCAAGTGGACCATACGGTCTAACCGACCCCGCCTCCTGAAACTTTCGAAGGGCCGCTGGCAAACGCCATGCGGCCCTTTTTCATGTTCGATTCAATTCAAAGTCTGTTCCCGTCAGACACAGGTTCGGCGCCTACGTACCGCCACGCGCTGGCTTCGTCGTCGAAGGTTTCGGCGTCCACGGGGATCACCTTGTCCATCGTCTCGATCATGCCGACGGCTTGTTTCGGTGCGCCCACCACGACGTATTTTCCCACGTTGGACAGTGATCGCACACGGGATTTCAGCGTTTCCCAGCCGAATGACGCGCCGGTTTCCGCGCCCTCGTATGGATCGAAGATCAGCATCATGTCGACCTTTCCCGGTCGGTCGAATGCATCGTTCATATAGGTGGCAAGTTCGGTCATATCCTCGGAACTCACCTCGGCGACGATGCGGAACACATATAGATCGTCGCGCGTGGTGGCGATCTGGATCACGGAGGGCAGTTTCAGCATATCGGTCTCCATCAGAGGGGGAATTGCTGACCAAACGCCCCTTCCCGCCGGATCGTTCCGATGCGATAGTACCGTCATGCTGCGTATCAACGACACCATTTCCATCGAAGTCTGGGAACTGACCGAGAATTTTGTGCGCTCGTCCGGACCCGGTGGGCAGAACGTGAACAAGGTGTCTTCGGCGGTCGAACTGCGGTTCGAGGCGTTGCGCAGCCCCAATTTGCCCGATCCGGTGAAGACCCGGCTCAAGCGGCTGGCGGGACGGCGCTGGACCAACGAGGGCGCGCTGATCATCCAGTGCGAAGAGACCCGCAGCCAGGCGCGCAACCGCGAGATCGCCCGCGACCGGCTGGTCGATCTGATCAAGGCAGCGCTGGTCAGACCCAAACGCCGCATCGCCACCCGCCCGACGCTTGGGTCGAAAAAACGGCGGCTGAAGGAAAAGAAGGTGCGCGGCGAGGTCAAGGCCCTGCGCGGGCGCGTCGATCCCGACTGACGCACCAGTTCACGCACCGGCGGGTGCGTGCTGGTCATTCGCGCGAAGGTAAGATTAGGTGATCCTGCGCCCCTGACAGGACCTTGCCCCTTGTGATCCGAGCCACCGACCGAACCGGCCTTGCCATCGTGCTGAGCCTGATTGCCCTGACCCTGTTCGATGGCATGGGGCTGATCATCAAGCTGTTGTCCGCAGATTATTCCGCCGCCGAACTGAGCGCGTGGCGCAATATCTTCGGCCTGATCCCGGCGGTGATTGCCTTGGGCACGTCGCGGGCATGGCGTGCAGGTGGGCGCAAGATCAAGATCCGCCAGTGGAAGCTGGGACTGGCACGGGGTGCCATCGTGACCCTGGCGCAGTTGTTCTTTTATCTGTCGCTGGGGCGGATGGAGTTTGCGACCGCATCGACCATCACCTATGCCAACGCGCTGTTCATAACCGCCCTTGCGGTGCCGCTGTTGGGCGAGGTCGTGGGCTGGGTCCGGTGGAGCGCCGTGATGATCGGCTTCGTCGGCGTCATCCTGGTGATGCAGCCGGGCAGCGATACATTCTCGACCGACGCGCTGTTCCCGCTGGGTGCAGCGTTCATGTACGCGCTGGTTGCCGTGACCGCGCGCATGTTCGACGAGGATGTGCCGAGCCCGCTTGTCAGCTTTTATTCCAATGTCGCGGCAGTGGTCGGGGCCACCCTGCTGGCGCTGGCCCTTGGCGGGTTCAGCCCGGTGGCGATGGCAGATATTCCGTGGCTGGTGGCCATGGGCGCGTTCGGCGGCACGGCGGTGCTGATACTGGTTGTCAGCCAGCGGATGACCGAGCAGTCGAACCTGGCCCCGTTTTCCTACTTCGGCATACCGCTGGCATTCCTGCTGGGCTGGGTGTTCTTCGGCGAAACGCCGTGGGACGCGCTGTTTCCCGGCGCGATATTGATCGCGGCAGGGGGTTTGCTGATCGTGTGGCGGGAGCGGCGGGAGATGGCTTAAACTTCCACCTCGAACTCCTCCTGCTCACCCACGCCAAACACCCGCTTGTAGCGGTCGATCTCGGATTGCGGGCCCATCGCCTTGTTGGGATTGTCCGACAGCTTGACCGTGGGGCGACCGTTGGCCGCGACCGCCTTGCACACCAGCGAGAACGGGGCCAGCGCATCGTTGGGGGTCAGGCCGCGGAAATCGTTGGTCAGCAGGGTGCCCCAGCCAAAGGAGCACTGCACCCGCCCGCGGAACTGCTGTTGCAGCGCGATGATCTTGTTCACGTCCAGCCCGTCCGAGAAGATCACCCGCTTTTGCCTGGGATCCTCGCCGCGGCTTTTCCACCAGTTGATGGCGGTTTCCGCCGCCGCTGCCGGATCGCCGCTGTCGATGCGGATGCCGGTCCAACCGGCCAGCCAGTCGGGGGCATTGTCCAGAAAACCCTTGGTGCCGTAGGTGTCGGGCAGGATGATCCGAAGGTTGCCTTCGTGCTCGTCGTGCCAGTCGGACAGCACGTCGTAGGGCGCGCGGAACAGTTCCGCGTCGCTGTCGGCGAGGGCCGCATAGACCATCGGCAGTTCATGGGCGTTGGTGCCGATCGCCTCCAGTTCGCGGTGCATCGCGATCTTGCAGTTCGAGGTGCCGATGAACTTGCTACCCATGCCCTCCTGCATGGCCTGAACGCACCAGTCCTGCCAGAGAAACGAATGGCGGCGGCGGGTGCCGAAATCGGCGATGCTGACGCCTTCGACCGTGCGCAGGGCTTCGATCTTTTCCCACAGGCGGGTCATGCCGCGCGCGTAGAGGATCTGCAGTTCGAAACGACCCATATCGTCCAGCACCGCGCGTCCGCGCAATTCCATAAGGATGGCAAGCGCGGGGATTTCCCAAAGCATGACCTCGTGCCATTTGCCTTCGAAGGTCAGCTCGTATTGGTCGCCCTTGCGCTCGAGCTGATAGGGCGGCAGGCGCAGACCCTCGAACCATTCCATGAAATCCGGGCGGAACATCTGGCGCTTGCCGTAGAAGGTGTTGCCACGCAGCCAGGTGCTTTCGCCGCGCGACAGTGACAGCGACCGCACGTGGTCGAGCTGTTCACGCAGTTCGCCCTCGTCGATCAGATCGGCCAGCGGCACCGATCTGGTGCGGTTGATCAGCGAAAAGGTGACCTGGGTGTCAGGCTTGTTGCGAAAGATGCTCTGGCACATCAGCAGCTTGTAAAAGTCCGTGTCGATCAGGGATCGCACGATCGGGTCGATCTTCCACTTGTGGTTCCAGACGCGGGTGGCGATGTCGACCATATTGGTTATTCCTCAGAGGCTTCGGCCCGTTTTGCCCGCTGTGCGTGTCCGAAGCAAGGGCGCGCCATAAGGCTTGCCAATATCAGAGGTTGCTGCGACCGTCGCGGCAGACATCAGACCGAGGTCCCTCACATGACCGAGATCACCAGCATAACCGAACTGCACGATGTGCTGCCAAAGATCGAAGCCCTGAAAACCGACAAAGCGGCGCGCGTGGCGGGCGCATTCGATCTCACAACGCCTGCGTGACCAGATCGCCGCGCCGTTTCAAAAGCTGGACCCGACCAGCGACGCTTACAAAGAGCGCATGATCGAGATGTTCGCGCAGCTGAGGCGGCAGGACTATTCGTTCGACGACGAGGGAAGGTCGGTCGGCAATGTCGAGACCTACCTGGCCAATCCGATCCCATTCCGGCTTGGCGATCCTGCGATGATCAGTGAATTTCTGGTGTCCTACGGGCATATCATGGAAGCGGAAGAGTTGAACATTCAGGGCATCCACCGCTGTGCGATCATGGTGGCGACGCGGGCATTGGCCGGATTTATTCCAGCGTGACCCCTGCCGCCTTCATGCCGTCCACCGCCGCAACCAGCGAGCCGTCCAGGTCAATAGCGCGGCACAGGTCCATCTTGACCGTCACGTCAAAGCCCAGCTTGGCCGCGTCCACCGCCGAGAAATTCACGCAGAAATCGGTGGCGAGACCGACCATTACCAGCTTTTGAATGCCGCGCGTGCGCAGGTAGCCCTCCAGCCCCGTCGGGGTCTGGTGGTCGTTCTCGAAGAAAGCGGAATAGCTGTCGATGGCAGAGTTGTAGCCCTTGCGGATCACCATGTCGGCGCGGTCGGTGTTCAGGTCCGCGTGGAACCCGCCTCCCTTGCTGCCCTGAATGCAGTGGTCGGGCCAGAGCACCTGCGGGCCATAAGGCATCTGGATCACGGCGTAGGGGTCGTGGTCCTTGTGGGCGGAGGCAAAGGACGAATGCCCCGCCGGGTGCCAATCCTGGGTCAACACGACGGCATCCGCCTGTTTCATTAGCGCGTTGATGCCCGGCACGATCTTGTCGCCCTCGGTCACCGCCAGCGCACCGCCGGGGCAAAAGTCATTCTGGACGTCGATCACGATCAGGGCCTGGGTCATGCGGTGCCTCCTGCTTCTCTTATGGCGTAGGCCGATGGCGGACGTTGGTCAACGCCCGCGTCATGGTCGGCCAGCCAGTCGGCGATACGTGGCCAAAGCCCGGTCGCCGCCGCGCGGGACCGGATCATCCGGGCGTGGTTGAAATTTTCGGAATAACCGGTGGCCGTGCCGCAGAGTTCCAGTTGGGCGCGCGGTCCGAACATCTGCGCAAAATCACGGCAGCCTTCGACGGGTGCGATCAGCCGGTCGCCGCCGCCCGCCAGCACCAGCGTCGGTAGGTGCAGCGCGGCCAGACGCGGTGCCAGCGGGCCGGTATCATCCGCGATCACGCGCACACGGTTCCAGCGCAGCCATTCGTCCATGATGCCCGAGGCCTCGTTGCAGGGGCCGATGTTGATCAGCCGCACCGGCCAATATCCGCGCCTGCGCCCGACAAGCGCCACCGCCAGCATGGTCATGCGAAACCGCCAGGGCGCGTCGTAAAACCGCGTGGCCTGAGCGCCCATCACGCAAAGACTGCGGACCTGCGCGCGCAGGTCGTGCCGCGCGAGCGCCAGTGCCATCGCGAGCCCACCGCCCGAGTGGGCCACGAGATGCACAGGGCCGTGCCGCTGCGACACATATGCGATTGCCTGTGCCATCTCGCCGTCACCAAGCGCCGTGTAGTCGAAGGCCTGCACCCGCCCAGGCCCGATGTCGCGGCCCCGCCATTCGATGATGTAGGTGGGTCGCCCCGCGCCGATCTGCTGGGCAAGCGGCAGGCACGTTTCGGCAGTGGAAAACGTCCCGTGAGAGATCAGGACCGGCGCGCCGCGCCCGCCGCTGACGCGCAGCAGCCGCCCCTTGCCGGTGTAATCGGTGACCTCTTCCATCCCGTCACGGTCAGGCGAACTGCGCGGGGCGTCAATATTGCCGTGGCGTCCGCCTCTGCGGCATCCGTGCCTCTTGTCTGGTCGCTGCGTCAGGCGTATCTGGCGAGGCATGTATATTATCGCTGCACTTTATCATTTCACCCGCTTCGCCGCGCCCGCCGCGATCAAGCCCGCGCTGCTGGACTTGTGCGTGGCCCAAGGGGTCAAGGGCACGCTCTTGCTGGCGGGCGAAGGGATCAACGGCACCATCGCGGGTTCCCGCGCGGGCATCGACGCGGTGCTGGCGCATATTCGCGCCCTGCCCGGTTGCGAGGGGCTGGAGTGGAAGGAGAGCGCATCCGCCACGCCGCCTTTCGGCAAGATGAAGGTGCGGCTGAAACGCGAGATCGTGACGATGGGCCAGCCGGACGTCGATCCCGCGGCGCGGACCGGGCACTATGTGGACCCCGCCGACTGGAATGCGCTGATCACGCGCGATGATGTGGCGGTGATCGACACGCGCAACGATTACGAAGTGGCCATCGGCACCTTTAAGGGGGCAGTCGATCCGCAGACCACCTGCTTTGGCGAGTTTCCCGCATGGTGGGAGGCAAACAAGGACCGTTTCCACAACAAGAAGATCGCGATGTTCTGCACCGGCGGCATCCGCTGCGAGAAATCGACAAACTTTCTGCTGGGTCAGGGAATTGAGGATGTGTTCCACCTCAAGGGTGGCATCCTGAAGTATCTGGAAGAGGTGCCCGAGCAGGACAGCACTTGGAACGGAAACTGCTTTGTCTTCGACGGACGGGTCAGCGTCGGACACGGGCTGCGCGTCGGGCCGCATATGCTGTGCCACGCCTGTCGCCGTCCGGTGCTGCCTGCCGATCAGGCGCGCCCGGAGTACGAGGCCGGAGTCAGCTGCCATCTGTGCATCGACGAGACATCAGATGCGGACAAGGCGCGGTTTCGGGAGCGTCAGCGCCAGATCGAACTGGCCCGCGCGCGCGGAGAAGACCACCTGTCGGCGCCGATGGTGTCGGGCAAATCCGAGCTTTAGGCCGCGACCAGTCCCGCCTTGCGCGGGCGTGAACGCGACAGCAGCCACAGCATGATGCCGACGTTCAGCATATTGAAGACGATGCCGTTCCAGAACGCCATCTGGTAGCTGCCGGTCACGTCGTAGATCCACCCCGACATCCAGCCGCCGATGGCCATGCCCGCAATCGTCGCCATCAGAACGAAGCCGACCCATGATCCGGCGGCGCGTGCAGGCATGTATTCCCGCACGATCAGCGCATAGCTGGGCACGATCCCGCCCTGCGACAGGCCGAATATCAACGACACCACATAAAGCGAGACCAGACCGTCGGACGGCAGGTAGAAGAACAGCGCCAGACATTGCAGCGCCGAACCGATCAGCAGGGTGCGCACGCCGCCCAACCGGTCGGCGATCAGCCCCGACACCAGGCGCGACGCGACCCCGCCGAGCAGCATCAGCGACAGCATTTCCGCCCCTGCGACGGGACCATAGCCCAGATCGACACAATAGCTGACGATATGCACTTGCGGCATCGACATCGCGATACAGCAGCCGATGCCCGCAAGGCCAAGCAGCAGTGCAAGCTTGCGCGGCGGCAGCCCGACCGATTTGGCATTGCTGTCCGATGCAGCCTGCGCGGCGTTTTGCGCCTCTTCCGGCAGACGGCGGCGCAGCAGCAGGGCCAGCGGGATTACCGTTGCCAGCGTGACCACGGCGAGAAAGGCATAGACGCTGCGCCAGCCGCTGTCGGCGAGCAGCCCCGCCAGAACCATCGGCCAGATCGCCCCGGACAGGTAGTTGCCGCTGGCGACAATCGCCACCGCGATGCCGCGGCGGCGCATGAACCAGTGCGAAATGTCCGCGATCAAGGGCCCAAAGCCCACCGCCGATGCCAGCCCAATCAACAGTTGCGCAAGGCTGAGCATGAAGATCGAAGTGGCATACATCGCAACGCCATAGCCCGCCGCGATGCCGACTGCCGCCGCGATCAGCGAACCCGTCACGCCGAACCGGTCCACCGCGCGGCCGATGACGAAATTGCCCAGCGCAAAGCCGACCATCGTCATCGTGTAGGGCATCGAGGCCTGGGCGCGCGTCAGGGCAAATTCGGTCTCGACCGCTGGCATGATCACGATCACCGCCCACATGCCGACGTTGGCCACCATCGCCACCCCCAGCGTGATCAAGAGCCGCGTCCAGGAATATTTGCTGTCCAGCACTGTAAGTTCAGCCATGCGCCGCGTCCCCTTTGTTATCGGCGCATCAGCGCAGATCGCGCGGCCCGGTGCAACTGCTGTCGGCGCTTAGGTATTATCGACAATTGCGATTGTTAAGTTACTGGAAAGACATCGCTGCTAGGTCTGATCTTGGGTGAACTAAATGGGTTGAGTGACATGGCTGCGCAAGGCAATGCGGCGCCAATCATCATCAAACGTAAAAAGGTTATCAGCGGCGGCGGGCACCATGGCGGTGCCTGGAAAGTTGCGTATGCGGACTTCGTGACCGCGATGATGGCCTTTTTCATGCTGATGTGGTTGTTGAACGCGACGACGGAAAAGCAACGCAAGGGGATCGCGGATTACTTCACGCCGACGATTGCGATCAACCGCACGTCGGGCGGCGGCAACGGATCGTTCAGCGGTGACAGCACCTTTTCCGAACAGGAGTTGCCGTTCAGCGGTGTGCGTCCGGTCGCAATTGCAACGAAGGCGACCGGGCATAAAGGGTCCGAGGAAGCCGACACGGAGGAGTTGAAGATGCTTCAATCCGAATTGCTGGGCTTTGGCGGTGAATCCTCGGTCATGGAAAACGAGCTTGAGCATGTGATTACCAAGCTGACCGACGAGGGGCTGGTGGTGGAGCTGTTCGCACTGGAAAACGCACCGCTTTTCGATCCGCAGACCGGTCAACCGACGCAATTGCTGCGCAGGTTGGCCGCGTTGCTGGTGCAGACCGGGCGGTCGGTCAAGAACGAGATGGCCGTAAGCGCACATGTGCCGTCACAGCCCATCGTGGCCGCCGATAACCAGGTCTGGGATCGCTCGACCCGGCAGGCGACGGTGATGCGCCAGTTGCTGCATGATGCCGGGCTGGCCGAAGGGCGTGTGCAACGGGTGACCGGCCACGCCGACCGCGACCCCGCAACGCTGGACCCGATGGACATACGCAACAATCGGATCAAGGTGATCTTTCTGCGGTGACCTCGTCGGGGAGCCTGGTCAAATAGGGTGGATTTTATCTGTTAGCGCGGTGTTAAGCACAGCGCGCCTATCTGTTGCAGCAACTTGGTTCTGATGCAGCAGAAAGGCGTATCCATGACAATTTCTTCATCGCTCAACGCAGGGATTTCGGGTTTGCAATCCAATGCGACGCGGCTTGGGTCGATTTCCGACAACATCGCAAACTCGAGCACCTTTGGATACAAGCGGGTGATCACCGATTTCAATTCGCTGGTCCTGGCGAATTCAGGCGCATCCTATACGGCGGGGGGCGTGCGGGCGTCGACCCAACGGCTGGTCGGGGAAAGCGGCTCTCTGGTCAACACGTCCAATGCCACCGATCTGGCCGTGACCGGGCGCGGCATGCTGCCCGTCACCTCGAAGGCAAGCGTGTTGGGCGACAACACCCCCGAGATGATGCTGGCAACCACGGGGTCGTTCCGCATCGACGAGGATGGCTATCTGGCCAATGAAACCGACCTTGTGCTGATGGGATGGCCTGCAAACAATGACGGCAGCATTCCCGCCTTTTCGCGCGATACAAGTGACGGCCTGGAGCCGATCCGATTTTCCCTGAACCTAAGCGGTGATCCGACCACGCAAATTTCCATGGGCCTGAACCTGCCCGCAACGTCGACCGTGGCCGGGTCCGCGGGCGAAACCCAGAATCTGTCGGTCGAATACTTCGACAATCTGGGCATCTCGCGCAGCATCGCGCTGGAATTCACACCCACCGTGCCCGCGACGGGCAGCTCGAACGAATGGACCGTCACATTGCGCGATTCGGCCCAGGCCAATGCGCTGATCGGAGAATACGTCGTCACCTTCAACGATACCCGCACCGGTGGCGGCACCATTGCATCGGTTACAACCGTCCTTGGCGGCGCACATGACCCAGTGACAGGCGAGGTGGTGGTCGACGTGGCCGGCGGGCCGATTTCGTTCAACATCGGCGCCTTGGGCGACAACGAGGGCCTGGTGCAACTGTCGGACACATTTGCTCCCATTGCAATCGACAAGGACGGAAGCCCGGTCGGCAACATGGTCTCGGTAGAGGTGGACGCCAACGGCTTTGTCAAAGCGATCTTCGACACGGGCGTGAACAGCGTTCTCTACCAGATTCCGCTGGTCGATATCCCGAACCCAGGCGGTTTGATCGCGCTGGATTCACAGACCTACAAACCTTCGAATGAAAGCGGCCCATATTTTCTGTGGGACGCAGGCCAAGGGCCGACCGGGGATCTGAAATCATTTGCCCGCGAAGAATCGACTGTCGATGTGGCCACCGAACTGACCGCGATGATCCGCACGCAGCGGGCCTATTCCTCCAACGCCAAGGTGATCCAGACGGTAGAGTTGTCCTTGGCCGTTGCAACCGATTTGCCAGTCGAAATCTCGCCTTGGGTCTTGGCAAGGTTGCTGTTGATGGATTTCAGAGTCTGCAGCGCAACCATTGCGCTGTTGTTTGTATTGATGCTCGACATGAACGTGTTCCTTATGTCGTGACGCTTTGCGTCAGGTTACGTCCCGCCCCCCGTTGGGACGGACAAAACAAGTCATTCTGACATCTGCAATTTCAGCTTGGCTGAGTTGCGCCACCCGTGTTTCGGATGCAGGTACAAGATCGCCGCCAACACCTAACGTAGTGCTAATTCAGGACACCCTCTTGCGCTGAATTTGAATCAAACACCTAAGCGCGCTTTTCAACCGACCGGGTTGGCGCCAAGGCGATGGCGTTTTTCTGTCCGTGCGAATCGTAGGTATCTAGTGAACTGCGTATCCGGCGCATGGTGGCCAGCCTGCGTGTCACGGCGCGCAGCCCGTCAAGCGCGGCAGTCAGCAGCGATTGATTGCGCGCGACCTTGGCCTGCAGCGCCTCAAGCGACGGACGGTCGGTCACGTCCTGCGCGTCCAACTGCGCGATCAGGCTCTGTTTCAGGTCCAACGTGCGCGCGATCCGGTCAAGGTTCCCCTCAAGCAACGCCTGGCGTTCCTGGTCCAGCAGATCATTCAGCGCGTTCAGCGCATCTTCTGTCGGCTCATCCTTCACGGGTGCGGCCTTTCAATGCGTTAAAAAGCGATTCGCTCAATCCGATTCCCCCTGCGGCAACCATTTTTTCCGCCTGTGCCTGTACCAGGAACGACGAAAACTGGTCCTCGCCCGCGCCGCCCCCAAAGCTGTCGCGTGACTTGCCCAACCCGGCGGATTTCAGCATTTCCGTCAGAAAACTCGCCTCAAGCTGGTCTGCGACGGCACGCAATTCGGTGTCGGCTTTCACCGCAGGGGCGCGCAATTTTGCACCGCCGATCATGTCTGGTGTCACTTGCACGAAGTGTTCCTTTCAAATGCATCCTATTTTTCCGACTATTGCCGATGACCAGTAAAGAAGCGGTAACCATCGACAGGCATAAGAGACGAACGCGGAAGAACTCCCGGAGGTATCGTGCAGTAGATCAGTCTCTGATAAGGCTGCGGCGCTGGTGTCTTCGGATTTCGAAACCTTTCTCAAGATGATGACCACTCAGGCCCGGTATCAGGACCCGCTGGAGCCGATGGACAGTTCGGATTACGCAGCCCAGCTGGCGCAATTCTCGATGGTCGAACAGCAGGTGCAGACCAACGATCTGTTACGGATGCTCAGTGCCGCACTTCAGACAGGGACGCCGACACAGGCCAGCGTGGCCACCCTGTCCGGCTGGATCGGGATGGAGGCGCTGTCTTATGCCCCTGCCCATTTTGACGGCACACCGGTCAGTGTCGCGCCAAGGCCTCTGACGGCCGCCGATACGGCATATCTTGTGGTTTACGACACCCAAGGCAACGAAGTGCAGCGTCAGGGTAT
The DNA here is from genome assembly GCF_024733015.1 of Pseudosulfitobacter koreensis. Classification (GTDB taxonomy): domain Bacteria; phylum Pseudomonadota; class Alphaproteobacteria; order Rhodobacterales; family Rhodobacteraceae; genus Pseudosulfitobacter; species Pseudosulfitobacter koreensis. The sequence continues at coordinate 447,349 of NZ_JANKJG010000001.1, forward strand.
CCCGGTCTCGAACGATTCGGTCGAGTGGCAAGGAGTAGCCGGGCTGAACGGGTCCACCTTTCCAACCGGCACCTACACATTTGAAATCGAAAGCTTCAAGGGAGACGAGTTGTTGTTGTCCGAACGCGCCCAGTCCTATGGACGCGTCACCGAAGCACGGATCGAGGAGGGCCAAACCATCCTGATCCTAAGGGGCGGATTGGCGGTTCTGACCGACGACGTGACCGGGCTGCGCGAAGCTGCCTAGCGATCCAACCCATAGTCCGTACGACCGATCGAGATATAGGCCTCGAACCCGGCGCGCTTCGCGTCTTTTTGCGAATAGACGTTCCGCAAATCCGCCATGACAGGGGTGGCCATACGCTTAGCAATCCGCTTGAGGTCCAGCGCGCGGAACTCGTTCCATTCGGTCAGGATCACTACGGCGTCGGCGTTCTGGGTTGCTTTGTAGACGTCCTCGAACCAGTTCACGCCGGGCAGCAATGCTTCGCCTTCGCGGCGGCCCTGAGGGTCGACCACGCGCACTCTGGCGCCGCCACCGACCAGTGCCGGCACGATGGTTAGGGACGGGCTGTCGCGCATGTCGTCGGTGTTCGGTTTGAAGGTCACGCCCAGAACGGTGATGATCTTGCCGTTGACCTTGCCGCCGCAGATATCGACGACCTTGTCGATCATCCGGCGCTTGATCTCGTCGTTGACCTTGATCACCGTCTCGGTCAGCTGCATCGGTATCGAATGGTCCTGACCCATCCGCGCCAGCGCCTGGGTATCCTTGGGAAAGCAGCTGCCGCCATATCCGGGGCCTGCGTGCAGGAACTTGTTACCGATGCGTCCGTCCAGCCCCATGCCCTGCGACACGATTTTCACGTCCGCGCCAGTGCGTTCGCAGAGCGCCGCAATCTCGTTGATAAAGGTGATCTTGGTCGCGAGAAACGCGTTGGCGGCATATTTTATCATCTCGGCGCTTTCCAGATCGGTCGTCATGATCGGGAAATCGCGCAGATAGAGCGGGCGGTAGATCTGGTTCATGACTTCGCCGGCCCGTTCATTCTGAACACCCACAACCACGCGGTCAGGTCGCATGAAGTCATCTATCGCCGCCCCTTCGCGCAGGAATTCAGGATTGCTGGCGACATCGAAATCAGCGTCAGGTTTGGCTCTTTGCACCACCTGTTTCACCTGCCGGTTGGTCCCGACAGGCACCGTGGATTTGGTCACGATCACCGCATAGCCGGTCAGCGCATCTGCGATTTCAGCAGCCGCCGCCATCACATAGGTCAGGTCGGCGTGACCGTCCCCGCGTCGTGTCGGTGTTCCGACAGCGATAAAGACCGCTTCGGCCCCGTCGACGGCGCTTTTGAGATCGCCGGTAAACGACAGACGCCCGGCGGCGACGTTCTTGGCCATCAGATCGTCAAGGCCAGGCTCGTAGATCGGCACTTCGCCGCGTTCCAGCATTTCGATTTTCTTCGGGTCCTTGTCGACGCAGACGACATCATGCCCGAAGTCCGAGAAACAAACCCCCGAAACCAGACCGACATATCCGGTTCCGATCATTGCGATTTTCATGCCAGCACCTTTGCGATTTTACTCGCCTTCGGGATGCGAGGTGCAGGGCAACCTGTCAACTCCGCGGTGCCACCGACCGCGCATTTGACGGCAATCGACGCAGTTGCGTCACAGATCGGCCAGCATGAAGCCTGCATAGGCGGCAGGCATGACGGCGCGGCGAAACTGGCCCAGCGGAAACTTTGACAGCGGCTGCGCCATCGCCACGGGCACATCGCCGTGACCGGCAATCAGCCCCGCAATCTGCTTGCCTGCGTAGGTTCCCATCGCGACGCCGTTACCGTGATAACACATGCTGACAAAGAGGCCCGTTTGATCCGGCACGGCCCCGACAAAGGGCACCATGTCGCGCGCGATGCAAACCATGCCCGACCAGCTGTGCGCCGTTTCAACGTGACGCCAGGCGGGAAACATGGTTTCGAAGTCCTGTCGGGCGCGCTGCCGGGCGCGGGCTTCGGCGCCGGGGTTGGAGGTCAGACCGCCGCGCATGCCGAACAGAAAGCGGCCATCCGGCATCTTGCGAAAATAATGCAGCAGGTTGCGCGTGTCATAGCAGGCCTGATCGCTGGTCCAACCGGCGTCTTCCTGTTCCTGCGGGGTCAGCGGACGGGTTACGATCACGTTCGACTGGCTGGGCATGTAGCGGCCCGCCAGCCAGGCGGGCAGATCATCAGATGAATAGCCGTTCGTCGCGATCACGACCTGATCCGCCGTGACCTTGCGCCCGGTATCCAGGATCCAGTGCTGCGCCTTGTTCAGGCTCTGAACCTGGGCTTTTTCATAGATCCGCGCACCGGCATCCCGCGCCGCCCTTGCCAGCCCTGCAATGTATTTGCGCGGGTTCAGGCCAAAGCCGATGGGCGTCGTCAGGGCACCATGAAACGGACCGGCCAACCCGTGATCGGGCAGATCTTTCTTTGCGATAATCTCTGCTTCGACCCCGTGGTTTTCGGCTACCGCATCGGCGGCACGGCGCAGATCGTCCATGTCCTTGGGCCGATGCGCCAATTCGGTTTCGCCTTTGGAATGGCGGTCGATGTCGATGCCGTGGCTTTCGGCAATCCGCTCGACCAGCGTGATCGCGTCGCGTTCGGCCTTGCGGTATTGCAGCCGTCCGTCGCGGCCAAAACGTTTGTCCAGCCCTGCGTCGTCCATGCGGGCCCCGCCGAGACAGCAAAACCCGCCATTGCGCCCCGACGCGCCCCAGCCGATGTGATGTGCTTCGAGTACGACGACATCGACGCCCGCCTGCGCCAGGTGCAGCGCGGCGGACAGGCCGGTAAAGCCGCCGCCGACGATGGCCACGTCGCAGGAGATATCAATCTCTAATGAGGGGAATTTGGGCAGATCGCAGGTATTGTCCCACCAGCATCCATCCCTCGGGCCGCAGCCATAGGCAAAGTCGGAATAAATACGTTTCACGTGACCCTCTGTGCCGCCTGTTCTTCCCGGCGCACGCGCACGGCGTGGCGTTTCGACAGTAACGAAGCGGTGATCACGCCAACCGATACGATCCCGATCAGGATCGACGACAGCGCGTTGATCTCGGGCGAGACACCCAGTCGCACGGACGACCATATCTTCATCGGCAATGTGGTCGCAGCCGGACCGGTTGTAAATGACGCGATCACCAGATCATCCAGGCTGAGCGTGAAGGCCAGCAACCATCCGGAAATGACCGCAGGTGCGATGATCGGCAATGTCACCAGACGGAACGCGTCAAATTGCGATGCCCCCAGATCCAATGCCGCCTCTTCCAGCGAGCGGTCGAATGTGGACAGGCGTGACGAGACCACGACCGACACGAAACACATGGAAAACGTGGTGTGCGCCAGCACAATCGTCATGACGCCGCGGTCCATGCCGATGCCGATGAACAGCAAGAGCAGTGACAGGCCGGTGATCACTTCGGGCATCACCAGCGGCGCATAGATCATGCCGGAAAACAGCGTGCGCCCCATGAAACGACCACCGCGCACCAGCACATAGGCGGCCATCGTGCCCAGAACGGTGGCCAGGGTGGACGACATGACCGCCACCTTCAGCGTGACCCAGGCCGCGTCAAGGAACGCCTCGTTCTGGAACAGCGTGCCGTACCATTGGGTCGAAAAACCGGCCCAGACTGTCACCAATTTGGATTCGTTGAAGCTGAAGATCACCAGGATCAGCATCGGCAGATAGAGAAAGGCAAAGCCGAACGTCAGGCTGACCACGTTGAAGGGGCTGAGACGGTTCATTGTTCTGCCTCCTGCTGGCGCTGCTCGTTGCGCTGGAACAGGATGATCGGGATGATCAGGATCAGCAGCAGGATCACGGCGACGGCACTTGCGACCGGCCAATCACGGTTGGAGAAGAACTCTTCGAACAGGACCTTGCCGATCATAAGCGTCCCTGATCCGCCCAACAGGGACGGAATGACGAATTCGCCCAGCGCCGGGATGAAGACCAGAAAACAGCCCGCCACGATACCATTGCGCGACAGCGGGATCGTCACCAGCCAGAACGCCTGCAACCTTGAACAGCCAAGGTCCTCGGCAGCTTCGATCAGGCTTTCGTCCAGCCGTTCGATTGCGGCATAGATCGGCAGGATCATGAAAGGCAGATAGGTATAGACGATCCCGATATAGACCGCCCAGTTGGTGTTCAGGATCGTCAGCGGTTCATTGATCACGCCGAGCCAGAGCAACAACTGGTTCAGGAACCCTTCGGTGCTCAGAATGCCCACCCAAGCATAGACCCTGATCAGGAACGAGGTCCAGAAGGGCAGGATCACCAGCATCATCAACGTGGCGCGCCATTCTTCGGGGGCGCGCGCCATGGCATAGGCCATCGGATACCCGACCAGCAATGTCACGAGGGTCGAGATAAACGCAATCTGCAGCGAGCTGACATAGGCCTTCCAATAGAGGTCATCCTGGGTCAGGAAGACGAAGTTTTCAAAGTCCAGCCCGGCCAGCAGCGCGCCCAGACCGTCCTTGAGCGTCGGTGTATAGGGCGGGATCGCAAGGGCGATGTCCGACAGCGAAATCTTGAACACGATGGCAAAGGGCACCAGAAACAGCGCCAGCAGCCACAGATACGGAACCGCTATGAGGACAAAGCGTCTCACGCTTCCAACAACACGCCGGCGGTGGCGCTCCAGCTCAGCCAGACGGGGTCTTCCCACGTATAAGCGCGGCGCGAGACGCGGCGCGTGTTGGCGGATTGCGCCTTGATCACCTGACCAGTGGGCAGTTCGACGTGATAGGTGCTGAGGTTGCCCAGATAGGCGATGTCCAGCACCTTGCCTTGTACCGCGTTCACGGCATCGGCGGGACGTTCGGCGCTGATCGCGATCTTCTCGGGGCGGATTGCCAGATGCGCTTTTTGCCCGTCACTGAACGGGCGCTGGCTGGCGGCGATGGCCGGTACGCTGTTGCCCCAATCGACCGCATAACTTTCATCACCATTGGCCTTGGCGGTGCCTTCCAGAATGTTCACGTCACCGATGAAATCGGCCACGTAGACACTGTTTGGCGCCTCATAGATCTTTTCGGGGGTCGCCACCTGAATGATGCGCCCCTCGTCCATCACGGCCACGCGGCTGGCGACGGTCATCGCCTCTTCCTGATCGTGGGTCACGATGACGAAAGTGGTGCCCGTGGTTTCCTGAATGTCCATAAGTTCAAACTGCGTGTCTTGACGCAGCTTCTTGTCCAGCGCGCCCAGCGGTTCGTCCAGCAGCAACAGTTTCGGAGCCTTGGCCAGAGACCGCGCAAGGGCGACACGCTGGCGTTGGCCGCCCGAAATCTGGTGCGGCTTGCGGCGACCGAACTTGCCCAGACGGGTCAGCGTCAGCATTTCCTCGACGCGGGCGGCAATCTCGTCCTTGCCCATGGCCGAGCGGCGCAGACCAAAGGCGATATTGTCCCAGACCGAAAGATGCGGAAACAACGCATAGGATTGGAACATCATGTTGACCGCGCGCTTGTTCGGCGGCACCCCGGCAATGTCCTTGCCCGACAGCAGAATGGACCCTTCAGTCGGTGCCTCGAAACCCGCAAGCATGCGCATCATCGTGGTCTTGCCACAGCCCGAGGGGCCAAGCAGCGCGAAGAATTCTTTTTCGTAGATATCCTGTGTCAGGTTGTCGATTGCAACGAAATCACCAAAGCGCTTGGTCACGTTCACAAACTGGATCAGAGGCTTTTGTTGCGGATCGTCCCAAGGGGCGAATACGGTCTGGGCCAAAATCGGTCCTCACAGAAATCAGAGGGAAGTGGGGGCGCAACCCCGATGATTGCGCCCCGAAATCAGGCTTCAGGTGCCGGATTTGACCTTGGTCCACATGCGCGTGACGGTACGCTGGGTTCTCGCGTCATAAGGCGAGGTGGTATAGAGATTTTCCAGCGTCTCGGCATCGGGATAGATCGCCGTGTCGCCGATCACGTCCTCGACCAAGAACTCCTGGCTCGCCTTGTTGCCGTTGGCGTAATAGACATAGTTCGACGCCGCGGCCATGTTCTGTGCGTCCATGATAAAGTTCAGGAACTTGTGCGCGCCTTCGGGGTTCGGTGCGTCGACCGGGATCGCCATGTTGTCGAACCACATCAGAGCACCCTCTTTAGGCGCGTAGTATTCGATGTTCACGCCATTGTCGGCCTCGGCGGCACGGTCGCGCGCCTGCAGGATGTCACCCGACCAGCCGACGGCCACGCAGATGTCGCCGTTTGCCAGCGCGTTGATGTATTCCGAACTGTGGAATTTCTGCACATAAGGCGCGACCGCGGACAGGACCGGCTCGGCCTTTTCGATGGTCTCGGCATCCTGTGCGTCGGGGTCTTCACCGATGTAGTTCAACGCGGCGGGGATCAGCTCGACCGGGGCGTCCAGGAAATGCACGCCACAGGACTGCAATTTTTCCATGTTGGCGGGGTCGAACACCAATGCCAGCGAATCGACGGGCGCGTCTTCGCCCAGCACTTCCTTGACCTTGTCGATGTTCACCCCGATGCCGGTGGTGCCCCACATGTAGTTGATCGCGTATTCGTTACCGGGGTCGTATTTGCCAACGCGGTCGCTGATCACGTCCCACATGTTGTCCAGGTTTGGCAGCTGCGACTTGTCCAGCTTCTGAAATGCGCCCGCGCTGATCTGACGTTGCAGGAAGGTGCCGGATGGCACGACGACGTCATAGCCGGACGATCCGGCCAGCATCTTGGTCTCCAGAACCTCGTTGCTGTCAAAAACGTCATAGATCAGGTCAATGCCTGTTTCTTCCTCGAATTGTTGCAGCAGACTTTCGTCGATATAGTCGGACCAGTTGTAAACGCGCACTTCTTCGGACATTGCCGAGGTGGCGGTGACAGCCAGGGCCGCGACTGTGCTAAGCATTGTCTTAGTCATCGTAATTCTCCCGTTCATCCGACCGGGTTGATCCCGGCTTGGGGTAATTTGATCAAGTTTTGCCCTTTGCGGCAAGATGTTTTATGGTTTCATGGCAAAGGGAACCGTGCAAGCGGTTCGCCAATGCGGGACCAGAAAGAGATTTTAGGAATGAACGCATCGCTGAAAAATGAGGCAGTGAAAAATCAGGCCACGCCCGAGACCATGGTGGCCAAAACTCCGGCGCATCAGGCGGTCTATGCCAGGATGCGTGATGCGATCCTGTTCGGTGATCTGGCACCCGGTCAGCCGATCACGATCCAGGGTCTGACGGCACTGCTGGACGCGGGGATGACCCCCGTGCGCGAGGCGATCCGCAAGCTGACAGCCGAGGGGGCGCTGGTCATGCAGGGCAACCGCCGTGCATCGGTGCCGGTTCTGGACCTTCATACGCTTGAACAGCTTGAATTCATGCGCCTAAATCTGGAACCGGAGCTGGCGTTTCGCGCAACCGCACACGTCACCGACGACGATATCGCAACGCTGACGGCCATCGACCATGGCCTGAATCACGCGATTTCAACCGGCGATGTCAGTGGGTATCTGCGGCTGAACCATGCCTTTCACACGGCGTTCTATGCCCTTGCCAATGCCCCCATTCTGGCGCAATCCGCCGACGCGCTCTGGCTGCGGTTCGGGCCATCGCTCCGGGTGGTGTGCGGACGGTTCGGAACCTCGAACCTGCCCGACAAACACGCCGAACTGCTGGAAGCGCTGAACCTGCGGCACGCGGATACGGCACGCGAGGCCATCGCCGAGGACATCCGCCAGGGCATGCTTCAGGTCAGAACCGCGCTGTCAGAAGACCATGCAACACGATGATTCGCCGCCTGCCTGATTGACACTTCCGAATTTGATCATATTCTGCATGCAACTTCATTTCGGATGAAAAGGACACCGTCATGGCTGCCATCACCAACCATCTGCCCACCGCCGAATTGCAGGCGCTGGACGCTGCCCATCACATGCACCCCTTCACCACCAACAACGAGCTGGCGGCGAAGGGCGCGCGCATCATCACACGGGCGGATGGCGTCTTTCTGACCGACAGCGAAGGCAATCAGATCATGGACGGTATGGCGGGCCTGTGGTGCGTCAACATCGGCTATGGTCGGGGCGAACTGGCAGACGTGGCCGCGCGCCAGATGCGCGAATTGCCGTTCTACAACACGTTTTTCATGACGTCACACGCGCCGGTGATCGCATTGGCCGCGAAGATCGCGGAACTGGCGCCCGCGCACCTGAACCAGGTATTTTTCGCGGGATCGGGCTCGGAGGCGAACGACACCAACATCCGCATGGTCCGCACCTACTGGGCGCAAAAGGGCAAACCGTCAAAGTCGATCATCATCAGCCGCAAGAATGCCTATCACGGATCGTCCGTGGGTTCGGGCAGCCTGGGCGGCATGACCCCGATGCACGAACAGGGCGGCCTGCCGATCCCCGACATTCACCACATCGACCAGCCGAACTGGTGGGCCGAAGGTGGCAACAGCACACCCGAGGAATTCGGCCTGGAGCGCGCGCAGCAGCTTGAGCAGGCCATTCTGGCAATGGGCGAGGACCGCATCGCGGCCTTCATCGCAGAGCCTATTCAGGGCGCCGGCGGTGTGATTGTGCCGCCATCGACATATTGGCCTGAGATTCAGCGCATCTGCGATAAATACGAAATCCTGCTGATCGCTGACGAGGTCATCTGCGGTTTTGGCCGGACAGGCGAGTGGTTCGGATCGACCACCGTGGGGATCAAGCCCGACATCATGACCATCGCCAAGGGTCTGTCGTCGGGATATCAGCCCATCGGTGGGTCGATCGTGTCGGATGAAGTGGCCGAGGTCTTGAACGCCTGCGAGTTCAACCACGGGTACACCTATTCCGGCCACCCGGTCGCCAGCGCCGTCGCGCTGGAGAACCTCCGCATTCTGGAAGACGAGAACATCCTTGACCATGTCCGCGATGTGGCCGCCCCTGCACTCGCCGAAATGTGGCACAGCCTTGGCGATCACCCGATGGTCGGCGAGACCAAGATCGTTGGCATGATGGCGTCACTGGCCCTGACCCCCGACAAGGACAGCCGCGCCAAGTTTGCTGCCGATGCGGGCACTGCGGGCTTCATGACGCGCGAGCGCAGCTTTGCGAACAACCTGATCATGCGCCACGTCTATGACCGCATGGTCATCTCGCCGCCGCTGATTATCACGCCGGAAGAGATCGCCGAGATGGGCAAACGCGCGCGAAAGGCGCTCGACGAATCCTATGCGCAGATCAAGGAACAGGGCCTGTTCAAACCGGCGTCCTGATCCGTCAGGCGCCTGTCATAAGCGGCTCTAACATGGCCAGACAGGTCTCCAACTGATCTATCGCCACAAACTCGTCAGGCTTGTGGGCCTGGGCAATATGTCCCGGCCCGCAGACCACCACGTCCATCCCCATCTGCTGAAACAGCCCCGCTTCGGTGCCGAAAGGGACCAGTTCGGCGCTGTTCGTGCCCAGGAGATCCATCAGCACATCGCGGGCCGTGTTCACGTCCATCGGTTCCAGCCCGACAATCTCTCCGATCGTTTCGGTGCGGATATCGGCCTGCGCATGGATCGCGCGCATCATCGGCAGCATTTCGGTCTCTACAAAGGCTTCGATGGATTGCCTTACGAAATGCGCATCGTCCTGAACGACGGGGCGCATTTCCCAGTCCACCTCGGCCTTTCCTGCGATGACGTTGTGCGCCACGCCACCGGATACGCGCCCGATGTTGATCGTGGTCCAAGGCGGCTGATAGCGGCTGGCGGCAGGGGCCCGCGCCATCAGGTCGCCGCGCAGTTCCATCAACCGGGTCACATAGCGCACCGCGTATTCGGCAGCATTCACGCCGCGGCCCGGATCGCTGCCATGCCCCTCAAGCCCGGTAAAATGCGTGGTATATTCGCAGCAGCCCTTGTGGCCCTCGATCACCCGCATGCCCGTCGGCTCTCCGATCACGGCCATCTTCGGCTGCAACCCACGCGCCTGAAGTTCGGGGATCAGTGCCTGCGCACCGATGCAGCCGACCTCTTCGTCATAGGTGAACGCGAAATGCACCGGCTTTTGCGCCTGAACCTTGCTCGCCATCACCACGGCGGCGGCGATGAACCCCTTCATGTCGCAGGTGCCGCGCCCATAGAGGCGACCATCGGCCTCGCGCATCTGAAACGGATCGGAACTCCAGTCCTGATCAGTGACCGGCACCACATCCGTATGACCGCTCAGCAGCAGCCCGCCCGGCGCATCTGGACCGATACTGGCCCACAGGTTCGCCTTGGTGCCGCAGGGCGCCAGCATCACATCCGTGCGCGCACCCGCAGCTTCCAGCCGGTGCGCCAGTTCGGCGATCATCGCCATGTTGCTGTCCGCCGACACCGTGGGCATCGCGATCAACTGGTCGAGAAGCTCGACGGTTTCGCGCAGGCTCATGGCTTCACGAACATCTTGCGCGGGCGGTCACAGAAACACTCTGCCGCGCCGTCTTCGGTGATGCGAATGCTTTCGGTGATCTCAAGCCCCCAGTCGGCCATCCACAGGCCCGGCATGAAATGAAAGGTCATGTTCGGCTCCAGCACCGTCTCGTCACTGACCCGCAACGAAATCGTGCGTTCGCCCCAGTCTGGCGGATAGCTGAGCCCGATGGGATAGCCGCAGCGCTCGCCCCGCTCGATGCCTGCCGCCTCAAGCGGGGCAGCCAGCGCATTTGCGATATCGCAAGCGCGGTTTCCCGCACGGGCGGCTTCCAGACCCGCCTCCAGCCCTTCGACCAATGCCGCCTCGGCCCGTTTCAGGAAATCAGGCGGAGTGCCCAGGAACAACGACCGGCAGAACGGCGCGTGATAACGGCGGTAACAGCCTGAAATCTCGAAGAACGTCGCCTCGCCTGTCTCGAACGGACGGCCATCCCATGTCAGGTGCGGCGCTGCGGCGTCGGTGCCCGAGGGCAGCAGCGGCACGATCGCAGGGTAATCGCCCCACGCCCCCACGACGCCGCGCACCGCATCCCGATAGATCTCGGCCACGACTTCGTTCTTGGGCACGCCGGGTTCGACCCGCTCAAGCAAACCATCCACGATCTTCTCCGAGATACGTGCCGCGTTGCGCATATAGTCCAGCTCCGGCTCGGACTTGACCGCGCGTTTCCAGTTCACCATCGCGGTGGCATCCGAAAACTTGGCGTCGGGCAGACCCGCCTGCATCACCGCGAACGCCTTGGCGGAGAAGTAATAGTTGTCCATCTCAACGCCGATGCGCTTGGCACCCAGTTCTTGCAATATTCCTGCCAACTCCTGCATCGGGTGGCGCTCGGTCGACTGTACGAAATGGTCCTCGTAGCCGCGCACATGGTCGTCATCCATCCACACGGTGCGCCGCGCCCCGCTCGCGTCCTGACGCCGCCCCCACCAGATCGGATCGCCCTCCAAACGCAGGATCACGCCCTGGTGCACATAAAATGACCATCCGTCGTATCCGGTAAGCCACGCCTGGTTGCTGGGGTCGGTCACGAACAGGGTGTCGATCCCGGCCGCATCCATGGCGCCGCGCACCAGAGAAATGCGGCGGTCGTATTCCTCTGTCGTGAATGGCAAGTGCTTAATAATCATGGGCGTACTCCCTTTTCAGGAACTTGCTTGGTGTTGCCTTGCGACGCAACACTTATCCGGTTTTCACCGATTCCGCGATCCACGCACACAATACAGGCGGCGCCACTTGCAGGCCATTGTCCTGTTATCAAGGATTTAGCAGAAAATTTGCCTGCATTGACGGCACAACCAACTGTTTTGCAGCAATCAGGTTGCAATACCGGGCTGCGACCGTTTTACTTGCAATCAACAAGGCGGGTTCACCGTCGTCATAAATATCAGGGAGCCGGATTTGGCTAACACATCGACTGATGCGGCGTTCGTAGAGTTCGAACGCGTGCAAAAAAGCTATGACGGCGTGAACCTCGTCGTCAAAGACTTGAACCTTTCCATGCCGCGCGGCGAGTTTCTTACGATGCTTGGCCCCTCTGGATCGGGCAAGACCACTTGCCTGATGATGCTGGCGGGATTTGAAACAGCAACCCACGGCGACATCCGCCTCGGCGGAACGTCGATCAACAACATCCCGCCCCACAAACGTGGCATCGGCATGGTGTTCCAGAACTATGCGCTGTTCCCGCACATGACTGTCGCGGAAAACCTGGCCTTCCCTCTGGAAGTCCGCAAGATCGGCAAGTCCCAGCGCGAGGAGAAAATCCACCGCGCTCTTGGCATGGTCCAGATGAACGACTTTGCCGGACGCAGGCCCACACAGTTGTCAGGCGGCCAGCAACAGCGGATCGCCCTGGCACGGGCGCTGGTGTTCGAACCCGAACTGGTCCTGATGGACGAACCGCTGGGCGCGCTCGACAAGCAGCTGCGCGAGACGCTGCAGTTCGAAATCACCAATCTGGCGCATGATCTGGGCATCACAGTGGTCTACGTGACCCACGACCAGACAGAGGCGCTGACGATGTCCGACCGGGTCGCCGTGTTCGAAAACGGCCGCATCCAGCAGCTTGCCCCGCCAGATCAGCTATATGAAAAGCCGGAAAACAGCTTCGTTGCGCAGTTCATCGGCGAAAACAACACGCTGATGGGCGAGATCAAGGAAATCTCCAACGGCACCGCCGTGGTGCAACTGGACGGCGGTGATCTGATTGACGCGGTTCCGGTCAACGTGACCAAGGTTGGCGAACGTACCCGCGTGTCGATCCGTCCAGAACGGGTCGAGATGAACAAGGACCGCCTGATGCCCGGCGCCAAGACGCTTAAGGCCGAAGTGCTCGAGTTCATCTACATGGGCGATATTTTCCGCACCCGTCTGCGTGTGGCCGGTTCTGACGAGTTCGTCATCAAGACCCGGAACGCACCCGACCAGGAGCGACTGACACCCGGCACCCAGATCGAAATCGGCTGGTTGCCCGAAGATTGCCGTGCGCTGGACGCATAAGTCTGCGGCACGGCTGGCGTATCCCTTCGGGGGCACGCTCGCTATGAGGCTGTGATCAAGCCCAATCATGGCCTCCAAACCCAATTGGGCATACAAACGGGAGAACTATCAATGAATTTGATGAAAACGCTACTTGCGTCTTCTGCACTGACAGCCGCCGCTTCGGTCGGCGTTGCACAAGACATGTCCAACGAAATGACCATCGTTTCCTGGGGCGGCGCCTATCAGAACAGCCAGCTCAAGGCATACGTGGAACCCTACGTTGAAATGCACCCGGAAGTTACAGTTGTTTGGGACGAAAGCTCGAACGAAGCTGTGGCGAAACTGCGTGCCATGAACGAAGCTGACAACGTGACCTGGGATCTGGTCGATGTTGTTGCTGCTGACGCCATCCGCCTGTGCGACGAAGGCCTGGCGATGGAATACGACCCCGAGGAACTGCTCGCCGCAGGCGATGACGGTACAGCGGCAGAAGATGACTTCGGTGACCTGATCGTCTCCGACTGCTTCATTCCCCAGATCGTCTATTCGACAACATTCGGCTACCGCACAGACATGGTGCCCGAAGGTGTCGATGCACCCGACGAAATCTGCGATGTCTTCGACCTGGAAACATATCCGGGCAAGCGTTCGCTGGAAAAGCGTCCGATCAACAACATGGAATGGGCGCTGCTCTGTGACGGCGTCGCCAAGGACGAAGTCTATGACGTTCTGGCAACTGCCGAAGGTCAGGAACAGGCTCTGGCCAAGCTCGACACCATCAAGGACAGCGTTGTCTGGTGGTCGGCCGGTGCCGATACGCCTCAGCTGCTGGCAGATGGCGAGATCTTCATGGGTTCGACCTACAACGGTCGCCTGTATTCGGTCATCGAAGAGCAGGACCAACCCGTTGGCATGATGTGGGACGCTCAGGTGTTCGACCTTGACGGCTGGATCATTCCCGCCGGTCTGGAAGACGCAGACCTGGCACGTGTCAAACACTTCCTGAACTTCGCCACAGACACCAAGCGTCTGGCAGACCAGGCAAACTACATCGCCTACGGTCCTGCACGTCAGTCCTCGGCGCCTCTGGTGCCCGAGAACATGAAGCAGCACATGCCGACGGATCCCGAGAACTCCAAGAACACGTTCGTCTACAACTACATGTTCTGGGCTGACTATCGCGACGACATCGACGCGCGCTTCCAATCGTGGCTGGCCCAATAAGCCACGCTTGACTGCATGACTTCGGTGGGGGCCACATCCGGCCCCCACCACCCTCCAAAGCGAGACCGATGATGAGCAACGCAAAAGATGATGACGCCGTCGCAGGCCCCGTGCCTGTCGCACCTGTGCCGAACGCGCCCACCGAGTCCGGGCCCGTTCTTGCCGCCGACGGCACACCGCTGAAACGCAGCCTTTCACGCGCCTTACGGCGTCAAAAGGGCCGGGCCCTGCTGTTGGTCGCCCCGTTGCTGATCTTCGTTCTGGTCACCTTCATCATTCCGATCGGCTCCATGCTGTTCCGGTCTGTCGAAAACGATATCGTCTCGAACACCCTGCCCTATACCGTGCAGCGACTGGCCAGCTGGGAGGCCGAGTCCGGCAATCTCCCGTCCGAAGATGTCTACAAGGCGATGTACGACGACCTGTTTGTCGCCGCCGAAGCCAAGCGGCACACCCGCCTTGGGTCCCGCCTGAATTATGAACAAACCGGTATTTCCTCGCTGTTCCGCCAATCGGGCCGCGGCGTCGACGATCTGGCCGGAGACGCCGCCGACGCGCTTGAAGATGCCGTTCCGGCCTTCGGTGAAGGCGAGACATGGTATGCGCTGATGGATGCAGGCAGCGGCGAAGGCAACACCACCCTGCTGAGCAACATGCGCGACCGCATCGGTCGACTGAACGACAGCGCCGCCTCTGCCGAAATGGACTTTGTACCCAGCGCCGAGATTGCCGCGGTCCTGCCACGCACCGCGCGCACCTATACCGAATGGGCCGTCTACACCGTGACGGAAGACGAACGTAACCCAGCCGAGCGTGACCCATGGGAACTGGTGTCGCTGGCGCTGCTGGAAGAGCTGCCAACCGCTGACCTGTCCGGTCTGAGCGCAGAGCGCGCAGCCCTCTTGCAGCAAGCACAGGCCGTTGATTTCAATGTCCCTTCCTACCGGGAAACACTTGCGGAAATCGACGAGGAATGGGGCACTGTCACACCCTGGGAAACCATCCAGACACATTCGTCCAAATACACCGCCGGTTACTTCCTGAACGCCATCGACGCGCAGAAAACACCCGACGGCTATGAATGGCAGCCCGAGGAAAAGCAGATCCTGCTGACGCTCTTTGGTCGCACGCTGTTCATGTCGCTGATGATCACCGGCTCGTGCATCCTGCTGGGCTATCCGGTGGCTTGGCTCCTGGCCAACCTGCCCGCGTACAAGGCGAACCTGCTGATGATCCTGGTGCTTTTGCCCTTCTGGACCTCGCTTCTGGTGCGGACATCGGCGTGGAAGGTGATGCTGCAATCCCAGGGCGTCATCAACGACGTGTTGGTCTGGATCGGGCTGGTGGACGACGCCAACCGGCTGGTCATGATCAACAACCAGTTCGGCACGATCGTCGCGATGACGCACATCCTGCTGCCGTTCATGATCCTGCCGATGTATTCGGTGATGCAGACCGTGCCACCCAGCTATCTGCGCGCGGCCAAGTCACTGGGTGCGACGAACTGGACCGCCTTCTGGCGCGTCTACTTCCCGCAGTCGGTTCCGGGCATTGGTGCGGGATCGATCCTCGTGTTCATCCTGTCCATCGGCTACTACATCACCCCCGAAATCGTCGGCGGGACCAGCGGCGTGTTCATCTCCAACCGCATCGCCTACCACATTTCGTCCTCTTTGAACTGGGGCCTAGCAGCCGCATTAGGGACGATCCTGCTGGCGGTCGTTCTCGTCCTTTACTGGTGCTACGACCGGATCGTCGGCATCGACAACGTGAAACTGGGATAACTGATTATGGGCTTGCCTCCTTATGCAACGACGCCACAACGGATCTGGTATTACGCCTTTCGCGTGATCTGCGCGCTGATCTTCATATTTCTGATCACGCCGATCCTCGTGGTGATGCCACTCAGCTTCAACGCCGAGAACTTCTTCACCTTCACGCCCGAAATGCTCCGGCTTGACCCGGACGGCTATTCCCTGAAGCACTATCAGGACTTCTTTACCAATAACGAATGGCAACGCAGCCTGAAGAACTCGCTGATAATCGCGCCCATCGCGACGATCATCTCGGTGTCGCTGGGCACGCTTGCCGCCGTCGGCCTGTCGCAAAGCCACGTCCCGTTCAAAGGCACGATCATGGCGATCCTGATCTCGCCGATGATCGTTCCGCTGATCATCTCTGCGACCGGCATGTTCTTCTTCTACTCGGCTCTGGGCAACTGGCTCGAGGCGACACTGGGGCTCGACCGGGATTTCGTGGGCTACGTCAAGGTCATCCTGGCCCACGCGGTGCTGGGAATTCCCTTCGTCATCATCACCGTGACAGCCACGTTGGTCGGCTTTGACCGCTCGCTGACCCGCGCTGCCGCGAACATGGGGGCAGATCCGGTCACCACCTTCTTTCGCGTGCAGATGCCGCTGATCCTGCCCGGCGTAATCTCGGGCGGCCTCTTCGCCTTCATCACGTCCTTCGACGAGGTGGTCGTGGTTCTCTTCGTCGGCTCGGCGGGCCAAAAGACATTGCCCTGGCAGATGTTCACCGGCCTGCGCGAACAGATCAGCCCGACGATCCTTGCGGTTGCCACGCTTCTGGTGGGCATCTCGATCCTGCTGCTCACAGTCGTCGAACTGCTGCGCCGCCGCTCGGAACGTCTGCGCGGTATCGTCGAAAGCTAGGTTTCTTCTGGCTTGAAATATCCCGGGGTCCGGGGCAGCGCCCCGGTCCTGCCCCTTTGGCACTTTCGAAAAAACCTGACTCACTTGACGCTGCCTGAAATCACAGATTTCAACGCGTCAGGTGATGGTTTTTCTATCATTATTTTCAAGAAAGGCTTTAGCCGCCGCGCAGCCGCTCCAGCAGGCGCAGCGAGGCATAGCCATCCGGCACCATCCCTTTCGATACCTGAAACCGCCGCACCGCGGCCACCGTCAGCGGCCCGATCTTGGCGTCGATCTTCTGCGTGTCGAACCCCTGCGCCGTCAGCCGCTCCTGCAACTCGATCCGCTCGTCATAGCTCAGCGCGCGGTCGCCCAGCGGCCAGTCGGCCCTGAAGCCGGCACCGCCCCGAATGCGGTCTGCCAAGTGCCCGACGCCGATCACATAGGCATCGGCAGAGTTATACGCCTCTATGGCCTTGAAATTCTCGAACACCAGAAACGCCACGCCCCGCGATCCGGCGGGCAGCAGGATCGCCGCCGGTCCGTGGTCCGGCACCGCACCGCCCACGCCGGCGACACCCATGCGCGCCCAGACCGATGGCAATCGCGTGATGTCCCGGTCGGCTTGGGTATAGTCGAACCCTTCTGGCAGCGTTACCTCGACGCCCCATGGCATGCCCGTCTGCCAGCCATGATGCTTGAGATAGGCCGCCGTTGACGCCAGCGCATCCGTCGGATCATCCGACCAGATGTCGCGCTTGCCGTCTTTGGTGAAATCAACCGCATGTGCCAGATATGACGTGGGCATGAACTGCGTGTGTCCCATCGCACCCGCCCAGCTGCCGTTCATCCGGCTGGCAGGCACATCGCCGTTTTCCAGGATCGCCAGCGCCGCCAGCAACTGCTCTTCAAAGAACGCACTGCGCCGTGCGTCGTAGGCCAGCGTCGCAAGGCTCTGAACCGTGTTGTTAGAGCCGCGAAACCCGCCATAGGCGCTTTCCAGACCCCAGATCGCCGTCACGACGTGCTTGTCCACGCCGTAGGCCGCCTCGATCCGGTCCAGTGCTGCGCTGTTGTCGCGCAGCGCGGTCTGCCCGTTGGCGATGCGCACGTCAGAGACAGCCGTGTCCAGATATTCCCAGATCGTCTTGGTAAACTCGGACTGATTGCGATCGCGCCGCACGACGTCAACATCATAGCTGACCCCGTCAAAGGCGCGATCCAGCGTCGCTTGACGGATGCCCTTGGCCACGGCCCTGGGATAGAATGCCTCGATCCAGCGCTGAAAATCCGCATTCGACTGCGCCTGCGCGTCTGCATCAGCGACGGGAACAGGTGCGACGGTCGTGTCCTTGGCCGATGCCGCAGGCTGCGGGCGCAGCACCGGGCGGGCAGAGCCCTCGACCGGATCGTCCGCTTTCAGCGGACCGCCCAAAAATGTACCCAGCGCTGCCGCTGTGAGTGCGATGTACCGCATGTTTGCCTCGATTCTCGCTGCTTTTGTCGCGTGATTGGCACAAGCCTAGCGGCAATCATGGCATATCGAAAGAGATCAGGCACCGCCCGCGTCATGGGCACAGCTCTCGGCACGAATCCGCTCCAGGTGCTGGCGCAGCAGCGCCACGCGGTGCGGTCGAAAGCTGGTGCCTGTCACCTCAAGGTCGTGCATCCGGTCCAGCCGGAAGGTGCGGAAATCCTGCCGCAACAGGCACCAAGCCAGCAGTACGTTGTTTTGATCCAGGTAGACGATGCCCAGCGGGCGCACCGTCCGCTCGGTCTGCTGCGCCGCTGCGTCGGAATAGGCGAACCGCACGCAAAGCTCCTCCCACGTGGCACTGCGCAATCGCCCTACGTCGATCGTCGGCGGGCACGGGCGGCGAAATCGCTGCGCGTCCAGAATGGCATGTTTCAAACGGTGGGCCTGACGGGGCGGGACACGGGCCTGTATCTTGACCAGCGCCGATTCAGCCGCCTTGGCCAGCGCCGGGTCGCCGATCACCGCGACATCGCGCAGACCCAGAACCAGCGCCTCCAGCTCGTCATCCTCGAACCCCAGCGGCGGCAGCGTCGCGTCTTCGATCAGGGTAAAGCCAAAGCCCGCCTCGCCGTCGATCACGGCACCCAGACCCCGCAGCGCGTCGATATCGCGGTACACGGTGCGCAGCGACACATCCATGTCGCAGGCCAGGTGCTGCGCCGTGACGGGCGGCGACAGGCGGCGCAGATGTTGCATCAGTTGGAACAGGCGGTGGGTGCGGCTCATACGGCCCTTATAGCACATCTGCTGTCAGAAAATGACAGCAGATGTGTCGCGCCTCAGCTGCGTTTGCGGCTGACCTTGCGCTTGATCTTGTCGGCCTTGCGTTTGCCCTTGGCCACCTTGCGCCGGGGTGCGCGGCCAGCGGGTGATCGGCTGCCACCCTGGGGCATCTTGTCTCCGTCGACCGACAGCAACTCCAATGCGATGCCCCCCGTCACGGGGGCCGCTTCGGTCAGTCGCGCTGTAACCCGCTGGCCGATGCTGATCGTCAGGCCGGTGTCGGCCCCCATCAGCGTGCCCGCTTCGCGGTCAAAGTGAAAGAACTCGCGGCCCAGCGTGCGGATCGGCACCAGACCATCGGCGCCGCTGTCGTCCAGCTTGACGAAGGCTCCGAACTTGGCGACGCCACTGATCCGCCCGGTGAACTCGTCGCCCACGCGTTCCGACAGGTAAGAAGCCAGATAGCGGTCGGTCGTGTCCCGTTCGGCGACCATAGACCGCCGCTCGGTGTCTGAAATGTGTTGCCCGGTCTCTTCTAGCCGTTCGATGTCTTCGGGCTTCAGCCCGTCCTTACCCCAGCCATGCGCCGTCACCAGCGCGCGGTGCACGATCAGATCGGCATAGCGTCGGATCGGCGAGGTGAAATGGGCGTAATTGCGCAGCGCCAGACCGAAGTGGCCGAAGTTTTGCGGCCCGTAATAGGCCTGCATCATCGAACGCAGGGTCGAGATATTGATCAGCTCTGCATCTTCGGACCCGGCAGCGGCGGCCAGCAGCCGGTTCAGGTGCATGGTTTTCAGCACCTGCCCCTTCGCCAGTGGAAAGCCTGCCTCCAGCGCCGTTTCGCGCAGCGCGTTCAGCTTTTCGGGGCTGGGTTCCTCGTGCACCCGGAACAGCAGCGGCTGTTTTTTGGCGATCAGGGTTTCGGCGGCGGCGACATTGGCCAGCACCATGAATTCCTCGATCAGGCGATGCGCGTCCAGCCGCTCCTTGAAGTTCACGGAACTGACGGTGCCGTCGTCCTCCAGCACGATCTGACGCTCTGGCAGGTCCAGCTCCAGCGGTTGACGCAGGTGGCGCGCTTTGACCAAGGCGGCATAGGCATCGTAAAGAGGTTGCAAAACAGGCTCTAGCAAGGGGCCACAGCGGTCATTCGGGTTGCCGTCGATGGCCGCCTGCACCTCTTCATAGTTCAGCGAGGCAGGCGAGCGCATCAGTCCGCGCACGAAGTGGTGGCTGATCTTTTCGCCGTGGGCGTCGATCTGCATGCGCACGGCAATACAGGCGCGCGGCACGCCCTCGTGCAGGCTGCACAGATCGCCCGACAGCCGGTCAGGCAGCATCGGCACCACGCGGTCGGGGAAATAGGTCGAGTTGCCCCGTTTGCGCGCCTCGCGGTCCAGCGCCGAGCCGGGGGTGACATAGGCCGCCACATCAGCAATCGCGACCCAGATGATATGGCCACCTTCGTTCTTGGGATCGTCATCGGGATGGGCATAGCAGGCGTCGTCGTGGTCGCGCGCATCCCACGGGTCGATGGTGATCAGGGGCATGTCGCGCAGGTCCTCGCGACCCTTCAGGCCCATGGGCTTCATCGCGTCGGCCTCTGCGACCACCTCGTCGGGGAAGTCGTCGGGAATGCCGTGTTGGCGGATCGCGATCAGCGACACCGCCTTGGGGGCCGATGGATCACCCAGCCGCTCGACGATCCGCGCGCGGGGCAGACCCATGCGGGCAGGCCCGGCCAGCTCCGCCTCGACCAGTTCGCCGTCACGCGCGCCGCCCGTAGCATCGGCGGACACCTGCCATTCCTTGTCGGCACCCTTGTCCACCGGCAGGATACGCCCGCCCTCGGCCGTCTTGCGGAACACGCCAAGAATCTTCTTGGGGTTCGAGCCGACGCGCCGGATCATCCGCGCCTCGTAGTTGTGATCCTCGGCGGTCACCACGGTCAGACGCGCCAGAATACGGTCGCCCTCGCCCAGCGCTGGATCAGAAGTGCGGGTGATCATCAGCACCACAGGCTCCACGCCCTCGCCGTGCCACTCCAGCGGGCGGGCGAACAGATCGCCATTCTTGTCCGGGGCCAACACCTGCAGGATGCTGACGGGCGGCAGGCGGTCGGGGTCCTGATAGGACCGCTTGCGCTTTTCCAGATGACCCTCGTCTTCCAGTTCGCGCAGCAGACGTTTCAGGTCGATCCGGGCCGCACCCTTGATCCCGAAGGCCTTGGCGATGTCACGCTTGGCGGTCAGGGTCGGATTGGCGGCAATCCAGTCGAGAATTTCGGGTTTTGAAGGTATACGGCTCATATCTCCGAGGTAGCACGGGCATGGGGCAGCGTCATCGGCTATTTGTCATGTCCAGATCGGCGACGGTGTCCACGTCGCGCAGCGTCTCTATCTGGGCGATGCGAAGCCCCGGCAGGCTGGCGCATGTGTCTGCCAGCGCGTGTTCGGTGGACCAGCGCACGCCCTGGAACAGCCCGCGCGGCAAGGGACGCGCACGGCGCAGGCCGATCAGCCAATAGCCGCCGTCTTCCGCCGGACCGAACACCGCATCATGGTCGCCGAGCGCGGCAAAAGCGCTGGCAATATGCGCGCGTGTGATGCCCGGCACGTCGGCCCCGATCACGCAGACCGGACCACCTGCGCGCGCCATCATCCGTGCCATACGGTCCCCCAGATCGCCGCGCCCCTGGGGCCAGCGAGGCAGATGCGCAGGCCAGACGCGGCTGGTCATCCCGGCGCGGTCGGGTGCTACGGCCAGAACCGTTGCCCAGCGCGGATCGACAGTCTGACGCAGAAGGCGGCGCACCTGATGGCGGAACCACCACGCGGCGGCGGTCATTCCGATGTCGCGCCCCAGCCGCGTCTTCACCCGACCCGCACGCGGTTCCTTGACCATGACGACAAGCGTCGGTTTCACAGGGCCCGTTCCATGTCGCGGTGGCGGATGCCTGCGTCCAAATAGACCGGCCCAAAGGCGGCGAACCCCAACTTCTCATAGAACGGTATCGCGTGTTCCTGCGATCCCAGCTTGGCCCGCGTGATGCCGGGTTCTTGTCGGGCAATCTCCAATGCTGCGCGGATCAGCGCGGCGCCCAACCCGGTGCCGCGCATGCCCTGCAACACGCAGACGCGCCCGATCTTGGCGGTCTCTGCCGACAGCAAAATCCGCGCCGACCCCACGGGACGGCCAGCGTCAGTCGCCAGAACATGCAGCGCCTCGTCGTCCAGATCGTCGATCTCGTCGGCTTCGGGCACCTGCTGTTCCTCTATGAAAACGGTCCGCCGCAACGCGCGGCAGGCGGCGATATCACGAGTCTGCGCGATCTCGACCGTCATGCGAAATAATCACGCAGGATGCGGCCATAGATGGCTTTCAGCTGATGGATATGTTCAACGCGCACGTGTTCGTCCACCTGATGCATCGACTGACCAACCAGACCAAATTCGACCACGGGGCAGTGGTTCTTGACGAAACGCGCGTCCGAGGTGCCGCCGGTGGTGGACAAGAGCGGTTTGATCCCCGTTTCAGCCTCGACAGCGGTGCTGACCAACGTGGACAGATCGCCGGGGGGTGTCAGAAACGCTTCACCCGAAACCTTGATGCGCATATCGATCTTTACGCCGAATTCCTCGATCACCTGACCCACGTTGTCGTGCAGCCACTGGCTGAGGCTGTCGCCGGAATGGATGTCGTTGAAACGGATGTTCACGCAGGCCGAACATGACGCGGGGATCACGTTGGTCGCGGGGTTGCTGGTGTCCACGGTCACCACCGCCAGCGTCGAGGGGTCGAAATGGTCGGTGCCCTCATCCAGCGGATAGCTGGCCAGCCGGTCCATCAGACGCACCATTGCGGGCAGCGGGTTCAACGCGCGGTGCGGATAGGCAGAATGACCCTGCTTGCCGGTCACCTCGATCCAGGCGGTCATCGACCCGCGCCGCCCGATCTTGATCATCTCGCCCATGGTTTCAGGGCAGGTCGGCTCGCCCACCAGGCAGACGGTCATCGCCTCGCCATGCTTGTCCATGTGGTCCAGCAGGGCGGTGGTGCCGTGCTCTGCATCGCCTTCCTCGTCACCGGTGATCGCGATGATAATCGCACCCTCGGGCGGGGTGTCCCGGACAAAGTCGATGGCAGCGGCAACAAAGGCGGCTACGCCCGATTTCATGTCGGTCGTGCCGCGCCCGTACATCACCCCGTCGACGACATCGGCGGAAAATGGCGGATGGGTCCACGCGCTTTCATTGCCCACCGGGACCACATCTGTGTGGCCGTTGAAGCCGAAGGTGCGCGCGTGCCCCTTTTCGCCCCAGCGCGCAAAGAGATTGCGGATCCCCCCACGATCCGCCCATGTCACAGCAAACCCCGCCTGGGACAACGCGTCCGCTAGCACATCCAGCGCCCCGGCATCCGCTGGCGTGACAGAGGCGCATTTGACCAGTTCGGCGGTCAGTTCGGCGGGGTCAATGGGGGGCATGAGGTATCCTTGGATCAATGGGTGTTGGCGACATTGCGGCAAGAGTGGCCCGCAAGCGCGGCGTTTACTTGAATATTCTGTTACCAAACTCGGAAATTACATGCTAGGCTCACGCCCAATAACATGACCCGAGGCAGGGCATTCAGCAGTATCGCCATCAACGTATGGCACAAACATGCAACAACCGCATGGCGCAATGGGCACAGGTCAACTGTGCGCTGCTGATCGTTCTGTCTCGCTTCAAGGGCAAGAGGCAGACATGATCGCAGCACCACAAATTTCAGTATCAATCCCCCGCAAGCCAGACTCGCTTTCCCATTCCGACCCATCAAACGGCGGAGGCTATTCCCCCGCCGCGCGACGGACACTGAAACACTATGAAGCGGACCTGTGGCGCCGCGCACAAAAGGTCGCCTGATATGGCTTGGATTGCACTACTCGACACCCGCGAGGGCCGCTTTTGCGCCAACGGGTTGGGACTGGACCACCACGATGCACCCCGGTGCGACACGGCCGATGGCGGGCTGCTGACACGCGGCAGCCTGATGCTGGAGACACGCATGTCGCCCGATGGCCGCCCGCAGGAACTGTTCGGCTTTTCCGCCTGCCATCCGTGGCCGCGCAGCCTGACCTTTCAGGCGATACCGGGTGGCGGCATCTCGATGGTGCACAACCACAATGGCACGGTCGTGCACGGTGCCATCCGGCGCAAGACGTTCGCACGCACCGACGTGCTGCGCGTGACATATGCCTGGGACACCGCAACCAAATGGGCGCGGCTGTCGATCGAGGAGCCCGAGCAGGGCGAGGTGCTGGTCGTGCAGATCGCGGACCCCAAGCCGTTCCTGGTATCGGACCTGCGCGACCTGATTCTGGGGCAAAGCGACCGCGTTCTGGCGCAGGACGTGATCTTTGCCGCCGTCTCGACCGAAGTTGAGCCCATCGGACCGATGCCCTCGCTGGACCCCTCGGTGATGGCGGCCACGCCGCATGGTTACCGGCCCGTGGGCGAATTGCAGCGTGGCGATACGGTCATGACCGAACGTTCGGGCGTCGTGCCCGTGCTGCACCGCATTGACCGGACCGTTCCCGCAAGGGGCAGCTTTTCGCCCGTGCGGCTGCGCGCGCCCTATTTCGACCTGCAACAGGACATCGTTGTCGCACCGGATCAACGCCTGGTGCTGCGCGGGTCGGATGTGGAGTATCTGTTCAACCAAGAGGCCGTTCTGGTGCCTGCCCGCCACCTGATGAACGGACATGCAGCACACCCCGCGCCCAGCGGGCCAGTCATCACCTATACGCAGTTGCTGTTGCCGGGCCACGAGACGCTGCTGACTGCGGGCACCTGGGTCGAAAGTCTCTATATCGGGCGTCTGCGCCGCAAATCCGACCTGCTGATCAACAGCGCCTTGCAGAATCTCGAACGGTCCACCTTGCCTGAACACGGCAAGCCCGCATTCCCGGTGCTGAAATGGTTCGAGGCGATCACGCTGACCGATCAGCGCGCCGCGTGACACCACAGGCCTGCCGCTTCATCCTAGAAGCAGCAGGCCAAGCTCTCTAGAGTGGGTCGAAGAACGGCGTGACCTGTGCCACGATCACCGCGTTCTCATCCAGCGCCTGCTGCATCAGTGCGCGTTCTTCGTCGTCGATCTCGTGGCCTTCTTCCTCACGCTCGGCCAAGGTGCCATAGCCCGTGACGTCCAGCGGGGCGGTATCCGCCTGCTTCAGGATGGCCACGGTTTCGCGCACGGCCTCGGCCTCGTCCACGCCGCTGGCAAAGCACATCAGCGCAGCACCTGTCGCCTTGTCCGGCAGCCCGTCGCCCTTTTTCCGGCCGATCTGGACCAGCAGGGTATAGACCTGCTGGCGCGAAGGTTTCTTGGGTTTCTTGGTCTCAGACATGAATAGGGCCGCCGCATGAATGTGCGGCAGCCCTAGCGTGTTATTGTCGTTCTGAAAAGGGGCGAGCTGAAAAGCCTCAGGCGCGCCCTCGGATCAGACGTGTGATCCAGATCAACAGACATGCGCCTATCACGCCCACGATCAGCTGCCCGATCCAGCCACCCAGCGTGCTGCCGACGATGGCGACCAGCAGAAAGTTGGCGACGATGGCACCCACGATCCCCAGGCCGATGTTTGCAAGCAACCCCATGCTGGAATTCATGATCTTCTCAGCAATCCAACCCGCAAGGGCGCCTACGATAATGGCGGCGAACCAACCTATGCCCGTCATCTGTCTCTCCTATGAGTATTTCGCCGATACAACGGGCAGGGGCGGGTTTTGTTCCATCAGGTGCGCAGCAATTCGTTGATAGAGGTTTTCGACCGTGTCCTTGCGTCGACCTTTTTGACAATCACCGCGCAATAGAGGCTGACGTTGTTCTTGGACGGCATCGTTCCGGCCACAACGACGGACCCCGCAGGCACTTCGCCATAGGTGAATTCGCCGGTTTCACGGTCCACGATCTTGGTCGACTGGCCGATGAACACGCCCATGCCCAGGACCGACCCTTCGCGCACGATGCAGCCTTCGACGACCTCGGAACGCGCCCCGATAAAGCAGTTGTCTTCGATGATGGTCGGACCGGCCTGCATCGGCTCAAGTACGCCGCCGATGCCAACGCCACCCGACAGGTGCACGTTCTTGCCGATCTGCGCGCAGCTGCCGACGGTCGCCCACGTGTCGACCATCGTGCCCTCGTCCACATAGGCGCCCAGGTTCACGAAGGACGGCATGAGAACCACGCCGGGTGCGATGAACGCCGATTTGCGTACGACGCAGTTCGGCACGGCGCGAAAGCCAGCCGATTTCCATTCGGCATCGCCCCAGCCCTTGAACTTGCTGTCAACCTTGTCCCACCAACCGCCGCCCTGGGGGCCGCCTTCTTGCAGTTCCATGTCCTTGATCCGAAATCCCAGCAGAACCGCCTTCTTGGCCCACTGGTTGACGTGCCACGCCCCGTCCGCCTGTTTCTCGGCGACGCGCAGCTTGCCGCTGTCCAGCGCGTTCAGCGTCTCTTCGATGGCCTCGCGGGTTTCACCCGTGGTTGCCGACGAAATGCTGTCGCGGGCTTCCCATGCAGCTTCGATTGAGGATTCAAGGTGTGCGTTGGACATGGCAATAATTCCAGTGTTGGGACATTTCAGCCCCTTTAGCCTCTGAGGGGCCCTCGCGCAATGCATGTGGGTGACGCAGAGGCATCGGCGGAGGCCCACTATCGCGTTTCCAATGCTGCCAAACCAAGGCATGTTGCCGACAACACGGACACCGGAGAGACAATGACCAAGCCTGCCGACCACACCGCACGTCACCCCCTGCGCCACGCAGGCGTCGACCGCACCAAAGTCAAGGACGCGCCCGATACGCCGCAAACCCGCGCGTCGGCCTACAAGCTTGCCTTTGCCGACGACGATTTCCTCTGCCGCGAGGAACTGCGCCCGGTGCGTCTGCAACTGGAATTGCTCAAGACCACCTTGCTGCTGGACGAACAGGACATCCGATCAACCATCGTTCTCTTTGGTGGCGCACGCATTCCCGCCCCGGCGAACAGGGATAGGGCCCGCACCCAGACGCTGGCTGATCTGTCGCACTTCTACGACGTCGCACAGGAGTTCGCGCATCAGATGACCCTGCGATCACTGGAAAGCGATGGTCACGAGAACATCATCGTCACCGGCGGCGGTCCCGGCGTGATGGAGGCGGGCAACCGCGGTGCAAGCGAGGCAGGCGGCAAGTCGATCGGGCTCAGCATCGTTTTGCCGCACGAGCAGGCACCGAACGCCTATGTGACGCCCGAGCTTTGCTTCAACTTTCACTACTTCGCCATCCGCAAGATGCACTTCCTGATGCGTGCCCGCGCGATCTGCGTGTTTCCGGGCGGCTTTGGCACCATGGACGAAATGTTCGAGGCGCTGACCCTGATCCAGACCGGGCGCATGGAGCGTGTGCCGTTCCTTCTGTTCGGCCGGGATTTCTGGGAAAAGATCATCAATTGGGAGGCGTTGGCCGACGCGGGCACAATTTCGCCGCAGGACCTCGAGCTGTTCCGCTTCGTCGAAACCGCGCAGGAAGCGATGGACGTAATCGACGGCTGGGAGACCACACAACCCCGCGAAACGATTCCCGGAAGATAATCGGGAACCAAACCGCGGCGCTCTGCGTTGGGGCTTTGAATATTGAACTCTAGG
Organism: Pseudosulfitobacter koreensis; assembly: GCF_024733015.1. Taxonomy (GTDB): domain Bacteria; phylum Pseudomonadota; class Alphaproteobacteria; order Rhodobacterales; family Rhodobacteraceae; genus Pseudosulfitobacter; species Pseudosulfitobacter koreensis. Next base: position 475,139 of record NZ_JANKJG010000001.1, read on the forward strand.
GGGCCCCATGGCGAGCACAGTAGCATCCAAGACGAAACCGCAGGCGACCGACACCTCGGACGTGTCCGCGCAGCTTGAATTGATCAAGGCGGACATTGCTCAGCTGACGACTCTGCTGGGGCAATTGACAAGCCATAAGAAAGACGAGGCATCTGCCCGCGTCAAACAGGGCGTTTCCGATTTGAAGAATACTGCTTCGGAGCAGGCGACCTATGCCCGCGTGCGTGCCGCCGAGGCAGGCGAGCAGGTGCAGGACATGGCCGAACAGTATTACGGTCAGGCAGAAGACGCGGTGCGCAAACAGCCCGCACTGGCCGTTGGTATTGCCGCTGGCCTGGGCTTTCTGGTGGGCATGATGACCACGCGCCGGAACTAAGACATGTTATTGGGACTGCGGTATCGCATCCATCTGGCCGTCCGGCGCTATGCGCTTGGCGGCCTTGGTGGGTTGATGGCCTTGATCGGCCTGGGATTTCTCTGCGCATCGGGGTTGATGCTGCTGCTGACGGTCACCGACCCGATCACGGCCTGCGCGATCATGGGCGGGGCATTCTTTGGCCTTGGGCTGATCCTGATGTTCGTCGCCCGCAAACCCCGCGTGCCAGTATCAGAGGCATCGCTGGCCGCGTCGCCGACCGCACAGGCCAGCGCTACAGCGCCACCACCACCTGCCGCTAGCCCGATGCCGCCGCTTGCTGCGGCGTTCGTTCAGGGCCTGACCCAAGGTATGGCCGCACGCCGGCGTTGACCAAGATCAGGCACACAGTTCGGCGGGAAGCGTACAGACCGGAATATGGTGCGGCAGGGTTTCCACGATCTGACCGTGCTGGGTGTCGCGGATGCAATAGCCGTATCCGGCAATCCGATGCTTCCACTCACGCTTGGACAATGCCTTTGCGCGTTCCTGGGTGATCAGATCAACGGCCTTGGCCGCAAGTGCCGCATCTGTGTTCGAAAAGTCCAACATTTCAATTCTCCTGTTCCTGCCTAATTGCAGGATCAGGATGGCGGTGTCTTTCGGCGTAAATCGTACACAATAGGGATTTCTTCGGGGCAACTGTGTCCAATTAAGACACCAGCACCCCAGAAGCATCAGTTAAGCCCGGTTTCTGCCGCAATCTCGCGGCGCGATTTGCGTTCGCGCTCGGTCGCCGATTTCAACTGGCCGCAGGCGGCCATGATATCCTCGCCGCGCGGTTTTCGCACGGGGCTGGCGTAACCGGCCTTGTAGACGATCTCGGAAAACGCGCGGATGCGGTTGTTCGAGGACCGCTTGTAAGGCGCACCGGGCCACTCGTTGAACGGGATCAGGTTGATCTTGGCCGGGATGCCCCGGATCAGTTCGATCAAGCGATAGGCGTCCTCGTCACTATCGTTTACGCCGTCCAGCATGACGTACTCAAAGGTGATCCGCTCGGAATTGCTGACCTTCGGATAGGTCCGCAGCACGTCCAGCAACTCCGCAATATTCCAGCGCTTGTTGATCGGCACCAGCTTGTTGCGCACCTCGTCGGTGGTGGCATGGAACGACACGGCCAGTTGGCATCCGATCTCTTCGGCGGTGCGGGCGATCTCGGGGACGACGCCGGAGGTCGACAGGGTGATGCGACGGCGCGACAACTGGATGCCCTCGGGGTCCATCGCGATCTTCATCGCGTCGCGCACGTTTTCAAAGTTATACAACGGCTCGCCCATGCCCATCAGCACGATGTTCGACAACAGGCGCGCATCTTCGGTGCGTTTGCCATGTTCGGGCCATTCGTCCAGATCATCGCGTGCCATCATCACCTGACCGACGATTTCGCCTGCGGTCAGGTTGCGCACCAGCTTTTGCGTGCCTGTGTGGCAGAACGAACAGGTCAGCGTGCAGCCGACCTGAGAGGAAATGCACAGCGTTCCGCGCCCCTCCTCGGGGATATAGACCACCTCGACCTCGTGGCCGCCCGCAATGCGCACCAACCACTTGCGGGTGCCATCGGTGCTGACCTGTTTGGACACGACTTCGGGAATCTCGATCACAAAGGCTTCGGCCAGTTCGGCGCGGAATGCCTTGCTGAGGTTGGTCATGGCGTAAAAGTCGCGCACGCCCCATTGATAGATCCACTGCCAGATCTGCCCGACGCGCATCTTGGCCTGCTTTTCCGGCGTGCCGATGGCAATCAGCGCATCGCGCATTGCGGCGCGGGTCATGCCGACCAGGTTCGCAGGCCCTGCAGGAACCTTGCGGGGGATGGTCATAACATCTTGAGTGATCGGCGCATCGGCAGACATCGGGGCAACTCCGGAGTTGGGGTGATGCGCCTCTATATAGGAAAGCGGGGCAGGATCAAAGGATTCGGCCCCGCTGTCCGACGCGCTTAGCCGCCGCAGCGGCTTTCGGCTTCTTCGACTGCTGCGGTAAAGCCCAACAGCGAGAATGTATCCTTGGTGGTGGTGCCCCGACCGGACACGCCGGTGACGACCGCATCGGCACCGCGCTTCATGGCGGTCACGATCTTGGTGTCGTCGGCTGCTGTCGCGGGCCACGCCCATTCACCATCGGTGAACAGCTCAAACTCGCTGCCGCTGATGTTCACGTTGACGGTGCTGCCGCTGGCAAAGGGATACCCGCCGGTAAAGGCCACCTGGCCCTTGGCTTCGGCGCTGGGGCGATAGAACACCATCAGCAGGATCTGGCTGCGAGTCGCGGCCACGACACGTCCGTCACGGGTGTTCACGATTTCCTTGGGGGTCGACACGCTCCAGCATTCGGTCGGGTTGTCTTCGACAAAGACGCTCCAATCGGTCTTGGCTGCGACACGGTTGGTGCTCTGGTCTTGCGCGGCAGCGGTATTGACCGTCAAGGCCATCGTCAGCCCCGCCATACCCAAAACACCTGCCGTTGTACTCATAAATCCCATCTGTCCAGCCTCCAGACTGTCCTTAGCCTCAATACGAAGGGCGGTGCCCGTGGCCCGTTGCGCGGGGCCTTCTCTTGCAACTGCCTCAATTCTTCTCGACAAGAAACATATTAACGCGAAAACCGCGACCCACGAAACCCAAATTGGCAGGAAATCGCCAAGATGTGAGGTGAACTATGTCGAATGCCGTTTCAATGGCCGAAGTCTGGCGCGGCCCCTTTCTGGAAAGCGTCCATCGTGGGCATGCCGTGGTCTGTGACGACACCGGACAGATCGTACACGCCTGGGGCGATCCGCAGGCCACCGTGCTACCGCGATCGTCTTCCAAGATGCTGCAGGCGCTGCCCCTGATCGAAAGCGGCGCGGCGGATGCCTTTGGCCTTGGCACCGAGCATCTGGCGCTGGCCTGCGCCTCGCACAACGGGGCGGCGATCCACACCGAACGCGTGGCGAAATGGCTGGATCATCTGGACCTTGGCGACGACGACTTTCGCTGTGGACCACAGGAACCCGACGACCGCGACGCGCGCAATGCGCTGATCCGTGCCCAAGAACGCCCCTGCCAGATGCACAACAACTGCTCGGGCAAGCACAGCGGATTTCTGACGCTGAACAAACATCTGGGCGCTGGCCCCGATTACGTCGATCCTGATCACGCAGTGCAGCGCGCTTGTCTGGAAGCGTTCGAGCGTGTCACCGGCGAATCAAGCCCCGGCTTCGGCATCGACGGATGCAGCGCGCCCAACTTTGCCACCAGCCTGCATGGTATGGCCCGCGCGATGGCGCATTTTGCCGCCGCGCCCACAGGCAGCGCCGAGGAACGGTTGCGCACGGCAATGACGCTGCACCCCGAACTGGTCGCGGGTGAAGGGCGCGCCTGCACCAACCTGATGCGCGCGATGGGCGGCAAGGTCGCGATCAAGACGGGGGCCGAGGCGTTCTTTATCGCCATTATCCCCGAGCTGAAGATGGGCGTCGCGTTGAAGATCGAGGACGGCGGCACCCGTGCTGCCGAATGCGCGATCGCCGCGATCCTGGTCAAGCTGGGCGTTCTGGAACCGGATCACCCCGAAACGCTAAAGTACCTGAACGCACCGATCCGCAACCGCTGCGATTTGATAACGGGCGCAGTGCGTGCGGCTCCTGCCCTGATCTAGACGAAGTCCGACCGCGCATAGCCTTGGATGAACAGAAGCGCCGTCAGGTCGCCGTGGTTGATCCGCACATCGCATTCGGCACCGACCACCGGCTTGGCGTGCAGCGCCACGCCGGTGCCTGCGCGGTGCAGCATCCCCAGATCGTTGGCCCCATCGCCCACGGCGATCACATCGGCCTCGGACAGACCCAGACGCGCGGTGATCTGCTCCAGCGCGTCGACCTTGGCCTGCTTGCCCAGGATCGGCTCGGCCACGGTGCCGGTCAGCGTGCCACCCTCCACGATCAGTGTGTTGGCCCGGTTCTCGTCGAACCCCAGATGCGCCGCGACTGCCCCGGTAAAGGCGGTGAACCCGCCCGACACCAGCGCCGCATGGCCGCCCTGCGCCTTCATCGTGGCCAGCAAGGTCGCACCGCCGGGCATATAGGTGATGCGCTGCGCCAGAACCTCATCAATCACGCCAGCACCCAGCCCTTTCAGCAGCCCCACTCGCTCACGCAGGGCCGCTTCGAAATCCAGTTCGCCGTTCATCGCGCGGGCGGTGATGTCCTTGACGAAGTCACCGACCCCTGCGGCATCGGCCAGCTCGTCAATACATTCCTGCTGGATCATCGTGCTGTCCATATCGGCCAGCAGCATCTTCTTGCGCCGCCCCTCGGCGGGCTGGATCACCAGATCAACGCCCATTTTTTGCACGTCCGCCCACACGTCCCAGCGATTGTCTGGCATCTGCGCCAGCGTGAATTCCGCCGCCTCGTCCGGCGACAGCCAATCGACAGGACCACCGCCCCAGGCATTGCGCAGCGCCTCGGCCAGTTCGGGTTGCAGCGCGCCGGGAGCCGCGATCAGCGTACACATAAATGCAGTCATGTTTCGGGTCCGCTCCACCAATGTCGCAAAAAGCTGTTCAAGCGGCGCTATAGTCGCGTTTTCCCCATTGCGCCACCCATCGAAGCGCCGTAGATGCGTCAGTGGGACACCCTTCCCCAACGAAGGGCGATTATCTGTGAGGATACCAGAAATGGCTATTGACCAACCGGCAACGCGGCCGGCCAACCCGCGTTTTTCTTCCGGCCCCTGTGCCAAACCCCCCGTATTCAATTTGAACAACCTGTCCGACGCGCCCTTGGGCCGCTCGCACCGTGCAAGCGTTGGCAAGGCCAAGCTGCTGAAAGCGATCGAGGACACCCGCGAGATTCTCGGCGTGCCCGCCGATTACCGCATCGGCATCGTTCCCGCATCCGACACCGGCGCCTACGAGATGGCAATGTGGTCACTGCTGGGCGAACGCCCCGCCGAGATGGTCGCCTGGGAAAGCTTTGGCGCGGGCTGGGTCACCGACGTGGTCAAACAGCTGAAAATCGACGCCACCACTCACACTGCCGAATACGGCGAGATCGTGGATATGGCCGCGCTGAACTATGACAACGACGTCTGCTTTACCTGGAACGGCACCACATCGGGTGTGCGCATGCCCAATGGCGATGCAATCCCCGCCGACCGCGCGGGCCTGACCCTGTGCGACGCGACCAGTGCTGCCTTTGCGATGGACCTGCCCTGGGACAAACTGGATGTGACCACGTTCAGCTGGCAAAAGGTGCTGGGCGGCGAAGCGGCCCACGGGATGCTGATCCTGTCGCCCCGCGCCGTGGAGCGTCTGGAAAGCTATACGCCTGCATGGCCGCTGCCCAAGATTTTCCGCATGACCAAGGGCGGCAAGCTGATCGAGGGCATCTTCAAGGGCGAAACCATCAACACCCCGTCGATGCTCTGCGTCGAGGATTACCTGCAGGCGCTGGAGTGGGCGCGCACCGTCGGCGGCCTGAAAGGGCTGATCGCACGGGCCGATGCCAACACCAAGGCCATTGCCGATTTCGTCGATGCGCATGACTGGATCGAATTTCTGGCCGCCGATCCCGCGATCCGCTCGAACACCTCCGTGTGTCTCAAGTTCAACGATGACCGCATCGCGGACGGCGCTGCCTTTGCCAAAGCTGTGGCGAACCGTCTGGCCGACGCCGATGTGGCGCTGGACATCGGGGCCTATCGCGACGCCCCTGCGGGCCTGCGCATCTGGTGCGGCGGAACCGTCGAGACCTCGGACATCGACGCGATGTTGCCCTGGCTTGAATGGGCCTTCGAGACTGAAATCAACGCCTGATCCCGGCGGGGTGACCACCTGTCCGCTGCATGGCACGGCGCGGTTACCCCACCATACCCCAAGTTTATTCAATGAAGGACCACTGACATGGCCCCCAAGGTACTTATCTCCGACAAACTCAGCGACGCCGCCGTTCAAATCTTCAAGGATCGCGGCATCGAGGTCGATTTCCAGCCCGATCTAGGCAAGGACAAGGACAAGCTGGCCGAAGTGATCGGCCAATATGACGGCCTCGCGATCCGCTCGGCCACCAAGGTCACTGAGAAGATCCTTGCCGCCGCGGACAACCTGAAAGTCATCGGGCGCGCAGGCATCGGCACCGACAATATCGACAAGGACGCGGCGTCGAAAAAGGGCGTGATCGTGATGAACACGCCGTTCGGCAACATGATCACCACCGCAGAACACGCCATCGCGATGATGTTCGCCGTGGCACGCCAGATCCCCGAGGCATCGGCGTCGACCCACGCGGGCAAATGGGAAAAATCCAAGTTCATGGGCGTCGAGCTGACCGGCAAGACGCTGGGTGTCATCGGCGCAGGCAACATCGGCGGCATCGTCTGCGACCGTGCACGTGGCCTGAAGATGAAAGTCGTCGCTTACGATCCCTATCTGAGCAACAAGAAAGCCGACAAGATGGGCGTTGAAAAGGTCGAGCTGGACGAGCTGCTGGCGCGCGCCGATTTCATCACGCTGCATGTTCCTTACACCGACTCCACGGCCAACATCCTGTCCAAGGAGAACATCGCCAAGACCAAGAAGGGCGTGCGCATCATAAACTGTGCCCGTGGCGGTCTGGTGGACGAAGCGGCCCTGGCCGAGGCGCTGAAATCCGGCCATGTGGCCGGTGCCGCATTTGACGTGTTCCAGGAAGAGCCCGCCAAGGAAAACCCGCTGTTCAACCTGCCCAACGTCGTCTGCACCCCGCACCTGGGGGCCGCAACCACCGAAGCGCAGGAGAACGTGGCGCTGCAGGTGGCCGAGCAGATGGCGAACTATCTGCTGACCGGCGCTGTTGAAAACGCCCTGAACATGCCGTCGGTCACTGCCGAAGAGGCCAAGGTGATGGGCCCTTGGCTGAAACTGACCGACCACTTGGGGTCTTTCATCGGTCAGATGACCGACGAGCCGATCCGCGCGATCAATATCCTTTATGACGGGTCGGTCGGGTCAATGAACCTGGACGCGCTGAACTGCGGTGTGATCGCAGGCATCATGCGGCGCGCCAATCCCGACACCAACATGGTGTCGGCCCCTGTGGTTGCCCGTGAAAAGGGCATCCAGATCAGCACGACCAATCAGGACAAATCCGGCGTCTTCGACGGCTATGTCAAGGTCACCGTGGTGACGGCCAAGCGCGAGCGTTCGGTCGCGGGCACGGTGTTCAGCGACGGCAAGCCGCGCTTTATCCAGATCAAGGGCATCAACATCGACGCCGAGATCGGCCAGCACATGCTGTACACCACCAACAACGACGTGCCGGGCATCATCGGCCTGCTGGGCAACACCATGGGCAAAAGCGGCGTGAACATCGCCAACTTTACCCTGGGCCGCAACGAGGCCGGCGGCGAGGCGATAGCGCTTTTGTATATCGACGAGGCGCTGCCTGCGGACGTTCAGAAGACGCTGGAAGGCACCGGAATGTTCAATCAGGTCAAACCGCTGGAATTCATGGTCGCCTGACGCACATATTTTTGGCGGCCTTGCCCCCTGCAGGGCCGCCACACTCCGTACGACCTGCAAGCGCCGCGATCTTGTCCAGCAAATCGTCGCTCTCTTGCACCCTTGGGCGGGTCCGCCTATTCCACCTTCGGAATGCATTTCACAGCCCCAAGGATTTTCGATGCCCAAACCCATCTATGCCGTCGGCGACATTCACGGCCAGCACGGCGAGTTGTCCCGCGTTCTCGATCTGATCGAAGCGGATGGCGGCAGCGATGCGCAGGTGGTGTTCGTGGGCGATTACATCGACCGTGGCGCGGACAGTGCGGCGGTGCTGGACACGCTGATTGCAGGGCGTGATGCGGGGCGCGACTGGACGTTTCTTCTTGGCAATCACGACCGCATGTTCGACTGGTGGATGCAGGATTATCCCCGGCAGGAGGCCTTTCTGCCGGTCGAGCTTTATTGGCTGCACCCGCGTCTGGGCGGCGACACGACACTGGCGTCCTATGGCATCGATTTCACCGTCAAAAGCCGCCAGACCGCCGTGCACGCCGAGGCGCTGAAAACCGTGCCCAAGGCGCATATGGATTTCATCGCCACCTGCAAGCTCAGCCACGAGACCGACGCGTTGTTTTTCTGCCATGCTGGCATCCGGCCGGGCGTACCGCTGGATCAGCAGACCGAACACGATCTGATTTGGATTCGCGAAGAATTCCACGAGGTCACGACGCCCCACCCCAAGCTGATCGTGCACGGCCACACGCCCGTCGATGCGGCGACGCATTACGGCAACCGCGTCAATCTGGACACCGGCGCGGGCTACGGCAAACCGATGACCGCCGCCGTGTTCGAGGGCCGTGATTGCTGGACGCTGAGTGCCGAAGGGCGCGTGCCGCTTACGCCCTGACCGCGACGCTCAGGTCCAGTCCAGCACCACCTTGCCGCTCTGCCCCGACTTCATCGCGGCGAAACCGGCCTCGAAATCATCCACATGGAAGCGGTGGGTGATCACCCGTGATACGTCCAGACCGTTCTCCAGCATCGCGATCATCTTGTACCAAGTCTCGAAAATCTCGCGGCCATAGACGCCCTTGATGGTGATCGCCTTGAACACGATCCGGCTCCAGTCAACGGGGCTTTTGCCCGGCGGGATACCCAGCATCGCGATGCGCCCGCCCATGGTCATCGCATCGACCATCTGATCCAGCGCCTGCTGGTTGCCCGACATTTCCATACCCACGTCAAAGCCCTGCTTCATCTTGAGGCGCGGAATGACGTCCTGAAGCGTCTCTTGCGTCACGTTCACCGGAACCACATCTGCCACCTGCGACGCCAGTGCCAGCCGGTCGGGGTTCACATCCGTGATCACCACATGACGCGCACCGGCATGCCGTGCGACGGCGGCGGCCATGATCCCGATGGGACCTGCCCCTGTGATCAACACGTCCTCACCGATCAGATCGAAACTCAGCGCCGTGTGAACCGCATTGCCCAGCGGATCGAGAATGGCACCGATGTCGTCGCTGATCTCGTCGGGCAATGGCACCACGTTGAACGCGGGCAGCCGCAGGTATTGCGCGAAGGCGCCCTGTTCGTTCACCCCGATGCCCCGCGTCGCTGGATCAAGGTGAAACTTTCCCGCACGGCTCTGCCGACTTTGCGTGCCGATCAGGTGCCCTTCGCCACTGCAGCGCTGGCCCAGCTCAAGCCCCTGAACATCGCGCCCGATCTCGACGATCTCGCCTGCGAATTCGTGGCCCGTGATCATCGGCACGGGCACGGTCTTTTGCGCCCAGTCGTCCCAGTTCCAGATGTGGATATCGGTGCCGCAAATGCCGGTCTTGTTGATCTTGATCAGCACATCGTCGGGACCGATCTCGGGCACTGGCGCCTCAACCATCCACAGCCCCTCGCGGGCGTGCAGTTTCGACAGCGCCTTCATTTCGTTGGTCGCCATCAGATCACGCCACAGGCTTTGCCCGCCTTCTCGAATGCCGCCAGCGCGCGATCCAGATCGTCACGGGTCAGGGCCGCGTTCATCTGGGTGCGGATGCGGGCCTGTCCGCGCGGGACTACAGGGAAGAAAAAGCCCGAGACATAGACGCCCTCATCATAGAGCTTTGACGCCATGTCCTGTGCCAGCTGCGCCTCGCCCAGCATCACGGGAATGATCGGGTGTTCGCCGGGCAGCAGATCAAACCCGAGTTTTTGCAGTCCATCACGCCAGTATTTCGCGTTTTCAAACAGTTGTGCGCGCAGGCCGTCGCCCTCTTCAACCAGACGCAGCGCCTCGATGCCCGCCGCAACGATCGCGGGCGGCAGCGCGTTCGAGAACAGATAGGGCCGCGCGCGCTGTCGCAGCAGGTCGATCACCGGTTGCGGCCCCGCGATATAACCGCCAATGGCCCCGCCCAGCGCCTTGCCAAGCGTGCCGGTCAGAATGTCCACGTCGACACCGAAATGCGAGGGCGTGCCAGCCCCTTTCGGCCCCATGAAACCGGTGGCGTGGCAATCATCGACCATCACCAGCGCACCGTATTCTTCGGCCAGGCGCGTAATCTCGGGCAGGTTCGCCAGATAGCCGTCCATGCTGAACACGCCATCGGTGGCGATCATGACAAAGCGCGCGCCGTCGGCCTTGGCCTGCTTCAACTGCGCCTCAAGATCGGTTATGTCGCTGTTGGCATAGCGATAGCGCTTGGCCTTGCACAGCCGGATGCCATCAATGATCGAAGCATGGTTCAGCGCGTCGGAAATGACCGCGTCCTCCGGCCCCAGCAGCGGCTCAAACAGCCCGCCGTTGGCGTCGAAGCAGGCGGCGAACAGGATCGAATCGTCCTTGTTCAGGAACGCCGCCAGCTTTTGTTCCAGCTCGCGGTGCATGTCCTGCGTGCCGCAGATGAACCGCACCGACGCCATGCCGAAACCCTTCGGCTCCATCGTCTCGCGGGCGGTGCGGATCAGATCGGGGTGATCTGCCAGCCCCAGATAGTTGTTGGCGCACAGGTTGATCATCTCGCGCCCCGCGACCTTGATCTTGCCGCCCTGGGGCGAGGTGATCAGGCGTTCAACCTTGGTCAGCCCTTCGGCGTCGATGTCGGCCAGGGTCTGGGTGATGTGGGATAGAAATGCTTGGGTCATGGACGGCTCCTCTTTGCCGTCGCTTCTATCATACCGGAAGCGATTCCGAAATAGAGGATTTCTGTATCACGGATACTTGTCCGATATACCGGATTAATCGCTCAGGCGTTCTGAACCACCAGAAAGGCGCGCGCGGCGCTTGTGGCCTTGATCCGGTGCGGCACATCGGCTGCATAGCGCGCGGTATCGCCCGCGCCGATGGTCTGAGTGGCCTCGGCGCTGGTCACGTCCAGCGTGCCATCGATCACCGTTAGGTATTCGCGCGCGCCACGGGTGTGGGGCTGGCTGTCCAACATGCCACCTTCGGCAAAGCGCAGCTCGTAAACCTCGTGGTGGCCCGCCTCTTCGGGGGGCGACAGGATGCGGATGCGGCACCCGCTGCCCCGGTTTTCGATGGTCGGCACATCAGCGCTGCGCAGCACCTCGATGCTGGCCGTGGCGGCATCACCGTCCAGGAGCCCCGCAAAATCGACCTGCAGCGCGCGTGTCAGGTTCCACAGCGTCGCGATTGTCGGACTGCTTTCGCCACGCTCGATCTGGCTGACCATCGACCGGCTGACGCCTGACAGCTTGGCCACGGCATCCAGCGACAAACCCTGGGCGCGCCGCGCATCTTTCAGGCGGCTGGGCAGGCGGGTCAATATTGCGTCAGTTTCGTCCGTCATCACGGATGATATGCGCGGGACATTGCCCGCTGTCAACTGACGGCACGTTGCGGCTGACATCGGTGCGGACAGGGATCATAACCACGGGCAAAGCAAAAGGATCACATCATGCAAGACATCGTTATTCTCGACGGCGCGCGCACCGCAATCGGCACATTCGGCGGATCGCTGGCTGGAACACCCACGGTCGATCTGGGCACCGCGGCGGCCAAGGCGGCGCTGGAACGCGCAGGCGTCGAAGGCGCGCAGATCGGCCACGTAGCCTTTGGCAACGTCATCAACACCGAACCGCGCGACATGTACCTCAGCCGTGTCGCCGCCATGCAGGCGGGTGTGCCGGACACCACGCCCGCGATGAACGTGAACCGTCTGTGCGGATCGGGCGTGCAGGCCATCGTTTCGGTGATGCAGTCCCTGATGCTGGGCGATGCCGACTTTGGCTTGGCGGGTGGCGCCGAGAACATGTCGCGGAGCCCCTATATCGTGCCAGCCGCCCGCTGGGGGGCCAAGATGGGCGATGTCCAGTCGCTGGACATGATGCTGGGCACGCTCAACTGCCCCTTCGGCACCGGGCACATGGGCGTAACAGCGGAAAACGTCGCCCAGGAACATCAGGTCACCCGCGACGCACAGGATGCTTTTGCGCTGCTCAGCCAGGAGCGCGCGGCGACGGCGATTGCGGAGGGCCGCTTTGCCAGCCAGATCACGCCGGTCGAGGTGCAGGTCAAGCGTGACATGGTGCCGTTCGAGGTGGACGAGCACCCGAAGGCCACCAGCATCGACGCGTTGTCGGGATTACGTACAGTTTTCCGCAAAAACGGTACAGTAACCGCAGGCAACGCCAGCGGCATCAATGACGGCGCTGCGGCACTGGTGCTGGCCACGGCGGACGCAGCGGAAAAGGCGGGGCTGAAGCCCAAGGCGCGCATCCTTGGCTATGCCCACGCCGGTGTACGCCCCGAGGTCATGGGCATCGGCCCAATCCCCGCCGTGCGCAAGCTGCTGGAGAAAACCGGCCTGTCGGTCGCGGACTTCGACGTGATCGAAAGCAACGAGGCCTTTGCCGCGCAGGCCCTGGCGGTCAGCAACGATCTGGGGCTGGACCCCGCAAAGGTGAACCCGAACGGCGGCGCGATTGCGCTGGGCCATCCGGTCGGGGCGACGGGCGCCATCATCACCGTCAAGGCGCTGTACGAGCTGGAGCGGATCGGCGGGAAACGCGCCCTGATCACAATGTGCATCGGCGGCGGTCAGGGTATCGCGCTGGCCATCGAACGTATCGCTTGAGCCGACGTCGGGGGGAACCACCCCCCGGCCTCAACTCAGGTGTTGGGCCAGGGCAAAGAGCACACCGCCCAGCACCACGCCGCCTGCACCCGCCATTGCGATCCAGCGCCAGAAATGACGCTCGGGCGGCGTTTCATCCTTCGCCTGACGGATCAGCGCCGCCTCGACCAATGCAGGCAGACGCGGGCCGAACCGGGCCAGCACCATCGCCGTCTTGCCCAGATCGCTTAGTACCGCGCGCGGGCCGATGGATGTCTTGATGTAGTCGGTGACGATGGGGCTGGCCACTTCCCAGATGTTCATGCGCGGGTTCAGCGACCGCGCCACACCTTCGACCACAACCATCGTGCGTTGCAGCAGGATCAGCTCTGTGCGGGTTTCCATGCCGAAACGCTCGGTCACCTCGAACAGATAACTCAGCAGCCGCGCCATCGAGATGCGGGTGGCGTCCATGCCAAAGATCGGCTCGCCCACCGCACGCAGGGCGCGGGCGAATTCGTCGACGTCCTTGTCGGCGGGCACATAGCCTGCCTCGAAGTGCACTTCGGCGACGCGTTTGTAATCCTTGCGGATAAAGCCGAACAGGATCTCGGCATAGACGCGGCGGGTGTATTCGTCGATGTGGCCCATGATCCCGAAGTCATAGGCGATGATATCGCCGTTCGCCGCGACCTTGAGATTGCCTTGGTGCATGTCGGCGTGAAAGAAACCGTCGCGCAGGGCGTGGTTCAGGAACAGTTGCAGCACCCGCTCGGACAGCTCGACGCGATCAACGCCCAGCGCGTCGATTGCGGCGTTATCGCCCATCGACACACCGTCGGCCCAGCTCATGGTCATCACCCGCCGTGCGGAATGATCCCACTTGATGCTTGGCAGTCGAAATCCCGCATCATCCGCCGTGTTGGCCGCGAATTCGGATGCCGACGCGCTTTCCAGCCGCAAGTCCAGCTCGCCGCGCACAACGCCGTCGAAATGTTCGATCACGTCCAGAGGTTTCAGGCGGCGTGCGCCGGGGGCGAACAGGTCGACCAGGCTGGCGGCGAGATAGAACGCATCAACGTCCTTTCGGAACGCCGCCTCGATACCGGGGCGCAGGACCTTGACCGCCACTTCTTCGCCGGTTTCGCGCAGCGTCGCCTTGTGCACCTGCGCGATGGACGCCGCGGCGACGGGTGCGCTGAATTCGGAAAAGATGGTGTCGACCGGCTGACCCAGTTCCTTTTCGATCTCGCGCTTGGCCACGTCCACATCGAAGGGCGGCAGCTTGTCCTGCAACACCCGCAACTGCACCGCCAGATCGTTGCCGACAACATCGGGGCGAGTCGAAAGAACCTGACCGAACTTGATATAGGCAGGGCCCAGCGCCGTCAGGGCACGGGTGGCGGGCGGCATGTTCGGATCGCCGTTGTACCCCAGCCACCGAAACGGCTTGCCCAGCAGTTTCGCCACAAACCGCACGGGTTTCGGCGCATCGAAGGCATCAAGCACCACGTTCATCGCACCCGTGCGTTCCAACGTGGCGCCGGTGCGGATCAGCCGCCAGATGTTATGAGGTCCGCGCACGCTAGATCTTCCATCCCGAATGCAGGGCAGCAACGCCCATGGTCATATTGCGGTATTTGGCGTTCTCGAACCCTGCGGCACGGACCATGCCGAGGAATGTGTCCTGATCGGGGAAATTGCGGATCGATTCGACCAGATACTGATAGCTGTCGCGATCATTCGCGATCATCTTGCCCATCTGCGGGATTACGTTGAACGAATAGAGGTCGTAGGCCTTTTGCATCGCGGCGTTGGGCAGCTGGCTGAATTCCAGCACCATCAGCCGCCCACCGGGGCGCAGCACGCGAAACGCTTCGTTCAGCGCCTCCTGCGGGCGGGTCACGTTGCGGATGCCAAAGCTGATCGTGTAGACGTCGAAGGTGTTGTCGGCGAAGGGCAGCGCCATGGCGTCGCCCACGATCCAATCCAGACTGTCATGCATCTGCTCGGCCTCGGCGCGCTTGCGCCCCTCGACCAGCATCGGTTCGGTCAGGTCCAGAACGGTCGCATGGCCGCTGCCCGCGCGTTTGAGGAACCGGAACGCAATGTCGCCGGTGCCGCCTGCCACATCCAGAAGTTTCTGCCCCGAACGCGGCGCCAGCCAGTCCATCATCGCATCCTTCCAGATGCGGTGGATGCCCATGCTCATCACGTCGTTCATCACATCGTATTTGCTGGCAACGGAGTTGAACACGCCCTGCACCCGTCCGGCCTTGTCTGCCTCGGGTACGGTTTCAAATCCGAAATGGGTGGTTTTGTCTGTATCGTCGGTCATCTGGTCATTGTCGCCTTTGTCGGTCTGCCTTGTTATAGGGCGCTGAGGTCTGCGCACAATGCGTGCCTTTTGTCACAGGAAACCATTCCATGCCCGAATTGCCAGAGGTCGAGACAGTACGCCGCGGACTGGCCCCGGTGATGGAGGGCGCCGTGATCGCCGAAGCCGAGGTAAACCGGCCCGATCTGCGCTGGCCCTTTCCACCCGAGATGGCAGCGCGTCTGACCGGTCGGCAGGTTCTGGCCCTGCGCAGGCGGTCGAAATACATCCTGGCCGATCTGGACAGCGGCGAGACGCTGTTGATCCATCTGGGCATGTCGGGCCGTATGCTGATCTCGGGCGATCCGCTGGGGCAGTTCGTACACACCCACCCCGCCGCGCAGAAACACGATCATGTCGTGCTGCACATGGACAACGGCGCGCGCATCACCTTCAACGATCCGCGCCGGTTCGGGGCGATGGACCTGTTGAACACGGCCACCGCCGAAGCGCACAAACTGCTGGCGTCACTGGGTCCCGAGCCGTTGGGAAATGCCTTCAACGAGGACGTGCTGGTGCGGGCGTTCAAGGGCAGGAACACGCCGGTGAAATCGGCGCTGCTGGACCAGCGGATCGTGGCGGGGCTGGGCAATATATATGTCTGCGAGGCGCTTTTTCGTGCAGGGGTGTCCCCACGTCGCAAGGCTGGGAACATCGCGCAGGCTCGTGTTCGTGCCCTTGTTCCGATCATTCGCGCGGTGCTGAACGACGCCATCGCGGCGGGTGGATCATCCTTGCGGGATTTTCGGCAAGCCGATGGAGAGCTTGGATATTTCCAGCACAGCTTTGACGTTTACGGGCGCGAGGGGCAACCCTGCCGCACCCCGGACTGTCACGGCACCGTGCAAAGAATTGTGCAGTCGGGGCGGTCGTCCTTCTATTGTGCACTATGTCAAACTTAGCTTGAAACATGCACCGCCCGTGTTAAGGAACGCCCTCAGACGGCAACAAATGGAAGCATTCACATGGCCTATGAGACGATCATCGTCGATGTAGACGACCACGTCGCCCGTATCACGCTGAACCGCCCGGACGCATTGAACGCGCTGAGCGAGGAGCTGCTGGGCGAGTTGGCTGAAGCCGTTACCGACGCGCAAAAGGATGACAAGGTGCGGTGCATCGTCATCACCGGATCGGAAAAAGCATTCGCCGCAGGCGCCGACATCGCGATGATGAGCGAGATGAGCTTTGTCGATACCTTCATGGGCAACCTCTTCACCGACAGCACCGAAGCGATCAGCCGTGTGCGCAAGCCAATCATCGCGGCGGTGTCCGGCTATGCGCTGGGCGGCGGCTGCGAACTGGCGATGATGTGCGATTTCATCATCGCATCGGAAAGCGCCAAGTTCGGCCAGCCCGAGGTGAACCTGGGCGTGATGGCAGGCATCGGCGGCACGCAGCGGCTGGCGCGGTTCGTGGGCAAGTCCAAGGCGATGGACATGAACCTGACGGGCCGCTTCATGGACGCCGAAGAGGCCGAGCGCTGCGGGCTGGTCAGCCGCGTGGTGCCGACCAAGAAGCTGATGGAAGAGGCGATGGCCGCCGCCAACAAGATCGCGTCGAAGTCGATGGTGTCGGTCATGGCGATCAAGGAATCGGTCAATCAGGCCTTCGAAGTGCCCCTGCGCGACGGGCTGCTGTTCGAGCGTCGGCTGTTCCACTCGATGTTCGCCACCGAGGACCAGTCCGAAGGCATGGCCGCCTTTCTGGAAAAACGCGAACCCCAGTTCCGCGACAAGTGATCGGGGCGCCCGGCGCCTATGCGTCCGGCCCCCGATACGTGGGGCGTTGACTCGGGGCTGCCGCGCGCCTAAAGACGCGGCTTCACCGCAGCTTTTGGCTGTTCTTACACTACCGCACCAATCATTGGGACGAGATAATCATGGCAAATACGCCTCAGGCCAAGAAACGGGCCCGTCAAAACGAAAAACGTTTCGCAATCAACAAAGCACGCCGTTCGCGGATTCGCACATACCTGCGCAAGGTCGAGGAAGCGATTGCTTCCGGTGACAAGGCCGCGGCCGAATCTGCGCTGCGCGTTGCACAGCCCGAACTGATGCGTGGCGTCACCAAGGGTGTTTATCACAAAAACACTGCATCGCGGAAAATGTCACGGTTGTCGTCGCGCGTTAAATCGCTCGGCTAAGGCCAGACACCGAAATATGACGGTTTTGCAACGGCATCGCGCAGGCGGTGCCGTTTGTGGTTTGAGCCTTCAAAATAGGGCCTCTAGATTCTTTTCTGCAAAAGCCCGAGTCAACATTTAGTTTCTGTTGCCGCGTCGCGCGCGAAGTTGCTACCAAGGTTCCAGCGATTCACATCGCCTTGGGGGGACAGGACAAACAGACCCGCGTGCTGCCGCACAAAAAAGGGTTTGATTGCGGGCCGGACAGTCTGGGACAGGCTGAATGGTGTCTGTGGAATGCCGTGAGACCGGCGCCACCTGTCGCATCATAATTGGGAATGACGAACGTCGTTCAAGGCATCCATAAGCGGGTGCTGCGGGCAGAGGTGCGTTTACCGAAAGACGACGGCGCAAGCCGCACCTGTTTCCGTAGGGACACGGGACAGTGCGGGTTTTTCGCGGGCAAAGATTAGGCGGCCAGGTACGGGTATGTGCTTTGGTGGGGACAGCAGAAAGGCTTGGGGAACAATCGAATGACACAAGAAAAATGGGGACAGCTGAGACAACGGCTGCTCAAGACCGTCGGGCAAAACAATTTCACGACCTGGATCGAACCGCTGGAATTTCAGCAACTGGAAGATGGGATCGCCACGTTCAACGTGCCGACCAATTTCATGGGCAACTATGTCAGCCAGAACTTCGCCGATCTGATCCTGCATGAACTGCGCCATGAAAATGCCACCGTGAACCGCCTAAACTTTACCGTCGCTGCCAATAAGTCGGAAAAGCCACGGACCATGCCTGCCAAACCAGCCGCTGCCCCTGCCAAGGTCGCGCCCTCGTCTGCCCTGAACACCGCGCCGCTGGACCGTCGGTTTACCTTCGACAGCTTTGTCGTCGGCAAGCCCAACGAGCTGGCCCATGCCGCTGCCAAGCGCGTGGCCGAGGGTGGCCCGGTCACGTTCAACCCGCTGTTTCTTTATGGTGGCGTCGGTCTGGGCAAGACGCACCTGATGCACGCCATCGCATGGGAACTGCAGCAGTCGCGCCCTGATCTGTCGGTGCTGTACCTGTCCGCCGAACAGTTCATGTACCGGTTCGTGCAGGCCCTGCGCGACCGCAAGATGATGGACTTCAAGGAAATCTTTCGCAACGTCGACGTGCTGATGGTGGATGATGTCCAGTTCATCGCGGGCAAGGATTCGACGCAGGAAGAGTTCTTTCACACCTTCAACGCGCTGGTGGATCAGAACCGTCAGATCATCATCTCGGCCGACCGCGCCCCCGGCGAGATCAAGGACCTTGAGGACCGCGTCAAATCGCGCCTGCAATGCGGTCTGGTGGTCGATCTGCACCCCACGGACTACGAGCTGCGTCTGGGCATCCTGCAAAGCAAGGTCGAACAGCAAAGCCGCAACTATCCCGGTCTGACCATCGCCCCCGGCGTGCTGGAGTTTCTGGCGCACCGCATCTCGACCAACGTGCGTGTTCTCGAAGGGGCGCTGACACGGCTGTTCGCCTTTGCCTCGCTGGTCGGGCGCGAGATCGACATGGACCTGACGCAGGACTGTCTGGCCGACGTGCTGCGCGCGTCCGAGCGCAAGATCACCATCGAGGAGATCCAGCGCCGCGTGTCCGAGCACTATAACATCCGCCTGTCGGACATGATTGGCCCAAAGCGTCTGCGCAGCTATGCGCGTCCGCGCCAGATTGCGATGTACCTGTCGAAACACATGACCAGCCGGTCGCTGCCAGAGATTGGCCGCCGTTTCGGGGGGCGCGACCACACCACCGTGATGCACGGTGTGCGCCGCATCGAAGAGTTGAAGGTGCAGGACGGGCAGATCGCCGAAGATCTCGAACTGCTGCGCCGCGCGCTCGAAGCGTAAACCTGCGTCACCTGTACCACACGGCACCCTTTTCGGGTGCCGTTTGCGTTTGTTGAGGGTGCAATCCAGCTGCCGCGCTTGACCCTTCTGTCAATCCAGCCGACAACAGAAAAAAAGGTTGAGAATGCGCCGGTATTGGGTAATTTGCCCGTCCCGGTGGTCCGATTGGAGAGGGACAGATGAAAATCAGTATTGAACGGGCCGCGCTGCTCAAAGCGGTGAGCCAGGCGCAGTCCGTCGTGGAGCGCCGCAACACCATTCCGATCCTCGCCAACGTGCTGATCGAGGCCGAAGGGTCCGACGTGATGTTCCGCGCCACCGATCTGGATATCGAGGTTGTGGATAAGGCCCCCGCCCAGGTCGAGCGCGCAGGTGCCACCACCGTGTCGGCCACCACATTGCATGAAATCGTGCGCAAGCTGCCCGATGGCGCGCTGGTCACGCTGACCGCCGACGCCGCAGCAGGCCGCCTGACGGTAGAGGCGGGCCGGTCGAACTTTTCGCTGGCCACGCTGCCCAAGGAAGACTTTCCGGTCATGGCCTCGTCGGAATATGCGTCGAACTTCTCGATCGAGGCGGCCAAGCTGCGCCGTCTGTTCGACAAGTCCAAGTTTGCGATTTCGACGGAAGAAACGCGCTATTACCTCAACGGTGTCTACATGCACGTCTCGACCGGCGAAGACGGCCCGGTGCTGCGCTGCGTGGCGACCGATGGTCACCGTCTGGCGCGGATCGACACCGGCCTTCCCGCAGGGGCCGACGAGATGCCCGGCGTGATCGTGCCGCGCAAGACCGTGGGCGAGCTGCGCAAGCTTCTGGACGACGACGAGATGAAGATCGCGGTGTCGGTGTCGGAAACCAAGGTGCGCTTTGCCACACCGGACATCACGCTGACGTCGAAGGTGATCGACGGCACGTTTCCCGACTACACCCGCGTCATTCCGCAGGGCAACACCCGCAAGCTGGAAGTTGACGCAAGCGACTTTGCCCGCGCCGTGGACCGTGTGGCGACTGTGTCGTCGGAACGCTCGCGCGCGGTCAAGCTGCAGCTGGACGAAGACCGGCTGATCCTGTCGGTCAACGCGCCTGACAGTGGTGCCGCCGAAGAAGAACTGGCCGTGTCGTACAATGACGAGCGTCTGGAGATCGGTTTTAACGCCAAGTACCTGCTGGAAATCGCAAGCCAGGTGGACCGTGAAAACGCCGTGTTCATGTTTAACTCGTCGGGCGACCCGACGTTGATGCGCGAAGGCAATGACATGTCGGCGGTCTACGTCGTCATGCCGATGCGCGTTTAAGAGTTTTCTTGCCTCCGGCGGGGATATTTAGGGCCAAAAGAAGGGGACAGTGGTGAAGCTGTCCCTTTCTGCGTTGACCCTGTCGCATTTCAGATCGCACCGGATGGCGCGGATCGCGGTTGATCCGCGGCCTGTGGCGCTGTTCGGGCCGAATGGGGCGGGCAAGACCAACATACTGGAGGCGGTGTCGTTGTTTTCGCCCGGCCGCGGTTTGCGCAGGTCAAGCGCCGAGGACATGACGCGCAGGCCCGAGGCCTTGGGATGGAAGATCAGCGGGGTTCTGACTTCGCTGCGGCAGGTGCACGAGATCGAAATCCTGTCCGAGGCCGGAGCTGCGCGACAGGTGCGCATCGACGGCAAGGCGGCGGCGCAGGTGGCGCTGGCGCGCGTGGCGCGGGTGCTGTGGCTGATCCCTGCAATGGACCGGCTGTGGATCGAAGGCGCGGAAGGGCGACGGCGGTTCCTGGACCGGATGACGCTGAGTTTCGAGCCGGGCCATGCGGACCTGTCGCTGATCTATGAAAAGGCAATGCGCGAGCGCAACCGGCTGTTGAAGGACATGGTGCGCGATCCGGCGTGGTACGGAGCGCTGGAGGCGCAGATGGCGCAGGCGGGTGCGGCGATCCATGCCAATCGGCTGGCCACGCTTATGGAGCTGCATAGTGCCCAGAAGGACGCGCAGACCGCCTTTCCCACTGCCGATCTGGAGTTGGTGCACGCGGACGCGCCCCTGCCTGAGAGCGAGGAGGCGCTGCGCACTGCACTGGCTGAAGGGCGCAAGCGCGATCTGGCGGCGGGGCGCACGTTGATCGGGCCGCACCGCGCCGATCTGATCGGCACATATGCGGCCAAGGACGTGCCCGCCCGTGATTGTTCGACAGGGGAGCAGAAGGCGCTGCTGGTCTCGCTGATCCTTGCCAATGCGCGCGCACTTGCCCAAAGCTTTGGTGCGCCACCCCTGCTGCTGCTGGACGAGGTGGCGGCGCATCTGGATGCGGACCGGCGCGCGGCGCTCTATGACGAGATCGTGGCGCTGGGCGCGCAGGCGTGGATGACGGGGACCGACCGCAACCTCTTTGACGCATTGGGCGGGCGCGCGCAGTATCTGCACGTGACGGAGGCAGATGGCGCATCCAAGGTCGAGGCTGTGACATGACGCTGCAATGGTCCGACCTGCTGCTGTACTGCGGCGCGCTGCTGATCCTGTTCCTGACGCCGGGCCCGGTCTGGCTGGCGCTGATGGCGCGCAGCCTGTCCGGAGGGTTCCGCGCGGCCTGGCCGCTGGCCGTGGGCGTGGCGATCGGTGACATCGTCTGGCCGCTGGTCGCCATCCTGGGGATTTCATGGATCTTGTCGGTTTTCGACACCTTCATGCTGGTGCTGCGATGGGTCGCCTGCGGTGTCTTCGTGGTGATGGGCGCGATGCTGATCCGCCATGCCGGGGCCACCATCAGCACCGACAGCCGTCTGACCCGCCCTGGCATTGATGGCCGGGTTCCTGGCTGGAATTCTGGCCATTCTCGGCAACCCCAAGGCGGTCCTTTTCTACATCGGTGTGCTGCCGGGGTTTTTCGATCTGCGCACGGTCACGGCGGTTGATGTGCTTCTGATCTTGGGCGTATCGGTTCTGATCCCGCTGGTGGGCAATCTGGTGATGGCGGCATTTGTGGGCCGCGTGCGGGCGCTGATCACCACATCGGGGGCGTTGCAGCGCATCAATACCGGGGCCGGTGTGCTGCTGATTCTGGTTGGGCTGCTGCTGCCCTTCACGTGATCCAGAAACTTGTCTCGATTGCGTGACATCCCCCCATAAAAACAGTATAAAATGACAAAAAACATAAGGTGATACGGCATGTCCGAAATCGAGCAGGCGCCAGCCGAGTATGGCGCGGATTCCATCAAGGTTCTCAAAGGCTTGGATGCTGTCCGCAAGCGTCCTGGCATGTACATCGGTGACACCGACGATGGCTCTGGTTTGCACCACATGGTCTACGAGGTCGTGGACAACGGCATCGATGAGGCGCTGGCAGGTCATGCCGACGCCGTGAACGTGACAATTCACGAGGATTCCTCGGTTTCCGTCAGCGACAACGGACGCGGCATTCCGGTAGGCATCCACGAAGAAGAGGGCGTGTCCGCCGCCGAGGTCATCATGACCCAGCTGCACGCGGGCGGCAAATTCGACAGCAACAGCTACAAGGTTTCGGGCGGTCTGCACGGCGTCGGCGTTTCGGTCGTGAACGCGCTGAGCGATTGGCTGGAGCTGCGCATCTGGCGCGAGGGCAAGGAGCACGTCGCGCGTTTCGAGGGCGGTTACACGGCCAAGCACCTTGAGGTCGTCGGCGACGCCGAAGGCAAGACGGGGACCGAAGTCCGCTTTCTGGCATCGACCTCGACATTCTCGAACCTGGAATACTCGTTCGATATTCTGGAAAAGCGCCTGCGCGAGCTGGCTTTCCTGAACTCGGGCGTGCGGATCATCCTGACCGACGAGCGCCCCGCAGAACCGCTGCGGTCGGAACTGTTCTACGAGGGGGGCGTCAGGGAGTTCGTCAAATATCTCGACCGGTCAAAGTCGTCGATAATGCAGGACCCGATCTTTATCACCGGCGAACGGGACGATATTGGCGTCGAGGTCGCGATGTGGTGGAACGACAGCTATCACGAGAATGTCCTGCCGTTTACCAACAACATCCCGCAGCGCGATGGCGGCACGCATATGGCGGGCTTTCGTGGCGCGTTGACGCGGACGATCAACAGCTATGCCCAGTCCAGCGGTATCGCGAAAAGGGAAAAGATTTCGTTCACCGGCGACGATGCACGCGAGGGTCTGACCTGTGTGCTGTCGGTCAAGGTGCCCGATCCGAAATTCTCGTCCCAGACCAAGGACAAGCTGGTCAGTTCCGAAGTGCGACCGGCGGTCGAGGGTCTGGTGAACGAAAAGCTGTCGGAGTGGTTCGAGGAAAATCCGCTGCAGGCGAAGATCATCGTCGGCAAGATCATTGAGGCCGCCGTCGCCCGCGAGGCCGCACGCAAGGCGCGCGACCTGACGCGGCGCAAGACGGCGATGGATGTGAATTTCCTGGCAGGCAAGCTCAAAGACTGCTCGGAAAAGGACCCGTCGAAGACCGAAGTGTTCCTGGTCGAGGGTGACAGCGCCGGAGGGTCGGCCCAGACGGGCCGCGACCGCCAGACACAGGCGATCCTGCCGCTGAAGGGCAAGATCCTGAACGTTGAACGCGCGCGGTTCGACCGGATGCTGGGCAGTCAGGAGATCGGCAACCTGGTGATGGCGCTGGGCACCGGCATTGGCCGCGACGAGTTCAACATCGACAAGCTGCGCTACCACAAGATCGTCATCATGACGGATGCGGACGTCGATGGGGCGCACATCCGCACCCTGCTGCTGACGTTCTTCTATCGTCAGATGCCCGAACTGATCGAACGCGGGCATCTCTATATCGCGCAGCCGCCGCTCTACAAAGTGTCGCGGGGCAAGTCCGAGGTTTACCTCAAGGATCAGGCCGCCATGGAAGATTACCTGATTAATCAGGGCATTGATGGCGCCATGCTGCGCCAAGGCAACGGTGAGGAAATCAGCGGCGCCGATCTGGGCCGTGTGGTCGATCACGCCCGTCAGCTGCGCCGCGTGCTGGAAGCGTTCCCGACGCATTACCCGCGCCACATCCTGGAACAGGCCGCCATCGCCGGCGCGTTTTCCGAAGGCGCGGTGGAACGCGATCTGCAAGGCGTCGCCGACAAGGTGGCGGAACGCCTGAACCTGATCGCGCTGGAATACGAAAAGGGCTGGCAGGGGCGCATTACCCAGGACCACGGCGTGCGTCTGGCCCGCATCCTGCGCGGGGTCGAAGAGGTGCGCACGCTGGACGGCCGCATTTTGCGTGGTGGCGAGGCGCGCAAGACCGGCACGTTTACCCAGCATTTGCAGGACGTCTATGACATGCCCGCCAAGCTGGTGCGCAAGGACCGCAGCCAGATGATCTATGGCCCGATGGACCTGCTGGATGCGATCCTGACCGAGGGTGAAAAGGGTCTGTCGCTGCAACGCTACAAGGGTCTGGGCGAAATGAACCCCGACCAGCTGTGGGAAACCACACTGGACCCCGATGCGCGCACGCTGCTGCAGGTCCGCGTCGAGGACATGGCAGAAGCCGACGATCTGTTCACCAAGCTGATGGGCGACGTGGTCGAACCGCGCCGCGAGTTCATCCAGCAGAACGCGCTGAACGTGGAGAATCTGGACTTCTGATCCCTTGTAGGGACGCGGGTAGTTTTCGCGTCACTGGTGCGCATGTATGAGATAAATGCTATACTTTACAAGGGATTAATGACGAAGCAGTGAGGGCGGAGGAGCTGTGCGCTAATCGATTCGCACTTCCGTTGGACCACCACGACGGTCCCCCTCTCAATCTTTGTTAAGCGTCGCAATGCCCCCTTGCCCACCAATGATCCACCAGCGGGCTGGATCGCGCTCTTTCAGCGTGTCGCGCGCTTTTAGCTTGGCTTTGCCTTCACAGTCTGGGAAGCGCACACAGTCGAGAAACGCTCCATGGCCGGCCCTGATCGCAGGGCGTGGAAAGCCCGCATGATTTTCAGCGACAACGGCACCGAACTGACCAGTAACGCGATCTTAACCTTTGCCACGGAACACAAGATCGAATGGCATTCTCTCCACCGTTGGAAGGCTTCAAACGCGGTCGGGACTTTGCGGCATGGCTTGGTCTGGTCCCGGTTCAGAAATCGACAGGTGGGCGCCAAGTGTTAGGGCGAACATCAAAGATGGGGCAGCGCGACATTCGGCGACTGCTGATCATTGGGGCCATGACACGGATCAGATGGGCGATTAAAAATGGTCCACCCAAGGGCTCATGGCTTGAGCAGATGTTAGAGCGTAAGCCTCGCATGCCGGTGGCCATCGCGCTGGCCAACAAAACGGCGCGCATCATTTGGGCGATGATGACGAAACATGAAGATTATCGAGATCCGGTCGCGGTAGCCTAAAGGCTGCATCGCTCGGTATGATGTGAGAAGGACATTGAGACAGTAAGGACAAATGATCGACTAGATCGAGGTTAGGAAAACCAGGCATTCCCAGAGAGCTTAGCGCTCGTGTCATTGATATGGACCTGACCTTCGCATCGCCATACCGGCCCGCGGCATGTGAAACGCCGCAATCTGAAGCCTAACACATGACCGTACCCGATCACATGTTCAAACCGTCGAAAATATCTCTTGCGTCAAAGGGCATCCACACATGGGAACGCGACATGAGGGGCACTTCATCGTGCGACACGTCTAGCCCGCGTCCGATATGCGGTATGCGTGTGAATAAAGGTCGAAATTGCCGCCGCGTGCGCAAGCGGCCAGTGTAATTCCGGCATCTTCGGCCAGTTGCACCGCCTGTCCTGTGGGGGCCGAAACCGCGATCAGGGCGGGCACCCCGGCATAGGCGCATTTCTGCACCAGCTCCACCGACAGCCGCGAGGTCATGACCACGGCCCCCAAGGCGGGGTCCACGCCCGACCGCAGCAGCGCCCCGACCAGCTTGTCGAGGGCGTTGTGCCGCCCGACGTCCTCGCGCAAGAGCGTGATGCCGCGCTTGGGGTGCAAGAAGCCGGCCGCGTGGGTCGCGTGCGTGCGCGCATGAAGCGCCTGGTGCGGTCGCAGGGCGTCCGTCGCAGCCGCCACCTCAGCGGGAATCAGGCGCAAGTGGTCTCCGGTGACTCGCGGCAGGGGGCGCAGCGCCTGTTCCAAACTGTCGATCCCGCACAGACCGCAGCCCACAGGCCCAGCCAACGTGCGCCGGCGCTGCGCAAGTGCCTCGGCACGGTCCTCGCACAGCCAAAACCGCGCTTCGATACCTTGGTCGTGCGTTGCGATCTCGAATGCTTCGATCTGCGTCAAATCGGTGATCGCGCCCTCGCTCAGAGCAAAGCCATGCGCGAAGTCGGCAATGTCGTTGGGCGTCGCCATCATCACGGCAAGGGTCGTACCATCAAAGACTACGGCGACCGGAACCTCCTGTGGCAGGTCTCTGCGCTTTTGGCGCGGCATACGCGCCGAGCACCCGTTTGTCCCAAGCGGGATCGCCAGACGTGTCACGCTGCCACAGATCGGATCGGATGCGCCGAGGTCGTTGCTGTGGTGCAGCGAATTGTTGCGTTGATCCATTCTGCTGCTCCTCCCGCGTCCCTTTAAGAACCGATCAGGGGCTAACTTGTTCCCTCGACCCGCCCCCCCGGCATCCGCGCTCAGTGCATCCGCGCATCAAGGTTGGCGAGGATGAAAATCGTACCACCGCCCATCAGGCCAAGGATCAGCGCGGTGAAAAGGATAAGCTGCAGATCGTCTCGCGCCTGCCCCCGCAGTCGGATGTGCAGGAACCAGCGAAACTGCGCCGCGATCTGCAAAAGCGCGGTCAGCCCCAGCGTCACTAGAACCGTTATCCGATCCGCAATGTCGAACGCGACCACTCCAAAGGTGATCAGCGTCAGCACAAGCGATACCAAAAAGCCTTTCATGTAAGAGCGCCTTTCGTGCGCAGCATCTGCCGCGCGTGCGCCTGCTTCGTCTTCAGGTGCTTCGCGGGTCATCCAAGCTCTCCCAAGTAGACAATAGTAAAGATCCCGATCCAGACGATATCCAGAAAGTGCCAGAGCACGGTCAGCCGCAACAAGCCCAGCTTGACCTCGCTGTCCTGTCCAAAGATCAGCACCTGCACGGCAATGACGACCAGCCAGAGCATGGCGGCGCTGACGTGCAGCGCATGCAGTGGCACCAGCGCCCAGAACGCCGACAACCAGCCCGACCTGCTTGGCACGCCACCCTTTTCCACCATCGACGCGAAATCATGCAGCTCATAGGACAAGAACGCCAGGCCCAGGCCAAACGTCAGCCCCAGCCATATGAACAGCCGGGCATCGTCGCGTTCGTGTTTCATCGACAGCGACGCCATGCCGATGGTCAGGCTGGATATCAGCAGCAGCAGCGTTTCGATAAAGACCGTCCGCAGCTCGAACAGATCATGCGGGC
The DNA here is from genome assembly GCF_024733015.1 of Pseudosulfitobacter koreensis. Taxonomy (GTDB): domain Bacteria; phylum Pseudomonadota; class Alphaproteobacteria; order Rhodobacterales; family Rhodobacteraceae; genus Pseudosulfitobacter; species Pseudosulfitobacter koreensis. The sequence goes on from NZ_JANKJG010000001.1 coordinate 502,835, forward strand.
CTGGTCCGCCCGCCAGTGCATCCGACATCGCGACGTAGGTGGCGAAAAGCAGGCCAAAGACAATGACATCGCTCATCATGAACACCCAAAAGCCAAAGACCAGCGTGACTGCCTGATCATGGGCGGGCGCGTGACTTGCATCCAGGTTCAGTCCGGGGTGACGGCTCATTGCTGCTCCTTCATGACCGGCATGGCACGACCATTGTTCGCACGGCTGCTTTCCTGCGACCGCACAGTCAGCGGCAGCGCACGCACATTCTCAAGCCATTCCATATATTGGGCACGAACCTCGTCGGCCGAGATCGTCTTGGTGGTGTTGCGTGTGAAACTGCGCGCGATCACCGCGCCAAGCCCCGCAAGCGCTGCCAGTACCACCAGCCACCACATGTACCAGACCAGACCGAAGCACCCCAAGAATCCGACCAGTCCAAGAACGAGGCCAAGCGCAGCATTGCGCGGCATTTCAATATCCTGCCAATCGTCAGGGGACTGAAGGGCTTTGCCGTCGAGCTTTTCATGCGTAAACGGGTCCTTGCTTTCGACCGTCGGAACGACGGGAAAGTTATACTCGGGCGGCGGCGCAGAGGTGGCCCATTCCAGCGTTCGCCCGTCCCAGGGATCACCTGCGCGCACCGACAGGTGATCGCGGTCGCGCACGCTGACCCAAAGCTGCACGCACAGGCACGCAAAGGCCGCGACGATCAGCAAGGTTCCCACCAGCGCTACAACCGTGAACGGCAGATACGCCGGTTCGACATAGGCATGAAGACGACGCGGCATCCCCAACAGGCCCAGACCATAGAGCGGGAAGAACGCAAGGACAAAGCCCGCGATCCACCCCAGCGCCGCGCGCCTGCCCCAGATCTCGTCCAGCCGAAATCCGAACGCCTTGGGAAACCACATCGTATAGCCTGCCAGCATCCCGAAAAGCGTGCCGGGGATCAGCATGTTGTGAAAGTGCGCTACCAGGAACAGCGTATTGTGAACCTGATAGTCCACGCTTGGATTGGCCAGCACGATCCCCGTGGTGCCGCCGATCACAAACAGCATGATGAACCCCAGGGCATAGATCATAGGCACCGTCAGCCGCACTTGACCGCGGTACATCGTCAGCATCCAGTCAAAGATCTTCACTCCTGTCGGGATGCCTATCAGCATGGTCGAGATGCCAAAGACGGCGTTCAGCTCGGCCGATTGGCCCATCGTGAAAAAGTGGTGCATCCAGACGCCAAAACTCAGGACCGCGATGCACATCGTCGCCAGCACCAGTGCGCGGTAGCCATAAAGCGTCTTGCCAGAAAAAGTCGTGAACACCTCGGAATAGACACCAAAGGCGGGCAGGATCAGGATATAGACCTCTGGGTGACCGAACAGCCAGAACAGGTTGGCGTAGTTCATCATGTTGCCGCCAAGGTCGTTGGTGAAAAAGTGGAAATCGGCGTAGCGATCCAGCGCAAGCAGGGCCGTTGCGACCGTCAGCGGGGGCATTGCGAAGATCATCAGGATCGACGTGCACAGCGCAGTCCAGCAGAACAGCGGCATGCGAAAGAAATGCATCCCCGGCGCGCGTTCCTTGTAGACCGTCACCGAGAAGTTGATGCCGGTCAAAGTCGAGCCCAGCGACGAAAGCGTGACCGCCCAGATCCAATAGTCCGGACCTGCTCCGGGATTGAAGCTGCGCTCGGTATAGGGCGGATAACCGCTCCAGCCGCCGGTCGAAAAGGGCATCAGCACCAGCGAGACCATGACCAGCGCAGCCCCCGCCGCCGTCAGCCCCAGCGAGATGGAATTGAGAACTGGAAAGGATACATCGCGCGCCCCGATCTGGAGCGGCATGACGTAGTTGATCAACCCCGTCAGAAACGGCATCGCCACGAAGAAGATCATGATCGTGCCGTGCGTGGTAAAGAATTCCCCAAAGTGTTCCGGCGTCAGGAATCCTGTGTCGTTCAGCGCTGTGGCCTGATGGGCGCGCATGAACGTCGCTTCGACAAGGCCACGGGCCAGCATGACCAACGCCAGGATGACGTACATGATCCCGATCTTCTTGTGGTCCACGCTCGTCAGCCAGCCAGACCACAGTGACCGCCACCAGCGCCGCCGGGTCAGCATCACGACCACAGCCAGCGCACCGAAAACCACCAGGCTGGCCGCACCGCTGGCGATCAACCCGTTCAGCCAGGCCTTGCCGTCATGGGGGTGACGCACGATCTCCCAGAACGGCAGGGCGTCCCACCCCAGGCGCCCGAACGCCGTATCCAGAAACTGATGCAGCGTCACGGCTTTGCCGCCGCGACGGGCTGCGACGTCTGCACGAACATATCGGGCGGCACCGAGCCAAAGCGCAGCGGCATGGTCACGCCCAGATTTTGCGCGGCCTCTTGCGCAGTATTCTGTGCCGCCAGAATCGCCCGTGCCCGGCTGTCGAGCGGCCCGGCCTCACGCACTTTCTGGACCCAGGCGTCAAAATCATCGGCGCGCATCGCGACAGCTTCGAACCGCTGCTGTGCAAAATCCATCCCGTTGTATTGCGTGTTACGCCCGCGAAACCGTCCAGGTGCGTCCGCCGCCAGATGCAGATGCGTGACCATGCCGCTCATTGCATAGATCTGGCTTCCCAGTGCCGGGACAAAAAACGCCTGCATCACCGTCTGGGATGTCAGGTCCAATGCCAATTGTCCGCCCACGGGAAACGCCAATTCATCAACCGTCGCGATGCCCAGATCGGGATAGATGAACAGCCACTTCCAATCATACCCGATCGCCTGAACACGGATCGGTGGGCCAGAGGTCAGCAGCGGTTTGTAGGGATCAAGGGCGATCGTATTGCGCCACAGAAACACCCCAAGAACCACGACGATCACCGCGGGTGTTCCCCACAGCAGCACCTCCCATTTCCAAGAGAAATTCCAGTCCGGCTTGTAAGCGTTGTGCTTGCCATAGCGATAGCGAAAGGCAAGCCAGGGGGTCAGCACCAGCACAGGCAGCACGATGATCGCCATCATGCCGAGGATAATCAGGAAATGCGTACGCTGCTGCGCGGCAACAGGCCCTTGTGGATCAAGAAAGGTGATGTGGATGCCATCACACCCCGGCAGCGCGACCAGCGCCGCGACAGCGACTGCACTTGCTGCTCTGCTGATAGCAACAGGCGGTTCCGGACTCCGCTTACGATCTCGCACAGCAAGGGTCAGAGGCATATTACGCCTCGATCCGCACTGGTGCACCCTTCGAAGCTGGGGTCTGGGACTTCTTGTCGTGATACGACAATGGAACCAGCACGTTCATTTCCGGATAATACCCGCCGATGCAGCCGTTGGGCAGATCGAACGGCGTGACGGTCAGGCCGGTAATCCGCCGCTCTACCCCATCGTCCAGATCGGACACCAACGCGACTTCCTGTCCTTCCTCGAGGTCCAGACGGGCCATCTCTTCACGGTTGATCAAGATCACATCGCGAGAACCCGAAAGCCCCCGCAGACGGTCGCTGAAGCCGTAGATAGTCGTGTTGAACTGATCGTTCGACCGCAAGGTGATCAGGGTCAGACGGCCTTCGGCCTCTTCGGCACCGATGGCCGACAGCACCGTCGGCGCCGTAAATTCGGCCTTGCCGCTTTCTGTCTGCCAATTGCGTTCGCGCGCAGAATTTCCGCGGTAAAAGCCACCCGGCTCGAACATGCGCCCGTTGTAGTCGCGGAAGTCGTCGGGATAGCTTTGCTCGACAAGATCACGGATCAGACTGTAATCCGCCGTCCATTCATCCCACCTTACTTTGGGGTTATGGTCCAGCGTCGCCTTGGCCATGCCCGCAACAATTGCCACCTCGGATTTCAGATGCTCGGACGCAGGCTTGGCCTTGCCGATTGAGCCATAGATGTGACTGAGCGAGCATTCGATGCTGATCGACTGCGGCCCGCTTGCCTGGATGTCTTCGTCCAGCCGACCAAGGCAGGGCAAAAGGTAACAGGACTTGCCCGGCTTAAGGTGCGTCCGGTTCAGCTTTGTGCCCACGTAAACCGTCAGATCCAACGATGACCACGCCTCCTCGATCCGTTCGCGGTCGGGCAACGCGCGGACCAGATTGCCACCCATCAGGATCATGGCCTTCACCGATCCCTCCAACAGTCCTTCGCAGGCTGCCACTGCATTCATCCCTTCGTCGCGCGGGCTGGTGAAGTCGAACATTTCCTCCAGCTTCTCGATCGGCACCAGCTTGGGCTTTTCCGCGATCCCGACCGTGCGCTGCCCCTGCACGTTCGAGTGGCCACGCACCGGGCTGATGCCAGCACCGGGACGTCCGATATTTCCCCGCAGCAGCAGCAGGTTCACGAGCATCCCAAGGTTCTGAAACCCATGGACATGCTGCGTAAGCCCCATCCCGTAGATTCCGATGACCTTTTCGGATTGCATGTAGATATCCGCCGCGCGGCCAAGCATCTCTCGCGTCAGCCCCGAGGCATGTTCGATCTCGTCCCAACTGATCGCGGCGACGGCCTCCCTCATCTCGTTGAAACCGCCCGTCTCGTCGTCGATGAACGCCCGGTCCAGCACCGTTCCGGGCGCCTGATCCTCCGCGTCGAGAACCAGCTTGATCATCCCGATCAAGGCCGAAATGTCCCCGCCGGGACGAACCTGAAAATATTCGGTAGAGATTTTTGTCGGTGTGCCCACGGTCATCTGAAGCAGATTTTGCGGATCGACAAATTCGATCAGACCGCGTTCACGCACCGGATTGAAGGTGACGACCTTGCAGCCCCGCTCGACCGCGCGTTTGAGTGGATGCAAAAAGCGCGGGCTGTTGGAGCCGGGGTTCTGGCCAAAGAAAAAGATCGCATCACATTCCTCGAAATCATCCAGAACGCAGGTACCGACAGGGGTGCCGATGATCTCGTTCAGACCGACGCTGGTGGTCTCATGACACATGTTGGAAGACTGCGGCAGGTTGTTGTGCCCGTATAGACGCGCAAACAATCCGTACAGGAATGACGCTTCCAGACCGGCATGACCCGACGAATAGAAAACCGTCGATTTGGGGTCGAGATTTCGGAGTTCGGCGCCGATGGCGGCGAAAGCTTCCTCCCATGACACCGCAACATACTTGTCGCTGTCCGCATCATAGCGCAGCGGGTGGGTCAACCGACCCTGCTGTTCCAGATCATAGTCATGCCAGTCGCGCAATTCCTCCAGCGTGTGTTCGGCAAAAAACTCCGGCGTGCAGCGGCGGCTGGTCAATTCCCACAAGGTCGCCTTGGCACCGTTTTCACAGAATTCCGCCAGATGCGGCTTGGCCGGCTTGGCCCAGGCGCACGAGGTGCACATCACGCCTTCCGGCTTGTTCTGCCGCTCCAGCGTCCGCAGCGCTTCGGGTGTGCTTGCCTCCTTGCCGAATATCCGCGTGAGGCTTTTCAGCGACCCCCAACCGCCGGTCGAGTGCTTGTATTCGGGGGTTTGCGCATCGTGTTCGGTCGGAAGATGATCGTCTTGGTCATGGTCAGACATGGCACCGCTCCTGTGACTTTCGGGCAGAGCTCTGGTGCTTCAGGCGTCCCGCTCCAGAGCAATCGTGGCCAGGAACGTCATCCCTGCGCCTTGGATCGGAACGTTTGGTTTCGGCGATGGTTCCACCTGAAGGGCACCTTGTGTCCGCGTTCAAAGGGTTGTGGCGCGGAGCGATAAGCCTTGAACGACTGCATGAACTGCCCTTGGGTTTCCGAGAGGATAAAATCCTCAGCGGTGAGATCCCGAAGACGGCCCCACCGCCATGCAGCGATTGCGCGCACTCCCGAGCTTGTCTCGGAGCATGCTAGGCAGGACGCTGTGGACCTCGAAAAGATCAAGACGTCACACGGCAAGAGCCGGGGGCGCCTCTGTGTCCGAAGCGTCTTCCAAGTCCATTTCCGTGGCTGGAACCTGCAAACACATGTGAACGACAGACATCAATCTTAAGCTGAACATCGCACCCCATGTGCTGGATTGAAAATTCACAATGCCCTGCCCGCGAATGGTCCAAGGCTTCGGCAACTGGCAAAGACGGAACCCTGGCGGGAGCCGACGGGTTGAGTGATCGACACAAACGGCAGCGCGAATGAGCGCCGTCCCACACGCTGTTGCCATCCCACAGGCTTGGAAGACCCCGGATGAACGACCTTGAAATCCAGATGCTCGGCTTGTCACGCAGCGGCAATCACGCCATCGCCAACTGGATCTGGCTACAGGCAAAAGGTCCGAAAGTGCTGCTGAATTGCTGCGAAGGAAAGACGAACCCCTACCTGTCGTGCCGTCCGATGGAAGCGCACTTGAAGGGATGGCGCGAAGACGGGCCGGGGCTCTATTCTGGGGGTCGGGATGGGCAACACGCCGATGTCGGGCTGTTGATGCATACCTATGAAGACAGCTGGTTGCGGTATGCTTTCAGCAATGCGCTGCAAGACCAGCATGATACTTGGCTTGGCCTCACGCGGCGCAAGATTTCACTGATTGTCCTGCGCGATCCCTTCAACCTCTTTGCCAGCCGACTGCGGGCGGGCGAAACTATGGCGCCGCATGTACTGCGACGGATGTGGAAGCAACACGCGCGTACCGCGTTTGGTGCAAATGGCACTCTGCCCGGTGAAGTCTGCGTCGTGTGCTACAACGACTGGACCCGTGACCCTTCCTACCGAGCGCGCTTGGCAGCGCGCCTCGGGTTGACCTTTACAGATGCCGGCGCCAACCGCGTGCCACCGACCAATGGCGGAAGCTCGTTCGACGGCACGGCCTTTGACGGCGATGCGCGTCGGATGGCAACGCGGGATCGCTGGCGGCACTACGTCGGTGATCCGTCGTATCGCGCGCTCTTCGACCCCGAGATGGTCGAGATGTCCGCAAAGCTGTTCGGTTCGCCCCCGGATTGGGCTCGGACATCTGCAAATCCTACATGAGAGACCAGTTCGCATGACCGGGCTCCCTTGCGTGGACGGTTACTGAAAGCGTGCGGATTTCCCTGCAGGCGCAGGCCCTTGGGTCAGGTTGCGTCAGGATCACGCATGATCACGCTCCACCAGCTTGTTGAACCGGCTGGTGCTGCCATCCTCCAGCGTGTCCTGATAGACGAGAGCCAGATTGTTCGCCTCGAAGATGCGGAAAAATTCGTCCCACGATATCTTTTCAAGCCGCTCCTCAGGCTCATTGAAATCAATGCGCAGCAGCCCTCCGGTTTCGCCGGTGCCTGTCACGCGGGCGGGGTGGCCGTCGCGCGCCTCGGCCCACTGGCGTATTGTTTTGTGGTCGGTGGTGGTTTGCGATGCAGTCATGATGGTTCTCCTTTGCTTGTGCGGGAATTACCGATCCGCCGCGACAATGCGGGGCGGTTGGTCGGTGTGTTCGGGGCGCGCCTCGCGGCGGCAGAGATAGACTTCGGGCTCGGGATGCGCCTCGATGGCGAAGCCCGAACTGCGCAGCATCGCCTCGGTGGCCGCGCGGTTGGGCACGAACCAATTGGTCGGATCGTGGGCAAAACGGTGTTCGATGAAATGCAGACGCGGCGCGGCATCCTGATGAAACAGGGTGTCGTCGTCGAAATCATAGTCGTGGGCCAGATTGGCCACCGCCTGCGTGCCGCGCTGCATGCACTGGAACAGCATCTGCTTGCCCACCACATGTTCGTGCAGCAGGTCCAGCGCCAGAAGCGGATGGCGCAGGTGGTAAAACACGCCCATGAAGATCACCAGATCGAAACGCCGACCCAGACTGCCAACGTCATAGACGGACATCTGTCGAAAGGTGATATCGGCATCCGCCTGTTCAGCCGCAAAGCGGGCCTGCCGCAGGTAATGCGCGTCACTGTCAATAGCGACCACCTCGGACGCGCCGCGCCGCGCCATTTCAAGCGCGTAGAACCCCGCATTGCAGCCGATATCCAGAACGCTCATGCCGCTCGTGTTCTCGGGCAGAACATGACGGAAACCCTGCCACTTGAACGCGGGGTAGTCCCCCAGAAAATGGTCGGGAGCGGTCTGGATGCCGCCGATCCGCAGGTTGTGAAACCACGGACCCAGCTCGGCGATCCGCCGGGAGAGATCGTCGCTTTCGTCCATCAGGCCTGTGCCCGAGACAACGGCGCGCCTGGGCCAGGTTGAACGCCTGCCGCGCCCACCGCCGCGGCGAACCAGGCGGCAGTTTGCGGCAATCCCTGATCCAGCGTGACCTTCGGGGACCAGCCCAACAATTCGCGCGCCCGCGAAATGTCCGGACGTCGCCGAGTGGGGTCGTCCTGAGGCAGCGGGCGAAACACCAGACGCGCTTGTCCCGGAACCAGCGCCTGCACCTGACGCGCAAGGTCGAGAATGGTGAACTCTTCGGGATTGCCGAGATTGATCGCGGTTTTCGGCGGCTCCGCGACCTCCATCAATGCGTGCAGACCAGCAACCAGATCCGAAACATAGCAGAACGACCGCGTCTGCTGCCCCTTGCCGTAAATCGTGATGTCGTGCCCCTGCAGCGCCTGCACCAGAAAGTTCGACACCACGCGCCCGTCATCGGGGCGCATGCGTGGCCCGTAAGTGTTGAAGATGCGTGCCACCCGCACATCAAGCCCGGCGCGCGCGTAATCGAAACACAGGGCTTCGGCAGCGCGCTTGCCCTCGTCATAACAGGCGCGCGGACCGGTGCAGTTGACGTGGCCAGCGTATTCTTCGGGCTGCGGGTGAATCTCGGGATCGCCATAGATCTCGCTGGTCGATGCCTGAACGAAACGCGCACCGTGATCCCGCGCCAAATCCAGAAGGCCCGCAGTGCCTTCCACATTGGTCAGCATCGTGTGGATCGGATCGGCTTGATAGTGCGGCGGCGAGGCGGGACTGGCGAGGTTGTAAATCCGCTCAAGCCGTTCGCGCAGTATAACGGGCGCGCGCACGTCGCCCCGGACCATGCGGAAATCGCGATAATTGCACAACGGCAGGATGTTTTCCTCGCGCCCGGTCAAAAAACTGTCGAGGCAGATCACCCGATGCCCCTGCTGCAGCAGCGCTTCGCACAGATGTGAGCCGACGAAACCGGCGCCGCCGGCAACCAGGACGGTCTTCTTGGTGGATGGTACAGGTCTCGGGGTCATCGCAAGTCTCCTTTTCTACATGTTACGTTCGCTGCAATCTGTCGGCCCCGACACCGTGCAATACGGCGGCAAGTTCGCGCGCCCGTGCCTGTCCGGTGTGGTTTGCCAATACGCGGCGGCGCGCCGTGTCTCCGAGAGAGCGGCGGGTGGGATCGTCCAGTTCGGTCAACGCGGCCACCACGTCGTTCGTGTCTTGCGCAATCACGATCGCCTCGCCGTCGGGCAGCAGCTCTTCCAGCCCCGGCCATGTGTCGCTGATGATCGGCGTGGCGCAGGCGCCTGCCTCGAACAGGCGGACGCTGGGCGACCAGCCCATCCGCCGCATCGCGTCGCGGGTGACGTTCAGGGTAAAGCCTTGGGCGTTGTAGAATTCCGCGTGGCGCGCGGGCGGCAGATGCTCGATACGCTCAACGTTCTGCGGCCAGTCGATGCTGTCGGGATATTGCGGCCCGGCCACCACAAAACGCCGGTCCGGCAACTGTCGCGCCGGTTCCAGCAGCAGCGCCTCAAGGGTCGGCTGGCGGTCGGGACTATAGGTGCCGAGATAGCCCAGATCCCATCTTTGCGGCACGTCCTCTGGTTCATAGCGATCGGCATCGACCGAACAGTAGAGCGCCTCGGCCCGGCGTGCGCCGCGTTCTTGCTCCAGATGCTCCAGCACCGCGCCGCCTGCAAATGAGAAGTAGATGTCAAACAGCGGCACCTGCCGCGCCGCGATATATTCCGCATCACCCTTGTCCAGCCGGTCCAGCGTCACCGGTGTGTCGATGTCGTAAAAGCACAGAAGACGCGGGTTCAGCCCATGCAGCGCGTCGATGATGCTTATGCCATCCGGCACATATGAACCGACGATGACAGCATCGGCGCGAGCCAGCCTCTTGCCGTGCCGGTCCAGCATCGCAGCGGGGTCGTCGTAAAGCTCAAGCTCGCAGAAATCCGGATCGGGCAGATCACGGTGGGGGGCATACCACGGCACATCGCGTTCCAGAAACAGCACGCGATGGCCCTCGGCCGCCAACCCGCGCAGCAGTGCGCGAAAGGTGGTGGCGTGACCGTTGCCCCAGGACGATGTCAGCGACAGGCCCAGAATGACGATGTCGAGCGGGGCGGTCATGCGATTGCCCTCGCGGCTTTCAGGCGGGCGCGGAACAACTCGTCGGCCAGTTCTGCCCGATCGGTATAGGTGTGTTCGCGCAGAACCCGCATCAGCGCGCGCCGCCCGATCCTTGCGGCATCCTTTGGGGGTGTGTCCCTGACCAGGTCGGCAACGTCCTGCCCGTCGCGAGCGACGAGGATTTCCTTGCCGGGCTTCAGAAACAGTTCGACCCCTTCCCAGGCGTCAGTGACGATGCAGGCCCCTGCTCCGGCGGCTTCGAAAACGCGGGTCGCGGGTGAAAAACCGGTTTCGGCCATGCTGTCGCGGGCGATGTTCAGCACCATGCGCGCGCTTGCGTTCAGCGCGTTGTGATCGCGCGTGGGTACATGGCCCAGCGCGCGGACATTTTCAGGCATCGGATGCCCCTCCCATCCCGATCCGCCCAGCACAAAGCGCGCCTCGGGGCAGGCAGCGGCGGGGGCAAAGAACCAGGCGGCCACCCGCGCGTCGCGGTCGGGCAGGCGATTGCCCAGAAACGCCATGTCGCAGGTCAGCCGCGCTTCGGGGGGGACCGGGTGGTGGGTATCGGGATCAAGCGCATTGTAGACGGGTACGCAATCGCGCGCGCCCAAGGCACGGTAGGCCGCGATGACCGGATCGCCGCCGCCATAGGTCAACACCAGATCAAGTTCCGGCAAGGCTGCGCGCAGCGGGTGATCGGGGGACGCGTGCAATTCGGCCAGCGTGGCGGGCGCGTCCACATCCCAGAAGATGCGCAAGGCACCGGGGCGGGCTGCGGCCATGACTTCGGCAAGCAGCAGGTCGTCCTGAAACCCCACGCCGCTGGTCTTGACCACGATATCGGCGTCGCTGGCGTTTGCTGCCGCTGCGCGCAGGGCAGGAACCGTGCCGTCATAGACCACCACACGCGCCCAGTCGGGCGGGTCGATGTCGCGGTTTTTCTGCCGGTCATGTACATCCGGCTCGTAAAAGGTGATGTCATAGCCGCGTGCGGCAAGCGCCCGCAGGATACCGCGGTAATAGGTGGCCGCCCCGTTCCAATAGGCCGACAGCAGGCTTGATCCGTAAAAGGCGATCTTGGTCATGCGAGGCGCTCCTGTGTCTGTACGTTGATGCCAAGCCCCGTCAGGATCGCCAAAAGTTCCTCGGCGCGGTGACGGCAGGTGTGTCGCGTGCGGATCGTTTCAAGCCCCGCAGCGACGACTTCGTGGCGCATGTCGTCGTCATTCAGCAGTGCCGACAGCTGCGTGCGCATTTCGCTTCCGTTGCGGGCGCGCAGGTGATCAATGCCGGGGCGGAACATCTCTTCGCAATCGTCCCAGGGTGCGCTTACCAGCGGGATGCCGCAGGCCAACGCCTCGAACATCCGGATGGTGGGGATGCCGGGCAGCGCCTCGACATAGGGCGCACGCGGCACGTGCACCGTCACGCGGTGACGGGCAAATTCCCGTGGCACGTCAGCGTTTGCCACCCAACCGCCATAGGCGATGCCAGCACTGGCAAGCCGCTCCAGCGCCGCGTCTGGATAGCGCACGCCGCGCACGGTGGCCGAAAGCTCAAGCGCGGCGACCGGGTCAATCAGGAATTCGGTCAATTCGGCGCTGCGTTCGCCATCGCCCCAGTTGCCGATCCACACCAGATCGGCTTCGGGCGTTTGCGCGATCGGACGAAACAGCGCCACATCCGCCGCCTCGTGCCAGGTAAAGACCTGCCGCCCCCAGCCTGCATCAAGATAGCGGCTTCGCAGGGTCTCGCCAAAGGCCAGGACAGCATCATAACCCGACAGGTCAAGCGCGCCGATCTCACCAGCGGCGCTGACCGCGCGGTGATGGGTGTCGTGAAACAACAAAGTGAAGCGCCCGCCGTGCCGCCGCACTGCGCCAAGCTCGGCGATCAAGGACGGGTCGGTCCACTCATGCACCACCACCACGTCGGCATCGTCCAGCAGATCTTCGTGGCGGGTCCGGTTATCATAGCGGCGCGTGTGCAGCGTCGGAAAGGTGCGGTGAAAGGCGGCGATCGCGTCGGGGCCTTGGTCGGCCAGCAGATTGTCGCGTGACCAAGACACCTCCGGTTCAAGCGCCAGCGCCTGATGCCCGAGGCCCTGCAGTTCCCGCATTACGCCGCGCAGGAAATGCGCGTTGCCGTGGTTCCAGTCCGAGATCAGCGAGTGGGTGTAAAACAGAAAACGCATATTATCGCACCTCCATACCAATGGCATGGGCCGCGCGTGCCCTGTCATAGATCGCGGCCATCGCTTTGGCTTGTGTGGACAACGCGTAGCGTGCGGCGCGTTCTTGTGCCGCTGCACCAAACTGGGTACGCAAGGCCAGACCATCAATCAGACGGTTGACCGTCGCCGCCAGCGCAGACGCGTCACCGGGCGCATAGAACATCGCAGCACCCTCCCAGAGTTCGCGGTAGGTCCGGATGTCGCTGAGCACCAGCGGCACGGCAGCGCGCGCAGCTTCGGCCACGGCAAGACCGAAAGGTTCGTAACGCGAGGACGAGACAAAGATGCCCGCGCCCTGTATCAGCGCCAGCGTATCGCGGTGCGGCAGTGGCCCGAGTTCTTCGGCGTGGGGCAGATCGACCCGCGCGCCATTGCCACCAGACACCGGTCCGGCCATCCGCACCGGCCATGCGATCTGTGATGCGGCAAGGTCCAGCGTGGCTGCGTCCTTGCCCTCGTCCCACCAGCGCGCGGCAGCGGCCACATAGGGGCGCGACTGCGTCTTGCCCTCCGCCTCGGGGCTGGCGTTGTGCACCACCTGCAGGCGGTCAATCGTACCGTAGCGGGCAATCAACGCCTTGGCGTGGGCGCGTGAGGGGGCGATAACGGCATCTGCCGCGTCAAAGCCCGCCCGCGTCAGTTGCGCCTGCCACTGCCAGCTTTCAGGCAATTCGCCGCCCTTGACCGCAGCGAACCAAGTGACAATGCAGGAATGCGAGACCGTAACCACGGGTATATCCAGATCTAGCCCCACGGCCTGACTGGGCAGGTTAAGATGCAAAAGATCGACACGGTGCCGCCGGGCCAATGCCGCGATCTGGCCGGGCACATCGCGCAGGGCGTCAGCGTCCTGCACCATCCAGTCCAACGGCCCGTCGCACCATTCCAGCTGGCCCACCGCTTTGGCCTCTTCGCGTTGTGCCTCGGTGGGGCGGGGACCGAACCCGACAAAGATGACCTCGTGGTCCCGCGCCCGCAGGCCTCGGCCAAGGTCGAGCGCGTAGCGCCATACACCGCCTACTGCATCAAGGGTCATCAGCAGCCGGGTCATGACGCCACCGCCCGCTGCGCGCGGGTGTCTTCGGGCGAAAGCCCCCGGTTCAGGCGCAGCCAATCGGCCAATTGCGCAAGCCCTTCCTGCCAGCCGATGCGCGCCTGCCAGCCGGTGCGCGCGCTCAGCAAGCCGGTGTCGGCGACAAACCACAGCTGATCGCCCTGTCGCCAGCCATGACGGGTGATGTCGCAAGGCCGACCTGTCAGCGTTGCGATCTGGTCCAGCACCGCGTTCAGACTGACCGCATTTCGCGCGCCGCCGCCAAGATTGAAAGCGGTGCCGCTTACCCTGTCGATGTTGTCCAGCACGCTGCGATAGGCTGCAACCGCATCGTCCACGTGCAGCACATCGCGCACCTGCTTGCCGTCGCCATAGATCGAGATCGGTGCGCCTTGCAGCGCCCGGATCAGGAAATGTGCCACCCAGCCCTGATCCTCGGTGCCGAACTGGCGGGGGCCATAGATGCAGCTCATCCGCAAAACGGCGGCCGGAATGTCATAGGATTTCGCGTAGTCCAGTACATATTGGTCGGCCACGCCTTTGGAACAGCCGTAGGGCGTGCAAAATTCCAATTTGCGGTCCTCGCCTATGCCGCCCTCGCGGATGGCCCTGTCAACGGGCAAGTGGCGGTCGGCGTGTTCGGCCATTTCGATATCGTCGAGCGCACCGTAAACCTTGTTGGTGCTTGCAAAGAGCACCGGCAAGCGACGTCCGGTGGCGCGCACCGCCTCAAGCAGGTTCAGCGTGCCCCGCGCGTTGATCTCGAAGTCCTCCACCGGATCGGTCAGGCTGGTGGTCACCGCAGTCTGCGCCGCCAGATGCACCACCGCGGCGGCGTCCTGCGTGGCCGCGCGCAGGCTGGAGACATCGCGCAGGTCCGCTGGCACCGGATGCAGCCGCGCACCGTGGCGGTCGGCGAGCCAGTGCATGTTCTGCTCGACGCCGGGGCGCGCAAGATTGTCATAGACGATCACCTCGCGGCCTTCGTTCAGGAAGCTGTCCGCAAGATTGCTGCCGATAAAGCCGCTGCCGCCGGTGATCATCACGGGACGGGCGGCAGTTTTCAAAGCCGGAGCGGCAAGACGCGTGACCTCGCGCACCCGCTCCACCCCGCCCGACGCCAGCATGCGGGCCAGCAGCTTTGGCCGGTTGCGCGCGTCGACCGCGCCCATGTGATAGTGACGTGGATCGAACCAAAGCCCTTCCTGCACCGCCACGTCCTCGGGCAGGTCGCGCCAGCCGTACCAATAGACACGGTCGGCACCCGCGTCGTAGGCCTCGATGAACCGGCGCATCTGCACGGCTTCGTCCCCGCGCCAGGTGGAATAGCCGGTTTCGGTCAGCCAGATTTCCGCGCCGGGATTGTATCGGTCAAGGATTGCGCGGGTTTCGCCAAGCGCCGCGCTCCAGCCCTGCCACGATCCCTCTTCGCTGTCCCATGTGCCCGGAAAGCCGTGCACGCCGACGGCTGCCATTTCGGCCAGCACGCCTCGCTGACCCATCAGATCCAGCCAGATCGGATCAAACGGAGCGGGTCCGCCCAACACTGCATTCCAGCCGCGCTTGTTGATCCAATGGGCGGCGCCGCCCACCATTTCGCAGAACATCTGGTGATCTGTGTCATGCCTCCAGTCCCAATCCAGCAGGTTGTTGGGCTCGTTCCACAGCTCAACATGGGAAAAGTGACGTCCGTGCCGCGTCAGCACTTGATCAATGAAATCGGCATAGGACTTCAGGTCGTGCGGCGGACCGGAGCTGCGTCCGGTGCGCGACAGCGAAGGCGGCGTGTAGTGCACGCACGGCAGCAGGTCGATCTCGCGCCCCAGATAGGGCAGCAGCCAATCGTACCACGCGGCACCCCCCGGTGCATGATATTCTGCCCACGACAGATGTGTGCGCAGATAAGTCGCCCCGGCGGCGCGCATGTCCGCCAATGCCTGCTTGACGCGCGCGTGTTCATTGGGACGAAACCATTCGGCAAAGCCATATGCGCTGGTCACGATACCAGCCTCCGGGTTTCAAGCTGGCGGCGCATCTCGTTGCCGCGGTCGATGACGGTCTGGCCGCGCACCCAATCGACAAAATCGCCAAGCGAGTTTTCCAGCCGCAGCTCCGGAGAGAAGCCCAGACGCGCCTGCGCCTTTGAGATATCGGCAAAGCAGTTGCGGATATCGCCCGCCCGTGAGCGCCCCAAAATCTCAGGGGTCAGATCGGGGCGCCCCATTTCATCGGCCAGCAGGGCCGCGACGCGGGCGATGCTGTAGGCGTGCCCAGACCCGATGTTGAACACCTCGCCACCGATGTCCGGCGTTTCGAGCGCCAGCCGAAAAGCACGGGCCACGTCCGCCACATGCACGAAGTCACGCTGCTGCGCGCCGTCTTCAAAGATTGTCGGCCGCTCGCCGCTGGCCAGACGCGAGGCGAAATTCGCCAGCACGCCGGTATAGGGGTTGGACAGGGCCTGTCCCGCGCCGAACACGTTGAAGAGCCGCAACGCCACGGTGTCGGGCGCATAGGTGTTGCCAAAGATCAGGACGGCGCGTTCCTGCGCATATTTCGTAAGCGCATAGATCGACGCCAGATCGACATGCTTTGTCTCGTCGGTGGGCACCGCGCGCAAGGGTGCCTCGTCAGGCCCGAGTATATCCCACTGACCGGCGCGCACGGCGGCGGGGTCGCGGCGCGCATCATCGACTGTGTCACCGGCGCTGGTCACATACCGCCCCTCGCCGTAGACGCTCATCGACGAGGCGACCACAACCCGTTCCACCGGATGATCCAGCAGCGCTTCGAGCAAGACCGCAGTGCCCAGATCATTGGCGCCGACATAGCGCGCAATCTCGTACATCGACTGGCCCACACCGACTTCCGCCGCCAGATGCACCACCGCGTCGCACCCCTCCAACGCGCGGCGCAGCGCCTGCGCATCGCGCATGTCGCCGCGGACGAAATCGACATCTTCGGGAAGCGGCGCGGCGTCCTGGTGCACCTGTTCGATCAGGGCATCATACACGCGGACATCATGCCCGTTTTCCATAAGTTCCTTACTGACTTCGCGGCCTATAAACCCGCCGCCGCCGGTGATGAGTACACGTGCCACTTCAACCTCCTCGTCGTATTTTGTCAGATTTAATGGGCGCCTGATTTGGTCTCCCAATCTGGTTCTGTAACCCCCAGTTGTGCGAACGGTTCCCGAATTTTGCTGCAGCATCAGCAGGAACCAAAATCCGTTCCAGTCGTTGGAAATCGAAATACTGGCGGCGCGTTACAGACGGATCTGCTGCCAGACGTGCTGGAGATTTTCATGGACGCCAAGTCACCAAAGGAAATGCAGAGGGCCGGATCAAAGATGATGCTGGCCGCAAGGATGGTCGGGCCGGGGCAAGTCGATCTGGTCGAGCGGCCCATGCCGGTACCGGGTCCCGCACAGGTGCGGATTGCGCTCGAAGGGTGCGGTGTCTGCGCCTCCAATCTCGGTCCATGGGCGGGGCCTGACTGGATGGAATTCCCAACGGAAAGCGGCGCACCCGGCCACGAAGGCTGGGGGCATATCGATGCCTTGGGCAGTGATGTGACCGGGCTGAAGGTGGGCGAGCGTGTCGCCTTTCTGGGGCAGCACAGTTACGCCACCTTCGATCTCGCGGATGCGCGCCACGTGGTGAGGTTGCCGCCGGAACTGGACGGCCTGCCGTTTCCGGGCGAGGCCTTGGGCTGCGCGATGAATATCCTTGCGCGCAGCGGGATCAAACCGGGCATGCGGGTTGCCATCATCGGGATCGGTTTCTTGGGTGCTGCGCTGACCAGACTGGCCGCAAACGAGGGGGCCGAGGTGATCGCCATTGCGCGGCGGGACCTGTCACTGGCGCTGGCGCGACAGATGGGGGCGGCCCATACGATTGCGCTGGAAGACCACTGGGAGACCATCGAAGAGGTGCGCGCGCTGACCGAGGACACGCTGTGCGAGGTGGTGATCGAAGCGGCAGGCGCGCAATGGCCGCTCGATCTGGCCGGGGATCTGGTGGGCACACACGGACGACTGGTGATCGCGGGTTATCACCAGGACGGCCCCCGGCAAGTGAACATGCAGAACTGGAACTGGCGCGGGATCGACGTGATCAATGCCCATGAACGCGACCCCGCCACCTGCGTCGCGGGCATGGAACGCGCGGTAAAGGCCGTGGTCGCCAGAAAGCTGGACATCGCGCCGCTTGTGACCCATCGGTTCGCGCTTGATCACCTGGGCGCTGCGCTTGATGCCACCCGAGACAAGCCCGACGGTTTCGTCAAGGCGTGGGTCGCATGTCGCTAGACGCTGCCGCCATAGCCCGCCCCCGGCTTGGATTTCTAGGTCTGGGCTGGATAGGACGACATCGGATGCAGGCGGTCGCCGAGACCGGTCTGGTCGAGATTGCGGCGCTTGCCGATCCGGTGGCGGACTGTCTGGCCGAAGCCGGAGCACTGGCACCGGATGCGGCGCAGGGCAGTGACATGGAAACCCTGCTTGCCGAAGACTGCGACGGGATCGTCATCGCCACACCCAGCGCGCTTCACGCCCGGCAGACGATCCGCGCGCTTGAGAGCGGCGCGGCGGTGTTTTGCCAAAAGCCGCTGGGCCGTGATGCGAACGAGGCCACACAAACGGTTGCTGCCGCCCAGAAGGCGGACCGTCTGCTGGGCCTCGATCTGTGCTATCGCAAGACCGCCGCTATGCAAGCGATCCGGGATGTCGTGCGGCGCGGCGACATCGGCGACGTCTTCGCCGCCGATCTGGTGTTCCACAATGCCTACGGGCCAGACAAGCCGTGGTTTTACGATGCCGCACTTGCCGGCGGGGGCTGCGTGATGGATCTGGGCGTGCATCTGGTGGACCTGGCGCTGTGGATGCTGGATTTTCCTGTGGTTAAAGACATGTCTGCGCAGCTTTTCGCAGAAGGAAAGCCGCTGTCCACGCGTGACCAGGTCGAAGATTACGCCACCGTCACGCTGCAACTGGATTCTGGCGCAGCGGTGCGTATCGCCTGTTCGTGGAACCTTTCGGCAGGACAGGACGCGGTGATCGGGGCCGATTTTCATGGCACGCGTGGTGGCGTTTGCATGCGCAACCTTGGCGGCTCCTTCTTCGACTTCGAAGCCTGTCACCACACCGGCACGACCAGCCGCCTGCTGTGCGCGCCGCCCGACAACTGGGGTGGACGCGCAATAGAAGAATGGGCAGGACAGCTGGCGCAAGGGGCCTGCTTTGACCCCCGCGCCTTCCACTTCATTCAACTCTCGGAAACAATCGACCGCATCTATGCCGGGTCGCTTCAACAGCGCTCATAAGGTCTTTTGAAGCGACAGCATCGGTGCGACGGCGGGCCGGTTCATCAGCAGTGACATCATTGAGCATCTGCGATCTGGGCAGCTAAATTCTTGAACAATTCTTGGTGGTCTGGCGGCGCAGGCGCCCTGAAACAGGATCGTGGCCGACCTCTTGGAACTTGCAGGGTCTCCTTCAAGCCTTGCTTGGATTGGGTCCGGTGCTGCCTTTCGCCTGCACGGTCAGCGGCTTGCCCCGCTTGCTTGGCGGTGAATGTGGATTTTGGTTTTTCGGGTGTTCAATTAGACCTGCATGATAATGGCGGCGTTCAACCTCGCGCAGAAGCGTCAGACCCGCATCCGAACTCAACTAGGCCCGAGCGTAGAATATAGAGGTTTCCACTGCGGTCTCCTTCCATGCGCTTTGATTCTGACGCACAACCTGAGGTGCTTGTTCCGCACTGCATGGCTGTCGTGGAAAGCGTCGTGGCCAGAGGCGCGGCGGGCGGGAACATTGGCGAACGTCCTGTGTTGTACTTATCTGACGGACAGAGCCATGCTGACAGACAGGCCAGTGCGATGAAGATACCCAAAGACGCCGCCTTCGACAGCACCATGACGCGTAGCCTGTCCTACACTGTGCGAGATCAGAATACAGACCTGGCGGTCAACAGAATTCCTGCGCGCCCCCCGTCGGGGTTTCGCATGACAGAAATCATGGTTCAAAAATGACTGTGGGCCATTCGCTCGCGGAAGAGGCTGACGCTGCCGACAGATCGAAAATTTGCTATTGCGGGTGCATTATGTTCGTCAGAGACGGGCGACGGCGCCCCAGCGAGCGCAAGGACACCATGCCTTAGAACGACCGTGTGACCCCAAGACTGGTCGAGACGTTGCGATAGCTGTTGATGACGATGTTTGAATTCTGACGCTCAACACCAAACTTGATCACAGGGGCGAAACCGCGATAGCTCCAATTCTGGTTGGTGATGTGCACGGTCGCGGCGGTTTTTCGGTCCATGCGCTGCACGCCGTACAGGGGATGAATGCCGTCAAAGTCGTTGTGATCGTAAGAAAGATCCAACCCAACCCGCAGCCCGCCGACAAAGGTGTAATCGCCCCCGATGGACAGCCCCTGTGCGTGGCCCGCAGCGAGGGAATAGGCGCTGGACCGGTTTTCAAACCGCGCACCGGCTCGCAAGACCAACTGCGCCGATGCGGCATAGGCAAGCTGCACGTTTGCCGCAGCCCGGCGCACATCATAGGCGCTTTGGACATAGGAAAGCTGTTCGTGCTGCACGCCGAACGACAGGCGCGCCCGTTGGCCCAACGCAAAGCCATAGCCCAGTGCCAGCCCCTGCGAGCGGGTGTAGGTGCTGTTGTCCAGTCGCCGTTGCGTCGCGAAGACGTCTGCAGTCAGCCTACGCCCCGACTGGTCAAAGTGCACGATCCCCGCGGTTGCGCGCAGGAAAACGTCGTCGGGCGCGCGTCCGTCGAACAATCGCGCCTGCGCGTCGATCCCAAACCTTGCGCGTGTGCGTTCGCCGATCATCGGCAACGCGGCCAGGCCAAAGCCCAGCTCGACGCCGGTGGCGGGTTCTTCGCGGGCGTTTGGGTTGATGTTAAAGACCAGCCCGCCCAGGTTCACGGTTTCCGCCTGGGTCCGCCGTGCGGCGTTGCTTTCTGGGGTCAGGGCAAAGCGGAAATATCCCTGCCAGTTCTTCGAGCGTTCCAACCGGTCGATCTGGTTTTGAACCTGGGTCTGCACCTGCGGCGGCAAGTCCGCCCCCTTGACCTGTTCAAGGTGATAGCGCGCGCGCTTGTGCTGGCCCGATGCGACAAGCGCGCCTGCCAGTTCCAGCCGGAACATGGGGTTGGCGGGCACTTGCGCCACCAGTTTCGACAGCGGCGCCACCGCTGCGTCGGGGCGCCCCGCGCGGGCATTGGCCACACCCAGAATCCACAGACGCCGCAGCGCTTCGGTCTGCGATTTCGGGGCATAGGCTTCAAGCTGCGGGATGACCTGCGCCGCCTGACCGTCGAGAACGGCCTTTTCCGCAGCATCCAGAGTGAAGGCATGGCCAGATTGCGGCCAGGCCAGCGCGACCGCCGTAACCAGAGAAAAAATCAGGAAAAACCGCGCACCGAACGTCAAATCATACCCTTCCCCGTCACACGCCAAAGCGATGGGCGAGAGACCCCGCCCATCTGTTTGGCGCAACGACCTCTTGCCTCATTGCGTTGCGTAGAAGGTGCCACCGATGCCCGCATCGAAAATCTGCTGGCTGGGATTGTCTACATCGTTGATGCCGCCGCTGACCGCACCCACCATCGCGTTGCCACCCGGACCAAAGAAGTTGCCCCCAAACTGCAAGGTTGCGTCGCCCTCGCGGCCTTCGGCATCCACGCGACCGCTCATGTGGAACACGAAGGCACCGGTATCAAGCGCGGGGATGTTTTGTCCCGCGACCACGGTGGCGGGCATGCTGACACGAGAGATCGAGGCCGGCAGGCCACCGTCGACGTTCAGCTCTCCGTTGATTGCCGTCGTATTGGATGTGCCTGCTTCGGTTGCGACGATATTGCTTGCCGTGCCAGAAAACGGGTTGGAAGTCTGACCTTCCGCCCAGGCGACGCTGATGTCGAGATCACCAATGATTTCTGCCATTTGCGGATCGGCATCGGGGCCGAAAATCTCGGCTGTTCCGCCGTTCACGCCAACCTTGAACTGGCCCTGGTAATCAGCGTTGAGGCTGGTGGGCATGTCGGTCGTCGGTGCGCGGCTGGAGGCAGCATCGAAGGCGGCCTCGTAATTTGCCGATCCGCCGACGCCGCCAGTCCCGCCGCCACCGCCCGAAAGGCAGCCCGACAGGCTCATCATCAATCCGGCCGAAATGGCCGCCAAAGAAATTACTTTGCTCATTCTTATTTTCCACTCACAGTATGTTGAAGCTATGCGGCGGACTATCTTGGGCGATGCGCGTGGCGTCTCCCCCCTGTTCAGGGGGGTGCCGCACATGCGTTAGCGGTTCATCATGCAACCGACGCGCAAACCAAGGGAACAAAACGTCAAATTTGCAAACAGGCACACCGTAAAAAAGTGTCTGGAAACACGGTCAGGGCCGCGGAACGGTCATTGCCAACGGGTCAAGGGGACATGATCTTGCGACGCTACTTCGCTCCGGGAACGCATTTTGCGGGGGTTGTACTCGCGGCGCTTGCGCTGGCTGTCAGTTTGACCTGGATCGCCACCAAACAACCCTGGCTGGGCCTGGTGCTGGAGGCTGACAGCTCTGACGGGGTCACGATCGTCGAGGTTGCACAGGGTACACCGATTTCGCAGGATGTGACGGGCGCGCAGCTTTGGGCGCTTGCGCCTGCGCAACCCAGTGGGGCCGATGCGCCCCGCGGGCTGGACATCGAGGCGGTGGATATCATCGAAGAGCCCGACGCCATTGCGTCGGCCGAACTGCTGCAAAGGTTTTATGACCGGCAGGACCAGATCACCACCGCACTGCGCAGCGGGCCAGTCGCCTTGACCATAGAGCGCGCGGGCAGGTTCGAGACCGTGACCGCCACCGCCGCATCGACGCGACCGCTTGCGGATTTGCCCGTGAAATTCTGGCTGCAATTGTTCGTGGCCCTGACTGGTGGCCTTGTCGGGGCATGGGTCGTGTGTCTGCGCCCCAGAGACGCTGCCGCATGGATGTTTCTGGTGGCCGGTGTCGGGCTTGCCATGGCATCGGCTGCCGCGGCGCTCTATAGCGCGCGCGAAATCGCGCTGGGTGCAACGCTGTTTACGACCGCAAGCCGGATCAACAGCAGCGGTTCGCTGATCTTTGGCATAGGGATGGTGACGCTGTTCCTGCTCTATCCGCGGCGGATCGTGCCGCGCCCTGTGCTGTGGCTTCCGGCAATAGCAATCGGGGGCGCGATTGCGTTCATTCAATTGAACAATTGGCCGCGCCATTATGGTTTGCTGCAGGATTTGATCGCGGCGACCATGCTGGTGTTGCTGGCGGTCATCGTTGCGCAGGTCGTTGTGAACCGCAAAGATCCGCGCGCGCGGGCGATGCTGGGCTGGCTGGGTCTGTCCATCGGGGTCGGCGCTGGCGGTTTCGTCATCACCTCCATCGTGCCGATCCTGTTGAACGTGCCGCCCGTTCTGGAACAAAGCACTGCGTTCCTGTTCTTTCTGCTGATCTATGTCGGCATGGCGATGGGCGTGCTGCGTTATCGTTTGTTTGATCTGGCCACATGGTCGTTCGGGATCATGTTCTATGGGCTGGGCATGGCGCTGCTGCTTTTGCTGGACGCGGCGCTGATTTACGGCCTGTCGCTGGACAGGGCCCCCGCACTGGGGATCGCCCTTGCGGCGGTTGGCATTGTCTATCTGCCGTTTCGCACAGCGGTCGGGCACTGGCTACGGCGGGATCGCAGGCTTTCTGCCGAAGAGTTGTACAAGAGAGTGACCGAAATAGCGCATGCAATGGACGCGACAGAGCAACAGAACCTTCTGATCGCTTTCTGGACCGATCTGTTCAACCCGCTGAAAGTGACCCCCATGAACCGGGGCGAAGGGCGGGCGACCAGGCTGATCGACGATGGTGCGTCCTTGACCCTGGGAGCGATTGCGGGGCTGAAAGGCTTGCGTCTGGACTGGGCGCACCAAGGTGCGCGCCTGTTTTCCTCTGCCGATCTGGCGCGGGCCAAGGCGTTGAATGCCATGGTCGAACAAAGTCTGGAACAGCATCAGGTCTATTTAGAAGCAGTGACGTCAGAGCGGATGCGGATCAACCGTGACATGCACGACAACATCGGCGTTCTGTTGTTGGGCGCGCTGCATGCCGCGTCACCGGACCGCAAGGATCTGCTGATCCGCCAAACGCTTTCGGATCTGAGGGAAATCATCTCGAACCCACTGCAGAACAGCCTGCCCCTGCCGCAACTGGTGGCCGACCTGCGCGCCGAGATCGCGGGCCATCTGGAAGCCGCGGAAATCAGGGTCAACTGGCGGGACCACAGCCTTCCCAACGCGCTTTTGCCCGCGCAGCATGTGCATACGGTCCGTTCTTTCCTGCGCGAATCCACCAGCAACATCGTGCGCCACTCTGCCGCGCGCTCTGTCGATGTGGACCTGTCCGAAGCTCAGGGACTGATGACGATCACCCTGCAAGATGACGGTCATGGTTTTGACGTCGAGACCGTGAAGCTGGGTAACGGATTTATCAATCTGGCGGCGCGGGTCGAACGGCTGGGCGGCACGTTTGATCTGACCAGCGCCCCGAGCGGCACCCGCATCAGCGCCTGCATTCCGCTGGATGCCGGGCAAACGACATTGCGAACCCCCGGCGACAGGGAAGCCGCCGAATGAAACGCGTGCTGATCGTGGAAGACATCGCTGAAACCCGCCGCTGGCTGGCCTCGCTGGTGCTGGAAACCTATCCGCAGGCCGAGATTGCACTGGCCGAAACGGTGCGTGGCGCTGCGAAACTGCAGGACCAGTCCTTTGATCTGCTGTTGATTGATCTGGGTCTTCCGGACGGGTCCGGGTTGGAGGTGCTGCGCCTGATGCAGACTTGCAGCCCTGCCGCGATCAAGGTCGTGACGACGGTGATGGGGGATGACGCCAGCATTGTGGCGGCGCTTTCGGCAGGTGCAGACGGCTATCTGCTAAAAGAAACCGCGCCTGCCGTGATTGCACGGCAATTGGCCCAGTTGTCGATCGGAATGCCTGCAATCTCTCCTGCCATCGCGCGGCGGATCATGGAACATTTCCGCTTTACCGGCCCGACGGCGGGCGTGGATGCACAGCTGACCGAGCGCGAAACCCAGGTGCTGGGCCTGATTGCGCGCGGGCTGCGCAATGCCGAAGTGGCGCATGAGATGGGCATCGCGGAAACAACCGTGGCGGGCTATATCAAGATCATCTACCGCAAGCTGGGCATCGGTTCCCGCGCCGAGGCCGCATGGCACGCCAACCGCCTTGGCCTGCGCATGGGAGAGTGATCGAAGCCAAGCGATGCGCGGGTTTCACCCCCGCTGACACTCCGGCAGCCATCCACAGCCCGTCTGGAACCCAAGCGGCCACTGCCGCGTAGTCTCATCATACACTGCGCGGCAAGACAATGCGGCGACAATTTCTGTCGGCCATTGCCGCAATTGACGGAAAGGCATCCACATGACCGAGAAGTTTACAGACTACCTCACCGATAACGCGCGCGAAGCGTCGATCAATCATCTGAACACCTCGCTGGCCACGGGCATTCAGTTGCAACTGGCGATCAAGCAGGCGCATTGGAACATCAAGGGCCCCAGCTTTATCGGCATTCACGAATTGCTGGACGACGTGCGGGCGCGGCTGGACGATCATGTCGACACCATCGCCGAGCGGATCGTCATCTTGGGCGGCACTGCCGACGGTACCGAGGCCGGGATCGAAAAGAACGGCCAGCTCGAAGCCTATCCGCGCGATGCGGTGCATCAGGACGTGCATATCGAAGAGTTGAAAAAGCGCATGATGCATTTCGTCAAACTGGCGCATGAGGGTTTGACCGAAGCCGGTGACGCCGGTGACGAGGAAACCGCCGACCTCTACACCGCCGTCAGCCGTGGTGTCAGCAAGGACGCGTGGTTCATCGGCGCGCATCACACCAACGCCAAGAAGTAACCAGTTTTGCGTCGCAACCTGATCAAGGGGGCGGCCGCTGGCTGCCCCCTTTCGTTTATGAGGGCCGTAGGTAACGCCGTTCGATATGGAACTTTGCAAATTATGTCTTTGTCCACGCTTGGATAGACCTTAGGCTCTGGTCCAAGGCTCAATTTCGGGGCCAGGTCCAAAGTGGGAGACTTAAGATGGGCAAACGTGACGACCTGATTGCGCAATATGCGGACGATCTGAAGAACAAATGTGGCATGACACCGGACATGGACCTGCTGACCAAGGTCACGATTGGCTGCGGGCCTGCGATCTACAACGCCGATGCATCCACAGTGGCCGCGTCTCAGCCTGCCGAACTGGAAACCGTCAAAGAGAATTTTTTGATCAAGAAGCTGGGTCTGGCCGATGGTCCGCAGCTGATGGAAGCGATCAACAGCGTCATCGAGACCTATGGCAAATCCGAGCGCAACAAGTACCGCGCCGTCGTCTATTACATGCTGACCAAACATTTTGGCAAAGACAGCGTTTACGGCTGATTTCGCCCCGTCAGAGACTGGTTCAGGCCCGCATCACGCGGGCCTTTTCTTTTGTCGGGTCAGGGGTCGATCCCGGCAAGATCACAGATGATCCGCCATTCGGCATCGGTGACAGGCTGCACCGACAGACGCGAATTGCGCACCAGTATCATGTCGTCCAGCCGCCCGTCGGCCTTGATCATATCCAGCGTCACCGGTGTCTGTACCGATGCGATGGCCTTGATGTCCACGCACTCCCAACGGTCATCGTCGGTGCTGCTGTCGGGGTGCGCTTCGGCAATCACCTCGACCACGCCGACGACGGCCTTTTCGGTTTGCGAGTGGTAAAAGAAGCCACGGTCCCCGAGCTTCATCTCGCGCATGAAATTGCGCGCCTGATAGTTGCGCACGCCGTCCCATTCCTCGCCCGCGTCGCCCTTGGCCTGCTGGTCGTGCCAGCCCCAGGTGGATGGCTCGGATTTGAACAGCCAGTACGCCATCAGCCGATGACCTTTTTCCACGCGATCAGCTTGACGTCGGCAAAGAGACCAGCCAGCGCATAGGGGTCGTTGTCCGCCCACATCTGCGCGTCGGCCATGCTGTCGACCGACAGGATCACCAGCGATCCCGCCATCTCGCCGTCGCTGTCCAGCAAGGGGCCCGCCTGGGCAACCACGCCTGTCTTCTCGATATATGCCAAGTGGTTGTCCCGGTTGGCCTTGCGCACGTCCAGCGCGCCTTCCTTGTCTGTGGCAATCAAAGCGATCAGCATGTCATTCTTCCTTGAGTGGGCGCGACAACAGGGCCGCCATGGAGGTGGGCACATCCGCCGTGCCATCCAGCAAGCGGGCGACGGTCTGTGTGATTGGCATATCAACTCCGCTGGCGCGCGTCATCTGCACAATCGCGCGGGCTGTCGCCGCCCCCTCGACAGTGGTGGAATGGTCAAAGCTGTTGCCTGCCCCCAGCGACAGGCCAAGCCGATAGTTGCGCGATTGTTCAGACGTGCAGGTCAGCACCAAGTCGCCGAAACCTGACAATCCGGCCAGCGTATTGGCGTCGGCACCCAGATGCTGCGCAAGGCGGGTCATTTCGGAGAACCCGCGCGTCATGAGCGCTGCACGCGCGCTCTGGCCCAGACCGGCACCGATGGCGACCCCGCAGGCGATGGCGACCACGTTTTTCAGCGCACCGCCCAGCTCAGCCCCTTGGGTGTCGGTGGTGCGGTAAAGACGCAGGTTTTGGGTTGTCAGGGCCTGTTGCAGCATCTGCCCTGCCGCATCACTGGCGCAGGCAAGGGTCAGCGCGGTGGGCAAGCCGCGCGCGATATCGGCGGCAAAGCTGGGCCCGGTCAGGATCGCGGCCGTGGCACGCGGGGCGGCATCCCGGATGATGGTGACAGGACCGCGCCCGGTCGAGACCTCGAACCCCTTGCAGCAGGCGACCAGATTGGCGGTACTGCCTTGGGGGATGTGATCGGCCAGAAACCCGGCAAGGTGCTGCATCGGGACGGACAAAAGCACAACATCGGCCACAAGTGCATGTGCGATATCGCCTGTTAGAGACAGGTTTACGGGCAGTTGCACATCCGGCAGACGCGTCATGTTCATGCCCGTCGCCTGCATCTCGGCCACATGGTCGGGGTTGCGCGCCCAGAGGGTGACAGCGCCCTTTCCCGCCAGAGAAATCGCCAGCGCCGTGCCAAAGGCCCCTGCCCCCAGAACCGAAATCTTCATGCCTTGGCCCCTTTTTTGCCACTGCCCAACATCGCGCGGCTGTCCGTGTCCAGCGGCATGCGGGGCCGTGCGGACAGGTCCATGCCATCCGGTGCGCGTGTCTGCATCTGTTCGATGGCGGCATAGGCGATCATCGCGGCATTGTCAGTGCACAGCGCCAGCGGCGGCGCGATGAAGGGAACACCCCGCCCATGCGCAACAGTCTCTAACCCGACGCGAATTGTCTGGTTTGCGGCCACACCACCCGCGACGCACAGGGCGGTGATCGGACCGCTGGCAGCAACCGCGCGACGGCACTTTTCCTGCAAGACATCGGCCACGGCGGCCTGGAACCCGGCAGCCAGATCGTTCTGATCCTGCCCGGTCAGCCCGCCCTTTTGCGCGACCACCTTGTCACGCGCCCGCAGGGTCGCGGTTTTCAGCCCGGAAAACGACATGTCGCAGCCTTCCCTGTCCAGCAGCGGACGCGGCAGCGCAAAGCGTTTCGGGTACCCCTGCAAGGCCGCGCGTTCGATCGACGGTCCGCCGGGCTGCGGCAAACCGATCAGACGCGCCACCTTGTCGAACGCCTCGCCCGGTGCGTCGTCGATGGTGCCGCCAAGACGGCGGAACGTGTCCGGCCCTGACACTTGCAGAAACTGGCAGTGCCCGCCCGACACCAGCAACATCAGATAGGGGTATTCGACCGCATCCGTCAGCCGGGGGGTCAGCGCGTGCCCGGCCAGATGGTTGACGCCGTACATCGGAATATCCAGCGCTGCGGCCATCCCCTTGGCCAGCATCACGCCCGACACCACGCCGCCGATCAGCCCTGGCCCCGCCGTGACCGCAATAGCGTCGATTTCGCCCGCTTTAGTGCCTGCTTCGCGCAGCGCCTGCCGGACCACATCATCCAGTTTCTCGGCGTGGGCGCGCGCTGCAATCTCGGGCACGACGCCGCCGAAGTCGGCATGCAGGCTGGTTTGCCCCAGAACCACCGAAGACAGCACGCTGCGTCCGCGCAACACGGCCGCCGCCGTATCGTCGCAGCTGCTTTCGATACCCAGCACCGTCAATTCGTTGTTCATGATGCGTGTCCGTTGCGCAATGCTTTGCCCCGAGGTAACACCTACCCACCCTTCAAACAACCAGAGCACAGCATGTCACGGCCCCGGATCACGCTTTTGATGACCCGCCCCGAGGATGGCGCGCGCGCCTTCGTCGCCGCACTGCCCGACAGGGTGACGCGGCACTGCGACGTGGTCATCTCGCCGCTGATGCGCATTCAGGCTTTGTCAGTGGAATGGCCAGATTTCGACGCAGCGATCTTTACGTCGGTCAACGGCGTGGCGCATGGGCCAGAGGCCAAAGGTCGACGAGCGTTTTGCGTGGGGCGTGCTACAGCCGAGGCAGCCGCCAAGGCGGGTTGGCGAGCCCAGGCATCAGGACAAGACGCAGAAACGCTGCTGGCTTCGCTGATTGCGTTGCAACCCGAAAGGCGGCTGGTCCACTTTTCCGGGATACATACGCGGGACGATGTTGCAGCACGATTGCGCAATGCCGGGCTGTCTGCGGAGGCTCTTGCCGTCTATGATCAGGTGCCTATGCCGCTGAATGACGCTGCGCAAAATGCGCTAAGCGGGGAAAATCCTGTTATTGTGCCTCTTTTTTCTCCACGCAGCGCGCTACATTTCAGCCAAGGCGTTGTCGGCACTGCTCCTTTGTACCTTGGGGCGATCAGTGCCGCTGCGGCGGAAAATTGTGCGGAAGTCGACAAGTTTGCACTTATTATCGCGCGGAACCCGGACCGGGCTTCGATGATTGAGGTGGTGCAAATACTGTTGGACAAACTGCTATCGGCTTGAAGCACGACGACGCTGGCGGCTAAGTTTGAACTTGCGTGGTCGAACGCGTCCAAGAATCGGAAGGTAATATCGTGGCGAAATCCAAGTCTCCCAAACCCGGCGGTCCTACGGAAGACGAAGATAAGGTCGCCGTCGATGTGACCGATGAGAGCGCCGAGGCATCTTCTGATACTCCCGATGTCGCGTCAGACGACAGCGTCGTGCTGGCTGAACCGGAGGTCGTGAAGAAGCAGCCGGAGACCGGGGAAGACATTACCGACAACCCGCAGCCTGAAATTGAAACACCCGAGTCCGAGGTCGAGACCGCGCATATCGAGCCTGCCGATCAGGACAAAGAGCCGATTGCCGATTACGTCGAGCCGGACACAACTTCGCCGGATACTGTTGTTGAAGATACGGCGTCTGACGACACGACGTATGACCACGACACCAGGGTTGCCCCAATGCCGACACCCGCACCCGAACGCCGCAGCGGCGGGTTCTGGCCCCTGTTCCTGGGTGGCATCGTCGCCGCCTGTTTCGGGTTTGTCGCGGGCAAGACGCAGATCATGGACCCCTTCATGCCGCCAAGCTGGCGCACTGCCGTCGCACCCGTCGAGACCGGAGCCAGTCAGGAAGCGATAGATCAGGCCGTCGCCGGGTTGCGCAACGAGATCGAGGAGCTGCGCGGTCAGATCCCCACTGCACCTCAGGACAGTTCCGAGGCGCTGAGCGACCTTGAGACCACAATCACCGATCTGGAAACGCGCATTTCCGAGTTGGAACAGCGCCCGGAGCCGTCAACCATTACCTCGACCGCGCCCGATGTCGACATTTCGGGCCTGACCGACGAGTTAGCGGCCCAGCAGGCGCAGATCGACCAGCTTCTTGAAGACGCCGAAACCATGCAGGCGACCGCCACTGCGGCCGCGAACACCACCTTGGCACGGGCTGCGGCCAGCCGTGTTCTGGCGGCGGTGGACAGCGGGTCGCCCTTTGCAGCGGCCCTTTCCGATGTCACAGCCAACAGCGATGTCGAAATACCCGCAGTGCTGGACGACGTCGCAGACGACGGGGTCACGACCCTGTCTGAGCTTCAGCAAACGTTGCCCGATGCCGCACGTTCGGCCCTGGCTGCGGCGCGCACCAATGCCACGGACGAGACCGGCGGCTTTGGCGGGTTCCTGCGCCGTCAACTTGGCGCACGCTCGGTGCAACCGCGCGAGGGCAACGACCCGGATGCGGTGTTGTCGCGCGTTGAAGATGCCGTGCGTCAGGGGCGGATCGCCGATGCCCTGGCCGAAGCCGACGCCCTGCCCGAGCCTGCCAAGGCTGAAATGCAATCCTGGATGAATGCCGCACAGGCCCGTCTTGAGGCCATGAATGCCGCCGAAGCGCTGTTCCAGCGCCTGGCCGCGAACTGAGGGGACCCGCATGATCTGGTCACTAGTCAAAATTATCCTGTTCGTCTGCGCCGTTGCGGCCATCGCCTTTGGCGCTGCGTTTCTTTTGGAAACCGACTGGGGCCTGCGCGCTGTTGTCGCAGGCACTGAGGTGACGCTGGGGCCGCTGGAATCGGTCATGGCGCTGGTGCTGTTGGTCCTTGCGGTCTGGCTGACCCTCAAGATCGTTGGCGCGTTGATCGCGCTTTGGCATTTTCTGAACGGCGACGAAACTGCGCTGACCCGGTATTTTGCCCGCAACCGTCAGGCCAAGGGTTTTGACGCCCTGTCCGAAGGGATGATGGCGCTGGCGTCCGGCGAAGGGCGCCTGGCGATGACCAAGGCGGCAAAGGCCGAGCGGTATCTCAACCGGCCCGAGTTGACCAACCTGCTGACGGCGCAGGCCGCAGAGATGTCGGGCGACCGGCGCAAGGCCGAGGAAACCTATCGCAAGCTGGTGCAGAACGAACAGACCCGTTTTGTCGGCGTGCGCGGCATCATGAAGCAGAAGCTGGCCGAAGGTGACACCGTAACGGCGATGGAACTGGCCAAGAAGGCCTTTGCGCTGAAACCACGCCATGAGGAAACCGGCGACGTCCTGCTGCGGCTTCAGGCGCAGTCATCAGACTGGAGCGGAGCGCGCAACACGCTGAACACCAAGCTGAAAACAGGTGCCTTGCCACGTGACGTGCACAAGCGGCGCGATGCAGTTCTGGCCTTGTCCGAAGCGAAACAGGTGTTCGAGGCCGATCAGACCATCGAAGCACGGGAGGCCGCAATCGAGGCCAACCGCCTGTCGCCCGATCTGATCCCTGCCGCCGTCATGGCCGCGCAAAGCTATATCCAGCAGGGCAACAAGAAATACGCGACGCGTGTGATCAAGAAAGCCTGGGAGGCATCGCCGCATCCCGATCTGGCCGCCACCTTTGCCGCGATCGAGCCGGATGAGACCGCTGCCGCGCGGTTGAAACGGTTCCAGACCCTGACGAAATACCACCGCGATCACCCCGAAACGCGGATGTTGCTGGCAGAACTGCACATCGCCAGCGAAGATTTCCCGCAGGCGCGGCGGGATCTGGGCGATCTGTTCGAGACTGATCCGACCGCCCGCTCCGCCACTTTGCTTGCTGCAATCGCGCGCGGCGAGGGGGCCTCGGACACCGTGGTCAAGGGCTGGCTGACACGCGCGCTGACCGTGCCGCGCGGCCCGCAATGGGTCTGCGAGAACTGCCTGCACATTCATGCCCATTGGCAGCCGGTTTGCGAAAACTGCGAAAGCTTCGACACGCTGGCCTGGACCAAACCGCCGTTGGCCGAGGTTTCCATGCCGGGCAGCGTGGGAATGTTGCCGATGATCGTGGGCAGCCCCGATCCGCAGCCCGCGCCTCCGGCCGATCTGGACATGATCGAGGACGCCGAACTGCTGGACCCGGATGTCGACGACTCCGAAGGCCGACCAAACAGCCGCACCTGATTAAGAAAGGCCGCAGGGCATAACTCTGCGGCCTTGTACATATCCCCAAAATCAAACCATTCCTGCCCCATTCCTGTCGCAGTGTCAGGGCATTTCTGTTGCTGATCAGGACACTATTTTAATTTTAACAATTACGCAGCGGCGGGCAATAAAATGACAGTCTCCGACAGTTTTCAGGAACGGCTTAAACGGCTGGATGCAAAGCATAAGCAGTCAACCCATGTACCACATATGGATCGCAACCCTGCGC
Organism: Pseudosulfitobacter koreensis; assembly: GCF_024733015.1. Taxonomy (GTDB): domain Bacteria; phylum Pseudomonadota; class Alphaproteobacteria; order Rhodobacterales; family Rhodobacteraceae; genus Pseudosulfitobacter; species Pseudosulfitobacter koreensis. The sequence continues at coordinate 535,529 of NZ_JANKJG010000001.1, forward strand.
CATTGCAGACCGGGCATGGAGTCGAATTCATGCAGCCCAAGACGCTGATACTGGCCTTTGGCGGGCTGGTGTCCCTGGTGGTTCTGGGATCTGTTCTGATGGTCGTGCTGACTGTGGCGCAATAGATCTCGCATTGGCCAGATGCGGCCCTGCACTGCGGTTTTGCAACGAAAAAAGCCGCCCGAACAGGGGCGGCTTTTAGCTTTGCTATGCTAAGGGTACGCCCGATCAGTAGCGATAATGCTCGGGCTTGAACGGACCCTCGGGCGTGACACCGATATAGGCGGCTTGCTCCGGGTTCAGTTCGGTCAGCTTTACGCCGATCTTTGCCAGGTGCAGGCGGGCGACTTTTTCGTCCAGATGCTTGGGCAGGATATAAACATCGTTTTCATAGTGGTCGCCGCGCGTCCACAGTTCGATCTGCGCCAGAACCTGGTTGGTAAAGCTGGCGGACATCACGAACGACGGGTGGCCGGTGGCATTACCGAGGTTCAACAGGCGGCCCTCGGACAGAAGGATCAGACGGCTGCCGGACGGCATCTCGATCATGTCCACCTGTTCCTTGATGTTGGTCCACTTGTGGTTCTTCAGCGCCGCGACCTGGATCTCGTTGTCGAAGTGGCCGATGTTGCCGACGATCGCCATGTCCTTCATCTCGCGCATGTGCTCGATGCGGACAACGTCCTTGTTGCCGGTGGTGGTGATGAAGATATCCGCGTCGGCAACCACGTCTTCCAGCAGCACGACCTCGAAACCGTCCATCGCGGCCTGCAGGGCGCAGATCGGATCAACCTCGGTCACTTTCACACGGGCACCGGCACCGCGCAGTGACGCGGCAGAGCCTTTGCCGACGTCGCCATAGCCCATGACCACTGCAACCTTGCCGGCCATCATGGTGTCAGTGGCGCGACGGATGCCATCGACCAGCGATTCCTTGCAGCCGTATTTGTTGTCGAACTTTGACTTGGTTACGGAATCGTTCACGTTGATCGCGGGGAAGGGCAGCTGGCCCTGCTTTTTCAGATCATAGAGACGGTGAACGCCTGTCGTGGTCTCTTCGGACACGCCGACGATCTGGGTGCGCATCTTGGTGAACCAACCGGGGCTGGCGGCCATGCGCTTTTTGATCTGGGCGAAAATCGCCTCTTCCTCTTCCGACTTCGGAATGGCGATCAGCTCATCCTCGCCCTGTTCGACGCGCGCGCCCAGCAGGATATAAAGCGTGGCATCGCCGCCATCGTCCAGGATCAGGTTCGGGCCCTCTTCGAACATGAACGACTTGTCGAGATAATCCCAATGTTCGACCAGCGACTGGCCCTTGATCGCGAAAACCGGAACGCCGCTGGCCGCGATGGCCGCAGCCGCGTGGTTTTGGGTCGAAAACACGTTGCACGAGGCCCAGCGCACATCGGCGCCCAGTGCCACCAGCGTTTCGATCAGAACGGCGGTCTGGATCGTCATGTGCAGCGAGCCGACGATGCGCGAACCTTTCAGCGGTTTGCTTTCGCCGTATTCCTCACGCAGGGCCATCAGCCCCGGCATTTCGGTTTCTGCGATGTCCAGTTCCTTGCGGCCATAATCGGCCAGCGCGATGTCCTTGACGATATAGTCGTTTGCCATGAGGGCCCTCGTGGGAGTTGTTAAATTTGCCCAGCGCATATCAGTCAGGCCTTAATGAAACAATGCATAACGCCGCTTGGGTCACGCACATGTTGGACCCCTGGCCGCCTCAGGCATGAAAAAACCGGCCAAGCGTCTGCCGGGCCGGTCGGGCATTTCGTTCTTTCAGGTGTCTGTCAGTTCAACTGCGCCAGCAAAGCGCCCGCATCACTGCCATCGTTCCAGTCTTCGCCGGTCTCCAGCACGCAGCTGTTGCCGTCGGGCAGATACTGAACCAGGGACCATGTCCCATTGCGCTCTGACGCCCAAATCTGGGTGTCCTTGTTTTCCTGTCCGGCGACGGGCGCCTCATCATACCAATCGACAAGCGACGCTTCCATTTCGGCGCTGGACATGCAGACGCTGTCAGCCATTGCGGCCGAGGCAGAGAAAATCAGTGCAGTTATGGTCAAGACGGGTTTCATGATGTGCTCCTTCAGGGATAGAACTCTTGGGGCATCATACGGTTCCTTTCTTTTCCAAGAGGTTAAATGGCACGCGCATCCAAGATGGCACCAAGAGCATGGCAAAGAATGCTTTCAGGGCGGCGGCTGGACCTGCTGGACCCGACGCCCGTGGACATCGAGATCGAGGATATCGCGCACGGTCTGGCCTTTGTCGCGCGGTGGAACGGGCAGACGCGGGGCGACTATGCCTATTCCGTCGCCGAACACTCGCTGCTGGTCGAAACCATCTTTGGCCGCATCGCCCCCAATGCCCCAGCCAAGTGGCGGCTGGCGGCACTGCTGCACGATGCGCCCGAGTATGTGATCGGCGACATGATTTCACCGGTAAAGGCGGCCATCGGCCCAAGCTATGGCGTGCTGGACGAACGGCTGGAGGCTGCGGTGCACCTGCGGTTTGGCTTGCCAGCCAAGGTGCCTGTGGCGGTGAAAAAGCAGATCAAGCGCGCGGATACCGTCAGCGCGTGGATGGAGGCGACCGAGATCGCGGGCTTTTCCAAGGCCGAGGCCGACAAGATATTCGGCACACCCGATCCTGCGCTGATGGAGGGGCTTTCGATTGTCCTGCGCCCGCCGGTCGAAATTCGCGCCGATTTCACCGCGCGACACGCGGAACTGCTGGGGGCAATGCCATGATCCGGGTGCGTCACGCCATGGCGCTGGATGCAGGATCAATGGCGCGGCTGTTGAACGCGATCATCGAAAAGGGCGGGACGACTGCGATGACCCGTGCGGTGACGGCCATGGATATCAAGAACTTGATGTCTATCGAACCTGATCGCTCGGCCTGGCAGGTGGCGTTGGACGGTACTGAAGCGGTGGTAGGATTCCAGTGGATCGCGCCGCACGTGAAACTTCCGCCCGAGGCCTGCGATATCGCCAGTTTCGTGCAATTGGGCCGCACCGGGCTGGGCATCGGATCAGCGCTGTTCGATGCGACACGCAAGGCGGCGGCGGACCTGGGATATACCTGGATCAATGCCACCATCCGCGCCGACAACGAGGGCGGGCTGACGTATTACCAAAGCCGCGGCTTTCGCGACTGGGCCATAGACCACGACGTGAAGCTGGACAGCGGACAGGTCGTGGACAAGATCAGCAAGCGGTTTGACCTTAAATAAGGCTCTAACGCGGCGAGCGTTTCGCCAAGATCCGCTGCAGGGTGCGGCGGTGCATGTTCAGACGCCGTGCGGTTTCGCTGACATTTCGATCACACAGCTCGTACACCCGCTGAATATGTTCCCAGCGCACACGATCCGCACTCATGGGGTTTTCAGGGGGCGGGGGCAGGTCGTCGCCGCGTGCCAGCAGCGCATTCGTGATGTCTGTCGCATCCGCAGGCTTCGACAGATAATCGGTCGCGCCGATTTTGACGGCGGCGACGGCGGTGGCAATCGCGCCGTACCCCGTCAGCACCACGACGCGCGCATTGGGGCGGCGTTCGCGCAGAACTTCGACTATGTCGAGCCCGTTTCCATCCTCGAGCCGAAGATCGACCACGGCATAGGCAGGGGGGCGCGCGGTGGCGATGGCGCGGCCTGCGGCGACTGAATCGGCGGTCTCGATCTCGAACCCGCGTTTCTCCATGGCTTTGGCCAGACGGCGCAGAAACGGCTCGTCGTCATCAACCAGCAGCAGCGACTTGTCTTCACCGATATCCTCTGGGCTCACCTCGGCCATCCCGTCTCTCCTGCATGTAAAATCCTGTCAGCGAACTATGTAGCGCGGCCGGGGCTGCGTCAAATATCACCTATGCGTGTTCGACATAGCACTGAACGCGCTCCGCCATCTGCGCGGGTGTCGCTTCGCGGCGGAAAAAGTCGACGACGCCATGTTCCGGCAACGCGAGGTAGGTGAAGGTGGTGTGGTCGACCAGATACAGATCATCGTCCGAAGGGTGCGCCTTGTAATAGGTCTTGTAGGCCTGGCTTGCCGCCTTGACCTGTTCGGGCGATCCCGTCAGGCCGATCATCTTTTCGTGCATGGCTTGCGCATATTCGCCGACGACTTCGGGTGTGTCGCGCGCAGGGTCGATCGAGATGAACGCGCCCGTGGCCGAAATGCCGTTGTCCGCCAGAAGGTCCAGCGCGTCGGAATTGCGCGCCACGTCAAAGGGGCAGACATCGGGACAGAAGGTATAGCCGAAGTAGATCAGCGTGGGTTCGGTGATCACGTCCTTGTCGGTCATGGTTTCACCCTGGCCATTGACCAGCTCGAACGGTCCGCCGATCTGTCCGGTACCCCCGGCCACGGCACTGCCGCTGCACTGTGCAAATTGATCATCTGTGCCCATGCGGGTGAACAGATAGGTGCCGCCAACCACGGCGATGGCGGCGACTGCCGCAAGAATGGCGATAAGACGGGTCATCAGGACCTCCGGCTAAGGATTGCGCCGCTTGGCGCTGCGTGGAACACTGGTATGCAGCCCTAAGGCGGATTTCAATGAACAGCATCGTGACATAATGGCCCAGCCCGATCTTGACCTGATGACGCGTGCCCAGCGGTCCAGCTGGATACGTCTGCGCACGCTGATCCTGTTGCGTTGGGTGGCGATCATCGGGCAGTTAACAGCGATAACCGTGGCGCAGCGTCTCTATGGTCTGCAGCTTGAGCTGGGGCTTTGCTATCTCGCGATCGGCGTGTCGGTGATCGCCAACCTGATCGCGATCTTTGTCTTTCCCGAAAACAAGCGTCTGAGCGAAGTCGAAAACCTGATGATGGTGATGTTCGACTTGCTGCAACTGGCATTCCTGCTGTTTTTAGCGGGCGGGCTTCACAACCCCTTTGCGCTTCTGATGCTGGGGCCGGTGACGATTTCGGCGGCCGTGCTGACTGCGCGCTCGGCGATCATGACCGGAGGCACCGCGATCATCCTGGTGACGATCCTGTCAGAGGTCCATTTTCCCCTGCGCACCAATCAGGGCGAGACACTGCGCATCCCCGATATCTTCGTATTTGGTCAATGGACCGCTCTGGTGATCGCAATCGTGTTCATCGGTGCCTATTCACGGCGTGTGACCTCTGAAATGGATTCGATGTCCGATGCGCTGTCTGCGACGCAAATGGCGCTGGCGCGCGAACAAAAGCTGACCGATCTGGGAGGCGTCGTCGCTGCCGCCGCGCATGAGCTTGGCACGCCGCTTGCGACGATCAAGCTGGCCAGTTCCGAGTTGATCGAAGAGCTGGAAGACCCCGATCTGCGCGAGGATGCTTTGCTGATCCGTGATCAAGCCGACCGCTGCCGGGACATTCTGCGCGACATGGGGCGGGCGGGCAAAGACGATCTGCACCTGCGGCACGCACCGCTGATGGCCGTAATCTCGGAAGCGGCTGAACCGCACAGCCAGCGCGGCAAGCACATCCACTACACGCATGATCCGGACGCGGGGGACGAGATCAACCAGCCGTCGATCCTGCGCAAGCCCGAGATCATCCACGGGCTGCGCAACCTTATACAGAACGCGGTGGATTTCGCCGCCGCGAACATCTGGATCGAGGCGCATTGGACAGACGGCACGATTTCCTTGCGAATCATGGACGACGGGCCGGGATATCCGCCGCAGATGCTGGGCCGGATCGGCGACCCTTTCGTGACCCGAAGACGGGGCATAACCGACAAACAGCCGCGGCCCGCATATGATGGCATGGGCTTGGGTCTGTTCATCGCCAAGACCCTGCTGGAACGGTCGGGCGCAGAGCTGACTTTTGAAAACGGATCAGACCCTTACACCCCGCCGCGTCACGCCAGACAGGCCCAGCTGGGCGCCATCGTCGAAGTGGTCTGGCAGCGTCGCCTGATCGAATCCCAGGGCGAAAAGCTGGGACCGAACCAGCGCTTTTCGATGTGATCCGCGCCAGCAGTTAATATCCTGTTAACTTCTTCTTGCTTTGGTTGAACCGGTTCAAACAGAACCGGGGCCCTGCCATGCCGCTGACCGATATCCTTACAAACGCATTTGTCGCCTGCGTCGCGGCCACCGTTGCGTTGGCGGTCTGCACGTGGACCTCGTCCAGACAAAAGGCCAGGCCAAAGGGGCGCAAGGGCGGTATCAGCATCCTGTTCGAAGGGGAGAATGCAGCCCACGCCAGCCCCTCTACGCTTATCGCCCTGAAGAGCACGCTTGAGGATCTGACATGGGAGAAGGCCCACGACCAGTTGCGCCACAGATTTCAGCGCTTGCCGCCCAAACCCGCGCTTTTGAACGACGGCATTCATCATATTCCCGCCATGCTGGACGGCGATGCTGCTGTTCTGATCGTTGACCGACGCGGCGACATGACGACGCTGCAACTGGCAGACGAACTGCAAGAGGTGGTGGGGCAAAGCGCACGATTGCGACTGCTGCAGGCCAAGATCGACACACTGGAACGGTCCAGCGCCTCGGCGCCCTATCCGATGTGGCAAATGACCCAAGACGGGCACGTTATCTGGACAAACGCGGCCTATGACGCTTTGGCGGAAAGTGTCGCGCGTGATGAAACACGGCCTGCCCTGTTCGACGATGTTCTGGGCACCGGCACGGCGCCGGTGCAGCGTCGCGCCACCGTGACGACACAGGAGGGTGGCATGAAACACTGGTTCGACGCGTCGCAGCGCGGCATCGACGGGGTTATCGTGGCGCATGCGGTCAATATCGACGCGGTGATCGAAGCTGAAGCCGCCCAGCGCAACTTTGTGCAGACGCTGGCCAAGACGTTCGCGCAGCTGTCCATCGGGCTGGCGATCTTTGACCGCAAGGGGCAGCTTGCCCTTTTCAATCCGGCCTTGGTGGACCTCACGCGGCTGTCAGCAGAGTTTCTGAGTGCGCGACCCGATCTTTTGTCCTTTTTCGACCGGCTGCGCGACAGCCGGATGATGCCCGAGCCCAAGAATTACGGATCGTGGCGGCAGGACATCACCGAACTGATCAAGGCCGCCGCAGACGGGCGTTACCTTGAGACTTGGACACTGGAATCGGGTCAGACCTACCGCGTCAGTGGCAAGCCGAATCCCGACCGCGCCGTGGCGTTCCTGATCGAGGACATCAGCGCCGAAGTTGCCCTGACCCGTAACTTTCGAGCCGAACTGGAGATGGGCCAGTCGATGATCGACGCCCTGCCCGAAGGGCTGGCGGTATTTTCGGCGGCCGGGGTCCTGACCATGTGCAACCGCGTCTATTCGGCTATGTGGGGCGTTGACCCCCAGCGCAGCTTTGCCGATATCACCATCGTCGATTCCGTTCAGCTGTGGCACGCCGAATGCGGACCGAATACCGCTCTTGCGAAGATCGACGCCTTCGTGAAAGCACCCGGCAAGCGCGATGAATGGGGGTTCGATCTGAAAACCGCCAAAGGGGCCGAAATGCGCTGCACGCTCACCCCGCTTCTGGGGGGTGCGACCATGCTTCAATTTCGCGACCTGAGGCGCGGCTTGCCCGAACAGCCCCCGCCGTTCAAAACCGCACTCTCAAAAGTCGCAGCTTCCAACTGAAGCCGCACCGCCATTTTGCTTGCGGCTGGTGACACGCAAGGTAGGTTGACGCCATGGCGGCACACCACTTTGAAACCCTGTTTCCGAACCCAGAGGCGACAGCCGCATTCGGCGCGGCGCTGGCCCTGCGCCTGTTGCCCGGCGACACCGTCTTGCTGGAGGGGCCGGTCGGCGCTGGCAAGACGCATCTGGTCCGCGCGTTGATCCGCGCGATCCTGCTGCACGATGAGGATATCCCATCGCCCACCTTCACGCTGGTCCAGACCTATGACACCCGGAACGGCGCGGTGTGGCACAGCGATCTGTACCGCCTGACCTCGACATTCGAGGTCGAGGAACTGGGCCTGACAGAGGCCTTCGACGACGCGATCTGCTTGGTGGAATGGCCCGACCGTCTGGGCGATCTGGCGCCCATCGGGGCGCTGCATCTGACGATGACCCCCGAAGCAGACGAGGGCGCCCGCACCTTGCACGCGCAGTGGAGCGATGCCAAATGGCGTGACCGACTGGCAGGATTACCAAAATGACCGACCGCGCAGGCCACATGGCCGATTTCATCGCCAAGGCAGGCTGGCAATCGGCGCGCCGCACGACCGTCGCGGGCGATGCGTCGAACCGGCGTTATGACCGGCTGACGGAGCCAGAAGGCGGCACCGCCATCCTGATGGACGCACCGCCGGACAAGGGCGAGGATGTGCGCCCCTTCGTGCGGATCGCGACGTTCCTGCGCGCGCAAGGCCTGAGCGCGCCTGCCATTCTGGCGCAGGACGAAGCCCACGGGTTCCTGTTGCTTGAGGATCTTGGCGACGATCTCTTTGCCCGTGTCGTGCAGCGCGAACCGGCGCTTGAACTGCCGCTCTACCAGGCGGCGACCGACGTGCTGATCCGGCTGCATAGCGCGCGGCCCCCGGCGCTGGCCACCTATGACGCCGACACGATGACACCGCTCGCCGCGCTTGCCTTTGACTGGTATCAGGCCGGGGCGACGGGGGTCACGAACCACGCGGCAAAGTCGCGGTTCAGCGCGGGCTTTCGTGCGGCGCTGGCACCTCTGGACGGGGCGTCGCCCGTGCTGATCCAACGCGATTACCATGCCGAGAACCTGCTGTGGCTGCCCGACCGGGACGGCACCGCCCGCGTCGGCCTGCTGGATTTTCAGGACGCGATGGCGGGGCATCCGGCCTATGATCTGGTGTCGATCCTGCAAGACGCGCGGCGCGATGTTCCCGCCGACATCGAGGCGCAGATGATCGCGCGCTATACCGATGCCACCGGATTGGACCTGACCGAATTCACCCGCGCCTATGCGCTGCTGGGCCTGCAACGCAACCTGCGAATCCTGGGCGTGTTTGCCCGCCTGTGCATCCGCGACGGCAAGGCGCATTATGTCGATCTGATCCCGCGCGTCTGGGGCCACATCCAGACCAACCTGAACCATCCCGATGCCGCCCCTTTGGTCGACCTGCTGGCTGGGCTGCCCGCGCCCGACGCCGAAACCCTGAGCCGGATCAAGAGCCAATGCGCGAAACAGCCGTGATGATCTTTGCCGCCGGGTTCGGCACGCGGATGCGTCATTTGACCCAAGACCGGCCCAAGCCGCTGGTGCCTGTCGCGGGACGCCCGCTGATCGACCATGCACTGACGCTGGTACACGCGGTCTCGCCCGACCGGATCGTCGCCAACCTACACTATCTGCCGCATATGCTTGAGACGCATCTGGCAGGAACCGGCGTGCAGACGGTGACCGAAACCGGTGCAATTCTGGAAACCGGCGGCGGGCTGAAAAGCGCCTTGCCAATGCTGGGCACAGGGCCGGTTTTCACCGTGAACCCCGACGCAATCTGGACTGGCGCGAACCCATTACAGGCGCTGCGCGATGCATGGGACCCGGCGCAGATGGATGCACTGCTGATGTGCGTGCCGCTGGCGCAGACCGTGGGATACGCAGGGCAGGGCGACTTTGCGCTTGGCGATGACGGACGGCTGCACCGCGGGCAGGGCACAGTTTACGGCGGCGTGCAGATCATCAAGACCGCGCGTCTGGCCAAGATTGAAGAGGCCAGCTTTTCACTCAACCTGCTGTGGGACCTGATGCTACAAGACGGTCGGCTGTTCGGACTGATGCACCAGGGGCGCTGGTGCGATGTGGGCCACCCCGAGGGCGTCGCACTTGCCGAAGAGATGATCGCCGCCGATGTTTGACACATCCGACACGCCACGCCTGTTTGGCCTGCCCCCCGGCGTGGATTTCCCTGCAGCCCTGATCGACGGACTGCGTGCCCGGCTGCCCGACGGTGACCCCACGGCCATCGCCCGCGTCGATTTGATCGTGAACACCACGCGGATGCAGCGGCGGCTGCGCACGCTGTTCGATGCGGGGCCTGCGGAGCTCTTGCCGCGGGTGCATCTGGTGACCGGCCTCGACGGTCTGTTGACCGGCGCGGTGCCGCCACCTGCCGTGCCGGCGCTGCGCAGACGTCTGGAACTGATCCAGCTGGTGTCGGGCCTGCTGGACCGGCAGACGGAACTGGCCCCGCGTGCATCGCTCTTTGATCTCTCGGACAGTCTGGCCGCCCTGCTGGATGAAATGCAGGGCGAAGGTGTACCGATCAACGCGGTCACCGAACTGGACGTCTCGGATCAGTCAGGCCATTGGGAACGCGCCAAGGCGTTCATTCGCATTGCCGAGACCTATCTGGGGCCGCGCACCGACCAGATGGACGGGCAGGCGCGGCACCGAGCGGTTGTCACAGCGCTGATCGACCAATGGGAGCGTGATCCGCCGCAGCATCCGGTGATCGTGGCCGGTTCGACCGGGTCGCGCGGCACCGTGCAGATGCTGATGCAGGCGGTTGCGCGGCTGCCGCAGGGGGCGGTGGTTCTGCCCGGTTTCGATTTCGACATGCCGCCCGAGGTCTGGTCGAACCTGTCCGACGGTCTTCTGGCCGAAGATCACCCGCAATACCGCTTTCAAAGCATCGCCCGCGCGTTGGACATGCACGCCTCGCAGGTGGCCGAATGGACCGCGACTCCGCCACCGGACCCGGTGCGCAACAGGCTGATATCGCTGGCGTTGCGCCCAGCGCCCGTCACCGATGCCTGGCTGGTCGAAGGGCCGAAGCTGGACGGGTTGGGCAGTGCGCTGGACGGTGTGACCATGGTCAACGCCGAAACCCCGCGTGCTGAGGCGCTGGCGATTGCCATGCGCCTGCGACTGGCCGCCGAACGGGGCGAGACGGCGGCGCTGATCACGCCCGACAGGATGCTGGGCCGACAGGTCACCGCTGCGTTGGACCGCTGGGATATCCTGCCTGACGACAGTGCCGGCGTGCCGCTGCATCTGTCGCCGCCGGGGCGGTTGTTGCGGCACACCGCGTCCTTGCTGCGCGACACGCTGGATGCCGAGGCGCTGCTGACCCTGCTGAAACACCCGCTGGTGCACAGCACGGCCACGCGCAACCGGCACCAGTTGAACACACAGCGGCTGGAATTGCAGATCCGCAAGGATGGGCTGCCGTACCCCACACTCGACACGCTGGTGGCGACAGCGGGGCGTGCAGTCAGCGACCCCGAAGAGGCGGCGCGGATCATGGTCTGGGCTGAGTGGCTGGCCGAAACCGTCTGCAACAGAGACGAAAGTGACAATTGCGAACTGGCGGATTGGGTCGCGCTGCACCGCAATCTCACCGAGGCATTGGCAGGCGGGCAGGAAGGCGCGGACAGCGGGGGCCTGTGGGACAAATCCGCGGGGGCCGAGGCGCGGCGGATCATGGATGCGCTGGCAGACGAGGCGGAACTGGGTGGCACCATGTCGGCGGCGGATTACGCTGATCTGATCGGTGCGCTTCTGGCACAAGGAGAGGTGCGCGACCGCGATGCGCCCTTTGCCGGTGTAATGATCTGGGGCACGCTCGAGGCCCGCGTTCAGGGGGCCGATCTGGTCATCCTAGGCGGCATGAACGACGGCACATGGCCCGAAGCGCCCGCGCCCGACCCCTGGCTGAACCGCGTGATGCGCCACAAAGCGGGCCTGTTGCTGCCGGAACGGCGCATCGGGCTGGCCGCACACGACTTTCAACAGGCGGTCGCCGCACCCGAGGTCTGGATCACCCGCGCGGTGCGGTCGGACGACGCCGAAACCATCCCTTCGCGGTGGATCAACCGGATGCAGAACCTGCTGCAGGGGTTGCCATCGCAGGGCGGACCGCAGGCTTTGAAGGCGGCACAGGCGCGCGGCGATGACTGGCTGGCCAAAGCGCGGGCACTGGAGGAGGCGACGCCGATTGCGCACGCGCCGCGTCCGTCGCCACGGCCGCCCGTCGCGGCACGGCCCCGCACGCTTTATGTCACCGATATTCAGCGGCTGATTCGTGATCCATATGCGGTCTATGCCAAGCATTGCCTGCGATTGCGCCCACTGAACCCGCTGGTGCAGGACGCAGATGCACGGCTGCGCGGCGTTGTCCTGCACGAGATCATGGAACGCTTTTTGCCGATGACGCTGGCCGATCCGGCCACGCTGACCGCCGCGCATCTGGTGCAAACCGCCGATGCGGTGCTGGCCGATGTGGTCCCGTGGCCCACGTTCCGCACGCTGTGGCAGGCGCGCATCGCCCGTGTGGCCGACTGGTTCGTGGCGCAGGAACAGGCAAGGCGCAAGACCGCCACGCCGCTGGCGCTCGAAAAGGACGCGATGGGGTCTCTGACGCTGGAGGATATCGGCATGACCGTCGCCTGCCGCGCCGACAGGATCGACGAAACCTCGGACGGGTCGGCGATTTTGTACGATTACAAGACCGGATCGGCCCCCGCGCAATCCGTTCAGCGGTATTTCGACAAGCAGCTTCTGATTGAGGCGGCCATACTGGAAGAAGGCGGGTTCAAGTCAGTCGGCATGCGCCCTGTCGCCAGTGCCGTCTATATCGGCCTTGGGTCGGTCCCTGAAGAGGTCGCGGCCCCTTTGCTGGAAGAGCCACCTGAAAAGACACTTGAGGATCTGCGGACCTTGCTTTCGGCTTATTTAGACCCTGAAAAGGGCTTTACCGCCCGCCGCGCACCCCGATCAGAGATGGACGAGGGAGATTATGACCAGCTGGCCCGCTACGGCGAATGGGACACCGGCACCAAGGCCACGCCCGAGGATGTGACATGACCGTTGTGGACGAAGCCACCCGCCGCCAATTGGAAGCGGCGCGGCCCGATGCATCGACATGGCTGTCCGCCAATGCCGGTTCGGGCAAGACGCGGGTGCTGACCGACCGGGTGGCGCGTCTGTTGCTGGACGGGGTCGAGCCCCAGCACATCCTATGCCTGACCTATACCAAGGCGGCAGCGTCCGAGATGCAGAACCGGCTGTTCAAGCGGCTGGGGGCCTGGGCGATGCTGCCCGACGCCGAGCTGGCAAAATCGCTGGCCGATCTGGGGGCAGGGCATGCCACCACGACCGAAGCCTTGCGGAAGGCGCGCACGCTCTTTGCCAGTGCCATCGAAACCCCCGGTGGGTTGAAGATTCAGACCATCCACTCGTTTTGTGCGTCTCTGCTCAGGCGTTTTCCGCTTGAGGCGCAGGTCAGCCCGCAATTTACCGAGATCGAGGACCGCGCCGCCGATCTGCTGCGCGCCGACATTGTGGACCAGATGGCGCTGGGCCCCGAGCATGACATCGTGCGCGGGCTTGCGGCGCAATACACCGGCGAGGATTTCGGCAAGCTGACGCGCGAAATTGTGGGGCAACAGACGGGATTTGGCAACGCGCTGGACTGGGCGGGCTGCCTGAACCTGTTCGATCTGCCGCCCGACCTGACTGCCGATGCAGTTGCCGCCCGTGTGTTGCTGGGCGACGAGGCGGAAATACTGTCTGCGCTGATTCCGCATTTGCTGGCCAAGGGCGGCAATGATGCCAAGGCGGGATACAAGCTGCAACAGATTGACCAGATGGACCTGTCGGCACTCGCCATGATGGAAGAGGTGTTTCTAACCGGCGCGGGTGCAAAAGAGCCGTTTACCGCCAAATTAGGTAGCTTTCCGACCAAACCGACTCAGGCCAAACTGGCCGATCTGATGCCGACGCTTGAGGATCTGATGCGCCGGGTCGAGGACACGCGGGCGATGCGGCTGGCATTCAACGCAGCGCGCAAGACGCACAGCCTGCACCGGTTCGCGCAGCCGTTTCTGGCGCATTATGCGCAAGCCAAGCAATTGCGCGGATGGCTGGATTTCGACGATCTGATCAACAAAGCGCGCAGCCTGCTCTATGACAAGAAGGTCGCGGCCTGGGTGCTTTACCGGATCGACGGCGGTATCGACCATATTCTGGTAGACGAGGCGCAAGACACCAGCCCTGCGCAATGGGACGTGGTGCGCAAGCTGACCGAGGAATTCGCCAGCGGCGACGGCGCGCGCACGGATGTGCTGCGCACGGTCTTTGTGGTCGGGGACACGAAACAGTCGATCTATTCGTTCCAGGGAGCCGATCCGCGCGAATTTCACCGGATGCAGGAGGACTTCCAGACCCGCGTCGAGGGCGCAGGGCAGCTATTCCAGAACCGCACTCTTGATTTCTCCTTCCGGTCCTCCCCCGCGGTGCTGCGGCTGGTCGACACGTGCTTTTCCGGAGAGGCGCGGCCCGGCTTTGCCAAACACGCACAACATATCGCGTTCAAATCGGATCTGCCGGGAAGGGTCGATCTGTGGCCATTCCTGGAAAAGGCCGCGAAAGAGGAGGAAAACGTCTGGTACGATCCGGTTGATCGCCTCAGCCCGACGCACCACAATCTGGTGCTGGCGCATAAAGTGGCCGACCATATCCAGCATCTGATGGAGAATGAGACGATCCCGGAGGATGGTGCGACCCCCGGCACCTATGTGCGGCGGCGCGTGCGCGCAGGTGATTTTCTGATCCTGGTGCAGCGCCGCTCGACCCTGTTTTCCGAGATCATCCGTGCCTGCAAGGCGCGCGGGCTGCCAATTGCTGGCGCCGACCGGTTGAAGGTCGGGGGCGAACTGGCGGTCAAGGATCTGGCGGCGCTGCTGTCGTTTCTGGCCACGCCCGAGGACAGCCTGTCGCTGGCCACGGTGCTGCGGTCGCCGCTGTTCGGCTGGACCGAGCAAGAGTTGTTTGCGCTGGCGCACGGACGCACGCAAAGCCACCTTTGGCCCGCGCTGCGCGACCGGGCTGCGGAATTTCCGCAAACCTATGCCATTCTGCGCGATCTGCGCGACAACGTCGATTATCTGCGGCCCTATGACCTGATCGAACGGGTGCTGACGCGCCACGATGGGCGGCGCAAGCTGCTGGGGCGGCTGGGGGTCGAGGCAGAGGACGGCATCGACGCGATGCTGTCGCAGGCGCTGGCCTATGAGCGGACGGATGTGCCCAGCCTCACCGGGTTTCTGGTTTGGATGCGCACCGATCAGCTGGAGATCAAGCGCCAGATCGACAGTGCGTCGGACCAGATCCGCGTGATGACAGTGCACGGCTCAAAGGGGCTGGAAGCGCCGATCGTGATCTTGCCCGACACGGCAAAACGCGACATTCGGGTGCTGGACGAGGTCATTGATGCGGGCGGCCACCCGGTCTGGAAACCCAAGGCGGCGGAGATGCCGCAGATGGTGGCGGACACGCTGGACCGGATGAAACTGGACATCGCCGAGGAACGTCTGCGCCTGCTCTATGTGGCTCTGACACGGGCGGAAAAGTGGCTGATCATCGCAGGCGCGGGCGAGGCGGGCAAGAACGGCGACAGCTGGTACGAGATTGCGCAGACCGCACTGGGCCAGATGGGCGCAGTGGACACGCTGACCGATCAGGGTACGATCCAGCGGTTCAGTCACGGCGACTGGACCGCACCGCCGCTGGTCGAGGTTTCGGCCAAGGTGGCGCAAACGGCAATCGTCGATCCGTTGTTCCACACAGCCGCCCAGCGCCCGCCCGAACCGCGCAAGACGCTGTCGCCCTCGGATCTGGGCGGGGCCAAGGCGCTGCCGGGTGATCTGGGTGCGGATGAGGACACGGCGAAATCCTTTGGCGCAGCAGTGCATCTGCTGCTGGAACGCATGGCGGGGCGCGACAACGCGCAGTGGCCCGCGATCATCAAGGTGTGCCGCACTGAATATCCCGACATGCCGGAGGCGATGTGGGACACTGCCGTCAGTGACGCCCGCGCCGTCCTGCAAGCGCCGCATCTGGCTGGACTGTTCATCAAAACCGCATTGGCCGAGGTGCCGGTTACCGCCGATCTTGGCCCTGAGCGTCTGCACGGGGTGATCGACCGGCTGCTGGTGCATGAAGATCACATATTGGCGATAGACTACAAAACCAACCGCGTGGTTCCCGCCACGCCCGAGACGTGCCCAGACGGGCTGCTGTTGCAAATGGGCGCCTATGCGCAGGCTCTGACACAGGTGTTTCCGGGCAAACGGGTCGAGGTTGCGATCCTTTGGACCACCGACCAAAGGCTGATGCCGCTGCCTGAAACACTTGTCACAACTGCACTGCGGCGGGCGGGGTATCTTGACGATCCTTTGGGTGCTACTTAGGTTCACAGTCCACATTCAAGCTGGCAGGAGACACCCCTATGGCCACCGTTGCAGTTACAGACGCTACCTTTGACGCCGAAGTGAAAAACTCGGACATCCCCGTTGTCGTGGATTTCTGGGCGGAGTGGTGCGGCCCGTGCAAGCAGATCGGCCCGTCGCTGGAGGAGTTGTCCGCCGAGATGGAAGGCAAGATCAAGATCGTCAAGGTGAACGTCGACGAAAACCCCAATTCCCCCGCCCAGATGGGCGTGCGCGGCATTCCGGCGCTGTTCATCTTCAAGAACGGCGAAGTCGTGTCGAACATGGCGGGCGCCAAGCCCAAGGCTGCACTGCAAAACTGGATCAACGAGTCGATCTGAAGCGGCACATCCCTGTTGACCGACATGAGGCGCCCTTTCGGGGCGCCTTTTTCATGTCACGGGCCAACCGAACCGGGCCAGCCGCGCCGCGATCCTGGCTTCGGCGGTCGGGTGGCCCGCGTTGATTGACTGATCCTGCCAGAACCACCAGATGTATTTGGCGTAATCCGGGCGGTGATCCGCGACGCGCCGAAAGCTGGCGGAATCGTCGCCGCGAAGGGCGATATGGTGAAAATCAACCTCTGCGAACAGGATCGCGGGCTTGCCGAAGAAGTAGCCGTTGAACGCCGCTGACGAGTTTTGCGTGACCACGCAATCGCAGGCAGGCAGCAGGCGGTCCATCTCGCCGATGCGCACCTCCAGCAGCGGATCGCGGTCGTCTATGGCCTTGAGTGCTGTGATCTCGGCGTCTGTATAGACCTCTCTGGGGTGCAATGTCGCCACGATCCGCCGGTCGGGCCATGCGGCGCGGGTGCGGTGGATCATCTCAAGCGGCGCGCAGGACTGAAACGACCGATGCTTCGTCAGCCGCCCTTGCAACGGCATGTAGACAAAGCCGTCATTGTCGGCCCGCGCCGGGGCATCGGCAAACAACCGCTTTTGCCAAAACGCATAGAAACGCTGCGCCTCTTTCGGGTCGATCTGATCGGGGGAGAAGTCGGCGCGCGCCACGTCCCAGTCCCAGCGCCGGTCGGTCTGGTCGATCTGCCAGAACGGATAGTGATAGACGCGCCGAAAGGTCAGGCCACGCGGCCCCACGGGCGGTTTCATATGGCTGAGCGACAGGTGGCCGGAGGCGGCACCGGCCAGGCGCGCGGCCTTGGTGCCGTGGACAAATTCACAGCGCAGCCCTGCATCCTCAAGCACACCCGCGATCTTGCCGATGAAGTTGTGCCCACCCGCCGCCGCGCTGTCGCGCAACCCTGCTTCAAGGTAAAACCTGACCGTCTCTTGGGTGCCCATGCGCCATTGCTAGCCGTCCGCCCCGGTGCGAACAAGGCCTGACCCTTGTGTGCGGATGCGGCCACCGCCATATAGGCCCTCAAGGCACAGGAGAGCGAACATGGAAAAATCCGACTTTCCCGGATGGCACGGGACCACGATTATCGGCGTCAAGAAAGACGGCAAAGTGGTGATCGCAGGTGACGGCCAGGTGTCGCTGGGCCAGACGGTCATCAAGGGCACGGCACGCAAGGTGCGCAGGCTGTCCCCCGGCGGCTTCGACGTGGTCGCGGGCTTTGCCGGATCGACGGCCGATGCCTTTGCTCTTCTGGAACGGCTGGAGGCCAAGCTGGAAGCGACGCCGGGACAGTTGGCGCGCGCAAGCGTGGAACTGGCAAAGGATTGGCGCACCGACAAGTACCTGCAAAAGCTCGAAGCGATGCTGATCGTGTCGGACGGGTCCGAGATGTTCGTGATCACCGGCGCGGGCGACGTGCTGGAACCCGAACATGACGTCGCAGCCATCGGGTCGGGCGGCAACTATGCCTTGGCTGCGGCGCGCGGCATGATGGACAGCGACCGCGACGCCGAGGCGGTGGCCCGCGCGGCGATGGCGATTGCATCGGACATCTGCGTCTATACCAACGGCAACCTGACGATTGAGACGATCTCTGCCGACGGCGACGCAAAGTCCTCTCATGTCGGAGTTTGACCGCAACGACCTGCGCGCGGCAGTGGGTGCGGGCGTTCTGAGCGAAGCACAGGCAGCATCGTTGCTGGCCCTGGCCCAAAGCCGCAAGGGCGCGCGCGAGAACCTGCCCGAGGGCGATGAGCCTTTCGAGCTGTTCAAGGGCTTCAACGAGATATTCATCGTCATCGGCCTGATCATCCTGTCAGCCGGTTGGAGCGCAGTAACGGGCATCTCCGTCGCAGCTTCGATCGGCTCGTTTCAAAGCAAGATCGTGATCTCGGCAGGGATTGGCGCGGTGGCTCTGTGGATATTCTCCGAATACTTCGTGCGCCGCCGCCGCATGGTGGCCCCCGCAATCGCGCTGTCGATCCTGTGGACGATGAACGCCGTGGCCGGTCTGAGCGCACAATTGGCCGAGCCGTTCATGGTGGCACAAGCCGACTATAGCAGTCTGCTGCTGCCCATGGGGCTGAGCACGGCGGCCATCGCAGTCTACTGGCTGCGCTTCCGGGTGCCCTTTGCGATGGCGCTGATTGCGCTGGGCGTATTTGCCCTGTCGCTGATGATGGGTGCGATCCGCATGGGCACGCCTGCGAATGTCAGTGATTTCTTTTTGTTGTCGGCCAGCGGTCCCTTTGCCTGGATCACGCTGCTGGTCGGTCTGGTGGTCTTTGCCGTCGCGATGTTCTTTGACATGAGCGATCCGCACCGCGTCACCCGCCGCTCGGCCCAGGGCTTCTGGCTGCATGTCGTCGCCGCCCCGGCGCTGGTCAACACCATCGCGCTGAGCCTGCTGGCCAGCGGCACCGGCAATGCGTACCTGCTGTTGCTGGCAGTCCTGCTATTGTTTGCCATCGTCGCCATCGTGATCGACCGGCGGTCGTTCCTGATCGCCGCCATCGCCTATAGCGTCACGCTGGCCGGCACCGTTTTCGGCGGCGATGGCGCCGCGACCACGGTGCTGGTGCTGGGCATCTTCCTTGTCGCGCTCGGCGCGTTCTGGACACCGATCCGCGCCGCGCTTCTTTCACCATTGTCCAGGGTGTTGCCGCTTGACCGGCTGCCGCCCTCACACTGATACGGGAACTCTTATGACCGATCTTACACCCCGCGAAATCGTATCTGAACTTGACCGCTTCATCATTGGCCAGAATGACGCCAAGCGCGCCGTGGCTGTCGCCCTGCGCAACCGTTGGCGGCGCAAGCAGTTGGCCGACGATCTGCGCGATGAAGTCTATCCCAAGAACATCCTGATGATCGGGCCCACCGGCGTCGGCAAGACCGAGATAAGCCGCCGTCTTGCGAAACTGGCCCGCGCGCCATTCCTCAAGGTCGAGGCGACGAAATTCACCGAAGTCGGCTATGTCGGGCGCGATGTCGAACAGATCATCCGCGATCTGGTGGACAGCGCCATCGTCATGACCCGCGAACACATGCGCGAGGACGTCAAGTCGAAGGCCCGCGCCGCCGCCGAAGAACGCGTGATCGACGCCATCGCCGGCACCGATGCGCGCGACGGCACCCGCGACATGTTCCGCAAGAAGCTGAAAGCGGGCGAGCTGGACGATACCGTGATCGAGCTTGAGATAGCCGACACCACCAACCCCTTTGGTGGCATGGACATTCCCGGCCAGCCCGGCGGCGCCAGCATGATCAATCTGGGCGATATCTTCGGCAAGGCGATGGGCGGCCGCACCGTGCGCAAGAAGCTGACCGTCGCGCAAAGCTATGACGTGCTGGTCGGCGAGGAAGCTGACAAGCTGCTGGACGACGAGATCGTGAACAAGGCCGCCGTGGCGTCGGTCGAAAACAGCGGCATCGTGTTTCTGGACGAGATCGACAAGGTCTGCGCCCGCTCGGACGCGCGTGGCGCCGATGTCAGCCGCGAAGGCGTGCAGCGCGACCTGCTGCCGTTGATCGAGGGCACCACCGTCAGCACCAAGCACGGGCCGGTCAAGACCGACCACATCCTGTTCATCGCATCGGGGGCTTTCCACGTGTCGAAACCATCGGACCTGCTGCCGGAATTGCAGGGTCGTCTGCCGATCCGGGTGGAACTGCGGGCGCTGACCGAACAGGACTTCGTGCGAATCCTGACCGAGACAGACAATGCGCTGACCCGGCAATATACCGCGCTGATGGGCACTGAAAACCTGACCGTCAGCTTTACCGAGGATGGGATCAAGGCACTGGCCAAGATCGCCGCCGAGGTGAACGCGAGCGTGGAGAACATCGGGGCACGGAGGCTTTATACCGTGCTGGAACGTGTGTTCGAGGAGCTCTCGTTCACGGCACCAGACCGCGGCGGCGAGGAAGTGGTGGTGAACGCCGAATTTGTCGACACCAACCTGGGCGAGCTTATGGCGTCACCGGATATCAGCCGCTACGTCCTGTAGACGCCTGCGATTGCAGACCTTTCCACCCTTCAGTTTTCCGCCTAGGTTGTGACGAAGGGTGGGCCGAAGGTGCTGCGTTATCTGATCATGATCGTATTCGTGCTGTCGGGCTGCACCGACCGCACCTTTGCGCCTGTGGTGCCCTCGGCGCTTGAGGTGGGCACCAACCAGAACATCTTTGTCGGAACCACCCGCAAGGAAACCCCGGCAGGCGCGTTCGGAATAGAGCGATCCCAGCAGCTGAAACTGCTGGAGGTTCAGATTTCGATTCCGCCGGGCCACGCGTTCGGCGAGATTTCGCACGGGCTGGAGGACCCCAAGCCGCTGCGGGATTTCGTAATCGCCCAGCGCAGTGATTTTCAGACGCCTGCAGCGTTTCGCGATGCATTGAACCGCGAACTGAACCAGATCGACGCGCAGGACCGCGAGGTGACCGTGTTCGTACACGGGTTCAACAACAGCTTCGCCGATTCCGTGTTCCGCACGGCGCAGATGGCACATGATCTGAGACTGCCGGGATCTTTCGTGACCTACGCCTGGCCCAGCCGGGGCAATCCGCTGGGCTATCAATATGACGCCGACAGCGCCCTGTTTGCCCGCGATGGCCTTCAAGAGCTGCTGTACGACGTGCAACGCGCCGGAACCAACCGGATCGTTCTGGTGGCGCATTCGATGGGCAGCACGGTGCTGATGGAGACCCTGCGCCAGATCGAGATCGCCCGTCCGGGCTGGACCTCGGACAACATCGCGGGTGTGGTGCTGCTGTCGCCCGATCTGAATGTTGACGTGTTCCGTGCGCAGGTAAGCGCCTTTGAAAAGCTGCCGCAGCCCTTCATGGTCTTTGTCTCGCAACGCGACATCGTGCTGAAATTGTCGGCATTCCTGCGCGGCGAAGAAGTTCAGTTGGGCAATCTGAATTCGACCAAACGGCTGGACGACCTGCCGGTTCAGGTGATCGACGTGTCAGCCTTCGAAGACCGCCAGAGCGCCGGACATTTCGTCACTGCCGGCTCGCCGGCGTTGGGGGCCCTATTGAGCAATCTGGGGCGGCTTGACCCCGATTTCATCAGCGGTGGAACGGGTGCGAGCCTCAGCCTGCCGGGCACCCGCCGGGTTTACGGCGACGCCACAGAAATCACCGTGCGCCCGCCGACCTGATCATGCACACAGGACCGTTGGCTGGGTCACAGCCATTGACCAAATTCATCGCAGGAAATGCGCGCTGGCTGGGCGCGGGGGCGCTGCTGACGCTTCTATCGTCTTTTGGGCAGACATTTTTCATCTCGATCTTCGCGGCAGAGATCCAGAGCGCGTTCGATCTAAGCCACGGGGCCTGGGGTGGCATCTATTCGCTGGGCACCACCGCATCGGCGGTGGTGATGATCTGGGCGGGCGGGCTGACCGACCGGTTCCGCGCGCGCCATCTGGGGGCGGGTGTGCTGATGCTGCTGGCGGCTGCCTGTCTGATGATGGCCGCAAACCCCTTTGTCTGGGCGCTGCCGGTGGTGATATTCGCGCTGCGCCTGACCGGGCAGGGCATGACCAGCCACATCGCGATCGTGGCCATGGCGCGCTGGTTCGTGGCGACACGGGGCCGTGCACTGGCACTGGCAAGCCTGGGCTTTTCATTGGGTGAGGCGCTGTTGCCGCTGTCCTTCGTGGCGCTGATGACGGTGATGGACTGGCGGCTGCTGTGGGTTGCTGCCGCGATTGTCGCGCTGATCGGGGTGCCGGTTCTGTTGTCGCTGCTTCGAACCGAACGCACGCCGCAGTCGATGGCCGAGGAAAATGCCAGCCTTGGCATGCGCGGACTGCACTGGACGCGGATGCAGGCGCTGCGGCACCCGCTGTTCTGGTTTATGTTCCCGGCGCTGCTGGGGCCATCGGCCTTCAACACCGCGTTCTTCTTTCATCAGGTCCATTTTGCCCAGGTCAAAGGCATCACGCATCTGTCGCTGGTTGCGTTGTTCCCGGTCTATACGCTGTGCTCCATCGGGTTTCTGATCATCTCCGGCTGGGCGCTGGACCGCTTTGGCACCGCACGTCTGCTGCCGTTTTATCAGCTGCCGATGGTCGCCGCGTTCACGCTGTTCGGGTTGGGGCAGGGCATCGTGCCGCTGATCGCCGGTTTCTTCTGTCTGGCGATGACGACGGGGGCCAATTCGACCCTGCCCAACGCGTTCTGGGCGGAATTCTACGGCACGTGCCACATCGGCTCGATCAAGGCGATGGCCGCCGCAGTGATGGTTCTGGGATCGGCCATCGGGCCGGGCATCACCGGCGTAATGATCGACGCAGGTGTGACGCTGAATGTGCAATATCTGGGGATCGCCGCCTATTTCATCTTTACGTCCGCGATGGTCGGACTTGGCATTGTGCGCAGCCGCGCCGACAGGGCCTAGCGCCGTTTGCGCAGATAGACGTAATAGGCCCCCGTGCCGCCGTGCCGGATATTGGCCGGGGTAACCTGCAAGACCGCCTGCGCCAGTGGCGGCATCGACAGCCATTGCGGCACCTGATGACGCAGCACGCCGAAGCGCACCGGTATCGGCCCGCCCTCGTCGCGGGCCTTGCCCTTGCCGGTGATCACCAGAACCAACCGCCTGCCAGAACCCTGAGAGGCCAGAATGAACCGCGTCAGCGCTGGATGGGCGTGGTCCAGCGTCATCCCGTGCAGGTCGATGCGGCCCTCGGGCTTCAGCTTGCCACGGCGCATCTGGTCGAACGCCTTGCGGTCCATCTGGACCTGCGCCTTCGACAGACGCTCGGCCACCGGGCGCAACACGTCGCGGGTGATGGTCGGCTGGCCCTTGGTGCCCGCAGGCTTGGGCAGGGTTTCGAACCGCGATGCGACGCGCGGCTGTGCGGGATCGACCCGCGTAACCTCAAGCGCCTGTTTCATCGCGGCACCTGTGTCCAGCTTTTCGGCCTTTTCGGTGACCTTGCGCCACAGTTCAAGCTCGTCCGGTCTGAGTTTGCGCCGTGTCATATCGCACTTTCGGGCAGCATCGCATAGGCGCGCTGGATCGGCAGCAGCACATACATCCGCCCCGGATCGCGCAGCTGCCCCGCAAAACGCCCCGCGTCGTCACCGGTGCCGATGAACACATCCGCGCGCTGCGCGCCCTTGATCGCCGATCCGGTATCCTGCGCGATCATCAGGCGCCGCATGGGCGACTCGCCGTCTTTTTCGATCCAGACGGGCGCGCCCAGCGTGACAAAGGCCGGATCGACCGCAATCGAGCGCATCGTGGTGATCGAGCGGTTCATCGCCCCCAGCGGTCCACGGTCCGCAGGCACTTCGCTCACCTCGCGGAAGAAAACATAGGATGCGTTGTGCAGCAGCAGTTCGCGCCCGGCATCGGGATTGCGGCGCACCCAGTTCTTGATCACGTCGGCGCTGACCTGATGCACGGAATATGTGCCGCGCCGCACCAGTTCCGCCCCGATGGAACTGTAATCGTGGCCATTCGATCCCTCGTAGCCGACGCGCAAAAAGCTGCCATCGGGCAGACGGATACGCCCGGACCCCTGAATTTGCAGAAAGAACAACTCGACCGGGTCATCGACCCAGGCAATTTCCAGCCCGCGCCCTGACATCGTTGGGCCGTTCAGAATGTCACGTCGGGTCAGCCAGGGCCGGTTCACGCGGGCCTCGGGCGGCATCGCATAGACCGGATAGCGAAAGCGCGAGGTTTCCCAGCGCGATCCATCCAGTTCGGGCTCAAAGTAGCCCGTGAACAGAGCGTCGTTTCCGTCTTCGATCAGCACCGGGCGAAACAGCAGTTCGAAAAACGCACGCGGCTCTGGGTTCTGTGCGGCAAAGGCGCACAGGGCGCGCCAATCCGGGTCTTTCAGATCCTGACAGGTGTTCCTGAACACGGTAAGTGCTGCGGCGTGGTCATCGGCGGCCCACCCTTCAAGCTGGTCGAAATCAATGACCTGCACCCGCGTTTCAGACTGGGCCATTTGTGTCATCGCCCCCCCCATGAGGACAGAGGCGACGACACACCGCCAGCTCGCGCGCCAATTCAAGCGTCTGTGGAAACCAACAGCCAATTTGGATCATCCGAACCCATTGTCCGCGCAAAGGCCCAAGTGTCCTTCTGGCGTTTGATTTCGGTTGCGCTGCCTTCGACGATATCACCACCCTTGTCGCGCACAGCCGAGGTCAGCTCGGCGACAAAGCGGATGGTCAATTCGGCCTCGTTGGTTTCGGCGTCGAACGTGGCGTCGTTCAGCTTGATCTCGGAGACGCCGATAAAGTTGACGTCGATGGTCAGGCCTTGGTCCTCGCGCGCGGCAACGCCGTCGACAAAGCTCTCGTAGACCTCTTCCGACAGGAACGGCTGGATCTGTGCCAGATCGCCACGCTCGTAACCTAAGACGATCATCTCGTAGGCACCGCGTGCGCCGCCCAGAAAGTCGGCGACGTTGAACGACGGCTCGACCCGTTTCATTCCTGCCAATGCCTTGGCGGCATCGCTGTCTTCGGGGACGTGGTCGGTGATGTCCAGATCGGGGCCGCCTTCGATCACTTCGAATTCGGGGCGAATGGACCCTGTCTGCTGCTTTGTCACGGGCGGCTTTTCAAAGCCTTCGCGGGTGCCCAGAACGCTTTTCAGCCGCAGGATCAGAAAAATGGCGATGCCAACCAGAACCAACAGTTGGAGGAGGGGCGTTTGCATTGAAAAAACCTCTTTCAGGCGGAAAAGTGGTAACCCGCGGTGCTGGACATTATGTAGGGGCTGAGGCGCACCAAGTCCACCGCGCCGGCAAGAAAGGAACGTTTGTATGTGGTTGTTTTTGGCATTTCTGGTCGTACCACTGATCGAGATCACGCTTTTTATCCAGATCGGCGGCGCAATCGGGCTGGGCTGGACCCTTCTGACCGTCATCGTGACCGCGATCGTGGGCACCTATCTGGTGCGCCAGCAGGGTTTGCGCACGATCGACAAGCTCAGATCGTCGGTCAACGAGTTGCATGACCCGACAGAACCGCTGGTGCATGGCGCGATGATCCTCTTCGCAGGCGCGCTTTTGCTGACGCCCGGTTTCTTCACCGATGCGGTCGGCTTTTCGCTGATGATACCGCAGGTGCGGTCGCGAATGTTTCAGGCCCTGCGCAGCCGTATCAACGTCGCCAGCTTTGCCACCGGGCCGCAAAATCCGCCGCGCAGGCCGGGGCGACCCGACGTCATTGATGCCGATTATCACGACGTGACCCCGGATGACAAAAAGCCGCAGGGGCCCTCCGGCTGGACCAAGAATTGAGCCACCCCAGGCCAAGGCCCAGCATTGAGACCAGCCGAGCAACCTGCTAAAGCGACAAAAAACCGCAATTCAATGGGAGAGTTCAATGGCTGAAACTGACGGTCAGGCACCACAGCAACAGGCGCAACCGAACATGCGCATTCTGGGCCAATTCATTCGCGACATTTCGTTCGAGAACATCATGGCGCAAAAAGGCGCGCCGCAGGATGTGCAACCCGACGTGCAGGTTCAGGTGAACCTGGACGCCAAGAAGCGCACGACCGAGAACCAGTACGAATCCGCGATCAAACTGAACGTGACATCCAAGGCCAAAGACGGCGGCGCGACGCTGTTCTTGCTGGAAATCGACTATGTCGGCATTTTCCATATCGAAAACGTGCCTGAAGACCAGATGCATCCGTTCCTGCTGATCGAATGCCCGCGCATGATCTTTCCGTTCCTACGCCGCGTGGTCAGCGACATCACCCGCGACGGTGGCTTTCCGCCGCTGAACCTGGAAAACATCGACTTCATCTCGATGTACCGCAACGAAATCGCGCGTCGTCAGGCGGAAAACCCGCCCAAGGCCGACGCCTGATTGATCTGCTGAAGGCCGCCCCTGGCCTTCAGCCCTTTGCCCAGAGTGCCGCCTCACCCATCTTTTCGACGAACATGGCGTGGGCCCGCTGCTCTTCTTCGGTTATGCGCGGCGGCAGCGCATTTGGGCGCGGTGGCGGTGTCCAGTCGGGCAGGTCGCCATCCGACTTTTGCGATCCGGTGGAGGACAGGCCAAAATCAGGCTGCCGTCCGCCGATAAGCTCCAGATAGACTTCGGCAAGAATTTCACTGTCCAGCAAAGCGCCGTGCAGTGTGCGCGCACCATTGTCGATGCCAAACCGCCGACAAAGCGCATCAAGCGACGCGGGCGATCCGGGAAAGCGTTTTCGCGCTATGTCCAGCGTGTCGATGGCCCGGTTATAGGGGATCTCCGGCAGGTTCATCCACTTCAACTCGGCGTTCAGAAACTTCATATCGAACGCCGCGTTGTGGATCACCAGCTTTGCATCGCCGATAAAATCCAGAAACGCCTGCCCGATGGCCGCGAACTTGGGCTTGTCACGCAGGAAATCATCGCCCAGCCCGTGCACCTGAAACGCCTCGTCCGGCATGCCGCGTTCGGGGTTGATGTATTGGTGATAGTTCTTGCCGGTCGCCATGTGCCCCATCAGCTCGACCGCCCCGATCTCGACGATGCGGTCACCGGAAAACGGGTCGAAACCGGTGGTTTCAGTGTCTAGAACGATTTCACGCATGGGTCAGACCTGCCTTGATGGTGCTTACGATGGCCTGCACCTGCGCGCGGGCATGGTCCGTCGTGTCGGTGATCACAACATAATCGGATTGCGCGACCTTGTCATCGTTCGGCATCTGTTTCGCCTTGATCTGCTCGAACTGTTCTTGCGTCATGGTTCCGCGTGCCAAAACCCGCTCTTGCTGGATTTCTGCCGGAACAGAGACGCAAACGACAGCGTCCATCGCCTTGTTGCCGCCAGTCTCGAACAAAAGCGGAATGTCGAAGACCAGAATGTCAGAGCGCGCCGCATCCACGAATTGCTGACGGTCAAGACCCACGAGCGGGTGAACGATTTTCTCGATCCGCACCAGCAACGAGGGGTCTTCGGCGATCAGCGCACGCAGTGACGGGCGCGAGACCGCGTCGTCGATGACCGCGCGCGGCTCAATTGCGCGCATCGGCTCGACCGCACTGCCGCCCTTGCCATAGATCCGGTGCACCGCCGCATCCGCATCCCAGACGTCGCAACCCGCTTCGGCGAACAGTTGCGCCGTCGTCGATTTGCCCATGCCGATGGACCCGGTCAGCCCCAGACGAAAGGTCATCGCAGGGCCGCCGCACGTGCTGCGCTGTCGACGGTTGGGCGCTGCCCGAACCAACGTTCGAACCCCGGCACGGCCTGATGCAGCAACATGCCCAGGCCATCTACGACAACACAGCCCTGTGCCTCGGCGGTCGCGAGGAACCTGGTTTTCAGCGGTGTATAGACCAGATCCGTGGCCACAGTCCCGCGCCGCAGACCATCCAGCGGTACGCGCAATTCCGATTTCCCGATCATCCCCAACGACGTGGTGTTCACGGTCAGCATCGCATCGTCCAGCATGTTGCCAGCCTGCACCCAGTCATAGACCTGCACCCGGTTGCCAAAGTCGGACGCCAGCCGTTCGGCACGCATACGGGTGCGGTTGGTCAGCATGATCTCTGGCACGCCTGCCTCCAGCAGCGACGCGACAACCGCGCGCGATGCACCCCCGGCACCCAGAACAGCCGCGGGCCCTGATTTCGGGTCCCACTCCGGCGCGCCGGCCTTGAGGTTTTCCAGAAACCCGTAGCCATCAGTGTTGTCGGCCCGGATTTTACCGTCCTTGCGAAAAATAAGCGTGTTTGCAGCGCCGATAAGCGTGGCGCGATCCGTCACCTGGTCGGCGATCTGCAAGACTGCCTCTTTGTGCGGAATGGTGATGTTTACCCCGACAAAGCCCATGGCGGGCAGGGTGCGCAACACCCGCTCAAGATCCTCGGGTTCGACGTGCATGGGGATGTAGTGCCCCTTCAGCCCAAGCGATTTTAGCCAGTGGTGCTGCAATTGCGGCGATTTGGAATGGGCAACGGGCGCACCGATCACGCCCGCCAATGGAATCTTTGTATCGGTCACGCCTGCACAACTCCTCGGACTGTGAGAAAGGCCAGAAGCTGCAAAAGTGGCATACCCAGCACGCTAAAGTAATCCCCTTCGATGCTGGCCATCAGCCGCACGCCCTCTTCCTCGATCTTGTAGCCACCGACGCTGTGACGGATGCTGTCCCAGTTGCGGTCGACATAGTCCTGGATATAGCCATCCGACGCATCGCGCATCCGCACGCGAACCTGCCCGATGTGCCGCCAGATCGGCTTGCCGTCCTCGCAGATCACCGCTGCCGACAGCAGGCTGTGGGTGTCACCGCGCAAGGCAATCAGCTGCGACACCGCCTGATCGGGCGTTTCCGGTTTCGACAGCAGCGTTCCGCGATGGTCCAGTACCTGATCGCAGCCCAGAACAAAGGCGCCGGGATGCTTGTCACTGATCTTGCGCGCCTTGATTTCGGCCAGTGTGTCGGCGATGTCGCGCGGCTTGGCATCTTCCGCCAATAGTCCTGCTTTAATGCTTTCTTCATCTACGCGTGGTTTCATCACCTCGAAGGGAACGCCCGCCTGCGTCAGCATACCCGCCCGGATGGACGACCCCGAGGCGAGGATGAGAGCCTGTGGCATGTGGATAACCTTGTGCGAAAACCATGTGCAGCGTGATGGCACTCTTGTGGGAATTATCCGCCGTGGTTTCAATCCCGAATTTCGCCGCAGTTTGGGCGGGTTCGGGCACGCTTGTACCCCCATGGACAAGGATAGAATTTACGCTGTTGATAACTGAATTCGCGTGAAAGCATCCACAGGATTGTCAGATGTGAGCTTGGTTTACTACGCTTGTAACCTCCTGATATTAATAAAATAATATCTTCGTTCGATCAATCATGCAAAGCAGAGGGTAACTTTTGCCCCTGTGCACAACCCCGTGCACAGAACAATAATCCACAGAAATCCTGGCCCCCTACTTAATCATCATCCTTTCTTTTCTCTTATATATATTATTAGTAAGGACCCGAGCGCAGGGGGCCCCATGACCGATTTTCTGATCAACTGGTATCTCTACATCAAGGCTTTGCACATCATGTCGGTGATCGCGTGGATGGCGGGGCTGTTCTATCTGCCAAGACTGTTCGTGCATCACGTCGAAACAGCAGGCCAGACCGGGCCAAGTCATGACCTGTTTATCGTCATGGAAAACAAGCTGCTGCGGGTGATCATGAATCCTGCAATGATTTCTACCTGGCTTTTCGGTCTCTTGCTGGTGGCGACGCCGGGCATTGTCAGCTGGGACATGGTCTGGCCCTGGACCAAGGCGATTGCGGTGCTGGCCATGACGGGGTTTCACATGTGGCTGGCGGGTCAACGGCGCAGTTTCGTCGCGGGCGAGGGTCTGAAGACGGGCCGCACCTACCGGATGATGAACGAACTGCCGACGCTTCTGATGGTCGTGATCGTGCTGTCGGTTGTAGTGAAGTTCTGAATTCATTGACTTTGACGGCACATTTGCCTACTTGATCCCCACGCACCCCGTTCGGGGACCGCATCTCGCGATATATTTTGATTTGGGACAGCCTGTTTTGCGCCGGCTGCTACGTGTTTGCATGACAACTGAAACGATGGACGCAGCTGAACAAGTTGAACGCCTGACCCTGGCCGAGCTGAAAGCCAACAGCCCCAAAGATTTGCTGGCGATGGCCGAAGAGCTTGAGATCGAGAACGCCTCGACCATGCGCAAAGGCGAGATGATGTTCCAGATTCTGCGGGAACGCGCGGACGAAGGCTGGGACGTGTCCGGCGATGGCGTTCTGGAAGTGCTGCAGGACGGATTTGGCTTTCTGCGCTCTCCCGAGGCCAACTATCTTTCTGGCCCCGATGACATCTATGTCTCCCCCGACATGATCCGGAAATATTCGTTGCGCACCGGTGACACCATCGACGGCGGCATCCGCGCGCCAGACAATGACGAACGCTATTTCGCGCTGACGGATGTTGCGAACATCAACTTCGAAGATCCGGAGAAAGCGCGTCACAAGATTGCTTTCGACAACCTGACACCGCTTTACCCTGACGAGCGTCTGACGATGGAAACCGACGAGCCCGCGACCAAAGATCGGTCGGCGCGGATCATCGACCTGGTGTCGCCCATCGGCAAGGGCCAGCGTTCGCTGATCGTGGCACCGCCGCGCACAGGTAAGACCGTTCTGCTGCAGAACATCGCCAACAGCATCGAACGCAACCACCCCGAATGCTATCTGATCGTCCTGCTGATCGACGAGCGGCCCGAAGAGGTCACCGACATGCAGCGGTCTGTCAAGGGCGAGGTCATCAGTTCGACCTTTGATGAGCCCGCAACGCGCCACGTGGCCGTATCGGAAATGGTCATCGAAAAGGCCAAACGTCTGGTGGAACACAAACGCGACGTGGTCATCCTGCTCGATTCGATCACCCGTCTGGGCCGCGCGTTCAACACGGTCGTGCCGTCGTCGGGCAAGGTTCTGACCGGCGGTGTCGATGCCAACGCCCTGCAACGCCCCAAGCGCTTCTTTGGTGCTGCGCGTAACATCGAAGAGGGCGGCAGCCTGACCATTATCGCCACTGCGCTGATCGACACGGGCAGCCGGATGGACGAGGTGATCTTTGAAGAGTTCAAAGGTACCGGCAACTCCGAGATCGTCCTGGATCGCAAGATCGCGGACAAACGCGTGTTCCCGGCCATCGACATTCTGAAATCCGGCACCCGGAAAGAAGAGTTGCTGGTGGACAAGACGGACCTTGCCAAGACATTCGTCTTGCGCCGGATTCTAAACCCGATGGGCACGACCGACGCCATAGAGTTCCTGATTTCCAAGTTGAAGCAGACTAAGACAAACTCGGATTTCTTCGATTCCATGAACACCTGACCCCTGGGGGCGTGACCGATGGATACGATTTTCGCCCTTGCAACCGCGCAGGACCGCGCAGGCGTGGCCGTCGTGCGCGTGTCCGGGCCTGCCGCGCACAGCGTCGGGATGCAGATGTGCGGAACCCTTCCCAAGGTGGGAAGCTTTGCGGTGCGGCCTGTCAGTTCTGACGGTGACTTGATCGACCGCGGGCTGGTACTGACATTCGCGGCCCCGCACAGTTTCACCGGCGAGGATGTGATCGAGCTGCACCTGCACGGCAGCATCGCAATCATCGACCGGGTTTTGGACACGTTGAGCGCCTTCGACGGCGTCCGGCTTGCCGAGCCGGGCGAGTTTACCCGACGCGCCTTGGAAAACGGCAAGATGGATTTGGCCCAGGTCGAAGGTCTGGCCGACCTGATCGACGCCGAAACGGAGTTTCAGCGCGCACAAGCCATGCAAACTGTCGAAGGGGCGCTGAGCAAGGTCGTCGAAGACTGGCGCGCGCGGTTGATTAACGCGGCGTCGCTGCTTGAGGTGACCATAGACTTTGCAGATGAGGATGTGCCCGTGGACGTCGCCCCCGAGGTGTCGGCCTTGCTGGAAAGCGTGATGTCCCAGGCATCCGATGAAATTTCGCGATCGTACGTGTCAGAGCGCGTGCGCACCGGGTTTGAGGTCGCCATCGTCGGATTGCCCAACGCGGGAAAATCCACGCTTCTGAACGCGCTTGCCGGACGCGATGCCGCGATCACTTCGGAGTTTGCGGGTACCACGCGCGATGTGATCGAGGTTCGGATGGATCTGGACGGCTTGCCCGTGACCTTCCTCGATACGGCCGGATTGCGCGAAAGCGATGATCAGGTCGAAACCATCGGGATCGAACGCGCCATCGCAAGGGCGAAGACAGCAGACCTTCGCGTGTTTCTATCGGAAAACGTGTCCGACCTGCCGCTGGACCCATTGCCGCAGGACATTGTCGTCGCCCCAAAGGCAGATTTGCGCACAGATGGAACGGGCGTGTCGGGCGTGACAGGTGCTGGGCTGAATGCTTTGGTTCAAGAGGTGAAGGCTGTTTTCGCGGACAGGGCGACCCACTCGGGGCTTACGTCACGAGCACGGCACCGAACGTCGCTGCAATCCGCCGTCACAGCGATGAAAGACGCGTCTCGCCTCGTCAATCAGGGCCCGGAGGTCTATGATCTGGCGGCAGAAGAACTGCGCACCGCGATTCGAAGCCTTGAGTTTCTCGTTGGGCGCATTGACGTCGAAAATTTGCTGGATGAGATCTTTTCCAGTTTTTGCTTGGGCAAGTGATAGGAGTGTTTCACGTGAAACATTTTGATGTGTTGGTAATCGGGGGAGGTCACGCAGGTGCGGAGGCTGCGCATGCTGCTGCGCGAATGGGTGCCAGGACAGCGCTTGTTACCATGACCCTGTCTGGTATCGGCGTCATGTCCTGTAATCCGGCGATCGGTGGGCTGGGAAAAGGTCACCTCGTGCGCGAAATCGACGCGATGGACGGAGTGATGGGCAAGGTGGCGGACAAGGCCGGGATTCAGTTCCGGCTGCTGAACCGTCGCAAGGGTCCTGCAGTCCAAGGGCCACGCGCGCAAGCGGACCGTGCGATTTATCAACGCGAAATGCTGGCGGCAACCCAGGCCCAAGACAACCTTACCATTGTTGAAGGTGAAGTTGTCGATCTGAAGATGTCCGGTCAGAAAGTCACGGGCGTGGAATTGGCCGACGGCACACTGTTGCACAGCACCACCGTTGTTCTGACCACGGGCACATTCCTGCGCGGGATCATCCATATCGGCGAGGAAAAGCACTCCGGTGGTCGGATGGGTGACAAGGCTTCGGTTAAGCTTGCCGAGAGGATCGATTCATTTGGCCTGCCCCTCGGCAGGTTGAAAACGGGGACCCCGCCGCGGCTGGACACGCGGACGATCAATTGGTCGGTATTGGAAGAGCAGCAAGGCGACGATGAACCGGCGTTTTTCTCGTTCGAGACCACAAAGCTTGCCGCCAAACAAGTTGCGTGCGGGATAACCCACACAAATGAGCGCACCCACGAGATTATTTCCAAGAACCTGGCGCGCTCTGCGATGTATGGCGGGCACATCGACGGCACCGGGCCGCGCTATTGCCCTTCGATCGAAGATAAGGTCGTGCGCTTTGCGGATAAGACATCTCACCAGGTCTTTCTTGAGCCCGAAAGTCTGACCGGGCACACGGTCTATCCGAATGGCATTTCGACGTCGCTGCCCGTGGACGTGCAGGAAGATTACATTCATTCGATTGTCGGACTTGAGACTGCGAAGATACTGCAGCCCGGTTATGCGATCGAATATGATTACATCGATCCCCGCGCCCTTGATGCATCGCTGCAGTTGCGCGCGACCACGCATTTGTTCCTTGCGGGACAGATCAATGGCACCACCGGATATGAAGAAGCTGCGGCGCAGGGTCTTGTCGCCGGAATAAACGCCGCCTGTCTCGCGCAGGGGCGCGAACCGGTGCAATTCAGCCGGGCAAACAGCTATATCGGCGTAATGATCGACGATCTGACCACACGCGGTGTAACCGAGCCCTACCGCATGTTCACGTCGCGTGCCGAATTCCGACTGTCTTTGCGGGCGGATAACGCAGACCAGCGGTTGACGCCCACAGCGATGGATCTGGGCATGGTCTCGGTACAGCGTCGTGCGCTGTTCGATTCGAAGCGTGACGCTTTGGAGGTGGGTTATCAGGCGTTGTCGCGCGAAGCTTATACGCCAAAACACATTTCAAGAGCTGGAATTGCAGTGAAGGAGGACGGCACGCGCAGGACGCCCTACCAGCTGTTGGCTTTCCCGGATGTCCAGTTCAAAGACGTGGTGCGGGTTCAACCGGACCTGAGTGCGATTGATAGGCCTATTCAAATCCAGCTCGCCCGCGATGCGCTTTATGCGAATTACATCGACCGGCAGCAAAAGGATATTGACAGAATTAAAAAGGATGAGGCTCACGTGATACCAACTGGGTTCACCTATGCCGGTATAAGTGGCCTCTCGAATGAACTGTCCGCAAAGCTGGAAAGCGCGCGCCCCGACAACCTGGCGCAGGCCGCGCGTGTAGAGGGGATGACCCCCGCAGCGTTGGCTCTGTTGCTCGCGAAGCTTCGTCAACACCAAAAGAAATCGGCATGACGATAGTTCCCGACTGGCTGGAGGGGAATGTTTCACGTGAAACATTGACCGACCTCGAACGCTTTCATGATCTGTTTCTCAGGTGGAATGCCAAGATCAATCTGGTGTCGCGCTCAAGCGCACCCGAACTTTGGAACCGCCATATCTGGGATTCCGCACAAGTCTGGAAACTTGCACCTCAAGCTGAACATTGGGCCGACTTCGGGAGCGGGGGCGGCTTTCCTGCGATTATCTGCGCTATCTTTGCCAAAAAAGCAGGCAAAACCACGCGATTTACGCTTGTCGAAAGCGATCAGCGGAAATCAACCTTTCTGCGCACAGCAATCCGAGAGCTGGACTTGAACGCCTCGGTCCTGGCCAAACGCGTTGAATCACTTGATCCGCTGAAGGCCAATGTCATTTCCGCACGCGCTTTGTCTCAGCTGTCTGATTTGCTTGAGTTTACTGCGCTTCACCTCGCAAGCTACGGGCAAGCGCTGTTTCCCAAAGGTGAGCTTTGGAAATCAGAGCTTGATGATGCGCGGAAAACATGGACATTCGAGTGTGAGGCGCACCCCAGCCATACGGATGCGCAAGCGGCCATTTTGCAGATCAAGGAGTTGAAACGTGTCTGACCCAACGCGTCCAGCAGGACCCAAGATCGTAGCAGTGGCAAACCAGAAGGGCGGTGTCGGAAAAACGACGACGTCGATCAACCTGGCAGCGGCGCTGGCTGAAAAGGGTCGCAAGGTCCTCGTGGTTGATCTCGACCCACAGGGCAATGCGTCCACCGGTTTGGGGATCGAAGTCGATGATCGGGTTTTGACGACCTATGAATTGCTTCTTGAAGACATCGATCTGAACGAGGCCATCCTGCCGACCGCCTTTGAAAATCTGTCGATCATTCCGGCGACGGTCGATCTCAGCTCGGCTGATCTCGAACTCATCTCGAACGAAAAGCGCAGCTTTCTGCTACATGATGCTTTGCGGCAGGTGCAAATGGACCTGTTTGCCTTCGACTACGTGTTGATTGACTGCCCACCTTCGCTGAACTTGCTCACCGTCAACGCGATGATTGCGGCGCATTCGGTTCTTGTGCCGCTGCAATCCGAGTTCTTTGCGCTCGAGGGGCTTTCGCAGCTCATGCTGACCATTCGCGAGGTGCGTCAGTCAGGTAACAAGGAACTTCGGATCGAAGGTGTGGTCCTGACCATGTACGACCAGCGCAACAACCTGAGTTTGCAGGTCGAGCAGGATGCGCGCGATTACCTTGGGGATCTGGTGTTCAAGACGGTTATTCCGCGCAACGTTCGCGTGTCCGAAGCGCCGTCTTTCGCGATGCCGGTTCTGAATTACGATCCTGCGTCGCGCGGCGCAAAAGCCTATCGCGACTTGGCGTCCGAGTTTATCCGGAACAATGCACGACAGAAAGTAGAGGCCTAGAATGGTTCCCAAAGACAAGAAACGAGGCCTGGGGCGCGGGCTTTCGGCACTGATGGCCGATGTGAACGAGGCCGAGCAGGTCTCGAAGGAAAGCGCGGGGACGGGCATTCGCATCGTCCCAATCGAGCGGGTAAAGCCCAATCCCGACCAGCCCCGCAAGCGGTTTACCCAGGACGATCTGAACGATCTGGCGGCTTCGGTCGCTGAGAAGGGCGTGATTCAGCCGCTGATTGTGCGCGAGAAAGATGGCGGGTTCGAGATTGTTGCGGGTGAGCGTCGTTGGCGCGCCGCGCAGATGGCGAAGTTGCACGAGCTGCCGGTTATCGTGCGCGACTTTGACGACACGGAAGTGTTGGAAGTCGCGATCATCGAGAACATTCAGCGCGCTGATCTGAATGCGATTGAAGAGGCCGCAGGCTATCGTCTGTTGATGGACAAATTCGGCCACACGCAAGAGAAGATGGCCGAGGCACTGGGGAAAAGCCGCAGTCACATTGCCAACCTGCTGCGCTTGCTGCAATTGCCTGATGATGTGCTGGAAATGATGCGCAATGGCGGTCTGACGTCTGGACACGCGCGGGCCCTGATCACGGCGGATGATCCATCTGCGTTGGCGCGCAAGGTCGTGGAAGACGGTTTGAGCGTTCGGGCGACCGAAGCCCTGGTGAAGTCAATGCAGGGCGGAAGCGACGTCAAGGAGCCGAAGGCCGAAAGCAAGCGTGCGGGTGACCCCAAAGATGCAGACACGAAAGCGCTTGAGGGAGACCTGTCTGCTGCTCTTGGCATGCGCGTCAACCTGACACACAAGCCGGGCGGTGAATCCGGTCAGCTGTCGATTTCCTATAAAACGCTGGATGAGTTGGACGAATTGTGCCGGATGCTCAGCGGAAGCTAATCCGCCAACAACTCGCGTAAAACACCGTTCAAAACACTAACACCTTGTTCTGTAACGGAAATTCTTTTACCTCTCTGACTGAGCAAACCCAGGTCAGAGAGGTTTTTGAGCGCGTCAGGAGCCACAGAGCGCCCGGAAAGCGCCTCAAAACGAGTCAAATCAACGCCTTCGGTCAATCTCAGACCCATCAGCAGGAACTCGTTGGCCTGATCTTCGCCGGTTAGCGGCGCGGCAGGCAGTTGGCGCAGCTCTTCCAGCCAGCGTTTCGGGTTGCTGGGCGCCTCGGTCGCATAGCGCTGACCGTTCGAAGTGATCCGTCCATGTGCGCCAGGTCCGATGCCCACGTAATCGCCATAGCGCCAATAAATCAGGTTGTGCCGCGATTGAGCGCCATCACGGGCGTGATTGCTGACCTCATAGGCGGGCATGCCAAAATCCGCGCAGATATCGCGGGTAAGGGTGAACATATCCGCCGCACGATCTTCGTCCGGCAGCCCGGCCAGTTTTCCCGCGTTATAGCGATCACCAAATGCCGTCCCTTGTTCGATGGTCAGCTGGTAGAGCGACAGATGGTCAATCGCCATGTTCAGAGCCTGCTTCAGCTCGGCTTCCCAGTCCTTCAAGGTCTGCTTCTGCCGCCCATAGATCAGATCGAAACTGACCCGATCAAATGTCCTTCGAGCAATGTCGAAAGCTGCGCGCGCCTCGTCTGCCGAATGGATACGGCCCAGGCGGCGCAGATCGTCGTCGTTCAACGCCTGGATGCCCATCGAAATCCGATTGACGCCGCCTGATCGAAAGTCCGCAAAGCGCTGCGCCTCGACCGAGCCGGGGTTCGCCTCCAGCGTGACTTCCATGTCATTAGCGGTGGGCCAATGCTTGCGGACCGCGTCGATGATCTCACCGACAACCCAAGGCTCCATCAGACTGGGCGTGCCGCCCCCGAAAAACACGGTGTGCACAACGCGGCCGGGCGTTTGTTCGGCGGCCTTGCGGATCTCATCCAGATAGGCATCACGCCATGCAGCATGATCGACGCTGCGCGTTACGTGACTGTTAAAGTCGCAATAGGGACACTTTGCGGCACAAAACGGCCAATGGATATAGATGCCAAAGCCGCCATTTTGCCAATCTTCAGTCAAAGCAACCTGCGATCAGTTTGGCGAACGCATCGGCGCGGTGGCTGATCACGTTTTTGGCGTCCGCTGTCATTTCGGCGAATGTCACGTCGTGGCCGAGGGGCTGGAACATCGGGTCATAGCCGTGGCCCAAGGCGCCGCGCAGCGGCCAGACCAGCGTGCCCTCGACGGTGCCTTCGAAAACCTCGTCGTGTCCGTCTGGCCATGCAAGCACGAGTGTGGAGCAGAAGCGGGCCGTCCGTGGTTGCGGCGCGTTGCGTTCTTCCAGCAGGTCGTGGGTCTTGGTCATTGCCATCAGAAAGTCGCGACCGTTCGGGGTTTCAGCCCAATCGGCGGTATAGACCCCCGGTGCACCGTCCAGCGCGTCGACCTGGATACCGGAATCGTCCGCCAAAGCGGGCAGGCCGGTGGCCTGAACCGCGGCGTGCGCCTTGATCCGGGCATTCCCGATAAAAGTGGTCTCGGTCTCATCCGGTTCGGGCAGCTTCATTTCCGCAGCGCCGACGACCCGCACACCTCGCGGCAGGAAAAGCGCGACCATCTCTTCCAGCTTGCCCGCGTTGTGCGTGGCCACCAGCAACTGCTCACCCGTGAACTTGCGTGTCATGCGGTGGCGGCCTTCTGTGCCGCGACCAGTTCAGAGACACCTTTTTCCGCCAGATCCATCAACTGGTTCATCTGATCGCGCGAGAATGTTTGCCCTTCGGCGCTCATTTGTACCTCGATCAGGCGGCTGGTACCGGTCAGGATAAAGTTGCCGTCAACGCCCGCTTCGCTGTCCTCTGGGTAATCCAGATCCAGCAGGGGCTGGCCCGCATAAATACCGCAGCTTACTGCGGCAACAGGGTCTACCAGAGGATCAGAGATGATATCGCCCGCTTTCAACAGCTTGTTAACCGCCAGTTTCAGTGCGACCCAGCCGCCGGTGATCGACGCGCAGCGGGTGCCACCATCGGCCTGCAGGACGTCGCAGTCGATGGTGATCTGGCGTTCGCCCAAGGCAGAGCGGTCCACACCTGCGCGCAGCGACCGTCCGATCAGGCGCTGGATTTCGACCGTACGGCCCCCTTGCTTTCCCGACGCGGCCTCGCGGCGCATCCGGGTGTTGGTGGCGCGGGGCAACATGCCGTATTCGGCGGTGACCCAGCCCAACCCCGACCCCTTGATGAACGGCGGCACGCGATCTTCGATGGTGGCGGTGCACAGAACGTGGGTGTCGCCCATCTTGATCAGCGCAGATCCTTCGGCGTGTTTGGTAAAGCCCGTTTCAATCGAAACGGCCCGCATCTCGTCCAGTTTTCGTCCCGAAGGTCGCATGATAAATCCCTTTCATTGTTGGGCCGGGGATAACGCCCCACAGGGCTGTGACGCAAGTGCGATTGACCTTTTGTTGCTCAGCCCTTCTATTGGCTACGCCGAGGCAAATTATGACAGACACACCGAATATCCTGGAAGAGCTGAACGACCGATCGCGCGAAGTGTTTCGCCGCGTGGTCGAAGGCTATCTTGCCAACGGCGATCCGGTCGGATCACGCACGCTGACCCGTGATTTCAGTGAAAAGGTCAGTGCGGCGACCATTCGCAACGTCATGCAGGATCTTGAGTTCATGGGGCTGCTGGACAGCCCGCATGTCAGTGCCGGTCGCATCCCGACTCAGCGCGGACTGCGCATGTTCGTCGATGGTCTGATGGAGGTTGGTGTGCCCGATTCAGCCGATCGCGAAAAGCTGGACGCGACGCGCGGTGGCAACGAGCGGGATGTCGCCGGGCTGCTGGACCGCGTTGGCTCTGCCTTGTCGGGTGTCACGCAGGGCGCATCGCTGGTTCTGGCGCCCAAGCACGAGGCACCGATCAAGCATATCGAGTTCGTGTCGCTGGGGCATGACCGTGCCTTGGGCGTCTTGGTTCTGGCCGATGGTCACGTTGAAAACCGTCTATTCACACCACCGCCGGGTCAAACGCCCAGTTCAATGCGTGAGGCGGCGAATTTTCTCAATGCGCTGATCGAGGGGAAAACCCTCAGCGAAGTGCAATCGGTGATCCAGATCGAGATCAAGAAGCGCCGACGCGAGATCGACAGTCTGGCCGCCGAACTGGTGCAGCAGGGTCTGGCCGTCTGGGACGGCGATGACGACCGCGACCAGCGGTTGATCGTGCGGGGGCGGTCGAA
This sequence comes from Pseudosulfitobacter koreensis, assembly GCF_024733015.1. GTDB lineage: Bacteria > Pseudomonadota > Alphaproteobacteria > Rhodobacterales > Rhodobacteraceae > Pseudosulfitobacter > Pseudosulfitobacter koreensis. The sequence goes on from NZ_JANKJG010000001.1 coordinate 575,698, forward strand.
TCTGCTGGGCGCCGCGGGCGAGGGCGAGGACCTGGACCGCATCCGCACGCTCTTTGACGACCTTGAGCGCAAGCGCGACATCGCTGAATTTCTCGAACTGACCGATGAAGGCCACGGTGTGCGCATTTTTATCGGCTCGGAGAACAAACTTTTTTCACTTTCGGGTTCCTCTCTGGTGGTTTCCCCATATATGAACGCAGATCGAAAGATCATCGGAGCGGTCGGGGTCATCGGGCCCACGCGGCTGAACTATGGGCGCATCGTTCCGATCGTGGATTATACGGCGCAATTGGTAGGCAAATTGCTGACCGATAAAAGTTAGAGGTGAAGAATGGCGGAGCCGAAAGACAACGATTTCCTGGACGACATCGACGCGGCCGAGGCGGACGAATACGCGGATGACATGGCCGAGATTGATGACGAGGCGTTGGAGCTGGACCAGCTGCGCGCCGAGCGGGATCAGCTGAAGGACCGTTTCATGCGTGCGCTGGCGGATGCCGAGAATGCGCGCAAGCGGTCAGACAAGGACCGTCGTGAGGCCGAGAATTATGGCGGCTCGAAGCTGGCCCGCGACATGCTGCCGGTCTATGACAACATGAAGCGTGCGCTTGAGACCACGAACGAGGACCAGCGCGAAGTGGCAGGGCCATTGCTTGAAGGGATCGAGCTGACGATGCGCGAGTTGCTGAGTGTGTTCAAAAAGCACGGCATCGACATGATTGCACCAGAAGTGGGCGATAAATTCGATCCGCAGCACCACCAGGCGATGTTCGAGGCACCTGTTCCCGGCACCAAGGCGGGCGAGATCATTCAGGTCGCCGCAGAAGGTTTCATGTTGCACGACCGCTTGCTGCGTCCTGCGCAGGTCGGCGTGTCGTCGATGCCTGCATCGTAAAGGTTTTGAAATTCGAGTTCAAAAGAGGCGGTCAGGTTTTGGCCGCCTCTTTCAGTTTATAAAGCGCTTCAAGCGCCTGCTTAGGCGTCATCTCGTCGGGATGCAGCGCGCCGATCATCTCTAACGCGGGGCTTTGCGCCTGTTTGGGCGCAGGGGCAGTGGCCTGCATGCTGAACAGCGGCAAATCGTCGATCAGCGCCTTTTGCGTGGCACCGCCTTCACGCTCGCCCTTTTCCAATGCTTCCAGAACCGTTCGGGCGCGGGCAATGACCGAGGGCGGCAATCCGGCCAGTTGCGCCACCTGCACGCCATAGGACCGGTCTGCGGCACCCTTGTGCACCTCGTGCAGGAACACGACTTCGCCGTCGAACTCCTTGACCGCAACGGTGGCATTGTCCACGTGATCCAGCTTGCCCGCCAGCGCGGTCAGTTCGTGGTAATGCGTGGCAAACAGCGCGCGGCTTTTGTTGCCGTCGTGCAGATGCTCCAGCGTCGCCCAGGCAATCGACAGGCCGTCATAGGTGGCCGTGCCGCGCCCGATTTCGTCCAGGATCACCAGCGCACGGTCATCCGCCTGATTGAGAATCGCCGCGGTTTCGACCATTTCGACCATGAACGTGGACCGCCCGCGCGCCAGATCATCGGCGGCGCCGACGCGGCTGAACAACTGGCTGATCACACCGATGCGGGCGGAAGTGGCAGGCACATAGCTGCCCATTTGCGCGAGCAGTGCGATTAGCGCGTTCTGGCGCAGGAACGTGGATTTACCGGCCATGTTGGGTCCAGTTAGCAGCCAGATGTTCGATCCGTCTTCGACCGTCAGGTTGCAGTCATTGGCGATGAACGCTTCGCCCGATCCATCGCGCAGGGACTTTTCCACAACGGGATGGCGTCCGCCGACGATATCGAACGCGCGGCTGTCGTCCACCTGTGGGCGGCACCAGTTTTCGGACCGGGCCAGACGGGCAAGGGCGCAGGACACGTCAAGTTCCGCCAAGGCCGTTGCGGTCTGGAAAATCTCGGCGGCTTTTTCAAGAATGGAGGCTGAAAGCATTTGGTAGAGCCGCTTTTCTGTCTCGATCGCGCGATTGCCCGCGTTCAAAATCTTGGTTTCCATCTCGGACAACTCAACCGTAGTGAACCGCACCTGATTGGCTGTGGTCTGGCGATGGATGAAGGTCTCGGAGAGAGGCGGCGACAGCATCTTTTCTGCGTGGGTTGCTGTGGTTTCGATGAAATAGCCCAGCACGTTGTTGTGCTTGATCTTCAGCGACGTGATGCCGGTGACCTTGGCAAAATCCTGTTGCATGGCGGCGATCACCGACCGCCCCTCGTCGCGCAGGGTGCGGGCTTCGTCCAGATCGGCGTCGTATCCCGGTGCAATGAACCCGCCATCGCGGGCGAGCAAGGGCGGTTCGGCCACCAGCGCGTCGTCCAGCAGGTTCACCAGATCCCCCATCCCGCCCATACGTTCCAGCGCATCCGTCACGCCGTGCGGTGCATCCGGCCCCAGCCCGTCCTGCGCGATGGTGGCTGCCTGGCTCAGCCCGTCCCGGATGGCGGTCAGATCGCGGGGCCCGCCACGATCCAGTGACAGCCGCGACAGGGCTCGGTCCAGATCAGGCACGTGGCGCAGCCGTTCGGTCAGGCCCTCCGCGAGACCGTTATCAAGGAAGAAACCGACAGCGTCCAACCGATCCTGAATGATTCGCACATTGCGCGAGGGGCTGGACAGGCGACGCTCCAACAGACGTGCGCCCCCGGCTGTCAGGGTCTTGTCGATGGTCGCCAGCAGTGATCCGGCGCGACCCCCGGACAGGGCGTGGGTCAGTTCCAGATTGCGCCGGGTTGCGGCATCAATCTGCACCTGCCCCATCTGATCTTCCTGCTGCGGCGGACGCACCAAGGGCAGTTTGCCTTTTTGCGTGATGTTCAGGTACTCGACGATGGCCCCCATCGCGGAAATCTGCGCGCGGTCAAAACTGCCAAAGGCGTCCAGCGTCTGCACGCCGAACAGCTCGCACAACCGCTTTTCGCCGCCGGTGCTGTCGAATGTCGCACGCGACAGCGGCGTCATCGAAATCCCGAAATCAGTCACCAATTCGGCCAATTCAGGCTCGGTCGTGTCCATCACGATCAACTCGGACGGTGCCAAGCGCGCCAGTTCCGGCCCCAGCCGCATCTGGTTCAGTTGCATCACGCGAAACGCCCCGGTCGACATGTCCAGCCAAGCCAGCGCTGACGCGTCGCGCACCTGGGCAAAAGCTGCCAGATAGTTGTGCTGCCGCGCGTTCAGCAGGGAATCCTCGGTCAGGGTTCCGGGTGTCACCAGACGCACAACGCCACGTTTGACCACCGACTTGTGGCCGCGTTTCTTCGCCTCGGCGGGGTTCTCCAACTGCTCGCACACCGCCACGCGAAACCCCTTGCGGATCAGGGTCAGCAAATAGCCTTCTGCCGAATGTACCGGCACGCCGCACATCGGAATATCGTCGCCGTCATGTTTGCCGCGTTTGGTCAGGGCAATGTCCAGTGCTTCGGCGGCGGCCACCGCGTCTTCAAAGAACATTTCATAGAAATCGCCCATCCGGTAGAACAGCAGCGATCCGGGATGCGCCTGCTTGATCTCCAGAAACTGCGCCATCATCGGCGTAACCGTCATACCTGCCCCCATGCGAACCAGCGCGACCTTACAAACGCCTGCGGCGGAGCGAAAGCCAAAGCTGATTGAGCGCGGCAGATCGCTCGGGTATGAGGGAGCAATACATTGGAGGAATGTTTGCACATGTCGAAGACCAAAGTCACAGCAGAAGAGGCTCTGACCTTCCACCTCGAACCGACTCCGGGCAAGTTCGAGATCACCGCAACCGTTCCGATGACCACGCAGCGCGACCTTAGCCTGGCCTATTCGCCGGGCGTCGCCGTGCCCTGCGAGGCAATCGCGGCAAACCCCGAGACCGCCTACGACTATACCAACAAGGGCAACCTTGTCGCCGTCATCTCGAACGGGACGGCTGTTCTGGGTTTGGGCAACCTTGGCGCGCTGGCGTCCAAGCCGGTGATGGAGGGCAAGGCGGTTCTGTTCAAACGCTTTGCCGACGTGAACAGCATTGACATTGAGCTGGACACCGAAGACCCGGACGAGTTCTGCCGCGCCGTGCGACTGATGGGCCCCACATTCGGCGGCATCAATCTAGAAGACATCAAGGCGCCCGAATGCTTCATCATCGAGCAGCGCTTGAAAGAGGAAATGGACATCCCCGTTTTTCACGACGACCAGCACGGCACCGCCGTGATCTGCGCCGCCGGTCTGATCAACGCGCTCTACCTGTCGAACAAAAAGATCGAAGACGTAAAGATCGTGCTGAACGGGGCAGGGGCTGCGGGCATCGCCTGTCTTGAACTGCTCAAATCCATGGGCGCGCGGCATGAGAATTGCATCATGTGCGACACCAAGGGCGTGATTTACCAAGGCCGTACCGAGGGCATGAACCAGTGGAAATCGGCCCACGCGGTCAAGACCGACACCCGCACGCTGGAAGAGGCGATGGTGGGTTGCGACGTTTTCCTGGGCGTGTCGGCCAAGGGCGCCGTGACGCAGAAGATGGTCGCGTCGATGGCGGACAACCCGGTGATCTTCGCGATGGCCAACCCCGACCCCGAGATCACGCCGGAAGAGGCGCACGAGGTCCGCGTTGATGCCATCGTCGCCACCGGACGCAGCGATTACCCCAATCAGGTCAACAACGTGTTGGGCTTTCCTTATCTGTTCCGCGGCGCGCTGGACATCAACGCACGTGCCATCAACGACGAGATGAAGATCGCTTGCGCCCATGCGCTCGCAAATCTGGCGCGAGAGGATGTGCCGGACGAAGTCGCGCTGGCCTACGGCAAGAACCTGACCTTCGGCCGTGACTACATCATCCCGACGCCTTTCGATCCGCGTCTGATCCACCGCATTCCGACAGCGGTGGCCAAGGCCGGCATGGACACAGGCGCCGCGCGTCGTCCGATCATCGACATGGAGGCCTATGAGCTTTCGCTGAAATCGCGGATGGACCCGACGGCGAACATCCTGCGGGGGATCAATGCGCGGGCGCGGGCCGCCCAGGCGCGGATGATCTTTGCCGAAGGCGACGACCCTCGGGTGTTGCGCGCTGCGGTCATGTACCAACGCTCGGGTCTGGGCAACGCGCTGGTCGTGGGGCGCAATGACGACGTCAAGGCCAAGCTGGAAGCAGCCGGCCTGGGCGACGCCGTGCGCGAGATCGAGGTCGTGAACGCGGCCAACACGCAGTATCTGGAAACTTACAAGACATTTCTCTACGATAGGTTGCAACGGCGTGGCTATGACCGGTCGGACATTCACCGTCTCGCCGCGCGGGATCGGCATGTGTTTTCGGCTCTGATGCTGGCGCACGGGCACGGCGACGGTCTGGTGACCGGGGCCACGCGCAAATCGGCGCATATCCTTGAGCGGATCAACAACGTCTTTGACGCCGATGCCGAACATGGCGCTGCGGGCATCACCGCGCTGCTGCACAAGGGGCGGATTGTACTTATTGCCGACACCTTGGTGCATGAATGGCCCAACGAGGAAGACCTGGCCAATATCGCCGAGCGGGGTGCCGTGGTCGCACGTCATCTGGGGCTTGAGCCGCGCGTTGCCTTCGTCAGCTTCTCGACCTTCGGCTATCCGGTGTCCGAGCGGGCGGAAAAGATGGCGATGGCGCCCAAGGTCCTCGATCGGCGCGGTGTCGATTTCGAATACGAGGGCGAGATGACAGTCGATGTCGCCCTGAACGCCAAGTCGCAGCAGGCCTATCCGTTCTCGCGGCTGACCGGGCCTGCGAACATTCTGGTGGTGCCCGCGCGCCATTCGGCCAGCATCTCGGTTAAGCTGATGCAGGAAATGGGCGGTGCGACGGTTATCGGGCCAATCCTGTCGGGTGTGGACCGGTCGATTCAGATCTGCTCAACCGTTTCGACGGCAAACGACATCCTGAACATGGCCGTTCTGGCCGCCTGCAAGGTCGGCTGATGGCAATCTGGAACCTTGGGTCGATCAACATCGACGTGGTGTACCGGGTGCCGCATCTGCCTGCGCCCGGTGAAACACTCGCTGCGACCGAGGTGACGCGTGGACTGGGCGGCAAGGGCGCAAACATGTCCGTGGCCGCCGCCCGCGCTGCGGCCTGTGTCGCCCACATCGGGGCGGTGGGCGCTGATGGCGGGTGGACCGTTGATCGGCTGATGGAATACGGCGTCGACGTGCGCCATATCTCGCGCCTGCCGAGTGAGACGGGCCACGCGATCATCGCCGTCGATCAGGCGGGTGAGAACAATATCATTCTCTATTCAGGCGCAAACTGTGTGCTGGACAGTGACATGATCGGTGCCGCCCTTGCTTCAGCGGATCATGGCGATACGCTTTTGATGCAGAACGAAACGAACGGACAGGCAGAGGCGGCTCAGATGGCCAGCCAGCTGGGTCTGAAGGTGGTTTATGCCGCCGCGCCTTTCGACGCGGATGCGGTGCGCGAGGTGATGCCTTATCTGGACATGCTGGTTCTGAACGCGGTCGAGGCTGCACAGCTTAGCGACGCGCTTGGCGCCGAACTTCAGGACCTGCATATTTCACAGATCGTGGTGACGTGCGGTGCCGATGGCTGCGACCACTACGACAACATCCGCAAGACGAGGGCGCAGTATCCGGCGATCAAGGTCGATGCGGTAGACACCACAGGTGCCGGCGATACGTTCACTGGCTACCTGGTGGCGGGGCTGGACCGCGATCTGCCCATTGCGCAGGCGATTGATCTGGCGATGACCGCCGCCGCGATCATGGTCACACGCCATGGCACAGCAGATGTGATCCCCGATCTGAAAGACATCGAGGATTTCAAGCTGGCTTAGCTGCCCGGCACGAAGGGCGCATCATTGCCCCAAAGCTGTCTGACCCGTTCATCCCGGCCGCAAGCATCGCGATAGGCGATATAGGCGTTCGCCTTCGACTTGGGGCCGAACCGGGTCAGGATCAGGCTGGACTGCTTGTAATAATCCTGATGATAGCCGTCGGCAGGATAGAACGGTTGCTCTTCCAGAATAGGCGTCACAACCGATTGGCCCAACTCCGCCTCGGCGTTTGCCTTGGCAGCTTCGGCGGCTTGCCGTTGCGCGGCATCGGCGGGGAAAATCGCGGTGCGGTAGCTGTCGCCGCGGTCACAGAACTGGCCACCTGCATCCAGTGGATCGACCGAGCGGAAAAACAGGTTCAGCAGCGTGGATGCGTCCACGACGTCCGGGTCATATTTGATCTGCACCGCTTCGTAGTGACCGGTTCCGCCGCCCACGACCTCTTTGTAGGTCGGATCAGCCACCGTTCCGCCGGTGAACCCTGATATGGCCTCGGACACGCCTTGGACCTTTTCAAAGTCGGCCTCGACGCACCAAAAACAGCCGCCCGCGACGGTCAGCGTCTTTTGTTCGGCAGCGTGGATTGCGGTTGAAATGCCGAGGCTTGCGGCGGCGATCAAAAACAGTCGTTGAATAGTCATGACAAACTCCCTTTTGTCGATGATGTAGTCGAAAGGCGTCGCCGCTCAAGGGAATGAGCATGCGGTCACGTCAAGGTGAAGCCACGTATGAAAAGGATCAGGGCATGACGACAAAACGGATCGCGATGTGGTCGGGGCCACGCAATCTGTCCACCGCGATGATGTACAGCTTTGGTGCGCGGTCCGATTGCAGGGTCGTGGACGAGCCATTCTACGCAGCCTACCTGCACGCCACCGGGATCGAACACCCGATGCAACAAGAGATACTTGCGGCGCAGTCGACTGACGGCAACAAGGTTGCAAAGTCGCTGGTTTCGCCCGTGTCAGAGCCTGTTTTCTATCAGAAACACATGGCGCATCACATGGTCGACGGGATGCCGCGCGATTGGATCAGCCAGGTGACCAATGTTTTCCTGATCCGCCATCCGGCCCGCGTTCTGGCCAGCTATGCGCAAAAGCGCGAAGGGCCAAGCCTGAGCGATATCGGTTTTGTTCAGCAGGCGGCACTGTTCGATCAGGCGCACGCGCCTATTGTGATCGATTCAGCCGATATTCGCGACAACCCCGAGGGGATGTTGCGCGCGCTTTGCGATGCGATCGGGATAGACTGGGATGCGGGGATGCTGAACTGGCCCGCCGGAGGGCACCGCGATGACGGCGTCTGGGCATCGCATTGGTACAATGCCGTGCACCGCTCGACAGGGTTCGCAGGGCCAGAGGGGCTGTTGCCGAAGTTGCCACCCGAATATCAGGACATCGCCGATGCAGCGATGCCCTGTTATACCCGGATGGCCAAGCAAAAGCTTAGGATTTAAACCGACGTTTCCGTGCCGCAAGCAGCTTCAGTCGCAGGGCATTCAACTGGATGAACCCTGCGGCGTCTTTCTGATCATAGGCGCCCGCATCGTCTTCGAACGTCACATGTGCCTCGGAATAGAGACTGTAATCAGACCAACGGCCCACTGTGCGCGCCAGACCCTTGTACAATTTCAACCGCACGGTGCCGGTCACATGTTCCTGGCTGCGGTCGATCAGCGCCTGCAGCATTTCACGCTCGGGCGAGAACCAGAAACCATTGTAGATCAGCTCGGCGTATTTCGGCATCAACTCATCCTTGAGGTGAGCAGCCCCCCGATCCAGCGTGATCTGTTCGATACCGCGGTGCGCTTCCAGCAGCAGGGTGCCGCCGGGCGTCTCGTAGATGCCGCGCGATTTCATGCCGACAAAGCGGCCTTCGACCAGGTCAAGACGGCCGATACCGTGCTTGCCGCCCAATTCGTTCAGCTTGGTCAGAATGGTCGCAGGCGACATCGCTTCGCCATTGATAGAGACTGCATCGCCCTTCTCAAAGCCAACCTCGATGTACTCGGGCGTGTTTGGCGCATCCTCTGGCGCGACGGTGCGCTGATAGACGTAATCGGGCGCATCCTGTGCTGGGTCTTCCAGAACTTTGCCCTCGGACGAGGTATGCAGCAGGTTCGCATCGACCGAAAACGGCGCTTCGCCGCGCTTGTCCTTGGCGATTGGTATCTGGTTCTTTTCGGCAAAATCGATCAGTTTGGTCCGGCTGGTCAGATCCCATTCACGCCAGGGCGCGATCACCTTGATGTCGGGATTCAGCGCATATGCGGCCAGTTCAAAGCGGACCTGATCGTTGCCCTTGCCGGTCGCACCGTGGGCCACCGCGTCGGCACCTTCCATGGCCGCGATCTCGACCAGACGTTTCGAAATCAGCGGACGGGCGATGGAGGTGCCCAGCAGGTACAGACCCTCGTACAGCGCATTGGCGCGGAACATCGGGAACACGAAATCACGCACGAACTCTTCGCGCAGGTCCTCGATATAGATCGACGACGCGCCCATCAGCTCGGCCTTGGCCCGCGCGGGCTCCAGCTCTTCGCCCTGGCCCAGATCGGCGGTAAAGGTGACGACTTCGCAACCATATTCGGTTTGCAGCCATTTCAGGATGATCGAGGTGTCGAGGCCGCCGGAATAGGCCAGCACTACTTTCTTTGGCGCGCTCATTGGTTCTTTCCACATTAAGGTTTTGCTGGCCGCGATATAAGGTTTCGGCGCTCGGGGCAAGATTGACGCTTGCAGGCGGGGCGCTTAGGGCTGGATCGACCTGAAAGGATCGAAATGACGTTCAAAGATGATGCACGGGCTGCGACCGCCGAAATGCGCGGCGTTTTCCCCGCGACCCCGCTGTTGCGCAACGATCTGCTGTCTGCGCGCTACGGTGCCGATATCTGGCTTAAGCGCGAAGACCTGAGCCCGGTGCGGTCCTACAAGTTGCGCGGCGCGTTCAATGCGATGCGCAAGGTCATTCCCGGTCAGTCGGTGTTTGTCTGCGCATCGGCGGGCAACCACGCGCAGGGCGTGGCGTTCATGTGCCGCCATTTCGGCGTGCGTGGCGTGATTTTCATGCCGGTCACGACGCCGCAGCAAAAAGTACAAAAGACGCGGATGTTCGGCGGTGATGCCGTCGAGGTTAAGCTGATCGGCGACTATTTCGACAACACGCTGGCCTCGGCCCAGGCGTTCTGCGCACAGGAGGGCGCGCATTTCCTGTCGCCCTTCGACGACGAGGACGTGATCGAGGGGCAGGCGTCCGTCGCAGTCGAGATCGAACAGCAGTTGGGCCGCGTCCCCGACCGGATCGTGCTGCCCGTGGGCGGCGGCGGGTTGTCGTCTGGCGTCCGCAGCTATTTCGGAAGCGAGACGGATTACACGTTTGTCGAACCTTCTGGCGCCAAGAGCCTTGCAGCAGCGGTAGAGGCGGGCCAACCGACCGAGGTGAAGAAGGTGAACACTTTCGTCGACGGTGCAGCGGTGGCAACCATCGGCGTGCGCACCTTCGACCGTCTGCGCGGCATATCCCGCGAGGATGTTCTGGACCTGTCCGAAGACCGCATCTGCACCACCATCCTTGAAATGCTGAACGTCGAGGGCATCGTTCTGGAACCCGCAGGTGCCCTTAGCATCGAGGCGCTGGGCGATCTGCGCGACGAGATCAGGGGCAAGACGGTGGTTTGCGTCGCCTCTGGCGGCAATTTTGATTTCGAACGCCTGCCCGAGGTCAAGGAACGCGCGCTGCGCTATTCCGGCGTGAAAAAGTACTTTATCCTCCGGTTGCCACAACGCCCCGGCGCGCTGAAGGATTTCCTGTCGTTGCTGGGCCCCGAAGACGACATCGCGCGGTTCGAATACCTCAAGAAATCCGCGCGCAACTTCGGCTCGGTCCTGATCGGGATCGAAACCAATGCGCCCGAAAACTTCACCGGTTTCCTTGCGCGGCTGGACGCGGGCGGGTTCGCCTATACGGACATCACGAACAACGAAACCGTCGCGCAATTTGTCATCTAGGGAGGAAGACATGGATTTTCAGGACAAGGTCGTCGTCGTCACGGGCGGGGCCAGCGGGATCGGTGCTGCGATGGTGCGCAAATTCGCGGCGCTGGGCGCGCTGCCTTGCGTGGCCGATCTGAACATGGGCGCGGCACAGACCCTGGCGGATCAGGTCGGCGGAATGGCCATGCGCTGCGACGTGACCTCCGAAGATGACATCGTGGCGCTGTGCGATGGTGTCACTGCCGCCATGGGGCCGATTGACGTGTTCGTGTCCAACGCAGGCCTCGGGCGCGGTCAGCCCAGCCATGCGGCGTCTGCAACGAACGAGACCTGGATGCTGAACTGGAACGTGCACGTGATGGCCCATGTCTATGCCGCGCGGGCGCTGCTGCCGCAGATGATCGAACGCGGGTCGGGTTACTTCGTCAATGTCGCCTCGGCGGCGGGGCTTTTGAACCAGATCGGAGATGCGGCCTATTCCGCGACGAAACACGCTGCTGTCAGCTTTGCGGAATCGCTGGCGATCAGCCATGGCAACGACGGGATCGGCGTTTCGGTTCTCTGCCCGCAATATGTGGCGACGCCGCTGATTGATCTGGCCGATGCTGACGCCGCAAACCATGCGTCGCTGATGACGGCCGATGATGTGGCGCAGGCCACGATTGACGGCATGAACGGTAGACAGTTTCGCATTCTGTCGCATCCAGCGGTGGGCGACTATGTCAAGGTGCGTGCGATGGACCCCGATGGCTGGCTGGAAGGGATGCGCAGGCTCAAGGCCAAGGCGGAACGCGAACTGGGTCAGGCGGGCATCAAGGATTTCTATAAACTGGTCTAGGCGGCCAGCCTTTGGTCTTTTTCAGCCAGAAACCGGTCCTTTGACGCGTCGTAGCTGCCTATGATCTGCGCAATGTCCACCTGATCGGCCAGACCCTGACGGGCCATCGTCTCGCCAGTCTGGCACAGCGTCGAAAGATCGGCAAATCCCAGGTTCAGCGCGCAGCTTTTCAGGAAATGCAGGTCGTGTTCCAAGCTGTCCCTGTCGGCCAGAGCGCGCAGGCGGTTGGTCACCTCTTCGACTTCTTCGATGAACAGGGCAATCACTTCGTCCATCTCGCCCGCGCCGATCTGATCGCGCAGCGCTGTCACCTGTGTCCAGTCGATCATCGCACTCTCCCGTGGGTTACACCGCAGAATGGGCAAGAGAGGTAAAGATCCGGTTTACTTCAATTTTATTGATGTTTTCCCGAGATGATGACCAATCCTTAATTCTGCTTTGCCAAGACTGTGGGACTGAAAGAAAGGATCTGGACTCACTTCGATGCAGGCACCCGCCACCTCATATGCGCCGATGCAAAGCGCAGACGCGTCAGGCAAACGACGGCGCCTGGCGCTGGTCGTCGACGACAGCCGCCTTCAGCGTCACATCCTCAGCAAGGCGGTGCGCGGTTGGGGTTTCGATGTGATCGAGGCCGCGTCGGGCGACGCCGCGCTGAAGATTTGCCACGATGTCACCCCCGATCTGGTGCTGAGTGACTGGATGATGCCGGGCATGAACGGGCTGGAATTCTGCGACGCCTTTCGCAAGCTGGGGCGGGAGGACTACGGCTATTTCATCCTGCTGACGTCAAAGTCGGAGAAAGAGGAAATCGCACGCGGGCTCGAGGCCGGGGCCGATGATTTTGTCAGCAAACCTGTCGATCTGAACGAGCTGCGCGCCCGGATCACGGCGGGCGACCGCATCCTGCAGATGCAACGCGAGCTGACGGAGAAGAACCATCTGGTTTCGCAAACCCTGCGCGAGTTGCAGCGTCTTTATGACAGCATCGACAAGGATCTGCTTGAGGCGAAGAAACTTCAGCAATCGCTGGTCCGCGAAAGGTCGGTTGTCTTCGATCAGGGGCATGTGTCGCTGTTGTTGCGGTCCAGCGGGCATGTGGGCGGCGATCTGGTCGGGTTCTTCCGGTCGGGAGACGATCATCTGGGACTTTATGCGATTGATGTCTCTGGTCACGGCATCAGTTCGGCGCTGATGACGGCGCGACTGGCGGGCTATCTGTCATCGACCGCCCCTGATCAGAACGTGGCGCTTGAGCAGACCGAGGAGGGAACACACCGCATCCGCCCGCCGCTGGCGGTGATGCAAACGATCAACAATCTGGTTCTCAACGAGATGGACACCGAACATTATTTCACGATGATCCTGGCCGACGTCGATCTGAGTACGGGCAAGGTTGTACTGGCGCAGGCGGGCCATCCGCATCCCGTGGTGCAACGCAAGGGCGGGCAGATCGAACAGGCTGGTCCCGGCGGCTTTCCCGTCGGGCTGATCCACGACGCGCAGTTTTCGCAATTCGACCTGCACCTGCGGCCCGGTGACCGGCTGCTGCTGTGCTCTGACGGGGTGACAGAATGTCCGGGCGGCACAGGCGATCTGTTGGCGGAAGAGGGGCTTGAGGAGATCATGCACAACCTGCAAGACGTGACCGGCCCCGCCTTCTTCGAGGCGCTGATCTGGAAGCTGAGTGAATTTGCGGGCAATCAGGATTTTCCCGACGATGTCTCGGGCGTTTTGTTCGAATATCAGGCCAGGCCCGCGGCATAGCGCTGAAGGAACATGCGGTCGCCGTCATTGCCGATGCTGTCGATCGCCTTGGCCCAGGGCAGCACCAACGTGACGTGATCGGGCTCGATCGGATCGCAGATGCGCCGCGTCGGGCGGGCCACAAAGACCGTGCACAGCTTTTCGGCCCACATGTCGTATTCGGGCATATAGACGAACCGCCGGAACGCGCCCAGCCGCAAGGGTTGCGCAATGGCCCAGCCGGTTTCCTCGCGCACTTCCCGATGCAGCGTCTGTTGCGAGGATTCGCCGGGATCAATGCCGCCACCGGGCAGTTGAATGTCCAGCCAGTCGCCCTGTTGACCGGTCAGCAGCACGCCACCGGGCATGGGTAAAATCGCATAGGCACCGGATCGCTGGGTGTATTTCTGTCCCTTGACCGGGGGTGGTCCGACGCGTCGGATCATGCGCTGCCTCTTTTACTGTGGATTGCGTCACCTATATTGACGCGATATGCCAACGACCGGCGCATAAGGAAACCCCAATGACTCTTGGAAACCAACTCGTGTGGGACGACACGGTCCTGCCTTTTCAGCTTGATGCCTCGGACATTCGTGGCCGCGTGGCGCGGCTGGACGGTGTGCTGGGCGGTATTCTCAAACAACACGACTATCCGCCCCAAGTCGAGGCGCTGGTTGCCGAAATGGCGCTGCTGACGGCGTTGATCGGTCAAACCATCAAATTGCGCTGGAAATTATCGCTGCAGGTGCAGTCCAAGGGCCCGGTGCGGATGATTGCGACCGACTATTATGGTCCGACCGAAGAGGGCGAGCCTGCCCGCATCCGCGCCTATGCCAGCTATGATGCCGACCGTCTGACAGACGGTGCACCCATCGACAACATCGGCGAGGGGTATTTTGCCGTGATCATCGACCAGGGTCAGGACATGGCTCCCTATCAGGGGATCTCGCCCTTGGTCGGGTCGTCGCTTGCAGCCAGCGCCGAGGCGTATTTTGCTCAGTCCGAGCAATTGCCGACGCGGTTCGAACTGAGTTTCGGCAAAAGCACCGAAGGTGGCGGCACGGAACATTGGCGCGCAGGTGGCGTGATGCTGCAGCACATGCCCGAGGCGTCGCCGCTGATGGCAAAGTCCGAAGGCGAGGGGGATATCCTCAAACCCTCCGATCTGCTGACCGGCGACAAGCACGAGAATTGGCGGCGCGTGAACATCCTGCTGGACACGGTGGAAGAGCTGGAACTGATCGGACCGCATTTGCCGCCGAACGATCTGCTGCTGCGCCTGTTCCACGAGGAATTGCCGCGCGTCTTCGATCCGCAGGCCGTTCGTTTCGGTTGCACCTGTTCGGAAGATCGCGTGCGCCAAAGCCTGTCGATCTATTCGGCGGCAGACATCGCGACGATGACCACGGACGAGGGCCGCGTGACTGCCGATTGTCAGTTCTGTGGTGCGCATTACGACCTGGACCCGAAATCGGTCGGGTTCGAGGCGGAAACGGGCCCAAGTGGCAATTGACCTGAACGACATCAAGGCCGCGCTGGACCGTCCGGGGCGGCCTTCTTCCGATTGGGATCTGAACCCCGACACCGTTGTGCCCGAAGGGCGCAAGCTGCGCCCCGCAGGCGTTCTGGCGGCGGTGGTCGAGGGCGCCGCCGGACTTGAGCTGATCCTGACCACGCGGTCTTCCGCGCTCAAGCATCACCCCGGACAGATCGCCTTTCCGGGTGGCAAGCAGGACGATGGCGATGCAGACGTGACCGCCGCCGCCCTGCGCGAAGCGCATGAGGAAATCGGGTTGCACCCCGAACTGGTTCAGGTTCTGGGCACGCTGCCTCCGCACGAAACCGGCACGGGCTTTCTGGTGACGCCGGTTCTGGCCTATGTCGGCACCCCGTTCGAGCCGTTGCCCGAAGCGGGCGAGGTGGCCGAAGTGTTCCGCGTTCCGCTGGCCCACGTGCTCAACCCCGACAATTATGTGACACAGTCTCGGCGCTGGCGTGGGGCGATGCGCACCTATTACACGGTGCCTTACGGGCCCTATTACATCTGGGGCGCAACCGCGCGTATGTTGCGGGCATGGACCGACCGTATGACATGAAATTGCCTGCCGATGTGCCCTGGCTGAACGATGCCGAGGCGCTGGCGCTCTGTGCCGCCCTGGAAGACGCGGGTTTTCAGGCGCTGTTCGTCGGCGGCTGTGTACGCAACGCGGTTCTGGGCGCGGACGCCAGCGACATCGACATTGCCACGGATGCGACGCCCCAACAGGTCCAGAACGTCAGCAAGGCAGCCGGGTTCAAGGCGATCCCGACAGGGATAGACCACGGCACCCTGACGATTGTCATCAACGGCGCGCCCTACGAGGTGACCACCTTTCGCACCGATGTCACCACTGATGGGCGCCGTGCTGTGGTCGCGTTTTCGACGGACGTGGCCGAGGATGCGCGCAGGCGCGATTTTACCATGAATGCGCTTTATGCGCGGTCGGACGGCACGCTGGTCGATCCCTTGGGAGGCTTGCCCGATGCACTGGCGCGGCGCGTGGTCTTTATCGACGATGCCGCCGCCCGCATCCGCGAGGACTATCTGCGCATTCTGCGGTTCTTCCGCTTTTCCGCCTGGTACGCTGATCCGGCCCATGGGTTCGACGCGGATGCGCTGGCGGCCATCGCGGATCATCTCGACGGTCTCGCGCAACTCTCCGCCGAACGCGTCGGCTCCGAGGTGCTCAAGCTGCTGACCGCCCCCGATCCCGCGCCTGCCGTGGCGGTGATGGAGCGTGTCGGCGTTCTTTCACGCTTGCTGGAAGGGGCACAATCACAGTGGCTGGCGCCGTTGATCCACGCCGAATCCATGCTTGACCTGTCACCTGATCCGATCCGCCGATTGGCCGTTCTGGGGGGTGAAGACGTGGCGATACGCTTGCGTCTATCCAAGGCGGATGCCCGAAAACTGGACGCGTTGCGCGCATTGACGGAACACGCAATGAGCGCTGCGGAATTGGGCTATCGGCATGGCCACGCCACCGCGCTGAATGTCATCGCCCTGCGCGCAGCGCTGTTCGAAGCCCCTGTAAACATGGGCGATGCACGGGCGGCCACGCTGGGCGCGCAGGCAACTTTCCCCGTCGCTGCACGCGATCTGATGCCCACCCTGCACGGTCCCGATCTGGGCGCAAAGCTCAAGGAACTCGAAGCGCGCTGGATCGCTTCAGGCTTCAACCTGACACGCGCGCAGCTTTTGGGCTGACATTTCCGGATTTTACCGCTATCCGGAGTACACACACAAGGAGAGTGCGACATGTACCGCGGGATTTGGTTAACCTAACCACAGCAGGTTGAACGGGCTGCACGCTTGCGCAGGCCACAGTCGAATTGCGTCTTTCCCTACAGGTTCATCATGTTCAAATACTTCGAAAACCTCGTCGATCCCTATGTGTCTTTTGTCGAAACCAACACGCCACCCACGCGGCTCTGGCCGTTCATGCGCGCCTATGCCGAACCGTTCAAGGCGGTGTTTGTCGCGGCGGGCATCCTGTCGATCCTGATCGCCGCCATTGAGATCGGGTTGATCTACTATATGGGGCGGGTCGTCGATCTGCTTCAAGGCAATCCAGCCGAGGTCTGGGCGGCCCACAAGGTCGAATTGATACTGGTCGGGATCTTCATCCTGACCCTCCGGCCGTTGATCCAGTTGCTGGACGTGATGCTGCTGAACAACACCATCATCACCAACTTCGGCACGCTGATCCGCTGGCGGTCGCATAAGCACGTGCTGCGCCAGTCGGTCGGCTGGTTCGAGAATGACTTTGCCGGACGGATTGCCAACCGCATCATGCAGACACCTCCCGCTGCCGGAGATGTTGTGTTCCAGGTGTTTGATGCGATTTCTTATTCGCTGGCCTACATGATCGGCGCGGCGATCCTGCTCTCCACCTCCGATGCGCGGCTTTTGCTGCCGCTGCTGATCTGGATGGTGCTTTACGCCATGCTGATCGTCTGGACGACCGAACGGGTTGGCCCCGCGTCCAAGGCGGCGTCGGATGCGCGCAGCACGGTCACGGGCCGCGTGGTCGATGCCTATACCAACATCCATTCGGTCAAGATGTTCGCGCACCACGACAGCGAGCTGGCCTATGCCAAGGAAGCGATCGAAAACACCCGCAAGACGTTCCAGACCGAGATGCGGATCTACACCACGATGGATTTCTCGCTGGTGGTGCTGAACGGCCTGCTGATCGTCGGCGTCGTCGGCTGGGCCATCGCGCTATGGGTTCAGGGCGAGGCGTCGGTCGGTGCCGTGGCTGCGGCGACGGCGCTGTCACTGCGGCTGAACGCGATGACCGGCTGGATCATGTGGGCGCTGACCACGTTTTTCCGCGAGCTTGGCGTCGTCGCCGAAGGGATGGAGACGATCGCCCAGCCGATCACGCTGGTCGATGCGCCGGACGCCAAGCCGTTGCAACTGACCGATGGCCGGATCGACCTGAAGGCGCTGACGCACCACTATGGACGCGACACCGGCGGGCTTGAGGCGCTGGATCTTGCCATACGTCCCGGCGAAAAGGTCGGCCTGATCGGACGGTCGGGCGCGGGCAAGTCCACCTTGGTCAAGCTGTTGTTGCGGTTTTACGACCCCGAAAGCGGTGTGATCGAGATCGACGGTCAGGACATCACGCAAGTGACGCAGGACAGTCTGCGCCTGAACGTCGGCATGGTGCAGCAGGAAAGCAGCTTGTTGCACCGGTCGGTGCGCGACAACATCCTTTACGGCAAGCCAGACGCGACCGAGGCCGAAATGATCGCCGCCGCCAAACAGGCCGAGGCGCATGATTTCATCACAACGCTGACCGATCCCAGCGGCAATGTCGGCTACGACGCACAGGTGGGCGAGCGCGGCGTCAAATTGTCCGGCGGGCAACGTCAACGGGTGACGCTGGCGCGTGTTATCCTGAAGAACGCGCCGATCCTGGTGCTGGACGAAGCGACAAGCGCGCTCGACAGCGAGGTCGAAGAGGCGATCCAGACCACGCTTTACAAGATGATGGAGGGCAAGACCGTGATCGCCATTGCCCACCGTCTGTCCACGATTGCCGAAATGGACCGCATTCTGGTGCTGGATGGCGGCAAGATCATCGAAGATGGCAGCCATGACGCGCTTTTGGCCAAGGGCGGCCTATATAGCGAGTTCTGGGCCCGGCAGTCGGGCGGATTTCTGAACCCCGAGGCGGACATATGAACATCGCAAAATGGATACACGCGTTCCGGCCTGCCGACGGTCCGCCGCCGCGCACGCTGAATGCGTTCATGCGCTGGGCATTGTCTGGGGCTTGGCCTGCACTTTGGCTGGCCGCGTTCTTTTCGGCAGCCGCTGGCACGGTCGAGGCGGGAACGGCGTGGATATTGGGCAAGGTCATCGACGCCAGCAGCGCGCTGGGGCCGGACGGGTTTTTCTCGGCAGGCAACCTTGCGCTGATCCTGGGTGCAGTGGCGTTTTTCCTGATAGCGCGGCCGCTGCTCTTCGGGCTGTCGTCGTCGGCCAACGCCATTATCGTGCAGCCAAACCTGAACCCGCTGGTGCTGTCGCGCCTGCACCGCTGGACGCTGGGTCAGTCGGTGCGGTTCTTCGACAACGACTTCGCGGGCCGGATCGCGCAAAAGCAGATGCAGACGGCGCGCGCAGTCACAGACGTGGTCGTCGAGATGATCAACGTCGTCGCCTTCGCGCTGGCATCGCTGGCGGGGTCTGTTCTGTTGCTGGTTGCGATCGACTGGAAGATCGGCTTGGGCTTCATGGTCTGGCTGATGGCCTATTTCCTGATGATCCGCTGGTTTCTGCCGCGTATCCGGGCGCGGTCTGCGGCACGTGCCGGAGCACGGGCGATGGTCTCGGGGCAGATCGTCGACACGATCACCAACATCAAGACGGTCAAACTGTTCGCTCATGACGACCACGAAGACCGTGCGGCGCTGGGCGCCATGGGCAATTTTCGCCGCACGGCGCTCGACTTTGGCTATCTGGCGGCGGGGTTCCGGTTCTGCCTGATGACGCTGGCAGGGCTGTTGCCCGTGCTTTTGCTGGGCTGGACGCTGATTCTGTGGCGCCAAGGCGTCGCAACCCAAGGCGACATCGTGGCGGCAGGTGCGGTGGCCATCCGCATCGCGCAGATGACCGGCTGGGTCAGCTTCACGCTGATGGCGATCTATTCCAGCGTCGGCGAGATCGAGGACGGCATCAACACGCTGACTCCGCGCAACCGGACGGAAAACAACCCCGACGCCGTCGATCTGGACGTGGGGCAGGGCGGCATCGTCGTGGACAACCTGAACTTTGCCTATGGGCGCGATGTCGGCGGGATCACGGATGTGAACCTGACCATCGCACCGGGTCAAAAAGTCGGGATCGTGGGTGCATCCGGCGCGGGCAAATCGACGCTTGTGGCGTTGCTGCTGCGGCTCTACGAAACCGAGGGCGGCACGATCAGCATAGATGGCACCGACACCAGCACAGTCACGCAGGAAAGCCTGCGCCGCAGCATCAGCATGGTCACGCAGGAAACCGCGATGTTCAACCGTTCGGCGATGGACAACATTCGCTATGGCCGTCCCGAAGCCACGGACGAAGAGGTGTTTCAGGCCGCCCGCGAGGCAGAGGCGCATACCTTCATTCTCGATCTGGAAGACCACAAGGGGCGCACCGGCTACGACGCCCATCTGGGCGAACGCGGCGTGAAACTGTCTGGTGGTCAGCGGCAACGGATCGCGCTGGCCCGCGCCATCCTGAAGAACGCGCCGATCCTGATTCTGGACGAGGCGACCAGCGCGCTCGACAGCGAGGTCGAGGCGGCGATTCAATCCGCGCTGGACCGCGTGATGGAGGGCAAGACGGTGCTGGCCATCGCCCACCGCCTGTCGACGCTGACCGAGATGGACCGGATCATCGTGATGGATCAGGGCCGCATCGTAGAGGATGGCAGCCATGATGCGCTGTTGAAGCAGAACGGGCTTTACGCCCAGTACTGGCATCTTCAATCCGGCGGCTTTCTGCGGACCGAAGCGGCGGAATAAGCCACCGGAAATACCCCAAGCGAAAACGCGTACTGCTTTCTTGATCATATCGGAGGTCCCGCAATGGGGTCGTCCGACATCACCAAGAAAGCAGCACGCGTGAAATTCAGTCAGCAGGCCTCGCGCTTAGCGAAAGTTGCTGCGTCCCTTGTCGCGCAGTTGCGCGAATTTTTCGGTCGGGTCGAACTCGGACGAGTGTTGTTGGCCACTGCGCCGACCGGTGGTGGCAAAGATGACAACGGCGACCAGGATAAGGGCCAGAAGCCCAAAGATAAGCATATCGAGACTCATGTTCCGTTCCTTTCTCTGATTGTGTCTCGGGTGCTCAACACCGGATTCAGAACAAGGTTCCATAGATCGCAAGGCCGGACGAATTCGCGGCATCACGGTTGCGTTATTGTCTCAGTCTGGGGTTTTCGAGCGGCCAGCTCAGTGATCGGCGGGTTCGTGGAACGTGTCCTCGACGTCAAAGGTCACCTCGGTGCGATAGACGTCATCGGTCGAGGTGGTTTCGACCTTTCCGTTCAGTTGCGTGGCAAAGGCCCGGATCAGCTGCGCGCCCAAGCCCGCCTCGTTGGTCTCGAACTCCTTGATGTTCGCGCCGACCGAGTTTTCGCAGATCAGTCGCGCGGTCCCTGCGTCCAGCTGCTTGAGCGAGACGAACAGATGCGGTGCCTCGCCTTCGGGCGCGCCCATGAACTTCAGCGCGTTGGTGCCCAGTTCCGACGCCAGCAGTGTCAGCGGCACAGCCTGATCGGGAAACAGCACCACCTCGTCAAAATCATAGGTATAGTTCAGATCGGTCACATGGCTGCCGGCGACCAGACGCTCGAACAGGTCGGGCAGCAGAATACCGGCATTGGTGCGGCTCAGGTTTTCGGTCTGGTACAGGCTCTTGTGGACTGACGACAGGCTCATCACCCGCTCCTGAAGCCTGCGCAGAATATCGCGGGTTTCAGGTTCGCTCGCCTTGCGGATCTGCATGTTCATGATCGACGAGATCAGTTGCAGGTTGTTGCGGACGCGGTGGTGCACTTCCTTGAGCAGGACGTTTTTCTCTCGCAACGCGTCTTCCATCTGCGCCTCGTCGTCGAGCAGGTGAAAGGCCATCTCGGCCAAAGCGTCTTCGAGGTCTTGCAGCTCCGCCGACAGCGAAAGCTGGTCGGATGTGGTGGGCAGCCGCCGGGTGCGCGAAAACGCCTGAACCTTGTTGCGCAGTTTCTTGACGTGGCGCACAACCAACCGGTCAACGGCAAAATAGGCCACCGCAAGGCTGGCCACGAACATCAGGAACGGGAACAGCATCGGCGCGCCCGATAATCGCCCGATGGCGGGTTTGCGGTATTCCACCGGCCAGGCCGCCAGCGCATAGACCAGCCCCGGCACCACCGGCACCACGGCAAAGGCCTGTTCCTGTCCGAACTGGTTGTTCGCGATGAACGTCTGGGTCCAGTTTTCATTCAGCCGCTCGAACCGGAAGTTCTGCGGCATGTATATGGTCTGGTCCGCCGTCGAGGATACCGTGGTCAGCACGTCACCCTGATCGTTGTATGTCGTCAGGCTGAGCGGTCGGCGGGTGTTGGACGGCAACCACGGAACACCCAGTTCCGCGCGGGGTAGAGACATTGCGATATAGCCGCGGAACGTTCCGTCCTGGTACGATGGGAACAGCACGTCGATCGCCGCACCGCTGTCGGTATTGGTGTTGCGCGTCGGTTCGATCCACATGCGGGGGGAGCCCAGCTGTTCGGTCAGGTTGGTCCAGCCGCTCAGGTCGAAATCCGATCCGCCGGAGGAGCAAACCATCACACCGGCAGGGTTGAGAAACCCGACAAAGGAATAGCTTCCGGTCTCGTCGATATATTGTCTGAGATAATTGCCGCAGCGTTCGGGTTCGACCAGCATCAGTTGCAAAACAGCCGTCAACGCCTGAGCGGCACCGAACGCGCGCTCGAAAACCTGCCGCTCGGACACGGCGGCGGTGTTGGTCAGCGCCAGTAGTGCCAGTTCCGAACGGTTGTCGACTTCGTAGGACAGATCGCGGGTCTGAAGCACGCTCATCACGCCGATGGGCAGCAGGGCCAGGGCAAGAAAGGCCGCGACCCGGACCCTCAGACCACGGGAAAGTTTTGCGGACAACGTCGTGGCGCGGCCCGAATCCGGCATCAGAATGCAGAGGAGCCGTTGGCCGCCACCACAGCGACAGTTGCGCTATCGGTCATCACCATTGAATCCTCGTCGTCCAGATGCATCAGCTCTGCCAAACGCTTGCGCCCCCGGTTGGCGCGACTTTTGATCGTGCCCACCGCGACGCCGCACATTTCGGCTGCCTCTTCGTAGGAAAAACCGGATGCGCCCACAAGTACCAGTGTCTCGCGCTGCTCATCTGGAAGCTGCGCAAAGGCCTTGCGAAAGTCGTTCATCTGCAGCCGCCCGTCGTGGGCCGGCTTCTCGGCCATGTTGCCGGTGTGAATACCATCCACGTCCGCAACCTCGCGTTTCACCTTGCGGCGGCTGGAGTAGTAAGTGTTGCGCAGAATGGTGAACAGCCAGGCACGCATGTTCGTACCCTCCTGAAACTTCTCGATATTTGTCCAGGCCTTCACCACGGTGTCCTGCACCATGTCGTCAGCCACCGCACCGTTGCGCGTCAAACTCAGGGCGAACGCCCTCAGTGCCGGCAGATGATCCACCAGCTCGTCTCTCGGATTTGAATCGCTCATTTGTGGTCACCTGACCCCTTGTTGGTGTCTTGCTCCTGAAGCTGCGCAAGCAGCTCCTTGAAGCGATCGGGAACCTCTTCCTCGACCTTCTCCTGGAACACGCGACGAAGATTGTCGTCGATCTGCTTGCGCGTTCCGGAATTGGGTTCGTTATTTGCCATTGTGATTTTCGCCTAATGTCAGAAGTGTACTTTTGCGCACTTAGTTGGGAACTAAACACGGGATGCTGCGTTTGGTTCCCAAGAAATATGAAATTCGGGGAAAAAGATATGACTTCTGAAAGCACTGGCCAGGATCGCACAGCCGAGATCGGATCGGCACTGCCGTTCCTGCGTCGCTATGCACGTGCGCTAACCGGTTCGCAAACCAGCGGCGACCGCTATGCCGCCGCCACGCTGGAGACGATCCTTGCGGATCACACGGCGATGGATTCCAACCTGCGCACCAAAACCGCATTGTTCAAAGTGCTGCACGTCCTGTGGCAGGCCAGCAAGGTCGACACGATGGATATGTCGGACGACATGATGGAAGGGGCCGCGCAAAAGCACCTGTCCAAGCTGACCGACAACACCCGCGAGGCGCTGCTGCTGCACACCATCGAGGAATTCGATTACGACGCCGTGGCCAGCATCATGGATGTGGACCGGTCCGAGGCCGAGCATCTGGTCAGCGTCGCCCACCGCGAGATGGCCGACAGCATCGCGGGCCGTGTTCTGATCATTGAAGACGAGCCGATCATCGCGATGGATCTGGAAAACCTTGTCGGCGATCTGGGGCACCGGATCACCGGCATCGCGCGTACCCGCGACGAGGCGCTGTCGCTGGGCACAGCGGACAAGCCCGACCTGATCCTGGCCGATATCCGCCTGGCGGACAACTCGTCGGGCATTGACGCGGTCAACGATCTTCTGGGTCAGTTCGGCGACATGCCGGTCATCTTCATCACCGCCTATCCCGAGCGCCTGCTGACGGGCGAGCGGCCCGAGCCTGCCTTCCTGATCTCGAAGCCCTACAAGGAAGATCAGGTGAAATCGGCTGTCAGCCAGGCGATGTTCTTCTCAACCACGGCAACGCTGAAGGTCTGAACACCTTCCCTAGCATCCGGGCTTGCCCCCGGATGCTGCGGGATTTTTACCCAAATTTTAAAGAATTACGATCTGACCTTCGGCGACAGGCCGATATTGGTCAGCACACGTTCGATGTCGCCGGTGCTGAACGGCGTCGGCACGCGGTATCCGTCGTGCAGAACCTCGGCAAAGGCTTTGTTTTCCACACCGACGCGCACTGCGGTGATGCAGCGTTCGATCAGCAGTTCCATCAACGCCGGTTCCGTGGACTTGGCCGCACTTCCCAGCATGAACACGACATCAGGCGTGCCGTTGGTTTTCAGTGCGTCAATGGCAGCATCCACGTCGTCGACATGAGATATCATCGCTTCAGGAATGCAGTCGGAGAGGATCTGAGACAGGTCCTCTGCAATCAACACATCACCCTGAACGACCAGAAATTTCGTCGTCATCCACTGACCCCAGATATTCAATTGGGTTTCAATATGGTACATTGCTAAGGTCGTCGCATTAAACTGTGACATAGCTTCGAAAGTTTTTACTGATGGCGACCAAATGCTTTAACTGCCCGCTACAGCGCAGCGATGTGTTCATTGATCTTACCAAAGATGAAATGCGGTTCATGCAAAACTTCAAGGTTGGCGAACTTGAGGTCGACGCAGGCACCACGCTGCTGATGGAAGGGTCGAACAGCCCGCAGCTTTACACCGCGCTGCGCGGCATGGGGCTGCGCTACAAGACGCTGGAGAACGGCAACCGTCAGGTGACGAACTTTGTGTTTCCCGGCGATTTCATCGGCCTTCAGGCCGGTATCATGGGCGAAATGCAGCATTCGGTCGAGGCATCCTCGTCCATGACCTTGTGCGTTTTCGACCGCAGCGAACTCTGGAGTTTCTTTCGCAACAGCCCGGAACGCGCATTCGATCTGACATGGATGGCCGCCGCAGAAGAGCATTTTCTGGGCGAGGCGCTGGCCTCGGTCGGGCAGCGCACCGCCTTCGAGGCGATTGCCTGGGCCTTGTGCAAGATCATGCTGCGCGGTCAGGGGCTGGGTCTGGCCAAGGACCGGGTGATGCCGATGCCGTTTCGGCAACAGGATCTGGCCGACGCCCTCGGCCTGTCGCTGGTGCACACGAACAAGACGCTCAGCAAGCTGCGCAACCGGCAGCTGGCCAACTGGGGCGACGACATGCTGATCGTGAACGATCTTGGCGCCCTGGCAGATGCCGCAGGCATGACGTTAGAGCCGCCGATGAAGCGCCCGATCATGTAGGTGTCGCGTCAGGCCCTAATGCCGTTCGAACACATCATCCTTGACTTGACCCCAGGCGATGACCGCAAAGACCGCCGTACCGCCTACGATGTTGCCCAGCAGCACGGGAATGAAGAACTCGAACACCGCCTCGTAGGGTCCGACCAGCCCCTGAACCGCAAGGTACGCCATTTCGACCGAACCTGCGACGATGTGGGTAAAGTCCCCGACAGCGATCAGCCAGGTAAAGGTGGTGATGATAAAAAACGCCGATTCGTTGCTTTGCGGCATCATCCAGACGATCGCAGCCACCAGAATGCCCGCAGGAATGGCGCGAAAAAAGCTTTCACCCGGCGGCATGTGAACAGCATGTTCCGACAGGGACAAAAGCGCAGGCCCCAGATTTTCGGGGATCGCGGGCGTATAGGCATAAAATGTGGCGATGACGAAAGCACCCAGTACATTGGCCCCCAGCACGATGCTCCACAGACGGGCAACGCAGCCAAGATTGTGTGCCGTCGGCTGAACCATCAGCGGCAGCACGGTGGTGATCGTGTTTTCGGTGAACAGTTGCATCCGGCATATGATGACCAGCAGGAAGCCCAGGGAATATCCCAGGTTCTCGACCAGGAACGACCAAGGCGCATCCGGAAGATACGTGCGCAGGATCGCCTCGCCCAGCACCGAAAAGCTGATCAGAATGCCCGCAGCCGTTCCCGACCAGAACAAAGACCGTTTTGTGCGGGCCAATTCCTCTTCACCGTCGCGACGGATCACCTCATAAATCAGCTTTGAACTCAGCTTGGCCGCAGCCTCGACCGACTCGCGTTCGGTTTCTTGTTCCAGGGGCACCGCGCCCGGATCGTTCTCGTGGGCAGATACCATTTTTTGTTCATTCCGGTTGGTCATCAGGACTTAACCCGCCCCAAGCCGTTTTGGTTCCCGGAAACCTTGCCTTGTTGTTGGCGGCGTTTCGCGACACGTTGAAATCTGCAATCTCATGGAGAATCTGATGTTCGGATCGCGCGCCTATGTTCAGAAGCTCGTGCAGGATGTGCGTTCAAGCTATTGGTTCATCCCCTCAGCTCTGGTGTTCGCGGCGCTGCTCTTGTCCGAGCTGACCCAGTGGATCGACCACAACCCCGACATGCTGCCCGTGGGCTTGCCCGACGACTTTCTCGACACGCAGGTCGATGGCGCGCGGCAGACGCTGGCGGTGATTGCGCAGTCGATCATCGGGGTGACGGGGGTGATGTTCTCGATCACGATGGTCGCGGTGTCCTTTGCATCGGGCAACTTCGGGCCGCGCCTGATCGGCAACTTCATGCGCGACCGGGGCAATCAGATCAGCCTTGGCGTGCTGATCTCGTCCTTTGTCTATTGCCTGATGATCCTGCGCGCGGTGCAAAGTTCCGGGTCGGACGGGCTGGAATCGTTTGTGCCGCAATATTCGATGCTGGTGGCGCTGATGCTGATGCTGATGTCAGTCGGGACGCTGATCTATTTCCTGCATCACATTCCCGAAACCATCAACGTGTCGAACATCTCGGCCGATCTGGGTCGCAGGCTTGAGAACCGCATAGAGCGGCTAATTGACAACCACGCCGACCGCAATGAAGAGCCTGCCCAGGTTCCGGCAAAGGACGCGGTCGAGACCGAGCTGAGCCTTGGGCACGCGGGCTATATCCAGCAGCTGGATCTGGACGCGCTGTCCGACATGGCCGAGCAGAACGATTGGGTGATCGACGTCAACGTCGACATCGGCGGCTTTGTCAGTTCGCACGAGACGGTTCTGACCGTGCATTCCGCCAGCGCCCCCACGCCCGAGATGTGTGACAAGGTCTGCGCCTGCTTCGCCGTCGGCGAAGAGCAGACCGAGGCGCAGGACATCACCTTCATGATCGACCAGCTGGTCGAGATGGCGGCACGCGCGCTGTCGCCGGGGGTGAACGATCCGTTCACGGCGATCAACTGCCTGAACTGGCTGCGCAACGGTCTCAGCACCGCCTTGCAGTACAAGGGCGGTCTACACCCTACATCGCGCCCGCGCGTGCAGTACCGCAGCCTGACGGTGCTGCAACTTCTGAACATCAGCTTTCGTGCTGCAGCTCCCTATTGCATGGCGGACAAGATGGCGCGCGATCACTGGATGTTCTGCGTGCGCAGTCTGCTGGACGCGGCCATGGGTGAGGACAAACGAAACGTAAGCAAGCTGCTTGAGGATTTCGACAAACACTACCCCGAGGCTGACTAGAGGGGTTTGCCAATCGCGGCGGCTTGGCCCACAACTGGGGAAAAATCGTTCGAAAGGTCCAATCTCATGAACTTTGTTTTCCCTCCCGCACCTCAGGCAGCACTTGCCGTCGCTGACAGTGACGACCGCTTTCCGGTGCGGCGTGTCTTTTGCGTGGGTCGCAACTATGCGGCCCATGCCCGCGAGATGGGCAACGACCCCGACCGCGAACCGCCGTTCTTCTTCACCAAGCCTGCGGATGCGGTGGTGGATACGCCCTGCACCGTGCCCTATCCGCCGCTGACCGAAGACCTGCATTTCGAGATCGAGCTGGTCATCGCCATCGGCAAGGGCGGCGCGAATATCGCGCCCGCTGATGTGCACACGCATATCTGGGGCGCCTCGGTCGGCATCGACCTGACGCGCCGCGATCTGCAAAACCTGGCGAAAAAGACGCGCAGGCCGTGGGACTGGAGCAAGGCTTTCGACCAGTCTGCCCCGATTGCGCCCATTCTCCCCATTGCGCGTGTCCCCAGCCTCGAGCGTGGACGGATCTGGCTGGCGGTCAATGGCGAGATCAAGCAGGACGCGGACATCGCCGAGCTGATCTGGCCGGTGTCCGAGCATATCGCCACCCTCAGCGAGGGGGTCACGCTGGCCCCCGGCGACATCATCATGACCGGCACGCCCGCAGGCGTGGGCGCGGTGCGCCCCGGCGACGTGATCACTGGTGGCGTCGACGGCATCGGCGACTTGCAAGTGACGATAGGGCCACGCGCATGACCTTGGTTTTGCACAACTACTTCCGCTCCTCCACTTCGACACGGGTGCGGGCCGCGCTGAACCTCAAGGGGCTGGAGTATGAAAACGTCTCGCACGCGCTCTTGAAGGACGAACACCGCAGCGCCGAACACCTCGCGCTGAACCCCCAAGGTCTGGTGCCGACACTGGTGACGGACCACGGTCCGTTGCCGCAATCACTGGCGATCATCGAATGGCTGGACGAGGTTCACCCCCAGCCGCCGCTCTTGCCCGCTGACGCATGGGGCCGGGCACGGGTGCGCAGTCTTGCACATATTATCGCGTTAGACGTACATCCCGTGAACAATCTGCGCATTCTCAAACATCTCGAGACGGAATACGGTGTCGATGCCGACGGCAAGGCGGCGTGGTTCCGCAAATGGGCTGCCGATGGCATGGCCAGCCTCGAGGCGCGCCTGTCGTCCGAACCTGAAACCGGCACCTTTTGTCATGGCGAGGCACCGGGGCTGGCCGACCTGTGCCTGTTCGCCCAGGTGCTGAACAACGAACGCTTCGGCGTGGGGCTGGATGCCTGTCCGACCATTGCGCGCATTCATGCGGCCTGCATGGCGCTGCCCGCGTTTGAACGTGCAGCCCCGGCGAACCAGCCCGACGCCGTATGATGCGACACCGTGGCCCAGTTTTCGGGTCCACGCGCGTGCTACCGTGATGTCAGCCAAACATGAATCCAGACTGATCGGAGCCACCGAATGAAACCCATGATCCGCATTCTTGCCATCCTTTCGCTTGCCACGCCCGCCTTTGCAGACAGTCACGCGATGGGCGATGCCGCAGAAGGGGCCAAGACCTTCAACAAATGCAAAAGCTGCCACGTGATCGCCAATGGCGACGAAGTGATCGAGAAGGGCGGGCGCACCGGTCCCAACCTCTACGGTGTGATCGGGCGTCAGGCCGGTTCTGTCGAAGGGTACAGGTATCAGGATTCCATCATTGCCGCGGGCGAGGCCGGTCTGATCTGGGATCAGGCATCGCTGGCCGAATACCTGGTCGATCCGCGCGAGTTCCTGCGCACCTATCTGGACGACCCCAAGGCGAAATCCGGCATGGCCTACAAGCTGAGAAAAGGCGGCGAAGACGTCGCATCCTATCTGGCCGAAGTCGGCCCCGAAGTCGCTTCCGAAGACGAAGCGGCGCCTGCAGACGGCTAAGCGCCCGACGCTGCGGCGGTGCGGGCCCGCGCCTGCGCCGCCAGTTCCGGCAGACCGTTGCGGGTATAGACCTCTGCCAGCATCCGGTTCAGCGGCACACCGTCCGGGTCGTAGGTCCGACGCATCTCCAGCACCTGCTGCGCGCGCGCCACGTCGCCATTTTCCATCAGCGCATCCAGATGGATCTGGTCGAACAGATCGCGCTGGGCATGGCTGCCGCCACATTCCGCCAGCCGGGGCAAGGCCGCGCCCATCAGCCGCGCGGCCTCTGACCAGTTGCGGTTCGCATGGGCCACAATCCCTCGGGCTGCGGGCAGAGCGACCTCGGCCCAAGCGCGGTGATCGTGCTTCGTGGCATCTGCGGCACGCGCCTCGATCGCATCCATCATCACGCCCAGCGCTCTGCGGTCATCGGTGCGGCCCAACGCATATAGGTATTGCAGCGTCAAAAACGGGCTGACCGTATCGGCACCGCGCTGTGCCACGTGATCCACCACATCGGCCCAGCGGTCGCCCACGTCCACACCGGCAAAGTCCAGTCGCGCCAGCAAGGAAACGGCACTGACCTGATCCTGGCTATAGTCCTTGGACAGGCCCCAGATGTTTTCGTCATAGGCGCGCAGTACATCCGCATGACGTCCCTGGCTGATGTAGAACAGCGCCAGATGCCACCAGTTGTGGCTGCGCATGAAGCTGTTCAGATCGCGCCAGGTATCCGCAACGCTTTCCAGAAACACCGTGCCGCCTGCCACGTCGCCGCGCGTCAGATAGATATGCGCCAACGCGTGATGCGCCCAAGGCTCGTCCGGGCGCAGCTCCATCGCGCGCCGTGCAGCAGCCTCGGCCTGATCCAGCAGGTGACACTCCTCGTAGCCGAAGGCGAGCATGCCGTGTGCATAGGCGATGTCGTCCGCGCCGGGAAAGGCGCGCGTGGCGATCCGCAGCATCGCGGGAAAATCACCGATGTTGAAGGTGTGGTACTGGCCCAGTTTCAGCATCACCATATCGCGCGGATAGCGGCGGATGGTCTCTTCGCACAGCGCGATCAACTCGGGAACCTTGCCGTCGTGAAACAGACGCGCGGCGTTCACCGTGGCCTGCTCGCGGGGGGTGGCGTTTTGCGCCGCAGCCTCTGCGGCTTTCAGGAACGGAGCGGCCAGTTGCGGGGCCACGGGCGCCTCCAGCAGCATATAAAGGATCGCGGCATAGGCATTGACCAGCGCGCAGCTGGGCGCAGCCTCGGCGGCGGCCAAAACATTGGCGGCTTTGGTCTGAAAGCTGATGAACCCGTGCACGAAGTCATCGATGCCCTGTAATGCAGCCGCATCCGCGCCAGAGACTGGCAGGCCGTAAAGATCGGTCATTTCAGGCATTGAGGTCACTCCAGCAAGGCAGCAGGTCATCGGGCTCAGCGTGGGCCAGAAACACGCCCCGCGCAATGGCCCGCGACAGGCACAGGGCGGCGGCATGGCCGATCAGCGCCAGATCGCGGTGGTCGTCTTGCATAGGGCGCGCGCCGGTCGACAGGGCAAAGACCAGATCGCCGTCGCCCGGACTGTGCGCCGGGACGCAGGCGCGCCCGATACCGTCGTGTGCGGCCCAGGCGACACGCTGGCATTGTGCCTTGGAGAGGCTGGCGTCAGTCGCGACAATGGCAATGGTGGTGTTGGCCCGCTCGATCATCGCGGCGGTCTTGCGGCTGTCCAAGGCGCGGCCCAACCCGCTGGCAGGGTCGGGGCCAAGGCCCCCAAACTCGCCGTCGATCTCGAACGGGGCCGCCCAGAAATGCCTGTCGCCCGGCGTGGTCACGGCCCCCATGGGGTTCGCCGCCACGAGTGCCGCAACGGTCGTTCCATCTGGCAGCACCAGCGAAGCAGACCCAAGCCCGCCCTTCATCATCGCCGTCATGGCGCCAGTGCCCGCGCCGACGCTCCCCAAATCGAAAGTGTCGCTTGCCGCATCGAACGCCGCGCGGCCCAGCTTGCGATAGGGGTTCTCCTCCCAATCCTTGTCGCCGCCAGACAAGAGGTCGAATATGATCGCCCCAGGAACCAGCGGAATCACTGCATCGGCCACGCGGTATCCACGCCCCATTTCCCGCAGCCCGTCCACGACGCCCGAACAGGCATCCAGCCCATAGGCAGAGCCGCCCGACAGCACCAGCGCATCGACCGCCGCGACCGACTTGTCGGGCTGCAACAGATCGGTTTCGCGGGTGCCGGGCGCGCCGCCCATCACCGCGACCGATGCGGCAAAGGGGGTGTCCGATGTCACCACCGTGGCCCCCGACTTCAGCGCCTGATCGGTGGCGTTTCCGACGCGCACACCGGGCACGTCGGTCAAAAGATTGCGGGGGCCGGGTGTCATCATGTCATATCCGTGGTTTGGGGGCGGCGGTGGCGACGTCGCCAGTGTTCGGAACACCCTTGGGTTCGATCAGCAGCACCTTGCATTCAGCCTCGGCGCGGGGCCGGTGGGTGACACCGCGCGGCACGATAAACAATTCGCCCGCACCGACGTGGTGTTCGGCACCTTCCAGATCCATGACCATCTCTCCTTCGAGGACCAGAAAGAAATCGTCGGTGTCGGGGTGCATGTGAAAGGGAAATTCACCTTGAAACTTCACCACCATCACGTCGTTGCCGTTGTAGTCAGCCACGACATGAGGGTCCCAATGGGTGCTGAACTGCGCCAGCTTCTCAGCCAGGTTGACGGATTTCATATGCAGCGCCCGCCGTCCACTTCCATGGCGACACCGGTGATCATGCTGGCCTCGTCCGAGCACAGGAACAGCGCTGCGTTCGCCAGATCCTCGGGCTGGGAAAAGCGGCCCAGCGGGATCGTCGACAGGAACTTGGCGCGGATTTCCGGCGTGTCCTCGCCCATGAAGGATTTCAGCAGGGGCGTTTCGCCCGCCACGGGGTTCAGTGCGTTGACGCGCACGCCGCTGGGGGCCAGTTCAACCGCCATCGTGCGGGTCGCGGTGATCATCCAGCCCTTCGATGCGTTGTACCAATTCAGGTTCGGGCGCGGTGACACGCCAGCGGTCGAGGCGATGTTCAGGATCGCGCCTACGCCGCGGTCCTTCATGTGGGGTACAAGGCTGCGGGCGGTCAGATAGACCGACTTCATGTTGACGTTGAACACGCGGTCAAAGTCTTCCTCGGTCACATTCTCCATCGGTTGCGGCATGTGGGTGATGCCTGCATTGTTCACCAGAATGTCGATATGGCCCAATGACTTCAGCGCCACATCGGCCATCGCCTGTACCGACGCGCCATTGCCCACATCGACCTGACAGTACTCCGCTCCCAGATCGGCAGCCACCTTGGCGGCACCGTCGCCGTTGATGTCGGCCACCAGAACGCGGGCCCCTTCGGCGGCAAAGCGGCGCACGATACCCTCGCCAAATCCCGAAGCCGCCCCTGTGACGATCGCCGTTTTTCCCTCAAGTCTCATATCTCTCTCCCTTGCGTGTAATCAGCCGTGATGGGCCGCCACGGTTTTCAACGTGGAAAACCCGTACAGCGCCTCGAACCCTTTTTCGCGGCCGTGGCCGGATTTCCCGGTGCCGCCAAAGGGCAGTTCGACACCGCCGCCCGCGCCATAGTTGTTGATGAACACCTGCCCTGCACGCAACGCCCGTGCCAGTCGCATCTGGCGCGCACCGTTGGCGGTCCAGATCGCCGCGACCAGCCCGTAATCGGTGCCGTTTGCGATGCGCACCGCCTCTTCTTCGGTGTCGAAGGGGATCAGCACCTGAACGGGGCCGAAAATCTCGTCGCGGGCCAGCGTGTGGTCGGGGGGCACATCCGCGAACAGGGTTGGCACGACATAAGCACCGGTCTCGGGCGCGTTTTGCAGCTTGCCGGTGGCGGCGACGGTCAGATCGGCGCCCTTGTCCAGAAACCCCCGAACGATGTCGCGCTGACGGTTCGAGATCAGCGGCCCGACGCGGAGGTCATCCATCGCGGGGCCCACGGTAAGGCCGCGATATGCTTCGGCCATCCGGTCGCGTACCGTGTCATAGACACCGCGCTGCACCAGAATGCGCGAGGAGGCCGAGCAGGTCTGCCCGGCGTTCTGGATGCCCGCGTTCACCAGAAACGGCAGCGCCGCGTCAATGTCGGCATCGTCGAACACCAGTTGCGGGGATTTGCCGCCCAGTTCCAGCGTCACGGGTACCACATTGGCCCCTGCGGCCTGCTGCACCAGTGCCCCGGTGCGCACCGACCCGGTAAAGCTGATGTGGTGGATGCCGGGGTGTCCCGACAGCGCGGCACCAGCCTCTGTCCCCAGACCCGTAACCACGTTCAGCGCACCGTCGGGCAGGCCGACCTCCTGACAGATACGGGCAAAGGCCAACGCGGTCAGGCAAGCCTCTTCCGCCGGTTTCAGGACACAGGCGTTGCCCATCGTCAGCGCCGCGCCGACGCTGCGACCTATAATTTGCATCGGATAGTTCCACGGCACGATATGCCCCGTCACCCCATGCGGTTCGCGCAGCGTATAGACGGTGTAGCCATCCAGATAGGGGATCGTCGCGCCATGCACCTTGTCGGCGGCACCGCCATAAAACTCCATGTACCGCGCCAGCGCCACGGCATCGGCGCGGGCCTGTCCAAGCGGTTTGCCCACGTCGCAGGCTTCGATCTCAGCCAGAGTGTCGACGTAATCCAGTACGCGACGCCCGATCTCGGTCAGAAGGCGGCCCCGTTCCAGCGCCGTCATTCGGCCCCATTCACCATCCAGTGCCGATTGCGCGGCGGATACGGCGGCATCGATGTCGTCGCCCTTGCCGCGTGCAATAAGCGCCAGTTCGCTGCCGTTCGATGGATTGATCAGCGGGATCGTCTGGCCGCTGGTGCAGGGCTGCCATGTGCCGCCAATCAGGATTTCAGTAGGGTCAAACCAAAGGGGAGCAGTCATGATGCGGCCTCGTCTCTTGCGTCTGTCAGGTCGGGCAGCGATGGCGCCGCGGCGATCAAGGTTTGGGTGTAGGGGTGCTGCGGGTCGGAAAAGACCTGTTCGGTCGCCCCGTGTTCGACGATCTGTCCCGATTGCATGACCAGCACGCGGTCGGTCACGGTGCGCACCACGCTTAGATCGTGGCTGATGAACAGATAGGTCAGTTCGTACTGGCGGCACAGATCGGCCAGCAGATCAAGGATCTGGGCCCGCACCGAGACGTCCAGCGCGCTGACCGCTTCGTCGAAGACGATGATTTCGGGCCGGATGATCAGCGCCCGCGCGATGGCGATGCGCTGGCGCTGACCGCCCGAAAACTGGTGCGGATATTTGTCGGCATCGGCTGCCGACAGCCCGACCGCCTCAAGCGTTTCCGCGATCAGGTCAGCGCGGGCCTGACCCTTGGGCGGATTGTCCAGCAGATAGAAGGGTTCGGTGATCAGACGCGACACGCGGTGGCGCGGGTTGAAGCTGCCGTAGGGGTCCTGGAACACAACCTGCATGTTGCGGCGCACCGCCAGATTGGCCTTGCCCGCCGAAAACACCGGCGCACCGTTCAGGGTGATGGTGCCGCTTTGCACATCCTCCAGACCCAAAATCGCCCGTGTTAGGGTCGATTTTCCGCATCCGCTTTCCCCGACAAGGCCGACACGCTCGCCCTTCTTGATCTCGAAACTGACGTCGTTCACGGCCCGGAACGTGCCCGGCGCGCCGAACACCGTCTTGCGGGGCGTGCGGTAATCGCGGCTGACGTGGTCGACCTTCAACAGCGGCGCGTCGGATTTGCGCGCAGGCAGATCGACCTGATGGGACGACGCCTCGAACAGCAATTTGGTATAGGGATGCCGCATGTTGCGCAGCAGATGCGCGGTGTCGCCCTGTTCGACGATCTCACCGTGTTGCATCACCACGATGCGGTCGGCCATTTCCGACACGACGGCCAGATCGTGGGTGATCATCAGGAGGCCCATGTCATCCTCGCGCGCCAGCTTGGCCAGCAGTTTCAGGATTTGCGCCTGCGTGGTGACATCCAGCGCCGTCGTCGGCTCGTCCG
Organism: Pseudosulfitobacter koreensis; assembly: GCF_024733015.1. Classification (GTDB taxonomy): domain Bacteria; phylum Pseudomonadota; class Alphaproteobacteria; order Rhodobacterales; family Rhodobacteraceae; genus Pseudosulfitobacter; species Pseudosulfitobacter koreensis. Next base: position 611,417 of record NZ_JANKJG010000001.1, read on the forward strand.
CGATCAGCAGCGCGGGGCGCAGGGCGATGGCCATCGCGATCACCACACGCTGACGCTGGCCGCCGGACAGTTCATGCGGAAAGCGACCCAGCGGAAAGCGGTCTTGCGGCAGGCCCACGCGCGTCAGGGTGTCTGCGGCGGTCTGCATCGCCTCGGCGCGGGTGCCTGCGCCGTGTATCAGAATCGTTTCGGCCACCTGATCGCCGATGGTCTTGACCGGGTTCAGCGCGGTCATCGGTTCTTGAAACACCATGCCGATGGCATTGCCGCGCAGGGCGCACATCTGCGCCTCTGTCCGGGTCAGAAGGTCGGTGTCGTCAAGCATGATCCGCCCGGTGGCGTGCGATCCATCGGGTGCAAGACCCATGACGGAAAACGCCGTCATCGACTTGCCCGACCCGCTTTCGCCGGTGATCGCCACAACCTCGCCCCGCGCCACCTCAAAGGTCACGTCGCGCAACACGGGATGGTTGTGGATGCCCATTGTCAGGTTCTGAACGCTCAGCAGGCTCATACCCGTGCCACCCGCAGCCGTGGGTCAAGCATGTCGCGCAGCCCGTCACCCAGCAGGTTCAGACCCAGAACCGTGATGATGATCGCACAGCCGGGGATCAGCGCCATATGTGGCGCGATGCTGACCAACGTCTGCGCGTCGGCCAGCATCCGGCCCCAGCTGGGCGTCGGCGGCTGCGCACCCAGACCCACATAGGACAGCGCCGCCTCGGCCAGGATGCCCAGAGAGAACTGGATCGTGGCCTGAACGATCAGCAGGTTGGCGATGTTGCCCAGTACATGCTCGAACGCGATGCGCGCGTCGCCCTTGCCCGACACCCGTGCGGCCATGATGAATTCCCGCGCAAGGATCGGCAGCGCGCCGCCACGGGTGACGCGGGCAAAGACCGGGATGTTGAAGATGCCGATGGCGATGATCGCATTGATCGCACCGGCACCGAAGATCGCAGTGATCAGGATGGCGATGACCAGACTGGGAAAGGCAAAGACCAGATCGTTGCCGCGCATGATCAGCTCGTCGATCCAGCCGCCATTGCGCGCCGCGGCCCACAGGCCCAGCGGCACACCGATCAGCATGCCGATGCCCACGGCGACAAAGGCGACAGCAATAGAGGTCCGCGCGCCCACCATGATCATCGACAGGATATCGCGCCCGAAGTGGTCGGTTCCCAGCCAATGCGTCATGTTCGGCGTCTGCAGCTTCTGCGGGATGTTCATCGCGGTGTGGGCGAAGGGCGTCCAGACAAAGCTGAGCAGGGCGGCCAGCACCACCAGCGCCGTCAGCAGACCGCCGATGATCATGTTGCGGCTCATGTGCGGCTCCTCAGGCGCGGATCGACCAGGGCATAGGCCAGATCGACGGCAAAGTTCACCATGATCACGGTAAAGACCAGCAGCATCACCACGCTTTCCACCACGATCAGATCGCGCGCACTGATCGACTGGAACACCAGCCGCCCAAGGCCCGGCAGATAGAACACCTGTTCGATGATGATTGCCCCGGCCAGCAGGAACGAGAATTGCAGCCCGATGATCGTCAGCACCGGGATCATCGCGTTGCGCAGCCCGTGCCGCCACAGCGCCTGTCCGCGCGTCAGCCCCTTGGCCCGCGCGGTGCGCATGAAATCCTCGCCCAGCACATCCAGCAATGCCGAGCGCATCACCCGCGACAGGATCGCCGCCTGCGGCAGGGCCAGCGAAATCGCGGGCAGGGTCAGCGACCACAGACCAGCGCCCAGCCCCTTGTCCCATCCGACAAAACCCCCCGCGCTGAACCAGCGCAGGTTGATGGCGAACAGCAGCACCAGCATCATCGCGAACCAGAAATTCGGGATCGCGACGCCCAACTGCGTGGCCCCCATCACGGCGGTATCGCCCGCCTTGCCCCGGCGCGCGGCGGCATAGATGCCGGTGGGAAAGGCGATGGCGGTGCTAAGCGTCAGCGCATAGAGCGCCAGCGGCAGCGAGACCCACAACCGGTCCGCAATCATCTGCGCGACGGGTGTGCGATAGGTATACGAGGTACCGAAATCCCCGGTCAGCAGGCCACCGACCCATGACAGATATCGCTGCCATTTCGGCACATCCAGACCCAGTTCGGTACGCAGCGCCGCGATGGTGTCGGGCTGCGAATTGATACCCAGCATGAACGTCGCAGGGTCCCCCGGAGCGACCTCGATCACAAAGAAAATCACCAGCGAGGCAACGGCCAGGCTGATGCAAAGCGAGAGAAGACGTTTGAGGGTATATCGTAGCATTGCGGGCAGGTTAGGCATGGATTGCGGCAGGGTCTAGTGCTCTGAGTCTGACGTATCTTACCGGTTCCCTCGGATTTGATCGAGCTTATCCAAGGCGCGGCGTTCCCGGGTGAGAATATCCTCGGCGGTTTTGGTCCATTTGAAGGGCTTGGGGCTCTCGTTGTGGTACGCCAAATAGTCGTAGATCGCGGCCTCAAGATCATCGACGCTGGAATAGCTGCCACGCCGGATGCGCCTTGACGTGATCTCGGCGAAGAACCGTTCGACCAGGTTTAGCCAAGACGCGCTGGTGGGCGTGAAGTGAAGCTTGAAGCGCGGGTGCTTGTCCAACCAGGCCTTCACCTCGGGCGTCTTGTGGGTGGCGTAGTTGTCGAGCACCAGATGCACATCGCGCCGCGTGGGCACAGCCTTGTCGATCTGTCGCAGGAATTTCAGGAACTCTTTTGCACGATGGCGCGGCATGCAATCGCCGATGACCGTGCCCGATTTCACGTCCAGCGCCGCGAACAGCGTGGTTGTGCCGTGGCGCTTGTAATCGTGCGTTACGGTCGCGGCACGGCCCTTCTTGAGTGGCAG
>NZ_JANKJG010000015.1 GCF_024733015.1 Pseudosulfitobacter koreensis
TCAAAAATCCCATGTCGATCACTCCATATCTCCCTGATCAGAATCGTCAGGGCAATGTGTTCACATGGGTCAATTCTCAGTGAAAATTTATGGGGCTACCGGGTCAGTTCTCAATGAAAACCAACACCGTCAACAAGGCGAGAGCGAGAGAATGTTCGTACGGCCCGCTTGAAGCAGCGTAGATAGAAGTCCGCACACAGCTTCCAGAATCCACGCCGCGGTCGATCAGTTCTGAGCTGGAAGACCTTGGCCGCATTTGCTTAAAAGTGCACTTGGGGAGGAGAGCACGTTAGGCCCTGACCCCCTCAGGAGGTACTTTGATTCCACCTTATCGGGATTGGACCGCAAGACGCTCGACGTTGAGTTCTGGCTGTGTTCATAACACCCGAGACGCACGGGAGCTCGGGATTGCACATTTTTAGATCACTCGGCCCTGCCGTTGCCCGCGTTTCAGGCATCGAGGCCATGCGTGCAGGGCTTGGGGCGCTGATCGGTCTGGGACTGACCGGCCTGTTGCTTCTGTCGCCACATGTCGATCCGGAACTGGGCCTATATCTTGTTGCGCCCTTCGGAGCCTCATCCGTGCTGCTTTTTGCCGTACCAAACTCCCCCTTGGCGCAGCCTTGGTCCGCGATTGTCGGCAACACTGTTGCAGCGATCGTGGGAGTGGCGGTGTGCCTATCCGTAACGGACCCTACTCTGCGGATCGCGTTGGCGGTTGGCCTCGCGATCACTGCCACTATCCTGTGCCGCGCGCTCCACCCCCCTGCCGGTGCCGTTGCCATGACGGCCGCCATGTCCCCGGACGCGATTGCGGAGTTGGGTTTCTGGTTTGCACTCACACCCATTGCCATAGGAACAATAGCCCTTGTGTTACTCGCGACGGCCTATGCGCGGCTCACCGGAAGGCGTTATCCATTTCGGCAGTTCGACGACCTGAGCAGACATAGAACAGAAGATCGCAATCCCACTGAACGGCTGGGGCTCGCGGAAGAAGAACTGACAGGTATCCTTGAACGCTACAGCCAGTCGTTCAATCTGGGCGTCGAGGACCTGGCGCGGCTGATCGGTGCGGCAGAGTTACAGGCCGCCGCGCAGTCCTCTGGCCCCCTCACAGCGCAGGACATCATGTCCCGCGACCTTGTCACGGTCCGTCCCGAAACGGCACTGGGTGAGGTTGCAGACCTCTTCAAGCAGCATCGGTTTACCTCTCTGCCCGTCGTCGGGGCGGATACCAAGTTCTTGGGTATCATTTTTCAGATGCACCTCATCAGCCAGGCAAGAGCGGACGCTCTACGCCTTGATCGGCGTTACGGGGCTGCTCTCAGGCGGCTTCTGGATCCAGACCGCGAAAAACCGGTAAACGCTGGCGATATCATGAGCGTCGCCGGGCCCCGTGCCACCACGAACACACCCGTTGGTGCCTTGCTGCCGATGATGGCGGACGGAGAAACGGATGCGGTCCCCATCATAGAATATGGAAAGATCGTGGGCATCGTCACCCGGACAGATCTCGTCGCCGCGCTTGCCCGAACCGCAGCGCGTGCTGGCAGTGCCTGACGGACCCGCGCGGAACAGAGATGGTCGCGGGAGTGCCGATCAGTTGGAAAGATGGATCACATGCCGAAAGAAGTGAGCCAAAACGAGCGAGTCAAAGACCATGTCAGCGCTGCCAACCATGACAAGTGACTTGCATCGCTATATGGCCAATAAATCCTGCAAGGCTCCGCGCGCGCGCGTTACTTCCGCCAACGTGTATGCATCCAGCGTGGCGAAAAAAGCCTCCTGCGCCTCGGCAAGTGGGGCGCGCAGTCCGCAGGCGGGAAGGATCAAACAAGACCGGTTGGTGCCGAAACACTCAACCACCGCATCATCACGCTTCATTGCCCGCACCACCGCTCCGATACTGATCTGCTCGGCAGGCCGAGCCAGCACCAGCCCGCCGTTGCGCCCGCGCTCAGAGGTCACGAAGCCCTCGCGCGCCAATTGGGTGGCTACTTTGGACAGGTGATGATCAGAAAGATCAAATAGCGCCGCGATCTGCGAGGTCGGCACCCGTTGGGGCGCGCGCACTGCAAGAGTTATCAATATGCGCAGGGCGTAATCTGTGAATTTGTCCAACTGCATCTGCGGTATTTAGCATTTACAATGCGCAATTAAAAGCGCTATATATTCCGCAAAGTGAATACTTATTTAAGGAGTCCCCCTGATGACACTTTCTGAAGTCTTTCTCTGGCCGGGCACCAAGGCCTGCGAGCGTCTGGGCGTCGACCCCGAGGGCGACGCAGGCCTGATCCGCTGGATGATCAATACGCTGGTTTATTTGATTCTCAGCCTGGTTGTCGTCTGGGCCATCGTGGTGTGACCATGCCGCCGCGTATCCCCGTAACCGAAGCGCAAATCGACCACGTCGTATCTCGGTTTTATGCCCGCGTTCGCGCAGATCCATCTCTCGGACCAGTGTTCCGGGCGCATGTCTCGGACTGGACCGCACACGAGGAAAAGATCGGTCGCTTTTGGCGAAATGCGCTGCTGCTGCAACGGTGCTATGATGGCAATCCGATGCAGGTGCATATGGCCGCAGGCAACGTCAAATCACAGCATTTCGCGGTCTGGCTGTCGCTGTTCGACGAGGTTCTGGAACAAGAATTGCCGCAATCGCTCGCGCGGTCTTGGTCCGCCCTTGCCCACCGCATTGGTCGTGGTCTCAGCTATGGCCTGCCCCAAGACCAAAGCGCCGATCCGGTTCCCTTTTTTGGCGACGGTTGAACCGAAGAAACCACTGGCAAGGCTGCAGACAACAAGGCTGAATAAAGCCGCATCCCCATGGCAGGCGTCTCTTCTTTGTAACCGCGGCTCATCGACCTTCGATAGCGGCGACAATAAATTTAGGGGGTCCCGACAAACCGTGTTGGTCGGGAGTGCATGCGGATCGGAGGAAGGGCGAATTGCATCCGGGACATGGCTGAAACAACCTTAGCGAGTGTTGCAAAAGGGGGATAGAGCGATGCTAATTCAGAGCGAGAGCAGGATGCGCCTGACCAGTTACACCGACTTCGGGCTTCGCGCGCTTATGCGGATGGTCAGCGCGCGTAACCGGGTGTTCTCGACGACCGAGATCACCGATGAGTTCGGCATTTTGCGCAATCATCTCAACAAGATCATCCAGTGCCTTTCGCAGTATGGGTTCGTGCAAACCCATCGCGGCGCCGATGGGGGTGCGATGCTCGCCCGGCCTGCCGGTGAAATCGGTCTCGGCAACCTCGTCCAGCTCCTCGAGCGAGATCAGGCGCTGGTCAAATGTTTCTCACCGGATGGGTCGTGTTGCATCACTCTATCTGGTTGGCTGAAGGGTAAGCTTCATGCCGCGGAGGTCGCCTTTCTGGCCGAACTCGACCGATCGACGCTGGCGGACATCGCCTTGCCCGCGCGGGTCGCCGCAGTGGCAGATGGAGGGTAACATGGGTGAGGTTTCCCTCTTGGCCGATGGTTTCGTCGTCGATGCCGGGATCGTGGGCGCGGCGTTCGATCTTCCACCCGCCGACGTTCCGGCAAAGCTCCGTCTGGGCCAGATCACCAGTCGATGCGAAACTGGCGTCGATGACGATGCGGGCCGTTGGCGGCTGACCTTTTATTGTGGCGGTCGGGCTCTGCGACTTGTTGTCGACACAAGCGGCGCGATCATGTCTCGTGCCACCTTCCCCGCACATGCGCCGAAGGCGGGTCCGATTGACCTCTCCACCATGATTGCGAAAGAAAAGGAGGCGTAGAGCCTCCAATTCAGGCGAACTGCCCAAAACTCACCTCTTTGTGGCGCCAGAAGGTCGCAGAGCGGCGCCGCGCTCTTGATAAGCGCTCCGGGAAAGCCGAAATCAGGTTCATGACCATGTTCAGTCTCCATACGAGGTTCCTGCTCAACGCGGGAAATACACTTAACCGCCGGTAACCCCGGGCGGGATCGGGCTACTTGCCTGTCCGCGCCTCGGGGTCTTCTCGATCTTATCCAGATCAATTGGAATTGACGGGCGCGCCTCAGCGGCAGGTCATCGTGTATGCGCGAATGGACCAGTTCGATGGGTAGCGGACGTCTGGTTCACCCTCTTTTCATGGAGCACGTCATGCACCCTTACATGTTCAACCCCAACATCCTATTTCTCCGTCCTTCTTCCTCCTCAAAAAGCACTAAGCGCCCGGGGGCCTTGCGCCGAATGGCCGGCGCTGCATTTCGCAACTTGAAACGACGCAAGATGATCGCGACCCTGCAACGCATGGACGATCACCTGCTTCGCGACATCGGGATCGAGCGCAGCGATATCCCGCGTGTCGTCGAAAGTTTTTCGACTCGTGAATTGGGTATGCGCCCGGTGTCCCCTGACGTCGCGCGCACGAGCCTGAAACAATCTCGCGCGGCGAAGTCAGATAAAGTTTCGGCATAAGGTGAGCGCCACCGGCAATTCAGAGGCGGGTCGTTCAACACGCATATCGGTTCAATCAGCAAGCAAGGAGCGGCAAAATGATGATTTGTCGAGCGGATTTCGAGGAGTTGTTTCCTGAAACCTTCCGGCCCACCCCGAAGTCAGACAGCGGGCAATCGCGCACTGAAGAATGCCTGGCGCGCTGGGAAAAAGACGGCGGGCGGCCATCGGTAAGGGCGCGAGTGTTCGCGGAACGTCCGCCGAACCGACGGGACCAACCCAGTGCTGAACGTCGCCATGGGAATGGCAATGATCAATACGGCTGTTCACATGGTGACGAAAAATGCGGTCGGCCCCAGTCTCCGCGCCGACCCGCAGGCTGCTGCCATGTAGGCTGATCGCTCACCCGATCATGTGGCCGAAAAAGATCACTGATGATCTCTCGGACGCGCCCGAGGCCCTTCGACAAAGGAGAAACAGATGTCATTCGAATTGATGCGCAACAGCACCCAACCTGCGTCTTCCCATTTCACCCTCGCCGCCGTCACCGAAGAGCTGCAAGGTGTGCTGCGACCTCCGAGCGCCAGGACGTGCCGGTAGGCAATTTGATGCTCAGCCAGCCTATCGGCAAATACGTCATCATTGAAGTCGGGATTGCGTTTGGATTTCGGGAAGGATCGCACGTCCACCACCACTCGCACCCCGGCCTCGCGCAGCATGTCGGTAACCGTCTACTGCGGCCGGTTTGAATGTCCGATGATCGCGAAACCGCCGCTCACGAGTCGGGCTGGGTCAACGCGTCTTCCTTGTGCGCCGCGATGTGGTCCGTCTTGTCGCTCTCAATCTCGTATTGTGGCTCATCTTTCGAAGCGCGCCTGCGGTGCCCCTTGTAGTCGAAATCTGCCTCATGGACCCTCAGGATGTGGCCGCTGACGCGACCCGCTTCGGAATTCCAGCTTACGTTATCGCCTTTCGAATATTTTGCCATTTGTTTTCTCCTTTTTCCTTCTAAACACATGGACCCATGTTCCCTTCAAAGCGTCAAAAACCAGTAGATGCGGGGCGGGCAGGCAAATATAGCCACTCGGCGCGAATTACATGAATGGCCGCCCTTAACTTGTGAAATGGCCATTTTTTCCCGAAAATGGCCAAAACAAGGTTGTCGGAATATGAGCGTCGACAACACCGCAGGGTCGCGCGACATTTTTGCGTGGGTGCGATCACACCAATATTCCGCCTCCACACCGCAGCAGGAGGTTTATCATGCCGCTCGACAACGGAAAGGTCATGATCCCGTCGCCGCTTGCTAAAACGGTTCTTTCATTCGACCTTGGGGCACCGACGCTTCGTCTCCTCATCTCAATGCTGCACCAGCTCGATCTTCGCGGGGTCTGCGGTCCGAACAGCCCTGAGGTTAGCCCGGTCCTCTGGGCAAGCTGTGCGGACCTTCGGGAACGCGTCGGTCCCAAGGGGAGCAACAGCGCACGCGAGATCCGCGACGCTGCCCGCGCTTTGAGCACTTCAGGTTTGGTCGAATACGTCGCCCTGCTGAACAGGGATACGAAGCTGCAAGGGCAGTGCAGCGCGTTGGTCTGGGAAGAGATGCGCATCCGAAACACGAGTAACTATGTGCTCGTCGACCTGGAGGAACTCGGTCACTTCCGCTCGACTTTTCAGATCGGCGTCTACTTAAACGCGCAAAAGCGAAGAGGGTCCAGAGCGCCGCAGTTCATTCTCCCTTACGACTTCCGGGTATCGGAGGAAGCGAATTTGCGTCGGCTGACCAAGACTCTGGAAACAGTCGCAAAAGTGTTGGACTGGATTTGCTTCACAGCACTCGAACTGCGCGAGGACGCGCCGGAGCCGGAGCACTTCAGGGTGCGGATGATCCATCCAGCTGCACGTTGGCACTTCCACGCCTACATGAAGTTTACGCGCCCAAGAGCCGTCTGGAGAGTGGATCGAACCGGCAAGATGAAGTTCGACCCCAAGGTGGCTCGTGATGCCCGCGCTGATCTTGTTGAAGCGGACGACTTGGGGTTGAACCATCAGATCTCCGATAGCGCGTAATCTTATTTGGTGATCTGAATACTCGCTTTGAGCACAATCCCGATGAACTTTTCCTGGTGCAAGCGGCGAACAGAGCCGCTCCATTTTGGGCATTTTTTGGTTCACCTCCGAACCTTCCTAATTCCCCGTGGCCAACAACGGAGGAAACCATGTCGGCACCAAAATACTACTCAGCCAAAAAGCTGGGCGAGATATTCGAGCGCGACCCGCACACGATCCGCGATTGGATCAATAAGGGCTGTCCGACCCCGGACGGTCTGGTGAAGTTGCAGGCCGTCAAACTGGGAAAATCCTGGCAGATCAAAGACGAATGGCTCGCGGTCTTCGAGCTTCGAGCCCGGCCTGACGTTGGAAGGCCGGACCTCGAGCTCGAGTGAGCCGGTCGCCAGTTCAGGAGAAAACCTATGACCCTTGCCGAAACTCTGAAGCAATACCTCGAAGCAAACCAGGAATCCAAGCGCGGTCTCTCACTCCGCTCCGGTCTTGGGGAGAAAGTGGTGTCCGACATTTTGCGGATTCCCGGCCTGAGACCCCGCGCGACGACCCTCACTGCCCTGTCACGCACGACGGGAATCGATCTTTTTCAATGCCTGGATCATCCGCCGGTCTACTACGCGGATCTCATCGCGCGGTTCGACGCAGAGGGGGAAAAACGCAAGGCGACAAGGGTGCGCTGGTTGACCCGCGTCGCCAAGTGGGTTCCCGAGATCACAATCGTGTGCCGCCGTGACGTCATTGAGTTCCTCCGGGACCACCGGGCCGCGGAATTCAACCTGACAAAGGGCAGCTACGCCACTTACTCTTCCGAAGCGATCGAGATCGTCAACAGCTCAGCCATGCGCAATCGGAAGCGTGGTTCCCGCGATCTGACCGGGACGCATGCGGAAATTCTCGCGGCAATCTCCGCCAAGGAATGCGATCTTCGGGAATGGCAAGTCGGTGTCGCACGGCCTTTCTTGGTGTTCTTGCATGACCAGCAAATACTGGTCCCGGAAGTAACGACGGATACGCTCGCAGCCTACTATGCGGAGCGTATGGAGACTTCGTCGAAGAGTGAGGAGAAGTGTCGGCAACATGTCATTGAAGTCGCCAAGTTCTTGAAGGACGCCCGCAGGATAGAACTGTTGCAGCCCTTTGGTTTCTGTCCCGTCGAGACCCCCTTCGAAAAGTATGCTGGTAAATACGGCGTTGCGGACGAAGTCGTCTCCGAGGTCATGATGGAATTCGATCGCGATGTGGCGCCGTGGGCAATTGGGGAAGTATCCCGGACAGGTCAGCCGCTTGCTGCGTTCATCCAGGAATTGGATAAGTGCGAAACATCGGTTTCCGTAAAGAAGGCGCTTTTGAAGAAGCGGCGGGCGGAGAACGCCGCGCGCCCCGGCCAGAAGCCGGTCGAGGACACATGGTCGGATGACGACTTGCTGGCACAGAACGGGTTCCTAACTGACAAGCAGAAGTGGTCGGCGAGAACGCTGAAAACCCGGCGTGGCTACATTGCGTCGTTGGCGAAATCAATGGTCGCGACCCTCGACATCGTGCCTGAATCATTGGAGGAACTGCTCGACCCGGACTTCCTGCACGCCGCCGCCGATGGCATCAGGGATGCCAATGTCGGCGAATTCTCAAGCAGCTATCTTGGGAGCGTTCTGAAATGTGCGCGGAAGATCGCCAAGGAATTTCAGTGCCGATCGAAGAAGGATCTGAAGCGGATCAAGAAGCTGATCAAGATCCACGACCGCAAGCGCAGGGGCATTGCACCGCGCAACAAGGCAAAGCTTCGCGAATTCGATGATCAGCGCATCCAACGCACCATCGACCTGGGCGACGTGATCATCACTGACGTGAACGCTGAGATCGACCGGCGACGGGTGGCCCACCGGAAGAAGCATGGCGTGCTGCCCTCCCGCGTCGATGTGATCGACGCCGAGCTCGGGCGGAACATCATGGCTGCGATCGCGCACGAGATCCTGCTCCGCAATGCGCCGCGCAGCGATAACCTGATCAATGCTCGGCTGGACTGGATCAGTTGGCGAGGAGAAGTGGCGCGTATCACTGTTCCGGCCTTGCATGTGAAAATGCGCGGTCCGGATGACGATGACCTCACGCTGTTTCTCAACGGACGACAGAGCAAGCTTTTGAGGTCCTATCTCGATACGGTGCGGGCGAAATGTCTCGTCAGCGGCGATGATCGGAACCCCTACCTTTTCCCCGCACAAGTCCGGAAAGAGAAGGCCGGGCAGCCCTACAAGACTGTCCTCAAGCGGGTCACCCGCATTCTCAACGACAAGGTCGGCAGCAGGATCAACCCGCACCTCTACCGCCATCTGATCGGGTGGATCTGGCTGAAGCAAAGTATCGATAACCTGCCAAAGGTCCAGAGAATGCTGGGGCACGCGAGCCTCCCGACAACGATCGACTACTATGCCGAGCTCGATCCGAGCTTGGTTTTCGACGCCTGGAACGAACATCTCAACAACAAGTCCAGCACCGGCAAGGTCAGAGCTGCGTAGAGCGCCCTGATCGATGCGCACGGATAGGAGAATAAGCATGAACGCCCATCTCGCCATGCTCGCCGACGTCCGGTCCGGCGAGCCCACGCAACCCGTTCCCGGGATCAGCGCACTGACCGAGCATCTGCGCGAGCGGATGGCGGCGGTCGGTGACGCCGCTTTCCAGGAATTTGCGTATCTGCAACAGGTGGCCGCCGAGACATGGGGCCCGGAGCGGACAAGCCACTTCGCCATCGTCCTGCGGAAGGCGCGTGTCGCGCCGAAAGCGCCCAAGGTCAGCCGATGGAAGATGGCCAGCACCGTCATCGATCGCCTTCCGGCGGATTGGCAGACCTCTTTGCGAGCAGTTGCCGAGCGTTCCGAGGCAGGCCAAACTAAGTCAGGCCTCCCCATTCTGAGTTCCGATTACCTTGGGGCGGTTACGACTGCGCTCTGCCGCTACGTCGAATATGCGCGCAGTCGCGGTGTCGCCCTGGTTCCCTCCGGGTCGGACCTGCATTGCTACGCGCTTTGGCTGACAGATCCGGCCAATGCCGAGCATGGTGTCTCAGTCAGGGCGGCCGCGGATTATCTCTCGCGGATCAAGGCGGGGCTGGCGATCATAGCGCCCTCAGCTGTGTCGTCCGCGCGGGAGTTTGTCTGCCGTTACTGGCGCGAGAAGGGCAGAGCGGGCGGCTCGCCGACGAAGACCGGGAACCAGCTTGTCGGCGCCGTTGCGATCTACGACCTGGGATTTCGGCAGATCGAGGAAGCGCGGAGCAAATCCGTGCGCGGTGTCCGAGCGGCAACAATTTTCCGCAACGGGTTGATCTTGGTCTTGGGCACGGCCTTGCCGCAGCGGGCACGCGCACTCTCGGCGCTCGAGGCCGGAACCACTCTATGGGTCGAGCAGCCTGATCGCCTGCATGTCCGAATCCCGGCGCGGATGTTGAAGAGACGCGAGGACCAAAAGGCCGGCGACCCCTTCGACATCGTGTGGCACAATGCACGCCTCGTGGCGGCACTGGAAGAATATCGTCGCAGTTACCGGCCGCTCTTCGACGAAGGTGCGTGTCTCTTCCCGTCCGTTCATGCGCCGGGGCAATCGATCAGCGAAGGTCGGATCGGACAATTGTCCGCGGAGATCACCGATAAGGAATTCGGTGTGCGCATCCCGATCCATCGGTTGCGGGACAATGTGGGCACTGATGCAGCTGAGAACTTGGTGGGCGGTCGCCTCGCGACGAAGGCGCTGCTCGACCATGCCGACATCGGCACAGGCGATCACTACGACCATTCAACCGCAGCAAAAGTGGCTGCCGAGTTCGGGGACTATATCGACAGTTGCCGCACTACGCCGACGGATCTCGCGCTGTGACGCAGATCCGGTTCAGGCCCCGTCCACCGCTGCGTGCCGCCGCAATTTCCGCAATTTCCGCATCGGGTTGAAAACGGGGTGGCATCACCCGCATGGGGTGATTGCCTACCCTTCTCAACTTTTTCCGTCCATCACCTCAACTTCCTGAGACCGCTGCTGGCCAGAGGGATAACGTTCAACTTTTCGATATAAATGCTTTGGATGGCATATTTTTGGATGTGGGAAAGAACGCAGAATGAGTTGTGGCGTCGTGTTTTTTGTCCGCCGCGCTCCTCTTTCTGAGAGCGCGGCGGACAAAAACACAAACGCCGTATTGAAAACTGATCGGTCAGGATAAACCCTCTTGCTGCTGCCGAGGACCGATCCACAACACGCCCAAGACAGAGGAAGGAGGAAGCGGGCGCTTGACGCTGCCGAAATTGGCGCAGCCCAACCGAGAGACAACACCCAATGACAATCCATACGAAACCGACCACAGCAACTGCCGTCGCGCGATTGACGGACCTCGCCGCGGTTCGAACATTCTTAAGAAAACACGGAACCGCACTGGCAAAGGCCGCACACATGCTTGGAGGAGCAGCCGCCAGTAGACGAGTGTTCATTCTGATGGCAGCAGTGCAGGAAGCATGCAGACTGTCCCATGTCCAGAGGCGTCAGCTGGTTGATTTGCACAGGCTGCTGACCCTCGAGTACGTCGGCGATCCGGAGAGGATCGAGACAGCGCTCTTCAGCGAAATCGATCCAGACTCATCAGTCGTCGACGACATCTGCTTTCTTGCGGAAGCGCTCGAAGCCTTACTTCAGCAGATCTCTGAAGCGGTTAACGTGGAGCCGCGTCTCCTGCACGCCCATCTGACATCCAAAGCAGACGCTGCCTAAGCGGAGTGACGATATGGCCGACCCTACTGGGTCGGCTAACTTGAAGGTCGACCGCGGGGATCGGCCAGAGACCAGGAGATCTGGACATGTCTAACCAAACAGAACCAAAGACACTCGACGAGCTGGCCGTCGACGCTGTGCGCTTTGGCCGAGAAGTCGCAGAAGCGGCGAAGGCTATGCACTTGGGCGGGAACGCAAAGGATGCTGCTTTCGTGGCGCGCGCGCTTTCAAGACTGCACGACCGCCAGCCCTTGCACGATGCAGATGCCGGTGGCCTGATTGCCGTCCGCGAGATACTCGAAGCGGATATTGCTCGTGAGGTTGCAAGCCACGAAACCCGGTTTTTTCCCACTGATTACGATGAATGCGGTCCGATTGGCGAAACGCGGGAAGTACCAATCTATACTGAACGCGGCGAAGAGCTTATCAAGCTGAAAGGCATGTTCGAACAATTCTCAGATGTTCGAGCCGCGCTGTTCGATCATTTAGCGGCGCATCAACTTCTCATTACGAAGTTGGATCGCCTCTGAAGCCGCAATGCCCAGCGATTCAATGTCGCTGGGCAATTTTTTATTGGGCCTTTTCGGCCCTTTCGAGCGTTGGTCTGATAACCAAAAGCGGTGTTCACCACGGCGCTAACCATCGGCTTGTTGGCCTTGTTTGCCTGCATCTTGATTAACCATGGGCCCACCCCAGAGAATGCTGTGCCCGCACCGTAAGACAGTCGACGCCGAGCGTCCTCAATGCCTTCAGCACACCTCAGTCTGACTTCAAAAAAGTATTTCCTTCCGGTTTGCTCTGATCAGCCAATTTTGCAGCTGTGAATGAACGACCGGCGAAAATCAGGGGTAGAAAATGCAGCAACCAGACGGACCCAAGAGACTGGTTTCGATGAGGGCTCCCGATCATAGCCCAGGGTCCCAAATTTTGGCTGCCGCTATATTTCTTCCTTTTTCGTTCCCCCACGAAAATGATCGAACCCAATTCCCGATCTCCAAACAACGGAGATCATAGATGCAACAACGTCCACAACCGATTGCGGTCAAAGACACGACGGCAGCCGCTATGCTCGACATGCCCGCGTCTGAGTTTCGCAGGTTGGTCGACCGCGGTGCATTACCACCGCCCAAGGAAATCGGTGGAACCACAAGGTGGAGGGTAGCTGATCTTGAAGCGATCATGATGGGCCTTGCCGGAAAGCCTGGAGACAACGATGACTTCGAGTAAGAAACGACCACCGAAGCCCAAAATAGCTCGGGAGCGTTTGAAATGGGTTTGGCCAAGGAGCGGCGGTGAATGGGTTCCGTATCATCGCATCACCTGGACCGATGCAACCGGCAAACGGAAAGAGCGAGCAATCAAGCTCAATTGGTGTGGCGACGCCAAGACACTTGATGATGAATATTGGGCGGCAGAGGCTGGTCGGCATCAGAGCCAAGTCAAGGCTGCAAAGCACACATGGGCTAACTGCATCAAGGAGTGGCGGGCAGACGCAAAGATCCAAAAGAAGCTCTCGCTGGGTACGAAAAAGTCCTACAATCGCGAATTTGAAAAAATACTCGACAAAAATGCAGGCAAATCGATGTCGGCGACGACGCGCCAAGCAATAAGAAAGAAACATATCGCGATGTCCGAAACACCCCGCGCAGCAGACTGGATGCTGCAGTCGGTATCCATTTTATGGAATTTTGCGAAGAATCAACTGGATTGGCCGCTTGGTGACAACCCAGCAGCACGTATGGAAAAGTATGGTGCGCAGAGAGAATTTCGAGCCTGGCCTGACTGGATGCTGGATGCACTGGATGATGCTCCCCAAGTCGTTAGGATTGCTGGTGGGCTTATCCGTGGTACAGGTCAGAGACCATCAGCGGCGGTTGCGATGCCCAGAACCGCATTCCAAGGAGAATGGGTGACGGTCGTTGATGAAAAGGGCGATAGTTCCTTTCCCATTTATTGCCCAGAAAATCTGAGATCACTGATCGATAGCTTGAAGACAGGTTCGCAGCACGTTTTGCCGAAATCTGACACAAGTCCGTTGTCGTATAGTTCAGTCGAAAAAGAATTCAGAGCATGGCGCGAAACCCTCGACGACCTGTCTGAATTCCATGACGACAATGCAAGGAAATACAGCCTTCATGGATTACGAAAGCGCGCATGCGTGGAGTTGGCTGAAGCCGGATGCTCTGATGCTGAGATCCAATCTGTTACCGGTCAGAGCCTTGAAATGGTAGCAAAATACCGCAAGGAAGCACGTCGTAAGGAGATGTCGCGCACGGCGCAAATGCGGCGGTCAATGTGATGATGTGGGAGTCCGGTGTGGGAGTCAGCCCAAAATCGCTTCATGTCAGAATCGAAAACTTTGCGAAAAACCCTGAAAAAACAGGGTGGTACCCAAGGCCGGACTCGAACCGGCACGCCTTGCGGCGGGGGATTTTGAATCCCCTGCGTCTACCATTCCGCCACTTGGGCCTCACACAGGCCGTTTACCGTGCACTCTTGCACGCGTCCAGAGGCTTTTTGCACCGGGGCGCCGCGCACCATGGTCTTGACGGAATTTGTCCTGCATGGTCTTGGACAACAAAACACCCGCAACGAGGGCCACAGGTGATACGGACATTATACGATTGGGTTCTGCGCATGGCGGACCACCCCAACGCGCTGTGGCTTTTGGCGTTCATCGCATTCATCGAAAGCTCGGTTTTCCCTATCCCGCCCGACGTGCTGATGATCCCGATGATCATCGCCCGCCCATCGCGGGCCTGGCTGATCGCACTGGTCGCTCTGATCGCCTCGGTTCTGGGCGGCATTCTGGGCTATGCCATCGGCGCGCTGGCGTTCGAGCAGCTGGGCCAGCCGATCCTTGCCGCTCTGGGCAAGGGCGATGCGATGGCGGAATTCAGCACGCGGTTCAACGACATGGGGTTCTGGGCGGTTCTGGCCGCGGGCATCACGCCCTTCCCGTTCAAGGTGATCACGATCATGTCAGGCTGGACCGGCATGCCGCTGGGCGTCTTTATCACCACGTCGATCCTGGCGCGCGGCATCAGGTTCTTTGTCGTCGCCGGATTGCTGTGGAAGTTCGGCGCACCCATTCGTGATTTTATCGAACGCCGCCTGGGGCTTATGTTCACGCTATGCCTTCTGCTGCTGGCAGGAGGCTTCTTCGCCACGAGGTATCTATGACGCAGCGCCACTGGATCGCGATCGCAACGCTGGGTTCGGCGGCGCTGATGTTGGGCGCGCTTGGGTTTCAGTATCTGGGCGGATTCCACCCCTGCAAGATGTGCTACTGGCAGCGCTATCCCCATGTGATCGCGGTAGTGATCGGTGCCATCGCGCTGTGGATGCCTAACCGCCTGCTGATCCTCGCGGGCGCGCTGAGTGCTGCCACGACGGGGGCGTTCGGCGTCTATCATGCGGGCGTCGAATGGAAATGGTGGGAGGGTCCGACCACCTGCACGTCGGGTGACATATCGGGGCTCAGCACCGATGCGCTGCTGGACCAGATCATGAGCGCGCCGCTGACCCGCTGCGATGACATCGTGTGGCAACTGGCCGGTCTGTCGATGGCGGGCTGGAACGCGGTGATCTCGTTTGTGCTGGTCGGGTGCTGGCTGATGGCGCTGCGCCGCGCCTAGGACGACTTGCGCGTCGACAGCAGCAGTGACGTTTCGGATGCGACGATCCCCTCCAGACGGCGGATTTCGAACAGAACCCTGTCAAAACTCTCCAGAGTTTCAGTGCCGATCTCGATGATCACGTCCCAGCGGCCATTGGTCGAATGGATGTGGCGCACGGCACTCATGCCCTGAAGCTGGCGGATAATCCGCTCGGTGCCGCGCCCTTCGATCCCGATCATCATCAGTCCGCGCACCGGGTCTTGCAGAGCGTCCTCGCGCAGGACAACCGAGAACCCAAGGATATCGCCGCGCGCCTGCAGCTTTTCGATGCGCCCGCGCACCGTGGTCCGGGTGACGCCCAGACCGGCGGCCAGATCTGACAGCGACGCGCGCGCGTCGTGGCGCAGGGCGGCAATCAGCCGCTTGTCCATATCGTCCATATTGTCATTCCGTTTTGATCAATCGGCACCCAATACGATCAATTTGTTCGCTTGTCGATGACCCGTTTCGCGCAATACCTCTTGTCCAAGCCAGACAGGAGAACCGCCATGACCACGCAAAACTGCATTTTGATCGGGGCACCGATGGACTGCGGCAAACGTCGCACCGGGTGCCTGATGGGCCCCGACGCCTATCGCACCGCCGATCTGGCGGGGGCGCTGCGATCACTGGGACACACAGTGCAGGACCGTGGCAACGTCACCCCTGCCCCCGTCGATCCGATCCCGCATGACCGCATTCACAAACTTGCCGAAACAATCGCCTGGACCGAAAGCCTGGCCAATGCCAGCGAAGCCGCGCTCAGAGACGGGTTCCCGATCTTCATGGGCGGCGATCATGCGGTGGCGCTTGGCACCGTGCTGGGAGCCACCCGCCATGCCGCCGCCGCAGGCAAGCCTCTGTTCGTGCTGTGGCTGGACGCACATACGGATTACCACACGCCGCAGACATCCGGGTCGGGCAATCTGCATGGCACGCCGATGGGCTATCTTGCAGGTCTGCCCGGCTTTGACGGCTTTCCGGTGGTCGATTATCCGGTGCCGCATGACAACATCTGCATGCTGGGCCTGCGGTCGGTCGATCCGGAGGAACGCGCGGCGCTGCAGGACACAGATGTCACCTATATCGATATGCGAGCCATCGACGAACACGGGATTGCCGGACCGCTCAGCGCCTTCCTGGACAAGGTCCATGCAGCAGGCGGCCATTTGCACGTCTCGCTGGATGTCGATTTCCTTGATCCGTCGGTCGCGCCCGCTGTAGGCACTACCGTTCCGGGCGGCGCCACCGTGCGCGAGGCGCATCTGGTGATGGAGATGCTGCACGACAGCGGCCTGATGACCTCGCTCGACCTGGTCGAACTGAACCCGTTTCTGGATGACCGCGGCCGCACTGCGCAGCTGATGGTCGAGCTGACCGCCTCTGCCCTCGGCCGCCGCATCTTTGACCGCCCCACACGCGCATTCAGCTAAGGAGAGCCCACATGCTGACCCCTTCCGACAAGGCCCTGGTGCCCTTCGTATCCGTTGATCACATGATGCAACTGATCCACCACATCGGCATCGAAGCTGCCCTGCAAGGTCTGGCCGACTATATCGAAGCCGACTTTCGCCGCTGGGAGCTGTTCGACAAATCCCCCCGCGTGGCGTCCCATTCCGCAGAAGGCGTGATCGAACTGATGCCAACCTCGGACGGCGAGGTTTACGGTTTCAAATACGTGAACGGCCACCCCAAGAATACCGCCGACGGATTGCAGACCGTCACCGCCTTCGGCCTGCTGGCCGACGTGGCGACGGGCTATCCGGTGCTGTTGTCGGAAATGACGATGCTGACCGCGCTGCGCACTGCCGCAACCTCGGCGCTGGTGGCGCGGGTGCTCGCACCCGAGGGGGCCACCACTATGGCGATGATCGGCAATGGCGCGCAATCCGAATTTCAAAGCATCGCGATGAAGGCCATCGTGGGCATCGACACAGTCCGGCTCTATGACACCGACCACAAGGCAACGGCGAAATGTGCGGCCAATCTGGCGGGCAGCGGTCTGACCGTGGTGTCGTGCACCAGCGCCCAAGAGGCCATCGAGGGCGCGCAGATCCTGACGACCTGCACGGCGGACAAGCAATATGCGACGATCCTGACCGACAACATGGTGGGCGCCGGTGTGCACATCAACGCCATCGGCGGCGATTGCCCGGGCAAGACGGAGCTGGCCCCCGCGATCCTTGAGCGGTCTGATATCTTTGTGGAATTTCCGCCGCAGACCCGTGTCGAGGGCGAGATCCAGCAATTGGATGCGGATCATCCCGTGACCGAGTTCTGGGAAGTGCTGAGCGGGGCAAAACCGGGACGCACATCGCAAGCGCAGATCACGTTGTTCGACAGCGTGGGCTTTGCGACCGAGGATTTCAGCGCACTGCGCTATGTGCGCGACCAGATCAAGGGCACCGCTTATTTCCACCCGCTCGACCTGCTGGCCGATCCGGACGACCCGCGCGACCTGTTCGGAATGCTGCAAAGGTCGAATGGCTGAGGCAGTCAAAGCCCGGCATCAGGCCGCCGGGCAGAACCGCCCTTACGCTTCCAGTTCCGCATCCCAATAGAGGAAGTCCATCCACGCTTCGTGCAGGTGGTTGGGCGGGAACTTGCGGCCCATGTTGCGCAGTTCTTCTGCGGCGGGCTGACGGGGTGGTTTGCGCAGGGCCATGCCGGTGCGGTGCAGCGCCTTTGACCCCTTCTTGAGGTTACACGGACTGCACGCCGCCACCACGTTCTGCCAGCTGGTCACGCCACCGCTGGCGCGCGGCACCACGTGGTCAAAGGTCAAGTCGCCCTTTGCCCCGCAGTACTGGCAGCGGAATTCATCCCTCAGAAATAAATTAAAGCGCGTGAAGGCCACGCGCTTTTGAGGTTTGACATAATCTTTGAGGACGACAACCGACGGTATCCTGAACACCGTGCTGGGGCTTCGGACCACCTCGTCGTATACGGCGACGATGTCCACCCGGTCGAGCCAGGCCGCCTTGACCGCTTCCTGCCAGGGCCACAGCGACAAGGGGTAGTAGCTGAGAGGCCTGTAATCCGCATTCAGCACCAGTGCCGGATGCTGTTTCAGCGCGCCCGGAGCGCGTGTGAATTCCGTTCTGAAGTCGCCGTCCATTGGTGCAATCATCCTCACCCGATGTGGCACCCGATCCGCGTCTGGCAGTATCGGGTCAGAGCCTGTGCTCCCGCCTGCTGAATTTGACTATATCTCGTAGCAAGCATCTGACAAGTCCGGTTTTTGCCACTAGATGTTCGAAGCGTTCAAGGGGCCGAAATTTCACGCTACCGTTACAAAACGGGGCGCCTGTGGACCGCAACGCAGGCGAGACACCGCCATTGGGACGGTCGAATCACCCCTACTTGCTGGCGACAGGCATGTCGCTCCAGCCCTCGCGCATGCATTTTCGCGCCCGTGCCGACCGTGTGGCGCTGCCGTTCAGGCGCAGTTCGGGCATCACCTCGCGGCTCAGATCATAGACCGCAAGGGCCAGGCACAGGGGCGGCACTTCGCTCACTTGCGACAGGTTCACGAAATGCACGTCGATATGCTGGCCGGTGTGCACGCGCCACTGAAACGACCGGAACAGCGAGGTTTCGGGGCTTTCGCTCAACCGAGCGGCGAAAAGCGCGTGCCAGGGGCTGTCCTTCAGCCAATCGGTCTGATGCCAGTCCTCCAGACCCACCACCCAGACATCGGCACCTGACAGATCGGACACAGGCTGGCGGTTGTTCATCGCCTGGTCGGCGGCGTCGATCCGCATCATTGCCTGCCCGATGCCATCGGGCATTCCAGCCATGCGCAGGACAAATTTGCGCCCCAGCTCTTTTTCCAGCGTGACCGGCGGAACAAAATCACCGGTGCTGCGTTTGGCCGAGGCTGAGGGTGCGTAAAGCTGTGCCCCCAGCACGACCGAGATTGCCATAACTGCCCGCCGCAAGGCGGATTTTGCGCGTGTGTTCAACATGTTCTGCCCCTGTTGCCGTTGCCCTTCTTTGATTGGGGTTCAGTCAGGCACAAAATCTTGTTGAAAAATAGTGTTAAGATACCACCCTTGGCTAAAATCCCAGCTTGTCGCGCAAAAACGCCAGTGAAATGCTCAGACCATCGGGCGCGATACCATGGGCCGTGCCCTTCATCACATGTGCAAAGACGTCCTTCCAGCCGGCCTCCTGCAAGGCTTCGGCGGCCTGTGGCAGCGACTGCGGGGGAACCACGTCGTCCTGATCACCGTGCACCAGAAGGATCGGAGCGCGCGATACGACGTCATCGACCAACGCCTCGGGGTTCAGCAGACGGCCCGAAAACGCCACCACACCGGCCAGCGCGTCCTCGCGGCGCGGGGCGACGTGCAGGGCCATCATCGTGCCTTGGCTAAACCCGAAAAGCGCGACCTGTTCAGGCATCAGATCTTCATCGACCATCAGCGCATCGAGGTAGGCGTTCAGATCCTCGACGGCGGCATTCATCCCGCGTTCGGCCTCTTCCTCGCTGGAATTGTCGATCCATGGGATCGGGAACCATTGAAACGCGTTGGGCATGCCGTCGATCCGCTCGGGCGCATCTGGCGATACGAACAGCGTGTCGGGCAGATGCTCCGACAGCGGATCGGCCAGCCCCAGCAGATCGGCCCCATTGGCACCGTAGCCATGCAGAAACACCAAGGCCGAGCGGACCTCGCCCGATGTCGGTTCGCGGCGCTGCGATTTCAAAACACGTGTCATGTGATCCCTTCCCTGCCTTTTGCAATTCGGTAGTACGCAAAGAGACAGCGCGCCGCAACCGACCGCCACGGGCTCCAGGCCTCGGCCATGATGCGCAATGCCTTTGGCGTGGGGCGCTGGGGCAGATCGTAGAGCACCCGCGCCGCCTCTTGCAGGGCCAGATCGCCGGGGGCGAAGACGTCCGCGCGGCCCAGGCTGAACATCGCATAGATTTCCGCAGTCCAGACGCCGATGCCCTTGACCGCGATCAGGGTCGCGATGACCTGCGCATCCGGGGCCTCGCGAAGGGCGGCATAGTCGATGTCGGCAGCGGCCAGCGCCTGTGCATAGGCAATCTTTTGTCGGCTTAGACCCACGGCGCGCAGGCCATCGTCGCCCGCTGCCAGCACGGCGGTCTCGCGGGTCAGCCCCGCGTCTTCCATCCGCGCCCAGATCGCGGCGGCAGAGGCGGTGCTGACCTGCTGGCTGACGATCGCCGACAGCAGTTGCGCGAAACCATCAGCGCGGCGGCGCAGCGGCAGCGGGCCGGTCTGCGCCAATGCCTGCGCGATACGCGGATCGGAAGCGGCCAGCCACGCGGCCCCTTCGGCCACGTCCGCATCGGTTTCGATGATGCGTCCTATGCCCGCGGGTCCGATCACAGCGTATCGAGCCAGCTGGAAACGGCAGCAATATCCGGCAGATGCATGCCCTTGGGTGCCGCTGGGCGGGCCAGCATCACCATCGCCAGCCCCAACGCACGGGCCGCCGTCACCTTGGTCTCGGACGCCGCACCGCCGGTGTTGCGATAAAGAACCGCCTCGGCCCCCAGATCACGCAGCAAGGCAACCTCGCCCTCATGCAAAAACGGCGGCGTGCCAAAGACAAAGCGCATGTTGTCAGCAGGCGGGGGCGCGTCGTGCCGCGTGGTCTGGCGCACGTAAAGCTGACCTTGATACCCGCACAGGGCAGGCAGCAACGCCCGCCCGACGTTGGTAAAGACGCTTGAATATGGCGCAATCGCGCACGCCGCCGCGTTGATATCCGGCACGTCGGTCCAGTCGTCCCCCAGCTGCGCGCGCCATGCCGGGCGGCGCAGCATGGCATAGGGCAGGCCCGCATCGGCACAGGCCGCTGCCGCGTCGATGCTGATCTGCCCGGCAAAGCCGTGGCTCACATCGAGAAGATGGGTAAAGCGGCCTGAATGCAGCGCCGCCGCAATACCGGCCCGGTCCAGTGTGACATCGGCCAGGTCAGACGCAACGCCCTGATGCGACGCACCGTTTGAAACCACGCGCACCGAGACACCCCGCGCGCGCAGCAACGACAGAACCTGCGCGGTTTCGCCCGCGCCGCCCAGCAGCAGAATGTTCACATCATGTGCCGGTCGGTCCATGCGGGCGCCTCTGGTCTAAGCCATCAGTCCAGCCTCTTGCGTCTCTTGCGCCTCGATCATGTCCACGCGCGTGGCATGGCGTCCACCCTCGAATTCTGCAGTCAGAAACGCATCGACGATCTCCAGCGCCAGCCCCTCGCCCAGCACGCGCACGCCCAGTGACAGCATGTTGGCGTCATTGTGCTGGCGGATCATCCGGGCCGAGAATGTATCGGAACACACGCCACAGCGGATGCCCGGAACCTTGTTCGCGGCCATCATGATGCCCTGCCCCGTGCCGCACAGGATGATGCCAAAGCGGCAATCGCCCGAGGCGACGCGTTCGGCGGCAGCCTTGCCGTGCAAAGGATAATGAGTGCTTTCCGGCGTGACCGGGCCGATATCGACCACCTCCCAGCCCAGATCGGCGACATGTGCGGCGATGGTCTGGCGCAACTCGATGGCGGCGTGGTCGCTGGAAAGGACGATACGTTTGGTGTGTGTCATGAGAGAAGCGTTCCCGGTCGGATGGTGGTGGCGTGTGGAATTTGACGATACGCCGCTGATAGCACAGCGCCCAAAGCTGCGCAGCCGCTGAATCGCACCGTTGCGCCGCGACGTCTCAGCGCAGCGCCGCAGCCCAGGCCATAGCCGTGTACGTACAAGCGCTTGCCGCGCCCGGTGTTCAGGTTTACGCATCTGCAAATGACAGATTCAAATGACAGCCGGGCCAGACGCAATGTGGCCGTTCTGGTCTGCGCGCAGGCGCTCTTGGGCAGCCAGATGCCGATGATTTTCGTGGTGGCGGGGCTGGCGGGGCAATCGCTGGCCTCCAACATCTGCTTTGCCACGCTGCCGATATCGCTGATCGTTCTGGGTTCGATGCTGTCGGCCACGCCGGTGTCTGCGATCATGCAACGCTTTGGCCGTCGCACCGGATTCTTTGTGGGCGCTGCGGGCGGTGCGGTGGGCGGGATCGTCGGGGCCTATGGTCTTTACCTCGGGTCGTTCCCGATCTTCCTTGCAGGCAGCTTCCTCACCGGCATCTACATGTCGGCCCAGGGATTCTATCGCTTTGCCGCCGCCGACACCGCCTCTGACACCTTCCGCCCCAAGGCGATCTCTTACGTGATGGCCGGTGGTCTGGTCTCTGCGGTCATAGGCCCGCAGGTGGTGAAGCTGACCGCCGACGCCTATGTGATCCCGTTCCTTGGCACCTATATGGCGGTGATCGCGGTCAACCTGGTCGGATCGCTTCTGTTTCTGTTCATCGACATCCCCAAGCCGCCGGTGCCCGAACTGGATGCACCGAAGGGCCGCAGCCGGATGGAGCTGTTGCGCACACCGCGCATCGCCGTCGCGGTGATCTGCGGCACGGTATCCTATGCGCTGATGAACCTCGTGATGACCTCGACGCCCCTTGCCGTCGTGGGCTGCGGGCTGTCGGGCGATCTGCTGCCAGCCTCCGAGCATGCGGGGCTCACCCAGGCCGAGCAGCGGGTGGAATTCATCAACATCGCGTCGAACGTGGTCACCGGGCACGTGCTGGCGATGTTCGCACCGTCCTTCTTTACCGGCCACCTTATCAACCGCTTCGGCGTGGAAAAGATCATGGGACTGGGCATCGCCATTCTGGCTGCTGCCGGTGTGGTGGCACTGATGGGCGTCAGCCTGGCGAATTTCTTCATCGCGTTGATCCTGCTGGGGCTGGGCTGGAACTTCGGCTTTATCGGGGCGACCACGATGCTGTCGGGCGCGCATCTGCCGCATGAGCGTGGGCGGATGCAGGGCCTGAACGATCTGCTGGTCTTTGGCGGCGTCACTATGGCCTCGCTGGCCTCGGGCGGGTTGATGAACTGTTCGGGGGGCAGCGCGGTCGAAGGCTGGGCCGCGGTCAATATCGCGATGGTGCCGTTTCTGGTGCTGGCGGGCGGATCGCTGATCTGGCTGATGCTGCGCCCGAAGGAAGCAACGATCTAGCGATCACGACTGCCAATCACGACCACCGCCAGAGCAGCAGCGATTGCAGCGCCGGATTGACCTGAAGCGCCCCCGCCCCCACGCGCGCCGGGGCGCGGGCGGCCTGCTGCAGCAGGTTGCGTGTCAGAAACCCCTCGATCAGCGCGGGCTGCGCGTCCTTGCCGACCGAGCGGCGCAGCGCATTGCGCGACGGCATCGCGGCCAGCGCGCCCTCGGCAAGTGCTGAAATACCCTCTGCCCGGCCATCGACCAGCGGAATGCGCTTTTGCGCCTCAAGCTCGGGCACCGCCTGCAAAAACCGCGCCAGACCCGTGGCGGCACCGAACGCGCGCACCGGCTCTTCGGCATCATCCTTCGCCCCCAGCGCCTGCGCCGCCGCCCACATCAGCGCACCGGAGGTGTCCGCCAGATAGGCGTCGAAATGTTCCGCATCCTCGAATGGATCGCGGTAAATATCCCAGCGGCGCGCAGCCACCAGCCGGTCAAGTGCCCTTGCCGCCTGCGGATTAAGCACGCCTGCCAGCGGTGTCACGACCTCGTGTCGGCGCACCGGAGCGCCCTCGGCGATTTCCTCAAGCGCATCACGCCACCATTGCAACCGCATCTCGGCAATCATCGCCTCCTTCGTGACCCAAGGGGCGCGCGCCACCTCGACGTTGAACGCATAGAGCGCAAACAGCACCGGGCGCGCGGCAACGGGGGCTGCCATCGCGGCGCGGAACCGGTCGTTGTCGGCCCGCTCGACCAATGCGGCGCAGGCGGTCAGGTCGGCATCAAAGGGCATGGATCACCTCTCGGATCAGCTTGGCAGTTTGCGGGGTATCCACGATGCCCATATGTCCTACATCCGGCACCATGTGATAGAGGCCCTTGTCGGTGACGGCGCGCATCAGCGGCGCATAGGCTTCGGCGTAGAACGTCTCGTCCGCCGTCCCCACGATCACGGCAAAGGGCGGCAGGGCCGCGATGTCCCGTCTGAAATCCATGCGCGGACCGTAAGAGGCGCTGAGCCGGTAGGAATAGGCCTTGCAGGTCAGATGGCCCCCCGGCTTGTCCTGCACCTGGCGCGGAATGTTGAATTGCACCACACTCAGGTGGTTCAGTGCCCGGATACCGATGGCGTTTAGCATGTTCAACCCGATCGTGCGGCGCACCATCACCCGTGCCCAGCCGCCGGTCTTGCGCCGGGTAGTGGCGGCAAAGTGATTGAGGAACGGAGCCAGCAGAACCGCATGGTCGATCAGCCCGCCATGGGCACCGCCCGCCATCCGCACGACCAGACCGCCGCCCAGCGAATGACCTCCCAGAACAACCTTCTGTCCGGGCCGGGCCACTGCCGCGATCAGATCGGCCAGATCGTCCTCCATCTGTCCGATATAATCCACATCGCCGCGCCGTCCCGGATGAAGCCCGTGCCCGCGCAGATCGGGCACCACGACATCCGCGTCCCCTGCCAGCGATTGCGCGAGCCCGTGCATCTGCATCCCGAAAAAGCTGGAGGCGTGGATCAGCACGACCAGCGGCACGTCGCGCCCTTCCGCCCCGTAGCACTGGCAGTGCAGGGCAAAGCCATCGCGCATCTCGACTTCGTGGGCAGGCGGCAGATCCACCATGCCGCGCGCCAGCTCTTTGGACAGGTCCACCCCCAGATCCCCCTCGCCCGGCATCGCGACCTCACGCTCGGACAGGATCAGCCCAAGGGCGACCAGCACCGCAGCACCCGCGACGGCAACGACCCAAAAGAGAATATCCAGTAACATTGCCCTGCTCGCTTTCGGTTCAGGTAGGCACCCCTTCGGTGCTGCAAATGGCGTCGCGGCGGCCTTCCAGCGCGTGCAGTGCGGCCCGGATCGCCGCGCGTGTTTCGGGCGCATCGACGATGGCCATATGCCCGACCCCCGGCACGATATGATAGAGGCCCCGGTCCGTGACCGCGCGCATCAGCGGCGCGTAGGCTTCGGCATAGAATGCCTCGTCTGCGGTGCCAACCACCACCGTGAACGGTGGCAGGGCCGCGATGTCACGCCTGAAATCGTTGCGCGGCAGGTACGAGCGGTCAAGCCTGTAGGTGTAGAAAGTCGTCACCGCGTCCCCCTGCGGACCGCCCAGGATCTCGGGCGGCATGTTGAACTGCACTACGGGAAGGTGGTTCAGGGCGCGGATGCCCAGCGTGTTCAGCAGCGCCAGCCCGACAAGGCGGCGCACCATCAGGCGCACCCAGGCGCTGGTCGTGCGCCGCATCGTCGCCGCAAAGTGGTTGAGGAACGGCGCCAGCAGCACCACCCGGTCGATCAGCGCGCCGTGTTCGCCCCCCGCCATGCGCAGCACAAAGCCGCCGCCGACCGAGTGCCCCACCATCATCACCCGCTGACCGGGGCGCACCTGATCGGCGATCAGGTCCGCAATGTCGTCTTCGAGCTGACCGATATAGGTGACGTCGCCGCGCCGTCCGGGTGCGGGGCCATGGCCGCGCAGATCAGGCACCAACACATCCGCCACATCCGACAGAGAGCTTGCAAGGTCATGAAACTGCACCCCGTGCCAGGCGGATGAATGAACCATCACGATCAGCGGCACATCGCGCCCCGACGTGGCATAGCGGCGGCACTGCAGAGCGAAGCCGTCACGCATCAGCACCTGACCGGTCGGTGGTGCTTTCTTGACAGAGACGGCGATCGGCACTGTCAGATCGACGCCGACGTCGCCCGCGCCCGCCATCGGGACCATGCGTTGCGAGGCGATCAGCAGCAGGGGTATCGCCAGAACGATCCCCGCCGCCAGCGCGCCCCACAAGATCAGTTCAGTCCACATCCCGTATCAGTTTCCACCTTATGGCATCCAGCAATGCCTCGAAGGACGCGTCAACTATGTTGGCGCTTACGCCCACCGTCGACCACCGCCGCCCCTGCCCGTCCTCGCTGTCGATTATGACGCGGGTGACGGCCTCTGTACCACCTTGGGTGATGCGCACCTTGAAGTCCACCAGCCGCAGATCTTCCAGATGCGATGAATAGCGGCCAAGGTCCTTGGACAATGCTTTTGACAATGCATTGACCGGGCCGCGGTCGCTGCCGGTCTCGTCCATGCTTTCGCTGACCGACAACAGCTTTTCGCCATCCACTTTGACGACCACAACCGCCTCAGACAGGCTTATCATTTGATCATATTTGTTCTTGCGCCGCTCGACGGTGACGCGGTAGCGTTTGACCTCGAAGAAGTCCGGCAGCTGGCCCAGCTCTTCGCGCGCCAGCAGCTCGAACGAGGCCTGCGCGGTATCATAGCTGTAGCCTTCGGCCTCGCGCGCCTTGATCCGGTCCAGAATACGGCCCAGCGCCGGGTCGGCGCGGTCGACCTGCAACCCCATGCCTGTCAAACGTTCGCGCAGATTCGACTGTCCCGCCTGGTTCGACATCGGAATGATGCGCGTGTTGCCGACCCTCGCGGGGTCGATATGCTCGTAGGTCGAGGGGTCCTTGGCAATCGCGCTGGCATGCAGCCCCGCCTTGTGCGCGAAGGCCGACGCCCCGACGAAAGCCGCCTGTTTCTGCGGCACGCGGTTCAGTATCTCGTCCAGCATTCGGCTGATCCGTGTGAGGTTCTCCAATGCGCTTTCCGGCACGCCCGTCTCGAACCGGCTGGCATAGGGTTCCTTCAGCAGCAGGATCGGGATCAAGCTGGTCAGGTTGGCATTGCCGCAGCGTTCGCCCAGCCCGTTCAGCGTGCCCTGGATCTGCCGCGCGCCCGCGTCCACAGCCGCCAGCGCGCAGGCCACGGCGTTTTCGGTGTCGTTGTGGGTGTGGATGCCCAAGCGGTCGCCAGGAATGCCCGCCGCGATCACCTGGGCCGTGATCCGCCCCACATCGGCGGGCAGCGTACCACCATTGGTGTCGCAGAGAGCAATCCACCGCGCGCCCGCGTCATGGGCAGCGCGGATCGCGCTCAGCGCATAGTCGGGGTTGGCCTTGAACCCGTCAAAGAAATGCTCCGCGTCAAAGATCGCCTCACGGCCCTGCGCCACCAGGTGAGCGACAGATTTGGCAATGTTGTCGGTGTTTTCGTCAAGCGTGATGCCCAGCGCGGTTTTCACGTGAAAGTCGTGGGTCTTGCCCACAAGGCAGACGGCAGGCGTGCCCGCGTTCAGAACGGCGGCCAGCACATCGTCGTTTTCGGCAGACATGCCGTTGCGCTTGGTCATGCCGAAGGCAGTCATCGTGGCGCGGGTTTGCGGTGCCGTGTCGAAAAACGCACTGTCGGTGGGGTTTGCACCTGGCCAGCCGCCTTCGATATGGTCGATACCAAGGCTATCGAGCGCACGGGCGATGGTGATCTTCTCGTCGGTCGAGAATTGCACACCTTGGGTCTGCTGCCCGTCCCGCAGGGTGGTGTCGAAGAGGTAGAGGCGCTCGCGGGTCATGGCATGCTCTCCAGCTTGACAGGATCGAACGAAGGCCCCGCCACCAGATCGACGCCATCTTTGCGCATCTTCACCTCGACGCCTGCGGCAATCAGCATCTGCTTCATCGCATCCAGTTTCGAGAAGTCCTTGGTTTGCATAGCGTCGGCACGTACGGAAGAAAACGCCGCTTCATAGGCACTAAGATCAGCGTCCGAGACGGCGGCCCAACCCGGGACGGCATCGCCCATGACCCCGAGCAATCGCATCGCGGCCCAAAGGGCGGAGCCATCACCTTTCTGAGAAAGCTGGTGCAGTTCGACAATCGCTTGAGGCGTATTCAGATCATCAGCCAGCGCGGTCGTTACCGCCTCCGTCACCTTGCCCTCGTTGGCCCCCTCAACCTGCGCATACCACTTGCGCAACGTCGCCTCTGCCTCTTCCCGCTTCTTCTCCGTCCAGTCCATCGGCTTGCGGTAATGCGTCGACAGCATCACGAACCGGATCACCTCGCCCGGCACGCCCTGCTCCAGCAGATCGCGGACCGTAAAAAAGTTGCCCAGGCTCTTGGACATCTTCTTGCCCTCGACCTGCAACATCTCGTTGTGCATCCACACGTTCGCCATCCGGTCGGTGCCGTTGGCGCAGCAGCTCTGCGCGATCTCGTTCTCGTGGTGGGGAAACATCAGATCGTTTCCGCCTCCGTGAATGTCGAACTGCGGACCCAGCAGCGCCTTGGCCATCGCCGAGCATTCGATATGCCATCCCGGCCGCCCGCGCCCCCAGGGGCTGTCCCAACCGGGGGTTTGCGCGTCCGACGGCTTCCACAGCACGAAATCCATCGGGTCCTCTTTATAAGGCGCCACCTCGACCCGCGCGCCCGCGATCATGTCGTCGACCGATCGCCCCGACAGCTTGCCGTATCGGGCATATTCACGCACCCGAAACAACGCATGGCCCTCTTTGGCATACGCGAAACCACCGTCGATCAGCCCCTCGATCATCTCGACCATCTCGGCGATATAGGCGGTCGCGCGCGGCATGTGGTCGGGTTCCAGCGCGCCAATCGCGCCCATGTCGTCCAGAAACCACTGCGACGTCTCGGCGGTGATCTCGCCGATGCTGCGCCCGCTTTCCGCAGCCCGCGCGTTGATCTTGTCATCCACGTCAGTGAAGTTCCGAACATAGGTTACGTGCGGATACTGCGTTTTCAGCAGCCGGTAGAGGATATCGAACACCAGCACGGGCCGCGCGTTGCCCAGGTGCGCGCGGTCATAGACCGTGGGTCCGCACACATACATCCGCACGTTTTCCGGGTCGAGCGGCGCAAACAGTTCCTTGCTGCGGGTGGCGGTGTTGTAGAGGTGGATGTCCATCAGGCGTCCTTGCGCAGGGTGTGGCGCGGGCCTAGCAATTCTGATGTGTCATGGAAACAAAGAACCGGCCCGCCGAGTGGATCAGCAGATAATGCAGCAGGTGGTAATGATGCAGGTTCTTGTCATGCCGCCAGCTAACCCAGAGGCGCGCGCGCGGTCAAGTCTTTGATGGCGCGGGCGGTACACGCGTGGCGGTGTTGACAATTCCTGGTCGCTCTGACCCCTTGGCGCAAAATCTCAAGAATAGGAGCGGCGGATGAAGATTTCGCATCGGATTGCAAACATCAATGGCGGTGGATCGGACGGCTGGGACGTGTTCCTGAAAGCGCGCGGCATGATCGCCGAAGGCATCGCCGTGACCGAACTGACCATCGGCGAACATGACATCCGCACAGCATCCCCCATCCTGCAGGAAATGCACCGCAGTGCGATGGCGGGCCACACCGGCTATGCAATGGTGCCGGGCATCGACGATCTGCGCGACACAGTGGCCGCACGGGTGCAGGCGCGCACCGGCGTGCCCACCACGCGCGACAATGTCATCATCACTCCCGGTGGTCAGGCCGCCCTCTTCGCGGCGCATTCCGCAGCTTGCGATCCCGGCGAGACGGCGCTTTATATCGACCCCTATTATGCCACCTACCCCGGCACGATCCGGTCGGTCAGCGCTGTGCCGCGTTCGGTGCCCGCCCATGCCGAGAACGCCTTTCAGCCGCGTGCAAAGGATATCGCGGCGGCGGCGGAAAAGGGGGCCGTGTCCCTGCTGGTCAACTCGCCCAACAACCCCACAGGCGTCGTTTACAACCGCGAGACGCTGGACGGCATCGCTCAGGTCTGCAAGGCACACGATCTGTGGCTGATCTCGGACGAGGTTTACGACAGCCAGGTGTGGGAAGGCGAACACATCAGTCCGCGCGCCCTGCCCGGTATGGCCGAACGCACGCTGGTCGTGGGGTCGATGTCGAAATCCCACGCCATGACCGGTTCGCGCTGCGGCTGGATCGTTGGCCCCGAAGAGGTCATCGCCCATCTGGTCAACCTGGCCACCAACACCACCTACGGCGTGCCGGGCTATATTCAGGACGCCGCGAACTTTGGCCTGAAGCAGGGCGCCGAGGTCGAAGCCGAGGTGGCCGAGCCCTTCCGCCGCCGCCGCGAGAAAGCCATCGACGTCCTTGCCTCCCAGAACACCGTGACGCTGGTGCCCGCACAGGGGGCGATGTACCTGATGCTGAATATCCGCGCGACGGGCCTCAGCGGTGATGACTTTGCCAACGCCCTTCTGGATGCGCACCACATCGCCGTGATGCCGGGCGAAAGCTTTGGTCAGGCGGCGGCGGGTCATGTCCGTGTCGCGATGACCATTGACGACGAACGCTTTATCGCGGCGCTGAAAACGCTCTGCGCTTTCGCCGCGGAACTGGCGGACAAATAACGCACAAGCGCTGAAAACACGAACGGCGGCGCGTCGGGCAGGTGAAACCCGTCGACGCGCCGCCGCTGTCCTGCGTCACGCCGCCCCCCGCTGAGGGGGACGGCGCGACAATATCGCAAGATTTAGAAGTTGTACGAGCCGCGCAGGGTGAACGTGGTCGCATCCGCGTCAACGCCCGAGCCGCTGATGTCGTCAAAGTTGTGCTCGAGCACTTCGCCACCCATGGTGAACTGGTCGTTCACCTTGTAGGCGACACCCAAACCGTAGAACTCGCCGCTTTCGCTGCCAACGGATGTGTCGACGCTGGCGGCACCGGCTGTTGCATAGACCAGAGTGCGGCCCAAGTCATAGCCTGCCTTCAGTTTCAGACGCGCGACGCTGTCTGCGTCGGCCACGCCTCCCAGATCAACGTCAAGCTTGTCATAGTCGATTTCGCCACCGAGGACGAAGTTGCCAAAGTCATAGTTGTACCCGCCGTGGATACCATAGGCTGCGCCGTCGCCATCAGCAGCACCTGTGCCGTCGATATCGGCATAGCCCAGCTGGCCACCAGCGTAGAAGCCGGTCCAGTCGCCGCCGACAAAGGCGGGGGCCGCCGTCGGTACGATGACCGGTGCTTCGATGACCGGGTCGGCCGGTGCGCCGGCATAAAGCGGTGCTGCGGCTGCCAGTGTGAGGGCGCCTGCGTAAACGATACGTTTCATAGTGTTGCTCCTGATTATCTTTCTTTTCGTCTTCATGACCGTCGGGGCACTGCATGCGCGCAAACAGCCTTTCGTCCCCACGGACTGTCACCAAAACGCCAGAAGCAGGGGATGGTTCCACCCACGTTTTCGTGTGCTGCTGCAGCGCGGCGGGAACACGCGCACAACCTGGGGCTGATCGGCGGCAAACGGCCATAGGCCGAATGCGACCGAATGTCGCGATTGGAGCGGACAGGCCGCACAGAGGCGCGCAGGATCGAATAATTCCCAGTCCCGGACCCCAGCGAAAGGCGGCCCGCAAAGGAGCAAGATATGCAGGCTGATCTGTGCAAAATCGCCCTTGTCGTGCGCACCATCGGTGCCGAGCGTGGTCGCGCCGCACGCGGCAGGCCCTGAGCGGCGCACGCTGCCCGACACCCCTGCCCTTATCCCCTCCTTTGCATACGGATCTCATCACATGACCGACCAAGCCCCCCTGCGCACTGGCGGGCGCGCCGCACGCCGTGCCGCACGTGCCGCCCCGCTGGCAGACCACCTGCGCCCCATCCGTCCCGGCATGAGCGGCGGACAGTACAGCCCGCTGAGTGACGCAGATGTCTTGCGCCTTCACACCGCCGCCCTCGATGCGCTGGAACGGATCGGGTTGGCCGACGCGCCGCCCTCCGGCGTGGCCTATCTGACTGCGGTCGGCGCTGTCTTGGGCGACGACGGGCGCATCCGCTTCCCCCGCGCGCTGGTCGAGGACACGATTGCCAAGGCCAACCGCACCCTGACCCTGCACAGCCGCGACGGGCTGCACGATCTGGACCTGTCGGGCACCCGCGTGCACTACGGCACCGCGGGCGCCGCGGTGCACATGGTCGAACCCGACGGGCGCAGCTATCGCGAAAGCACGGTGCAGGATCTGCACGACGCGGCGCGCATCTGCGACCGGCTGGACAACATCCACTTTGTCCAGCGTCCGATGGTCTGCCGGGATATCACCGACAACTTCGAGATGGACATGAACTCGGTCTATGCCTGCACTGCGGGCACCACCAAACACGTGGGCGTGTCCTTCACCGATCCCGCCTATGTCGCGCCCGCCATCGAGATGTTGCAGATGATCGCGGGCGGCGAAGCGGCCTGGCGCGCGCGACCCTTCGTCAGCAATTCCAACTGCTTCGTCGTGCCGCCGATGAAATTCGCCACCGAATCCTGTCTGGTCATGGAGGAATGCATAAGGCATGGCATGCCCGTGCTGCTGTTGTCCGCAGGCATGTCGGGAGCCACAGCACCCGGCAGCATCGCAGGCGCCATCGTTCAGGCGGTCGCGGAATGCCTGGCAGGTCTGGTCTATGTCCACGCGGTCAAACCCGGCGCGCCCGCGATCTTCGGCACCTGGCCCTTCGACCTGGACCTGCGCACGGGGTCGATGACCGGCGGATCGGGCGAACAGGCCCTGCTGACCGCAGGCTGCGCACAGATGCACCGGTTTTACGATCTGCCCGGCGGGGCCGCAGCAGGCATCGCCGACAGCAAACTGCCCGACATGCAAGCCGGGTGGGAACAGATGTGTTCCAACGTCATGGCGGGCCTGTCGGGGCTGAACATGGTCTACGAGGCGGCGGGCATGCATGCGTCATTGCTGGGATTCTGCCACGAAAGCCTGATCATGGGCGACGATCTGATCGGCCAGGCCATGCGCTGCGTTCGCGGCATCGAAGTGACCGACGAGACGATGGCACTCGATCAGATGGCGGCGGTCTGTATGGGCGGTCCGGGGCATTACCTCGGCACCGCCGAGACGCTGGGCCGGATGGAGATGGACAATGTCTACCCGGCCCTGGGCGACCGCACCTCGCCCAAGGAATGGGCCGAGCGCGGCAAGCCCGACCTGATCGCGCGCGCCACGCAGCGCAAGACCGCGATCCTGGCCGAGCGGTCAGCCGCCCGGTTCGACCCGGCACTGGATATGGCGATAAGGGCCCGGTTCAACATCCACCTGCCCGCCTAGAATCGCTCCGCAGGCGGCGTCAACGGATCACCGCTGACGAAAATCTGATTTAGCGCATGGGGAAAACTGCCTTAGGGTAAGGTTCTGGACATGGAGATTGATCACAATGAATAAACCCGCCGAAACATCCCGTTTGACTGCAGCCGATTTCGATCAGGACCTGCTCGACCTTTATGACTATTACGCGCATGGCAAAATCTCGAAACGCGAGTTTTTGGACCGCGCCGGAAAATGGGCCGTGGGCGGCCTGACTGCGGCTGCGATCCTCGGCACCCTGTCACCGAACTATGCGCTGGCCCAACAGGTCACCGAGGACGATCCCGACATCGTGGGCGAAGACATCACCTATCCCAGCCCCGATGGCACCGGCGAGATCACTGCCTATCTGGTGCGCCCGGCCAACATGGACGCCGACAACCCGCCCGCCGCCGTGCTGGTCGTGCATGAAAACCGTGGCCTTAACCCCTATATCCGCGATGTGGTACGCCGTCTGGCCAAGGCCGGGTTTATCGCGATGGGCCCTGACGGTCTGTCCTCGCTGGGCGGCTACCCCGGCGGCGACGACGAGGGCCGTGCCATGCAAAGCACGCTGGACCAGGCGGCGTTGCTGAATGATTTTTTTGCAGGGTTCGAGTATCTGCAAGCGCTTGAGGGCACCAACGGCAAGATCGGCGCAACCGGCTTTTGCTATGGCGGCGGCGTGGTCAACAGGCTGGCCGCAGCCTACCCCGAGATGGCGGCGGGCGTGCCGTTCTACGGCTCCTTCCCCAGCGCGGATCAGGTCGCAGGCGTGCAGGCCCCGCTGATGATCCAGCTGGCTGCCCTCGATCAGCGCATCAACGCGATGTGGCCGGATTTCCAGGCCGCACTCGAGGCGAACGATAAGCGCTACGAGGCGCATATCTACCCCGAGGTGAACCACGGCTTTCACAACGACACGACCCCGCGCTATGACGAGACCGCGGCCAAGCTGGCAGAGCAGCGCATGGTCGCGTGGTTCCGCACCTATCTCGCCGGCTGACGGCCAGCGCGCACAACAACGGGGGCGGGGCCGCAATACCCTGCCCTTCGCATTTGATGAATCGTTTCCTTACCGCGCGTTTGCGATCGCCAACGCCGCCGACATCACGATGGAATCTTCGATCAAACCGGACGTTGTCTGATCGGTGTGCTGCATTGACCGTTTGCGCGCAGCCAGCCCGCAGTATGACGAAGCGACCGCCGCGCCGATGCCAAGCGCCGCACCTTCCCACCTGCGTTGTGACGGTGCAAGACAGGCACCTGCGAAACCGCCGGTGATGGTTCTTGCAAGCAGGCCAAGGAACACCGTTCGGTCGGGCGCGGTCTTCATCTTGTCTCCCGCCATTTCTGCTGCAGACATCGCCACGCCACCTGCGGCGACAAGCGGATGCTGCATCAACCGCGCCTCGGCAGTGTCATGGGGGAGCGTGCCGCTTCGCGCGGCGACTGCCAACGCAGCAAGCGGCGCCATCGAACGCTGGCCTGCGACAAGGCCCATAAGGATCGAACGTAACATATGCGTCTCCTGACCGTTGAGTTGCAGGAACGCGTACTTGTCAAGACAAGTTCCGGGAGCGGGGCGGCGAGGCGCGGCGGGGCGAATGTTAAAGTTCACCGCCGAACCGCCAAAAATCATAAAGGGGGGCAGCGACGCCCCCCCTTATCAACTCATTCGTTCCAAGCCCGGTCGCCATCGGCATCCTTCACCCGTGTCGGAAGGCCGATACCGTCCAGCAGCGTGAACAGCGGCTTGGGGTCCAGCTCCTCGACGTTGACCATCTTCGCCACGTCATAGGTGCCGTCGGCGATGAGCATCGCAAAGGCCACTGGCGGCACCCCGGCGGTATAGGAAATGCCCTGGCTGCCCACCTCTTCATAGGCGTCCTTGTGATCGGCCACGTTGTAGACGAACACCTCCGCCTCCGCGCCGTTCTTGGTGCCCTTAACCAGATCGCCGATGCAGGTCTTGCCGGTATAGTTCGGCGCAAGGCTCGACGGATCGGGCAACACGGCCTTGACCACCTTCAGCGGCACAACCTCAAGCCCCTCGGCGGTGACGACAGGCTGTTCGGACAACAGCCCAAGGTTCTGCAGCACGGTAAACACGTTGATGTAGTGATCGCCGAAACCCATCCAGAACCGCACATCGGCCTGCGGATAGTTGGCCGCCAGCGAGTGCACCTCGTCATGGCCCGACATATAGGCCTTTTGCTTGCCGACGACGGGCAGATCCCATTCGCGGCCGACCTCGAACATCTTGTTCTCCTGCCAGGCACCCTGCTGCCAGCTGTAAACGGTGCCGGTGAACTCGCGAAAGTTGATCTCGGGGTCGAAGTTGGTCGAGAAGTACTTGCCGTGGTTGCCTGCGTTGATGTCCACGATGTCGATGGATTTGACCTCGTCCATGTACTCGTCCACCGCGAAGCGCGCGAAGGCGTTGACCATGCCGGGATCGAAGCCCGCACCCAAAATCGCCGTCACGCCCGCCGCCGCACAGTCGTCGCGGCGTTTCCATTCGTAGTTGCCGTACCACGGCGGGGTTTCGCAGATCTTGGCGGGGTCTTCGTGAATCGCCGTATCGATATAGGCCGCACCGGTCTGGATACAGGCCTCGAGCACCGTCATGTTCACGAATGGCGACCCCACGTTGATCACGATCTGCGCACTGGTGCCTTTCAGCAAATCGACCACAGCGTCGGTGTCCATCGCGTCGATCCTGTGGGCCCTGAAAATGCCGTCCTGTTTCATCGCGCCCTTGTCGTGCACGCTCTGGATGATGGCTTCGCATTTCGAAACCGTCCGGCTGGCGATATGCAAATCCCCCAGCACATCGTTGTTTTGCGCGCATTTGTGCGCCACGACCTGAGCGACGCCACCTGCGCCGATGATAAGAACATTGCGTTTCATGTATCCAAGAGACCTCTTATGTTGATTGTCAGGAAAGGGCGGCCGAAAAGTCGGCGTAGTCGAATTCGCGCACCATGCGCAGGGTTCCATCCAGCTCGCGGATGGCGATTCCGGGCATCTTCACGCCATTGAACCAGTTTTTCTTAACCATTGTGTAACCGGCGGCATCCTGAAACGAAATCCGGTCACCGGGTTTGATCGGCTTGTCAAAGCGGAACTCGCCAAAGATATCACCCGCAAGGCAGGACTTGCCGCAGATCATCCACGGATGATCACCGGTATCGGGGCTGATTTTCGCGGGCTCGCGGTAAATCAGCAGGTCCAGCATGTGCGCCTCGATCGACGCATCGACAATCGCCAGATCCTTGCCGTTGTAGAGCGTGTCTAGCACGGTCACCTCCAGCGTCGCGGCCCCGGTGATCGCGGCCTCGCCGGGCTCCAGATAGACCTGCACGCCGTTTTGTTCCGCGAACGACTTGAGCCGTGCCGCCAGACGCTCAATCGGATAGCCTTCGCCGGTAAAGTGGATGCCGCCCCCCAGACTGATCCAGTCCATGCGGGCAATGATCGCGCCAAACCGGTCCTCGATCAGGGTCAGCATCTCGTCGAACCGCTCAAAATCGTCGTTTTCGCAATTGTTGTGGAACATAAGCCCGCTGATCTTATCGGCCACTGTTGCGATCTGCGCGGGGTCATGTTCGCCCAGACGGCTGAACGGGCGCGCAGGGTCGGCCAGATCAAACCCCGAGGTCGACACGCCGGGATTGACCCGCAGACCGCGCGTGTGCCCTTGGGACTGCGCATCGAACCGTTGCAACTGACCGATGGAGTTGAAGATGATCTTGTCGCTGTGGGACAGCACCTCGTCGATCTCGTGATCGCCGTAAGCCACGGAATAAGCATGGGTTTCACCACCGAACTTCTCGGCCCCCAGCCGCACCTCGTAAAGCGACGAAGACGTCGAGCCGTCCATGTACTGCGCCATGAAATCGAACACCGACCAGGTGGCGAAACACTTCAACGCCAGCAGCGATTTCGCCCCCGACGCGTCGCGCAGCCAGGCGATCTTTTCCATGTTCTTCAACAGCTGTGACTTGTCGATCAGGTAATAGGGCGTTTGCATGGGCGGGCTTCCCCTGTTGCCGTGGCTCAAGCCGCCCACGTAAGGCCGCGGGGGCGGCATGGCAAGCGGGTCGGCCCAGATACATTGGCCGCGTCCGTCCCGCCCCCGAGATTGTGAACCTCGCGACCAGACGATCATCCTCAGACAGAAAAAAGGGAGAGCCGAAGCTCTCCCATCAAGTTTCGCCGTCCAGGCTCAATATGTTAACCGCTCGGAAATTTTTTTGCCTGCGGCCTGAACGTCGTCAGGGGGCGAGCGCACCCGCCCCGTGTCAAGGTGAGAAGGACAGTCTTCCGCCCCACCCTATTTCGTCGGGGGTCCGGCCTGATCTGGGTCAGCCGGACCCCCTGCACGTTTTCCCCTGGAGCGGGAAACGCGATCTCTTGTCTCAGCTACACCCAGACGTTCCGCCGCAGGTGTTGCACTTCATGCAGGTGCCGTTGCGCACCAGCGTGTAGTTGCCGCATTCGCCGCAGGCTTCGCCCTCGTAGCCCTGCATCTTCGCCTTGGTCCGCGCGTCCAGGCTAACTGTGCCCGACGCGACCGAGGTCGATGCCATCGCGGCGCCGCCGGTGCCTGTTGCTGAGGGCACCAAGGTCTGCAAGGTTGCGACAGGATCGGACATGCCGCCCTGCAACAGTGTCAGATCCTGCGGCAGACGCTTGCGCAGGTAGCCGGTGGACGAGATCTGCTTGAGCACTTCCAGCGACCGGCTTGCCGCTGTTTCGCTGATCTCGCTCAGGTTGCTGACACCTTCCTCGACGCCGCGCCCGATGCTGTCGAACGATGCGCCCTCGGGCTGCACGTGGGCGAGGTCAGTGCGGTCCAGATAAGACACGGCCAGTTCGCGGAAGATATAATCCAGGATCGACGTCGCATTCTTGATGCTATCGTTGCCCTGAACCATGCCCGCCGGTTCGAACTTGGTGAAGGTGAAGGCGTCCACGAACTCCTCCAGCGGCACGCCGTATTGCAGACCGACGCTGACCGCGATGGCAAAGTTGTTCATCATGGCGCGGAACCCCGCACCTTCCTTGTGCATGTCGATGAAGATCTCGCCCAGGTTGCCGTTCTGGTATTCACCGGTGCGCAGGTAGACCTTGTGCCCGCCGACGATGGCCTTCTGGGTATAGCCCTTGCGCCGCTCGGGCATCTTTTCACGGTGCGACTTGATGATCTCCTTGACGATGATCTTCTCGACGATCTTTTCGGCCAGAACCGTGGCCTTTTCCTGCATCGACCCGGACGCCAGCGCCTCTTCGGCCTCTTCGTCATCCTCGACCAGCGCGGAGGCCAGCGGCTGCGACAGTTTGGATCCGTCACGGTACAGCGCGTTGGCCTTCACCCCCAGCGACCACGACAGCTCGTATGCCTTCTGGCAGTCTTCGATGGTTGCGTCGTTGGGCATGTTGATCGTCTTGCTGATCGCACCCGAGATGAACGACTGCGCGGCGGCCATCATGTAGATGTGACTGTCGACGCTCAGATAGCGCGTGCCCTTCTTGCCGCAGGCATTGGCGCAATCGAAAATCGCGTAATGCTCTTTTTTCAGGAACGGCGCACCTTCCAGGGTCATCGTGCCGCAGACGTGGTCATTGGCCAGTTCGATGTCGCGCTTGGTAAAGCCCAGGTGGCG
This sequence comes from Pseudosulfitobacter koreensis, assembly GCF_024733015.1. GTDB lineage: Bacteria > Pseudomonadota > Alphaproteobacteria > Rhodobacterales > Rhodobacteraceae > Pseudosulfitobacter > Pseudosulfitobacter koreensis. The sequence continues at coordinate 38,541 of NZ_JANKJG010000015.1, forward strand.
CAGCAGATCGAAGGTGGGGTCGTTCAACTTCGCTTCGGGGATGCCCAGCACCTTGGTGCAGAAATCGGCGCCCAGCGTCCACTGGTTGAACACGAAGCGGATGTCGAATGCACTTTCCAGCGAGGCGTCGATCTTTGCCAGTTCACTGGGGCCAAAGCCGTGACCCATCAGCGAGGTGTGGTTGATACCGGGCGCATTGCCGATGGTGCCGTGACCCACGGCATAGCTCACGATTTCCTCGATCTGGGCCGAGCCATAGCCCAGCTTTTCCAGCGCCGCAGGCACCGACTGGTTGATGATCTTGAAGTAACCGCCACCGGCCAGCTTCTTGAACTTGACCAGCGCAAAGTCGGGCTCGATCCCGGTGGTGTCGCAGTCCATCACCAGACCGATGGTGCCGGTGGGCGCGATCACCGAAGTTTGCGCGTTGCGATAGCCGTGTTTTTCACCAAGGCTCAGCGCCTCGTCCCAGGTGGTCTGGGCCATTTCGACCAGACGCATATCGGGACAACCGGCAATGTCCAGCGGCACGGGTTTCACCGCCAGCTTTTCATAGCCTTCGTCGTTGCCATAGGCGGCATTGCGGTGGTTGCGGATGACGCGCAGCATGTGCTTGGCGTTCTTCTTGTAGCCGGGGAACGCGCCCAGCTCACCCGCCATTTCCGCGGATGTGGCATAGGCCACGCCGGTCATGATCGCAGTCAGCGCACCGCAGAGCGCACGCCCCTCGGTGCTGTCATAGGAATACCCCATGTTCATCAGCAACCCGCCGATGTTGGCATAGCCCAGACCCAGCGTGCGGAAATCATAGGACCGCTGCGCGATTTCCTTGGACGGGAACTGCGCCATCATCACGCTGATTTCCAGCGTAACCGTCCACAGACGCGAAGCGTGCATGTAGTCCTCGACCTGGAATTCCCCGTCCTTGAGGAAGGTCAGCAGGTTCATCGACGCGAGGTTGCACGCGGTGTCGTCCAGGAACATGTATTCCGAGCAAGGGTTCGACCCACGGATCGGACCATCTGCCGGGCAGGTGTGCCATTCGTTCACGGTGTCGTGGTACTGGATGCCCGGATCGGCACAGGCCCATGCGGCATGGCCAACCTGCTCCCACAGATCACGGGCGCGGATCGTCTTGGTCACGCGCTGGTCGGTGCGGCTGATCAGCTCCCAGTCGGCGTCTTTTTCGACGGCTGTCAGGAACGCATTGGTCACGCGGATCGAGTTGTTTGAGTTTTGCCCCGAGACCGAGCTGTAGGCTTCGGAATCCCAGTCGGTGTCATATGTCGGGAACTCGATGCTGGTGTGGCCCTGCTTGGCATAGTCCAGCACGCGCTTGATGTAAGTCTCGGGGATCGCGACCTTCTTGGCGTCACGAATGGCGGACTTCAGGCTTTCGTTTACCTTGGGGTCATAGGCGTCGGCTTCGGCGCCGTCCCAGGCCTTGATCGCGGCGAAAAGCGCATTCAGCTTCTGTTCGTGCATCTTCGAGCCTGCGACGATGCTTGCCACTTTCTGCTCTTCGATGACCTTCCAGTTGATGAAATCCTCGATGTCGGGGTGGTCCGCATCGACGATCACCATCTTGGCCGCACGGCGCGTGGTGCCGCCCGATTTGATCGCGCCGGCCGCACGGTCACCGATTTTCAGGAACCCCATCAGGCCGCTGGACTTGCCACCGCCCGACAGTTTTTCGCCTTCACCACGAAGCGAGGAAAAGTTGGTGCCGGTGCCCGAGCCGTATTTGAACAATCGCGCTTCGCGCACCCACAGGTCCATGATGCCGCCGTCACCCACCAGATCGTCTGCAACCGACTGGATAAAGCAGGCGTGGGGCTGCGGATGTTCATAGGACGACTGCGAACGGGTCAGTTTGCCGGTCTGATAGTCAACGTAATAGTGGCCCTGCGCAGGGCCGTCGATGCCATAAGCCCAATGCAGGCCGGTGTTGAACCACTGCGGGCTGTTGGGCGCCGCGCGCTGGGTTGCCAGCATGTGCCGCATTTCGTCGTAATAGGTCTGCGCGTCGGCTTCGGTCGAGAAATAGCCGCCCTTCCAGCCCCAGTACGCCCATGCGCCTGCCAGGCGGTCGAACACCTGCTTGGACGAGGTTTCGCCGCCCATTTCGGCACCCTCGGCAGGAACCGAGCGCCACAGGAATTCCGGCACGCCCTCTTCAGCGACCTTCTCGACCTTGCTTGGCACTCCGGCCTTGCGGAAATATTTCTGCGCGATGACGTCGCTGGCCACCTGGCTCCAGCTGCTGGGCACTTCGACGTTGTCGAGATGAAACACGATCGTCCCGTCGGGATTGCGGATTTCAGAGACGGTCGAAATGAAATCCAGCGATGCGTAGGCATCTTTTCCGGCTTTGGTAAACTTTCGGTCAATTTTCATCGCGCTGCCTCATATTCAGCTTTTCATACAGAAACGCTGACGTTGCAGCGGTTCGCTCGGGTCGTTCGTGGGACGACAAACCGCGCGGCTTTAAGGGGCTGAAAACAGGTCTCAATGCCCCTGGCCTTGGCGCGTTTCTAGCTCAAATTGCCTATCCCGAAGGTGCCAGTCGCTTCTTAGTGTTGTCCACTAAATGTTGTGGTGACTAGCGCCGCCTGCACAACCTGACGTATGCGCGGGCCCTGCGTCAACGAAAATTTTACGTTTTATTTGGACACTCGGGGCTTGACCGGTGGACCGGTTTGGGCCGTTTGGGCGACACAGTGATTCAGTTCACGACAACCGCGGAAAGCCGCCTCGATCTTACCCACAGGCACGGGATGAATTTTCTGAATGCAGGTGGAAACTTAGCCACGCCGGATCACGTTGTTCATTAAGTTGTACCCAGCTTCATCCACAGTTCTGCACCGCAGCACGAAACGGTTTGTTCTTGATCGGTATTTATGGTGGTCTGGGTGTAATTGGCAAAAAGGGCACGCTCATGAAACCGATTTTAGCACTTCTGCCCATCTTGTTGGCGGCCTGCGCGCCACAATATGTAGAGACGGTTGTGAACGACCCACAAGATTTGCCCGTGCGTCGCGCGTTGTTTGCCGAAAACCCGGAAGGGTTGCACGAAGCGTTCCGCGAGGCCTGCGACTCGCCCGGCGACAAACTGGCGACGCCCGCGCGGGGAATCGTTCAGTGCCGCACCCTGCCGACGCCCGATTTCGCGGCGTTCTTGTTGCTGGAATATGACGGCGCGCTGAAAACCCCTACCGTGGTCATGCAAAAACAGCAGCGTGTCGCCGATGCCGGGCCTGACAGTGCCGTGATCGAATTCAGCTATTTCGCGGAAGTGCCGCAAAAATCGGGCACATCGCGGCGCATCTATTACAAGGATCGCCAGCTGGATCAGCTGCTGGATCAGATGATGCGCGCCGCCGGTGGCGAAACCTTCGACTGACAGCCATCTTATCGACAGGAGCAGCGTGTCATGCGCGCGACCCCGGATCGAATGAAATTTCTTGGGGAATATATATGGTCGGGGCGAGAGGATTCGAACCTCCGACCCCCTGTACCCAAAACAGGTGCGCTACCAGGCTGCGCCACACCCCGAACCATGGGCGGTGCATAACGACCGCTCTGCCGATTGAAAAGAGCAAAAGCGCTTCAAGTTGCCCTAATCGGAACAAGGCCACGCGACATCGGCACCGACCAGCGCCGGATGGCGTAGTTCGGTGCCCACGGTGATCCCCAAACGCTTGGCGAGACCGCCGTTGATTTCAAGCGCGATCAACAGATCGTCGCCACCGACGATTGGCGTTTCATCCAGCGGAACAGCGCGGTGGTGGATGTTCCGCACCACGCCCTGCGCATCGACAAAAAGCATGTCGAGCGGGATCAGCGTGTTGCGCATCCAGAACGACAGCCTGCGCGGACTGTCATAGACAAAGAGCATTCCCGCCGATTGCGGCATCGTTTCGCGGTGCATCAGCCCGCGCGCGCGCTCTTCATTGTCGTCGGCCACCTCGACGTTGAACCGCGCCCTGCCCCAGTCGCCGCGCAGATCAACGGCGTTTTCAGAGCATGCAGCCAGCACCGAACCGGCACCGGACATCACGAAAAGACAGGTATAAAGAATGCCGCGCATCGTCAGTCGTCCTTTGACAGCGCCGCCTCCCAAGCGTGAACTTCGGCGGCCATGCGACCACGTTTGCCATCAATCACCCGCATTGCCAAGGCTTCCCCCGGTTGCAGGTCCGCCAGACCAGACCGGCGCAACACCTCGACATGCAGAAAGACATCGTCAGGCTGCCCGAAGACGTTGGCAAAGCCGAACCCCTTGCTTTTGTCGAACCATTTCACCCTGCCCGGCTCCAACGGCACATCGCGCACATCCGCGATGCCAATCTCGGCCAGATCGGTCAGCGGCAGCGCCTCGCTGCCGTACTCGGGGGGCATGATCGACAGAATCTCGACGGCCTGCACACCGCGGTCGGTGTTCTGGGTCAGCACATTTATCCGCGCCTGATCCGAGATCGAGCTTTGTCCGAAATTGCGCAAGACATTGACGTGCAGAAGGATATCCGGTCCACCAGTGTCGGCTATGATAAAGCCGAAACCCTTGACCGGATCAAACCATTTGACCAGCCCCGAGACGGTTTCGCGGTGATGTTCTTCGTCTTCCACAGGGTTGTCTTTCATCGCTCGGTTCGCGCAGGAATTATGTGGTTCCAGACTTGCACGATTTCGTTATCGCTTTTCAAGCGCGAAAAACGTATAAAAATCAACAATCTGCATTTCACGCTACGCAAGTTTCATGGGTTTAGTCGGGTAATCTCCCATGGTTTGCCTTCGGTTTCGCGCCGCCACCTGTATCTGTCGTGCAGTCTGAAATCACCGTCGGCCCAGAATTCGATCTCAACGGGGGTGATGCGGTAGCCGCCCCAGAATGGCGGGCGCGCGGGGTTGGTTCCGTGCTGAGCCGTGACCTTGGCGACCTCGGCCATCAGCGTCGCGCGGTTCTTCAACGGGCGGCTTTGGCGCGACGCCCAGGCGCCGAGCCTGCTTTTCAGCGACCGCGACGCATAATATTCATCGGCAAGCGGACCGTCCTCGCGCGTGATCGTGCCGCGCACACGCACCTGTCGACGCAGCGATTTCCAGTGCATCACAAAAGCCGCCGTTCCCGCGTGCTCCAGTTCCTGCGCCTTGGCGCTTTCGTAATTGGTATAGAATATGAACGCGTCATCGGTGATGTCCTTGAGCAGCACCATCCGCGCATTGGGCAGCCCTTGGGCGTCCACCGTCGCCAGAGCGATGGCGTTGGGGTCGTTCACCTCGGTGGTCTCGGCCTCGGCCAGCCACGCGCGCACTAGGGCAAAGGGATCTTCGCCCGCGAATTTACCACTGCGTTCCGCCATTCTCATCTCCTTCGATACCGCACATGCGTTCACCTATCCCTACCGCAGCCACGCAACACGGCGCGGTTGGACAATAACTCATGCATACCAACTCTCTTGCTGGGGCCGGGTCAATCGCCTAAAGGTCGCATTGAAAAAGTGGCTTGAAGGCAAAAGGGGTTTTTGATGGCGCATGATCTAATGAAGGGCAAGCGCGGGCTGATCATGGGCCTTGCCAATGACAAGTCAATCGCATGGGGCATCGCAAAGATGCTGGCGGATGCCGGTGCGGAGCTTGCGTTTTCCTATCAGGGCGATGCGCTGAAAAAACGCGTGGACCCGTTGGCGGCCTCACTGGGCAGCGATATCGTCCTGCCCTGCGATGTGGGCGACGAGGCGTCGATCGACGCGCTGTTCGCCTCCCTGAAAGAGACCTGGGGCAACCTTGACTTTGTCGTCCATGCCATTGGTTTTTCTGATAAATCCGAACTGCGTGGGCGCTATGTCGACACCAGTCGCGGCAATTTCGCGATGTCGATGGACATCTCGGTCTATTCCTTTACCGCCGTGATGCAGCGTGCCGAAAAGATGATGAACCCCGGCAGCAGCGCCGTGACCCTTACCTATTACGGCGCGGAAAAAGTCATGCCGCATTATAACGTGATGGGCGTGGCCAAGGCCGCTCTTGAGGCATCGGTACAGTATCTTGCCGAAGATTTGGGCAAGGACGGTATCCGCGTCAACGCCATTTCGGCCGGTCCGATCAAGACGCTGGCGGCCTCGGGCATCGGTGATTTCCGGTACATAATGAAGTGGAATGAGTACAACTCTCCCCTGCGCCGCAACGTGACCATCGAGGATGTGGGCAAGGCAGCGCTTTATCTGCTCTCCGATCTGGGCAGCGGCACCACCGGCGAGAACTTGCATGTCGACGCAGGCTATCATGTCGTCGGCATGAAGGCGGTCGACGCCCCCGACATCACGAAGTGAGCCTGCGATGACGCCAGAGAGCCTGCTTGCCTTCAACGCGATCCTGATCGCCGCCCTGCTCAGCCCCGGCGCCGCCTTCCTGGTGTCGGTGCGCATGTCGGTCAGCGCGGGGCGCGCGGCGGGCATCGCCACGGGCTTCGGCCTGGCGACGATGGCGGCCCTGTGGACCACGGCGGCGCTTTTGGGGCTCGGTGGGATCTTCGCGCTGTTTCCGTGGGCCTATACCACCTTGAAGATCGGCGGTGCGTTTTACCTGATCTGGATCGCCATCCAGACCTGGCGCCATGCCCGCGACACGCTGGGCGATGTATCCGTGCCGCGCGGGCGGGCCTTTCTGGCGGGGTTTCTGGTCAACCTCGGCAATCCGAAATCCATGCTCTTTGCCGCAGCGCTGATCGTCGTGGTCTTTCCGTCGGCGTTGAGTCCCGCGCATATCGCGCTGATCGTTGCCAACCACTTCGTGCTGGAAATGCTGTTTTACACCGCCTGCGCCCTGCTGCTGTCCAGCGGCCCTGCCCGTGCACGCTATCTTGCGGCCAAACCCGTGCTGGACCGCATCGCGGCGCTGGCGCTGGGTGGCTTTGGCCTGAAACTTCTGACAGGAAAGTAATCCGATGACCGACCGCTTGCCCCACGAAAAAGGCTTTCACATCAGCTGGGACCAGATCCACCGCGACAGCCGCGCGCTGGCGTGGCGACTGGCCGAACATGGCCCGGATGAGGGCGGCTGGCGCGCTGTGGTTGCGATCACCCGTGGCGGTATGGCGCCCGCGATGATTGCCGCGCGCGAGCTGGACATTCGCACTGTGGATACAATCAGCATCAAATCCTATGACCATCAGGACCAGTCCGAGGCGCGCGTGCTGAAATCGCCTGACCCCGAACTGATGGGCGACGGAACCGGCATCCTGATCATCGACGATCTGGTGGACAGCGGCAAAACTCTCGAAGTGGTGCGCGCGATGTACCCCAAGGCGCATTTCGCCACGGTCTATGCCAAGCCCAAGGGCCGCCCGCAGGTCGACACCTTTGTCACCGAAGTCAGTCAGGACACGTGGATTTTCTTCCCCTGGGACATGGCGCTGCAATACGTCGATCCGTACCGCGGCAAGGACTGATCTGCCCATCATACACGCCTGCCCTTTCTAAACCGGAGCCGTCCCATGTCCCTGCCACGCACCGCGACCACATTCGCCCCTCCGGTGATGGAGGCGCGCCGCTGGCTGGACGGTGTCACCCATCCCGAAGGCCGTCCGCTGATCAACGTGAGCCAGGCCGCCCCGGTCGAGCCGCCCCCCCAAGCGCTGCGTCAGGCGATGGCCGATGCGGCGCTGACCCGCGACGATGCGCATCTTTATGGCCCCGTTCTGGGCATGCCCGCACTGCGGGACGCGCTGGCCGCACAGATCAGCAGCCATTACGAAGCGCAGGTCGCGGGCGATCACGTGGCGATCACCTCGGGCTGCAATCAGGCTTTCGCTGCCGCCATCGCGACGCTCTGCGCCGAGGGCGACGAGGTGATCCTGCCGACGCCATGGTATTTCAATCACAAGATGTGGCTGGACATGTCGGGCGTCGCTTCGGTTGCGCTGCGCACCCGCGACGATCTGCTGCCCGACGTCGATGACGCGCGCGCGCTGATCACGCCGCGCACCCGTGCGATTGCGCTGGTCACGCCCAACAATCCCGGCGGTGTGGAATACCCCGCCGATCTGGTCCGCGCCTTCTATGATCTGGCACAAGAGACGGGCATCGCCCTGCTGGTCGACGAAACCTACCGTGATTTCGACAGCCGCACCGGCGCGCCACATCCTTTGTTCCAGCGGGACGGATGGCAAGACACCTTCATCCACCTCTATTCCTTTTCAAAGGCTTACCGCCTGACCGGCCACCGTGTCGGTGCACTTGCCGCGTCGCCTGCGCGTCTGGCCGAGGTCGAGAAGTTCCTCGACACCGTGGCGATCTGCCCCGGTCAGATCGGCCAGTACGCTGCCCTGTGGGGGCTGGAAAACCTGTCGCAATGGGTTGCGGGCGAGCGCGACGAGATCCTGGCCCGCCGCGCGGCCATCGCCGACGGGTTTGACGTGCTCAAGGCGCAGGGGTGGCGGCTGCTGGGTCTGGGGGCTTACTTCGCCTATCTCGAACACCCCTTCGCGATGTCCTCGGCCGAACTTGCCCCGCGACTGGTGCGCGATGCGGGCATCCTGTGCCTGCCCGGCACCATGTTCTGCCCCGACGACGATACCACCGGCGCGCGCCAGTTGCGGATCGCTTTTGCCAACCTCGATGTGCCGGGAATCGCCGCGTTTTACAGCCGTCTCGCGGCATTGGACCTGCTGCGCTGACGCCCCTTGCCCCTGCCCTGCACGCTCGGTAGACAAGGCAAACTTTATCGAGGACCCGCATCATGGCAGTACGCACGAAGAACATGTCGAAAACCCTGGTATGGATCTTGATGGGTCTGCTGATACTGGGCCTGGGCGGCTTTGGCGCGACCAACCTGTCGGGCACCCTGCGCACCGTGGGCACCGTCGGCGACAAACACATCGACATCGACCAATATGCCCGCCAGCTCAGCCAGGAAATCCGCGCGGTCGAGGCGCAGACCGGCGAACAGCTGCCCTTTGCCCGTGCGCAAGCGATGGGCCTAGATCAATCCGTTCTGCAACGTCTGGTCCGCCAGCGCGCGTTGGACAACGAGACCGACAAGCTGGGCCTGTCCATCGGTGACGCAGCCCTGCGCGACGAGATCCTGCAAATCCGCGCCTTTCGCGGTGTGGACGGTGAATTCAACCGCGAAGGGTATCGGATGGCGCTGGAACAGTCGGGGATGAGCGAGAGCGAATTCGAGACAAGCCTGCGCGAAGAAGCCGCCCGCAGCCTGCTGCAAGGCGCCATCGCCTCGGGCGTCGTGATGCCCGACACCTATGCAAAGACGCTGGTGGACTACGTGGGCGAGACCCGCGATTTCACCTGGTCGCGCCTGAACGCCGACGATCTGGACACGCCGATTGCCGCGCCGACCGAAGAAGAACTGCGCGCCTATCACAGCGAGAACCAGGCCGACTATCAGCGCCCCGAGACCAAAAAGATCACCTATGCGTTGCTGACCCCCGACATGCTGGTGGACACAGTCGAGGTCGATCAGGCCGACCTGCAAGCTGCCTATGACGCGCGCGCCGAGCAATACCAGCAACCCGAGCGTCGCCTGGTCGAGCGCCTGCCGTTCCTGGATGACGAGGCTGCTGACCGGGCCGCCGCGGCGCTGGAAATGCAGGGCACCACATTCGAACAACTGGTGCAGGATCGCGGTCTGGATCTGGCCGACGTCGACATGGGCGATGTCGCTCTGGACGAACTGGATGCCGCCGGCGAGGCCATCTTTGCCGCCGAAGTGGGCGATGTCGTGGGCCCGCTGCCCTCGCCGCTGGGGCCTGCGCTCTACCGCGTCAACGGCGTGCTGCCCGCGCAGAACACCACCTTCGAACAGGCGGAACCCGAACTGCGCGCCACGCTGGCCGCCGACCGTGCCCGCCGTCAGGTCGAAATTCAGATGAATGATTACGACGATCTGCTGGCAGGCGGCGCGACGCTGGAGGAACTGGCAGGCGAGAGTGCGATGACCGTCGACACCATCGACTGGTTCGAGGGCATGGATGACGCGATGTCGGGCTATACCGAATTCCGCGAGGCCGCGCAGGCGCTGACGCTGGACGACTATCCGCAGATCGAACGCCTGAGCGATGGTGGCATCTTTGCCCTGCGTCTGGACGAGGTGATCCCCGCCCGCGACGCGACCTTTGAGGAGGCGCGCAAGGATGTGGCTGCCGACATGACCGCCGCCCGCACCGAGGCTGCGCTGACCGCCCGCGCCGAAGAGCTGCTGCCGCAACTGAAAGAGGGCGCAGGCTTTGCCGATCTGGAACTGGATTCCATCGAAGAAGCTGATCAGGCCCGCAACGCGTTCATCCAGAACACGCCGCGCGGCTTCATGGCGCAGGTCTTCGAGATGGACGAAGGCGACATCAACCTGATCACCGGTCAGGGCATGGTCGTGATCGTGCGTCTGGACGACATCCTGCCAGCCCAGGACAACGCCGAAGCCACTGCCCTGCAAGAGCAGCTTGCCGAGCAGATGAACCAGTCGCTGTCGCAGAACATCCTGGACATCTACACCGCTGACACCACCATTCGGGCCCGGCCCCAGATCGACCAGCGCGCGGTACAGGCCGTTCACGTGAACTTTCCCTGATACGGGATTTTGAAATGGCTCTGACCCCCGCATATGACGACTTTGCCGCCGGTTTCGACGCTGGCCGCAATCAGATTGTCTATACCCGCCTTGCCGCAGATCTGGACACGCCGGTGTCGTTGATGCTGAAACTGACGGGGGCTGCCGAAAACGCTTTCGTGCTGGAATCGGTGACAGGCGGCGAAGTGCGCGGGCGCTATTCGATCATCGGCATGAAGCCCGACCTGATCTGGCGCTGCACCGGCGAGACATCCGCCGTGAACCGCGCTGCGCGCTATGACGCCGATGCGTTTCAGCCGATGGAGGGCAATCCGCTCGACGCGCTGCGGGCGCTAATCGCGGAATCGAAGATCGATCTGCCCGACGATCTACCGCAAGCGACGGCGGGTCTGTTCGGCTATCTGGGCTATGACACCGTGCGCCTGGTCGAACATCTGCCGGATGTGAACCCCGACCCGCTGGGCCTGCCCGATGCGTTGATGCTGCGCCCGTCGGTCGTCGCCGTGCTGGACGGGGTCAAGGGCGAGGTGACCGTGGTGTCGCCCGCGTGGGTCAATGACGGCCAATCGGCACGCGCGGCTTATGCGCAGGCGGCCGAGCGGGTGATGGACGCGGTGCGCGATCTGGAGCGCGCCATGCCCCGCGAAACCCGCGATCTGGGCGAGGCATCGGTCAGCGTCGAGCCGGTCAGCAACTTCAGCCATCAAGGCTATCTTGAGGCAGTGGAAAAGGCCAAGGACTACATCCGCGCCGGTGATATCTTTCAGGTGGTGCCAAGCCAGCGTTGGTCGCAGGCGTTTCCGCAACCGCCCTTCTCGCTCTACCGGTCGCTGCGCCGCACCAATCCGTCGCCCTTCATGTTCTATTTCAACTTTGGCGGCTTTCAGGTGATCGGGGCCAGCCCGGAAATCCTTGTGCGTGTGTTCGGCAATGAAATCACCATCCGCCCAATCGCGGGCACCCGGCCACGTGGCGCCACGCCCGAGGAAGACCGCGCGCTTGAGGACGATCTGCTGGCGGATCAGAAGGAACTGGCCGAGCATCTGATGTTGCTGGATCTGGGCCGCAACGACGTGGGCCGTGTGGCCAAGATCGGCACAGTGCGCCCGACGGAAGAATTTATCGTCGAACGCTACAGCCACGTGATGCACATCGTGTCGAATGTGGTGGGCGAGATGGCCCCCGGCAAGGACGCGCTGGATGCGTTTTTCGCAGGGATGCCCGCAGGCACGGTATCAGGCGCGCCCAAGGTCCGCGCGATGGAGATCATCGACGAACTGGAGCCGGAAAAGCGCGGCGTCTATGGCGGCGGTGTCGGTTATTTCAGCGCGGGCGGCGACATGGACATGTGCATCGCGTTGCGCACCGCCGTGGTCAAGGACCAGACACTCTACATCCAGGCAGGCGGCGGCGTGGTCTATGACAGCGATCCACAATCGGAATACATGGAAACCGTTCACAAATCCGGCGCGATCCGCCGTGCGGCAGAAGATGCGGCACGGTTCGGCGGCGGCAACGGATAGACAGAGGCCACCCATACCATGAGCCGTCCCCCCTTCGAGATTGCAGGCAAACGCATCGCGGCGGGCACCAGCGACACCGTGGATCTGCCGGTGTCGATCCTGCCCGACCACACGCCGGTGCATATGTCCGTTCAGGTGCACCACGGCAAGCGCGAGGGCCCCGCGATGTTCGTCTCGGCTGCGGTCCACGGCGACGAGGTGATCGGCGTCGAGATCGTGCGCCGCCTGCTGCGCGCGCCGCAATTGTCCAGCCTTCGCGGCACGCTTCTGGTGGTGCCTGTGGTCAACTCATTCGGCTTTCTCAACCGCTCGCGCTATCTGCCCGACCGGCGTGATCTGAACCGGTGTTTTCCCGGCACGCCCTCGGGGTCGCTGGGGTCACGGCTGGCGCATCTGTTCCTGCACGAGATCGTCATGCGCTGCGATTTCGGGATCGACCTGCATTCGGCGGCGATCCATCGCACCAACCTGCCGCAGTGCCGCATCACGCCGGGCGACAAGATCACCGCAAAGATGGCGCGCGACTTCGGCGCGCCGGTCATCCTGAACTCGCCGCTGCGAGACGGGTCGCTGCGCGGCGAGGCTGCCGCGCGGGGCACACCGGTGCTGCTCTATGAGGCGGGCGAAGGGTTGCGGTTCGACGAATTTGCCGTGCGCGCCGGTGTGGCAGGCATCCTGCGGGTCATGCGCGCGCAGGACATGCTGCCGGCCAAGGGCATCGCACGCGGCAAGGCCGCATCGCTGATCTGCAAGGGCTCGCATTGGCTGCGCGCGCCTGCGGGCGGCTTGCTGCGCACCTTTCGTGACACCGGCGAAGTGGTGGAAAAGGGCGATGTGCTGGCCGCCATCTCAGACCCCTTCGGCCACATCGAGGTCGAGTTGAAAGCCCCCGACGGCGGCATCCTGATCGGGCGCGCGATCCTGCCCGTGGTCAACGAGGGCGACGCGATCTTTCATCTGGCGGAACTTGGCCCGCGCGCCGACGAGGACACGGTCGAGGATATGACCGCCCAGCTTGGGGCCGACCCGATCTTTGACGAAGACGAGATTATCTAGCGGCTAGTCGTCCACCTGCGCCTTCAGCAGCGTCGACACAGGCACCAGCGCCACGCGTTCGGCCCGGTCCTGCAAGCCCCAGAGCAGCAGCGCAGAGATCGTGTCGGGGCGCACGCGGCCCAGCATGATCACGCCGCCCTCTTGCCCTGCCCGGAACGCCGCCTGATCCAGAAAACGCCGGATCACGGTGGGCGTCTGGTCGGCACTGTCGAAATCGCGAAACACGGTGGCGGCGGGTATGCCTTCGCGCAGGGCCAGCTTTTGCGCGGTGTTCAGCCCCTTGGACTGCATCACGATGCCATGGCCGCTGCCACCCAGAATGCCGACCACCTGATCCGAAAGAGCACGGTCGGCCTGAAAGCCGGTGCCGACCCCCTCCAGCACGCCGATGGCCTGCGGCACCGCGTCGAGCGCTGCGGCAACGCCGACTTCGGCATCGGACGGCGTGGCCCCTGCGGGCAGGTCGATCAGCGCCAGAACCTCAAGCCCTTCGGCGCGGTAGGCGGCAGCACGCTCGGCGGCGTCAGGCAGGGTCGCGTCGATGGCAAAGCTCAGCGGATAGGGAAAGCTACGCAGGGCGGCCAGACCGACGGTGCCGCCGCTCAGATCGGCACCATTGTCGATCAGCACGATGGACATCATCGGCTTCGACGGGTCGATCGCGTCCTGCTCGGTCATGAAGGCATAGGCGTCGATGGGGTCCTGGTCGGGTTCGAGCGCGGCTTCAGTTTCGGCCGCAGCTTCCGGGGCCTGCGCATCGGGAATTGGCACAGACGGCGTGTCACGATCCACCAGCGAGCCGACGCGCTGATCCAGCAGGGGCGTCTGCGCGGGCTCCTCTTCGGCAAGGGTGTCTTCTTCGGCTGCGGTGTCTGTTTCGGTGCCAGCGTCTGCGTCGGTATCTGCTTCAGAGACGACCTCCTCTTCTGCTGCGGGCGCGTCCACATCTGGCACAACCACCACCGTCACGCCATCATCCTCGACGTCAGCTTCGGAGGTGTCGAAACCGCTGTCCTCGGCCACTTCGGGCGCGGGCGGTTGGGCCGGTTCGGTGGAAATGCTCAAATCGTCCGCATCGGGCTGCGCGGGCAGCGCGGCCTGCGGGCTGGGCAACACCGGCTCGTCGGATTGGACAACCACGCCACCGTCGGCAACGGGCGCTTCGGGCGCGACAAGCCCGGCAGTGCCGCCGGTTTCGGGACGCAGCGGCGTGTCGGTGCCCGCGTCGCTCGCGGCGGCCACATCATCGGCCTGAGGCTCGGGCACCATCGGCGCACCTGCACCGGTCGCAAGATCGGCATCGCCCGCCATTTGCGGGGTCTCGGCGCTGCCCTCTTCGGGCGCGGCACCCACGACGGGGGCGGACACGACCATATCAGGTGCAGCCGGTGCATCGGCCTGAATCGACGCGATCCCCACCGCACCGACGCCGACCAAGGCCCCAACCATTGCTCCGCTCAAAAACCCTCGCGCCATGTCTGTTCGTCCCTGCCTGTTGCGTGCTCACCCTAACGGGTTTTTTGTACTCTTGTCATCGCCCACTGTGCCCTGTCTTCGGCCACTCTGCCCTGTCTTCCGGCCCCCGCCCCCTTGACGCTGACGGGCAAGCCTGAACAAGTGTGCCTCGCTTATACAGTGCAGGTGGCCTTGGCCTCCAGCCCCCTAAATGCAAAGTTTGACCCATGCTGCTGCTGATCGACAACTACGACAGTTTTACCTATAACCTCGTGCATTATCTGGGGGAATTGGGCGCCGAAGTTGCCGTTCACCGCAACGATGCGCTGGATGTTCAGGCGGCGATGGCGATGAACCCCGCGGGCATCCTGCTGTCGCCGGGGCCTTGCGACCCCGATCAGGCGGGCATCTGTCTGGCGCTGACGCAGGCCGCAGCCGAAACCCGCACGCCGCTCATGGGCGTGTGCCTGGGTCACCAGACCATCGGACAGGCCTTCGGCGGCAAGGTCGTGCGCGCGCCCGACATCGTGCATGGCAAGATGGGCGCGATGCAACACGAGGGTCGCGGCCTGTTTGCCGGTCTGCCCACCCCATTCGAGGCGACGCGCTATCATTCGCTGATCGTCGAACGCGCCACCCTTCCCGACTGCCTGGAAGTAACCGCCGAGCTGGACGACGGCATCATCATGGGCCTGCAGCACCGAGACCTGCCGATCCACGGCGTGCAGTTCCACCCCGAGAGCATAAGGTCGCAACATGGCCATGCGCTGCTGAAGAATTTCCTGGACGTGCTGAAGGTGCCCGCATGAGTGATACCCTCAAACCCCTGATCGACGCCGCCGCCAATGGCCCGCTGACCCGCGCGCAGGCCGAGGCCGCGTTCGCGATCCTCTTTGACGGCGAGGCGACGCCCGCCCAGATCGGCGGACTGCTGATGGCGCTGCGCACCCGAGGCGAGACGGTCGACGAATACGCCGCCGCCGCAGCCGTCATGCGCGCCAAGTGCAATCCGGTTCAGGCCCCTGCGGGGGCGATGGACATCGTGGGCACAGGCGGCGACGGTAAGGGCACGCTGAACATCTCGACCGCGACGGCCTTTGTGGTGGCAGGCGCGGGCGTGGTGGTGGCCAAGCACGGCAACCGCAACCTCAGCTCCAAATCCGGTGCCGCCGATGCGCTGACCCAGATGGGGCTGAAGGTCATGGTCGGCGCTCCGGTCGTGGAACGTGCGCTGCGCGAGACCGGAATCGGTTTCATGATGGCACCGATGCACCACCCCGCGATTGCCCATGTCATGCCTGCGCGCACCGAGCTTGGCACCCGCACGATCTTCAACATCCTGGGGCCTCTGACCAACCCCGCGGGCGTCAAACGCCAGCTGACGGGGGCCTATCGGCGCGATCTGATCCGACCGATGGCCGAAACGCTGGGGCAGCTGGGCAGCGAAAAGGCGTGGCTGGTCCACGGCTCGGACGGCACGGACGAGCTGACGATTACCGGCGTCTCGTGGGTCTCGGCGCTGGATGGCGGCACCATCACCGATATGGAAGTGCACCCCGAGGACGCGGGCCTGCCTGTGCATCCGTTCGAAGAGATCGTCGGCGGCACGCCCGAACAGAACGCGACGGCCTTCAACGCGCTGCTGGATGGCGCGCCCTCTGCCTACCGCGACGCCGTGTTGCTGAATTCTGCGGCGGCCCTAGTTGTTGCAGATGCAGCCGCCGATCTGAAAACAGGCGTCGAAATGGCCCGCACGTCCATCGACAGTGGGGCCGCACGGGCCAAGATCGCGGCTGTCGCCAAAATCACGCAAGAGGGCTGACCGCCTGACGCCCGCATCTGCCACAGAAAGCCGACCCATGACCGAGACAATCCTAGACCGCATCAAAGCCTACAAACTGGAAGAAATTGCCGCCGACAAACAGGTAAAAACCCTGGGCGACGTCGAGGCCGAAGCGCGCAACGCGCCGCCGCTGCGCCAGTTCGCCGAGGCGCTTTATTCAGAGGCGCGCGAGGGGTACGGGCTGATTGCCGAGATCAAAAAAGCCAGCCCTTCCAAGGGGATGATCCGCCCGGACTTCAATCCTGCCGCCCACGCGCAGGCCTATGAACAGGGCGGTGCCGCGTGCCTGTCCGTGTTGACCGACACGCCCAGCTTTCAGGGGGCCAAGAGCTTTCTGGTCGAGGCCCGCGCCGCCTGTTCGCTGCCTGTGTTGCGCAAGGATTTCATGTACGACCCCTATCAGGTGATCGAAGCGCGCGCGCTGGGGGCCGATTGTATCCTGATCATCATGGCCTCTGTCTCGAACCCGCAGGCAGTCGAGCTGGAAGAGACTGCCATCGAGTGGGGGATGGATGTGCTGATCGAGGTTCACGACGAGGCAGAACTGGCCCGTGCCAGCGTTCTGAAAAGCCCGCTGATCGGGATAAACAACCGCAATCTCAAGACCTTCGAGACCTCTCTTGATACGACGCGCACCCTGTCGAAGCTGGTGCCGGAGGACCGCACGATCGTCTGCGAAAGCGGTCTGAACACGCCCAAGGAACTGGCCGAGATGGCGCGCTATGGCGTGCGCAGTTTCCTGATCGGCGAAAGCCTGATGCGACATGATGATGTGGCGGCGGCGACCCGCGCGCTGCTGGCGAACCCGCTGCAACCTGCTGGGGGCATGTAGGGTGGCTGACGCACCGGCTGGCAAGCTGTCGCATTTTGACGCCGAAGGTCAGGCGCATATGGTCGATGTCACCGACAAGGCCGTGACGGACCGTGTGGCCGTGGCTGCGTGTCACATCAAGATGGCCCGTGAAACCTTTGATATCATTACTGAAGGTCGCGCCAAGAAGGGCGATGTTCTGGGCGTTGCGCGGCTGGCGGGGATCATGGGCGCGAAGCGCACCTCGGATCTGATCCCGCTGTGCCATCCGCTGCCGATCACAAAGGTAGCGCTGGATCTTGCGCCCGATGCAGCCCTGCCGGGTATTCGCATCACTGCCACGGTCAGGACCACCGGCCAGACCGGCGTGGAAATGGAGGCGCTGACTGCCGCCTCGACTGCGGCGCTGACGGTTTATGACATGGCCAAGGCCGTGGACAAGGCGATGGAGATCGGCGGGCTGCACGTGGTTCTGAAAGATGGTGGAAAATCAGGGCGGTACGAAGCGACATGATCCCAGTTTCGCAGGCGCTCGACCACCTTTTTGCGCTGGTGCGCCCGCTGGATGTGGAAACCGTACCGCTGCGGCGCGCGCATGCGCGCGTGCTTGCCGAAACCGTCACTGCGCGGCGCACACAGCCGCCCTTTGCCGCATCGGCGATGGACGGATATGCGGTAAAATCTGCCGAGGTCGAGACCGATGCGCTGTTCAAGGTCATCGGCGAATCCGCTGCCGGACACGGGTTCGAGGGCACTGTCGGCGCGGGGCAAGCGGTGCGTATCTTCACCGGCGCGCCCGTCCCGCAAGGTGCTGATTTCGTTGTGATTCAAGAGGACGTGACCCGGCGCGGCACGTTGATCACGCTGAACCACAACCTGAGTTCCGGCAACAACATTCGCCCCGCAGGCACTGACTTTACCGAAGGCACGGCCATGCCCGCACCCCGCCGTCTTTCGCCGGGGGACGTGGCTCTGCTGGCGGCGATGAACGTGGCGCAAGTGCCGGTGACGCGCGCGCCGGTGGTGGCGCTGATCTCGACCGGGGACGAATTGGTGATGCCCGGTGAGATGCCGGGCGATGATCAGATCATCGTATCGAACACCTTTGGACTGGCGGCGCTGCTTGAAACGCTGGGCGCTGTGCCGCGTATTCTGCCGATTGCGCGCGATACGAAGCCTGGTTTGCGGCAGGTTCTGGAGCTGGCGGCGGAGGCCGATCTGATGGTGACCATCGGCGGTGCTTCGGTCGGGGATCATGATCTGGTGGGGGCCGTGGCCGCCGAAATGGGCATGCAGCAATCGTTCTACAAGGTGGCGATGCGCCCCGGTAAGCCATTGATGGCAGGCACTTTAAACGGCGTTCCAATGATCGGCCTGCCGGGAAATCCGGTGTCTGCGATGGTCTGCGGGACGGTGTTTCTGGCCCCCGTCATCCGTGCAATGCAGGGGTTGGGATGTGCGCCTGCGCCGCGTCGGCAGATGCCGCTGACTGCGCCGCTGGAGGCCAACGGGCCGCGCGAGCATTACATGCGTGCGGTTGCCGAATCACAGGGGGTTCGAGACGCCGGACGGCAGGACAGTTCGCTGCTGAGCGTGCTGGCCACGGCCAATGCGCTGATCGTGCGGCCGCCCGACGATGCGGCGCGCGGTGTCGGTGACATGGTGGATGTGATCGACCTGTAAGCGTCGGAAGCAGTTGACACAAAACGGGAACATGTATAGAACAAAGCAAAACCAACTCTGCCGAGGGGCTTGCGCATGCTGACGAAGAAGCAACTGGATCTATTGGAATTCATTCACAAAAGGGTCCAGCGTGACGGTGTGCCGCCCAGTTTCGACGAGATGAAAGAGGCACTGGACCTGCGGTCGAAATCCGGCATCCACAGGTTGATTACCGCCTTGGAAGAACGCGGTTTTATCCGCAGGCTGGCGCACCGTGCGCGGGCTTTGGAGATTGTTAAGCTGCCCGAGAGTATGGGCGGCGCGCCGACGTCCGGTTTTGCGCCGCGGGTGATTGATGGCGACCGGCCCGATGGTCCGCCGCCTGCTTCGGCGCTGCCGGTCGAGGCGCTTTATGCCACGGAACTGCCCGTGATGGGCCGGATTGCCGCCGGTGTGCCGATCGAGGCGATCCAGCAGGCGTCGCATACGGTGGCGGTTCCGGGGCAGATGCTGACCGGCAAGGGCGAGCACTATGCCCTTGAAGTCAAAGGCGATTCCATGATCGAGGCGGGGATCAACGACGGTGATGTCGTGGTGATCCGCGAGACATCGGTGGCGGAGAATGGCGATATCGTGGTGGCGCTGATCGAGGATCAGGAGGCGACGCTGAAACGCTATATGAAGCGCGGCAATACGATTGCGCTGGAGGCTGCGAACCCTGCCTATGAGACGCGGGTGTTTACCGATGACCGGGTCAAGATTCAGGGCAAGCTGGTCGGGCTGATCCGCACCTACTGAGGTTTTCGGTACATATTCGGCGGGTTCCTGTACACATTCCGCAGGCCCGATTTTCGCGGTTTTTGCGGGGGTAACGGGGATTTGTACATATCTGGCCGGATTAGGTACATATTCATTCCGGGGGCGGTTCTGGCGGGGTTTTTCCCGGTCAGAACCGCCCCTTTTTCATGCGCGGATCAGCGCGCCCAGCCGGACCACATGCGGTCGCCCGTGACGTCGCGGGCGGTGCGCAGGTGGACGCCGTCCCTGCCCTGCACCAGCGCGATTGCACCCGTCGTGCGCAGACGTTTGGGGTCGTAGACGTCGCAGCCTGCGAGCGGCACCTGGGGTGTCACGCTGACCACCACCACCTGCCCCGGCGCGCAGGACGCAAAATCGGCCAAGCCGGTTTTGCCGATCAGATGGACAAGCTCGACGGTGCCCGCTCCGAGGCCGACCGTCGCCAGTTTGGTGCGCGAAGCGATGTCGCCCTGCCAGCGGGCGGCGGCATTCTGTTGGTCAACCCCGTCGCCGTCGTTTTCCAGCCAGTTCTGCGCCACGAAGCCTGCGCCCTTTTCCTTGCTCAGCGCGCGGCCTTGGGTGGTCATCACGCCGACGATGCCGCCGTCTTCGGCGATCAGGGCGGCGGGGCGGTCGGCCCCTGCCCAGAGCAGACCGCCAAGCGCCATTGCCGTCAGCCCGCCCCAGCGGGCGCGCCCCTGCCACAGGATCACCACCAGCGCGCCGAAGGCGATCAGCGGCAGCACCCAAGGACCGGGTCCGTGCACGAAGCTGCGCGCGCCGTCCAAGGATGCGACCCATTCCGCCACCGCCAGTATCCAGCGCAGGCCGAGGCCCATCAGCCACAGGCCGATCCAATCGAGACCGAAGGGGGCCAGAAGTGCCGCCAGCACCGCCGCCGGGACCACCAGCATCCCCATCAGCGGAACCGAGGCGAGGTTGGCGAGCAGCGCGTAATGCGAGATCGTGTTGAAATGCGCAGCGCCAATGGGGGCGGTCGCCAGCCCCGCGATGGCGGAGGACATCAGCACCCCGACCACGGGTTGCAGCCAGCGCGGGCCGGTTTTCACCCTGCCGTCCCGCATCCAGCCGAAGACCGCGACGAGGGCCACGGTGGCGGCGAAGGACATCTGGAAACCGGGGCCAAGCAGTGCCTCGGGGCGCAGGACAAGCACGATGATTGCAGCGATGGCAACCGCGCGCAGGCTGATGGCGCGGCGGTTCAGCATCACCGCGACCAGTGCCACGGCGGCCATGACATAGGCGCGTTCGGTCGCGACGTTGCCGCCCGAGAGTGCGAGGTATCCGGTGGCGGCGATCAGCGCGCCCACGGCTGCGATCCTGCGCGCAGGCAGGCGGAGCGCGGCACCCGGAATGGCGGCCAGTACGAGGCGCAAAAGGCCCAGCACGAAGCCGCTGAGCAGGCCCATGTGCAGGCCCGAGATCGCCAGCAGGTGTGCGGTGTTGCTGGCACGCAGGTCTTCGAGCGCGGCGAGGCTGATGCCGCTGCGGTCGCCGGTGGTGACGGCGGCGGCGAAACCGCCCACGTCGCCCGGCAAAGCTGCGCGCACATGGGCCGAGATTGCCATGCGCACGCGGAAGGTTGCGAGCGACCAGTCGTTTTGGGGCAGTTCCAGCCCGACCAGCGGCACGCGGGCATAACCGACTGCCCCCAGTTTCGCGAACCAGGCGTGGCGCTGGAAGTCGAAGCCGCCGGGCTCTGTCGGGCCGCCGGGGGGTGACAGGTGGGCGGTGGTCATCACGCGCATGCCTGGTTGCGGGTCGATGCCCTGCATTTGCCCATGCAGCGATACGCGGACGCGCAGGGGCGTGCGGGCGGGCGAGACGCGTTCCAGCACCACGCGGTCGAGGGTGACGCGCACCGCGTCCGATCCGCTGCGGTCAAGGGCGACCACGCGCCCCTCGACCGCGCCGTAGTAGCGCCAGCCCAGCACCGGGCCCGCGACGCTGTGCGACCGGACGGCGGCGAGCAGTGCGCCCGCCAGCATCAGAACCAGTGCCACGGGGATCGGGCGGAACGCCTCGCCCGTGCGGCGGGCGATCAGCGCGAGAGTCAGCGCGAGACCTGCGGCCCCGGCCAGCTGCGTCATGTCAGGCTCGAACCGCAGGGCGAAGAAGCCACCGATGCCCACGGCGAGACAGACCGGCACCCAGTGGAGGAGATGGCCGCGCTGCACCAGCATCATGTGTTCGAGGGCCCCGAGCCCTTGCAGCAGCGACCGACGTGCCATCCGCATACTTGCCCCTCATGGGTCCACTGGGTAGACAGACGCCAAACCTAGCCATCTTCCGGTTACTGAAAGGTAAACGCTCCATGTCCGACGACGTCGTCACCCGTTTCGCGCCCTCTCCCACGGGCTATCTGCACATCGGTGGCGCACGCACGGCGCTGTTCAACTGGCTCTATGCGCGGGGGCGCGGCGGCAAGTTCCTGTTGCGGATCGAGGACACCGACCGGGCGCGGTCCACGCCCGAGGCGACGGCGGCGATCTTGCAGGGGCTTGCCTGGCTGGGTCTTGACCACGACGGCGAGGTCGTGAGCCAGTTCGAGCGCGCGCCGCGCCATGCGGAGGTGGCGCTGGAGCTGCTGGCGCAGGGCAAGGCGTACAAGTGTTTCGCGACGCAGGAGGAGATCGAGGCGTTTCGCGCGGCGGCCAAGGCGGAAGGCAAGTCGACGCTGTTCCGCTCGCCCTGGCGGGATGCGGAGGCGTCGGCCCATCCCGACGCGCCCCATGTGATCCGAATCAAGGCGCCGCTGGAGGGCAAGACCGTGATCCGCGACGAGGTGCAGGGCGATGTGACCATCGGCAACGACCAGCTGGACGACATGGTGCTGCTGCGCTCGGACGGGTCGCCCGTCTATATGCTGGCGGTGGTGGTCGACGATCACGATATGGGTGTGACCCATGTGATCCGGGGCGATGACCATCTGAACAACGCAGCGCGGCAGATGATGATCTATGACGCGATGGGCTGGGACGTGCCGGTCTGGGCGCATATTCCGCTGATCCACGGGGCCGACGGCAAGAAGCTGTCGAAGCGGCACGGGGCACTTGGTGCGCAGGAATATCAGGTGATGGGCTATCCTGCGGCGGGCATGCGCAACTATCTGTCGCGGCTGGGCTGGAGCCACGGCGACGACGAGTTTTTCACCGACGCGCAGGCGCTGGAGTGGTTCGACCTGGGGGGCATCGGCAAGAGCCCGGCGCGGTTCGACACCAAGAAGCTGGAAAATCTGAGCGGTCAGCACATTGCCGCGAGCGATGACGCTGCGTTGCAGCGCGAGCTGGTCGCGTTCCTGGAGGCGGCCGGTTTGCCCGCGCTGACGGAGGCGCAGGATGCTGCACTGCTCAAGGCGATGCCGTTTTTGAAGGAGCGGGCCAAGACGTTCCCGGAACTGATTGATAAGGCACAGTTTGCCCTTACGTCCCGCCCCGTGCAAGTGGATGAAAAGGCTGCAAAAGCGCTGGATGTGGAAAACCGCACACTGCTCGCGCAATTGACGCCGCATCTGCAAAATGATAGCTGGGATCGAGACAGCCTGGAGGCGAAACTGAACGACTTTGCCGAACGGCATGACACCAAGTTCGGCAAACTGGCGGCCCCGCTTCGGGCGGCGCTGGCAGGTCGCGCAGTGACCCCTTCTGTGTTTGACATGATGCTGGTGCTTGGCCCCGAAGAAAGCCTTGCCCGGATCACCGATGTCGCTACCTGAGTTTGGTTAATCCGTTCTGTTAACCCGTTCTAAAGGATAAGCGACGTAGCAATTGGCCCGAGCTTTGGTTCGGGCGCCGCCGGTGGCATTGCCCCCCCGCGCGAAACTCTGGAAGGGACCGCATGGCCGACTCGAACAAGACTGCGAAACTCACGATTGACGGCAAGGACTATGAGCTGCCGATCCACACGCCCACCGCTGGACCTGACGTTCTCGACATCCGCAAGCTTTATGCCCAGGCGGGCGTGTTCACCTATGATCCGGGCTATACCTCGACGGCAAGCTGCGACAGCACCATCACCTTCATCGACGGCGACGAGGGTGTGCTGCTGCACCGTGGCTATCCGATCGACCAGCTGGCGGGCAAATCGCACTACCTCGAAGTGTGCTATCTGCTGCTTTACGGCGAGCTGCCGTCGCCTGCGGAGCTGGAGGATTTTGAACACCGTGTGACCAACCACACGATGCTGCACGAGCAGATGTTGAACTTTTTCCGCGGGTTCCGCCGCGATGCGCACCCGATGGCCGTGATGGTCGGCGTGGTGGGCGCGATGTCCGCGTTCTATCACGACAGCACCGACATCAACGATCCGTGGCAGCGCGAGGTCGCGTCGATCCGTCTGATCGCCAAGATGCCGACGATTGCCGCGATGGCCTATAAATACACCATCGGCCAGCCGTTCGAATATCCGCGCAACGATCTGGACTATGCGTCGAACTTCCTGCGGATGTGCTTTGCCGTGCCTGCGGAAGAATATGTGGTGAACCCGATCCTGAGCCGCGCGATGGACCGTATTTTCACGCTGCATGCGGACCACGAGCAGAACGCATCGACATCGACCGTGCGTCTGGCGTCGTCTTCGGGCGCGAACCCGTTTGCCTGTATCGCTGCCGGTGTCGCCTGTCTGTGGGGGCCTGCGCACGGCGGCGCCAACCAGGCCTGTCTGGAAATGCTGAAGGAAATCGGCACGCCGGACCGTATTCCCGAATTCATCGCCCGCGCCAAGGACAAGAACGATCCGTTCCGTCTGATGGGCTTTGGTCACCGCGTCTACAAGAACCACGACCCGCGCGCGACCGTGATGAAGGAAAGCGCCGACGAGGTTCTGGAACTGCTGGGCATCGAGAACAACCCGGTGCTGCAGGTCGCGAAAGAGCTGGAGAAACAGGCGCTGGAAGATCCGTATTTCGCGGAGAAGAAGCTGTTCCCGAACGTCGATTTCTATTCGGGCATCATTCTCGAAGCGATGGGCTTCCCCACGTCGATGTTCACCCCGATCTTTGCGCTGTCGCGCACCGTCGGCTGGGTGTCGCAGTGGAAGGAAATGATCGGCGATCCGCAGAACAAGATCGGCCGCCCGCGCCAGCTGTACCTGGGCGAGACCGCGCGCGATTACGTGGACATCGAAAACCGCTGAATTTTCGGGTTCTGAAATTGGAAAAGCCACCCTTCGGGGTGGCTTTTTTCGTTTATCGGAGGGAATTGGGTGGGAAACAGGTCAATGTTTACCATTTGGAAACAGTGGGGGGTGTAGCGTTAAAAGCGTTATTTGACGCAAGCTGGGCGCGATTTCATCGTTTTACTCCGGAACCATATCCTGGGCGAATGGTGATTGGGGTATCTGGCATTTGTCTCGCCGGGCCTGCTGCTGCCTGGGGCATGTTCGAGATTTTCGACGAAGCGGACGACACTGGGGAGGAGGAGGACGACGGTAACATCAATGGCTGCAGCGGCGGGGCCGACTGCAACAGGTCTGCCACCTCTGTGCTGGCGGCGTGACGGCGTTGAGCGCCAGAGGGCTTTGATCTTCGGGACTGGCTCGGGAGAGATTGGTCAAGCCGACCTTGCTGCCCGATGCGGGGAATGGCGGGTTTGAGGCTAGAGGGTAGGATGCTGTGCTGTGGATGAATGTCAGCTTTTCTGATAGATTATGACCGTGACCCGACTTCCAATGGTCACTTCTTGTTTGGAATTGGTAGGTTAAGTGAGGCCATAAGCTGATCATCGATCAACTTCTGTTCCTCCTTGGAGAACTCCAAATAGTTGGTGACCAAATTCAATCCGTGAAAGATTATTTCGAGCATCGGTATTATAGCTTCAGGGTCAATCCTGACATAAACGCGATCACCCTTGCCGTAGTCCTTCGTTACCTTTTCCTGAAACGCAAAGCACTGAGGGATTATGCCAAGCAGGCCAAACTTTGTCTCTTTGGTTAAGAAGAATGAAATCTGTGGTAATTCATCAAACATAAGCTTGATATAATCCCGATATTCATCAATCTCAAAAATCTCCGTCTGGCTGTCTTCTACGCCATCAAACATAATTTCGATTTTAGACTGAAAGTTCCTCGTCGTTGTTTTTTGCTGAAGAATTTTACCAATGAAATCATGTAGGAAGCTTGTGTCCTTGCGGCGAACTTCATCTTCACTGATAGCTGCAATGCCAATCCCACCATCCTGCATTGCGGTGGTGACTTTCCAGAAGTGCTTCGCTTCCTCAGTGATTGTTTCAATGTCAGGAAGTAATTTGAGCAACTTTACCTTGTCATTCTGGAGCACGTTTCGCTTAGGAATGTTCAGTGTCCAACTACCACCGCGAGCCACGATCTTTTCTGAATCAAATACTTCCCAGTAGCAGTTTTCTCGATCGGGGCTCCCGATGATGATGAGCACTGGCATGGGGTGGTTCTTGTAGTAATTTAGGTGCTTCCCTTCTCCCCTAAATGTAAATCCAAGAGGGTTCTCATCGCTTAAGTAGCTTTCACCATACTTGATTTGAACCGCAATTTGTTGCCCCGTCACATCGCCTTCGTCCGTCACAACATCAAGATATCCATCAATGCCAAAATCATGTTCGCTGTGGTTCTTGCGAAAAACCCAACCAAAATGAAATGACACTATCCTCGAAACGGTCCAGACACCCATTTCGCCAGTTTGGTCCGCTTTTGTGTACTTTGGATTGGTGGGCATCTCAATCAACCTAGGCTCAGCCACTCAATTAACGACTGCAATAGCATTGCCATAACGCACCAACTATATGACATTGAAGCGGTGGCGCAATAGTTGACCCCTTGCAGGCCGTTGTTTAGTCAGAGACTTTTGCAGAGCGTACCAAAGCAGACATTGTAGCATTTGCCTCGCATGGCAGCTACGTCCGCACACACCGGACCTTGCCCGCTGTCCCTTGCAAGGTCCGGTGCGGGGAGCCATTTACCGCCCTTCGAAGTTCGCCTTGCGTTTTTCGGTGAAGGCCACGACGCCTTCGACGAAATCGCGGCTTTCGGCGCATTGGCCCTGTTCCGAGGCTTCGAGTTCAAGCTGCTGTTCGAGGTCGTTGGCCCAGCTGGCGCGCAGGACGCGTTTGATGGCGCCGTAGGTTTTGGTCGGGCCGTTGGCCAGATGGGCGGCGCGGGCTTTCCAGTGGGTGTCAAAGTCGGCGTCGGGGACGGCCTCCCAGATCATGCCCCAGTCGTCGGCCTGTCTGGCGCTGATGCGGTCGGCGAAGAGGGCGGCGCCCATTGCCTTGGACATGCCCATCGTGCGCGGCAGCGTATAGGTGCCGCCCGCGTCGGGGATGAGCGCGATGCGCGCGAAGGCCTGCAGGAAATAGGCGCGTTCGGCGGCGATGACCACGTCGGCGGCCAACGCGAGGTTGGCGCCGGCCCCTGCCGCCACGCCGTTGACGGCGCAGATCGTCGGCACCGGGCAGTTGACGATGGCGCGCAGCATCGGGGCGTATTCGTCGCGCAGGGTGCGTTCGGTGTTTTCCGCACCCAAGCCGCCGGTGCCGTCGCCCAGATCCTGACCCGAGCAGAACGCCCGGTCGCCCGTGCCTGTCAGCACCACGACGCGGGCTTCCTTGCCCGCGCGGTCCACGGCCTGTGCAATCTCGGCGCGCATCTGGCTGTTGAGGGCGTTCATCTTTTCGGGGCGGTTCAGCGTCACGGTGGCGATACCGTCGGCAAGATCGTAGGTCAGCGTTTCGTAATGCATCTGGTGGGGGTCCCTTCCCTGTCAGTCCCTGAGTTTGCGGGGCTTTTGGCCTTTTGCGCGCAGCTTAGCAAACCACGGCGGCAGGCCCAGCGAAACCGCGCGTCACTCGTCGAGAATTTCGGCCAGACGGCGGCGTTCTTCGGGGCTGAGGGCCGTGTCCTGCGGCTCGGGCGCGCGCGATCTGGCGCGCAGGTAGAGCGTGGCACCGAAGAGCGCCAGCAGCAGCATCAGCGGCCCTGCCCCCCACAAGAGCCAGTTGGCGCCGGTGGCCTGCGGGCGCAAGAGCACGTATTCGCCGTAGCGGTCGACGATGAAATCCACCGTTTCGGCGTTGCTGTCGCCCGCCACCAGCCGTTCGCGGACCAGCAGGCGCAGGTCGCGGGCGAGCGGTGCGTTGCTTTCGTCGATGCTTTCGTTGCGGCAGACAAGGCAGCGCAGGCCCTGGCTGATGTCGCGGGCGCGGGCTTCGAGCGCGGGATTTTCGAGCACCTCGTCGGGTTCGACCGCCCAGACCGGGGCGGCCAGCATCATCAGGATCAGCACAAGGCGTTTCATTCCGCAGGCACCGCCTGCACCTTGCGCGCGCCCGCGGCGACGCGGAAGCGGCGGTCGCTGAGGCTGAGCCCGCCGCCGAGGGCCATCAGGGCACAGCCGATCCAGATCCAGTTGACCAGCGGTTTGATGTAGGTACGGATGGCCCAGCCGCCCGCGTCCTGTTCGTCGCCGATCACCACATAGACGTCGCGGGCCAGCGACTGGTCGATCGCGGCCTCGGTCGTGGGCATCTGGGCCACGGGGTAGACCCGCTTTTCAGGGCGCAGCTGCGCGATGTCGCGGCCGTCCTTTGCCAGTGTCACGAGGCCCGTGGTGCGGATGTAGTTCGGGCCCTCGCCACGCTCGACGTCGTTGAGCGTCAGGGTGTAGCCGCCGACCTGAAACGGGGTGCCGAGTTGTGCGACGCGGATGTCTTCGG
Source organism: Pseudosulfitobacter koreensis (assembly GCF_024733015.1). Taxonomy (GTDB): domain Bacteria; phylum Pseudomonadota; class Alphaproteobacteria; order Rhodobacterales; family Rhodobacteraceae; genus Pseudosulfitobacter; species Pseudosulfitobacter koreensis. Next base: position 66,975 of record NZ_JANKJG010000015.1, read on the forward strand.
ACTGCCATGCGGTCAGGCCCGCGATGCCAAGGACGGTGACGCCAAAGCCCGCGTGGGCCACGGCCTTGCCCCAGTCGGCGCGCGGCAGGCGCATCAGGCGCGCGGCCCCGTCGCGCCCGGTGCGCAGCCACAGATCGACGGCAGCGCCCATCACCAGCCATGCGCCGAGGAAGAGGCCCACGGGCCCCAGCATGCTGCGCCCGGTCTGCATCACCCAGACCAGCCCCCCCAGCGCCAGCGCCAGCACGAAGACGGGGGCCATCACCCGCAGGGCACGGTCCAGCCGCGCACGTTTCCACGGCATGATCGCGCCCACGGGCAGCACCAGCCCCAGCGCCACCATGAAGGGGGTGAAGGCCATGTTGAAGAAGGGCGGCCCGACGCTGAGCTTGCGGTCGAGGAACATCTCGGCCACCAGCGGCCACATGGTGCCGACGAAGACCACGAAACAGGCGACCGCCAGCAGGATGTTGTTGACCAGAAGCGCGCTTTCGCGGCTGACCATGCCAAAGACGCCGCGCGCCTCCATTGCACCTGCGCGCATCGCATAGAGCGTGAGCGCGCCGCCGACGAAAAGTGCGATGATCGCGAGGATGAAGACGCCGCGTTCGGGGTCGTTGGCGAAGGCGTGCACGGAGGTCAGCAGGCCCGAGCGGACGATGAAGGTGCCGATCAGCGAGAAGCCGAAGGCGAGGATCGCCAGCAGGATGGTCCAGCTCTTCAGGCTTTCGCGTTTTTCCACCACGATGGCGGAATGAAACAGCGCTGCGGCCAGAAGCCAGGGCATGAAGGATGCGTTTTCGACCGGGTCCCAGAACCAGAAGCCGCCCCAGCCGAGTTCGTAATAGGCCCACCACGAACCAAGGGCGATGCCGATGGTGAGGAAGATCCACGCGGCCAGGGTCCATGGCCGGACCCAGCGGCCCCATGCGGCGTCGACGCGCCCCTCGATCAAGGCGGCCATGGCAAAGCTGAACGTCATGCTGAGGCCGACGTAGCCCAGGTAGAGAAACGGCGGGTGGAAGGCGAGGCCGGGGTCCTGCAGCAGCGGGTTCAGGTCCTGCCCGTCGAAGGGCGGTACGGCAAGGCGGGTGAACGGGTTGGAGGTGAAGAGGATGAAGGCAAAGAAGGCCACCCCGATCGCCGCCTGCACCGCCAGCACGCGGGCGCGCAGGCTGGGCGGCAGATTGCCCCCGAACCATGCCGCCATCGCGCCGAAAAGCGTGACGATCAGCACCCAGAGCAGCATCGAGCCCTCGTGGTTGCCCCATGTGCCGCTGATCTTGTAGAGCATCGGTTTCGCCGAATGGCTGTTCAGCACCACCAGCCGCAGCGAGAAATCCGAGGTGATGAAGGCCCACATCAGCGCGCCGAAGGCCGCGAGCGTCAGGAAGAATTGCGCATTGGCGGCAGGTTCGGCCACCGCCATCCACGCCGCATTGCGCCGCTGCGCACCGATCATCGGCACCACGGCCTGTACGATCGCCACCAGAAAGGCGAGGATCAGCGAAAAGTGACCAAGTTCTGTAATCATGCAGGTCTTATACGCGCGTCGGCCGCGCGTCACAATCCGGCGGAGCGCGTGCCGTCATTGTGTCGCATCATTTGTGTGGGGGTGTGTGGGGGGGGCCGAGACGTGCAGATTGCGGGGAAGGTCGGGTTAGAGATCAGAGTGACGGATGCTACGTTTCGCACCAATGACGGCTTTGCGCAGGAAGCGGACGTCCAAGGTTTCAGAGCCGATGATGCTCGGCAACCACTAAGACATAGGGCTCGTGGATCGCGCGCATCGCAAAAATCGAAGGCCCGATAGCCATTGGCTTTAAGGACGCCTTGCTCGCTTGCCATGGCAAAGATAGACACTGGTTACGTCTTTGGAGAATTTCGCGATGATGTGTATCGATCAATTATTGAGCATGCTAGGGCCTGTGGACAATCATCTTGAGGCTATAAGTGCTGCTACGAGGTTCCAACACGCTGCGTAACTGCAATCCGTTTTGTCGTATCTTGTGGCGATCCCTCTGAACTCTTTGATTTTTGCAAAG
>NZ_JANKJG010000016.1 GCF_024733015.1 Pseudosulfitobacter koreensis
AGAGCCCCAAGCCCTTCAAATGGACCAAAACCGCCGAGGATATTCTCACCCGGGAACGCCGCGCCTTGGATAAGCTCGATCAAATCCGAGGGAACCGGTAAGATACGTCAGACTCAGAGCACTAGGTAGGAACCCCTAACTTATTCGAACTGGCATGGCTACTATGTGGCTACTGTCAGTAGCGCACAGTAAAGAATTTGCGGAGATCAGGACGCTAAGTCACTGAAAATAAATGGAGGCGAGTAGGAGAATCGAACTCCTGTACACGGATTTGCAATCCGTTGCGTCACCACTCCGCCAACTCGCCAGCGCCTTGAAAACAAGGGTTTTCGTGGTTGGCCGGGTGATAGGCCGTTTTTCACAAGAGCGCAAGGGCTTCGTTTTCCAAAATGCTGCGCGCCATTGCCATCTTCAATTCGCGCCATCGGCCCGTTGCCGTGCTGTTCGGAATGTGGCACATCTGATAGCGATAGATTCCGAACAGATGAGTTCAGTTCATGGCAAACTTTGAAATGCGCCGTACGGTGATGGTTGATACGCAGGTGCGGCCTTCGGACGTGACCAAGTTCCCGATCATCCAGGCCATGCTTTCGGTCGCGCGCGAGGATTTCGTGCCGACCTCCCAGCGTGAAGCTGCCTATATGGGCGAAAACATCGACTTGGGGCAGGGCCGCGTCGTGCTGGAGCCGCGCACGTTGGCCAAGATGTTGGACACGTTGGACATTGGCAACGACGAGCTGGTTCTGGACGTGGGCACCGGCTATGGCTATTCCGCTGCCGTGATCGCCCATATGGCCGAAGCTGTCGTTGCGGTCGAGGAAGACGAGGATTTCGCCCGCGAGGCGCAAGAGGCGCTGAGCACGGCGGGGGCCGACAACGTCGCCCTTTACACCGGGCCGCTGGCCGAGGGGGCCGCACAGCACGGACCCTATGATGTGGTGATCGTTCAGGGTGGCGTGGCACGCGTGCCCGACGCGCTGATCGACCAGATCAAGGATGGCGGGCGCATCGCGTGCCTGTTCATGGACGGTGCGCTGGGCGAAGGGCGCGTCGGCTACAAGATCGACGGGCGGATGTCCTGGCGCAACGTGTTCAACGCAGGTGCGCCGATTCTGCCCGGTTTCGAGGCGCACAGCCAATTCCAGCTGTGATTGCATCGCGCTTGCGGTCCGCTGGTGGTCCCTTGGCCGTTGCAAACAGTTCAGGACGGTGCACAATGCGCCGCATGTTTAGGACGGACAAGAGATGAGATCACCTGCAAGACGTTTCACCGCAAAGACGCTTGGCGCGGCATTGGCCATCGGGGTCGTGTTCGCGGCGCCCTTGCGGGCTGACACGCTGGCTGACGCGCTGGCGGGGGCCTATACGCACTCTGGCCTGTTGGACCAGAACCGCGCGCTGCTGCGTGCTGCCGACGAGGACGTGGCCGCGGCGCAGGCGCTGCTGCGCCCCATCGTGAACTGGTCCGCCAGCATCGACCACAGCTTTAGCGAAAGCGGCGCGACAACGACCGGTTTAACCGGGGTGAGCTCGTTCAACCGCACCTCGCTCAGTGGCACATCGACCACGGTGGGGATCGTGGCGCAGATGCTGCTTTATGATTTCGGTGCCTCCCAGTCGCGCATTGCCGCCGCAAAGGAAACCGTTCTGGCCACGCGCGCATCGCTGACCTCGATCGAACAGCAAGTGCTGTTGCGCGCGGTCTCGGCCTATATGAACGTCCGCCAGGCCTATGAATTCGTGGCGCTGCGCGAAAACAACCTGCGTCTGCTGACCCAAGAGCTGCGCGCCGCACAGGACCGGTTCGAGGTGGGCGAAGTGACCCGCACCGACGTCTCGCTGGCCGAGGCGCAGCTGGCCGCCGCACGCAGCGGGGTTGCCGCAGCCCGGCGTGATCTGGCGCAGGCCATCGAATTTTACCGCAACGTGGTGGGACGCAGGCCGGGACAGCTTGCGCCTCCGCCCAGCCTGCCGCGCACCGAAACCAATGTTGACACCGCCAAGGCCGTCGCAATGCGCCGCCATCCCGATATAGACGCGGCACAGCATCAGGTGGCCGCAACCGATCTGCTGGTCATCGCCACCGACCGCGACATGTACCCCCAGCTCAGCCTGAACGGATCGCTGTCAGCGACCGAGAACTTCGGCAACGACAATTTCCGCCGGGGCGGGGCCGTGGGCCTGGAATTTGGCGGACCGATCTATCAGGGCGGGCGGCTGTCGTCGGCCAACCGCGCGGCGATGGCACGGCGCGACGCTGCGCGCGCGAATCTGCACGTGGTACGTCACAATCTGGCCGAGAACGTGGGCAATGCAATCGCGGATCTGCAGGCCCTGATCGCGCAATCACAGGCCAGCGAACGGCAGGTCAGTGCGGCAAACGTGGCGTTCAGCGGCGTGCGCGAAGAGGCGACATTGGGCGCACGCACCACGCTTGACGTGCTGGACGCCGAGCAGACATTGCTTGATGCACAAGCGCTGCGCATTCAGGCACAGTCGCAGGTCTATGTGGCGGCCTATGCGGTTCTGGCCTCGATGGGGCTGTTGACTGCCGAGCAGCTTGGCCTGAATGTTCAGATCTATGACCCCGAAGCCTATTACAATCTGGTGAAGGATGGCCCGGCCAAATTGACCAAACAGGGCAAGCAGCTGGACCGCGTGCTTGAGGCTTTGGGCAAGGAATGACAGAAAAAGACTGACAATTTTTCACACCTGTTGTGAGAATCTCCGGTTCGCGGTAAACTGTGATCCGAGGTGAGAGTGGAAAAATAATATGCCTGATGCCGTGACCAACGCCGAGGTTGAGGACGTCCTGTCGTCTATTCGCCGTCTGGTGTCCGAAGACAAACGCGTTCCAGCCGAACAAAAGCCGAAGGCCAACAGTGACCGGCTGGTCCTGACGCCTGCCTTGCGGGTCGCTGAAATGCCCCAGTCGGATCGCGATGCGCAGCAGAATACTGCCGCAGATGACGTACGCGCGCGTGCTGAATTTGACGCGCCTGCGCAAGAGATTGCCGACCCTGATGCTGGTGATGTCTCCGCTGACATGGATGATCTCTATGAGGACGGTGATAGCGAAGAAGCCGTGATCGACGCCTTATTGGCCGAGACTGCCGCAGATGACTTGACCGAAAATGACGATCACGCCGAAGCGAATGATACCGCGCTGGCGGAAGACGAGGCCGTTGAAAAGGCGGTGTTTACCCATCGTCGCCCCCGTCCTGAAAGCGCGACCAGCGAAACCCCGACCGAAGCCCGCTCCTTGCGCGATGTGTTCCGCGCCGTCGATGCCCAGGAGGCCGAAGAGGCGCGCAAGGCGGCCGTGTTGCCGCATGTGCCCGAATATCGCGGCCCCTCCGTCGAGCCACGTGTGACCCCGCGCAGCCTCAGCGCCAAGATTGCCGTCCTCGAAGAGGTGATCGCGCGCACCGACGACCAGTGGGAACCTGATGGCGCAGGCCGCGATGATTACGCGGGCACCGAACAGCCCGCGATGGCATGGGAAGATACCTCTGACGAGACAGGAACCGACGAGCCCTCGACGACACCCGAACCCACGATCTTTGCGGGCGAACCCCCGCGCAAGGAAGCCGCGTCCGAAGATGTCTTGGCATCGGATGTCGATGTGATGGACGAAGAGGCGCTGCGCGATCTGGTTTCCGACATCGTGCGTCAGGAGTTGCAGGGCGCATTGGGTGAACGCATCACCCGCAACGTGCGCAAACTGGTCCGCCGTGAAATTCACCGCGCACTGGCGGCGCAGGAACTGGAATGACGCGGGACATCTAGGGGTGCGCCCCTAGATATCCGCAGCCAGTTCCAGCAGCAGATCAATGTCCATATGCGCCTCAAGGTGCTGCGCCAGTGCGTCCAGCGTGTCCTCGACCATGTGGTCATAGGACAGGGTGCTGCGCTGGCCCAACTGGTGCAGAAACGCCGCGCGATAGGCGTCTGATCCGAAAATACCGTGCAGATAGCACCCTTTGATCCGGCCTGACGGGGTGACGGCCCCTGCGGGCTTGCCCTCGACGTGCAGCCATGCGCGGGCAGTATCTGGTCCGGTGGTTTCGCCCATGTGTATCTCATAGCCGGTCAGCGCCGTACCGCTGGCCAGATCCGTCCCTGCGCGCAGCGCCAGCGTTTTCAACGGCGCCAGCGTGGTGTGCACATCGAGCAGACCCAGGCCCGGAACGGTTGCCGCAGGTCCCTCAACGCCCGCAGGGTCGGCGACGGTCTGGCCCAGCATCTGATAGCCGCCGCACAGACCCATCACGTGACCGCCGCGCCGGACATGGGCGGCGATGTCGATGTCCCAGCCTTCGGCGCGCAGGCAGGCCAGATCGGAAATGGTGGATTTGCTGCCGGGCAACAGGATCACGTCGGCATCGGCAGGCAGGGGATGCCCGCGCTGGATCAGGCGCAGATCGACATGCGGTTCGGCGGCCAGCGGGTCGAGATCGTCGAAGTTCGAGATGCGCGGCAGCACCGGCACTGCGATCACCAGCCCTGTGCCGCTGCCCGCGCGGGCGGGCAGGTCGAGAACGTCTTCGGCCGGCAGGCGGTGGGCGCCGTCGAACCATGGCAGCACGCCCAGCGAGGGCCAGCCGGTGCGCCGGATGATGTCGGTCAGACCGTCGTCGAACAGGCTGGGATCGCCGCGAAACTTGTTCACGGCAAAGCCGCGGATCATCGCGCGGTCGGCGTCTTCAAGCACCGCGTGGCTGCCCACCAGCTGCGCGATGACGCCGCCCCGGTCGATGTCGCCCATCAGGATCACCGGGACGCCCGCGGCCACGGCAAAGCCCATGTTGGCGATGTCGCCTTTGCGCAGGTTGGTCTCGGCGGGGCTGCCGGCGCCTTCGACGATGATCAGGTCGGCGTGCGAGGCAAGGCGGTGAAAGCTTTGCAGGACGGGGGTGAGCAATGCGCCGCGTTCATGGCCGAAGGCGCGGGCCTCCTGCGTGCCGATCACCTTGCCCTGCACGATCAGCTGCGCGCCGGTCTCGCTCTGGGGTTTCAGCAGCACCGGGTTCATGTCGACGTGGGGCGGCACCCCCGCCGCGCGTGCCTGAAGCGCCTGCGCGCGGCCAATTTCGCCCCCTTCGGGCGTCACGGCGGCGTTGTTCGACATGTTCTGCGGCTTGAACGGACGCACCGACAGGCCGCGCCGGACACAGGCCCGCGCAAGGCCTGCGACGACCATCGATTTGCCGACGTTGCTGCCGGTGCCCTGGATCATGATTGCGCGCGTCATGGAGGAGTGCGTCGCATTCGCACGTGTCCAAAGCAAGAGGCCGCGTGAACCGCCAGAGGTTAATCTGCAATTGGCAACGCTGTGGCAATCGCGCAACAAAAAACGCGCCCCGCAGAGGGCGCGTTTTTTATCTGGTTCGGCAGCAGTTTGTGCGTTGGATCAGGCGGCTTCTGCCTGTTGTGCGGCATTGCGGCGTTCGCTCTCTTCGCGCGACAGCGCAACCGAGGTGCGGACACCCTTGCCGACAAATTCCATCAGGCCCGACACCACACGTTCGTTGGGGTCGATGCCTGCACAGCTCAGCACTTCGCGCCCATCGCGCGAGCGTGCCCAGCGGGCGATCTGTTCCGGACCGTTGCCATATTTCTTGTCGTCGGCTATGGCGTCGTCCAGAGCAGCCAACACAACGGCTGCAAAGAGTTTACGTGCACGGTTACCTTGCTCGTTATTGAAGGCCGTGCCGTCAACGAAGTCTTTCATTCTTCGTCCTTCCTTTATTCTTGCTCTTGTCTTTTCGGCGTGAGGCTTCTTATGACCTATCCACGTCGATTCGGATACCCTGAATTCGCATAGCATCTATGCAATAGGCGCATATCTGCTGCGGTGCAGCGCAGTACATAGCCGTGTTGCACGGGTCAGCACATCAAGATATAGGGTGCCTCACGTCCTCATCAACCTTTTGCCTTGGTTTAACCTCATGCCTAAAATTAACGGAAACGAAATCCGCCCCGGAAACGTGCTTGAACATAACGGCGGTCTGTGGGCGGCTGTCAAAGTCGATCACGTAAAGCCCGGAAAAGGCGGCGCATTTGCGCAGGTCGAGATGCGCAACCTGCGCAACGGCACCAAGTTGAACGAACGCTTCCGGTCAGCGGACAAGGTCGAGCGCGTGCGGCTTGAGCAAAAGGACCAGCAATTTCTCTATGAAGAGAACGGCATGCTGGTCGTGATGGACATCGAAACATACGAGCAGATCCAGCTGCCCGCAGATCTGCTCGGCGAGCGTCGCCCATTTCTGCAGGACGGCATGACCATCGTGGTCGAGTTTCACGATGAAGAGGCGCTGAACGCGACATTGCCTCAGAAAGTCACCTGCAAGATCGTCGAGACCGAGCCGGTGGTCAAAGGACAGACCGCCGCGAACAGCTTCAAGCCCGCGATACTGGACAATGGTGTAAAAGTCATGGTGCCGCCCTTCGTGGGCAACGACGAGGATATCATCGTGAACACTGAGACGATGGAATACGCCGAGCGCGCGTGATCCTCTGCCTTGGTATTTAGTCAGCGCACCCGCCCCTCGTGGCGGGTGTTTTGCATTGGGGCGCTGCCCCAAACCCCGGGATATTTCTGGCCAAAAGAAAGTGCGGGGGTCAGTCCAGCCTGCGTATAGTCGCGTCGCCTGCCTGCATGTCGCCGCCTGCGCGGTCAAAGCGCAGATAGGCAAGGGCGCGGTCGCCTGCTCGGCTGTGCAGAGTGCCAGCGGGTTTGCCATCTGCCTTGATCTCGGCGCCGGGCTCGGCGGGGCCATCTACGTGGACCTGAGCGAGGCCCTTGCGCAGTTCGGTCTTGTGTTTCATCCGCGCGGTGACCTCTTGGCCGACATAGCAGCCCTTGCGGAAATCGACACCGTTCAGACGCTCGAAGCCGACTTCCAGTATGAAGGTGTCGGGGTGCAGCTCTTGCCCGGCGCTGGGAATTTGATTTTCGACCATGAGCGCGGTCCAATCGACGCTGTCGTCACCTTGCGGGGTGTCGCGATAGGCGCGCCAGCCGAGGGCTGCGTGGCGGGGATCGGCGAGCGCATCTTCTGGACGTGGGCCGAGGCCGCGATGCAGGTGGAGATCGGTGTCGGATATCGTCACATCGGCGCGCAGTTTGTACATTGTCAGGCGTTGCTTCAGCGCAGGTGCCTGTGTGGCGTCTGCGTCGAGCAGGACGTCGTCGCCGTCGGATTTCAGGAGGAAATCGGCGATATATTTGCCCTGGGGCGTGAGCAGTGCCGTGTAGACCAGTCCGTGATCCAGTCTGGCGATGTCGTTCGTCACCATACCTTGCAGGAATTCGCGTGTGTCGGCACCGCTGAGGTGCAGGATCGTGCGGTCGGTCATGGGTGGCTCCCTTTGGGTGTCTTGTGACATATAGCAATTGAGACCGCAGGAAAAAGGGGGCAGTCCCATGCGCGCACCGATATCTGTCGTGATCCCGACGCTGGACGCGGCGCCGCAGTTGGCTGGCTGCCTTGCTGCGCTGGTCGAGGGCCTGGAGGCGGGGCTGATCCGCGAGCTGATCGTGTCGGACGGCGGATCGCAGGACGATACCACCACTTTGGCCGACGCCTGGGGGGCGCATGTGGTCAGCGGGCCTGCGTCGCGCGGCGGTCAGCTGCGGCGCGGGGTGGACGCGGCGCAGGGGCTCTGGCTGTTGGTGCTGCATGCGGACACGGTGCTGCAGGAGGGGTGGGCAGGCGTTGTGGCGGAGCATATCCAGACCAGTGACCGGGCCGGGTGGTTCCGCCTGCGGTTTGATCGTGGCGGGCGGTTCGTTGCGGGTTGGGCCAATCTGCGCAGCCGGTTGGGGCTGCCTTACGGCGATCAGGGATTGCTGATGCCGCGCGGGCTGTACGACGCGGTGGGTGGTTACGCCGATCAGCCGTTGATGGAGGACGTCGCGATGGCGCGCAGGCTGCGGGGCAGGATGGTGCGTCTGGACGCGGTGGCGGTGACCAGCGCCGCGAAGTACCGCCAGCAAGGCTGGGTGAAGCGCGGCGGGCGCAACCTGTGGACCTTGATGCGCTATGCAGGCGGCGTCTCGCCCGAGCGGTTGGCGCAGAGCTACCGGCGCTAGCGCCTTAGCCGAACAGGCGTTCGCGCACGCGGGTCAGCAGGCCGGGGCGCGGGACAGACGGGCTTTTGGCGCGGGGGATCAGGCGGTCTGCTCCTGCCTTGTCAAGCACGGTCTTGCCGTCCTTGAATTGCAGACGGTAGAGATCGGCATAGATGCCGCCGCGCTGCAGCAACTCTTCGTGGGAGCCTTCGTCGACAACCTTGCCGCGGTCCATCACGACGATCTTGTCGGCGCTGATGATGGTGGACAGCCGGTGGGCGATGACGATGGTGGTGCGGCCAGCCGCCAGACGGTCGAGCGCCTCTTGCACCACATGTTCGGATTGTGCGTCGAGGGCCGATGTCGCCTCGTCCAGCAGCAGGATCGGCGTGTCGCGCAGCAGGGCGCGTGCGATCACGACACGCTGGCGTTGCCCGCCGGAGAGGGCAGAGCCACGCGGGCCGACGTGGGTGTCGAGACCGCCGGGCATCTTGTCGAGGAAGTCCGAGACGTGGGCGGCGTCGAGCACCTCCCTCAGACGGGCATCAGATACGTCGGTGCGGCCCAGCACGATGTTCTCGCGCAGGGTCTCGTCGAAGAGGAGCGCCTCTTGGGTGACGACGGAGAAGAGGCTGCGCATTTCGTTCAGCTTCATCTCGGTGGCGGGCACGCCGCCGATCTTGACCACGCCCTGCTGTGGATCGACCAGGCGGGTCAGCAGGTTGAAGATGGTGGATTTGCCCGCGCCCGATGCGCCGACCAGCGCCGTGGTCTTGCCGGGGGCGGCCGTCAGGCTGAGTTCGCGCAGCACCGTGGTGTCGCCATAGGACAGGGTCACGTTTTCCAGCGCGATCGCGGGGGTGCCGGTGGGCACGGGTTTGGGCGACTTGGCCGATTTCAGGTTGACCGGTGCGTCGAGCAGTTCCTTGATCCGCTCGATCGAGGCGGCGGCGACCTGCCACAGGCCGCTCATCGCGCCAAGGCGGCGCAGCGGGTCGAAGGCAAAGCCCATCGCGGTGAAGAAGGTCATGAACTGACCGATGGTCTTTTCGCCCGCGATGATCTCGGCGCCGCCGTAGAGGATCACGGCCATGAAGCCGACGCCGGACATGATATCGATCATCGCGGGGATCGCGGCGCCGCCGAAGGCTGTGCGCACTTCGGTGCGCACGAAACGGTCGGTCAGGCCGCGGTACTGGCGCGACTGGTAGTCTTCGAGTGCGTTCAGCTTGATCTGCACGATGCCGTGGAACACCTCGTCCAGGCGGGTTGACAGGTTCGCGCCGATATCGCGGGCGTTGCGGGCGTGGCGGCGCACATAGCGTTGCGCCATCGCGGCGGGCAGCACCAATAGCGGCGTGCCGACGCAGGCGAGCAGGGCCCAGATCGGATCGACGCTGATGGCCACGCCGATCAGCACGATCAGGCCGATGAAATCGCGTCCCGCGCCGGTGATGATTGCGCGCCAGACATCGCCCACCGCGTTCACGTCCTGCTGCACGCGCTGGATCAGGAAGCCGGGGGGATGCGATTGGTGGAATGCGCCGTCGAGCTTCATCATGTGATCGAGCAGGTCGATGCGCAGCGCCGCGGCGGTTTTCTGCGCGATGCGCGTCAGCAGCACCTTTTGCACCACGGACGACACCGCGCGCACCACGAAAATGCCCACCAGCAGCACGCCGACCCAGATCAGCATGTCGCTGTTGCCCTGCACGAACACGTTGTCGAACATCGGCTGCATCATCCACGACAGCGCGCCCAGCATCGAGCCTTCGAGGATCATGAAGAAGACCGCGACCGACAGCGTCGGGATGTGCCTGCGCAGGTAGGTCCGCCACAGCCAGCCCATCAGGTGACTGGACGCATAGTTGACCGGCGCCGTCGCCAGCGGTTCTGCCGCAACGGGAAGCGGCTGCGGACCTTGGGCGGCAGCCGGTGCGGTGGCCTGTGCAGGGGTCGTATCGGGGCCTGCATTGGGTGTGGTGTCGGGGGCTTTCGTCACGATGTTATTATCATACGCAGAGCCGCGCTCTGGTCCTCGTGGTTTTGATTGACCTATCGTGTACTTGGCGTTCCGGCCCCGTGCAAGCGCCGAGGCCGCACAAGCTGTGCGAGGGCGATTGACGCCGCGCCGCGCAGGCGTAGGGTGCGCAGGTGAAAATTCCTCAGGAGCCATCCATGCCTCAGCACCCGCTTGCCGCCTTTGGTCGCGATTACCTTGCCATTCCCGGCCCGTCCGTGATGCCCGATGCGGTGCTGCGCGCGATGCACCGCTCTGCGCCCAACATCTATCATGGCGCGCTGATCGAGATGGTCGAGAGCATCGTGCCCGACCTGCGGCGGGTGGCGCGCACCAAGGGGCACGTGGCGATGTACATCGGCAACGGGCACGCGACGTGGGAGGCCTGTCTGAGCAACACCGTCATGGCGGGCGAAAAGGTGCTGGTGCCTGCGACGGGACGGTTCGGGCTGGGCTGGGCCGACGTGGCGACGGGGTTGGGTATCGACGCCGAGGTGATCGATTTCGGCAAATCCTCGGCGATTGATCCGGTGCGGGTGGCAGAGCGCCTGGCGGCGGACAAATCCAACCAGATCAAGGCGGTGTTGGCCGTGCACGTGGACACCTCGACCTCGTTCAAGAACGACGTCGCGGCCTTGCGTGCGGTGCTGGACGATCTGGACCACCCCGCGTTGCTGATGGCCGACTGCATGGCATCGCTGGGTTGTGATCCGTTCGAGATGGACGCCTGGGGCGTCGACGTGGTGATCGCAGGCTCGCAAAAGGGGCTGATGGTGCCGCCGGGCATGTGTTTCGTGATCTTCAGCGACAAGGCCGCCGAAGCGCGGGCGCGGATGGACCGGGTCAGCCGCTATTGGGACTGGACCCCGCGCGCCAACCCCTCTGCGTTCTTTGAATACTGGAACGGTACGGCACCCACGCACCACCTCTATGGTCTGCGCGCAGCGCTGGACATGATCCACGACGAGGGCATAGAGAACGTCTGGCGCCGACATCACCTGCTGGCGCGTGCGGTCTGGGCCGCGGTCGAGGCCTGGGGCAAGGATGGCCCGATGAAGATGAACGTGGGCGATCCCGCGCAGCGCGGTCATTCTGTGACGGCGATCAGCATCGGCGCGCCGCATGCCACGGCGTTGCGCGACTGGACCGAACAGAACCTTGGGCTGACCTTGGGCATCGGTCTGGGCATGGCCGAGACCAGCGACCCGGCCTGGCACGGCTATTTCCGGCTGGGTCACATGGGGCATGTCAGCGGCCACATGGTCATGGGCATGCTGGGCGGCATCGACGCAGGCCTCAAGGCGCTGGACCTGCCGCATGGCGGCGGCGCGCTGGAAGCGGCGTCAGGCGTTATCGCTGCGGGTTGAAACGCGCCTCGGCCCGCGCCCTGCGGGCCGCGAGCCAGCTCATCCAGCGGTTCAGTGACCATCCCAGTGCCGCGACTGCCAGAAGGCCCCAGAGCGCCCAGAGCAGCAGAAACACCCACGACAGGTTGACGCCAAACATTACGATGCAGGCGTTGGTATAGTTGGGTGCGGACTGCGAATGCTCGTTCATGGCAGGCTTTTCCGATGGGTGTGCCTGGCAATATAGCGTGGAAATGTGGGGGGAGTAGATTTTCTGTGGGGCTGTGTCAGCCTTTCGCCTCTGCAAGGGCTTTCGGCAGGGCGGCGGCGAAGGCGTCGAGGTTCTCGGGCGTGCCGCAGCTGATGCGGATACAGCGGTTTTGCGGGGCTGCAAACGGCATCCGCACGAAGATGCCTCGCGCGATCAGCCCGTCCAGCACTGCCTTGGCGAAGGCGCCGTCGCGGCCGCAATCAATCGCCACGAAGTTCGCAGCTGAGGGCAGGGGGGCCAGGCCGTTGTCCAGCGCGATTTCGGCGATCCGTCGGCGCGCGGTGTCGATCTGGTCCAGCACATGCGCCAGGTGCGCGTCGTCTTCCAGTGCCGCCAGTGCCCCGGCCTGTGCCGCGCGATTCATGCCGAAGTGGTTGCGCACCTTGTTGAAGGCGGTGATCAGGTCAGGGTGGCCGAGCGCGTAGCCGACGCGCGCACCTGCCAGCCCGTAAGCCTTGGAAAACGTGCGCATCCTGATCAGACGCGGATCGTCGAAGGGCAGATCGGGCGCGGTTCCGGGCGGGGCGCAGTCGATATAGGCCTCGTCCAGCACCAGCAGACAGCCCTCGGGCAGCATGTCCAGCGCGCACACCAATGTGTCGCCCTCGTGCCATGTGCCCATCGGGTTGTCGGGGTTGGCGATGTAGACCAGCTTGGCGTCGACCTCTGCCGCCTTGGCAAACAGCGCCATCGGGTCTTCGTGGTCGTCGTTGTAGGGCACCTTGTGCAGCACGCCGCCAAAACCCGCCACGTGGTAGTTGAAGGTCGGGTACGCGCCATCCGATGTGACCACCGCATCCTCCGCACCGACGCAGAGCCGGACCAGATAGCCCAGCAGGCCGTCGATGCCCTCGCCCACCATGATGTGCGAAGGATCGGTGCGCAGATGTGCGGCCAGTGCCGCGATCAGGTCGTGCGATTCGGGGTCGCCGTACATCCAGATGTCTGCATCCGCCATCGCAGACCGGGCCATGGGCGACGGCCCAAAGACGTTCTCATTGGCCCCTAACCGTGCGTCAAAGACCGCGCCGCGCGCGCGCTCTTGGGTTTCGGGGCCCACAAAGGGTACCGAGGCGGGCAGGGACAGGGCGAGTGGGGTCAGGCGTGCATGTGTCATGGGTGCCACGGATACTGTGCCGGTCCAGCCTTGGAAAGAGGGCTTGAACCGACCCCGCGCGAATTGGCGCGGGGCGCGGGCCAAAGATCTTCGTTCAGTCCAGTTCGGACAGACGTGCAAGCGCCTCTTTCAGCTTGGCCTCTTCGGCCTCGCGCAGGGCCAGGTTGGCGCGGGTTTCGGTGATGACCTCTTCGGGCGCGCTGTCGGCGAACTTGGGATTGTTCAGACGACCACGCAGGCCCCCCAATTCCTTGGCAAGCTTGCCAAGGGTTTTCTCCAGACGTGCCTTTTCCGCCGCAACATCAATCACGTCGGCCAGCGGCAGGCCGAAGCTGCCACCCGATATGGCCAGCGCCACTGTGCCTTTGGGCATCTCGTCCACCTCGCTCAAGCCCTCGACGCGGGCAAAGCGGGTGATCAGCGCCTCGTTCTCGGTCCAGACGCGGCGCGTGTCATCGTCCATGCCCTTGACCACCAGCGGCACGAAGGCACCTGCAGGCACGTTCATCTGCGCGCGCGCCGAGCGGATCGCCTCGATGATCGCCACGGTCCAGGTCAGATCGGCGTCGGCGCGGGCATCCACCAGATCGGCGGCCGCGTATGTCGGCCAGTCGGTGTGCACCAGCATCTTGGGCCGCGCCTTGGCCCCCCAGAGCTCTTCGGTGACAAAGGGCATGATCGGATGCAGCAGAATCAGGATCTGGTCGAGCGCCCAGGCATATGTCGCCTTGGTTTCGGCGGCGGCTGCGGCGTCTTCGCCGTCGAGCACCGGCTTGGTGAACTCTAGGTATTGCGAGCAGAACGTGCCCCAGACAAAGCTGTAAAGCGTGTTGGCGGCGTCGTTGAAACGGTACGTCTCAAGCGCTGCGTTCACCGCCTCGAGCGTCTTTGCGATCTCGCCCTTGATCCACGTGTTCAGCGGCAGGGTGGTTGTCGGCACGTTGTCGGAGTGGGGCAGATCAAACGTGCCCTTGAACTCGCCGTAGGTGGCAGCATTCCACAGCTTCGTGACGAAGTTGCGGTAGCCTTCGATCCGCTTGGTGTCGAGCTTGAGCGCACCGCCGAGGCTGGCCATCGACGCATTGGTAAAGCGCAGGGCATCCGCGCCGAATTCGTCGATCAGGTCCAGCGGGTCGATCACGTTGCCGGTCGATTTCGACATCTTCTTGCCCTTGGCGTCGCGCACAAGGCCGTGCAGGTAGACCGTCGAGAACGGTTTTTCACCGACGACGGCAAGCTGCATCATCATCATCCGCGCCACCCAGAAGAACAGGATGTCCTGGCCGGTGATCAGGTCGGATGTGGGGAAATAGCGTTTCAGCGCGTCGGTCTTTTGGGGCCAACCCAGCGTGCCGATGGGCCAAAGACCGGACGAAAACCACGTGTCGAGCACGTCGGGATCGCGCCAGACCGGGTAGATCAGCGTGGTGGGGTCCTGGCTGGTGGCGTATTCGGCCATTGCGGCTGCGAACTGGTGCAGGGCGGTTTCGCGGTCGGCCACTTCGACGACGCGGGCATGGCCCAGTGGTGTGGGCAGTTCGGCCAGCGTCGCGGTGAAGTCGGCGTGCACCCCGTCGAAATCCGCACCGCAGATGTGACGGTCGGCCCGGTCGCGCAGCGATTGCGCGGACAGCAGACGGCCCACTTCGACCATGTCCAGCGCTCCGTCGCCTTCGTCATCGGTAAAGCCGAAGGCGTGCAGGTCAAAGCCATACCAGACCGGTATCTGATGGCCCCACCACAGTTGGCGCGAGATGCACCACGGCTCGATGTTTTCGAGCCAGTTGTAATAGACCTTTTCGCCGCTTTCTGGGATGATTTTCACGTCGCCGCTGCGCACGGCGTCCAGCGCGGGGCCGACGATCTTGTCGGTGGCCACGAACCATTGGTCGGTCAGCAGCGGCTCGATCACCACTTTTGATCGGTCGCCATAGGGCTGCATGATCGGCTTTTGCTCGACGTAGGGCACCGCCTCGACGGTCTCGTTGCCCTCGGCGTCCGTCACAGGGACCATATGCATCACGGCCAGCCCCTCGCGGGTGATGTCGTCAACCACGCGGGCGCGGGCGTCGAAACGGTCTAGACCACGGTACTCTTCGGGCACCATGTTCATCGCGGCGACCATCACCTCGTCAAAGTCGCGCTCGCCATTGGCGATGGACTGCGCAATCGCGGCCTCCTCGGCATAGGGGCGGCCATCGGCGCGCATCGCACCGCGAGTGTCCATCAGGTTGTACATCGGAATGCCGCCGCGCTTGGCGACCTGATAGTCGTTGAAGTCGTGTGCGCCAGTGATCTTGACCGCACCCGAGCCAAAATCCTTGTCGGGGTATTCGTCGGTGATGATCGGGATCAGGCGGCGGTGTTCCTTCGGGCCCACGGGAATTTCGCAGAGCTGTCCGACGATTGGCGCGTAACGCTCATCCGATGGATGAACTGCGACGGCACCATCGCCCAGCATGGTTTCGGGGCGCGTGGTGGCGATGGAGATATAGTCGCGCTCTTCCTCCAGCACGACATTCCCATCTTCGTCTTTTTCGATATAGGTATAGGTGGCACCGCCCGCGAGCGGGTATTTGAAGTGCCACATCTGCCCCGGTGTTTCGATGTTCTCGACTTCCAGATCGGAAATCGCGGTCTCGAAATGCGGGTCCCAGTTGACCAGCCGCTTGCCGCGATAGATCAGACCCTTGTTGAACATGTCGACAAAGACCTTGATCACCGCGTCGTGGAAATTGCCGTCTTCGCCTGCAGGCGCGTTCGGGGCACCCGACATGGTGAACGCCTCGCGCGACCAGTCGCAGGAGGCGCCAAGGCGGCGCAGCTGGCCTGCGATCTTGTTGCCGGATTCGGATTTCCATTCCCAGACCTTGTCGAGAAACGCCTCGCGGCCCATCTCGACACGGCCTGGCTCTCCGGCTTCGGCCAGACGGCGTTCGACCACCATCTGCGTGGCGATGCCCGCGTGGTCGGTGCCCGGCTGCCAGAGTGTGTCAAAGCCGCGCATCCGGTGCCAGCGCACCAGAATATCCTGAAGCGTGTTGTTGAACGCGTGGCCCATGTGCAGCACGCCGGTGACGTTGGGCGGCGGGATCATGATCGCGTAGGACGAGGCACCCGGTTTGGCATTTGCGCCCGCGACGAAACATCCGGCTTCTTCCCAGGCGGCGTAAAGCCGTGCTTCGGCCTCGTTGGCGTTGAATGATTTTTCCAAGGGCATGGGCGGTCTCCGGCAGGGGTGGGTGGCCCGCAGGGCTTAGCAAAGCCGCAAAGAAAGGAAAAGCGCTCATAGCCGCGCGGTGTTTCGCGGTGCCTCCGGCAGGCGCGACACATAAGGCCAACGTCGCGTTTGCCAGACCGTCTATGGACAATGCGGGCTGCGCGGCTAATCTCCGCTGCAAAGGTACAGATGCGGATAGGGGATCGCGATGGACAAGTTCGGTAAAAGTCAGTCGACCATGCGGGTCGAAGATGTGCGCTTTCTCACGGGTGCGGGCCGCTATGTGGACGATATCGCGCCAGAAGGGGCCTTGCATGCCTACTTCCTGCGCTCACCCGTCGCACATGCCACGATCACCGAACTGGATGTCAGCGAAGCCAGGCAAGCGCTGGGTGTGCATCTGGTGCTGACCTATGACGATCTGGAAGCGGCAGGCATGAAGACGGGCATGCGCGGTGCAACCGTCAAAAACCGTGACGAGACCCAAGGCGCAGCCCCCAAGCGTCCGATCCTGGCCACCGGCAAGCTGCGCTATGTCGGCGAACCGATTGCGGTGATCCTTGCGGATAAATACGAACAGGCCCGTGACGCCGCCGAACTGATCATGCTGGATTACGACGATCTGCCCGCCAAGATGGACCTGACACCGGGTGGCGAGACGCTGCACGACGAAGCGCCGGACAACCGCGCCTTTGACTGGGGCTTGGGCGACGAGGACGGCACGCAGGCCGCGTTCGATGCCGCAGCACATACCGTCAGCCTTGAGATCGGCGACAACCGGATCATCGTGAACTCGATGGAGCCGCGCGGCTGCTATGCCGAGATGGAAGGCGACCGGATGCATGTCGCCATCAACGGGCAGGGCGTCTGGGCGCACAAGGAACAGATTGCCGAAGCTTTCGACATTGACCCCGAGATGATCCGCGTGACCAACCCCGACGTCGGCGGTGGCTTCGGGATGAAGGCGATGGGCTACCCTGAGCCATTCGCGCTGGCGCTTGCCACCCGCACCCTGAACCGTCCCGTGCGTTGGATGTCCGAGCGCGGCGAGGCGATGATGAGCGACAATGCCGGGCGCGACCTTGTTTCGGTGGCCGAGCTGGCCTTTGACGCCGATCACAAGATCACCGCCTATAGGGTGCGCACCCGCTGCAACCTTGGCGCCTACAACAGCCAGTTCGGCCAACCTATTCAGACGCAACTGTTCTCACGCGTTCTGATGGGGGTCTACGACGTGCAGACGACATGGTTGCAGGTCGAAGGCTACTATACCAACACCACGCAAGTGGACGCCTATCGCGGGGCAGGGCGCCCCGAGGCGATCTATGTGCTGGAACGCGTCATGGACCGCGCCGCGCGCGAACTGGGTGTCGATCCGTGGGAATTGCGCCGCCGCAACTTTATCAAGCCCAGCCAGTTCCCCTACAAGACCGCAACGGGAGAGACCTACGACGTGGGTGATTTCAACAAGGTGCTCGACCGCGCGGTGACGATGGCCGACGATGCGGGCTTTGCCGCGCGCAAGACGGCGGATGCCAAGCGCGGAATTTTGCGGGGGCGGGGCACCTGTTACTATATCGAAAGTATTTTGGGCGATCCTGCGGAAGGTGCAAAGGTCACCTTCAACGAGGATGGAACCGTGTCGATCTATGTCGGGACACAAAGCAACGGTCAGGGACATGAAACGGTCTACGCCAAATTCCTGAGCGATCAGACCGGCATTCCGCATGAGTTGATCAGCGTGATCCAGGGCGACAGCGATCTGATCCAGAAAGGCGGCGGCACCGGCGGCTCGCGGTCCGTGACCACGCAGAACAACGCAACGCTGGCTGCGGTCGACGTGATCCTGACCAACTTCAAGGAGTTCCTTGCAGGCGAGATGGGCGTCGATGCCGCCGACATCAGCTTCGACGACGAACGCTTCCGCGCCGAGGGCAGCAACCTGACCCCCACGATGCTGGAAGTGGCAGCCTTGGCCCGCGAGGTCGAGCGTGACGATTTGCTGACCCACGAGGCGCGCGCATCGCTGCCCGCCCGCAGTTTCCCCAACGGGGCGCATGTGGCCGAGGTCGTGATCGACCCCGACACAGGCATCACCACCGTCGACAGCTATACGGTGGTCGACGACTTCGGCAATCTGATCAACCCGATGCTGGCCGAGGGGCAGGTCCACGGCGGCGTGGCGCAGGGCATTGGGCAGGCGATCACCGAACATGTGGTTTATGACGAAGATGGCCAGTTGCTGTCGGCGTCGTTCATGGATTACGCGATGCCGCGCGCCTATGACGTGCCCTGGATCAGCTTTACCTCTGAACCGGTGCCGTCCACGGCCAACATCATGGGCATGAAAGGCTGTGGCGAGGCGGGCACCGTCGGCGCGCTGGCGGCCGTGTCGAATGCGGTGCAGGACGCGCTGTGGGAAAGCGGTGTGCGACAGGCCGATATGCCTTTCACACCGATGAAAGTATGGGAAATGCTCCGGGATGCGCCTGTCGCAGCTGAATAGATCGGTTGTCGGATGGCTGCGCGAGCGCTTTGGCGCGGGCACGCCATCCACACCACCGCCTGCGCGCGGTCCCACGATCCATGTCATCATCCTCGATGGCACGATGTCCACGTTGCTGCCCGATTACGAGACGAACGCGGGCTTGACCTATAAACTGCTGCGCGAACACGGGGCCGAGGTGTCGGTCTATTACGAATCCGGGCTGCAATGGCAGAACTGGCGCAGCGCAGCCGACGTGATGATGGGGCGCGGGATCAACCGGCAGATCCGCCGCGCTTACGGGTACCTGGCGTCACGCTACCGTCCCGGCGACAAGGTTTTCCTGATGGGCTATTCGCGCGGCGCCTATGCGGTGCGGTCGCTGGCGGGGATCGTGGGATTCATCGGCCTGCTCAAGGCCGACCACGCGACCGAGCGTAACATTCGCGAGGTTTACCGCCACTATGAGGCAGGTGGCACCAGTGACGCGGCTCGCATCTTTGCCCGCGTGCATTGTCACGAGTCTGTCCCGATCGAGATGATCGGTGCCTGGGACACGGTGAAATCGCTGGGCTTGAACGTGCCGGTGCTGTGGCGGCTGACCGCACCGCGCCATTCATTCCACAACCATTCGCTCGGGCCGCATGTGCGGCATGGATTTCACGCGCTGGCCCGCAACGAGACGCGTATGGCCTATGCCCCGGTGATGTGGGAAACGCGCGACGACTGGCCGGGACATCTGCAACAGATGTGGTTTCGCGGGACGCATGGCGACGTGGGCGGTCAGCTGGGCGGCTATAACGTCGCGCGGCCCTTGGCGAATATTCCGCTGGTCTGGATGCTGAAAAAGGCCGAAGGCTGCGGTTTGCCGCTGCCCGAGGGATGGGCGGCGCGCTATCCTCAGGATGCGCTGGCGCCGTCGGTCGGCACATGGCGCGGCTTTGGCGGGATCTTCATCACCCGCCGCGCGCGCAAGGTCGGGATGGACCCGTCAGAGCGTGTGCATCCCACTGTGGCCGAAGCGGCCCGCGCGCCCGGTCAATCCTGGTGGTCGGGCTGGTTCCCCCGCGAGCCGGTGAACTGACGGGGGCCTCAGCCTGCGTTCATCACGATGCAAGTCGTTGATCCCGTGGCATAAAGCTTGCCATCCTCAACGCCGCGAATCTCGCCCTTGGACACGCCGGTGGAGCGGCCCACGTGATCGACCGTGCCGATGCAGTCGATCATCATGCCCAAGGGAATCGAGCGGGTGATGTTGATCTTGTATTCCAGCGTCGTGTAAAGTGCGCCGCGCGGGATGCAGGTTTGCACTGCGCAGGCCATCGCGCTGTCCAGAAGCGTGCCGTACCATCCGCCGTGGACCGTACCCAGCGGGTTGGTCATGCTGAATTCAGGCGCGCCGCGAAACACGACGCGGCCCTTTTCGACGGCGTGAAGCCTGTAGTTCATGGTTTGCCCGATGGGCGGGCCGGGCAGGGTGCCGTCCAGAATCCCTTGCATGAATTCCAGACCGGACATCTGTTTCAACTCGTCAAGACCGACAAGGTCTTCGGGGCGCTGGGCGATGCGGGGCATGGTACTCATCTCCGGTTGGGTGACCGGACGCTAGAAACATGGCCCGCGATTGCCAAGCCTTACGCGACGTTGCGCATCGCCGCCGCTGGAACCAGACCCAGGGCGCGGCAGGCTTCGCGTGTGAGGTCGGGGCGGTTCAGCGTGTAAAAATGCAGCGCGTCAACGCCTTCCGCGCGCAGGGCATCGCACATTTCGGTGCAATGGGCGAGTGCGAACAGATCGCTGTTGCCGTCCCGCGCCGCGTTCTCGAAACCCTGGGCCAATGTCACCGGCACATCGGCACCGCATTGGCTGGCGAATTTCTGGATGCTCTTCCAGTTGCCGACGGGCAGGATGCCCGGCACGATCGGCGCTTCGATGCCCGCTTTGACGCAGGCGTCGCGGTAGCGCAGGAAGGTTTCAGCCTCGAAGAAGAACTGCGTGATCGCCTCGGATGCGCCCGCGTCGATCTTGGCTTTCAGCCAGGCGATGTTCTGGTCGGTGTCGGAGGCGTCCGCATGGCTTTCGGGATAGGCTCCGACGCGGATGGTAAAGCGACCCTTGTCAGCAAGTGCCTCGACCAGTTCGATGCTGTTGGCAAATCCGCCCTCGACCTGCTGGAAGCCGGTGCCGTCCACCGGATCACCGCGCAGGGCGACGATGTCGGTGATGCCTGCGTCGGCGAATTTATCGGCTGTTTGCAACACCTTCTCGCGGGTGGCACCCACGCAGGTCAGGTGCGCAGCGACGGGCAGGCCGGAGGACCGGCGCAGGGTTTGAGCCGCCTCGTGGGTCAGATCCTGCGTGCTGCCGCCTGCACCGTAGGTGACCGAGAAGAAGCGCGGCTCGAGCGGCGTGAGCGCCTGCACGGTGTCCCAAAGACGGAAACCTGCGTCGATGGACTTGGGCGGGAAGACTTCGAACGAAAGCGCTGTCATTGTTATATTCCTTACGGGCGGCGATCAGATGTTTCATCTCTTGTCGCATGTTTCGAGATATGAGACAAATTCATAACTCTCATCATGAACATGAGTTCCGCATGCATATCGAATTCCGCCACCTGCGCACGATCAAGGCCATCCACGACGCCGGAGGGCTGGCCAAGGCCGCCGACCAGTTGCACATCACGCAATCCGCATTGTCCCACCAGATCAAGGGGTTGGAGGATCAGGCGGGAGTTGAGTTGTTCGTGCGTCGCTCGAAACCGATGAAGCTGTCGGCGGCAGGGTTGCGGCTGCTGCGTCTGGCCGAGCAGATATTGCCACAGGTTCAGGCGATGCAGGACGAGTTCAGCGGGTTGCGCGACGGCAGGTCGGGTCGCATGCATATCGCCATCGAATGCCACGCCTGCTTTGAATGGCTGTTTCCGGTGCTGGAGCGATTTCGCAAGGATTGGCCCGATGTCGACGTCGACATTCGACCGGGGCTGGCGTTCGAGGCGTTGCCTGCGCTGTTGAAGGAGGAAGTGGATCTTGTGGTGTCCTCCGATCCAGAGGAGCTGGCGGGCGTCGAGTTTCTGGAGCTCTTTGATTATGCGCCGGTTTTCGTGGCTTCCAAGGACAATCCGCTGGCATCCAAACCCTATATCGAGGCCGAGGATTTCCGCGACCAGACCCTGATCACCTATCCGGTCGAGCGCAGCCGTCTGGACGTGTTCAGTCAGTTGCTGTTCCCGGCCAAGGTTGAACCAGCCTCGGTGCGGCAGGCGGAACTGACGGCGGTGATCTTGCTGCTGGTGGCGTCGAATCGCGGCGTTGCGGTGCTGCCCGACTGGGTGGTGCGCGAGGTCAAATATTCGTCGGACTACGTGACGCGCCCGCTGACGTCCAAGGGGCTGACCCGCCGTCTTTATGCCGCCGTGCGCAGCGACGAGCGCGGCAAGCCCTATATGGAGCGGCTGATCACGCTGGCGCGCACCGAGGCGCGCAAACTGCAAAAAGCCTGAGCGGGAAGGGGCGGCATGCACCGCCCCAACAAGGCTCAGACCACTTTTACGATCTGTTTGCCCATGTTTTTGCCTTGCAGCAGGCCGATGAAGGCCTCGGGGGCTTTTTCCAGCCCTTCGGCCACGTCCTCGACGACCTTGATCTCGCCGCTGGCGACCTTGGGGCCAATCTCGGAGAGGAAGGCGGGGAACTTGTCCCAGTGGTTCGAGATGATGAAGCCCTGAACCGACAGGAAATTGACCAGAATGTTCCGCCACAGTTTCGGCGCGGTCAGCGGTGCGTTGGCGCCATCGCCCAATCCGCCCGCATTGTACCACGCGATCATGCCGCAGATCGGGATGCGCCCGTGCGGGTTCATCATCGGCATCACGGCTTCCAGCACCTTGCCGCCGACGTTTTCGAAATAGATGTCGATCCCCTTGGGGCATTCGGCTTTCAGCGCCTCGCGCAGGGATTTCGCGTCGTCATGGGCGCGGTGGTCGATGCAGGCGTCGAAGCCAAAGGTTTCCACGGCCATCTTGCATTTGTCGGCGCCGCCCGCGATGCCCACGGTGCGCAGGCCGATGCTTTTGGCGACCTGGCCCACCATCGAACCGACGGGGCCGGTGGCGGCGGCAACAACCAGCGTCTCGCCCGACTTGGGGCGACCGATTTCGGTCAGGCCGTGGTAGCCGGTGAAGCCGGGCATGCCCAGAACGCCAAGTGACGCGGTGATCGGTCCGTGCGAGGGGTCGACCTTGCGCAGCATCTTGGCCGGTTGCACGCCGTGGGTGGCCCAGCCGAACATGCCGAAGGCAAAGTCGCCGGGTTTGAATGCATCTGAATTCGACGCGATCACTTCGCCCACGGCGCCGCCTTCCATCGTGCCGCCGATGGGCACGGGAGCGGCATAGGATTTCGCATCGTCCATCCGGCCCCGCATGTAAGGGTCCAGCGACATGTAATGAACGCGCACCAGCACCTCGCCGTCGCCGGGCGTGGGCACCGCGCCGCTTTCCATCTTGAAGTTGTTGGGCGTCGGCGCGCCGTCGGGGCGGCTGGCAAGGGTAATACGTTGCATCTGGTCGGTCATGATGTTTCTCCCATTGATTTGGGCGCAGCGTGGACCGCCTGCGGAGCCGGGGCAAGCCGTTACGCCGCGACGCGAGGTAACAGAGCGAAAGATAGCTTGGGACGCAGTTGCGCGCAGGCCCTTGGCATCTCGGGATATGGCGCGTATACGCGCGGCCTGATCCCTCTAGGAGAGTCCCCAATGGTTGGCAGTGCAAACCTCAACATCATGATCAAGGCCGCGCGCAAGGCCGGCCGTTCGCTGGTCAAGGACTTCCGCGAGGTCGAACAGCTGCAGGTGTCGATGAAAGGCGCGGGCGATTTTGTCAGCAAGGCCGACATTGCCGCCGAAAAGATCCTCAAAGATGAACTGATGGGGGCCCGCCCGACCTATGGCTGGTGTGCCGAGGAAAGTGCCGAGGAAGAGGGCACCGACCCGACCCGCCGCTGGATCGTCGACCCGCTGGACGGCACCACCAACTTTCTGCACGGGCTGCCGCACTGGGCCGTGTCGATCGCGCTCGAGCACAAGGGACAGGTCGTGGCCGGTGTGGTCTTTGACCCCGCCAAGGACGAGATGTTCTTTGCCGAAAAAGGTGCCGGTTCCTGGATGAACGACAGCCGCATGCGCGTCTCGGGGCGCAGCCATATGATCGAGGCGATCTTTGCCACCGGACTGCCCTTTGCGGGCCGTGCTGATCTGCCCGACACGCTGAAGGATCTGGGCCGTCTGCTGCCCGCCTGTGCCGGTGTGCGCCGGTGGGGCGCTGCGGCGCTGGATCTGGCCTATGTGGCGGCTGGCCGTTACGATGGCTTTTGGGAACGCCGGTTGCAGCCATGGGACATGGCGGCGGGCGTCATCATTGCCCGCGAAGCCGGTGCCCTGCTGGAACCGATGGACCCCAGCGCCGATCTGCTGGACAGCGGCAACGTGATCTGCGCGAACGAAGCCTTGTTCACGAGCTTTGCAAAGATCATCCGCGCCTGAGGGCACAATCGCCTTCTACCTGTCGGATGAATGATTGACCCCGTCAGTCCAGGCGATGGGCTCGTGGTCGCGCGGATTGATCCCGTCGATGCAGCCCAGATTGACGCCGCATTGGCTGGGGTCGGACCGCCGCCGGTGATGGGTGTAGATCCCGCAGGTCTTGCAGAAATAATGCTGCGCCGTGTGCGTGCCGAAACTGTAGAGCGCGAGGTTCTCGGCCCCCTTCACCACTGTCGTTTCCGAAGCAATCGCAGTGACCGCCGCGGCCCCGCGTCTGCGGCAGAACGAGCAATCGCAGCGCGTCGCGTCCGCCAATCCGTGCGGCAGTGTCGCGCGGATGTGCACCGCACCGCAGTGACAGCGCGCATCGACCTGCTCGGCACTCATCTGCGCACCTTGGGAATGCGGGAGCGGGCATAATGCGCTTCTGGATGCGGAGGGTGCCCGTCAGTCAGTGTCCAGAAGCCGATCCCGCCCAGCCGCAGCCACAGTGGAACGGCCAGCAGCAGCCCGGCGACAAAGCCGCCCGCATGCGCCCAGTAGGCCACGCCGCCGGTGTCGGGATTGGACCCGATGCCGCCGACGAACTGCATGGCGAACCAGACCATCAGCATCACCCAGGCGGGGATCGGAAAGATGCGGAAGAACACGATCAGGATGATCAGGATATCGACCTTGGCCTTTGGGAACAGCAGAAGATAGCCGCCCATCACGCCCGCGATCGCACCCGATGCGCCCACGGTCGGGACACCCGATATGGGCGCGAACGCGTATTGTGCCAACCCGGCGGCCACGCCTGATAACAGATAGAAACCAAGATAGGGCAGGTGCCCCATCTCGTCTTCGATGTTGTCGCCGAAGATGAACAGGAACAGCATGTTGCCGGCCAGATGCATCCACCCGCCATGCAGGAACATTGACGTCAGCAGGGAATAATAACCCTCTCCCGCCGTGATCCGCGCAGGGATAAAAGCCCAGTTGATAAAGAACGCGTTGATCGCACGATCATCCGTGAACAACTCGACATAGCTTAGAAAGATCAGGATGTTCGCCGCCATCAACCCGTAGGTGACAAATGGCATCCGGCCAGAGGGGTTGTGATCGCGAATTGGCAGCATAGCAGGCAAGCTGATCTGAAACGCGCGCCGGGTCAATGCACGTCGCGCGTGTTTCGCCGCCGCGCATGCCCGTGATTTCGGTTTTACGCTTGTCAGGCCCCTTACGCGGTCCAAAACGCCGCGCGCTTGGGCAATTGCGGGAACCGCGCCGCCACGAAATGACAGCGCGGTTCTGGCCTTTGCTTAAGGGGCCGGGTTCTTGGCCACTTCACCCAAGAGTGCCGCATTGCCGCCCGCAGCCGTGGTGTCGACGCACAGGTGCCGTTCCCACAGCACGTGGCCCACGTCGGGCTGTCCGGTGATCAGCGGGATGATGGCCCCGTCACGTCCCGCCAGCGCCCGGTTCAGCTCTGCCGCCGTCTGGGCATCGCCCCACCACAGCACGCCGCAATAGGCGGGGCCGACAATCAGTGACGCGGGGTCGATCACGCCGGTGGCCGCGAGCGCGCGACCGCCCAGGGCCTCGACTGCCTTGATCTGCGCCTGCACCGTCTTTTCTCCGGGGCCTGCGCACAGGACGGGCGCGCCTGCCCATGTGCTCAGCCGGTTGGTTTCACCCGTAGGCCCTGGCAGCGTGTGTTCCGAGATTTTCTCGGACGCCTGCGCGCGCAGGGCGGGCAGGGGTTGCGGCGCGTCATGAGCCCAGCCGTCCACGGCCTCAGCCGCGCCCGGTCTGGAAAAGCGCAGCAGATAGTCGGGGCCGCCCGCCTTTGGGCCGGTGCCGCTCAGACCGATGCCGCCGAAGGGTTGGCTGCCCACGATGGCCCCGATCTGGTTGCGGTTCACATAGACATTGCCCGCGAGGATACGGTCCGACACGAACTGCACCCGGTCATCGATCCGCGTGTGCAGCCCGAATGTCAGACCATAGCCCGTCGCGTTGATGTCCTGAATGATCCGGTGCATGCGGCCGGACTTGAACGTGGCGATGTGCAGGACCGGGCCGAAGATTTCGCGCGTCATGTCCTCGATGCCATCGACGCTGATCAGGGTCGGCGCGATATAGGTGCCGGTTTGCGGGGTCGGCAGGGCATGCAGCAGACGACCCTCGGCGCGGGCGGTGGCGATGTGGTCGGCGATGCCCTTGCGCGCGGTCTCGTCGATGACGGGACCGACATCGGTGCTGAGATCCCAAGGCATGCCCATCGCCAGCGCATCCATCGCGCCGGTCAGCATCGCGGTGAAGGCCGGTGCGATGTCCTCTTGAATATAGAGGCAGCGCAGGGCCGAACAGCGTTGCCCGGCGGATTGGAACGCGCTTTCGATGATCGCGGTGACTGCCTGTTCGGGCAGCGCGGTGCTGTCGACGATCATCGCGTTCAGCCCCCCGGTTTCGGCGATCAGCGGCGTGCCGGGGGCGGCGTGCTGCGCGAGGCTGTTGCGGATTTTCAATGCCGTCGCGGTCGATCCGGTAAAGGCGACGCCGCCAACGCGGGCGTCCGACGTCAGCGCCGCGCCGACCTCGCCCCCGCCGGGCAGCAGTTGCAGCACATGGGCAGGCACGCCCGCCTCGTGCATCAGCGTCACCGTCAGATGCGCGATCAGCGGCGTCTGCTCGGCCGGTTTGGCCAGCACGGCGTTGCCCGCAGCCAGCGCGGCCGAAATCTGGCCGGTGAAAATCGCCAGCGGAAAGTTCCACGGGCTGATGCAGACATAGGTGCCCGCAGGCTCTTTCGAGGGCGCGTGCGCTGCGTAATAGCGCATGAAATCAACCGCTTCGCGCAGTTCGGCCACGCAGTCGGGCAGGGTCTTGCCCGCTTCGCGCGCCAGCAGCACAAAGAGCGGCGCAAGGTTCGCCTCGAGCGCATCTGCTGCCGCGTTCAGAACCCTGCCACGCTCGGCGGGTGACGCATCCCACATGCGTGCGGCGTCGAATGCTGCGGTCACATCGTCGGCGGTGGCGTGCTGCACTGTGCCGACCACATCCGACGGATCGGCGGGGTTCGACACCTCCTGCACGGTCCCTTCCGGCACATCGGTCGCCAGCAGCGGGCCAGCTTTCCACTGCGCCTTGCGCAACGGATCGCGGGCGGCGTCTATCGCCTCAAGCGTCGGGGCGTGGGCCAGATCGAACCCTTGGGAATTCGGACGCTCGGGCTGGAACAGCTCGGTGCCACGCTTGATCTTTGGGCCGGGGTAGGGCAGCGCGTCAAACGGGTCGCTTGCCACTTGCTCGGGCGAGACGTCCTCGTCCACGATCTGGTTGACGAAGGACGAGTTCGCACCGTTTTCCAACAGACGCCGCACCAGATAGGCCAGCAGATCGCGGTGCGCGCCGACGGGCGCATAGATGCGGCAATTGCTGCCCGCATCGGCCATCACGATGTTATGCAGCGCCTCGCCCATGCCATGCAGACGCTGGAACTCGAAGGTTTCGGGATCGGCACCCATGTGCAGCACTGCCGCAACAGTGTGCGCGTTGTGCGTGGCGAACTGCGGATAGATCCGGTCGGTCATGCCCAACAGACGGCGGGCGTTGGCGATATAGGACACGTCCGTCGCGGCCTTCTGCGTATAGACCGGAAAGCCGTCGATGCCCTCGACCTGCGCCTTCTTGATCTCGGTGTCCCAATAGGCGCCCTTGACCAGACGGACCATGATGCGGCGGTCGTGTTTCTGCGCCATGTCGTAGAGCGCGTCGATCACGCGGCCCGCGCGGGGACCGTAGGCTTGCACCACGACGCCCAGACCATGCCAGCCCTTGAGCGCGGGTTCGGCCATCACGCGGTCGATCAGCTCAAGCGAAAGCGACAACCGGTCAGCCTCTTCCGCGTCGATGTTCAGCCCCATGCCGGCGGATTTGGCGAGCAGCGCAAGGCTGCGCAGGCGCGGCAGCAGGTCGTTCATCACCGCCTCTTCCTGCGCCACCTCGTAGCGGGGGTGCAGGGCGCTCAGCTTGACCGAGATGCCGGGGTTCTTGCGGATGTCGCCGTGGGTGCAGGCCGTCGCAATCGCGGAAATCGCGCGCGAATAGCTCAGGTGATAGCGTTTGGCGTCCGCTTCGGTGCGCGCGGCCTCGCCCAGCATGTCGTAGGAATAGGTATAGCCCTTCTTCTCCATGCCCGCGGCGCGCTTCATCGCCGACGTGATGTTTTCGCCCAGCACGAATTGACGGCCCATTTCCTTCATTGCGCGGCCCACGGCGGTGCGGATCACCGGCTCGCCCAGACGCTTGATCGCGCCGCGCAGCTGGCGCACGGGGCTGGGGCGGCGGGTGTCCAGAACCCGGCCCGTCAGCATCAGTGCCCAGGTCGACGCGTTGACCAGGCTGGAGGTCGATTTGCCAAGGTGCGTGCCCCAGTCGGACGGCGCGATCTTATCCTCGATCAGCGCGTCGATGGTGTCGGCGTCGGGCACCCGCAGCAGCGCCTCGGCCAGGCACATCAGGGCGATGCCCTCGTCGGTGCTCAGGCCATATTCGGCCAGGAAACTTTCCATAAGGCCGGGATCGGCAGCGGACCGGATCTGGCGCACCCATCCGGCGGCACGCGCGGTGACCGCTTTGCGGTCGTCTTCGCCAAGATCGGCGAGCGTGACAAGTTCGTCCAGCACGGCATTCTGGTCGGTGTAGGTCCCGGCATCAATGTGGTGGCGCAGTGAATAAGCGGTGTCGCGAGCCATATCATATCCTTTTGGCAGATGTTCCATTGTATCGCTGGATCGAAAGGCGATTTGACTATAATGATTTCATATGTCGGTAATTTAGACCGAAGTTTGAGGATTTCACATGGAAAATGATCGGATGGGTTTGGACCGCTTCGACAAGGCGATTCTGTCGGAACTGGCGCGCGACGGGCGCATGAGTGTGACGGACCTCGCCGTGCGCATCGGTCTGTCGAAATCTCCGACGCAGGCGCGGCTGCGCAAGCTGGAGAAAGACGGGGTCATCCTGGGCTACCGCGCCATGCTTGATCCGATCCGTCTGGGCATGGAT
Source organism: Pseudosulfitobacter koreensis (assembly GCF_024733015.1). Taxonomy (GTDB): domain Bacteria; phylum Pseudomonadota; class Alphaproteobacteria; order Rhodobacterales; family Rhodobacteraceae; genus Pseudosulfitobacter; species Pseudosulfitobacter koreensis. Next base: position 29,127 of record NZ_JANKJG010000016.1, read on the forward strand.
CACGTGGCCTTTGTCGAAGTGCGCCTGTCCGACACCCGCGAGGGTGCATTGACCGCGTTCAACCAGGCGGTGATCAAGGTGCCCGAGATCGAGCAGGCCCATATGATCGCAGGCAACTTCGACTACCTGCTCAAGGTCAGGACCCGCGACATGAGCACCTATCGCGCGTTTCTGGGCGAGACGATCTCGCACCTGCCCTTTGTCGCCTCGACTTCGACCTATGTGGCGATGGAGGCGGTGAAAGAGGCCGTTCTCGCAGATGTGACTTGACCGGCGGGCGGGCTGCGGCATGCTTTTGCGCATGAAACATCTGGTTTTGTCCGCATTCGTCCTTTGTCTGTCCGGCCCTGCCCTGGCAGAGGGCTGCCCCGCGCCGAAAGATCACGCAGCCGAATTGGCCAGCCTCTTCGAGGAGGCCCGCGCCGCCCCGACCGAGGCTGCGGCCCGCGCTGCCGCCGAAGGTCTGTGGAAGGTCTATCTGCGCGCCCCCGATGCGGACGCCCAAGCCATTCTTGACCGCGGCTTGGCGCGCCGCGACGCCTATGATTTCCTGGGCGCGAAGGGCGAATTCGACCGTTTGATCGCCTATTGTCCCGCCTATGCCGAGGGCTGGAACCAACGCGCATTCGTCTACTACCTTCAGGGTGACTTTGTCCGCGCACTTGCCGATCTGGACGAAGCGCTGGCCCGCACACCGGATCATGTTGCGGCCCAATCCGGGCGTGCCCTGACCCTGATGCAACTGGGCCAGCGTGACGACGCGCGCGCGCAGATGCTTGAGGCGCTTGACAACAATCCTTGGCTGTCCGAGCGCGCCCTGATTGCCCCCGGCGCGCCACTGGGACCGCAAAGGGCCGTCGCTCCCGAGGAAGGCGAAGAAATCTGAAAACCTCTTGAGCACCGGGCCCGCACCCCCTAGGGATAAGAGTGTTGCGGGCGTGATGGAATGGTAGACATACCAGACTTAAAATCTGTTGGGGCGTAGCCCCGTGTGGGTTCGAGTCCCACCGCCCGCACCATTCCCGGAAAACGTCATCCCGTTTCTATTCAAATTGATCGTAAAGACAGCCGCCTGATTTCGGGGCTGCGTTAAGCCGGTCGTAAGACTGTCATCTTAAATGATCTGCAACGGCCAATGTCGAGCCAGTGCGCTGAATTTGCGTGTGGACAGATGAAAGAGGTGATGTCGATGCAACGTACTTTGAAAATGCTCAGGACCGCGATGGCAAGTGTCTTGGCCAGAAACCTCTTGGGGGTGGCGCTTGTCGTCACGATGGTCTTTGCCTTTTCGGTTTGGCGCGACCAGATTTCAAATCAGATCGCAGAGGATGAAGCTCTGCGTGAACGCTCTGCCGAGGTTACACGACTGATGGCGCTGCAATTGGGCGGGTCGATAAAATTTGGAAACCGAAAGGCGATCGGCGAGATCGTCGACGATGTCATGACGGAGGCAGAACCCGCCGGGATCGGTGGCCTTGTCGTCGATCTGAAGGGCGACGTGCTCTACCAATCGCCCTCTGCAGAGTTTAACGCAGTCGATGCAGTTGCGCTGGCAAAAGCTGTGGTTGCTGAGGGCAGGGCCGCTGTTTCGACGTCCGGCAACCTGAGCGCGGTGCCCGCACAATTCGGCGCTGACAACGTTGTTGTCGGGGTCGTCGTGACTGAATGGTCGCACGCGCCCGCCTTGCAAGCCATGGCCAAAGCGCAACGTCAAAGTATCATAGAGACCGGTATGGTGATGACGCTGGCGCTGATGGCGACGGGCGTGTTTCTGTGGTTCTACATGTCTCGGCCCCTGATCGGCATTGCGCGGGCGATGTCGAAGGTGGCGTCGGAGGATTACGACACTGCAATACCGTTCACCCGGCGCGGCGACGAAATCGGCAGCATCGCGGTGCGGTTGGACCAGTTTCGCGGGGACCTTGCAAATGCCAGGGATTCGCAGCGCGAGGCAGCATTCAAAAGCGCCTCCTTCGAGGGGTCGTCGGCGGGCATGATGATGGTCGACGAGGACTTTGTGGTGACTTTCGTGAACCCTGCCTGTTCGGCACTTCTGTCCAATATGGCGGCGGAACTGCGCAGCAATTGGCCAAACGCTCCTGAGTCTGCTTTCGTCGGGGCCGATCTTTCGAACATGAAGGATCTGTCGCCTCTTGCCCATGCGGTCCGCAGCACGGGCGCGCAGGCTTTGCCAAGGGAAGTTTCTACGCAGATCGGGGATCGCTATGTCGTGATCAAGGTCAACGCGGCCCTCGACAACACTGGTTCCATGATCGGCGCGGTGATCGAGTGGACCGACCGCACGGAAGCGCACCGCGATTCGGTTTTGCTGGAGGCGATAGATGCCAACCAGATCCGACTGGAATTTGATGCGCGCGGTCACTGCTTTGGTGCAAATGAAAAGGCGGCAAAGGCACTGGGGTCTACGAAAAAGTCCGTGGCCGGATTGCGTTTTGACGCCCTGTTCGCCGCCGACCAATCCGATGCAAGCTTGCCGAACAATCTTGCCGATGCTGTGTTGAAGGGGCAGGCGGTACAGGGCTGCTTTAACGTCACTCAGCCTGCGGCGAACGGTGCCCTTCTGCATTTCGACGGTGCATTCGCCGGAGTGAAAGGCGCCGACGGCAATGTCGAACGTTGCGTCTTCCTGGGCACGGATGTCACGCAAAGCCGACACGCAGTGCGCGAAGCCGAAGACCTGCGCACACGTGTCGCCGAGGAACAGCGGCGCGTCGTCGAAGCCCTGGCCTTTGCCTTGCAGAAACTGTCGGAAGGAGACCTGACGTCCGAAATCGCCGAAACCTTCCCCGACAGCTATGAAGCGCTGCGCCAGAACTTCAACGGTGCCACGGCGGCGCTTCAGACCGCAATCGGCGCTGTCATGCACAACGCCGATTCGATCCGAAACGAGACCAGCGAGATCACCAGCGCTGCGGATGACCTGTCGCGCCGGACCGAAAAACAGGCGGCAACGCTGGAAGAGACAGCGGCGGCGCTGGACAAGCTGACAAGCTCTGTTCGCTCGGCTGCCGAAAGTGCAGATGCCGCCAGCAAGATGTCCGCCGATGCGCAGCGGAATGCCGAACAGGGCGGAAATGTCGCCCGAGAGGCCGTAAACGCGATGGACGAGATCAAGACATCGAGCCAGAAGATTTCGAAAATCACCAGCGTGATCGACGATATCGCCTTCCAGACCAACCTTCTGGCGCTGAACGCCGGTGTGGAGGCCGCGCGCGCAGGCGAAGCAGGACGCGGGTTTGCCGTGGTCGCAACCGAGGTTCGGGCCCTGGCGCAGAGGTCGTCGGAAGCGGCCCGAGAGATCAATGCGCTGATTTCCGCCTCGGGCGATCAGGTGCGTCAGGGGGTCGATCTGGTTGATCGCACCGGCACCGCGCTGGCCGCCATCGTGACGTCGGTTTCGGATATTTCGGAACGTGTGTCGGCCATTGCGGCGTCGGCGCGTGAACAGTCGAACGGGTTGATCGAGGTGAACGCCGCCGTCAATGATCTGGACCACGTGACCCAGCAAAACGCCGCCATGTTCGAGGAAACCACTGCCGCGAGCCACGCCCTGACCGCCGAAGCGGACAGTCTGGCCGCTGCCGTCTCGGCGTTCCGGTTGGGACACGTCGCGCGACAGCCCGCACCCGAGGTGAAACCAACACCTTCGGGCAACGCTGTTGCTTTCGTGGCGCCAACCGTCCTCAATGCGGCACCGATGTCTGGCAACACGGCCCTGAAGATGGAAATGACCGAACCCGAAAAAGAAGGGTGGGAAGAGTTCTGAGCCGCGCCGTCTTAAGCCTCAGGCCTCCCGCCTGATCGCACTCTGGGTCACTCAAACACCGCAAACCGGAATGAAACGACAAACGCCGCCCTCTTGGGGCGGCGTTTCAGGTCTTCGCCAAAGGCCGCCAATCAGGCGCTTCTGCCGCCGGCAAACCGCGTTTCCCAGCCTTCGCGGTCTTCGTCGGTGATCTTGGCGAACAGCACCTCGGGCACCGAAAACACGTGGCCCGGCTGCAATTCCGACAGCGCCTTGGCCACGTCCGTCGGCCATTCGGCCGCGCTGTCCAGATGCATCGCCGCCCGCATCGACGCGGCGGCATCGGGAATGAAGGGTGCAGACAGCGTGGCGTAAAAGGCGATCAGGTTCAGCGCCAGCCGAATTTGCGCCGCGGCGGCGTCCGGGTCGGTCTTGAACGTGGTCCAGGGGGCGACGGTTTGCAAATATTCGTTCCCGGCCACCCAGATTGCGCGCAACTCGGCGGCTGATTTGCGCACTTCGCGTGCGTCCATCAGCGCCTCGTAGCGTTTCAGCCGCGCTTGAAGATCGGCGATCAACGCTTCTTCGACGGGGCCATAGCTGCCCGCGGCAGGCACGTCTTCGGAAAACTTCGAGCGGCAGAATTTGGTTACGCGGCTGACAAAGTTGCCCAGCACATCGGCAAGGTCCTTGTTCACGCCCTGCTGAAACTGCTCCCAGGTGAATTCGCTGTCGGAGGTTTCGGGGCAATTCGCCAGAAGCCACCAGCGCCAGTAATCTGCGGACAGGATTTCCAGCGCTTGATCCATGAAGATGCCGCGCCCCTGACTGGTCGAGAACTGGCCGCCATCATAGTTCAGATAGTTGAACGATTTCAGATGGTCGACCATCTTCCACGGCTCTTCCGACCCCAGCACGGTGGCGGGAAACGACAGGGTGTGGAACGGCACGTTGTCCTTGCCCATGAATTGCGTATAGGTCACGTCGTCCGCGCCCTTGTCGGTGCGCCACCAGCGTTCCCAGTCGGTGCCGTTTGCCTCGGCCCATTCGCCCGCGCAGGCGATGTATTCGATGGGGGCGTCGAACCAGACATAGAACACCTTGCCCTCCATCCCGGGCCAGTCCGCCTCACCGCGTTTTACCGCAATACCCCAGTCGAGGTCTCGGGTGATGCCACGGTCTTGCAATCCGTCGCCATCGTGAAGCCATTTCTTGGCGATGGAGGTGGTCAGCACCGGCCAGCCCGTCTTGCTGTCGATCCACTGGTCCAATGTGTCGCGCAGCTTGCTCTGGCGCAGGAACAGGTGCTTGGTTTCGCGCACTTCCAGATCGGTCGAGCCCGAGATGGCCGAGCGCGGGTCAATCAGGTCGGTGGGGTCCAACTGCTTGGTGCAGTTTTCGCACTGGTCTCCGCGCGCCTTGTCATAGCCGCAGTTGGGGCAGGTCCCTTCGATGTAGCGGTCGGGCAGATAGCGTTTGTCGGTAATCGAATAGACCTGCTTTTCCGAGACTTCCTCGATCAGCCCGGCATCGTACAGACGGCCCGCGAAATGCTGGGTCAGCTTGTGGTTTTGCGGGCTGGAGGAGCGTCCGAAGTGATCGAAGGACAGACGGAACCCTTCGGCGATGCGGGCCTGAACCTCGTGCAGTTCGGCGCAATAGTCGGCCACCGGTTTGCCCGCCTTGGCGGCGGCAAGTTCGGCCGGCGTGCCGTGTTCGTCGGTGGCACACAGAAACAGCACCTCGTTGCCGCGTCCGCGTTGGTAGCGGGCAAAGAGGTCTGCGGGCAATTGCGAGCCGACAAGATTGCCGAGGTGTTTGATGCCGTTGATATATGGCAGGGCGGAGGTGATCAGGTGACGGGTCATTTTTGCGCCTATGGTCTGCGTTTCGTGTTGCTTTAGCAGCGCAGGGGGGGCGGGGAAAGGGTCAGTCGCGATCGCGGCTGCGTCCGATCAGGCGTCCGATCAAAAAGCTGGTGCGCGGGGCGTAGATGTAGCGGGTGCGCTTTTTCCTGGTTGGACGCGCGCGCATGCGGGTCAGACCGAACAGGATCAGCACCCCGTGACCCACCGCGATCATCCCGAACAGCGCGCCGGGTCCATAGGTGGTGATCAGCGCCGAGGCCACATAAGGTGCCGCGATAGCCCCCAGCGCGAAAAAGAACATCAGCGCCGCCGACAGCTCGACCCGCTCGTCGGCGCTGGCGAAATCATGGGCGTGGGCCGAGGCGACCGAATAGATCGGAAAGGTGGTCATGCCGAACAGGCCCGCCGTCAGCATGATGCCCGTTGTCCCAAGCCCCGAAGCCCAGACGGTGACGGCGCAGCTGCCCATTGCCGCCGCCGACAGCCAGATCAGCACCCAGCGCCGGTCGTATTTGTCGGCAAGCCAACCTGCCGGATATTGCGCAAGCGCGCCGCCCAGCACGAAAGCCGAAAGAAACCACGCGATCTGCCCGGTGGTAAGCCCGACGTCCTGTCCATAAACGGGACCGACCATGCGAAAGCTGGCCGAGGAAAGGGCCGCAACCACCACGCCCGCCGCCGCCAGCGGCGAGCGATCGACCGCAAGCCTGGGGCGCAGACGCGGGGCGCTGGGGGTTTCAGGCTGCTGCGCCGTGGTCAGCGTCAGTGGCAAGAGCGCGGCACAGCACAGGATCGCAAGCATGTTGTAACTGATGTAGTGCGCAGGGGTCAGCACGCTGATGATCATCTGTGCGAAAAGCGAGCCGGTCATGTCCACCACGCGGTAGACGGCCATGGTGCGCCCGCGCGTCTCATTGGTGACCTTGGCCTGCAACCATGCTTCGATCACCGTGTAGCAGCCTGCGACGCACAGGCCCGACGCCACGCGCATCAACGCCCAGGCATAGGGATCGACCACCATCATATGTGCCAACAGCCCGATCGCGCCCGATGCCGTGAACGCCGCGAATGCGCGCGAATGGCCGACCGATCCCATCAGGCGCGGGGCCCACCAGCAGCCGATGAAAAAGCCAAAGAAATGTGCCGACCCCAGCATGCCGATTTCCTGCCGTGTGAAATCAAGGGCAAGACCCGACAGCGCATCCAGCGGCCCGACACCGCCCGAGCTGAGTTGCAAGAGCAGGACCGAAAGCAGAAGAGCGGCAAGGGAAATCAGCAAACGCATATCCGTGGCACCATGGGCCGCGTCCGGGGCGGGGCCAAGAGGGGATGCGACAGAATTGCGTCGTTTTTGCTTGCCTGGCTGTTTCGCCTTGCGCGGCGATGCGGCTGCCGGCGGGCAAGTAGATAAAAAGCCGGATAATTCTTATGCAGATTCTGGGGGCATAGGCGGCGGCTCGGCGGGAAGTTCCCTTGTTATTTCGTGGGTTATTGTTAGGCTTGGGGTTGAAACGAAGGGGATGCCATATGCAGATGAAACCGTTGGGCCGAACGGGAATCAAGGTGTCGCAGCTTTGCCTCGGGTCGATGACCTGGGGCTCGCAGAACACAGCTGAAGAAGGCTTTGAACAGATCGAGCGGGCGCTTGACGCGGGCATCAACTTTATCGACACCGCCGAGATGTATCCGACCACACCCATGCACGCCAAGACGGTGGGCCGGACAGAGCGGATCATCGGGCTGTGGCACGAAGATCGTGGTCGGCGTCAGGATTATATTCTGGCCACCAAACATTCCGGCGAGGGGATGAAACACCGCCGCGAAGGCGCACCGATCTCGGCCGCGACGATCCCAGAGGCCATCGACGATTCGCTGCGGCGGCTGCAGACCGATTACATCGACCTCTATCAGTTTCACTGGCCCAATCGTGGCAGCTATATGTTTCGCAAGAACTGGACCTATGACCCCTCGCGGCAGGACCGGGCCGCGACCTTGCAGAACATGGAAGATTGTCTTGGCGCATTGCAGCGCGAAGTGGATCGCGGACGCATCCGTGCGTTCGGTCTGAGCAACGAAAGCGCCTGGGGCACGACCCAATGGGCCGAGGCCGCGACCCGTACGGGCGGGCCACGCGTGGCGACGGTGCAGAACGAATATTCGCTGATGTGCCGACTGTACGACACCGACATGGCCGAGATGAGCGCGAACGAGGACGTGGGCCTGCTGGCCTTTTCGCCCCTGGCAGCGGGGCTGCTGACCGGCAAGTATCAGGACGGCAAGGTGCCTGAAGGGTCGCGTATGGACATCAACGGCGATCTGGGTGGGCGCAAGACGACCCGCGCCTTTGCTGCGGTCGATGCCTATCTCGATATCGCGCAGCGGCATGGACTGGACCCGGTGCAGATGGCCCTGGCCTGGTGCTGCACGCGGCCTTTCATGACGTCGGTGATCTTTGGTGCAACGACGATGGATCAGCTGGAATGCGCACTGGGTGCTGCGGACCTGACCCTGTCGGCTGAGGTCATGGCCGATATCGACACGGCGCACCGCGCGCATCCGATGCCCTATTGAGGGATGTGATATTGGGGGCAGCCTTTGGGGCTGGCCGGTGTGCAGTGGATATTTAAGGCCAAAAGAAACTCTAGGCAGACTTGCGATGCATGCGCGCGCTGGTCCCGTGGGCAAGGGCATAGGCGCGGGCAAAGCCGGACTGACTGGAAAAGCCGGTGCTGAGCGCGATGTCATGCAGCGGCCGGTGAGTCTGTGTGACCAGCCGTTCAGCCTCGGCCATGCGCAGCGACATGTAGTGGGCTTGCGGCGTCAGCCCGACGGTCGATTTGAACTGCAATTGCAGCGTGCGCGGGCTAAGCCCGAGACGTTTCGCGATGGTGGCGATGGGCAGCGGAGCGTCCAGCGTGGTTTCCATCAGCGCATGGGCGCGCGCGGTGACGTGGCTGTGACGCGACCGCTGTGGCTGGCGGATCTGCGGCTGTGACGGGGCGGCGGTTGTGTCGGTGATAAAGCTGCCCGCGACCTTTCGCGCCAGAGCGGCACCGCAGGTTTCGGCGATCAGCGCCAGCATCATGTCGAGCGTTGGGGCGGCGCCGCCTGCGGTGCGGAACTTGCCGCTGACCTGATAGCGGGCGTTGACGGTCTGGGTTTCGGGAAACCGTACGGCGAAAGCCTCGAAATCTTCCCAGTGCACGGTCGCCTTATGACCGTCCAGCAGACCGGTGCGCGCCAGCACCCAAGGGCCGCCATCGACCCCCGCCACATGATCCGCACGCGCCGCCAGCCTGCGCAGACTTGCCAGCAGCGCCGGGGTGCTTTGACGGTCGGGATCGAACCCCGAGACGGTGATGATCCAGTCGCATTGCCCGATGCGCGCCAGCGGGTTTGCCGGGATCACCAGCCCCGAGGTCAGCGTGACCGGTGCGTCCGTTGGCGTGGCCAGATGCCACCGGAACAGCTGCCGCCCCGCATGGCGGTTCGCCGCGCGCAACGGATCGACTGCAGCGGCAAAGCTGAGCGTGTTCGTGGTGTCGAGCACCAGCACCACAACGTCGGTTATATTTTCGGACTTCATCAAATTGTTTTCGCATCTCGTAAAGTATGGGCACAGAATGCCGCCATGATACCGCGCAAAGCAAGTTGAATTTCGGAGAGACACGCGATGCCATTGGCCATGAACAAAGACGTCTTTATCACCTGTGCGGTCACCGGCTCCGGTGCCACGCAGGACCGCAGCCACCACGTGCCGCGCAGCCCCAAGCAGATCGCGGACAGCGCGATTGCCGCAGCCAAGGCCGGCGCTGCCGTCGTGCACTGCCACGTGCGCGATCCCGAAACCGGCAAGCCCAGCCGCGATCTGGCGATGTTCCGCGAGGTCACCGACCGCATCCGCGACAGCGATACCGATGTCGTGCTGAATCTCACGGCAGGCATGGGCGGCGACATCACCTTTGGCGGCGTGGAGAACCCGATGCAGTTGAGCGACGCAGGCACCGACATGGCGGGCGCGACCGAGCGCGTGGCGCATGTGGCGGAATGCCTGCCCGAGATCTGCACCTTGGATTGTGGCACGATGAACTTTGCCGAAGCGGATTACGTGATGACCAATACACCCGGCATGCTGGTGGCGATGGGCCGGATGATGACCGAACTGGGCGTGAAACCCGAGATCGAAGCCTTTGATACCGGCCATCTGTGGTACGCCAAGCAGTTGGTGAAAGACGGCATTCTGGACAGCCCCGCGCTGGTGCAGCTGTGCATGGGTGTGCCCTGGGGCGCGCCCGACGATCTGAACACTTTCATGGCAATGGTGAACAATGTGCCCGACGGCTGGACCTTTTCGGCCTTTGGGCTGGGGCGCAACCAGATGGCCTATGTCGCGGCATCGGTGCTGGCGGGCGGCCACGTGCGCGTCGGGCTCGAGGACAATCTGTGGCTGGACAAGGGTGTTTTGGCCGAGAATTGGCAACTGGTCGAGCGTGCGGGCAGCATCATCGAGAACATGGGCGCACGGGTGATCGGCCCTGCCGAGGTGCGTGAGAAACTGGGTCTGGTCAAACGTGCGCCCAAGGGCTGAGCGGATGCGCTGGCTGGCGGGCCTTACCCTGGCGGTGCTGGCAGGCTGCGCGCAGGCCCCTTTACAAATCGGTTACCGCGACAGCGGCGTCATCATCGCCTCGACCACGCGGTTCGACGCGGCGCGCTTTGCAGGCGACTGGGTCGTGCGCGCATCCTACCCAGAGGATGCGGATTTGCGCGGTGTGACAGCGCGCAAGGACGACGCGGCATTTACGCTGGCGTCGCGGCAATGCGATGCGGTTGGGGTGTGTGGCACGGTGGCCGAACAGTGGCCTGCCCGCGCGACAGGGCAGGGGCGCTATCTGCTGCGGGCGCCAGACGGCGCAGCAGAGCGCAACCTTTGGGTGCTTTGGGTCGACGAGGAGTTTCGCACCGCGGCCGTCGGCACACCGGACGGCGCGTGGGCCTGGATACTGGACCGCAACCCGACGGGCGGCGCGGACCGCATCACGGCGGCACGTGAAGTGCTGGATTTCAATGGATATGACCTGACGCGGCTGGCAACACGGCCTTGAGGCGCGCGGGAAAATCAGACATCGGCGGGGCGCGAGGCCCGCAAGCAACAAGAGGTGAAGAATGGGCAATAAAGTGGCAGCCGTCATCGGCGGTGGCGTGATCGGGGGCGGCTGGGCCGCGCGGTTCTTGCTGAACGGATGGGATGTGCAGATCTTCGACCCTGATCCGCAGGCTGAACGCAAGGTCGGTGAAGTTTTGGCCAACGCGCGGCGGTCAACGCCGGGGCTGGTCGATGTGGTGCTGCCCGCCGAGGGCAAGTTGACCTTTCACGATACCATCGAGGGGGCCGTGGACGGTGCCGTCTGGATACAGGAAAGCGTGCCGGAACAACTGGCGATCAAACACAAGACCTTTGCCCAGATCCAAGGCGTCTGTGCGCCAGATGCGGTTATCGGGTCGTCGACGTCCGGATTCAAGCCGTCGCAACTGCAAGAGGGCGCCGCGCGCCCCGGTCAGATCATCGTCGCGCATCCGTTCAACCCGGTCTACCTGCTGCCGCTGATCGAGGTGGTGCCGACCGCCGAGAATACGCCCGCCTTTCTGGACGGGGCCGAAGCAATCCTGACCAGCATGGGCTTTTACCCCTTGCGGGTGCGCAAGGAAATCGACGCCCATATCGCGGATCGTTTCCTTGAAGCCGTGTGGCGCGAGGCGCTCTGGCTGGTCAAGGACGGCATCGCCACCACGGAAGAGATCGACAACGCGATCCGCTATGGGTTCGGCATCCGCTGGGCGCAGATGGGCCTGTTCGAAACCTACCGCGTCGCGGGCGGCGAGGCAGGCATGAAGCATTTCATGGCGCAGTTCGGTCCCTGCCTGTCGTGGCCCTGGACCAAGCTGATGGATGTGCCCGAGTTTACCGACGAGCTGGTCGATTTGATCGCGGGCCAGTCGGACGCACAGTCGGGTGCCTATTCCATCCGCGAGCTTGAACGCATTCGCGACAACAACCTGGTGTCGATGATGCGCGCGCTCAAGGCGCAGGATTGGGGCGCGGGCGCGCTGATGAATGCCCAAGAGGCGACCTTGCGCGCGGCGTCGCCCACCGGCACGCGGATCGACCAGATGGCGGATGTATCCACGCCGCTCTTGACCGTGCACCGTGCCGTGCCGCTGGACTGGACCGATTACAACGGCCACATGACCGAGGCGAAATATCTGCAGGTCTTCGGCGATGCCACCGACCGGTTCATGAACATGATCGGCTGCGACGCGGAATATATCGGCGCGGGCGGCAGCTATTTTACCGCTGAAACACACATCCGCCACGTGGACGAAGCGCTGGCCGGGGCCGTGATTGCAGTGCGCACGCAGGTTCTTTCAGGTGCTGGCAAGAAGATGCACCTGTTTCACGAGTTGTTCGAGGGCGAGCGGCTCTTGGCCACGGGAGAGCATTTCCTGCTGCACGTCAACCTTGAGACGCGCCGCCCGTCCGAACCTTCGGCACCTGTTCTTGCAGCGCTCGAGCGGGTGGCCGACGCCCATGCCGCGTTGCCGTCACCCAAGGGGGTAGGGCGCGCCGTCGGTCAGCGCCCTTGAGGCGGGTACTGATCACCGCAGGCGCGCGCGGCATTGGCCGCGCGATGGCCGATGCCTTCGACAAGGCAGGGTTCGACGTCTGGGTGACGGACGTGGACCCCGCGGCGCTGGCGGAGATCCCTGCCGTATGGACCGGCATCGCCGCCCACGCCGCCGACGAAGACGACATGCGGCGCGTCTTTGCACAAATGGGCAGGCTGGACGTGCTTTGCGCCAACGCAGGTATCGCCGGACCCACGGCAGCGATCGAGGACGTGACGATGGAAGATTGGCGCGCCTGTCTGGGCGTCAATCTGGACGGCGCGTTTCTGGCCGCGAAATACGCGGCGCCGCTGATGAAAAAGGCGGGGCAGGGATCAATCATCGTGACCTCGTCAACCGCCGGGCAACACGGCTATCCCTTCCGCGCGCCCTATGCGGCGGCGAAATGGGGCGTGATCGGGCTGATGAAAACCCTGGCGATGGAACTGGGGCCCTTCGGTGTGCGCTGCAACGCGATCTGCCCCGGCAGCGTCGAGGGGCCGCGCATGGAAGGTGTGCTGAACCGCGAGGCCGAAGCCAAGGGGATGACCCGCGATCAGGTCTATGACGGCTACGCAAGCGGCACCTCGATGCGGTCCTTCGTCGAAGCGGAAGACATTGCCAACATGGCGGTGTTCCTCGGCACCGATGTATCGCGCAAGGTCTCGGGGCAGGTGATCGCGGTGGATGGCCATACCGAGAACCCCGACCCGAAGGTCTAGACGATCAGTGGACGCAATGCGTTCAGATGCCCCGGCATGTCACGCGCCGTGACCGAGGCCTGGCGGATCAGCGTGTCGAAATCCCCTGTCAGCGTCTCGATCCGGGGTCGATCGCGGAACGCCATGTAGTGCCCGCCGGTATAAAGCACGGCGAGCAGCGGCCCGAATATGGTGATCGGCGTCGCATAGAGCCTGCGCGCATCGAAGAGCGTGACGCGGAGACGCGGATACAATTGCTCGGTCAGTTCGATCAGCTGGTTCAACTGGGCCGCGCGCACCGGGACGGGCAGCCCTTCGTAATAGCCTGTGCCCGCCGCAAAGCTTTGCAATTCATAAAGCGGCATGGCGATTTCATAGTCAGACTGTGCCGAACGCATCCACGCAAGGCGGTCGCGCGAGGCATTGATGGCCTGTGTGATGGTGCGTCCCAGATGCGGGCTGTATTCCCATTCCAGCATCGCTTGGGTCTTCAACATGTCGGGCAGGGCGGCGGGCACGTGCCGAATCTTGTAGCCCGCAGCCTCGCGGTGCCAGCCAAAGATCGTCTCGTCCACCAGCGCACGCGGTGCATGGGTGAGGCTGAGCGCTGCCGACAGAAGATCGGCGGCAGATTCCGGACGGTCGGACAGACCCAGCAACCAATCCGCCGACACGCCAAGCGCAGTGGCGCAGGCCCCCACCACATGCGCACCGGGCAGGCGCGCGCCGTCGTCCTTCAACGCTTGGGACAGCGTCGATCGGTCCGTGCCAACAGCACGGGCCAGGCCGCTTTGCGTGGCACCAGTCTCTTTCATCGCCTGCGCCAGCCGATCGCGAAACAGCGCCGCGCGTGCGCGTTTGTCGTTATTTATGCTCATGCTGTGATGTTTATCACGAAACGTGGATTTTGTTAACAAGGTTCAGAATGGCTGGTGACGCAGCGTCGCGTTAGCGTCAGCCGCAATATGAATACCGAATATCGAATACCCCCGATCAACACCGGCCACAGCATCGCCCGCCCCCGCAAAAGCGCAGGCTGGGAATGGCCCACCATCCTTCTTTTTATCGTCTGCTACGCCGTTCTTGCCCTGGGTCTGTTCTGGCTTTCACTGGTTTCGGTGACACTTGCCGCGGCTGCAATCACGCTGGCGCTGGTACTGCATTCGTCGCTCAGCCACGAGATTTTGCACGGCCATCCTTTCCCGTCGCAGCGGGTCAACACTGCGCTGGGCGTGGTGCAGCCGGGGCTGTTCATCCCGTTCATCCGGTTTCGCGACACCCACCTTGCACACCACCGCGACGCGCGGCTGACCGATCCCTATGACGATCCCGAAAGCAACTATCTGGACCCCGACGTCTGGAGCCGTCTGCCGCGCTGGCAGCAACATGTGCTGAGCGTGAACAACACCCTTCTGGGCCGCATGACCGTGGGGCCGCTGGTCGCGCAATGGGCGTTCATGCGCGGTGATCTTGCCCTTATCCGGGGCGGCGACCGGGCGGTGACGGCGGGATGGCTGTGGCATCTGCCGGGGCTGATGGCGGTGTTGGCGTTGGTGGCATGGTCGCCAATGCCGCTTTGGGCCTATGTCGCGGCGGCCTATGCGGCGCTGGCGATCCTGAAGATCCGCACGTTTCTGGAACACCAGGCCCATGCGCGCAGCCGGGGGCGCACGGTGATCATCGAAGACCGCGGGCCGCTGGCGTTTCTGTTTCTGAACAACAACCTGCACGTGGTGCATCACATGCATCCGCGCCTGCCGTGGTATCGTCTGCCCGCGCTTTATGCGGCGCATAGGACGCGGTTTCTGGCCTGCAACGACGGCTATATGTTCCGATCCTACGCCCAGATCTTTGCACGGTTCTTCCTGACGGCCAAGGACCCTGTTGCACATCCGCTCTGGCGCAGGGACTGAATTCGCGGCACTGGTTGGCGATGAGCCTCTGGATACCCATCACCCTGGCCGCTGCGTTTTTCCAGACGCTGCGCTTTGTCCTGCAAAAGAAGCTGGCAACGACCGCGTTGTCGGCGGCGGGGGCGACATTCGCGCGGTTCCTCTATTCCGCACCGCTGGTTGCCGTGCTGGCGATGGTTTATTTCCGCACGACTGGTCAGGCCCTGCCGCCCCTGAACGCGGCCTTCTGGCTTTATGGTGCGTTTGGCGGGCTGGCGCAGGTTCTGGCGACGGTCTGCGTGGTGATGCTGTTCAAGGCGCGCAATTTCGCCGTCGGCATCACCTTCAAGAAGACCGAAGTGATCCAGACCGTTCTGGTCGGCTGGGTGCTGCTGGGCGAAGGCGTCACCCTGCCGGGGTTCGGTGCGATTGCGCTGGGGCTGATCGGGGTGCTGCTGCTGTCCGCGCCGCCCGATCTGGTGCGCTGGGGTCTGCGCGATCTGGCGAACCGGGCGGCGGGGCTGGGACTGTTGTCGGGGATCCTCTTTGCCATATCGGGCGTCTGCTACCGGGGGGCGTCACTGCAACTGCCGCTGGAGGACCCGCTGGCGCGCGCCGGGCTGACGCTGGCCTGCGTGACCGCGATGCAGCTGGTGGGCATGACTATATGGTTGCGGCTGCGCGAAGCGGGCGAGATCACTGCCGTCTGGCGCGCGCGCCGCGTCGCAGTGTGGATCGGGCTTACGTCACTAGTGGGGTCGCTTTGCTGGTTCACCGCATTCACATTGCAGAACGTGGCCTATGTCAACGCGCTGGGACAGGTCGAGCTGATCTTCAGCCTGATGGCCACGGTCCTGTTCTTTCGCGAAAAGGTCAGCGCGCGCGAATGGGCGGGCATGGCGGTGCTGGCGGCGTCGATCCTGACGCTGGTGCTGGTGATCTGACCGCCCTAATCCGTGGGCAGATGACCGCGCAGGCGCAGGAACAGGTTCTCTTCCTCGTTGTTCTTGAAGAAGGGCACGCTCTCGGGCGGCTCGACCGACCGGGCGCGCTTTTGGACTTCGCTTAGCACCACTTCGGTGATGAACGGCATATCAAAGCTGCGCACGTCGTCCAGACCCACCCATTGCAGATGCGACAGCTCGTCCGAGGCGGCAGAGAAATCGTCGGGGTCGGTCACCAGCGTGTCGGCATCGACGAGGAAGAATCGCGCGTCGAACCGGCGCGGACGGCCCGGCGGGGTGATCGCGCGAAACACGAATTGCAGCGCCGAGGCGTGGGGTACGTGCCCGGTCGCGGCAAAATCGGTCCAGTCCCGCGGCACGGGCACGTCCCATCCGCCGGGCTGGCCAAGAACCTGGCCGGTTTCCTCGAACAGCTCGCGCACGGCGGCCACGGACAGGGCGTGGGCCATATCGGGCGCGCTGTCTTCGGCAATCCGCGCGGCACAGCCATCGGGCAGCGAGCCTGCCAGCGGCACGTGATAGTCGCCCGCGTCCACGGCACCGCCGGGAAAGACGAACTTGTTGGGCATGAATACGGCCTTCGCCCCGCGCTGCCCCATCAGGATGCGCGGGCTGCTCCAGCGGTCACGCAACACGATCACGGTGGCCGCATGGCGGATCTGGCTTTTGTCAATCTTGGTTTCGGCGGTCATCCCTTGGCCCTCTTGCGACGGGCCACGCAAGTGACAGGTTCAGGCCCTTGCGGCGTCCTCGGTCATCTTGCGGGCCCATTTGAAGCCGACAATGGCCCCCTTAAGTCTGGGCAGAAGGTAGAGGGACAAGGCGACGCAGCCAACCGCAAAGATCGTAAAAAGCACCAAAGGTTCGGGACGCCACGTCACAAAGGCGAAATGCAGCGAAGGCGCCATCAGGTGACCGACGATCAGGATGGTCAGATAGGCCGGGCCGTCCTCTGCCTTGAACTGAGCGAGGTCCTGACGGCAGACCGTGCAGGTCGGTGCGACCTTGAGGTACCCCTTCAACAGGCGACCGCGCCCGCAGTTGGGGCAACGGTTGCGCCAGCCGCGCAGCATCGCGGGAAACGACTTTTGCTCGGTCGGCTCCGTGATTTCGTGCACGTCTGGCATGTCCGGCACGTCTGTCATGTCGAGGTTTGTCATCTGATAATCATCACGCATGGGCGGAATCCTGTCTGTTGATGGATTGATGCGCCATCCGCAGATGAAATGAAATGGCACCTTTTGTCATTGCGTCGGGATGTCGCGCATGTCGGCGCCTCGTTGCGCACGCTCGACAGGGGGGCAAGACGGCGCGCCGAGACCTTTTTGCGACGGAATGTGCGCGCCCTTGCGTTTTAGGATGCACGAGGGGGCGACGAGGAACGCCGCACCCCAATAAGAAACGGAGCAACACCCAATGAAATATACACAGTTCATCGCCGCAATCATCGGCGCCGCCGTGACGATCACAGGAACCACGGTTCTGGCCGAACGCGCCGGGGCAGGCGACCACATGCGTCCCAGCTTTTCGGACATGGATACCAACGCCGACGGCCAGATTACGCCCGAAGAGATCGCCGCACGCGGCGAAGCCCGCCTTGCCAAGGTCGACACCGACGGCGACGGCTTCCTGAGCGAGGCGGAAATGGTCGCCGCCGCCACCGAGCGCGCCAGCCAGCGCCATGCCCGCATGGTCGAGCGAATGGACGCGAACGCGGACGGCAAGCTGAGCCTCGATGAGATGAAGCCCAAGCGTGACCGCGGCGCAAGGATGTTCGAGCGCGCGGATACGGACAACAGCGGCGGCATCTCGGAAGAGGAATTTGCCGAAGCGACCAAGAAGATGGAGCGCCACATGCGCAAGGGCCACAGCCGTGATCACGCCGGTGACGCGCCCGCAGCCGACTGATCGACGCGTGGGCGGCCCGCTGCTTGTGCGGCGGGCCGCAACATATTACCGCTGAGCGGAATGGACATGCCCCTGGATCAGGACACAGAAACCGACGATGCCACCCTTCTGGCGCGCTATGCGCGGGGGGATGCGTCGGCGACGCGGACACTGACTTTGCGGCTGACACCGCGGGTGTTCGGCCATGCCTACCGGGTTCTCGGTGACAGCGCCGAGGCCGAGGACGTGGCCCAGGACGCGATGCTGCGCCTGTGGAAGATCGCGCCCGACTGGGAAGCCGACCGCGCGCAGGTGTCGACCTGGCTCTACCGGGTCACGGCCAACCTGTGCACCGACCGCCTGCGCAAACGGCGTGGCGGTCCCGCGCTGGACGAGATCGCCGAGCCTGCGGACCCTGCACCCGGCGTCGAGACGCAGATGCAAAGCCGTGCGCGCATGGACGCGCTGACGGCGGCGCTGCAAAGCCTGCCCGAGCGGCAGCGTCAGGCGGTGGTCCTGCGCCACATCGAAGGCTTGGCGAACCCCGAGATTGCCGACATCCTGGACGTGGGTGTCGAAGCGGTGGAAAGCCTGACCGCGCGGGGAAAACGGGCACTCAAGGCGGCATTGGCGCCGCAGAAACAAGCGTTGGGGATTTCCGATGACGGCTGATAGGCACGAGATGACCGACGCAGCACTGGACGATCTGTTTCAGGACGCGCGCGCACCGCAAATGCCCGAGGGGCTGATGTTACGCGTGCTTGACGCGGGGTTTGCCGCGCAACCGGCACCCGGCGCGACGCGTGCACCGCTGTCGCGCTGGCGGCGGCTGGCGGCGGCGATGGGCGGCTGGCAGGGCATGGGCGGTCTGGTTGCCGCCACCTGTGCGGGCTTCTGGATCGGGGTCAGCCCGCCACAGTACCTGCCGGATGCGGCGCTGTCGCTGCTGGGGGCGGGCGCCGGGTTTGAAACCACGGATATGACAGAAGTGGCGGCCTATGGTTGGGTCGTGGACGAAGGAAGTGACATTGATGGATAAGACGCCGCAAAAACCGCGCGCGCCGCGCTGGATGCGCATTGCCTTTGGCGTTTCACTGGCATTGAACCTGGCGGTCGTGGGCATTTTGGTGGGCACATTCGCCCGCTTCGGAGGCCCGCCGTCGCGCGGGCACGGTATGGTCAGCTATGCGATGCCCTATGTGCGCGCCCTCCCACGCGACATGCAGCGCGAGATGTTTCGCACGGTACGCAGCCAGTTGCCGGAAGACACCGGCAGCAGGCAAGCCCGCCGGGTTCTCTATGCCGAGATGATCGAGGCGCTGAAGGCAGATCCCTTCGATCCGGGTCGTGTGCAGTCCATTCTCGACCGGCAGAACGACGCAGCGGTTGCCGTGCAGACCGCCGCCCACGGCGTTTGGCTCGAGCGGATCGGCGCCATGTCGCTGGAAGACCGGATTGTCTATGCCGATGCCGTCAGCGAAGTCATGCGGCACGGCAAGGCCAAGAGGGAAAAGCCTGCGAAGGAGTGAGATCGGGCTGTCTATGGGGCGATTGGCCGGCCGGGGGCGAGAGGCCCCTTACGGCGCAGAGCATCTAAGCGGTGCTGGTAAGCGATGCTGGCATCAGCGCGGTCTGTCGATCACGCTCAATGCTTTAAATGTCCAAAGGTGATACACGGGGCAAGCCTCCGACGGTGGACCCTTCGGCGGCACCCTCCAAAACTTCGCGTTGACCACAAGGCCACCATGCCCGTCGCGCACCCTATCACGCCGCCGGACGGCTGAGCTTCACGCAGTTTCGCCCACGCACCTTGGCTTCGTACAGTGCCTTGTCCGCGCGCGCCATCAGCTGTTGCGATACCGTTTGCGGATCTTGCGTGGCCAGCGCCGCATCGTCGGGCAGCCCGCCGATGGCGAGACCTATGCTGATCGTCACGTTGATCGGCATCCGCCCGTCGGCGGTCTCGAACGGGGTATCGCCGATCTGGCGGCACAACCGGCGCGCGGCACTGCGCGCGTCGCCCAAGGATACACCTGGAAGGACAATCAGAAATTCCTCGCCACCGACGCGGGCCAGCAGATCGACCGACCGCAGATTGTCGCGCAGACGCCGCGCGGTCTCGATCAGGACCGCGTCGCCAGTGGCATGGCCGTAGATGTCGTTGACTCGTTTGAAATGGTCCAGATCCGCCAGCATCAGGGCAAAGGGACGGCGCGCAACGCCCGACCGTTCGGCCAGCCGCGCCAGATGCGGCATCGCATAGCGGCGGTTGTGCAGGCCGGTCAGCGGATCGCTTACCGCAGCCTCAAGCCCTGTGCGCACGGTCGCGCGCAGCTGGTCCGCCACCAGTTTGCGCTGCATCAGTTCGCGCACCCGGATGGCCAGTTCCCTGGGATCGGGGTTGGCTTGGGTCAGCGCGTTCACCCCCAGATCCAGCGCCCGCGCGGCCAGCATCGGCGCGTCGTCGGGATAAGTCAGCAGCACGGCGCTGTGCCGGGTCGCCACGTGGGTTCGGATCGACGACACCAGCGCCAGCATCTGCTCGGATTCGTTGGCATCGGCGATCAGGATGAAGATATCGGTTTCAGGGTCGCCACTGTCCCTGACCCCGGTCAGCGCGTGTTTCGGGACGGTCGCGACCAGCCGCGCGACCATATGCTTGCGCAGCGCCGCGGTCGCCTTTGTACTTTGCACCTGGCTTGGGCACACGACCGTGATGTTCGGCAATTTGACGAAGGTGGCGCGATCTTCGGCCAGACCAAGGGCGCGCGTGGTATCTTCGCGGATTTGCCATTCGGTTTCCGCCGTCTGGGCGCGCAGCATGCTGCGGACCCGCGCCAAGAGCAGCGTGTCGTGGTAAATGTCGGTGATGACGTCATTGACCCCGGCCTCGAGCAGGTCCAGCCGTCTGGCGGTGCTTATGTCCGGGGCGACAGCCAGCACCGGCATCGGCCCCGGCTGCGTGTCGCTTCTGAGCAGGCGCACCAGATCATCGGCAGAGCCGTCCGGCAGATCGGCGGCGCAAATCACCATGTCGGGCGGCGTGATGACCGCAAGGCGCAGAGCCTCTGTCAGGGTGCTGGCCTGCAAGACCTCGTAATGCGCAGCTGCAAGTTTCACCTTCAGCACGATCCGGTTGGTCGCGATGGCGTCCACAATCAGGATCTTGGCGTGCATCTTGACCCCTCATTAATGAAATTCGTGCAAAAGCTGCAGTGGTCATTCCTTTCTGTGCCCAAATGGTTAAGAAAGTATGCATGTGGCCTCAACCCGGGTGAGCGACGATGACCAAGCAAAATTCGGCTGAAACAGTTGGCCTGCAGGGGCTGGCCTGGCTGGCGGGCAACGAAGAACTGCTGCCGGTGTTCCAGGGGGCCAGTGGGGCCGGGGCCGACGACCTGCGCGCGGGGGCAACCGATCCTGCATTTCTGGGGTCGGTCCTGGATTTCATCATGATGGACGACGTCTGGGTGGTGGCATTCTGCGATGCCTCTGGCCTCTCCTATGACGCGCCGATGCGCGCGCGCGCAGCCCTTCCCGGTGGCGAGCAGGTCAACTGGACATGAGCCCGATCAAAGGGATGATCTTTGACAAGGACGGCACGCTTTTCGATTTCGCAGCCACCTGGGAGGCCTGGGCCGAGGCATTCCTGCTGCGCGTCTGCAAGGGCGACCGCGCACGTGCGTCTGAAGTGGGCAGCAGTATCGGTTTCGATCTGGAAACTGGCAGCTTTGACCGCGACAGCATTGTGATTGCGGGCACGCCGGGAGAAGTCGTCGCAGCTCTGGCCCCGCAGTTCCCCGAAATCCGTCAAGACGCGCTGCTGGAGATCCTGAACGAAGAGGCCGAATTGGCCCCGCAGGCACAGGCGGTGCCACTGGCCCCACTGCTGACGGCGCTGCGTGACCGCGGGCTGCGACTGGGGGTTGCCACCAACGACGCGCACGCCCCGGCGCTGGCCCATCTGAACGGGGCCGGGGTGGCGGATTTCTTCGACTTTATCGCGGGCTTCGACAGCGGCCATGGCGGGAAACCCGCGCCGGGACAACTGCTGGCGTTCTGCGATGCAACGGGGCTGGACCCGCACACGGTAGTGATGGTCGGCGACAGCACCCACGATCTGCGCGCGGGCCGTGCTGCGAACATGCGCACGGTGGCCGTTCTGACGGGGCTGGCCGATGCCGCCGCGCTGACACCCTTTGCCGATGCGGTCTTGCCCGATATCGGCCATCTGCCCGCCTGGATGGACACCCAGGTCTAGGCCCAAGGTTCCAAAACGACGCACCCTGTCGCAAATGGAAAGGTAGCCTGCGCTGCTTCGTTGCTTGCTTGTGTCACGAGCCCGAAAGGACGACACATGACAGATGCACCCACACGCAGAACGCGCAGCGGCGGCCGCGCAGGCGCTGCCAGCAGGCGCGGCGTGGCCGTGATCGAACAGATGCCGTGGAACCCGCCGCTGCTCGTGGACCGCCCCGTCGAGCCGCTGACCGACGAAGGCGTTCATGCGATCCACGACGGCGCGATGCGCATCCTCGAAGAGATCGGGATCGAATTCCTGAACCACGAGGCACTTGAGATCATGCGCGGCGCGGGCTGCACCATCGACGGTGAAAATGTCCGTATGGGCCGTGACATGGTGATGGAATACCTGGCCCTTGCGCCTGACACCTTCACCCTGACTCCGCGCAACCCGGCCCGCGCGATCACCATCGGCGGCAATCACATCAACTTTGGCAATGTGTCCAGCCCACCCAACTACTGGGACATGGAGTTGGGCCGCAAGGTGCCCGGCACCCGAGAGATGTGCCAGAACCTGTTGAAACTCAGCCAATATTTCAACTGCATCCACTTCGTCGGCGGCTATCCGGTCGAACCTGTGGACGTGCATGCCTCGGTCCGGCACCTCGATGTGCTCTATGACAAGCTAACGATCACCGACAAGGTCGCCCATGCCTACAGCCTTGGCCCCGAGCGGGTCGAGGACGTGATGGAAATGGTGCGCATTTCCGGCGGCTGGACCCACGAGGAGTTCGAAGCCAGCCCAAAGATGTACACCAACATCAACTCGACCTCGCCCCTGAAACACGACATTCCGATGCTGGACGGCTGGATGCGGCTGGCACGGCGCAATCAGGGGCTGGTGGTCACGCCCTTCACGCTGGCGGGGGCGATGGCGCCTGTCACCATGTCGGGTGCCGTTGCGCAATCCTTGGCCGAGGCACTTTGTGCGGTGGTGCTGGCCCAGATCATCCGGCCCGGCGCCGCCTGCGCCATCGGCACCTTTACCTCGAACGTCGACATGAAATCTGGCGCGCCCGCGTTTGGCACGCCAGAATACATGCGCGCGACCCAGATGACCGGGCAGCTGGCGCGATTCTACAAGCTGCCGATGCGTTCCAGCGGTGTCTGTGCCGCGAACGTGCCGGACGGGCAGGCGATGTGGGAAACCTCGAACAGCCTCTGGGCCGCGGTGCAGTCGGGCTCGCACATGGTCTATCACGCTGCCGGATGGCTGGAGGGGGGGCTGATCGCCTCGCCCGAAAAGTTCATCATGGACTGCGAGGTGCTGCAACAGATCCAGCGGTATCTGGACCCTGCGCTCTGGGCGACGGGCCCGGACGAGATCGCGCTGGACGCGATCAAGGCGGTGGGCAAGGAGGGGCATTTCTTTGGCATCCAGCACACGCAGGACCGGTACACGACGGCGTTCTATCAGCCGTTTTTGAGCGATTGGAAAAACTACGAAGGCTGGGAGGCCGCAGGTGCCATCTGGACGCCCGAGCGGGCGCACCACCTTTACAAAGACATCATAGCCCAGTTCGAAGAGCCCCCGATGGATGACGCGATCCGCGCCGAGCTGGCGGATTTCGTGGCCCGGCGCAAATCCGAAGGCGGTGCGCCGACGGATTTCTGACGCGGCTGGGGCCGATCCGGCCGTCATCGCCCGCGTTTGCGCCATCTTAACACTTCACACTGCATAACGCTCTTGGGAATGGGAAAGAGACCGTTATGCATGGGTTAATCTACCGCGCGCTTCAGTGCTTTGTGACCGACAGCTATGGCCCCGACAGATGGATCGAGGTGGCGATGGTGGCTGATCTGGGCCTTGTCGAGTTCGAGGCGATGCTGATGTACGACGACGCGATTGCGCCACGGCTGATCGCGGCCGTGGGCGCGGTGCTTGGCCGGTCCGAGCCTGACCTGATGGAGGATGTGGGCACCTATCTCGTCAGCCATCCCAACACCGAAGGGCTGCGGCGTCTGATGCGGTTCGGCGGCGTGACATTCGTGGAACTGCTGCATTCGCTCGACGATCTGCCCGACCGCGCCCGCCTGGCCGTCAGTGATCTGAACTTGCCGCACATTGAATTGCGCGAATATTCCTCCAGCCACTTCAGCGTGATCTGCGGCACGTCCATCCCGCGCTTTGGCCATGTGATGATGGGCCTTTTGCGCACCATGGCCGACGACTACGGGGCCTTGGCACTTTTGGAATTTCAGGGCGGCGCGAAGGGGACGGAAACCGTGTCGATCACGCTGGTCGAGACGGAATTTGCCAAGGGGCGCAGCTTTGCGCTTGGGGCACGGGCATCATGACCGACACGCAAAACATGCCCGCCGTCCTGGACATGCTGTGTCCGATGTATGTGATGATAAATCGCACGGGCCACATCACCCACGTGGGTCCGACGCTGCGCAAGTTGCGGCCCGAAATGGCCTGGGGTGGCGCGCGGTTTCTTGAAGTTTTCGCGCTGAAACGTCCACGCGCGGTGACGAGTGTGACCGATTTGCGCGACCATGCGGGCATCAAGCTGCACCTGCAATTGCGCGACGCCCCGGCGACCGAGCTGAAGGGCGTCGCGGTCAAATGCGGTGCCGAGGATGCGTTGATCGTGAACCTGTCCTTTGGCATCTCCGTGGTCGATGGCGTGCAGACCTATGATCTGACCCATGCCGATTTCGCGCCCACTGATCTCGCCACCGAAATGCTCTACCTGGTCGAGGCAAAATCAACCGCGATGGAGGCCTGGCGCAAGCTGAACCTGCGTCTGCAGGGGGCCAAGATCGCTGCCGAGGAACAGGCCTTTACCGACACGCTGACGGGCCTCAAGAATCGCCGCGCCGTAGATCATGTGATGGCCCGCGCCCTTCAACGCGACAGCCAGTTCGCCCTGATGCAGCTGGATCTGGATTTCTTCAAACGGGTCAACGACACGCTGGGCCATGCGGCGGGCGACCACGTGCTGCAGACGGTCGCGCGGATCATGGTCGACGAGACCCGCAGCGAAGACACGGTGGCGCGATTGGGGGGCGACGAGTTCGTGATCGTCCTGCCCGGCGTGCGCGACGCGGCTGCCCTGCGCCGCATCGGCTCACGCATGATCAAGCGGCTTGAGATGCCGATCCCCTTCGAAGGGCGCGAATGCTGCATCTCGGCCAGCATCGGCACGGTTTTCTTCGAACCCGGTTCGGGTGCGAACATGCGGACCCTGCTGGATGACGTTGACGTGGCACTCTACGCCTCCAAACGCACAGGGCGCGGACGGCAAACGTTCTACAACGAAGACCTGCGTCAGACCACGGATGCCCCCGCGCATGCGCACACAGGTGACACAAACCGAAAGGCAGTGATCATGCGCCCGGTGCCGGAGTGACCGCTGACTTGTAGAACGTGATAGGGGAAACAAGTGGCAGCCCGTAGGAGGCTCCCAAAAGCGGCCTGAAAAGCAATAAAATATGGAGCAATGTGGACCACACCAGGCGCAATTCGACCCTATTGAAATCAATGGGTTAAGATGGAGGTGGACCACGCCTTTCTTGATCCAATGTCGGGAAAGACGCGCCGCCTCAAGGCTTTGGACCAGTAGGTCGAAGTCGCGCCGAGACCAGTGGAAACGAGAAGCCTCGGCGGAGAGAGCTTTCCGTGCAGACCAATAGTTGCTCCGACCGGCTATGGACACGAACGTAGCGTCCGGCAGCGCAGCGGCTTCGTCGTGTCGATGGTCCGAACTCTGGAATGGAGATGTCAGGTGAAGTCCGCAAAAAATCTGAGACAAAAGGAAAGGGGGTGTCCGCAAACTGTGTTGGTCAGCTATGCGGACTTTTCTGTCTTTGGCCGCAGGGGCATCCTTCGCGGCCTCGCTTGCGCGGCATCTGGATGAGAGGGCGGACTCCGGCCATTCGCTGCGTGCGCAAAGGCGCTCCGGCGGCAAGCAGGAAGCGGACGTTCAGCCGGTAAACCAGTCCGGCACCCACCTGATCGACACGACGAACGGGGAGCGGACTCACGGCGCTGCGGCATTGCAGTCGCAGCCAAACCGCGAGAGCAGCCATTGATATTGATGGCCGCCGGCAACGGGTTCGAGGCCCCTTACGGGTGGTTCGTCGACTTCTCCCAAGTGCCTGCGCCACAATTGCAGCGACCGCTCGGACGTAGTCGTTCTTGCACCCCACGGCACGTCACACTGCCGCCGCTCGCGCGCCGTGCGCCAGTCAGCTTCTGACTTTACACAGCCCCGCATTGCGTGGTCTGATCAGCAAGAAAAACCAATTGATCAGAGGAATGTAGCGATTGAGTGAGGCACTTCAAAAGCCTTTCGAGCATGGCGCGCAGTGGGTAAGGGCAGATTTTCACCTGCACACGCGGGCGGATAAAGAGTTTCGCTATGACGGCGATGCCGACCGTTTCGTCGCCAGCTATGTAGAGGTGTTGATTTCCACCCAGAAGTGACCCGGGTTTTCCATCGAGAACTGACCCACCTTTAGATTATGTTTCGGCGGTCAGGCTTTGGTCAAGGCATGATTATCCTCCTTGGTTTTCCGCGTAGCTGCGGC
>NZ_JANKJG010000017.1 GCF_024733015.1 Pseudosulfitobacter koreensis
ATCAGCGCTTCAAGATCAGCACGGTCGGCGGGGCCAAGGTAAAGGCAGATGTCGGAACGTCGCATCCGCTGATCATGCCACAGCCGGACATCATTGGGAATCCTATGTCAGGTGGGGAACACTAGCGCAGAGATTAGGGCAAATGCGGGAACGCTGCGAAAACGCGTCGCAGGTGCTGTTCCCCATGCCTGAAATCGTGATCTACTGCGCGCCATGAATGCCTCTGGTCCCTTGCCGCGTCCGCTGTTCATCGGGCACGAGATCTACCGCGCCTCGACCTATGGGCGGTGGCATCCGTTGCGGGTGCCGCGCGTGTCGACGGTGATTGACCTGTCGCGCGCGTTGAGCTGGTTGCCACGCGAGGTCTATGTGACCAGTCCGCGCGCCAAGCCCGCCGCGCTGACCGGTTGGCACACGCCCGAATATGTCGCGGCCCTGCTGCGCGCCGAAGCTGAACAGGCCGTTTCCGAAGATGTGCGCGCCCGCCACCATCTCGGCACACCGTCCAATCCGGTCTTTGCCGAGATGTTTCGCCGTCCGGCCACGGCTGCGGGTGGGTCGCTTCTGGCGGGCGAGCTTCTGGCGCGCGGCGGTATCGTGTTTCACCCCGCGGGCGGCACCCATCACGGCATGCCCGACCGCGCCAGCGGCTTTTGCTACCTCAACGATCCGGTTCTGGCGATCCGGTCGCTGCGGGCCAACGGGGCCGCGCGCATCGCCTATATCGACATCGACGCGCATCACGGCGACGGTGTTCAGCGCGGGTTCGAGGATGATCCCGACACGCTGGTGCTGTCGGTGCACGAGGCGGGGTTGTGGCCGCGCACCGGCGCGCTGGATGAGATCGGCGCGGGAAATGTGTTCAACCTGCCGGTGCCAAGACACCTGAACGATGACGAGATGGGGCTGATCCGTGACGACTTGATCCTGCCCGCAATTGCCGCGTTCCGGCCCGATGCAATCGTGCTGCAATGCGGGGCGGATGCGGTGGCCGACGACCCGCAATCGCATCTGTCGCTGTCCAACAACGCCCATTGGCAGATCGTGCAGGGGGTGATGGGCATGGCTCCGCGCCTGCTGGTTCTGGGTGGTGGCGGCTATAATCCGTGGTCGGCGGGGCGGCTCTGGACCGGGGTCTGGGCCACGCTGAACGGCCATCCGGTGCCGCAGGTGCTGCCCGATACCGCCGAGCAAGTGCTGCGCGGGCTGACGTTTCAGGGCAACAAGCGCGGGCGCAATCCGGACCCAGCCTGGTTCACCACGCTGCGCGACGTGCCGCGTGGGGGCCCCATTCGCGAGGCCATCCGCGCCGCTGTCCTGAAACTGGCGGAACGCTTCTGATCAGTCTTGCGGCGCAATCGCATAGTCGGCGTCGCTGACATGCTCAAGCCAGTCGGCGGCGTTGCCATCCAGCGCCTCCTGCATCGCCATGTGCACCATTTCGGTGTCGGGCGCTGCCCCGTGCCAGTGTTCTTCGTGCGGCGGTATCCATACCGTGTCGCCCGCGCGTATCACCCGTGGCGGTTGACCGCGCAGAGCAATCCGCCCTTCACCCGACAAAACATGCAGGGTCTGTCCCAGCGGATGCGTGTGCCAAGCCGTGCGCGCACCGGCG
Source organism: Pseudosulfitobacter koreensis (assembly GCF_024733015.1). Taxonomy (GTDB): domain Bacteria; phylum Pseudomonadota; class Alphaproteobacteria; order Rhodobacterales; family Rhodobacteraceae; genus Pseudosulfitobacter; species Pseudosulfitobacter koreensis. The sequence continues at coordinate 1,616 of NZ_JANKJG010000017.1, forward strand.
GAAAACGTCACCACCAATGCGCGCAGCCGGGCGGGGTCCGGGGCCGTCACGACCGGATCTTGCCAGACGTCACCGGTGAAATAGTCGGCTGGGGCCTTTGTGCGCGGGCGCGTGCCCGATTTGTAGATGTCCATTGCCCTTGGTCCTTGTTCAAACGCAAAGGGGCGACGTCGCCGCCGCCCCCGCTTGTGATGAAATGACGTTTATTCCGACCAGCTGACGCCGGTCAGATCGGTCGCCTGCGTGGGCGCGTTGGTCCACAATCCTTGCAGTTCGGCCTTGGCGACTGACAGCATGGCAAGCTGGAACAGATAGCCGTTCACATATTCTTCGGCGATCATGCGCTGCGCATCCCCCAGAAGTTCGCCGCGTGTATCGGGGTCTGTGGTGCTGTTCAGCGTCGTCATCAGCGCCTGCAGATCGGTGTTGTCGTACTGGAAATAATAATCGGGGTTCGCATAGATCCCGATATCCATCGGCTCGGTGTGCGAGATGATGGTCAGCCCAAAGTTCTTGCCGTTGAATACCGATTCCAGCCACTGCGCCCATTCGACGTTGATGATCTCGGCCTCGATGCCGACCTCGGCCAACTGGGCCGCGACGATCTCTCCGCCACGACGCGCATAAGACGGAGGCGGCAGGTGCAATGTTGTTTCGAACCCGTCGGGAAAGCCTGCTTCGGCCAGCAGCGCCTTGGACTTTTCAGGGTCATATTCGCTCATCCCGGTCAGATCCACATAGGCCGGGTTGTGCGGCGCAAAATGCGTGCCGATAGGCGTGCCATAGCCGAACATCGCGCCGTCGATGATTGCCTGACGGTCGATGGCATGGGCCAGCGCCTGGCGCACCTTCACGTTGTTGAAGGGCGGCTGCGCATTGTTGGTGGACAGGATCGTCTCGCCCTCGGTGCTGCCGACCAGAACCTGAAAGCGAGGATCAGCCTCGAATTGCGGCAGGTTCTCGGGCGCGGGGAACCCCGCAAATGCGTCCACATCCTCGGCCATCACGGCGGCAAATGCGGCTGTCGGGTCCGAGATGAACTTGAACGTGGCCTTGGCGAGCGATGGCGCTTCACCCCAATAGTCCTCGTTGCGCTCCAGATCTATCCTGTCGCCCTGCACCCAGTTCACGAACTTGAACGCGCCGGTGCCCACGGGTGTCTGCTTGATGTTCTCGATGCTTTCGGGGGCCACGATCACCGCGTCGCCCCATGCCATGTTGAACAGGAAGCTGCCGTTCGGCTCGGCCAGCGTGACCTTGACGGTCGTAGGATCGACGACTTCGACATCGGTGATACCTGCGAACAGCGCCTTTTGCGCGTTCACGCTGTCTTCGGCGCGGGCACGGTCCAGGCTGAATTTCACATCTTCGGCGTCCATCGTGGTGCCGTCGTGGAATGTCACGTCGTCATGCAGGTTGAACGTGTATGTCAGGCCGTCGTCCGAAATCTCCCAGCTTTCGGCCAGGCCGGGCACGATCGACCCGTCGCCCATGAACCGCGTGAGCCCCTCGAACACGTTGGAATAGAGTACCGAATCGATGGCCCCGGCAGCAGCGCTGGTGGGATCGAGGTGCGGTGGTTCCAGCTGTAAGGCGACGGTGATGTCGTCCTTGGCCAAGGCAGATCCGGCGATCAGCGCAGCAGACGCAACCCCCAGCATGAGCGAGCGGATGTGAAACATTTCAAGACTCCCGTGTTGGTTTTTCAAAATGCTAGCCAGTTCCATGCGCTTTGGCCAGCGCCCGTGTTGCACCGGCGGGACCAAGACGGTAAGGCGGCGACTTTCCAACAGTTTCAGGCAGTGACGACATGGCGACCCTCGGGATAGATTTCGGAACATCGAACTCTGCCGCAGGTTATGCGGTGAACGGCCAGCCCCGGCTGGTCGCGCTTGAGCGAGACGAGCAGACGTTGCCCACCGCCGTCTTCTTCGATTTCGAATCGCGCAATACGCTCTATGGGCGTCCCGCCAACGCGGCGCTGATCGCGGGCGAGGAGGGACGCTATATGCGCGCCCTCAAGAGCCTGCTTGGCACCTCGCTGATGCGGGAATCGCGGATGCTGCTGAACGAGCGGCAGGATTTCATCACCATCGTCGCGCGGTTCCTGGCCACGATGAAGGCCCGCGCCGAAGCAGAGAGCGGTCTGACCTTCGACACGGCGCTCTCGGGGCGTCCAGTGCTGTTTCACAGCGCCAATGCAACGCGCAACGCGCAGGCGCTGACCGATCTGACCGAATGCTACCGCGTGGCAGGTTTCGACGCGGTCAAGTTCATGCCCGAACCCGAAGCGGCGGCGCTTGCCAGCCGCGCCGCCTTGCAGCCGGGCGATCTGGGGCTGGTGGTGGATATCGGCGGCGGCACGTCCGACTTTACCGTGTTCCGGCACGGCGCAGATGCGGGCATCGACATTCTGGCCAGCCACGGTGTGCGGCTGGGCGGCACCGATTTCGACCGGCGGCTGTCGTTGGACCATGTCATGCCGCTTTTGGGTCTGGGCAGCGACATCCGCCATGCGTTCGGCGATCAGGTCCATGCGGCCCCTCGTGCGCTGTTTGCGGATCTGGCCACTTGGCAGAAAATTCCGTTTCTTTACGCCCCCGACAGCCGCCGCGCGGCCCAGGATTTGGCGAAACACGCGGTGCAGCCTGAGCTGTTGAACCGTCTGGTGCGCGTGCTGGATGAAGAGTTGGGCCACGATCTGGCCTTCGCGGTCGAGGCGGGCAAGATTGCCGCAAATGACCCCGGCGGCACGGCCCTGCCAGAGATCAAACTGACCTTGTTAGAGAAGGGTCTGACCGTTCCGCTGCCCGCCGCGCTGATGTGGTCGGGGCTGGGTGAAATGGCCGATCAGGTGGGCGATGCCGCGTTGCAGGCCGTGGAGCAGGCGCAAATTGGGCCCGAAGAAATCGACAGGCTGATCTTCGTCGGCGGCTCCAGCCTGATGGTGGTGATCCAGGGCGCGTTGACGCATCGCTTTCCTACGGCTGACGTGCACCGGGGTGCCGCCCTCACCGGCATCGTCGAAGGTCTGGCGCTGGCGTCGGAGACCGCATTCTAGCCCTTCGGCAGCAAAAGGGTCTCTAACGCGGCGCCCATGACCCTGGCGCTGTCGATCATGTCGTCGATGCCGATGTATTCATCCGGCTTGTGCGCCAGTTCTAGCAGACCGGGACCATAGGCGATGCAGTTCTTCAGCTTGCCGATGCGGTCGATGTGCTTTTGATCATAAGACCCCGGCGACGCAACATAGGTCGGCGGCTTGCCCATGACCTCCTCAATCGCCTTCGCAACAGTCTCTACCACCGGTGCGGTCTTGTCCGTCATCGATGGGATCACGCTGTTCAACTCGGTCAGCTCATAGTCGAAATCGGGGCGCGTCTCGCGCAGACCTTCCAGCAGCGCCTTGACCTCATCGCGGACCTGATCCAGCGTTTCCTCGACCAGATAGCGCCGGTCGATCACGATCCGGCAACTGTCGGGCACGCAATGCGCGGGCAGGCCCGTGAAATCGTCGGTCTGCTCCTTCTGCCCGCCATGGATCGAGTTGATGTTCATCGTCGATTGCCGCGCGCCTTCGGGCACAACGGGCATTTCGGTGAACCGCGCGGCCATCGCGGGGTACAGCTTGGCCTCGAACTCGGACAGCACGGCGCCCATGTGGCGGACGGCACAATCGCCAAGGAAGGGCATCGAGCCGTGTGCGATCTCGCCCTTGGTTTCGATCTCGGCCCACCAGCCGCCGCGGTGACCCAGGCAGATCCGGTCTTTTTGCAGCGGCTCGGGAATGATGACGTGTTGCACCTTGTCAGGGTCGAAAAACCCCTTTTCGGCCAGATAGGCAACGCCGCCATAGCCGCCGGATTCTTCGTCGGCAGTGCCTGAAATCTCGATCGCGCCCTGAAAATTCGGGTGCTCTTCGATGAACGCCTCGGCGGCGATGATGGATGCCGCCAGCCCGCCCTTCATGTCGCAGGCGCCGCGTCCGTAGATCTTGCCGTCGGAAATGTCGCCGCCGAAGGGGTCGAATGTCCAGCCATGGCCCACTTCGACCACATCCGTATGGCTGTTGAAGTGCACACACTCCCCCGTCTGCGCCCCGTCACGCCGTGCGACGATGTTCCAGCGGGGGTATTTCTCGCTGTCCCCCGGTGTACCGGTGGCGCGGATCATTTGCGTCTGAAACCCGTGTTTCGTCAGGCGTTTGTCGAGAAAATCGCAGATTTCGCGATAGTTCTCGCCCGGAGGGTTCAGTGTCGGAATGCGGATCAGGTCCTGCGTCAGCTGGATGAGGTCATCGCGTTTGTCGGTGATGCGGTCGGAAAGTGTCATGGCGATACCTTCGAAGTTCGGCGCGGAAATGGCAAGGGACGCAGCATTCAGCCCTCGTCGGCGATTTTCTTCATGGCGGCCAGAAACGCGGTGACTTCGGCCTCGGAGTTGTAGTGGCACATCGACACGCGCACGGCAGCAGGCAGGCCCAGCGGATCAAGCACGTTGCCCGAATAATGGTCGGCCTTGCGCACGTGGGTGCGGATGCCCTGATCGTTCAGGCGGGCGACGATGTCGATGGCGGGCACATTCTCCATCGCAAAGCAAACCAGTCCCTCGCGCGCCGGATTGTCTGCGCCGCCGATGATCTGGACACCGTGCAGTTCGGTCAGGCCGGGCAGGTTGCCGGTGCCGTTCAGCATGGTGTCGGTCAGATGCTTTTCATGGGCGTGGATCGCATGGCCCGCCGCCTCGATGCGCGCGCGGCGGTCGGGTGCGTCAGACACCTGCCCGCCCAGCCAGTCGAAATAGGCCACCACATCGGAAAACGTGGCATAGGCCCCGGTATCGCGCGTGCCCATTTCCCAGTTCTCCGATGGGCCGTTGATCAAGGCTTCTAGCGGCAGCTGGCTCAGCCGCTCCGACGCCCAGGCAACCCCGTAACCATGGCGCGAAAACACCTTGTAGGGACTAACGACATATCCGTCGATGCCTGCCGCTTCGATGTCGATGCCACCGTGGCTGGCGTGCTGGATGCCGTCCACGATGATCAGACAATCGGGGGAAACGGCGCGGATCGCTTGCGAGATGGCCGCGATATCCATGCCCATGCCGGTCACCGGCGAGGTGTGCAGCATCGTGGCCACCCGCACATCCGGTGTCATGGCTTTCGCGTAATCCTCGGCCGTGACCAGCCCGCGCGCGGCGTCATGTGCCACGCTTATGTACTCTACACCGGCGTTTTTGGCCCAGATCTGTGCTGCACTGCGCGAGGCGGGGTGTTCAATGGTCGAGCCGATGACCGTGCCCTTTGCCCCCATCACCGCCGTGCGGATCAACCGGAACAGCAGTTCGGTCCCGCTTTCGCCGACGAAAAACTGGCCCGACGGCGCGTTGAAGAACGTCGCCATGTCGGATTTCGCCGTCTTGATGATCTCGACCAAAGCCTTCGCCGCCGGGTTGTCGCGCCCCTGATTGTCAGGGATCGCCGCGAACTTGGCGGAAGTCTCCACCGCCGATTTCAATGTCAGCGCGCCGCCTGCGTTCTCGAAAAAGACGCGTGGCCCGGAAAAGGGGCATTCATCGACGTGGGCAAAACGGTCGCGGATTTCAGACAGAAGGGGGGCAAGCGGTGACGACATGGGGTTTTCCTTTGGGGTGTTCGGCACATTCGTCTGCCAAAATCGCGCGGGGTGCAACTGCTTGATGGGGCTTGGGTGCGACGCCGCTTCGCGCTAAGGACGCGGGCATGACACAACACACAATCATCCGCCTTGGACATCAGGGCGACGGCATTGCCGAAGGTCCGGTTTTCGCCCCCCGCACGTTGCCTGGCGAAGTGGTCAGCGGCACGCTGAACGACACGCAACTGAGCGACGTGCGCATCGACATGCCATCGGACGACCGCGTGGCCGCGCCCTGCCGACATTACAAGGCGTGCGGCGGTTGCCAGTTGCAGCACGCCAGCGACACGCTGGTCGCCGATTTCAAGGCAACCGTGGTCAAGGCGGCGCTGTCCGCCCACGGGTTGCAAACCACGGTGCGCCCAACGCTGACCTCGCCTGCGCAATCACGCCGACGGGCGACGTTTTCGGTCAAGCGGACCAAGAAGGGCGCGACCGCCGGATTTCATGGGCGCGCATCGGACGTGATCGTCGAAGTGCCGGGTTGCCTGCTGGTCGATCCCGCGCTTTTGCCTGCGCTTGACGTGGCCAAGGCGCTGGCGCTGGTGGGCTCCAGCCGCAAGGCAGAGATGTCGGTAACCGCGACCCTGTCGGGCGAGGGGATGGATATCTCGGTTAAGGGCGGTAAGCCGCTGGACGGCCCGCTGCGGGTGCAACTGGCCCAGGCGACCGAAACGCACGGGCTGTGCCGACTGGCTTGGGACGACGAGGTGATCGCGGCGCGGGGCCAAGCCTGGCAGGCGTTCGGTGCCGCGCGGGTCGTGCCGCCGCCGGGGACGTTCCTGCAGGCGACTGTGCATGGCGAGCAGACCTTGCAATCCCTCGTGATGGAAATTTGCACGGGGGCAAAGGTGGTCGCGGACCTGTTCGCAGGCTGCGGCACATTCAGCTTTCCGCTGCTGGCCCACGCCGAGGTGCACGCGGTCGAGGGTGACGCCGAAATGACCGCAGCGCTGGCCGCAGGCTGGCGTGCCGCGGGCGGATTGCGCCCCCTGACATCCGAGGCGCGCGATCTTTTCCGCCGTCCCTTGCTGCCCGACGAGCTGAAGTGTTTTGACGTCGTGGTGATCGACCCGCCGCGTGCGGGGGCTGCCGCACAGGTGGCGCAGATCATTGAAAGCACGGTGAAAACCGTCGCCTATGTCTCGTGCAATCCGGTGACCTTCGCGCGGGACACGGCGCAACTGGTCGAGGCGGGATATGTTCTGGAATGGGTGCAGCCCGTGGACCAGTTTCGCTGGTCTTCGCATGTGGAACTGGTCGGCAAGTTGACGCGCGCGTGATTGCTGGTCAGGCGATAAAAGCTTGGTGAAATCGCCAATTCGGTGTACGTGTGCTGCGCAGTAAATGGTAGCCTGACAACAGGCACACAAAGGCAGGACAGTTACGATGAAACGCAGGGCATTGATCCTTGGCGGCGTTGCGGCGGCGATTGTGCCCGCTTGTAGCCCAAGTAAATTCAAACGCTACAACGGCCCTGCCGTTACATTCCTGGTCGTAAACAAATCCGACCGCCAGATGTTCCTGCTCCACAAGGATCGCGTGCTGAAGGCCTATGCCATCGACCTGGGCTTTGCGCCCATCGGTCACAAGTTCTTTGAAGGGGACGGGCGCACGCCCGAGGGGCTGTACCTGATCGACCGGCGCAACCCGAACAGCAAGTTTCACCTGTCTATCGGCATATCCTATCCCAACCAGAACGACCGCGCAGCAGCCGAGGCGCTGGGCAAGTCGCCGGGTGGCGATATCTTTATTCATGGCAAGTCGGAAAAGCGCAAAAAGGGCCAGAACGACTGGACCTGGGGCTGCATCGCGGTGACCGACAAGGAAATGGAAGATGTCTATGCGATGGTGGGCGACGGCACACCGATCCAGATCAACGCATAAGGGCAGGCGCGCGCCGGGCCGCTGGCCCGACGCAGGTTCAAACGCTTACTCGGTGGTGTCCACGATTGTGGCCGCGTCTTCCATCGACGCAGTCTGATCATCGACACGCGCAGGCACCCGGCGTGACGCCGTCGGGTTGGCCAGCGGTACAAGGGCTGCGCTGCTGGGGTTGGCCATTACCATCGTCCACCAGATCTTGCCGTTGTTTTCCTGGTGCCATGCAAACCCCATCTGGCTGGCATCACGCGACAGGATCGTGCGGCGCGTATCGGGCTGTTCCATCCATGCGGCCAGCGTTTCCAGCTCTGATTCGTAGGTTTCAGAGATGTTTTCACCGACAAGCCGCCCCGGATAGCCGACGCGCTGCAGCCGGTCGATGGGCGAAGAGCCGTCCGAGCCAAAGTGCCAGGGACGGTTCTGCACGGCCATATCGCGCGAGTGGGTCGCGGCAGCGGCGTTCAGCTGCGGGTCAAGCGCCACCGGCGCCACCCCTTGTGCCTGACGCAGGGCGTTGACCGAATCAAGCATGCGGTATTGCAGTTTCGACGTGTCGCCCGCGCGGATGCGATACAGTTTCGGCGCAGCGCTCCCGTCTGAGGTCAGCGTTGGCTGGGAAGGCGGCACCGCACAGGCGCTGAGCACCAGCAGGCCTGCCAGCAGCAGGGAGAAGATACGGATCATGACAGGCTCCAGTCGTTTGGTTTCAAAGTGAGATACAGCGCCACGCGTGGCAATTCAAACGCACATAGGCGTGAGCTTGCCGGATGACAGTTCTTTGAATTGCGACTGCGACTTTAGCGCCATATATACAAGGGTAAATGACTTATCCGCTGAACAGGAGGACATGAGATGTCCAACAAGCGCTTTGATTTCCAGAACCGTCGTGCATTTCTCGCAGGCTCTGCCGCGATGCTTGCGACGCCCGCCCTTGCACAGGTTCCCGCAGGCCAGGCCGAGCGTGACCCGACTCAATCGGTGCGCCGCAACATTTCCAGCTTTCGCACGCTGGACTGGCAGCCCTATTTCGACAGTCTGAACAACGGGGCCATCCTGGTCGATATCGACAGCCGGGCCGTGCACTACTGGTCCGAGGATCAGTCGATCTACAAATTGTACCCTTCCAGCGTACCGCTTACCGATGACCTGACGCGCCGTGGTCGCACCAGTGTAGTACAGAAGGTGACAGGCCCCAGCTGGCGCCCGACACCCTCCATGCTGGAACGCAACCCGGAGTGGCCCGACTTTATCGGCCCCGGCCCCGATAACCCCTTGGGCACGCACGCTTTGTACCTGAGCTGGACCTATTACCGCATCCACGGAACCCACGACACGCGCAAAATTGGCCGCAAATCGTCCAACGGATGCATCGGTCTTTACAACGAACATATTCAGGAACTGTTCGGCATGGCGGAAGTGGGCACACAAGTGTTGCTTATTTGACGACATCGGATTCAATGGCGGCCTTTGTACGGCAATGCGGGTTTGCAATTCCCCTTATTTGCTGTTTACAACGGGATACGAGGTAAGTCTTGGGTGCGCGTCCGCACAATTGCTGGCGCGCTTTTTCTGGAGGTTAACATGAAAAAACTCGTTCTCGCCGCCGCTCTGACAGCTGCTGCATCTACCGCATTCGCCGGCGCTCCTGCCGATCCGATCATCGAAGCACCCGTCGTCGTCGAAGAAACAACTTCTTCTTCGTCCGGCATCCTGCTGCCCCTGCTGCTTCTGGCACTGGTGGCTGCAGCTGTTGCTGACTAAGCGACGCTTCGCACCAATAAGAAAGGCGGTACTTCGGTACCGCCTTTTTTTATGTCTGCACTCTGGGGTTCTGGCGAAACGCGTCGCCCCTTCCGGGCGCGGCTAGACCAGCCAGCCGCGCAGATTCTCCTCGATCACGTTCGACAACGCCTGAATGTGCGCAGGGTCGTCGTTGAGGCAGGGGATATAGGTAAAGGTCTCGCCGCCCGCGTGCTCAAAGCTTTCGCGGATCTCTTCGTTGATCTCTTCCAGCGTTTCGATGCAATCGGCGGAAAATGCAGGCGCGCAGACCGCGATGCTTTTCTTGCCGGCCTTTGCCTGTCGCGCAACCTCTTCGACCGTGTAGGGCTGCAGCCATTCTTCGGGGCCGAATTTTGACTGGAAGGTCGTCATGATCTCGGTGTCGTCCCAGCCCAGCCGCTCTTTCAGCAGGCGCGTGGTTTTCTGGCATTGGCAGTGATAGGGATCGCCTTGCATCAGATAGCGCTGCGGCACCCCGTGATAGGAACACAGCAAGATATCGGGCCGCTTTTCGGCCTTGGCATATCCGGCCTCAATGGACTGGGCCAGCGCGTCGATATAATCGGCCCGGTCGAAATAGGGGGCGACGGTGCGCGCCACCGGCTGCCAGGTTTCCTTTTGCAGGGCATCAAAAAACGCATCGTTGGCAGTGGCTGACGTGGCCCCGGCATAATGCGGATAAAGCGGGAAAAACAGGATCTTGCGGCAGCCCGCCTCGGTCATCGCGCGGACCTTGGATGCGGTCGACGGATTGCCGTAGCGCATGCAGAAATCCACCATGACCGTATCGCCGAACCGGCTTTGCATCGCTTCGGCAATCTTGGCCGTCTGCGCCTTGGTGATGGTCAGCAGGGGGCTTTCGTTCTCGGCCTCGTTCCAGATGGACTTGTACGCAGCACCCGAACTGAAGGGGCGTTTCGTCAGAATGACGGTCTGCAACAGCGGCTGCCACAGCCACGGCGAATAGTCGATGACGCGGCGGTCCGACAGGAATTCGCTGAGATAACGGCGCATCGACCAATAGTCGTAACCGTCCGGCGTGCCGAGGTTGGCCAGCAGAATCCCGACGCGCTCGCCCGGGATTGCCGGGTGGTCTGGCTTTGCATGGGCAGGGCGCTGGGCGTTGGTCTGTGTATCTGGCATGAGCTTTTCCGCTGTTCGGGTCGATCGAGACATAGAGGAATTTGCCGCAGGTTCAATCTGGCAAGGGCCGTTCTGCGACATTGAGCGCATCTGCAAGCCGCTGTTGTGCCGATCCGGGGCGCAATGCCTTGGGTTGGCTGGGGTCCGGAGCCCAGCCGGCCAGGAACACCAGATCGAATGTTGTACGTATTCGGCCCGTATCTGTACAGAATGCAGATTGATAGCGCGCGACCGCGTCCATCATTACCGATCTGCGCGTCGGCTTGCGCAACCGCCCGGTCAGCGCGTTGGTTTCGCCCATCGCGCGCAACTCGTGCATCAAATGCAGGGGCGATTTGTATTCGACCGTCTGGGTCAGCACATCCGCCACCGGCAGGGCAAAGCCCGCACGTTGCAGCAGCGCACCCAGATCGCGCACCTCGCCCATCGGTGCCACGCGGGGGCTCAGGCCGCCGGTCTGTGCAACTTCGGCCTCGGCGAGGCAGGCGCGCAGCTCGTTCAGGGTCTGGCCGCCAAAGCACACGCCCAGAAACAGCCCGTCGGGTTTCAGGGCACGGTGGCATTGGATCAGCTGGCCCACGGGGTCGTTGGCCCAGTGCAGTCCCATGGCATGCACCACCAGATCGCAAGAGGCAGGTTCCAGCGCCAGTGTTTCCTGATCGGGGATAATTCTGCAGTTTTCGACAAGATTGCCCCAGATCTGCGGGAACCCAGTCACCACGGCGGCCTGCGTAAATGACCTTTTAACCAGTTCCAGCCGATCCTGAAGCTCTTCCCGCGCGGTCTGGTGCAGGAACAGGGCATCAGGCTGCGTGCGCTTGCGGTGTGCGATCAGTGCGGCGGTGTCTGTCAACGGTGCGTTCATGGAGCTTAGATAGAATGGTTGCGACGCGGTTACAAACGGCCCTTTCCCTGATCTATCCCGCACGCTGTCTGGGGTGCGGCACCGTGGTCGACGATGACTTTGGCCTGTGCGGAACATGCTGGCGCGACACGCCCTTTGTCGGGGGGGCCATTTGCGATTCGTGCGGTGGCCCTTTGCCGGGACAAACTGGTGTGGACAAGGCGCATTGCGACAGCTGCCTGCGCGATCCGCCGCCCTGGGATCAGGGGCGCGCGGCGCTGGTGTATCGCGACCGGGCCCGGTCGCTGATCCTGGGGCTGAAACATGCGGACAAACAAGAGGTGGCCGAGCCTGCCTCGGGGTGGATGGCCCGTGCGGTGCGCGATATCGTAACGCCGGGCATGCTGGTTGTTCCTGTACCGCTGCATTGGACGCGGATGCTCAAACGGCGCTATAATCAGTCGGCGCTGCTGGCCCGTGCGATGGCCAACCGGCTGGACCTGCCCAGTTGTCCCGACCTGCTGCTGCGCATTCGCCGCACCCGCAGTCTTGAGGGGATGGACCGCACCCAGCGGCTGACCACGCTGGACGGTGCGCTTGCGATCAATACCAAACGCGCGCATCGGATTGCCGCCGGTCGGTCGGTGCTGCTGGTCGATGATGTGATGACATCCGGTGCGACCCTGGCCGAGGCGACGCGCACGCTGCGTGCGGCGGGCGCAGGTCGGGTTTGCGTGGTGGCACTGGCGCGGGTGACCAAAGAGACCTAGATATTGGGGAAATGACCCCATACCGAGGACACTGACATGAAACCTGTTGCTATCTACACCACGCCGATCTGCGGCTTTTGCCACCGTGCCAAACAGTTGCTGAACCAGAAGGGCGTCGATTTCGAAGAGTTCGACGTGATGGCCAACCCAGACTTGAAGACCGAGATGATCAAGCGCGCCAATGGCAGCCGCACCGTGCCGCAGATCTTTGTCGGCGAAGATCATGTGGGCGGCTGCGACGAGCTTTATGCGCTTGAGCGTCAGGGCAAGCTGGACGAGCTGCTGGCCGCCTGATGAAGGCCGCGCTGCTGCAACTGAACGTCAGCGACGATCCTGTCGCCAATTTGGTCGAAACCACGGCGCTGCTGCGCGCCGCCGTGGCGGAGGGTGCGCAGTTCGTGCTGACACCGGAGGTGACGAACTGCATCTCGACCAGCCGTGACCGCCAGCGCGAGGTGCTGCAGGACGAAGCGTCGGATATCACGCTGGCTGGGCTGCGCGCGGAGGCTGCGGCACAGGGCATCTGGCTGCTGATCGGATCGCTTGCGGTCAAGACCGACGATCCCGACGGACGCTTTGCCAACCGGCAGTTCCTGATCGCACCCGATGGCGGCATTCAGGCGCGATACGACAAGATACATATGTTCGACGTGGAAATCGGGCAGGGCGAAAGCTATCGCGAATCTGCGGGCTACCGGCCAGGTAGACGTGCGGTGGTGGCGGACCTGCCCGCATTCCGGCTGGGCATGGCGACCTGTTACGATATGCGCTTTGGCCATCTGTCGCGGGCGCTGGTGCAGGCGGGTGCGCAGGTGCTGGTATATCCGTCGGCATTCTCGCCCGTCACCGGTGCAGCCCATTGGCACAGCCTGCTGCGGGCGCGCGCGATCGAAAGCGGTGCCTGGGTTCTGGCACCGGCACAGACCGGCACACATGACGCGACGGAGGGGAAGCCGCGCAGCACTTACGGGCATTCTCTTGTGGTGGACCCTTGGGGCGATGTATTAGTGGACGCAGGGACGGAGACCGGATTTTCGGTGTTCGATCTGGATATTGACAGGGTCGCGAACGCCCGGCGCCGTATTCCGGCACTGGAAAACGCCCGCGATTTTGATGGACCGTGAACCTAGAGAGCGCATGACGCAGGACAAGGACGCATTGGCAATCGCGCTGTTCAGCGAGGTTTTGGCCGCTGATCAGACCGTACGCAACCGTCTGGGACGGGTGCTGCCCAAAGGCATGGAAATCTCGCATTTCTCGGTTCTGAACAGTCTGGCCTGGCACCACGGCGAACGCACGCCAGCGCAATTGGCCGAGACGTTCAACGTGACGCGTGGGGCGATGACCAACACGCTGCGGAAGCTGCAATGGCAGGGATATGTTCACATCCGCCCCGATTGGGACGATGCGCGCCGCAAGCTGGTCGCGATAAGTCCCGCAGGCGCGCAGGCGCGCGAGGCTGCTGTTTCCGCGATTGCACCGCTGTTTCGCGACCTGGTCGACAAGGTCGGCGAAGAGCAGGTGCGCGCCGCCATCCCGACGCTGCGCGAGTTGCGCAATCAGTTGACCGACAAGCCTTAAAGCGGCAGGCGCGGTTTGAGGCTGGCGGTGACGTAGTTCACGCTGAGGTCACGGTCCGACAGGCGCCACGACCATGTCAGCGGATTGAACACAAAACCCTGCCGGTCTACGGGGTCGAGCCCCGCGCGGGTCAGCAGATCGAACAACTCGTCCGGCGTGATGAACTTGGACCATTGGTGCGTGCCCTTTGGCAGCCAACGCATGATGTGCTCGGCCCCGATGATGGCCATGGCAAAGGATTTCGGATTTCGGTTAAGCGTCGAGCAGATGTGCAGCCCGCCGGGTTTCAACAGCGCGCGGCAGGCGGTCAAATAGGCCAGCGGGTCGGATACGTGTTCGACCACCTCCATGTTCAGCACCGCGTCGAACTGTTCGCCCGCCGCCGCCATATCCTCGGCGGTGGTGTGGCGATAGTCGATGTCCAGCCCCGATTGCTGCGCGTGAACCTGTGCCACGGGAATGTTACGCGCTGCGGCATCTGCGCCCACCACATCAGCGCCCAGTCGCGCCATAGGCTCGGCCAGCAACCCGCCGCCACAGCCGATGTCGAGGATGCGCAGACCGGCAAAAGCGTCGGGTGCCTTGAGATCGCGGTCAAATTCGGCGGCGATCTGCGTTGTGATATAGTCAAGACGGCAGGGGTTCAGCATGTGAAGCGGTTTGAATTTGCCCGTGGGGTCCCACCATTCTTCGGCCATAGCCTCGAATTTGGCGACCTCTGAGGGATCTACGGTGCCGTGATGCGCTTGCATTCTGCTCTCCATATGCTCAATTGTTCCTTGCACCCTATATAGGACGGTCATGGACAAGTACCCGGATCAAAAGCGCGCAGTTCAGTTTCTTTACCCGCCGGTCGATCCGTTCGATCAGCGGATGATGGATGTGGGCGACGGGCACAAGATCTATGTCGAGCAATGCGGGAACCCCTCTGGGATTCCGGTCGTGGTACTGCATGGTGGCCCCGGTGGCGGGTGCAGCCCCGCGATGCGGCGGTATTTCGACCCGGCGGTGTTTCGCGTGGTGCTGTTCGATCAGCGTGGCTGCGGGCGGTCGCGCCCCTATGCGGTGATCGAGAACAACACGACATGGCACCTGGTGCGCGACATCGAGATGATCCGCGAGGCGCTGGGCATCGACCGCTGGATCGCCTTTGGCGGAAGCTGGGGGGCGACGCTGGCGCTGATCTATGCGCAGACCCACCCCGACCGCGTGCGCGAATTGGTGTTGCGCGGCGTGTTCACCATGACCCAGGCCGAGATCGACTGGTTCTATGCAGGCGGCGCGGGCAAGTTCTGGCCCGAAGTCTGGGCGCGGTTTATCGCTCCCATTCCCGAAGACGAGCGCGGCAATCTGGTGGCGGCCTATCATAGGCGGCTGTTCAGCGGCGACCGGATGGAGGAAACCAAATACGGACGCGCCTGGGCGTCGTGGGAAAATGCGCTGGCGTCGATCCACAGCAATGGTGCGGGCGGCGAGGCTCCGGGTGAATATGCGCGGGCGTTTTCGCGGTTGGAGAATCACTATTTCATCAACGGCGGCTTTCTTGAGTTCGACGGGCAGATATTGGCGCACATGGACCGTCTGGCGGATATCCCCGGCACCATTGTGCAAGGGCGCTATGACATGATCTGCCCGCCCGAAAGCGCCTATGCGATCGTGCAGAAGTGGCCGAGGGGCACGCTTAAGCTGGTGCGCAATGCGGGCCATGCGTTGTCCGAGCCGGGGATCAGTTCGGAGCTGGTGCGCACGATGGACCGCATCGGCCAGACGGAGCAGATCTAATGAAACGGATGGATCGCCGTGCCTTGTTCGCCTCGGGTGCTGCTGCCGCGTTGCTGGCGGCGACGGGTGTGCAGGCGCAGATTGCGCCACGGTCCGGCGGGCGTCTGCGGGCGGCCCTGTCGGGTGCATCGCGAGACGATGGCTGGGATCTTGCGCCAGGAGGCCTGTTCATGATGGCAGCCCAGCACACGGTGTTCGAGGCACTGACCGAAGTGGCTGCTGATGGCAGTCTTCGAGGTGCCTTGTCCACGGCGTGGTCTGGTACGGACGGCGGGCGAACGTGGGCGTTCGATCTGCGCAGTGGCGTGGCGTTTCACGATGGCAGCCCGCTGCGTGCGCAGGATGTCGTGGCAAGCCTGTCCGACGTGATCGACGGCAGCGCGGTGGCCGATGGCCCGTCGCGTGTGGTGGTGCGACTGACCCATGCGCAGGCCGATCTGCCCTATGCCTTGTCCGGTGCGCTGATCCGTCCAGCGGACCCGCAAGCGCGGGCGCAGGGCGTGGGCACCGGATTGTACCGCGTGCAGAAATTCGATGCCGGTCGGCAGTTCATCGGCGCGCGGGTCGCCGATCATTACAAGAGCGACCGCGCGGGATGGTTCGACAGCGTCGAGTTCGTGTCGATCCCCGCGCAAGAGGTCCGCGCCGAGGCTTTGCGCGCTGGTCTTGTTGACGCCGCAGACGTGACCGGTGCCGATGCGCTGACGGGTGACCGCGCGTTCATGTACCTGCCCGACGCCGCGCGCTGTCAGCAGATCGTGCACCGCAACATCGGCGTTCCGGCGGAAATCGGCACACGGCATGCGCTGGACGACCTGCGGATGGCCGAACGCTGGTGGCGGGTGTAGGCCAAGGGGGCTTGCAGTTGCAGGCCGCTCGGCGTATATGGCCTTCAACAGCGGCGCGCTGGGGTCCAAACCCGACGCTCCACCGAGAAAGAGCAACGGGCCGCGCGCCCGTTTTTTTGTGTCTTATTATATCTGCCTGGACCTGACCCGTGACCGTAAACGACCTGATAGCCAAAGCCGCCATCGACCGCCGCATGGCCGAGATCATCACTCCGGTGATCGAGGATCTCGGGTTCGAACTGGTGCGCGTCCGCCTGATGAGCGGCAAGGAATCGATTCTGCAGATCATGGCCGAACGTCCCGAAGGCGGGATCGAGGTGGATGATCTGGCCGAAATCTCGACCGCCGTCAGCGCCACGCTGGACGTCGAAGACCCTATTCTGGACACATATACGCTGGAGGTTTCCAGCCCCGGCATCGACCGTCCGCTGACCCGTCTTAAGGATTTCGCGACCTTCGAAGGCTACGAGGCGAAGCTGGAAACCGACGAGTTGATCGACGGGCGCCGCCGCTTCAAGGGCGAGTTGGCAGGCGTCGAGGACGACGAGGTGCTGATCAACATCGAAGAAGGCACGATCGGTCTGAAATTCGAATGGCTCAGCGACGCCAAATTGGTGCTGACCGACGACCTGATCAAGGAAATGCTGCGCCAACGCAAAAAGGCGGGCGTTCTGAACGAAGACGCATATGACGATATTGAGACCGAAGGGTCCGATGAGGAGAATGACTGATGGCTATTACATCTGCAAACCAGCTTGAGCTGTTGCAAACCGCCGAGGCTGTTGCCCGCGAAAAGATGATCGACCCTGGTCTGGTCATCGAAGCGATGGAAGAGTCGCTCGCCCGTGCCGCCAAGAGCCGTTACGGCGCGGAAATGGACATTCGTGTTTCGATCGACCGCAAGACAGGTCGCGCGACCTTTACCCGCGTGCGCACAGTTGTCGCGGATGAGGATATGGAAAACTATCAGTCCGAGTTCACCGTCGAGCAGGCCAAGCAGTACATGGCCGAGCCCACCATCGGTGACACGCTGGTCGAAGAAGTGCCGCCCGTGGAAATGGGCCGGATCGCCGCGCAGTCGGCCAAGCAGGTGATTCTGCAAAAGGTCCGCGAAGCCGAGCGTGACCGTCAGTACGAAGAATTCAAGGACCGCGCGGGCACGATCATCAACGGTCTGGTCAAGCGCGAGGAATACGGCAACGTCATCGTCGACGTGGGTGCCGGCGAAGCGATCCTGCGCCGCAACGAGAAGATCGGCCGCGAAAGCTATCGCCCGAACGACCGTATCCGCGTCTACATCAAGGACGTGCGCCGCGAACAGCGCGGACCGCAGATCTTCCTGTCGCGCACGGCGCCCGAATTCATGGCCGAGCTGTTCAAGATGGAAGTGCCCGAAATCTATGACGGCATCATCGAGATCAAGGCCGTGGCCCGTGACCCCGGTTCGCGCGCCAAGATCGCGGTGATCAGCTATGACAGTTCGATCGACCCGGTCGGTGCCTGCGTTGGTATGCGCGGCAGCCGGGTTCAGGCCGTCGTGAACGAACTGCAGGGTGAAAAGATCGACATCATCCCGTGGAACGACGATCAGCCGACGTTCCTGGTGAACGCGCTGCAGCCCGCCGAGGTGACCAAGGTGGTTCTGGACGAAGAAGCCGGCAAGATCGAAGTCGTGGTGCCCGAAGAGCAGCTGTCGCTGGCCATTGGCCGTCGCGGTCAGAACGTGCGTCTGGCGTCGCAGCTGACGGGTCTGGACATCGACATCATGACCGAAGCCGAAGAATCGGCGCGTCGTCAGGCCGAGTTCGAGCTGCGCACCAAGCTGTTCATGGACACGCTGGATCTGGACGAGTTCTTTGCCCAGCTTCTGGTGGCCGAAGGGTTCACCAGCCTCGAAGAGGTCGCCTATGTCGAGCAGGATGAACTGCTTGTCATCGACGGGGTCGATTCGGATACTGCGAACGAGCTTCAGGCGCGTGCCCAGGATGTGCTGGCCGAGCAGAACAAGGCGGCGCTGGCCGCGGCCCGCGAGTTGGGTGTCGAGGACAGCCTGGTTGAATTTGAGGGCCTGACACCCCAAATGATCGAGGCACTGGCCAAGGATGACGTAAAGACGCTGGAAGACTTTGCAACCTGCGCTGACTGGGAACTGGCTGGTGGCTGGACCACGGTGAACGGCGAGCGTGTGAAGGACGATGGCGTTCTGGAGCCTTTCGATATCAGCCTGGAAGAAGCGCAGACCATGATCATGACCGCGCGTGTCCTGCTGGGCTGGGTCGATCCCACCGAGCTGGACGCAGGCGAAGAAGATCTGGACGACGAAGACGGCGAAACCGAGGAGGCCGAGGCCTGATCGCGGGCCTCGGGAAGAGCTGATGGGACGCGGTGGCGCCACCAAAGACCGCGAAGACGGTCCTGAACGCAAGTGCATTGCCACGGGCGAGGTCCAGCCGAAATACGGGCTGGTTCGCTTTGTGGTGGGACCGGATGCGCAGATTTTCCCGGATATCGCGGGAAAATTGCCCGGTCGCGGCATTTATGTCGCGGCAGACCGCGAGGCGATTGAGAAGGCCGTGACCAAGAAGCTGTTTTCGCGCGGTGCGAAGATGCAGGTCACGGTGCCCGAGGATCTGGTGGACGAGGTGGAACGCCAGCTTGCGCGCCGTGTCGTCGACCTGATCGCGCTGTCGCGCAAGTCCGGCCGCGCCGTGGCGGGCTATGAAAAGGTCAAGACCTGGCTTCAGACCGAAGAGGCCGAGGTCCTGATCCAGGCTGTGGACGGATCGGCCCGCGGCAAGACGAAATTGAGCACGCCGCACTATGGCAGCTATATTGGCTGGCTCAGCGCGGATGAATTGGGTTTGGCATTCGGACGTCAAACTGTGATACATGGGGCGCTCGCCTCTGGTGGACTCACGCAACGTGTTGTAGAGGAAGCCCGAAGGCTGAAGGGTTTGCGCCCAAATGCATAGATGGCAGGGGCCATCTGGAAGGATAGACGAGCTAGATGAGCGATACAGACGGTAAGAAGACATTGGGACTGCGCGGTGGCGCGCGTCCGGGGAACGTGAAACAGAGTTTCAGCCACGGGCGGACCAAGAACGTCGTCGTCGAAACCAAACGCAAGCGCGTTGTGGTGCCCAAGACAGGTGCGGCCAAAGGCGGCTCCGGCAACCCATCGCTGGGTGATCCGGCCAAACGCCCTGCCGGGATCACCGATGCGGAAATGGAACGTCGCCTGAAGGCCGTTCAGGCTGCACGGTCGCGCGAGGTCGAAGAGGCCGCCGCACGCGAAGCGGAAGAAAAAGCACGCGCCGAAGACCGCGAGCGCCGCCGCGCCGAGCAGGAAGCGAAAGAACAGGAAGAGCGCGACCGCGAGGAAAGCCTCAAGGCGAAGGCCGAAGAGGAAGAACGCAAGAAGCGCGAAGCCGAAGCTGCCGCACAGGCAGCTGCCGCGCCTGCTCCTGCCGCGACGGAACAGCCGCAGCGTGCCGCGCCCTCTTCGCGCCCCGCGGCGCAGGACGCGACAGCCCGCAAGAAAGACCGCGATGCCGATCAGCGTACAACCCGCACCAAGGGTGCAGATGATGGTCGCCGGTCCGGCAAGCTGACGCTGAACCAGGCTCTGTCCGGTGGCGAAGGTGGCCGTCAGCGTTCGATGGCCGCGATGAAGCGCAAGCAAGAGCGCGCGCGTCAAAAAGCGATGGGTGGATCGGTCGAGCGTGAAAAGGTCACGCGCACCGTCAACCTGCCCGAGGCGATTGTCGTGTCCGAGCTGGCCAACCGTATGGCCGAGCGTGTGGGCGATGTCGTCAAATCGCTGATGCAAATGGGCATGATGGTCACGCAGAACCAGACCATCGACGCCGACACTGCCGAGCTGATCATCGAAGAGTTCGGCCACACCGTGAACCGCGTGTCCGACGCAGACGTCGAACAGGTGATCAACGAGGTGCAAGACAAGGCCGAGGATCTGCAACCGCGTCCTCCGGTCATTACGATCATGGGCCACGTCGACCACGGCAAGACGTCTTTGCTGGATGCGATCCGCAACGCCAAGGTCGTCGCGGGCGAAGCCGGTGGCATCACCCAGCACATCGGGGCCTATCAGGTCGTGACCGACACCGGTGCCGTGCTGTCGTTCCTCGACACGCCGGGCCACGCGGCGTTCACGTCGATGCGTTCGCGCGGCGCTCAGGTCACGGATATCGTGGTTCTGGTGGTTGCGGCGGATGACGCCGTGATGCCGCAGACGGTCGAGGCGATCAACCACGCCAAGGCCGCGAAGGTTCCGATGATCGTCGCGATCAACAAGATCGACAAGCCTGGTGCGAACCCCGACAAGGTGCGGACAGATCTGCTGCAGCACGAAGTCATCGTCGAGAAGATGTCGGGCGAAGTGCAGGACGTTGAGGTCTCGGCCATCAACGGCGACGGTCTGGACGATCTGCTGGAGGCCATCGCGCTGCAGTCGGAACTGCTGGAACTGAAAGCCAACCCCAATCGCGCCGCCCAAGGTGCCGTGATCGAGGCGCAGCTGGACGTGGGCCGTGGCCCCGTCGCCACGGTTCTGATCCAGAACGGCACATTGCGTCAGGGCGACATTTTTGTTGTGGGCGAGCAGTACGGCAAGGTCCGTGCGCTGATCAACGACAAGGGCGAGCGGATCAAGGAAGCCGGTCCATCGGTTCCCGTCGAGGTTCTGGGCCTGAACGGCACGCCCGAAGCGGGCGACGTTCTGAACGTGACATCGACCGAAGCGCAGGCGCGTGAAATCGCTGAATACCGCTCGAAGGCAGCCAAAGACAAACGTGCCGCTGCCGGTGCCGCCACGACGCTGGAACAGCTGATGGCGAACGCCAAGGAAAACGAGAACGTCAGCGAACTGCCAATTCTGGTCAAGGCAGACGTTCAGGGTTCGGCAGAGGCAATCGTTCAGGCGATGGAGAAGATCGGCAACGACGAGGTGCGCGTGCGCGTGCTGCACTCGGGTGTCGGTGCCATTACCGAAACCGACGTGGGTCTGGCCGAAGCATCGGGCGCGCCTATCATGGGCTTCAACGTGCGGGCCAACGCGTCTGCACGTAACACCGCCAACCAGAAGGGCGTTGAGATCCGGTATTATTCGGTGATCTACGACCTGGTGGACGACGTGAAGGCAGCCGCATCCGGTCTGCTGAGCAACGAAATCAAGGAAAACTTCATTGGCTACGCCAACATCAAGGAAGTCTTCAAGGTCACGGGCATCGGCAAGGTCGCGGGCTGTCTGGTCACCGAAGGCGTCGCACGCCGCAGCGCCGGTGTGCGTCTGCTGCGCGACAACGTCGTGGTTCACGAGGGCACGCTGAAAACGCTCAAGCGCTTCAAGGATGAAGTCTCCGAAGTGCAGTCCGGGCAAGAGTGCGGCATGGCGTTCGACCACTATGACGACATTCGCGAAGGCGATGTGATCGAGATCTTCGAACGCGAGGAGGTCACGCGTACCCTCGCGTGATCCACCACAACCTATTCGACAGTCAAAAAAAGGGACGGAGCCGCGAGGATCCGTCCCTTTTTATTTTCCGTGAGTTACTTTTCAGGCGGCGGCGTTAACCGGAGCGCCCGAAAAAATTCGACCATCGACATTCACGCTCATGCGGCCATCCGGCAACATGCGCACGAATGTACCCTGAACGAAGACGCAACTGCCCAACAAGATTGTTTTTAGCATATTTCTCTCTCCCCAAATACGCTCGTAGCTTCATAAAGAGGCAAAAAACAAATTATGTCATTAAAAATTTAAAATACATTAACAAAAAGGTGATTATCCCGAAAACCGCGATAACCGCACGAGCTTGTTACAGCCAGTCCCGCAGAATCGGGATCAACGGCACGTCCGCGGCGGGCATGGGATAGGATTTCAGGTCATTCGGCCTGACCCATTTCAGCGCCTGGTTCTCTTTCGACATCGGCGTGCCGCCCCATCTGCGGCAGGCAAAGAGCGGCATCAACAGATGGAAATCGTCATAGCTGTGGCTGGCGAAGGTGAGCGGGGCAAGACAGCTTTGCCAGGTTTCGATCCCGAGTTCTTCATTCAGTTCGCGGATCAGCGCCGCCTCGGGGGTCTCACCGGCTTCGACCTTGCCGCCGGGAAGCTCCCACAGTCCTGCCATCGACTTGCCCTCGGGACGTTGTGCCAGCAGCACACGCCCGTCCACGTCGATCAGCGCGACGGCAGAGACCAGTACGACCTTCATCTTAGGAACGGTAGTCGGCGTTGATGTCGATATAGGCGTGGGTCAGATCGCAGGTCCAGACGGTCGCTACGGCCTCTCCCAGCCCCAGATCGACGGATATGTTGATCTCTTCGCCCTTCATATGCGCGGCTGCATCGGCTTCGGAATAGGACGGGCTGACCCAACCGTTTTCCGCCACGACCACATCGCCAAAGCGGATGCTGAGCAGATCGCGGTCTGCCGGGGCGCCGGATTTGCCGATTGCCATGACGACACGGCCCCAGTTCGGGTCCTGACCTGCAATCGCGGTTTTCACCAACGGAGAGTTTGCAATCGCCATCGCGTGGATCTTGGCGTTCACGGCTGTGTCGGCGCCGCTTACGGTGATCTCGACGAACTTGGTCGCACCTTCGCCGTCGCGCACGACCTGAAACGCCAGATCCTGCATCAGGGTGTGGACGGCGTCTGCAAAGGTCGAATCGCCGGTCACATCCACACCGGAGGCACCCGTTGCAGCCATCAGCAGGCTGTCCGAGGTCGAGGTGTCGCTGTCCACCGTGATGCAGTTGAACGTGTAGTCGGCAGCGCTGGAGACGATGGCCTGCAGGTTGTCCTGCGCGATCTTGGCGTCGGTGAAGATATAGACCAGCATAGTCGCCATGTCGGGCGCGATCATGCCCGACCCCTTGGCGATGCCCGCGATGGTCACGGTCTGCCCGCCGACCTCGACGGTTTGCACCGCGCCCTTGGGGTAGGTGTCCGTGGTCATGATGGCACGGGCCGCGTCGGCGATGCCGCCTGCGTCCTGTGCTGCGTCCAGTTCGGCCAGCTTGGCGATCACGCGGTCATGCGGCAACGGCTCTCCGATAACCCCGGTGGACGAGGTAAAGACACGCTCGGGTGGGACGCCGCAGGTGGTCGCAACAGCCTCGGCGATGGCCGCCACGGATTCGACGCCGTGTTTGCCGGTGAACGCATTGGCATTGCCCGAGTTCACGAGGATCGCGGCACCGCTGTAAGGTTCAAGCCCGACCTTGTTCTGGCAATCCAACACTGGGGCCGACCGCGTGGACGAGCGTGTGAACACACCCGCAATCGCGGTGCCCGGCACCAGTTTGGCCAGCATCAGGTCGGTGCGCCCGGCGTACCTGACGCCGGCCGCAACAGTGGCAAAAGTCACACCGTCTACCACCGGCAGATCGGGAAAGCGTTCAGGCGCCAGCGGGGAAAGTGCGATTTTGCCAGCCATGTTTATTCGCCCAGTGTCAAAGTGCTGAGAACCGAAGGATCAATGCCGTCCGCGCCCGAACGGTCAACTTCGGCGTCGGCCACCAAAGCATCGACGGCGGCGGTCACGGCTTCCGAGCGTACCTGCTGCTCAAGATCGGCGCGGACCTCTTCCAGCGCGGGCGCTTCGGCGTTGCGGACCTCGTTCAGCTTGATCACGTGCCAGCCGAACTGTGTCTGGACCGGGTCGGACACCTCGCCTGCTTCCATTGCCGCGACGGCAGTTTCAAATTCGGGGACCATGGCACCTGCGCCGAACCAACCAAGCGAACCGCCGCCGGGGCCTGATGGGCCGGTGGATTTTTCGCGCGCGGTGGCTGCGAAATCAGCGCCGCCTTTGACTTCCTCGACGATGGCCTGGGCCTCTTCCTGGGTCTCGACCAGAATGTGGCTGGCGTTGTATTCGGTCGTCGGCTCAGCGTTGGCGTAGGTCGCGTCATAGGCGGCTTGAACCGCGTCTTCCGTAACTGCAGAGGCCAGAATATTCTCGATGGCTTCACCCGCGATCAGAGAGCGACGTTCGTTTTCCAATGACAATTCAACGCGGTTCGGCACATCGCCGTCA
Source organism: Pseudosulfitobacter koreensis (assembly GCF_024733015.1). Taxonomy (GTDB): domain Bacteria; phylum Pseudomonadota; class Alphaproteobacteria; order Rhodobacterales; family Rhodobacteraceae; genus Pseudosulfitobacter; species Pseudosulfitobacter koreensis. Next base: position 25,992 of record NZ_JANKJG010000017.1, read on the forward strand.
AAGCTTTGCTGCAGGGCAGTCTGCTGGACAAGCTGGTCGAGGATGCCGGGAAACAGCACTTCGTCGGGCAGCTGCTGGTATTGTTCGGGCAGCGTCAGCTTGGCGACCAGCATGTGACCCAGCGTGATGTCGACACCATCGACGGTGGCCACCACGGTGGAGAGTTCAGGAGTTTCTTCCTGCGCGTGCAGCGGCTGCGAAAGGGTGAGGGCGACCGCGACGGCGGGCAGAATGGCAAAGCGTTTCAGCATGGAATGGTCCTGTTCAGTTGCTGCCGCGCTCTGGACGACCCCTCGTGGCCGGACGCGACATTGACACGGTTTCATGTGACCCTTACATCGCCCTATGGGCGCGGCCAGGATCGGCTTGACCCTGTATCTATGGGCTGCACGTGGCGCCGACAAGCAGATGCTGCGCAACCTGACACAAGATCGGCTGGAGAACGCATGCTCGGTATCGGAACACTCGCCAAAAAAGTCTTTGGGACCCCCAACGACCGACTGATCAAATCGGTGCGACCGCTGGTCGAGCAGATCAACGCGCTGGAGCCCGAGTTCGAGGCGCTGAGCGACGAGGGTTTGAAGGACAAGACAGAGGCGCTGGCCAAGCGCGCGCTGGAGGGCGAGAGCCTGGACGATCTGCTGCCCGCGGCCTTTGCCAACTGTCGCGAAGCGGCGCGCCGTGCCTTGGGGTTGCGGGCGTTCGACACGCAGCTGATGGGCGCGATCTTCCTGCACCGCGGCAACATAGCCGAGCAAAAGACCGGCGAGGGCAAGACCCTGACTGCCTCGTTCGCCGCCTATCTGAACGCGCTGACCGGCAAGGGCGTGCACGTCGTGACTGTCAACGAATATCTGGCCAAACGGGACGCCGAATGGATGGGCAAGGTGTTCGCGCAGCTTGGCCTGACCACCGGTGTCGCCTGGAGCGGTATGGGAGAGGACAACAAGCGCGCGGCCTATGCCAGCGACGTCACTTATGCCACCAACAACGAGCTTGGGTTCGACTATCTGCGCGACAACATGAAGAGCGAACTGAACCAGATGGTTCAGCGCGGTCACAACTTTGCGATCGTGGACGAAGTCGACAGTATCCTGATCGACGAGGCGCGCACGCCGCTGATCATCTCGGGTCCGCTGGACGACCGGTCCGAGCTGTACCAGACCATCGACGCGGTTATCCCGTCGCTGGACGAGACGCATTTTACCGTCGACGAAAAGACCCGCAACGTGTCGTTCACCGAAGAGGGCAACGAGTTTCTCGAAGAGCAGTTGCGCGCGCGCGGTCTGATCGAAGAGGGCATGACCCTCTATGATCCCGAAAGCACGTCCATCGTGCACCACGTCAACCAGGGTCTGCGGGCGCACAAGCTGTTCACCAAGGACAAGGACTATATTGTCCGCGACGACGAGGTCGTGCTGATCGACGAATTCACCGGCCGCATGATGGCGGGCCGTCGTCTGTCCGAAGGTCTGCACCAGGCCATCGAAGCCAAGGAAGGCGTGAAGATCCAGCCCGAGAACGTGACGCTGGCGAGCGTGACCTTTCAGAACTATTTCCGGCTTTACAACAAGTTGGCGGGCATGACCGGCACCGCCCTGACCGAAGCCGACGAATTCATGGAAATCTACGGTCTGGGCGTGATCGAAATCCCGACCAACCGCCCGATTGCGCGTGTCGATCAGGACGACAGGGTGTACCGCACCGGCACCGAGAAATACGTGGCGATGATCGAAGAGATCAAGAAGGCCCACGAGAAAGGCCAGCCCGTGCTGGTCGGGACCACGTCCATCGACAAGTCCGAGATGTTCAGCGCGATGCTCAAGGAAAAGGGCATCACGCATAACGTCCTGAACGCGCGTCAGCACGAACAGGAAGCGCAGATTATCGCCGATGCGGGCAAGTTCGGTGCGGTGACCATCGCCACCAACATGGCCGGACGGGGCACCGACATTCAGCTGGGTGGGAACGTAGATCTGAAAGTTCTTGAGGCGCTGACCGCCGACCCAGATGCAGATCCTGACGCCATCCGCGCACGGATCGAGGCCGAGCATGAAGAGGAAAAGCAGAAAGTACTCGAGGCGGGCGGTCTGTTCGTTCTGGCGTCCGAACGTCACGAAAGCCGACGCATCGACAACCAGCTGCGTGGCCGTTCGGGCCGTCAGGGTGATCCGGGACGCACGTCGTTCTATCTGTCGCTCGAAGATGACCTGATGCGCATCTTCGGCTCTGACCGCCTGGACAAGGTTCTGAAAACCCTAGGCATGGAAGAGGGCGAAGCGATCATCCACCCCTGGGTGAACAAATCGCTGGAACGCGCACAGGCGAAGGTCGAAGGCCGCAACTTTGACATGCGCAAGCAGTTGCTGAAATTCGACGACGTCATGAACGACCAGCGCAAGGTGGTCTTTAGCCAGCGCCGCGACATCATGGAGGCCGAAGACCTGTCCGAGATCACGTCGGACATGCGCGAGCAGGTGATCGACGATCTGATCGACCAGTACATGCCGCAGGGCACCTATGCTGACCAATGGGACACCGAAGGGCTCCATACCGCCGTGACCGAAACCCTTGGCGTCGATGTGCCGGTCAAGGCCTGGGCCGACGAAGACGGCGTGGACGACGAACAGGTGCGCGAACGTCTGATCGAGGCCACCGACAAGCTGATGGCGCAAAAGCTTGAACAGTTTGGGCCCGAGAACATGCGCATGATCGAAAAGCAGATCCTGTTGCAGGCCATCGACGGCAAATGGCGGGAACACCTGCTGACACTGGATCACCTGCGGTCAGTCGTGGGTTTCCGCGGCTATGCGCAGCGCGATCCGCTGAACGAATACAAGAACGAGGCATTCCAGCTGTTCGAGGTGATGCTGGACAGCCTGCGCGAGGATGTGACCCAGAAGCTGGCGCAGATTCGTCCGATGTCGGAAGAAGAGCGGGCCGAGATGCTGGCGCAGGCCGCCGCACAACAGGCTGAATTGCAAAAGGCCGCCCAGCAGGCACAGGACGCGCAGACGCCCGCCCCCTCTGCCGAAGCGGTTGCCGATGGCTTTGACGAAAACGACCCGACGACCTGGGGCAATCCTGGCCGGAACGAGCCCTGCCCCTGCGGTTCGGGCAAGAAGTTCAAGCACTGCCACGGGCGTCTCGACTGACACACACCACATTGCGCGCGTCACATTGGCGCCGCAATGACTCCGCAGCCGGGCCACAACTCGGCCCGGTTTGCCTGCCATATGCGATCTGAACCCAAAGATATGAGGGAAAAGATCAATGGCCTATCTCAAGAAGATCGTGACGGCGGGCGGCACCCTGGTTTGTGCGGCCAGTATCGGTTTCATCATGCAAAGCGGCGATACCGCCAATGAGCGCTATGGCGCGGCCAAGGCTGCTGGGACATCGGTGCCCGGTGTTCCTCAACGCGCAGCGCAGGATGGGCCGGTTCTGGACGTGCACGATATCACGCTGACATCCGCGCTGGACGGGCAAGCCGACGTCGCCTCGACCCCGAACACGACCACGACCACGGCGCTTGACGCGCCGGACACCGGCGATGCAGTGCCGGGCCGGTCCTGTGGTGTGACGGTTGCGGCCACGCCTTCGGGCCTCGGACTGGTCGATCTGGTTGTCGCGGCACCCTGCTTTCCCAACGAACGCCTGACGGTGCATCACAGCGGTCTGAAAGTGACCGAAACCACCGATGCTGAGGGCAATCTTGACCTTGCCATGCCTGCGCTTGTTGATCCTGCGGTGATCGTCGTGGCCTTCGCCAACGGCGACGGGGCCGTGGCACAGACCGATGTGCCGGGATTGGACGGGTTCGACCGTGTTGGTCTGCAATGGTCAGGTGCCGCCGGTTTCGAGGTTCATGCCCGCGAGTTCGGAGCACTGTATGGCAGCCAGCGCGACATCTGGGCCGGTGCGCCCGGCGATCCGGTGCAGGCAATCAGCGGCGAGGGCGGTTTCCTGATCCGTCTGGGCGACGAGACCGCGCCCGACGCGATGATGGCCGACATCTACACCTATCCGTCCGGCGCATCGCGTCACCAGGGCGTCGTCGATCTGAGCGTCGAGGCCGAGGTCAGCCTGTTCAATTGCGGTCTGGACATCGAGGCACAGTCGCTGGAAGTGCGCGATGGCAGCGTCGTCAGCCGTGATCTGACCCTTGCAGTGCCCGGTTGCGACACGATTGGCAGCTTTCTGGTATTGAACAATCTGATCGAAGACCTGAAAGTTGCGCAAAAGTAATTTGCGTTAAGAGGTTTCATCATGGTTTTGAAACGTGCGGCGGCCTACGCCGCACTTTTCCTTTTTGGCTGGTCTGCCTGTGCCCTTGCCCAGGACGTCGCGCTGACATCGCGCGATGGTGGGGTCGAGATCAGCGGCACGCTTTTGGGTTTCGACGGCGAATTCTACCGGCTTCAGACCGACTTTGGCGAGTTGACCGTGGACAGCTCCGGCGTGCTTTGTGACGGCCCGGCCTGTCCCAACCTTCAGGATTATGTGGCCGAACTGGCCCTGTCAGGATCGTCCACAATGGGGGCTGTCCTGATGCCTGCGCTGGTCGAGGGGTTCGCACAGCGTGCAGGTTACGACGCCGTGCGCGAGGATGTGGACCAGTTCCGGTTTACCTATCTTCTGACCAACATCGAAACCGGCAAGCTGGCCGCGCGGTTCAGGTTTCGGGTGACCACCACCGACGAAGGCTTTGCCGATCTGCTGGCGAATGAGGCTGATATCGTCATGGCCCTGCGCGAAATCCGCCCCACCGAACGCCAGCGCGCGCGCGAGGCGGGGATGGGCGACATGACGGGGCTGCACCGCAGCCGTGTTCTGGCGCTGGACGCCGTGGTGCCCGTGGTGGCACCCGACAATCCGGTGCGCAGTATCTCGCCTCTGGATCTGGCGCGGGCATTTGCGGGGCAGGTGACCAATTGGCAGGAACTGGGCGGCGTCGATGCCGCGATTTCCCTGCATCTGCCGCAGGCCGGGACCGGATTGGGGCAGGCTGTGGCTGATCACGTGATGATGCCGGTGCGGCTGGCGTTGGCCGACGACATCCTGCGGCATCCGCTGGGCACCGCCCTGGCCGAAGCCGTCGAGGATGATCCGTTCGCCCTGGGTATTTCCAGCTATGCCGAAGTCGGCAATACGGTGCCGCTGGTGCTGACCGGCGACTGCGGCTTTTCGCTGGAGGCGGGGCGGCGGACGATCAAGACCGAAGATTACCCGCTGACCGCGCCGATGTTTCTATACCTGCCCGCGCGGAGGCTGCCCCAGATCGCACGCGAGTTTCTGGCCTTTACCCGTGGCCCGACCGCGCAGGTGGTGATCCGGCGCGCGGGCTTTGTCGATCAGTCGCCCGAAGAAGTGCCGATCGACCTGCAGGGCAACCGTTTTGCCAACGCGATCAGTACCGCCGGGTCCGAGGTTCCGCTGGAAGAGTTGCAGCGGATGGTGCGCACGCTGGACGGTATGGCGCGACTGACCACCTCGTTCCGGTTCGAGGCGGGGTCGATCCGGCTGGACGCGCAATCGCGCAGTAACGTTCAGCAACTGGCCCGCGCGATGGAGGTGGGCACCTATGACGCGCGGCGCATTCTGTTCGTGGGGTTCAGCGACGGGGACGGGCCATCGGGCGCCAACCGCAACATTGCGCTGCGTCGTGCCGAAGCCGTGCGCCGTGCGATCACGCAAGCAGCTCAGACAGAAGACACCAGACGCGTGACGCTGGATGTCGATGCCTTTGGCGAGGCGCTGCCGATGGCCTGTGACGACAGCGCATGGGGCCGTCAGGCGAATCGCCGGGTCGAGGTCTGGGTGCGCTAAAGATACCCCTCTGATTTGAAGCTGAGCTCGCGGGATTTGCCGACGATCAGATGATCGTGCAGGGACAGGCCCAAGGCGACGCAGGCCGCTTCGATCTGTTGCGTCATCGTGATGTCGGACTGGCTGGGCGTCGGGTCGCCCGACGGGTGATTGTGGACCAGGATCAGCGCCGAGGCGTTCAGCTCAAGCGCGCGCTTGGCCACCTCGCGCGGGTAGACGGGCACGTGATCGACGGTGCCCTTGGCCTGTTCCTCGTCCGCGATCAGCACGTTCTTGCGATCCAGGTACAGCACGCGAAACTGTTCGGTCTCGCGATGGGCCATGGTGGTATGGCAATAGTCGATCAGCGCGTCCCAACTGGAAATCGCATGCTGGTTCAACACCTTGGCACGGGCCATCCGGTGTGCCGCGGCCTCGACGATCTTCAGTTCCACGATCACGGCGTCGCCGACACCATTGACCTCGCGCAGGCGCGGCTCGGGGGCGGTGACGACGCGGTTGAAGTCGCCGAATTTCTCCATCAGCGCATGGGCGAGCGGTTTCACGTCGCGCCGGGGAATGGCGCGGAACAGGACCAGTTCCAGCATTTCGTAATCGGGCAGGGCCTGCGCACCCCCGGCCATGAACCGCGCGCGCAGCCGGGCGCGGTGGTCGGCAATATACGACGGGGTCGGACCCGCTGACAGCGGCGCGGGCGTCGCCTCGTCAAAATCAAAGGGCAGGGGTTTTTCTGCAAAGCTGTTCATCGGCCAAGCTTGCAGCAGCGATGGTTACCGGACGGTTAACGCGAAACGTGAGGCAGGTTGCCCTGCCTCACGTCATTCAACCCTTCATAGAATCCCAGAAGGATTTAACCGATGAGAAAAAGCTGCTGGATTCGGGATTGTTCTCTTCCGAGAGATCCTCGAATTCGCGCAGCAGGTCTTTTTGACGGGTGGTCAGGTTTACCGGGGTCTCGACCGCCAGTTCGATGAACATGTCGCCGGGTCCGCCGCCGCGCAGGGCGGGCATCCCCTTGCTGCGCAGACGCATCTGGCGGCCGGACTGCGATCCGGCAGGGATCTGCACGCGGCCACGGCCACCGTCGATGGTCGGTACCTCGATGCTGCCGCCGAGGGCCGCGGTGCCCATGCTGACCGGAACGCGGCAATAAAGGTTGTTGCCGTCACGCTCGAACAGCTTGTGCTCTGCTACTTCGATGAAGATGTAGAGATCGCCGGTGGGCCCGCCGCGCATGCCTGCCTCGCCTTCGCCGGCCAGACGGATGCGGGTGCCGGTTTCGACACCTGCGGGGATGTTCACCGACAGCGCGCGGTCTTTTTCGATGCGCCCTGCGCCCTGACAGGCGCTGCAGGGGTTCTTGATGATCTGGCCCATGCCTGAACACGTGGGGCAGGTGCGTTCGACGGTAAAGAAACCCTGTTGCGCACGAACCTTGCCCATGCCGGAACAGGTCGGGCAGGTGGTGGGTTCTGCGCCGCTTTCGGCACCGGTGCCGTTGCAGACGTTGCAGGCCACCGAAGTTGGCACGTTGATGGTTTTCTGCAGACCGGCATAGGCATCTTCCAGCGAGACGCGCAGGTTATAGCGCAGGTCGGAACCGCGGGCCGCACGGCGTCCGCCGCCGCCGCGCTGGCCGCCCATGAAGTCACCGAAGAGGTCGTCGAAGACGTCGGAAAAGGCCGAGCCAAAGTCGCCCTGCCCGCCGCCGCCGCCAAAGCCGCCACCGGGACGTCCGCCGCCCATGCCGCCCTCGAATGCGGCATGGCCATAGCGGTCATAGGCTGCCTTCTTGTCGGCGTCCTTGAGAACCTCATAGGCCTCGTTGGCCTCTTTGAATTTGGATTCGGCTTCGGGGTTGTCGGCGTTGCGGTCGGGGTGCAGTTCCTTGGCCTTGGTCCGATAGCCCTTTTTGATCTCGTCTGCAGACGCGCCTTTTGCGACCCCAAGGACGTCGTAGTAATCACGTTTTGCCATGTGTCATGTCCTTGTCTGGAACGTCGAGGGCCGGCCCGGAGATCGGACCGGCCCTCTGAGTGGTTCCGTAGGTGAGCTTACGCGCGCTTGTCGTCGTCGAGGTCTTCGAACTCGGCATCGACGATATCGTCATCGTCGTTGCGCGGCTCGTCCGCGGCGTGCGGTGCCTCCTCGCCTTCGTCCTGAGCGGCCTTGTAGATCGCTTCGCCCAGTTTCATGGCGGCTTCGGTCACGTTCTGGATGCCCGACTTGATCTTGTCGACATTGTCGGTTTCCAGCTCGTCCTTCAGCGCGGCGATGGCCAACTCGATCGCTTCGACCGTGGTCGGATCGACCTTGTCAGAATGCTCTTCCACCGACTTTTCGGTCGAGTGGATCAGGCTTTCGGCCTGGTTCTTCGCTTCGATCAGGCTACGGCGCTCTTTGTCCGACTCTGCGTTCTCTTCCGCATCCTTGACCATTTTCTCGATGTCGGCATCGGTCAGACCGCCCGAAGCCTGGATCGTGATCTTCTGCTCTTTGCCGGTGCCCTTGTCCAAGGCGCCGACCGACACGATGCCGTTGGCGTCGATGTCGAAGGTTACTTCGATCTGGGGCATGCCGCGCGGTGCAGGCGGGATGTTTTCAAGGTTGAAGGCCCCGAGGATCTTGTTGTCGGCAGCCATTTCGCGTTCGCCCTGGAACACCCGGATGGTCACGGCGTTCTGGTTGTCTTCGGCGGTCGAGAAGATCTGCGACTTTTTCGTCGGGATCGTGGTGTTGCGGTCGATCAGACGGGTGAACACGCCACCCAGCGTTTCGATGCCCAGCGACAGCGGTGTCACGTCCAGCAGAACCACGTCCTTGACGTCACCCTGCAGAACACCGGCCTGAATGGCGGCACCGAGGGCCACGACCTCATCGGGGTTCACGCCCTTGTGGGGCTCCTTGCCGAAGAACTTGGTCACTTCCTCGATCACGCGGGGCATACGGGTCATACCGCCGACCAGAACGACCTCGTCGATGTCGGATGCCGACAGGCCCGCGTCTTTCAACGCAGCGGCGCAAGGTTTCATCGACGCCTTGATCAGATCACCGACCAGCGATTCCAGCTTGGCACGGGTCAGTTTCATGACCATGTGCAGCGGCTGACCGGTCGAGCCCATCGAGATGAACGGCTGGTTGATCTCGGTCTGCGACGAGGACGACAGTTCGATCTTGGCTTTCTCGGCAGCTTCTTTCAGACGCTGCAGGGCCATCTTGTCCTGTGTCAGATCGACGTTGTGTTCTTTTTTGAACTCGCCAGCCAGGTAGTTGACGATGCGCATGTCAAAGTCTTCACCACCAAGGAAGGTGTCGCCGTTGGTCGATTTCACTTCGAACAAGCCGTCGTCGATTTCCAGAATGGTCACGTCGAATGTACCGCCGCCAAGGTCATAGACCGCGATGGTTTGCGTGTTCTGCTTGTCGAGACCATAGGCCAGCGCGGCAGCTGTCGGTTCGTTGATGATCCGCAGCACTTCCAGACCGGCGATCTTGCCTGCGTCCTTGGTCGCCTGACGCTGGGCGTCGTTGAAATAGGCCGGAACGGTGATGACCGCTTGGGTCACTTCCTCGCCGAGGTACGATTCGGCGGTTTCTTTCATCTTGCCCAGGATAAAGGCCGAGATCTGGCTGGGCGAATATTTCTCACCTTTGGCCTGAACCCATGCGTCGCCGTTGCCGCCGTCGATGACGGTGAACGGCAGGTTCTTCTTGTCCTTGGCCAGATCCGCATCGTCGTTGCGACGGCCGATCAGACGCTTGACGCCAAAGATGGTGTTGTCTGGGTTGGTCACGGCCTGCCGTTTGGCGGGCTGACCGACAAGGCGCTCTTCATCCGTGAACGCGACAATAGAGGGCGTGGTGCGTGCCCCTTCGGCGTTTTCGATGACGCGCGGTTGGCTGCCGTCCATGATGGCGATGCAGCTGTTGGTGGTTCCAAGGTCAATACCGATGACTTTAGCCATATTTTCGATCCCTTTTTCTACTCAAGGCGATGACACGAGACATGGGCCCGTTTCGGCACCCAAGCCCCGAATGATATGTCACGAAGCGAAGTGCCCGTGCGGTTCGAAGGGTATATAAGGAGCGCAAAAGCACCCTGCAACCGGTCTTGGGGCGGCTTTTGGCTGAATTTTTCGGGTTTGGTGCTGATATGACGAAGTTGATCCTGCGGGACGTTGAAATTCACAAAGGTTTTCTGGACCGCGCGGCGCAGGAGCATGTGCTGGAGGCCGTGCGGGGTGTGGTACTCGCCGCGCCGCTGTTTCAGCCCGACACACCCTATGGCAAGCCGATGTCGGTTCGGATGACCTCGGCAGGCCGCTATGGCTGGTTTTCGGATCGCAGCGGCTATCGCTATGCGCAGCGCCATCCCAGCGGTGTGGATTGGCCGCCGGTGCCGCAGCCGGTGCTGGACATCTGGAACAGGCTGACGGGGCTGCAGCGGCAACCCGATTGCTGTCTGATCAACTATTACGGCGAAGGGGCGCGCATGGGTCTGCACCAAGACCGCGACGAGGCGGATTTTGCGTGGCCGGTCGTGTCGGTGTCGCTGGGTGATCCGGGGCTTTTCCGGGTCGGCAACCAGACCCGTGGCGGCAAAACCGAATCGGTCTGGCTGGAAAGCGGCGATGTGGTGGTGCTGGGCGGTGCCGCGCGGCTGACCTATCACGGGGTGGACCGGATCAAGTTCGGGGCGGGGTCGCTGTTGCCCAAGGGCGGGCGGATCAATCTGACGCTGCGGGTGGTGGATTAGGGCGCGAGGGAACAGCAGCCGGTCAGGTATCTGGGGCTGTCGCCGCCGGTCAGGACCAGCCCGATGGACAGGCCGAACAAGCGGTCGGACATTCCGTCGGAGCATTGCGCAGCATCAATGGTCGCTGTCATATTGCCCGCAGGACTGTGGCCCAGAATCGCAATGCTGTTGGTGGTGTTGGCAGCCGACAGTTCTGCGGTGGCCTGATAGGGCTGCGACCCTTGCCCGGGTTCGCGCAGGACATGAGTGGCCCCCAGCGTCAGGTTCCAGAAGGGTTCCGTTCCGAAACATTCGGCGCGCAGCGGGCTTGTGGCCTCCGCTTCGCGCTGCAGGAACCGCATCGACGTCCAGCCCGACTGTCCGCCGACATTCACCTGGCCCCAGCCCCTGTCGTCGGACAGCGCCACAATCTCGATCCCGGACTGGTCGTGCTGAAATTCGCCTATGATCTCGCTTTGTGCGTCAGGCGCTGCGCGCACGTTCAGCACGTCGTTACTGGCCACGTCGATCACGCGGTAGAGTGCGGGAAACTCAAATGCCAGAGAGGCCTGCGCCAGACCGATGATCAGCGACACTGCGACAGCCAGCGCCCGCATCAGCGCCGCGCATTCCAGCTGATCGAGGCATGGCGGCGGGTGTAGAATTCGCCCATCAGGCCCAGCATCAGCAGAACCAGCCCCACGTAGAACGGATATTCGACCGATGTGTGATGCGGCGCATAGTTGATGAATGCAAAGCCGCGCGCCTGATCAATGCAGTGAAACAGCGGGTTCCAGTCAAACATCGCCAGCATGAAGCTGGGCAGGGTATTCGCCACGAACATCTTGCCCGAAGCGATCATGTTGGCCCGTTGATAGACCAGCACGAAAATGTTGGTAAAGTTCGGAAACCAGGGTTTGACCGCCAGCACCAGGACCCCCAACGCAAGGCCGGTAAACCATGACAAGAGCAGCATGCCGAAGGCGGCAAGCGGCTGGTCGATCTCAAGCGGGACAAAGGCCACGTGGTAGATGAACAGGATCATGAACAGCGACAGCACCTGAATATAGAGCGTGCCCAGCGCCGCCGCGGCAATCGCTATGATCGTGTTCATCGGCGCGTGCTGCATCATCGGGCTTGCCGGTCCTTCAGAGCCTGCCACCGCGCCCAGCGTCTTGGTGTGGGTCATGAAAAGAAAGATGCCGGACATGATGTAGACCAGAAAATCGCCCCGCAGTGCTGCGCCACGCAGGCCCAGAACCGAAAACATCACGTAGAACGCCATCACGAAGATCACGGCCTGAAGCATGTTCATGCCGATCGCCAGAAAGGCGTTGTTATGCGTCTTGCGCACGTTGCGGACCACCGAATGATAGATCAGTTCGGCGATCACAAGGGTGGTGCCAAAGCCGGACTGCGGCTTGCGCGTGGACTGGAACATGTGCGGTCGTGCCTCTGATGGTGCGAATATCGCAGGGAAATCTTGCCGTTCCGTTAGTGGGGGACCATAAGGTGATCTTGCACATATTTCAATCTGGGCCGAGCAAGGAGATTTTTTCATGAATTACGAGACTTTGGTGCCTGTCATGCGCCGCCTGGCGCTGGAAGCGGGCGACACGATCATGGAAATCTACGGGGCAGACGATTTCGAGGTGAAAACCAAATCGGACGACAGCCCGGTGACCGCCGCAGACGAGGCCGCCGACGCGATCATCTCGGAGGGTCTGCGCGCGGCATTTCCCGACATGATGCTGGTGACCGAGGAACAATCGGCCACGCACAGCGCCAAGGGCGATACGTTCCTGATCGTCGATCCGCTCGACGGCACCAAGGAGTTCGTTCACCGCCGCGGCGATTTCACCGTAAACATCGCGCTGGTCGAAGACGGCAAACCGACGCGCGGCGTGGTCTATGCGCCCGCCAAGAACCGCATGTTCTTTACCCAGGCCAACGGTCAGACCGTGGAAGAGGCCGCGCCCTTCGACCACGACCTGATCGGATCTCTGACGCCCCTGTCGGTGTCCAAACCGGACAATGACGCGCTGATGGTCGTCGCGTCGAAGTCACACCGCGACCAGGCGACCGATGATTACATCAACAAATATGCCGTTCGAGACATGACCTCGGCCGGCTCGTCGCTGAAATTCTGCCTGATCGCCACGGGCGAGGCGGATCTGTATCCGCGTGTCGGCCGCACGATGGAATGGGACACCGCCGCAGGCCATGCGGTTCTGCTGGGTGCCGGCGGCAAGGTCGTGCGTTTCGATGATCACAGCGAATTGACCTATGGCAAGGAGGGGTACGCAAACCCGTTTTTCATCGCCTATTCCCCCGCTGTCGACCTTAAGCCCGCCTGATGTCGGTTCTGGTTGTCATTCCCGCCCGCTATGCCTCGACCCGCTATCCCGGCAAGCCTTTGGTGGCGCTGACCGGGGCCACCGGCGTGGCCTCCACGCTGATCGAACGCAGTTGGCGCGCCGCGATGTCGGTTCAGGGCGTCGACCGCGTGGTGGTGGCCACTGATGACGACAGGATCGCGCGGGCAGCCGAAGGGTTTGGCGCCGAGGTGGTGATGACCGCGCCGGAATGCGCCAATGGCACCGAACGCTGTGCCGAGGCACATGCGGTGCTGGGCAGCGGTTATGACGTGGTGGTGAACCTGCAGGGCGACGCGCCGCTGACACCGCCCTGGTTCGTCGAGGCGCTGATCGAGGCGATGCAGACCGCGCCCGATGCCGATATCGCCACGCCGGTGCTGCGCTGCGACGGGGCGACGTTGAACGGGTTTTTGGCCGACCGCAAGGCGGGCCGCGTCGGCGGCACCACGGCGGTGTTCGACCGCAACCGCAAGGCGCTGTATTTCAGCAAGGAAGTCATCCCATTCATCGGCACGGCGTATGCGGATGACGCCGCCGAGACGCCGGTGTTTCATCACGTGGGTGTCTATGCATACCGGCCTGCGGCGCTGGCGGACTATCCCAGCTGGTCCACTGGCCCGCTTGAGCAGCTTGAGGGACTGGAGCAGCTGCGGTTCATGGAAAGCGGCGGATCGGTTCTGTGCGTCGAGGTGGACGCGCGCGGTCGCCAGTTCTGGGAGCTGAACAACCCGCAGGACGTGCCCCGGATCGAAAAGATGATGGCCGAGATGGGTCTGGAATGACCCGACCGCCGGTCAGCGTGGTGATTGTCAGCCGCGGTCGACCGGATGCGCTTTGCTTATGTCTGACGGGGTGCATGCAGTTGCACTATGACCCGTTCGAGATCGTGGTCGTGGCCGACCCTGCGGGCGTTGCCGCAACGCAGGCGCTGCCCTTTGCCGATCGGATCAAGATTGTCGGCTTTGACGCCGCGAATATCTCGGCGGCGCGCAATGCGGGCATCGACGCGGCGGCGGGGGACATCGTCGCCTTTGTCGACGACGATGCGGTGCCGGAACCCACTTGGCTGCTGCATCTTGTGGCCGCGATGCAGCAGCACGACACTGTTGTCGCGGGCGGATTTGTGCGCGGGCGCAATGGCATTTCCTATCAATGGCAGGGGCGCACGCTGAACGCTGTGGGCGATGCGTCGGACCTGCCGATTGCAGGCACTGAGCCGATTGTCGTGCACCCCGGACCTGACCGCTGCGCCAAGACCGAGGGCACCAATATGGCGGTGCGCCGCGATGTGCTGGTCAGCCTGGGCGGGTTTGATCCGGCCTATCACTATTATTTGGATGAAACCGACCTGAATATGCTGCTGGGCCAGGCGGGGTATCCCTGTGCCATCGTGCCTCTGGCGCAGGTGCATCATGGCTTTGCCGCGAACACCCGTCGGCGCGCCGACCGGGTGCCCACCGACCTGTTCGATATCGGCGCCAGTTGGGCGGTGTTTGAGCGCAAGTTCATTCCGCAAGGGCAGCACCGGGAGCACTGGCAGCGCATTCGCATTTCTGAACGGAACCGAGCGTTGCGGCTGATGGTCAGCGGCCACATCGAGCCGCGCGCGGTCACGCAGCTGCTGTCGCGGCTGGACCAGGGGTATGATGCGGGCATGGCGCGTGAACCGGGGACAGGGTCACTGGCCGAAACGCCCGGTGCCCCGTTCCTGCGAATCGAGCCAGGGGCCAAGCCTTGCAGGTTCATCGCCACGCGCAGAATCGGTGCCGCCGAGGCCCGTGCAAAAGCCCGTCAGAGGGTGAAAGACGGCGAAACTGTTACGGTGTTGGTTTTCATTGAGAACTGACCCGGTATTTTCACCGAGATTTGACCCACCCTTTATTGTTTATCAGCGGTCATGATTTGGTCAATGGCTGCGTCTCCTTTCGTGTTTTCTTTGCAGCTTCTGA
>NZ_JANKJG010000018.1 GCF_024733015.1 Pseudosulfitobacter koreensis
CTCAGAAGCTGCAAAGAAAACACGAAAGGAGACGCAGCCATTGACCAAATCATGACCGCTGATAAACAATAAAGGGTGGGTCAAATCTCGGTGAAAATACCGGGTCAGTTCTCAATGAAAACCAACATTGACGGTTTTCAGGACGAACAGCGCGGTAGGCATGCCAAGTTGCATGACCCAGAACCGGAAAAATCACAATCAGGCCGAGAAACCCGGTGATGAGCGAGATTGCTGTGAGCACAACCACAATAGCCCCCCATGTCAACATCACAGGCAAGTTGGCCCAGACCATTGCCATCGAGATCCCCATTGCCGAAAGCGCATCAGTTCTCTCCGAGAGCAACATCGGAACGGCGAAGACGCTAATTGCAAAGGAGAAGGCCACAAAGAGTGCCCCCACGAAACTGCCGGTAATCAGCAGCGCCCAGCCGGTAGGCGTGAACAACAGCATCGGTATCAGCTCATCGGTGCCGGGAAAGGCCACCAAGCCAAAAAACAGGGCATAGATCAGCACCGCCGCCCGTTGCCACAGCAGGAACAGGCCGAGCAGCAACACTCCCATGAACAAGGCCTGACGCGTGGACGCAGGGCGCACGATCAGCATGCTGCCGAAGGTCGGTCGTTCCTCCGCCTCAATGCGGCGGCTTTTTTCGTAGAGACCGCTGGCGATCAACGGCCCCACCAGGGTGAACCCGGCGAGGGCGGGAAAAAGTACGTATTCATAATGGAACTGGAACAGGGCCCAAACGATCAACGCAGAGATCATGAAGACAATAAGGCCGTAAAGCAGGCTAAGTAGTGGGTGGGTGAGGAAATCCGACCAGCCGCGCCGCAGCCATGTGAATGCTGCGGTTTTGGGCAAGTCCCGCGCGTGCGCGCTCTCGCGCGGCAAAGGCGGAACCACTTTTGGAATCATGCCGCCAGCATGCGGATTGTCGGGCGGCGAAATGCTATCGGGGTGTTTGGATCGGTCACTCAACATGATGGTTTCGCCGCTCGATTGGCAGCGCCTTCCTTGTGCGATGGATCAAGAACGCATTCGGTTTGCGAACCGATTGCA
The DNA here is from genome assembly GCF_024733015.1 of Pseudosulfitobacter koreensis. Taxonomy (GTDB): domain Bacteria; phylum Pseudomonadota; class Alphaproteobacteria; order Rhodobacterales; family Rhodobacteraceae; genus Pseudosulfitobacter; species Pseudosulfitobacter koreensis. The sequence continues at coordinate 1,061 of NZ_JANKJG010000018.1, forward strand.
ACGGTGACGAGATGGGCATTCGCCGCGACAAAGCCGGAGACAAGGAGCACTGCTCCAGTGATGGCCCAGAAGCGTGAAGACGTCATGGCTGCGCCTCCGCAGCTCGGTCCTGGATGTAAAGCGTGAGCATCATTCGATCCGCTTCGGTCAGACGGTCTTCCCAAGCGGGCATCCAACCTTGGCGACCGTCGTGTATGGTCTTAAACATGGTCGCATCGTCACCGCCATAGACCCAGGCATCATCGGTCAGATTTGGAGCGCCCAAATCCTGGATGCCGCGCGCATTGTCGCCATGACAGCTGGTGCAGTTGTCGGCAAAAATAGCCTGCCCTTGCTCCAACCGCTCGGCCGGGACGTCGGGATCAAGCCCCGACAGGGACTGAACATAGTCCACCACCGTGCGGATCTCGGGAACGCTGAGTATGTCGGTTTCCCCGAAGGCCAGCATTTGAGCGAAACGCGTGTCGGGATGTGGCGCATTGATGCCAACCCGCAGAGTTTCCAAGATCGTGTCTGTGTCGTTGCCCCAGAGCCAGGCCTCGTCGATCAGGCTGGGATAGCCGGGTGCTCCGGAAAGATCGGTGCCGTGACATGCCGCGCAATTGTCGCCAAAGAGCGTTGGCGCGGTGCGCTCCACATGTGCCATGAGCTCGGGGATTTCGCGGATTTCTGTCGCGGAGAGTTCGCCCAGCGGAGCGCGCCAGACTTCGATATCTCGGTAGGCTTTGGCGACCTGTTCCTCGACCACGATCGCTTGATCATAGCCCAGAAGCCCCTTCCAATAGGTCGTCACCAGCGGCCATGATGGCATCAGCACCCAGTAGACCAGCGCCCAGATGTGGGTGACTGCCACAAAGAACCAGACAGCCCGCGGGACACGGGTATTGAGTTCCGTGATACCGTCCCATTCGTGCCCCGTGGTCTCGTGACCGGTGAGTGGATCGCGTTCCTTTACCGACATGGGCCCTCCTCGTCGTCCAGCACGCTTCGTGCGGCCTTGTCGAACCGTTTCCCAAAACTTGGACAAAAGGCGTAGATGGTAATCCCGATCGACAAAGCGATCAGGTAGAATAAGCCAAAGGACTTCGCGATGGTCGACAGCGTTTCGTAACTCGTATCCAAGGTATCAATCTCCTTCGGGGATCTGCATGTTTCGAGGTAGATCAGACAGGCCGCCCAAGATTTGTAGATACGCCACCAGCGCATCCATCTCCGTCAAACGGTCTCTACGTCCGTCGAAAAACCGGATATTGGTAGCTTCCCCATAGCGTTCCTCGACCGCATAGGCCCGATCTGAATCAGGAATTGCCTGGCCGCGCGCATCGTCCGCCGCATTGGCGACCTGTTCGTCGGTATAAGGCACCCCGACCGTTCGCAGGGCGGCCAGCCGTCCGGGAAGGCTCGCAGTCTCAAGCGACGTGTTGAGCAAAAATGCATATTGCGGCATGACCGATTCCGGCACCAGTGAACGCGGATCAGCGAGGTGCTGCACTTGCCATTCATCCGAGAACTTCTCGCCTACGCGGGCAAGATCTGGCCCTGTGCGCTTCGATCCCCAAAGCATTGGGTGGTCGTATTGGCTTTCCACCGCCAATGAGTAGGGACCATAGCGGTCCACCTCGTCGCGCAGGGTGCGGATCATCTGGCTATGACAGGCATAGCAGCCTTCACGAATGTAGATGTCCCGTCCGGCTTGTTCGAGCGGTGTATAGACCCGCATGTTCGGATCGGCCTCTACTGTATCATCGATGCTGAAAAGCGGAGCTATCTCGACGAAGCCGCCCACGGCAGCTGCTGCGATGATTCCGATCGTCAGCCCCATGGAATGCCTTTCGGCGCGGTAGTGGGTGCGTGCGTGAAACTCGAAGAACTTCGAGAAGGGTTTGAGAATTTTGCGCAACATGTCCTTCACTCCGCAACTGGCACGGCGGGTTCACCCGCTTCGGATTTAGTCGGATAGTCGAGTTCGTGGGTGTCCTGACGGACCCGTCTGATCGTCATGATGACGTTAAAGGCTCCAATAATGGCTCCAGTCAGGAAGAAGGCCCCGCCGATGGTGCGTGCCACATAGTAAGGGTGCATTGCTACGAGCGAGTCCGTGAAGGAATAAGCCAGCGTGCCGCTTTCGGTATAGGTGCGCCACATCAGACCTTGAATGATACCGCTATTCCACATCGCGAAGACGTAGATCACCGTCCCGATCAGCGCGAGCCAGAAGTGCCATTCAACAAGCTTCCATGAATACATAGATTCCCGCCGCCACAGGATTGGCACGAGCGCATATATTGATCCGAAGGTGATCAGCGCGACCCAGCCCATCGCCCCGGCATGCACATGACCGACGGTCCAATCGGTATAATGAGACAAGGAGTTCACTGCGCGCACTGCCATGAAAGATCCTTCAAAGGTGGACAGCCCATAAAAGACCGCCGCCACCATCATGAAGCGCAACGTCGCATCGTCGCGCACCTTGCCCCAGGCACCGTTCAGCGTCATCAGCGCGTTCCCCGCGCTTGCCCAGGACGGCACCAACAGCATCACGGAAAATGTCATCCCCAAAGTCTGCACCCACTGGGGTACGGCGGTGTAGTGCAGGTGGTGCGAGCCTGCCCAGATATAGAAGAACACGATGCCCCAGAAGGACAGGATCGATAGCCGGTATGAGTAGATCGGCCGCTCCGCCCGTTTGGGCAGGAAGTAGTAAAGCATGCCGAGGAAACCAGAAGTGAGGAAGAACGCTACGGCGTTATGGCCGTACCACCACTGCGTCATTGCATCCTGCACGCCTGAAAAGGCCGAATAGCTCTTCGCAGCACTGAAGGAGGCCGGCACGGCAAGGTTATTGACGATGTGCAGCATTGCCACGACAAGAATGAAAGCCATGTAATACCAATTCGCCACGTAAATATGCGGCTCGTTCCGGCGCGCCAGGGTGCGCATGTAAAGCACGAAGTAGCTGACCCAGACGATCACCAGCCAAATGTCGGCATACCATTCCGGCTCTGCGTATTCTTTGGACTGAGTTATGCCCATGAGGTAGCCCGACGCCGCTATGATGCAAAAGAGATTGAAGCCCAGCAGCACGAACCAAGGTGAAACGTGGCCAGCGAGGCGAGCGCGCGAGGTGCGCTGCATCACGTGATAGGAGGTTGCGATCAACGCGTTGCCTCCAAAGCCAAAAATCACCCCCGAAGTATGTACCGGACGAATGCGGCCGAAGCTCGACCATGCGGCGTCAAAGCGCAGGTCGGGCCACGCCAGTTGAGCGGCGACCCAGACGCCCATGCCCATGGCGACCACGGCCCAGAAAAGCGAGAGCAGAATACCGACCTTGGTTGGATCGTCATAATAGCTGGTCGTGCGGTCTTCCGTAGGTTCAGCTGCGTAAAGCGCATTGCCCACGACAAAAAACAGCCCCCCGGCAAAAAACAGGGTCATCCATCCATGGACACCCATCGGATCATTGCGGCCCGCGATCGCGAGGATAAGACCCGCAAGGGCCAAGACCGCGGTGATCAGCATTGCCTGTTGGCGTTCTGCAACGGTCAAGCGTTCCATCATCTGACATTTTCCTTTCGGGGGGGCATCGGAGTGTCGTCGTCGTGCAAGATGCGTTCAGCATCACCGGCCAGGTCTTCGTATTGGTGGCTTTTCAGGGTCCAGAAAAAGGCGCCGAGGCCAGTTAGTCCCATAAGGATGGTAACGGGAATCAGAAGATACAGGATCGTCATACAGGAACCTCTTGCAACTGGGGTGCGGTGGCTCTGACGGCGTCCTGACTGTTCAGCCGAAGTGAATTGGCCACCACGGCGATGGAGGAGCCTGACATGGCAATCGCAGCGATTAGCGGGGAAACATATCCGGCAATCGCCAGCGGCACCGCGATGCAATTGTAGGCTATGGCAAGTCCGAAGTTCTGTCGGACGATCGCAGCGGTCCGACGAGCCATTCTCAGCGCCAGCGGCACCGCATCCAGTCCCTTGCGCAAGAAGACGAAATCCGCTGCCGCGCGTCCCGCTTCGGTAGCCGAGGCTGGAGACATTGACACATGCGCCATGGCCAGTGCGGCAGTATCATTCAACCCGTCGCCCACCATCAACGGGCGTTCGCCCTGAGCGAGTAGGTCTTGCAGCCGCACAACCTTGTCTTGCGGGGTCAAGTCACCTCGGGCCTCTGTGATACCAAGCTGGTCTGCCACGAGGTTTACTGCCGACGCGGCATCACCTGATAGCATCTCGCTCTCCAACCCAGCTTGGCGCAGGGCTATGATCGTAGCCTGCGCACCTTCGCGGAGGTTTTCGCGCAGCGGAAAGCGCAGCATTGGCGCGTCGGCAAATGCGAAGGCAGGACCTTCTCCCTCACACGCCTTGCCCGCGATCTCGGCCACCCAAGAGGGGCGGCCCAATCGGGCGATGCGCCCGTCGATCCGACCTTCGACCCCAAAACCGGGGTGTTCAGTGATCTCCTCGGCAAAAAGGGTCGGCGTGGAATGCATCCTGGCAATGCAGCGGGCAACGGGATGGGCTGAATGCTCCGCGAGCGCTGCCGCCGCGCGGGCGTCGGCGCTAAACTCGGGCGCGTTGGACAACACCGGGCTGCCGTCGGTCAATGTGCCGGTCTTGTCCCAGACCGCGCGCGTCGCATTTGCCAGACGCTCAAGAGCGGAGCCCTCTTTGAGAAGGATGCCTTCGGCCATCAGCCGACTGGAGGCGACGACATGCGCCACCGGTACAGCCAAGGCCAGTGCGCAGGGACAGGTGACGATCAGGACGCTGATCGCAATAAAGGCCGCACGGTGCCAGTCACCGGTGGCCAGCAGCCAGCCGATGAAAGTGGCAAAAGCGACCAAATGAATAAGCGGTGCGTAAATCTGGGCGGCTCGGTCAGCGATCCGTACATAGGTACTGCGGCTTTCTTCGGCGCCAGCCAGTATCCGCATGGACATTGCGAGAAAGCTGTCCTCTACGGGGCGCAGGGCCACGGCATCCACCGAACCCGTCAGGTTCAAAGCACCGGCTTCGACCTCATCGCCCGTGGCGACCGCCACAGGGGCGGATTCGCCGGTGACAAGGGAGCGGTCGAGATCGCTGGCGCCGGACAAGACGCGCAGGTCCACGGGGACCCGTTCGCCAACGGGGATACGTAGAACCATACCTGGCGTAATGGTCTCGACGGCAACGGGGCGCAGCTTGCCCTCGGGCGTAACCTCCCACGCCTCGCGCACTGCGAGCCCCTGGAGGCCAGTCATGGCTGAGCGTGCTTTGCCGCGCATGCGGTAATCAAGGTAGCGCCCGATCAGGAGGAAGAATGTCAGCGTCACCGCTGCATCAAAGAAAACTTCTCCGCCGCCGCGGATCGTCTCGAATAGACTCAATGCGATGGCGAGCGCGATGGCGAGCGCGATCGGCACATCCATATTCATACTTGCTCGCTTCAACGCGCCCCACGCGGAGACAAAAAAGAAGCGTGCGGCATAGAGCACAATAGGAACGGCGATCAGGGCAGAGATCAGATGAAAACTGTCGCGGGTGGCACCCGAAGCTCCTGACCAGACAGCAACCGAGAGCAACATGACGTTCATCGCGCCGAACCCGCTGACCGCCACGGCCTTGAGAAGGGCGACTTCGGTTTCGTCCTTGTCCTCTGCCGACAGATCCGCACTGTCGATAAGACGGCCCGGATGGCCGATGCGCTCCAGCTCGGCGAGTACAGGATTTAAGGGATCGCCCGGCTGCGTAAGCGTGACGTTGATCCTGCGCAGAGTGAGATTTGCCCGCGCGCGCGCAACTTCGGGTAGCGCCGCGAGAGAGCGCTCAATCTTCGCTACGCAGCCACCACAGCGTATGGTGGGCGAGGTCAGTACAAGCTCGCGACTGTGCTCTGGAGGGCCGGTAAATCTGGAGGGCACGCGAAGAGTCCTGTTGTTAATTTGTCTTCTTATCAGTTAATTCTGTCAGGTTTCTTAATTCAGATCAAATTCTGCAAAAACTCCGTGTTGGAATCTCCCTGCCCAAAACAGTCACTATAGCCATTGACAACAACGTATGAATTCGGGCCAGTTTTTGCGCATGTCGGTCCGTCGTTTGTCAGCTCATCGTTCTGTAGCTCAACGCAAAAACCATCAGTTTACATGGTCGAAACCAGTCGGCGTTTACGGTCAAACTGACCGGTCCAAAGCCGCCGCTGTCGAGACTGACAGCGGCGGCTGATGTGAATTGCTACCCGTTCACGTTTCGAAGCTGTGCGGTGCCACGACCTGCTCCATAAGCGTGTTGTCCCATTCGCCATCGACCACAAAATGCGCTGTTGCGCCCAAGAGGGCCGCTTCGATCAGGTTGTGGTTCACGTAGGCATAAATCCCAGGCTGTTCGAATGTATACATCGCCGCCATGGCCGATCCCCCCCGGCAGAACCAGGTTTCCAAACCGGTGAGCGGGGCATCGGTGAAAGAGCCTGTTTCCCAGACGTAGTTGCCGTGACCACCGATCAAGTGTGGTCTGGAATCCCGGTTGCACTGATTGTGGATCATCAACACGGTTTCACCAACGTTGTATCGCAACGCCCCGCCGCCCGTCAGCGCACCAACCGCACCATTGAAGACCGAGTGGGTCGGTGTGAGCGTGCGCATCGCTTCCAGACTGTCAGCATAGTCCTCGCCTGCAGTCGAATACTGAGTGAAACGACCATCAGCGTCCCGCGGAAGGTAGTAATCCTGCTCGCCAATATAAGCGATGCTGTCGTAGCGCAGCGGATTGCCGTCACCATCCTTCAGTCCGTCGCGGGGCAGAACCATGATTGCACCGTTCATCCCATGACACACATGGTAGGGGATCATCGCGCCACCGGGCGCACAGTGATATGTGAAGCATCCCGCTTTGGTTGCTTTCCATCGCAGCACGGTTTCTTCACCCGGGTAGATGTGGGTGAGTGCGCCGCCGCCAAGAGCGCCGGTTGCGGCGTGGAAATCGATATTGTGCTCCAGCATGTTATTGACAGGGTTCCGCAACGTGAGCTCAACGTAATCGTCTTGATGAACGATGATCAGAGGGCCGGGAACCGAACCGTTATAGGTCATCGCCCAGATGCTGGCGCCCGTATCCTCGTCGACGACGACCAGCCGCTCGCGAGTCTCCATCTCGATTTCGACAATTTTCGGCCCACCCGTCGCGACCTGCTCGTGCTCGGGAGCAAAAGGTGGCGTGACCAGCCTCTGTTTTACGCGGGGCAATCCAGCCAGATCAGAAGGCTCGGCACGTTCGATTGCCTGGGCTTGAGTCTTGATAAATCCCGCGCCGGTCTCGCGCAGCTGCGGTATGGGCATGCGTGCGGGCATGGCTTGAGCACCGGTTATGCCGCCCGTCAACGCTGCCGCACCTGCCAGCGCTGTTCCGCGCAGCACATTGCGTCGACTGGTCGGTGTGGCGCCAGGATTGATGAATTTTTTCATTGAAATATCTCCTGCTTGGCTTTGTTAAGCTCATGCGCGGCATTCATGACGCGCACGAGCAAGATTTTAGAATTCAGCCAGCTGCTTGACGAAGCGTTCCTTGGCTTTTGGGGGAATGCGCCCTGCAAGGAAGTCGTCCGGAGCGGCGATTTCATCTGCCGCATCGCCAACGGCTATGGTCATCACCATCCCCATCGCAAAATGCGGAGCGCATTTGACGGCATACAGCCCTTCGGCATCGAGGGTGACTTCGATTTCCTCGTTGATGCGACCCTTGAACGCATCGGCGCCCTCGGGAAGCATTCCGACGATGGCCTCAGCGTTGTGGCTCTTGTCGGTCGCCAGGAATTTGACGGTGTCACCTGGCGCGATCTGCAGGAAGGCAGGCTCGAAAACCATAATCTCCCCATCATCGCCGCGGTTCAGCATCTGGACCTCGTAGGTCTCGGCATAGGCAGCACCCCCCATCAGGGCGGCAACCGCGAAGCCTTTAATCATTGTGCGGATCATCGAATGTTCCTTTCGCTTGTCCATTTGTGATGATTGCTATGTAAGGGAGTGCGGGCGCCGAACGTTGCGCCAGCACAAACAATGCGGCGAAACAGGTGGGCCGACTGCCATGCGCGCAAATTGACGAACGTGCGCATGTCCAGGTGTCTCGGTGACGGAGGGTAAAATGAACTCGGTTCGGACAACCCTGCCACGGCTGGACGAAAGCCTGCTGACACACATGCCGCCATTCTCGAAACTGGACAGGCGGCAGATCCGAGAAATCCTGGATCTGGCGACCTCGCGACGCTACGACCTCGGCGTTAATGTCTTTGAAGAAGGCATGCCTGCCGAACGCTTCTATATGCTGCTTGACGGTCACATTCGGGTCATCCGCACCACGGAGTCCGGTGAGCACGTCACGGTGCTGCATATTCCAAACGGACAGCTTTTCGGCATCGCGAAGGCGTTGAACCGAGACACCTATCCTGCGACCGCAGTCACAGCGACAGAATCGATCGCGTTAAGCTGGCCCACGCGACTTTGGAGCATGTTCGTCAAGGAATACGACGGATTTGCCACTGAAACGTACGGCACAGTCGGCAAGCGTATGGCCGAAATGAACGACCGGATCATTGCCATGACCACACAACAGGTCGAACAGCGCATCGCGAACGCAATTCTGCGGCTGATCAGCCAATCTGGCAGAGAAGTCGAGGATGGGATCGAAATCGATTTTCCGGTCACGCGTCAGGATATTTCCGAACTGACCGGCACGACCCTGCATACGGTCAGCCGCCTGCTGAGCGCATGGGAGAAGGACGGCATCGTCGAGAGTCGGCGCAAGAGGATCAAGGTCTGCGAGCCGCACCGTCTCGTAAAGCTCGGACAATCCTGACCGATGTCAGACACAACATCAAAACCTGCTCAAGGTCAAAGCTCCATCCCTTCGTCGACCGCGTCCTGTAACTCCTGAAGGAAGATTTCTTGGTCGATGCCATATTCCCGGCAGACGTCCGTCACCGTGCAAAAGCGGTCAAACGCACACCCTACGCAAAGCATTCGATGACGCATAAAGACCTGGATCGTCTGCGGCCACCGCGCCATGAGCACGGATAATGGCAAATCAAGGGCGTCGTGGCGCATGGGTTCCTCCTTTTCTTGCACTGTAAGACGATTGCTGTTCGCCACTTTGTGCTGGCGCAAACTCGTTGGTCGGATCCTGTCTTAGGTTCGGCATCGTAGAGAGCGAAAAAGAGAGACAAGATTGATGGGATTCCTGACCACGTCACGTGGATCGTACGGGGAGCATTGCCTTCTTGCCCGGCGCTTTGGGCGTAAGACCACATGATCATCTTCCAACGCTTTCAATAAACGACGTGCCGCTCACAGCTGCGGCAAATCCCCACGTAGGAGAACGCTTTGTCACAGTCCTCTGCTGCCCGTATGCGCGCCTGGCACGGTCCAGCGCTTCTGACCTACGGCTTCCGACCCTTCTTCCTGCTCGGCGCTGTCTGGGCGGCGGTAGCCATGGGTCTTTGGATATTGATGCTTGCAGGGGTGTTCAGCCCAGCAACGCGGATGGATCTGGTATCCTGGCACGCCCATGCCTTTCTTTTCGGATACCTTGGCGCAATCATCGCTGGTTTCCTGCTGACGGCGGTTCCGAACTGGACCGGGCGATTGCCTGTCGTGGGCTGGCAGTTGGGCGGCTTGGTTCTGCTCTGGTTAGCCGGACGGCTGGCAATCCTGGTCTCCCAGCACCTGCCGATGGGATTAGCAGCAGGGATCGACCTCGCCTTCCCCATTGTGCTTGGCGCGGTCATCTTGCGCGAAATTCTCGCTGGGAAAACTTGGGGCAACCTCGTCGTATTGGCGCTTCTTGCGATATTTACCTTGGCCAACGTTTTATTTCATCTCGACGTTGCCAACGGTGACATCGCTGCGAAGGGCATTGGCCTGCGCCTTGGACTCGCTGCGGTGATTGGCATGATTGCCCTGATCGGAGGACGCATCTTGCCGTCCTTTACGCGAAACTGGCTGGTCAAACGCGGCACCAAATCACTGCCAGCCCCGCCCATGCAGCGCTTCGACAAGGTGACGTTGCTGATCAGTGCCGCCATTCTGCTGTTGTGGGTATTGACGCCCGACAGCTGGATCACAGGCCTCGCGATGATCATGTTCGCCATATTGCACACTGGTAGGCTTGTCCGTTGGAGGGGCTATCTGACCGGAGCCGAACCACTGGTCTGGATACTGCATTTCGCTTACGCGATGCTGCCGTTGGGTGCTGTATTGATCAGTCTGTCAAACCTGCGCCCTGATCTGGTCGATCCGGCAGCCGCGCAGCATCTGTGGATGGCAGGCGCACTGGGATTGATGACACTGGCGGTGATGACACGTGCGACACTGGGCCATACCGGACAAACACTGCACGCAGGCAATGGCACTGTCGCAATCTATTCGGCTTTGATCGGCTCAATGGTTGTGCGGCTGTTCGCGGGCAACTTTCCCGGAAACCTGGGATATGAAATCTCCGCAGCTCTCTGGATAGCAGCCTTCATGGGGTTTGCGGTCGTCTACGGTCGGCTTCTCGCGCGACGTAAAGCAACGGTGGCGTGATGAGCTGGTTCGGCTTCGCAGGCATTTTCGCCGCATTTTTCGCAACACATTCCATTCCTCTTCGTCCTGCGTTCAAGTCCCCGCTGGTGGCGTGGCTTGGTCGGCGATGGTTTGGCGTGATCTATTCACTCTTGTCACTGATCATGCTGGCACTTCTTATCCATGCGGCTGGCCGAGCACCCTACGTACAGCTTTGGCCTGTCGCCGAATGGCAGTATCGCGTTGTGCAGGGCGGCATGCTGGTTGTCTGTCTGCTCCTCGCAATGGCCGTGGGACGACCAAATCCGTTTTCCTTTGGTGGATGGGAGAACGCACGATTTGAACCTTCACGACCCGGCATCGTCCGGTTGAGCCGCCATCCCTTGCTGCTTGCGCTGGCGCTGTGGGCCGGACTGCATCTGCTACCCAACGGCAATCTTTCACATGTCATCTTGTTCGGATGTCTTGCGACCTTTGCGCTGGCAGGACAATCGTTGATTGATCGCCGCAAAAGACGCGAGCTTGGTGACGTTGTCTGGCAGGATATGCACAACGAAGTGGCGCGCGCATCGCTTTTAGGCGCTCCCCTTTCACGGACAAGTACGGCACTTCGCATCGCCGCAGGCGTCGCGCTCTACGCGTTTCTGGTCGCGCTCCACCCTGTCGTGATCGGCGTACCTGCAGGCTGAGTGACGAGCTGAAACTCAGTCCGGACGGTATTCCTTATTAAGTACGGCTCAAAGTGTCATGAAGCGTAATCTGTTAACGACTGGCAGGCATGTGCATTTGGTAGTTCCTTCGCAGGCCTTGAAAAGGCTCCATCCTGGCAACATACTCAAACCAAGCGGGGACGACTTCGCCCAACCGGTTGGTTTACACGCGGGACGGCCCGAACTTTCTCAATCGGGACCAAACTATGCGCAGCACCGCAGATCGTATCCGCCAGGCTCTCAGCTTCGAACTCATCGGTTTGTTGATCGTCACGCCACTGTTCGCCTGGTTGTTTGACCACACCATGAGCGAGATGGGTATGCTGGTCCTGCTTGGCGCCACAGCCGCGACGGCGTGGAATTACATTTTTAACCTGACCTTCGACCACGTTTTGAACTGGCGTCGGGGCGCCACCCATAAGACGATGCTCTTGCGGATCGCGCATGCTGTATTGTTCGAGGCGACGTTGCTTGTGCTGCTCTTGCCGCTGTTCGCGTGGTGGCTGGGGACTTCACTGCAGGCGGCGTTGGTTATGGAAGTGACATTTGCCGGCTTCTATCTGGTCTACGCGTTCGTGTTTACCTGGGGTTACGATACTCTCTTCCCGCCGCAGCGATCCGGGCAGGGGGCCTGACAATGGAAGACGAGAGCGTCAGAGGCACCGCACCCTGTTTTGCTCATCTGCTTGTCGATGGACATCTGGTTGATCCTGCCACCGCACAGGACGTGGCGCGGTTTCGGCGGGCAGAGAGATCGCGGTTGATTGCGGCACGTTCGCTGTCTTCGGAGGCGCGGTTGCAGGCAATGGCAACCTTGATAGCAGAGCTTGACGACTTCATCGCGCCACAGGCCAACATGTGCATCGCGGTCTATTGGCCGATCCGGGGCGAGCCAGACCTGCGTCCTTGGATGCACAAGGTGCAGGCAGCAGGCGCGCAGGTTTTGTTGCCGGTGATGGTTGCCGAGCAGACACCGCTTGAATTTCACACTTGGTGGCCGGATTGCCGGATGAAACGCGGTTTATGGAATATTCTGGAGCCTGCGGAGGGCGAGGCGCGTGTCCCCGACGTCGTTATCGCTCCCCTCGTCGGTGTGGATGAAGCACTGTACCGGCTGGGGAATGGCGGTGGATATTATGACCGCACGCTGGTTAGGCTGAATCCGCGACCGCGTGTCGTGGGTGTGGGCTTTGCGGGTTGCCTTGTGCCAACCATCTATCCGATGCCGTGGGATGTCCCAATGGATGTGGTGGTGTTGTCCGACGGGTCGCGGCTACAAAGGTGAGACGCGTGCCTTGGAGGTGTGGCTTCATTCAGCCCCATCGACTGCAGCCGCAACGGTGAATTCTTTCAGCCAAGCGTCGCCGAGAAAAGGCATCGGATCGGCGCCCTCTCTTTCAGCAGGTCATGGCCGAGCCCGCGACCAACGCGGTGGTTATATTGCTTTGGATTGCGCACACGCAATCGTCCTGAGCCCGTCCGGTTTCAAGGCAAGGGCCGGACGGGGAACTGCCAACTTTCCCAACTAAAAGTCGCGGCGCAAAGCCACCGTTTCCAGCTGTTCGAGCACCTTGAAGAATGTCTCAAGTTCTGCGGGAGGTATTCCGTCGGTCAACGCCTGTTGGCGGCGGAACATGATTGGCAGGATTTTTTCCTTCAGGGCGCGCCCTGCGTCGGTGGCGTTGAGCGGATGGCGACGCTTGTCGCTCTTATCTTGAACGGACACGATATAACCCTTTTCCACCAACCCCTTGACCGAGCGGCTGATCAGCGCCTTGTCCAGACGACTTTCCTTCATGATCACACTCATAGTGGCGGACGACTTGCTGCACAGAATGAACAGTACCCGCCATTCGGTCAGGGTGATATTGCTATGCGCCGACAGTGTTCGCGTCGCCTGTACATTCAGCGCGGTTTGTAACTTGGACAACCGATAAGTCAGATACTGACGCAAATCGCTTTGGGATATGGATTGTTCGCTGTCATTCATGGATATTAAGATCCAGTAATTCTTGGGGGGCTGCAGGTCCACCGTACAGCTTCGAGTAAATTAAGCTGACCCGTTACAGCAAAATTCCGATTGGTTTGAGTTGTCAACTTGCAGTGATGCTTATGGTTTTCGCGATCCTCAGTGCGATGGATATCCCCTGTGTGGTTCTTTGAATTTTATGCAGAAAAGGCAAAGCATCATGGGATCAACGCGGCTGCCGCTATGTCCCGATGCAACGCTTTTTCGGTGATTATGAAATGGCCTCGCTTCAGGCGGAACCCAGAAGATTGGCTGATTTCTCCTAACCGGAAGCAACTACGTTCTGGCGAAGCCGGGACCTTGCAAGGCAAGCAGGCAGAACTCTCCCGACAGTCCTGCTTCTTCTCGTGGATAATAGGGATGGATTTTATGGCTGAATGGATCGGCGATGGTCGACAGTTCCGGCTTCTGGACGTGCGGGATGACTTCAACCGTGAAGGCCTGGGCATCGAGATCGACTTCTCGCTACCCGCCGCGCGTGACGTCAGGGCGCTGTCATAGCCCCTCAATTAGCGACATTCCAGAGGTGCTATGGCCCAGACTATATCAGCAGCACCATTCATGGAATGGGCGGCACACAGGAGGATCGCCCGTCCCACATCAGCCCGGAAAGCCGCAGCAGAACGCCAAGTGGCTCTGGTCTTACACCAACGAGCGCCCCAACATGGGCAACGGCGGCATGGCCCCGCCCAGAAACTGAAGATGCCGCGTAAATTCTACAACCAATCCCCCGCAAAAATGGGGGGATTACCCGTCCAGCAGCAGCGCAATTTCTGGCCTGGCGGAAACTATGCGACATTACCGATGGGACTCCTCACCTGCAACAAGGTCGGCGAGGGTTTGACCGAGTGGCGCGGTGGGATCTGCGAGATCGAGAACGATGTCCAGGTGATTGCGCGCGGGTTCACATCTATAGGTGCCTTGGCTGGCACCCTGTTCATTGACAAGTGCTGCGAAGGCTTTTGCCTGATCATGGAAGGGGCGCGTTTCATTCTGCCCGTGCGTGATGATCCGATGGGGGCCGGGTCGGTGTGAAGCCTGCAGGGGCGACCAGTCTGCGGCTTCTTTGGGGGTCATGCGGGCTTCGTCCTTCAGGAAGCTGTCAGGGATGCCGGACAGGTCATAGATGCCGCTGACCAGCAGCAGCGCCTTGATGTTGGGAAGCAACGGGGGCGTGGTGTCGCCGGGCGCTTGTGCCGCCAGCAACGAGGCCAGATGTGCGCCGGCGGAATGCCCGCTGGCGGTGATGCGTTTCTGGTCCGCCCCGATCTGCGGCGCAAGGGCGGCAATATGGCAAGCGGCGGCGCGGACTTGTGCCACGATGTCGCCCAGGCGCGTTGACGGCATCAGCCCGTATCCCACCAGCGCACAGATGCCGCCCACCGCGAGGACGGGCTCCGCCACCAGCGTGTGCGCGTCCTTGCTGCCCGCCCGCCAATAGCCGCCGTGAATGAAGATGTGCAAAGGCGCGTCAGACACGTCACGAGAGGGAAAGACGAGATCGAAGTTTTGCCGCGGACCGGACCCGTAGGGTATGTCACGCTCCATGCGGTTGCGCGCCGCCACCTCCCGGCTGCGGGTTTCGGTCTCGGCCATGATCGCATCAAAATTGGGGATGAAATCGCGGTTGCGGTAAAGATCGGGTTCGGGCATTTGCGGCTCCTTGCGTGGTCAGAACTCGACGGCGAAGTACTTCGGCTCCAAGAATTCGAGGATGCCGGTCACACCGCCCTCGCGTCCCAGCCCGCTTTGCTTGACACCCCCGAAAGGGGCGGCCGGGTCTGACATCAGACCTCGGTTGATCCCCAGCATACCGGTTTCGATACCACGGCCAACCCGCATCGCACGGGTGATGTCGCGGGAATAAACATATGCGGCGAGGCCGTATTCGGTAGTGTTGGCCATCCGGATCGCTTCGTCCTCTGTGTCGAAACGATAGATGGCGGCCACTGGCCCAAAGATTTCCTCGTGCGCGATGGCCGCATCGGTAGGCACGTTTTCAATCACGGTCGGGGGGTAGTAATAGCCCGATCCGGGCTGTGGCGTACCGCCAGTCGTCACCTGGGCGCCGCGCTCTTTCGCTTCCGCCACAAGCCGGTCGATCTTTTCAACAGCCTTGGTGGTGATCATCGGGCCACATTGCGTCTCCGCATCGTAGCCCGCGCCCAGCTTAAGAGCCTGCATCCGCTGCGTGAGCCCCGCAACAAAGGCGTCATGAATGCCCGATTGAACGTAGAACCGGTTGGCTGCCGTGCAGGCTTCTCCGCCGTTTCGCATCTTGGCGACCATCGCACCGTTAAGTGCTGCATCCAGGTTCGCGTCGTCCATCACGATAAAGGGCGCGTTGCCACCCAACTCCATCGAACAACTCACGACAGTTTTCGCGGCTTCGGCCAGCAGGATGCGACCCACGCCGGTAGAGCCGGTGAAGGATAGCTTGCGCACGCGCGGATCGGAAAGGATTGCGCTGCTAACCGGGCCGGGGTCAGAGGTGGTGATTACGTTTACAACGCCGGGTGGCACGCCCGCCTCGGCTCCCAGCCGCGCCATGGCGTAGGCGGTCAGCGGCGTTTCCGACGCTGGCTTGAGGATCACGGTGCAGCCCGCCGCCAGTGCCGGGCCGATCTTGCGCGTGGCCATCGCCGCAGGGAAGTTCCAAGGCGTGATCAGCAAAGCGATGCCAATGGGGTCATGATCGACAAGGATATGGTGTGCACCGTTTGGCGTGTGGCGATACTCACCGGGGATACGGGTGGCTTCTTCGGCATACCATCGGAAGAATTCAGCAGCGTAAGCAACCTCACCGCGCGCGTCGGTCAGAGCTTTTCCGTTCTCGAGAGAGATCAGCAGCGCAAGCTCCTCGGCGTGCTCGGTCATCAGCGTGAACCAGCTGCGCAGGATTTCTGACCGCTGGCGTGGGGGCGTCTCGCGCCAGCCCTTCGCAGCGGCGTCCGCCGCGTCGACGGCGCTCATCGCCTCGGCGATGTTGGCGTCGGGTACTTCGACAAGGGTATTGCCGCTGGACGGATCGGTGACGGGGATCCCGTCCCCCGCGACCCATTTGCCATTTATGAACAACCCCTCGGCGTGAAGCTGAGGATCGGCGTAGCCGGTGAAGACGTTATCGAGGACCATTCGTTTCTCCTATTGGGTCGAGGCGAGCGCGGCACGGTTACCGCTGTAGGCAGCACCAACGAGGCGGCGCATGTCGGGCAGGGGCAGGGGGCGGGGATTGTTCTGGATCAGCCGCGCGATGCTGCAAGACTGTTCTGCCACCCAGTCAAGGCGATCTTCGGCCAATCCCAGTGCCTTGAGCGTTGGCGGTATGCCGATCCGGTCAAAGAGCGCGGAAACGGCAGGGATCACGGCGTCGCGGTCGGGCAGGCCGGTCGCTTGGGCAAACTGGTCCAACTCATTGCCGATCATCGGCGCGTTCCAGGCCATGACGTAGGGCATGAGGCAAGCAACTCCCGCGCCGTGCGGTGTGTGGGTCAACGCACCCACGGGATACTGGATCGCGTGGGCTGCCGCGGTGCCGGCCACGCCGAATGCGAGACCAGCCATTGTCGCCCCCAACATGACGTTCGCCCGGGCGTCGGCGTTGCTGCCATCGGTACAGGCGGCTTCCAGACCTTCCCACAGCAGCGAAATGGCCCGGAGAGCAAATGCGTCCGAGGTGGCATTCTTGCCGACGAAGACGCGGTCCTGCGCCAGACCAGGAACCGGGTCGTGGCGGATGGCCGTGAACGCTTCGATCGCGTGGGTCAGTGCGTCGGCCCCGGCGATGGCGGTCAGTGACGCAGGGCAGGTCATCGTGAGGTTTGGATCGCAGATTGCGACGGTAGGGATAATGTGGGGCGACGAGATGCCGACCTTGAGCTGTCGGTCGTTGTCGGAAAGCACCGCGACGGGCGTGACCTCGGATCCGGTGCCGGCGGTCGTCGGGATCGCAATCAGTGGCAAAACGGGGCCGGGAACCTTGAATTCTCCGTAGTAATCCTGCGGCTGGCCGCCATGAGTCAGCAGGATCGCCACGCATTTCGCCATGTCGAGGCAGGAACCGCCACCGATACCAATCATCAGATCGGGGGCAAAGTCCCGGGCCGCCTCGGCGCTGGCGATGGCGGTGTGGACCGGCACGTCGGGCTGGGTGGAACAATCGAGCCTCACTGCAAGGCCTGCGGCCTCTAACTGCGCAATGGCGTCGTGGATCAGATTGTCATTGGCCAGCCGTTCGTCGCTGACGATCAGGGCGCGCTGGCCCAGTTGCTTTGCAATGCGCGTGAGAGCAGCGCTTTGTCCTGCGCCGAATATCAATTCCTGCGGGGCTCTGATCGTGCCAAATATCGCCATGTTGTCTCCTCCGGAGTTGTTTTCAAGTCGGCACGAGGCCGCGGATTTCATTAAGCAATGTGTCGGGCAGGGTTATGCCGTGCTTCATCGCGGCCTCGCGGCGGGCGCGCATCCGGTCGCCGGGAACGGTGAAAGGATCTGCGGGATCGGCTGAGCGCGACGCGCGCAAGCTATCGAGGTAGGCCGCAAGAGCTGTGCCGTTGCCGCCCATTGACGCCGGGTCGATCAGCACGATCACGTCGCCCTTATTTGCGGGATGGGTCGCGTCGAGCGTGCCGCGCACGTCGGGTGCGAAGGCTGATCCGGCGAGCGTGGCCACCAGCAGTTCGACCGCAAGGCCCAACCCATAGCCCTTGGCATCTCCGAACGGCGCGATCGCGCCATCTTTCGCAGCCACGGGGTCGGTGGTCCCATGACCTTGCGCGTCCACTGCCCAGCCTTTGGGAATCTGCGTGCCGGTTAGGGCATGGTGGTGGATCTTTCCCATGGAAACGAGGCTGGTGGCGAGGTCGAGAATGAAAGGTGTGTCGTCGGTTGGGATGCCGATTGCGATAGGATTGGTGCCCAGCATCGGCTCCGTCCCGCCAAAGGGGTGAACCAGCGCCTCGCTGGTCGTGAGAAACAGCCCGATCCGACCCAACGCCACTGCGGCCTCGGCATAATAGGCCAGCATGCCGATGTGGTTCGCGTTGCGGATCGCCGCGATGGCAACACCCTCCTGGCGCACGCGCAGCTCCAGCAGGTTCAGTGTTTCCGTCATGACAATGGGGCCAAGCCCCTGTTCGCCGTCAACCTTCAGAACAGCCGGGCGCACCCATTCCGCGCGGCCCTTGGCTCTGGGGTGCGCGAACCCTTCCTGAAGCCGTTTAACCAGACGGGGAAGGCGCTGAAACCCGTGTGAGGGCAGCCCGCGCAGCTCCGCTTCGATCAGCAGATCGGTCTGCAACCACGCGCTGGCTTCGGGAACCTTCTGGGATTCCAGAGTTTTGCAGGAAAGTTGCCGAAGTTCCTCGATTGAAGGGTGCACTGGATAAAGCCTTATCGTATCGTATCGTATCGTATATGATATTGTATTTGACATTCGATAGGGTATCGATATTAACCTTGTCAAGGACGCAGGTGGGAGGGCGACAGATGGCGATTTCGGTAGAGCGCACAGGTGAGGGCGGCATTGTACGGCCGACCAGCATTTCCGATGGTGTGCATCAGCGCATCTATGAAAAGCTAATGTCGTTAGAGATTTCGCCTGGCGCGCGGATTCCGATCGACGGGTTGGCGCGTGAGCTGAACGTTTCGCAGACGCCGGTGCGAGATGCGCTGAATCGACTGGAGCAGGAGGGGCTGGTGCGAAAGGCCCATCTGGTTGGCTATTCCGCAGCGCCGCAGCTGACCCACAAGGAATTCGAGGATCTCTACAACTTTCGCCTGATGATTGAGCCGGAAAGCGCGCGGCAGGCCTGCCGGAAACTTACGTCAGAGTCGCTGACGCGTCTGGAGCTGGCTGCTGGCGATATGGAAAAGGACGAGCAGCCTGCTTACCGCAACAGTCGCTATTCACGCTTTGCCCGCGCGGACGCGCATTTTCACGACGAAATTCTGAAGATCGCCGCGAATGAAATCGTCCGGCAAGCACTGGCAGATCAACATGTGCATCTGCACATCTTTCGCCTGATGTTCCATAGCCGGGTTACGCGGGAAGCTCTGGAAGAGCATGAGCGCCTCATCGCGGCGTTTCGTGCGGGCGATGCTGACGCTGCCTACAACGCCATGCATGACCACATCAGCCGGTCGCGGGACCGGCTTGAGGCAGCGTTCGAATGAGTCTCACGTTGACAAAATCCGCCCCGGTCAGCACCGCGGCACCGGCGCTGACCGCCCGCGGCTTGTCCAAGTGCTACGGGCAGATCGAAGTCTTGCGGGACATCACGCTGGATATTCGCCCCGGCGAGGTCCACGCGATCATCGGCGAGAACGGGGCGGGCAAGTCGACGCTGATGAAACTGCTGTCGGGCCACGCCACACCGACCGGCGGCCAGCTTTTCATGGACGGCAAGAAAGTAAACTTCGCGGATGCGGTGCAGGCAGAGGCCGCGGGGATCGTGCTGGTTCATCAGGAAATATTGTTGGCCGCGGACCTTACCGTCGCACAGAACCTGTTTTTGGGGCGCGAGTTGTCACGTGGGTTCATGGTGGATGACCGCGCGATGAACCGACGCACTGCCGAGGTCCTGGCACAGGTTGGATCGACTGCACGGCCAACGGACAGGGTCGGAGACCAGCCGCTGGCGCAACGGCAGCTGTTCCAGATCGCCCGCGCGCTGCTGGACGATCGCAAGGTGGTCATCCTGGATGAACCGACCGCGATGCTGGCCAATGACGAGGTGGACGCGTTGCTGCGGATCGTCCGTGACCTGCGCGATCAGGGTGTCGCCATTCTGTATATTTCGCACCGACTGGAAGAGGTTGAAACACTTGCCGACCGCGTCACCATCCTGCGCGACGGTGACATGATTGGGACGTGGAACGTCAGCGAGTTGAGCCAGCGTCAGATGGCTGAGCAAATGGTCGGGCGCAAGCTGGATATGCTCTACCCGCCCAAACGCGGCACCTCGAAGGACGCGCCGATTCTTGATGTCACTGCGTTGTCGGTGGATGGCGGCAAATTTGTTGGATCTTTGGTGGTGCGCCCGGGCGAGGTTCTGGGGATCGGCGGCATGATCGGCGCGGGCCGAACGGAGTTTTTCGAAGGGCTGATGGGGCTGCGCACAGCACAGGCCGACAAGATCGTGCTGAACGGCGAAAGCATCACCTCGCCCAATGTGAAGCGGATGATGGCGGCAGGGCTCGTTTACCTGACTGAGGATCGCAAGGGGAAGGGGCTGCTGCTGAACGACAGGCTGGGCCCCAACCTGACGCTTCAGGCGCTGGATGCGATCAATCCGGGATTTCAGCTTAACCGCAAGGGCGAGGCCAGCGCGCTTGACGTTGCGGTCGAGGAATACGACATCCGCGTGCGGTCGCTGGGGATCGAGGCGGGCAAGTTGTCGGGCGGCAATCAGCAGAAACTGCTGCTGGCCAAGGTGATGATGGCCGATCCTTCAGTCGTGATCATCGACGAGCCGACCCGCGGCATCGACATCGGCAATAAGAGCCAGATTTACAAATTTATCGACGATCTCGTGCGCGCCGGCAGGGCTTGCGTCGTGATTTCGTCCGAGTTGCCAGAACTGGTTGGTCTTGCCGATCGGGTGCTGGTCATGCGCGGCGGGCGGTTTGTGGCCGAGCTGGAGGGCGCAGAGATCACCGAGCAGAACGTCGTCTATGCCGCCGCCAGCAACCGCAAGACAGCTGAAGGGAGGACAGGCACATGAGCAGTATTGAGATCAAGGCCACGCCGGAGCGCGAGGGCATCAGCATCCCATGGGGCAGTCTTGCACCATTCATCGCGCTGGCTGCGATTGTTGTGCTGGGGGCGTTGATCAATTCTAATTTCCTGGCCGCCAACAACCTGTTGAACGTTATCACGCGCAGCGCCTTTATCGCGATCATCGGGGTCGGGGCCACCTTCGTCATTGCGACTGGCGGGCTTGACCTGTCGGTCGGGTCGATGATGGCTTTCGTGACTGGCATCATGATCCTGACGATGAACGGTCTGACGCCATCGCTTGGACCTTGGGCGATCCTCGCGGGGGCGGGGGTGGCGCTGGTTGTGGGTGCGCTGTGCGGTCTGCTGAACGGGCTGATCATAACGGTCGGACGGATCGAACCCTTTATCGTGACGCTGGGCACCATGGGCATTTTCCGCGCCTTTATCACCTTTATGTCGGACGGCGGGTCGCTGTCGATCGACCGCAGCCTGCGCGAAGCCTACCGCCCCGTCTATTTCGGTGATTTCCTTGGCGTCCCGTATCCTGTGCTGATCACCCTTTGCGTTGTTCTGATCGGTGCGTTTCTTTTGTACCGCACAAAATACGGTCGCCGTGTCACCGCCGTGGGGTCCAACGCCGATGTGGCGCAGTTTTCCGGCGTGCATGTGGGGGGGGTCCGAACGATGGCCTTTGTCATCCAGGGTATCTGCGTCGCCGTGGCCGCCATCTGCTACGTACCGCGCCTTGGGGCGGCGACGCCCACGACCGGGCAGCTTTGGGAGCTTCAGGTCATTACCGCAGTCGTCATCGGGGGCACTCTTCTGCGCGGCGGCAAGGCCCGCGTCTGGGGCACCGTCGCCGGCGCACTCATTCTCGAGATCATCGCCAACGTCATGGTCCTGTCGGACATGGTCTCGGAATACCTTGTGGCCGCAGTGCAGGGCACGATCATCATCATCGCCATGCTTGCGCACCGCTTTACAAGCGCCCGCTGAAAAGGGCGCGAAAACTTTCGCAACGGAGGAGAAAACTATGACAACTTTCAACCAAGGCGCACGTATCCTGTCCGCCACGCTGGTCGCAGGCGCGCTGACAACCGCCCCCGCGCTGGCGCAGGACAAGGAATTCACCATCGCCGTGTCGATCCCGGCAGCCACTCATGGCTGGACCGGGGGCGTGGTCTATCACGCCGAGCGTGCCGAGAAGGAGATCGAAGCCGCTTACCCCAATATCGACGTGATTGTGTCGACCGCGTCCTCGGCAACCGCGCAGGTATCGTCGCTCGAGGATCTGTCGGCCACGAACGAGCTGGACGCGCTGGTGATCCTTCCCTTCACGTCCGAAGAGCTGACTGGTCCTGTTGAGCAGGTTGCTTCGAACGGGACCTTCATCACGGTCGTAGATCGGGGTCTCGCCGATCCGTCGATCCAGGACCTCTATGTTGCAGGTGACAATATCGCTGTTGGCGCCAACACCGCCGACTGGCTGGTCGACAAGCTGGGCGGCGAGGGCGAGATCGTCGTCCTGCGCGGCATCCCCACCGTCATTGACGATGAGCGGATCCAAGGCTTCACCGAGGTGATAGACAAGAGCAACATCAAGATCCTCGACATCCAGTACGCCAACTGGAACCAAGACGAGGCCTTTACCCTAATGCAGGATTACCTTGGCAAATATCCCAACATCGACGCCGTCTGGGCCAACGATGACGACATGTTGTTGGGTGTTCTGGAAGCGGTTGATCAAGCCGGACGTGACGACATTAAGTTCGCCCTTGGCGGCAACGGTATGAAGCAGGTGATTGAGATGGTCATGGCGGGCGACGAGCGGACTCCGATCTCGACCCCTTATCCGCCGTCCATGATCGCCTCAGCTATCTATATGACCGCCGCGCAGTTCACCGGACAGGCTCCGATGCGCGGATCGTTCAAGTTGGACGCGCCGCTGATCACGCCCCAGAACGCGGATCAATTCTACTTTCCCGACTCGCCGTTCTAAGGTGCAGTCCATCGGTCCAGCCGCATCAACACGCGGCTGGGCTTTTCCTATCAACCTATTCGGAGACCTATAATGCCAGGCAAGAAAATCCTCATGCTTTGCGGTGAATTCACCGAGGAGTACGAAATTTACGTCTACCAGCAGGGGATGGAAGCGGTGGGCCACACCGTGCACGTCGTCTGCCCGGACAAGAGCGCAGGCGACACGATCGCCACGTCCCTGCACGACTTCGAAGGCCACCAGACATATACCGAGAAACCGGGCCACAACGCGGAGATCAACAAGACCTTTTCTGAAGCCGAGGCCGAGCTGGACAGCTATGATGCGGTCTATGCCGCCGGTGGTCGCGGTCCGGAGTACATCCGCACCGATCCGCGCATTCAGAAGATGGTGAAGCACTTTCATGACGAGAAAAAGCCGATCTTCACAATTTGCCACGGTGTACAGATCCTGATGGCCGTACCGGGAGTGCTGAAGGGCAAGACCGTTGCTGGTCTCGGTGCCTGCGCGCCCGAGGTGACTGCAGTGGGCGGCATCTATTACGACGCGGACCCAAAAGAAGCCTATGTGGACGGTACCATGGTTTCGGCCAAAGGCTGGACTGCGTTGGCCGCTTTTATGCGCGAATGTCTGAAGGTACTTGGAACGGAAATCCGGCATACTTGATTTCAGCAGATCTAATGAAAAAGATCAGCCGCGCCCGTTTGCGGCTGATCTTTTATGCGCGTTGTAGCGAGCCTTTGACAAAATATCGTACTGATCGCCGATCACAATGAAAACTGGCAGAAGATATCGCCAAGATGCGTGTGTCGATCACCACACCTATTGGTGTCGCTCTTTTGGGGTTGGCCGAAGCGGCCAATTTTTTATTGGGACACGCCGCAACACCAGCGGCGCATGTTGGCGGTCCTCAGGGTTAATCACCCAGCTATCGGAGATTGAAGCTGGGCTTCGGTCTGGAAACGTTCGATGGAAACCACTCTGGCAATTTTCATCAACCACGTGCCGTACGCCGGATGATCGAACGACAAGCCGTGCCCCTGCGCGACGACATGCTGCAAAAAGAGAGATGACGTTCAAGCCGCGCCCAACGCCCAGCCCGTATATGGCAGGTTCTCGCGGAATCGGAGCAAGGTTTCGTAAAGAAATCTCGGATCCCCTATATATAGCGCAACCCCTGGTGGCTTTTCCGTCAATTGTCCGGTGACGACATTGACCACTATTTCGTAGAGAGAGGGCTTTAGTTCACAATAAGCTCCGCTGGGTTAGCCCTCTGATGCTCCTATGTTTGTCAATGAGCATTGATGGGGTATTTGGCAGCGGAAGTTCACGATAGATTTCGCGAACGATGTAGCGTTTTAGTCCGCCCTGAACAACATCCAAGCCGTCGATAGTGAATGATTAAGAGGTGATTTCGGTAGCCTTTTCTGCAGCGTTTCATAATATCGCGTTGAAAACCCTGCAAATTGGTCTGGCCATGAAGCACCGTAATCGCACCCGTGAACAAGAAGATCTGCTGCGCCCGCGCCTCGTGGATCTGATCGACATGCGTCATGAGCTGGTAAAACTGGCTGCGCTGATCGACTGGGAGTTCTTTGATCAAGAATGGGCCGGGTTCTTTCCGTCGACAACGGGGCGGCCTGCCACGCCACCGCGACTGGTGGCCGGTCTGATGTACCTGCAACATCTGCATCGGTTGTCCGATGAGGCCGTGGTCGATCGCTGGGTTGAGAACCCGTACTTCCAACACTTCACTGGAGAAACCTTCTTCCAACACCGTGCTCCGATCCATCCGTCTTCCTTGAGCCGCTGGCGCGACCGGATCGGAGATGAGGGGGCCGAATGGCTGCTGACCAAGACGATCGAGGCAGGCCGCGCCGGTGGCGTCGTAAAGGATGAAAGTCTGTCGCAGGTCTCCATCGATACCACCGTTATGGAAAAGAACATCGCCTATCCGACCGATGCTCGCCTCTTTGAGAAAGCCCGCGCCAGGATCGTCGCCCTGGCCCAGGAGGCCGGGATCAAGCTGCGCCAAACCTATGCGCGCAAGGCGCCCTCTCTGGCTGCTCAGGTCGGGCGGTATGCACATGCGCGACAGTTCAAGCGTATGCGCAAAGCCTTGAGGACATTGAAGGGATACACTGGCCGTGTGATGCGTGATCTGCGTCGGCAACTCGGTCTGATACCGGCCGGCGCATTGCGCGAAACTGTCCTCGACACCTTGGTCCTGGTCTCGCGGCTGCTGCACCAGCCCGCAAAGGGCAGCGGTAAAATCTATGCCCTGCATGAACCTGACGTCGACTGCATCTCCAAGGGCAAGGCCCGGGTCCGGTACGAATTTGGCACCAAGGTCAGTATTGCCACGACGATCAAGGAAGGCTTCGTGGTGGGCATGCGTGCGCTGCCCGGCAACCCTTATGACGGGCACACGCTGTCAGAAGCTTTGGAGCAGGTGGAAATCCTGACGGATCAGCGTCCGGCACTGGCCGTTGTCGATC
Organism: Pseudosulfitobacter koreensis; assembly: GCF_024733015.1. Classification (GTDB taxonomy): domain Bacteria; phylum Pseudomonadota; class Alphaproteobacteria; order Rhodobacterales; family Rhodobacteraceae; genus Pseudosulfitobacter; species Pseudosulfitobacter koreensis. Next base: position 26,554 of record NZ_JANKJG010000018.1, read on the forward strand.
GCGGCTATCGTGGCCACGGTGTGGAAAAGACCCGTGTTCTGATCTCAGGTTCCAGGCGCGGCCTGACGCCCACACTGAAAAAGCTTCTCCGACGACGCAGCGCCATAGAACCCGAGATCGGACACATGAAGACCGACGGACGCCTGGCAAGATGCCCCCTCAAGGGCCTGCGCGGTGATGCCATCTTCGCCGTCCTGTGCGGTTGCGGCCACAATATCCGAAAGATCCTGAACCACCTGAGGTCTCTTTTTGCCTATCTGCTCGCAGAAATCCTCACCGCCATGCAAACAACGAGGGGCATCATCGCCGGAAATCAGGGTTCATATATAGCCGCTGCAGCCTGAATCACGTTGTTCAGGGTCGACGTTTTAGGCAGCGTGTGATCACTCGTTTGCTTTTGCCTTGAGCGGTGCGTTTGATGACAGCATATTCGGGGGCGGCAATGCCCTATTCGCGACAATAGATTTTACCCTCTTGAACAATGCTTGATATAAAACAATCATGTGATGTCGAAATCAGTTTCGACATTTAGGGAGGAACTCATGAACAAAATCAGTCTCGCGCTTTGCGCGCTCGTTGCCGCTACCCCCATGGCGCTTCATGCGCAGGAGGTCACGTTACGGCTGTCACATTGGATCCCCGCCGGGATCGCGCCCGCCGCCGAAGGGATTGAGCCCTGGGCTAAGGCAGTGGAGGCCGCGTCCGACGGGCGCATCGAGATCAAGATTTTCCCGGCGCAGCAAATGGGCAAAGCCCCGGATCATTATGACATGGCCGCACAGGGTATCGTTGATATGGCGTGGGTTAACCCCGGATACACCGCCGGGCGGTTCCCAATCTACGCGCTGACCGAAGTGCCCTTTATGGTCAGCGATTCCGTGCGTGGCGCGAAGGCGATCCACGAATGGTACGCGGAATTCGGCGCCCCTGCGGAAATGCCGGATGTGAAGCTGTGCTTTATCCATCCGCACGCACCGGGCGCGCTGCATTCCAAGGTCAAGATCACCAAGCCCGAAGAGATTAGCGGCAAAACCATCCGGCCTGCACATGCCACGATGGCACGGTTTGTCAGCCTTCTGGGCGGGGCACCCGTGCAGGTTCCCGCCCCCGAAGTCCGCGAAGCGCTGTCGCGCGGTGTGGCGGAGGCCGTGACCTTCCCTTGGGGGTCGATGTATGACTTCAAGCTAACGGACGAAGTGCAGCAGCACCTCGATATGCCGTTCTACATGTCCGCGCAGACGCTGCTAATAAACCCTGCCAGCTATGATGCGCTGTCGGATGAGAACAAGGCGGTCATTGACGCACACTGTACGCCTGAGCAATCCAGCGTCGTGGCGCAGGGCTGGTTCGACGACGACATGGCTGCGCGTGAGAAGCTGATTGCGGACCCTGAACAGGTGCTCAACGTCCCGACGGACGAAGAGATCGCCGCATGGCGAGCCGCCGCTGAGCCACTGATTGCCGAGTGGCGCGAAGCCGTCGCCGCGAAGGGTGGCGACGCGGATGCCATCTATGACGGCTACATCAAAGCACTGGAAGCGAACGACGCGCGGTACTGATCGCACGGAGTTTTGAACCGGACCCTGCGCGGCCCTTTTCGGCGGCGCAGGCGCCTCTTGATGCCTTCTCTCGGTAAGCGTGGTCCATCATGCAAAATGACAGACGCGGCGGCACGGTCGTCGTCAGGATAATCCATTACATCGAACGTATCGCGGCCATTCTGCTTGGTTTGGTGACGGTGTCGATCGTGATCTCGGCAGTGGGGCGTTATGGCTTTGCAAGCCCTGTGCCTGACGCCTTTGATCTGTCACGGCTGGTGCTTGGCGTGGCGATTGCCTGGGGGATTGCGAGCCTTGGCTTTCACGGCAACCACATCAAGGTCGACTTGCTGGCACATATGCTCAAGGGCGGTATGCGCAAGGCAATCAATTTGTTTGCGTGGACTGTTCTGCTGGTCTTTACCTGCCTGCTGAGCTGGAAGATTTTTGAGCGGTTGCAAAGTAGTATAGCCAACGGCGACGCCACCATGGAGACACGCTTTCCGCATTGGCCGTTCATCCTGGCCATCTGGCTGGGGTTGGTCGCGGCGCTGTTTACCACCACCGTGCGGCTGTGGCTGGTCGCGCGGCATGACGCGGACCTTGGCGAATTCGACAGCGTCGAGGACTTGATTAAACATAGTGGGCCGACACCATGAGCAATGACGTAATCGCGATCGGCGGCTTTGCTGCCCTGTTGCTGCTTATGCTTCTGCGGGTGCCGATCGGCATCGCCATGGGGATTATCGGCATTGGCGGTTTTGGCATGGTCGTGGGTGCGGGCCCGGCGCTGAACCTGCTGGCGCAATCCCCAATCAGCACGATTACCGATTTTAACCTGACGTTGATTCCGTTCTTCGTGCTGATGGGGGTGCTGGCCACCAATTCGGGCATGTCCACCGAACTTTTCCGCGCGGGGCGTGCATGGTTGGGGGGCCTGCGCGGTGGGCTTGGCATGGCGACCATCGGAGCCTGCGCGGGCTTTGCAGCGATTTGCGGATCGTCCGTCGCCACGGCTGCCACGATGACCAAGATTGCCCATCCCGAGATGCGCAATGCGGGTTACCCGGACGACGCATCGACCGGCATTATCGCGGCGGGCGGCACGCTGGGCATCCTGATCCCGCCATCAATCGTCCTGGCCATCTACGGCTTCATCACTGAACAGGATATCGGCGTTTTGTTCATCGCGGGCATCGTGCCGGGGATTTTGGCGATAGTCATGTATATGCTAACCGTGCGCATCTGGTATGGTCGCGCCCTGCCCGCAGGCGAGCGTTTTTCGGCGATGGAGGCGATCAAATCTTTACGTGGCATCTGGGCAGTCTGTCTGTTGTTCATCGCCGTGATCGTGTCGATCTATTTTGGTATCGTCACCGCCACTGAGGCCGCGGCGGCGGGTGCTTTTCTGACCGCTGTCATCGGTATGGCGCGCGGACGGTTGTCAATCTCTGGCTTGCTCGACAGCCTGGTGGAGGCCCTGCGCACCTCTGTGGCGATATATGTAATCCTCATCGGGGCGACGCTGTTCGGCTATTTCCTTGCCGTCACGCAGGTGCCGCAGGAACTGACGCAATATTTGCTGGACCTGGGCTTTGGCCGCTATGGTACGCTGTTGCTTATCATGTTGATGTTCTTTGTCATGGGCTGTTTTCTGGACGCCATGGCGATGATTATCCTGATGGTACCGATCGTCTTTCCGGTGATCCTTGAGCTTGGTTTCGATCCGATCTGGTTCGGGGTTATCATCGTCATGACGGTTGAACTGGGTCTTATCACCCCGCCGGTCGGCATGAACGTCTTTGTAATCAATTCGGTCGCGCGCGACGTGGCTTTGCCACGAATCTTCAAGGGGGTGCTGCCGTTTGTCGTGGTCGACTTATTGCGATTGTTGTTGCTCATCGCCTTCCCTGCCATCGTTTTGGCACTGCCGTCGGGGATGATGTGACATGCGCTGCGCAACGCAGTGTACCTCCGACGCAGCTGTACCCGAGAGCCTTCTGGGCCTCGTGTCCTACCGGATACGCTTTTTGTAAATCTCGGCCTACAAGAGCTTTGACATAGGGAAAAGGAGGGACCCTCCAAAATGTGGAGGGCCACTTTTTCGCTTAGCCGGTCCTGTCGATCGGATCGAAATTTTCGTATGCCCGGTGGCGACCCATAAGCACGACGTTGTCTCCATCATGATCGGCAGCGACATCATTGATTGTCCCGCGTGACATTTTACCCTCGCGGGCCTCACGGAGTTGTCGCAAGCGGCGCTCATTGCGCTTGCGCTCGTTCAGAGCGAGCCGCTCGAAAATCTGCCCCCGGCGTTCTAACATCGCCGCAGTCTTGACCTTGATGTCATCATCCAGATCGAACAAATCCGACTGGCTCTCAAGCTTGTCGAGAACCGTTACGATCTGTCGGATCAGATCCGTTGGCAGATCAGCTCGCTGCGCTTTGCTCAATTTGCGTGAGATGTTGCGGGGCGTTGGAACTTCGCCGCGTTCACTCATCCCCTCATGAATCTCGACGACGCGTTGAACTTGACCCGCACCCGCCTGATTGTAGTCCTGAATAATCTTCAGCGCGGACTGCATGTGATAGTCGGCGAACTTCGTGGCCAAAATCGTTGTTTCAAGGTCGATGGGATGGCGGGCTTTGCCAAGCAGAAACTGCAGAACCAACAGATAACGCATGATCGAAAACCCGATGCGTCGCACGAATGAATCCGGCAGGCCGCTTTTGCCCACGGTATTGCGAAGTTCACTCCACCAGTTCTCGAGATACGGTATTACGTCATCGTTGAGGGTATAAGCCCCGAATGCGTTTGGCTGGTGGCATAAGGCGTCCCATGAGGCTTTGAGTCGTGTGCGGGACTCTTCGACCCCATCGTAGGCGAAGTACAGGAAATGGTCGTACATGCTCGTGTCGGTCCGTTTAGAGGCCAACGCGTAGTTGAACCGTTGGCAAAATCCGTCGAACATACTCGACGCATCGATGTCGTTTTTCCATGTTGAAAATACCGAGAGGCCCAAGAAGGTGAAATGAGGGTTTTCGACCGTTAGCTTCTGCTTTTCGCCTTTTAATCGGTTACCGATCTCCTGATAAGAATAGGCGTTGAGCATCCACGGCTTCAGTCTTGCCCAATGCTTCTGGTGTAGGATCGCGTTGACGCGCTTGCCAACCTCATCCTGAAACCAAAATGATCCATTGTGCTCTTCGATCTCAATTATCCACTGTGCATCGGACCCAGCGTCGGGCAGCATTTTTACCGGGGCGGCGTCGCCGTCGGAGAAAACCTCGGTGATCTCGTCGGAAGCCAAAGTCTTAGCACTTCCAGACTCCGCCAGGCAGATCGACCAGAGTGTGGGCAAGATCCGCCCAATCCCGTGCACCTCCAAGTAGGCACCGGATTGGGTGAGCCGAGATGCCGCCAGCATGATGGTATGCATGATCGGCAGGGCATAAGAGATGTCAGATTTCTGGAAGTGGCGCGCTACCATTCTGAGCAGGCTGCCCTCTGGTGCCAAAGACAAGATGTCGAAGTCCCGGTCAGGGACCTTGGCTGCGAACATTTGCACGAGGTCCTGGATTTCTGCCTGTGTCAGCAGTCGGCTTCCCTTACCCGTGCGCACACGCATTTCGGACATGACGACGTGTTCCGCCGTGGTTGATTTCAGGGTCTTTTTGGTCATGTGAGGCTCCTCAGTTTTGTGACTGAAGAGGAGATCGGACGAACTGTATTATCGCGGAAATCAAGGAAAGGCAGGAAAATTTCTGTTGCGCGGCGCAGACCGACACCTCGTCATTAGTGCATTGTTTTGTATATGAATTTTCAAGATTTAAGCGGCCGACATGGAACCGACACCAAAAGTGAGACAAAAGACCCTATCGTCAGCGGCCAGCGGACGGCAGTTGATGCGAGCCTAATCGAGGCAGACGTAAATAAGCAGAACGCGACGCCCAAAGAGGAATGGGCTGCAGCAAAGATCTTTACCGCACCGCAACAAGGGCGCAAAGCCAGACAGGAAAGGAGTGCGCGCCCACCATAAGAGCCTAAATTCTGCGCCAGAAATACGTTGATTCTCTACAGGATGGGCTTATTTTGTTGAAAAACTTTTTCTTGATTGAGGGCTGAACTGCTGATTCAATTCCTGTAATTTAGGGGAGGATCGGCGATGATGGGACCGAGGCAGGAAGCGCAACCGGCGCTGTTTTACGAGTTCTCGCTCGAGGATCACATCCCCACGGATCACTTCCTGCGATCCATCGACCGGTTTGTCGACTTGAGCAGTATCCGCGCCCATCTGGCGGAGTTCTACAGTCACACAGGCCGAGCCTCGGTCGGTCCCGAGTTGCTGATCCGAATGCTTCTGGTCGGATATTGTTTCGGCATCCGGTCAGAGCGGCGGCTCTGCGAAGAGGTTCATCTTAACCTCGGGTATCGCTGGTTTTGTCGCCTCGATCTGAGCGACCGGGTCCCGGATCACTCAACGTTTTCCAAGAACCGGCATGGGCGCTTTCGCGACAGCGAACTGCTGCGCCACCTGTTTGAGACGACTGTCGCGCGTTGCATCGCCGAAGGTCTGGTCAGCGGCCAGCGCATGGCGATTGATGCCAGCCTGATCGAAGCCGATGCCAACAAGCAGAACTCCACGCCGAAGGAAGACTGGGACGCAACGCACATCGATCCGGCTGACGCGCCCCGCGCCGTGCGCGAGTATCTCGACACGCTGGACAAGGTCGCATTTGGCGCGGCCAGCGAGGTGCAGCCCAAGTTTACCTCGCATTCTGATCCCGCCAGTCAGTGGACAGCAGCCCGTAAAGGCCCTGCTTTCTTTAGCTATTCCGACAATTATCTCATCGACACGGATCACGGTGTCATCTTGGATGTGGAACCCACCCGCTCCATCCGGCAAGCCGAGGTTGGGTCGACAAAAACCATGCTGACGCGGGTGAAAGACAAATTCGGCCTGGTCCCTGACTGGATGATCGCCGACACAGCCTATGGTTCAGGCCCAATGCTCGGCTGGCTCGTGGAACGCAAGATCGATCCTTACATCCCGGTGATCGACAAGGCCGGACGACCCGATGGGACCTGGACACGCACAGATTTCGACTGGGATGCGCAGAACGACCAATACATCTGCCCCGAGGGGCACGCGCTCAAGCAGTTCCGCCGGAATTATTCCGATCCGAACCGGGGTCCGACGGGCAAAGGCACTGCGAAGTATCGTGCGCTGAAGCTGATCTGTCAGGTTTGCCCATCCAAGCCGAAGTGCTGCCCCAATGCCGACGCCAGATCGATCACGCGTGAAGAACACGAAGATGCCCGTCAAGTTGCCAGGGATCTGGCCAAAACGGATGAATGCGCGATCGCGATGAAGCTCAGGAAGAAGGTCGAAATGCTCTTCGCTCATCTCAAACGTATTCTCGGCCTGAGCCGACTTCGATTACGTGGCCCATGCGGTGTAAATGACGAATTCCTGCTCGCCGCAACCGCCCAAAACCTCCGTAAACTGGCTAAGATCTTTCCTGCATCGCAGCAAACGCGTAAAGCCTGATAAAGAAAGGCGCTCGCGCTGAATTTCGAGCAGCTATTTCTGCAATCGCAAACGTTAGTTTTTCCACAAAATCGGCGGAATGCGGACATTCGCCGCACGAGCGAGAGAGCGCTAATGCGTCCTTGGAAGCAGACATCGCCGTTATTCCGAAGGCATTCCCGATGCTACAGCGCAGTGGGGCTGCCCCGAAGTCCCCGCGACGAATGCTGTTGGCATTGACGCCGACTTCGGCAGATAGCACCGAAGACCCGGTTTATCGTTGCGACTTCCCAGCATCCTGAGAAGAAACATCGCGCCTTACGGCAGACTGGTTTGCCACCCTTGCAGCCTGTCGCTGTGCTAAAGCAAGTCTTGATCAATCGTCGGTAATTCGCGGTTACCCCTGGTCCTTCGGATTGTCCGAGATGGTTTTGATCACGCGGCCAAGCTCACCCGCAAGCAAAGGCTTCGAAAGCATCGCCAGCGGACGGATTGCCGCCCTCTCCTCATCGGTCACCTGGTGCAGGCTACCGCTGACGATGATGCACCGAATGTCCATCTCTGCACGAAGCACCATCGCGGCATCCTGCCCACGGCTTCCATCGGCAAGCTGAAGGTCGACAATTGCAAGGTCAGGGAGGAACTCGCGTGACATCTCGATGGCCTTTGTCGCTGTTGCAGCGATGCCGACGACCTCATGCCCCAATTCATCAAGCTGCCCCTCAAGGTCCAGCGCGATGAAGATGTTGTCCTCGATCACCAGCACTTTCAGCGCAGCGGGTCTCTCATTCGGGGAAAAGGATTCGTGTCCGCCAGCCATTTGTTCTGTCTAACTCGGTTGTTCCGCTCAATTGCGATGCCATCCCCTCAATCAAACGTTGTCCGAGACCCGTCGACGGTGACTTACTCTCCAAACGATCGGCAGTCGGGCTTGTTCCGTTATCCGCAA
>NZ_JANKJG010000019.1 GCF_024733015.1 Pseudosulfitobacter koreensis
CGATCCCGACCGCCCTTGCCATCATCGACATGGATCAGCATGCGGTCGCTGTCGATATCCTTGACCTTCAGGTTGCAGACTTCGGATGCACGCAGCCCGGCACCGTAACTGATGCCAAGAGCCGCCCAATACTTGAGCCCGGGACCGGGCACGGCAGCCATCAAATCAGCCACCTCCTCGACGCTTAACACGATCGGCAATTTGCGCGGCTTGCGATGAAACTGCATGAAGCGCTTCATCTCATCGCGGCCACAGGTGATGCCGAAAAAGAACCGCAGGGAAATGACGCGCACGTTGAAGGTGCTGGCCGAAACGCCGTCCTGTGTCATCTTGAGTTGATAGGCGCGCAGATCTTCAGGGGTGGCTGTGTCGGGCGGCCGCCCGAGGAATGACGCGAAATGCTTGACATTCCGGATGTGCGCTTTTTGCGTCTTCTCGCACAGCCCGCGAATATCCATGTCTTCGATCATCCGCTGGCGCAGCGGGGTGGTCTTCTCCTCCTTCATGGGAACCTCCTGTCTGACGGTGGGAAAGACCCCAATCGTCAGCCCAGAAGGGCCTGCCACAAAGAAAAACCATGAAGTGTGCGCCGACGTCGCTATCAGGCACCAATGCCGCGGAGCGGCTTAGTCCCTCCGCCCTTGGTGTAAGTGGACACGAACGGCATCCCACCAGTCGAGGCCGCTTCACACCTGACGCTCCAGTTCCTTTATCATCATGTCGCGCATCACAAACTTCTGCGGCTTGCCCGTGATCGTCATCGGTATCTCATCCACGATCCGAAAGTGCCGCGGGATCTTGAAGTGGGCGATCTGTCCCTGGCAGAATGTGCGCAAGGCCGCCTCGTCCAGTTCCGCCCCTGCCGCAGCCACAACCCAGGCGCAGACCTCTTCGCCCAGGCGGGCATCGGGCACGCCGAACACCTGAACCTCGCGCACCTGCGGATGACTGAACAGAAACTCCTCGACCTCGCGCGGATAGATGTTTTCGCCGCCGCGGATGATCATATCCTTGACCCGCCCCGTGATGCTGCAAAACCCCATCTCGTCCAGCGTGGCCAGATCGCCGGTGCGCATCCAGCCGTCCTGTATCGCCTCGGCGGTCAGCGCCGGTTCGTCCCAATAGCCTTTCATTACCGAATAGCCCCGTGTGCACAGCTCGCCCTGGGTGCCGACGGGCACGATCTGGCCCGCCTCGTCCACCACCTTGACTTGCAGATGCGGGTGCACACGCCCCACGGTCGCGCAGCGCCGGTCTATCGTGTCATCGACAAAGCTCTGGAACGAGACCGGCGCGGTTTCGGTCATGCCGTAGCATATGGTGACCTGGGACATGTGCATCAGGTCGTTGACCTTCTTCATCACGTCGACGGGACAGGGCGCACCCGCCATCACCCCCGTGCGCAGCGATGCAAGGTCCCTTGGCCTGGCCTCCAGATCCTGCAGCATGGCGACGAACATCGTGGGCACCCCGTAAAGCGCGGTGCACCGTTCGCGCGCAACCGCATCAAGCGTGGTTGCGGCGTCGAACGCCTCGCCGGGAAAGACCATGGCCGCCCCCTTGCTGACCGCGCCCAGCACGCCCATCACCATGCCAAAGCAGTGATAGAGCGGCACCGGGATCGCCAGCCGGTCAGTGTCCGTCAGCCTGATCCTGTCGGTCACGAAACGGGCATTGTTGACGATGTTGTAATGCGACAGCGTGGCGCCCTTGGGCCGGCCCGTGGTGCCGGACGTGAACTGGATGTTTATTGCGTCGTCGGGCTGCAACGCGGCATCAATCTGCGGCAGGCGCAATTGCTGGGCGGGACCGCCCAGAGTACTGACCTCGTCGAAGGACCAGATGCCGGTTTCCTCCGCCGCGGCACCCATCACGATGACGTGCCGCAGATGCGGAAGCCGTGCCGCGTGCAGCTTGCCGCGCTGCGCGGTGTCGAGTTCGGGGGCCAATGTGCGGATCATCCCGATGTAGTCAGAGCTCTTGAACGACTGCGCCAGCACCAGCGCCTTGCACCCGACCTTGTTCAGCGCATATTCCAGCTCGGACAGTCGGTAGGCGGGGTTGATGTTGACCAGTACGACACCGATCCGCGCGGTCGCGAACTGCGTCAGCACCCATTCCAGCCGGTTCGGGGACCAGATGCCCAGCCTGTCGCCCTTGGCCAGCCCCAGCGCCAGCAGACCGGTGGCCAGCGAATCCACGGCCCGGTCCAGATCGTAGTAGCTGAGACGCGCATCGGGAAAGATCAGCGCATCGCGCGGCCCGTAGCGCGACACCGCATCGCGCAAAAGCTGCGGGATGGTGGCGAAGGCCAGCGCGGGCTGGGTCGGACCCTGAACAAACGACTTTCCATCCTGGGGGGACAGATCGGCCACCTGGCCTGTAACCGTGGCAAGGCCGAAGTTCTGTATCCGGTCCGCGATGCTCTCATTCAGGATCGTCATGGCAGTGCCTCCTTACATGTTGCGCCAATCGCCCGATTGCTCGAATGCGTGGGCTGCTTGGTAGATCTTCATCTCGCCATAGTTCGGGCCGACCAGCATCAGACCGATGGGCAACCCCTCGCTCAGCCCGCACGGGATGCTCATCGCGGGCAGGCCGCCGTTGAAGGGTGCGGTGTTGGGCACCATCTCGAACGCGCGCTGCACATAGAGGCTGAGAGAACAGTCGGCGGGGGGGTGTTCCTGCGGCTTGATCGGCAGGGTCGGCATCAGCAACAAGTCATATTGCCTGAGTGCTGCATGATACTGCGCATTCACCCGGCGCATGATGTTCTGCGCCTTGCCATAGAACCGGCCCCGGTACTGGTGCTGGAAATGCTCTCCGACAAACATGCAGGCCTTCAGCGAATGGCTCAGCTCGTCGGCGCGGTGTCGCCACTGCGCCATATGATCCGTCATCGAGGGCAAAAACAGCCCGCGGTAGTTGGTGCCGGTAGAATTGCCCCACATCATGCCGTCCTGCAACCCTTCCAGCGTGATGGCGGTCCAGGCGTCCATCGCGGTGTGATGCTCGGGCACCGAGACCTCCTCGACGCGCGCGCGCAGCTCGCGGAAACGCTCGGCAGCGGCCAATACCTTTTGATCCACATCGGTTTCCGAATTGGAATGGCCAAAGCCCTCTTTCAGGATGCCGATGCGCATCCCGGCGACACCGCGCCCCAGCGCCTCGGTATAGCTGTAGACCGTGGGCTTGTACTGTCGCGGGTCCAGCCCGTCTTCGCCTGCCAGCACTTCCAGCAGCAGCGCGTTGTCCGCCACGGTCTTGGTGATCGGGCCAAGGTGGTCGATCGTCTGCTCGACCCCCATGGCACCGGTATAGGGCACCAGACCGTGCGTGGGTTTCATGCCATAGACGCCGCAATTCGATGCGGGAATGCGGATTGAGCCGCCCTGATCCCCGGCGATGGCCATGTCGACGTCGTCGCTGGCGACCAATGCAGCCGATCCGCTGGACGATCCGCCCGCCATATAGCCGCGCTTCCACGGGTTGTGCACCGGCCCCTTGGCGTTGGTGTGAGAGCCGCCGGAGAGGCAGAAGTTCTCGCAATGCGACTTGCCCGCGATGATCGCACCGGCGTCCAGCATCCGGGTCACGATGGTGGCGTCGATCTCGGGCGTGTACCCTTCCATGATCGACGACCCGTTCATCATCGGCACCCCGGCAAGGCAAACGGTGTCTTTCAGCACGATACGCTTGCCGCGCAGCTTCCCGTCGGGCGCGCCGCGCACCTCGGTCTTTACGTACCAGGCGTTCATCGGGTTTTCCGTCTGGCTGGGGAAATAGCCGGGACTGCGCGGATAGCGCACTTCGGGCAGGTTATCGGGCATCGCGTCAAGCCTGTCATAGGCCTGCATGTAGGGTTCGATGATCTGGGTGTATTCGGTCAGATCCTGGTCCGACAGGCTCATGCCAAAGCGGTCGGCCATCGTGCGCATCTGCGACAGTGTGGGGCGTTTGATCGTGATGGCGTTCACCGTTGGTATATGGGGTTGAGGGCGTGGCGATGGTGCAGGGGCCGCCACGGAGGGCGGAAAGCTCGGCCTGTGCGGCGGCGGGGTCGGCTGTTGCGCCTGACCGGAGGCTGCGGTCTGCCGTGTGCCTCTGGCGGCACCAAAGCCCAGGAACTGATCGACCTTGGACTGGTCCGCCAGATCGCTCTGGCTCAAATGCCCGGTGATCCTGCCACGCTCGAGCACCAGCACCCGGTCGGACAGGTCGGCGATGAAATCAAAGTTCTGTTCCACCAGCAGGATCGAAAGCCCGCGCTTCTTGCGCAGCAGCAGCAGGGTCTCGGCCATCTCTTCGATGATCGAGGGCTGGATGCCCTCGGTCGGCTCGTCCAGCAGCAGAAACTCGGGCGAGCCCATCAGGCACCGCGCAAGCGCCAGCAGCTGCTGTTCACCCCCAGACAGCGCGCCGCCTTCGCGATCCAGCAGCCGGGCAAGACGCGGGAAATCGGCAAGCACGGCTTCCATCACCTCGGCCTCGTTGCCCGATCCGTAATCATGCCAGGCAAACCGCAGGTTGTCGCGCACGGTCAGTTGCGGAAATATGCCCCTGCCCTGCGGCACGTATCCCAGCCCCGCCTGCCCGCGCGCATGGGTGGGCAGATGCGTGATGTCGCGCTGGTCATAGCGCACCTGGCCCGCACTGGCGGGCAGAAACCCCATCAATGTCTTCAGCAGCGTCGTCTTGCCCATGCCGTTGTGGCCCAGCACGCCGACGACCTCGTCTCGTGCAACCTGCAGGTCGATGCCGTGAAGGATCGGCACCCGCCCATAGCCACCCGAAAGCCCCTTGACGGACAACAGGATATCGCGGTCTTGATCCATTTCAGGCCTTCTTTCCCAGGTAGACGGCGCGCACCGTCGCGTCAGACATCACCTTGTCCACGTGGTCCTCCATCAGCACCGCGCCCTGATGGAACACGGTCACCGTTTCCGCGACAGAGCGGATGAACTGCATGTCATGTTCGACGATCACCACCGCGGCGGTGCGGGTCATGTCGTGGATGATCTGCGTCATTCGCGCGACGTCATCCGCGCTCATGCCGGCGGCGGGTTCGTCCAGCAGCACCAGCCAGGGATCGGCCACCGCGACCAGCCCCAGTTCGACCCGCTGCCGTTCACCGTGGGCCAGCTGGCCCAGATCGGTGCGCGCAATGGGGCCAAGCGCCAGCCGGTCGATGATGTCGTCGGCGCGGGCGCTGGCCTCTGCGCGGTCGTTGAACCTGCGTGCTGCCAGCCAGATGTTTTCGTGTACGCTCAGCGCGTCCATCACGTTCGGCGTCTGCGTCTTGATGCCCACGCCAAGCGACGCGATCTGGTGCGGCTGCCATCCGGTCACATCCTGACCGCGCATATAGACATGCCCCTCCGACGGGGTCAGCAGGCCGGTCACGCATTTGAAGAACGTCGATTTGCCGGCACCGTTGGGGCCGATCAGACAGCGCAGTTCGCGCGCCTTGAGCTTGAAATTGACGTTGTCACTTGCCGTGACACCGCCGAAACGCATGGTCAGGCCGTGGGTCTCCAGAACGGTTTCAGCCATGACGCGTCCTCCGCATGGTGCGCGGCTGGGTACGCCTGCGCGTGCCGACGACGATGCGTCCCCAGAGCGTCGCGACCGCAGGCACCAGCCCGCGCGGCAGGAAAAGCACAAAAAGAACCAGTATCAGGCCGGTGATCAGGGTGTTGTCGATCATGCTTTGCTGGCCCAGCATGAACTTGAGATAGGCAAGCCCCGCCGCCCCCAGGATGGGTCCAAGCCGCGTGCCCAGACCGCCCACGATACACCAGATGATGATCTCGGCAGACTGGCTCAGCGAGAACAGCGAGGGTGTGACGATCTCGCTCCAATTCGCGAACAGCGCGCCGGACAGCCCTGCGATTGCGGCACCGATGGTGAAAAGAACCGTCTTGCGCGCCGCCACGTCATAGCCCAGCAGCGCCATCCGCACCTCGTTTTCGCGAATGCCAACCGCGATGCGCCCGAACGAGGACCGCAGCAGCCAGGTCACCAGCAGAAAAACGATCACCAGCGCCACCGCGCAGACGTAATAGAACGGATCGCCCCAGATATAGGCACCGGGATCGCCCGGCACGTTCAGGGTCTGGAACCCCGGAATTCCGTTGTAGCCACCGATCCGAGCCTTGCCGATGACGTATTGCGGCCCGGCGGTGGTGTTCACGAACTTGAACAGGATCAGCGTCACGACCAGCGTGATCACCCCCAGGTAGACATCCATCAGCCGACCGTAGAACATGATCGCCCCCAGGATGGCCGCAAACAGCGCGGGCACCAGAACCGCCAGGATCATCGGCACCGTGCTTTCACCGATGTTGATCGCGGCAATGGCATAGGTATAGGCCCCGAGGCCAAAGAATGCCGCCTGCCCAAAGCACAGGATGCCGCCGAACCCCCAGATCAATCCCAGGCTGAGGCCCAGCATCCCGTAGATCACCAGAACCGTCAGCGTGTAGGTCGCGATCATCGTCGGCATGATCCAGATCAACAGTGCCGCGACCACCAGCGTGATCAGCACATCGCGCCCGCCCGTCCCCCGCATCACAGCTTGCCCCGGAAAAAGCGTCCGGTGATCCCTTGGGGCATCAGGCGCAGCACGATTACGGCGGCCACCAGCAAGACGACCTCGCCGATCACGGGTGAGATGGTGAAAGTGAATATCTGGCTGACAAGACCGAAGGAGGTCGCGGAGCTGACCAGCCCCGCGATCAGCGATGGCCCCCCTGCGATCACGGTTATGAACGCCTTGGCGATATAGGCGCCGCCCGATGTGGGCACCAGGCCGACCAGCGGCGCCAGCACCGCCCCTGCAAGCCCCGACAGGGCCGAACCGCAGAAGAACGTCGCCATATAGATACGGTCGGGGCTGTATCCCAGCGCCGCCGCCATGTCCGAACGCTGCATGGTGCCGCGCGCGATCAGCCCGGCGCGGGTGCCCTTCAGCACCGCCAGCATGCACAGAACCAGCACGACAGAGACGACAATGATGAAAAAGTTGTACCCGTTGATCTGGTAGTCACCGACCGTGAACCCGGTGATCGGCGTGGAAATCCCGGTGGTCGTATTGCCGAAGATCATCGTGGCAAGCCCGATGAACATCAGGCTCAGGCCCCATGTCGCAAGCATCGTATCGACCAGCCGCCCGTAGAGGTGCCGTATCACCAGCCGTTCGACCACCAGCCCGATCAGACCGACCACAAGCGGCGCGATCACCAGCATCGCGACAAAGACGTTTATGCCCAGATTGGCGGCCGTAATCGTCGCATAGCCGCCCATCATCATGAATTCGCCATGGGCAAGGTTGATCACCTTCATCATGCCGAACACCACGGCCAGTCCGGCGCTGATCAACACCAGCGAGGCAACCGCGTAGAGCACTTCAACAAGGATAACGAAGCTAAGGTCCATAGTGGCCGCCTGTTCAGAAATATGCGGGGCGGCCCAAAAACCGCCCCGCCAATGGGAAATCCAGCTTAGATCTGGATTTCGTACTGCTGGTTGTCGTCAGGGTTTTCCTGCAGGTTGCAAACCGCCTGCGTGTCCACCGGCGCGATCTGCTGCAGGGTCTCGATCACGGTCATTCCCTGATCTTCGAACTCCATGATGTGCACATCCAGCGTGGCATGGTGGGTCTGCGGGTCCAGCGTGACCTTGCCCGCCGGTCCGTCGATGGAAATCCCGGTTTCCAGCGCCTCGACCACCGCGTCGTGTTCGACGCTTCCGGCCTGACGCACCCCTTCGGCCCACAGCAGAATGCCCTGATAGGTGGACACGGCAAGCTCGTGGATCGCGGTCGTATCGCCGTATTCGGCCTGCCACTTGTCCTTGAACACCCTGTTTGCCTCGGTATCCAGCTCTTGCGAATAGTTGTAGGCGACCATGATGCCGTTGCCCTCTTCGGGGGTCAGGACCTTGTGTTCGTTGCCGACGCCCATCGTGGTGGATGCCAGCGGAATGCGGTCTTTCATGCCCGCCGCGGCCCACTGGCGGAAGAACGACAGATGCGCCCCGCCGACCAGCGGTGCTACGACCAAATCGGGAGCCGTCTGCTGGATCTTGGTGATCGTCGAGCCAAAGTCAGAGACGTCGAGCGGGAAGAAATCGGTGCCCACCACTTCGCCGCCATTGTCCTCGACGAACTTTTTGATCCAGCGCGCGGTGATCTGCCCATAGTTGTAGTCGGCAGCAAGGATGTGCACCTTCGGACCGGATTTCTTCATCGCATAGGGCACAAGCACGGCAACCTGCTGCGCCGGCGTCACACCTGTGACAAAGATGTTTCGGTCGCAAACGCCGCCTTCGTATTGCACGTTGTAGAAATAGAGCGTGTTCGACTTGCGCATGGTCTGGCGGATCGCCTCGCGCGAGGCGGACAGGATGCCGCCGTGCACGACATCGACTTGGTCCTGACGCGTCAGTTGCTGGGCGTACTGCGAATAAAGCGCCATGTCGGACTGTGTGTCATAGGCCATCAGTTCAACCTGGCGGTCCAGCAGCCCGCCGGTGTCGTTGATCTGCTTGAGCGCCAGGCGCATCGCCTGATCCATCGGCTTGCCATAGGCATCGAAGATCCCCGAGGTGTCGAGCACCGAGCCCAGCTTGATCGTGTCGGCGGCGTAAGCCGCATATGGCAAAAGGCTGGCGGTGGTCAGTGCGGCGCTGCGGCCAAGGAATTCTCTCCTGTTCAGAGACATGTTTTGTCCTCCGTTTATTGGTTTCAGTTCAAATGCAGGGTCGTTTCGGTCAGTCTTTGGCCTTGGGCTCCGGGTCGTCCTTGCCCTTGAGCCGGTTGGCGTAATCTGCGGTGCGTCCGGCTACATGCGCGTCGAAATCCAGTCCGATCTCTTCACCCATCTGCTTCATCGCAGGCAGACGCACGGCCATTCCAAGTATCTGGTCCATCGCCGCGCCAAAGGCGCTGTCGACGCCGCTGCCGCCCCCCTCGCCCGCGTTGCCCATCCCGCTAATCTGGTTGATGCGGATGGACTCGATCTTTTCCACCGGCTTCATCATCTGAGTCATGATCTCGGGCATCCGGTCGAGCTTGCGTTCCTCGATGCGCATACGGATCACGGCGTCGCTCAGCGTATTCTCGGCAAGGTTGAGCGCGGTGCGTCCTGCGGCCTCTGCCTCCATCACGCTCTTTTCCGCATCGGCATTGGCAGACTTGGCCGAGGCTTCAGCTCGTGCGCGGGCCAGCAGGCTGTTGACGTCGCTCTTCAACCGGGCCTCTTCCAGCTCGATATCGCAGTCCTGCTTGATCTTGGCCAGTTCGCGCTCGCGGATGGTCACCGCGCGATCCTTTTGCGATTGCACCTCTTCGGTCGCAAGGATCACCTGGGCGCGGGCCTCCTGTTCCTCGACCTTGGCCTTCGCCTCCTTGGCGCGGGCCTGGATCAGCCGGATGTCATGCGCGATCTTGGCCTCTTCCAGTTCCAGAAGGGCCTGCATCTCGACCTTGCGCAACGCCTCGTCGTTGGCGACCTGCGCCGCCTTGGTTTCGCGCTCCTGCGCGATGCGCACCGCTTCAGACTCGCGGCGGGCCTCGGAACGGGCCTGCGCCGAGCGGCTTTCAGATGCCGCTTCGAGCCGGGCAAGGTATTCCTGCTGATTGATATCGGCTTCGCGCTCTGCCCGTTTCAGCTCGATCTGGCGCTGGTGCTGCGACAACAGATGCTCGCGCACCGCAACTTCTGCACTGGTCTCGACGGCGATGCGGGCCTTGCGCTCCTCGGCCACCAGTTCGGCCAGCCGCCGCATGCCACGGGCGTTGAACGCGTTGTTTTCATCACGCTGGGAAAAGTCGCTTTGGTCCACCGAAACCAGCGAGGCCGACACAAGGGACAATCCCAGCCGTTCCGCGTGTTCCTGCACCATGACGCTGACGTCATTGGTAAAGGCCGCGCGGTTTATGTGGATGTCCCCCAGATCGCGTTCGGCCGCGGCACTCTGCACGGCATTCGCAAGCGAGCCCGACAACACCTCGGCCATCGCGTCCCCGCTTCTGGCGATGCGGTGCCCCAGCGACTGTGCCGCCGTTGCGATGCTCTTGGCATCGGGGGCGACGCGCACCTCGAATTCCATTACCACATCTGCGCGCATCTGGTCGGCGGTCAGCACCGCATCCTTGCCCGTGCGCGCCACCTTGACGGCAGCGGTCTGCATCGAAACCCGCTGGACATGATGCACGATGGGCAGTGCAAAACACCCGCCGTCCTCCATGACCCGGCGCCCGCCCATGCCGGTGCGCACGATGGCACTTTCCAGCGTGGCCTTTGTGTAAAAGCGTTGCAGAAACCAGATGCCGACAGCCAGCACCAAGGCGAAAATCACAAGTCCCAAAACCCAGTACACGACATTCCCCCTCTGGTCGGCCATTCAACAGGGCCAAGCGCGTCATTGGGAATCACGGTAAGTCCAGTTAATTTCCATTTCAACTAAATTGTTTGAAAAGGAAAGCAAATATGGATTTGTCAGTATTTACAGCAGCTTGAAGTCGCAGAACTGAACGCCATCCGCACGGGCAAGGTAAACCGGAGGCCGCGCGCCGCTTGGATTGCCGCCAGGGCTGCGCCCGCTTTCGTGGATGACCGAGAGATTGTCACGGGTGGACTTCATGCGCCAGACATCCCCGAAATCACGCAACAGCGCCGACAGGTAATGCATGCCCTCATAGGTCGATTGCCCCAGGGCATTCAGCGCCGGCGCCGCGTCGCCGTGCAACGTGTGATAGCGTTCCTTGAACGCGGCATTCGCGTCCGTGGCGACCGCACCGAAATAGGACGAGACCGAAAACAGCCGCTCCAGGTTGCCTGTCCCGCAGGCCAGTAGGCCGTTCTCCTCCATCGCGCAGGACAGCCGCAGCATCTTGCGTTGCAGCCCCTGTCGGCCAAACGCACGGTTGAAATTGACCGCGTCCTGCCCCACCAGCGACACCAGCACGGCATCTGCACCAGATGCCTCCAGCCGTTCCACCAGCCCCGACATATTGCCCGTTCCGAACGGAACATAGGTCTCCATCACAGGCTCCAGCCCGATGGTGCGCAGGCAATTTTTGGCATAGTAATTCGAACTGCGCGGCCACACATAATCGTTGCCGATCAGCGCCCATTTGCGCGGGCGATAGATCTTTTGCAGCCACGACAGCGCCGGCCCCAGCTGTTCCGCCGGCGTTTCGCCTATGGCAAACAGGCCCGCCGTCGTCTCTCCGCCCTCGTAGAGCGGCGTGTAGATATAGGGGATACGCTGGCGCACGACCTTTGACAGCCGCTGCCGGATCGCACTGATGTGCATGCCCACGATCGCGTCGATGGCACCCAGCTCGATCAGGTCGTTGACGATCTCCTCGATCGGCTCTTCGGCCTCGACCGCGGCGTTGATCATGATCAACTGCACCTTGCGCCCGTTTATCCCGTTGCGCTTGTTCAGCTCGGACACCGCCACCTGCGCGCTGGATATACAAGAGGGCGCCCAAATCCCCGCAGAGCCGTTAAGCGGAATGGTAAGGGCCACGCGAAAACATTCTGACCGGCCCGGCCAACGACCGCTCTCCAGATCGGAAAGCTCCATCGGTAGCGGATTTTCCTTCTGCATCATGGTCATTGAACATTCATCCCCGCAAAACCTGGTCAGGCCTGCCGGACGATTGCAATTGAAATTATTTTCCAAGTCAACTAAAATTAAGTCCAAAGATATATCGAGGGCATAAGAGCATGCAAAATAAAGCACTTGATGGTTATATTTCATACGCTTTGGCAACGGCGCACCGGTCCGTGGACACGTCCATCAAGGCGCGCCTGAAAAAGCACGGTGTGCAACTGGAAGCTTGGCGCATCATGGAATGTCTTGATACCGAAAATCATCTAACTATGGGCGCGCTTGCAAAAGCCGTGCTGATAAACCCTCCCACGCTGAGCAAACTCGTGGATCGAATGGTGTCGGATGGTCTGGTTCACAGGCTGATCGCGGAGAGCGATCACCGTCAGATCAATCTTATGCTGACCGACCTTGGCCGTCACCGCATGTTGCAAATCCGCAAAGACGTTGAAGATCAGGATGAAGTTTTGATTGGCAAGCTCGACGGCAGGGAGCAGTCAGTCCTGATCGACCTGCTTTTCAAACTCAGCAACTGACGCCGCAGTTCGAATTTCGACGACTCGTGCGCTAACAGTGAAAAGCACATCGGAAATTACAGTCCACGCACATCCACGAAAACCCGGTAGACACAAGTGGTTGCCGTGATGAACATCCTGTGGCCGTCACGCCCGCCAAAACACAGGTTCGACACGACTTGCGGCACCAGGATCTTGCCCAGAAGCACGCCCTTTTGGTCAAAGCAATGCACCCCGTCCGCGGCCGAAGACCAAAGGTTTCCCATAACGTCGCAGCGCATTCCGTCGGGCAGACCTCTGTCGATTTCTGCAAATACGCCCATGTCGCGCAGACCATCGCCCTCGACCGCGAACTGGCGAATGACGGCCGGAACGGACGTGTCGTGGCTCGACCCACTTTCTGCGATGTAGAGCGTCCTCTCATCGGGTGAGAAACACAAGCCGTTGGGCTGGACGAAATCGCTCACAACCGCGCTCAGCGTTCCATCGGCAGACAGGCGAAAGACATTGCGCGCCAATTGCTCCGGCGTGCTGCGGTATCCTTCGAAGTTCGATATGATTCCATAGGTTGGATCGGTGAACCATACCGCCCCGTCCGAACTGACCACGACATCGTTGGGCGAATTCAACCTCTTGCCCTGAAAACTGTTCGCAAGAACGCTCAGCGATCCATCCACTTCGGTTCGCACCACGTCCCGCGCTCCATGACGGCACCCCACAAGCCGCCCCTGCCCGTCCCTTGTGTTGCCGTTGTTGAAACCGGAATCGCTGCGAAATACTGAAAGCCCAGTGGCTTCGGACCAGCGCATGATGCGCTGACTGGGAATGTCCGAGAACAGCAGACAGTGGTGATCGCCAAACCAGACCGGCCCTTCGGTCCATGTGAAACCTTCCGCAATCACGTCCAGCGTCGATACGGGGTGAACCAATGCGGCAAAGCGGTTGTCGTGGATTTCCAGATGCGGCGGCATAGGCTTCATGCGCGGACCCTCCTTGTGCTGGCGGCGATGACAATGGCGATGATGATGGTCCCTGTCAGCACGTTGCGCACACCTGCCCCCGCGCCATAGCTGTTCAGCATCGAGACCACCAGAAACATGAACAATGCGGCACCCCAGACACCCGGCACGTTGGAGTTGCCGCCTGCAATCGAGGTGCCACCGATGACGACCACGGCGATGGACATCAGCAGATACTCCGCCCCCATGTTCAGCGCGGCACCGCCGGAAAAGCTGGCCAGCAGGTAGCCCGCAAGCGATGCAAAGACCGCGACCAACACGTATGTCGTGGCACGCACCAGCTCGACCGGCACTCCGGCAAGCCGCGCGACGCGCAGGTTCTGCCCAGTGGCCAGCAACATCCGGCCCCAGACCGTCCGCTCCAGCACCACCCAGACGACGATGGCCAGCGCGAGCCCCACCCATGCCACGTTCGGCAAGCCCAGAAACCGTCCCGTCGCGAAATCGGCCAGTCCCGCAGGGGGCTTGATCCGCAGACCCCGGTTCGACCAGATCGCGAAGGACTGATAGACCAGCGAGGCCGCCAGCGTCGCGATGATCGGCGGAAGGCGCAACAGAAAGATCAGCGCATAGTTGGCAAGCCCTGCCGCCACCCCTACGCCAAGCGCAATGCCCAGCCCCAGAAACGCCGTGCCCGGATTCGAACTCATCGCCTTCAGCGCCAGTGTCGCCGCCAGCGTCATAGTCGCCGGGATCGACAGATCGACATTGCCTGGACCGAGGGTAATCACCAGCATCTGCCCCAGACCCACAATCGCCGCAAAGGCCCCGAATGACAGCGCGGCATAGGCAAGCTCTCCCGCGCCCCGGCCTGATGTCAGCCCGAGGGTCAGACCAAAGGCCGCAGAAGCCGCGAGCCATGACCAGATCCACGGTTTTGCGAGCAGGTTCAGCGGGGTCATGTCGCGGCCCCCTTGCGGCTGAAGATTAGGCGCGCCGTCAGGACAAGGATCAGGATCGCACCCTGCGCCCCGATCTGCCAGTCCGGCGACAGCCGCATGAACGACAGGAACGACGCAGCCAGGGTCAGGGTCAGCGCACCGATCACGGCGCCCGTGGGGCTGACCTTGCCGCCGGTAAACTCGCCCCCGCCAAGGATCACCCCCGCAATCGACAGCAGGGTGTACCGCAGGGCGATGTTGGCATCGGCAGAGGTCGCAAGCCCCACCAGCGCCATGCCCGCCAGCACGCCGAACAGTCCCGCCAGACCATAGGCCAGTGCCTTGAGCCAAATCACCGACCAGCCCGCACGCGCAACCGAGCGCGCGTTGCCGCCGACACCGCGCAGCACCGTGCCGATGCCGGAACGGACGATCAGCAGATGGGTCACCACGGATATGATCACCGCGGCGACCACCGCCATCGGGGCAAACGGCGGCTTGACCGTCATAAGGGCTCGCAGCCACTCGGGACTTTGGCCCCCCGGTGAGGGCAGAATGAACAGCGCCAGTCCGCCCCACACGAACGACATGCCCAGCGTCACCACGATGGCAGGAAGCTCCAGCGCATGTATCAGCGCACCCAAGGCTGCATAGGACAGCACAAGCGCCAGCAGGATCAAAAGGCCCAGCACCGGCGTGTCATTGACAAAGGTGGCCGTCACGCAGGCCGCCAGACTGACGAATGCGCCGAGCGACAGGTCGATGTCGTTGACCATGATGATCATCATCTGCGCCACCGTCGCCAGCGCGATCGGCACGGCCAGATTGAACAGCAGGTTCAGCCCGAAATAGCTCATGGTGCGGGGCTGCATGTAAAACGTCGCGGCCAGCAGAACGGCCAGCGACACCACGGGGAGGATGATCCTGTGGCGGGCGAGAAAATTCATGATGCCTCCTGCATTGCAAACGACGCCTCAAGGATCTTTTCCTCGGAAATATCGACACCAGTCAGCTCGGCGCTGATCTCATGATTGCGAAAGACAAACACCCTATCGCACTGGCAAACCTCCTCGGTTTCGGTCGAGTACCACAGGAACGTGCGCCCATTCGCAGCTTCGGCGCGGATCATGGCATAGACGTCCTGCTTGGTACCCACGTCAACGCCGCGCATGGGGTCGTCCATGATGACCAGGGGTGCCTGCGACGCCAATGCACGGGCGAATAGCACCTTTTGCTGGTTGCCGCCCGACAGCGACAGGATCGGGTTCCTCACATCGTCGGTGCGCACGCCGATACGGCTCTTCCACTCTGCCGCAATCGCGGTTTCGGCCTGCCGGTTCACCAGTCCGCGCCGTGCGGTCTGTTGCAGCACCGAAATTGAGATGTTGCACAGGATAGACCACAGCGGCAGCACACCGTCGCGCGGCCTGTCGCCCGCGACAAAGACCACCTCGGGCGATTTACGGGGCCTCCAGGCCGACGAGCGCGACAGGTAGAGATGCGCCAGCGCTTCGGCCTGCCCATGCCCCGCCAGCCCCGACAGCCCGACAATCTCGCCTTTGCGCGCAGCGAGACCTTGCGCCGTGCGCAGGATTTCGGATCCAGGATCGCTTCTGGCCCCGGCGACTTGCGCGGATTCGGGCGCGACGTGCCCCATCACATCGACCAGCCCCTGACGGGTGAACGCGCCGGACGCACGCTCGTCGACGATCCTGCCGTCTTTCAAAACGATGATGCGGCTTGCCACTTTGAAGATTTCACCCAGCATGTGCGAAATGAACACCACTGCACCACCCGACGCGCAGAACCGCCGGATATGCGCCAGCAGTTGACCCGCGATGCCCTCGTCCAGCGAGGACGTGGGCTCGTCCAGAATGACCAGACGCGCCTGTGTGCCGCGCGGCGCGAAACCGATCGCGATCTCGACCATCTGGCGCTGTGCGATCGACAGCATGTCGACCTGGGCATCGGCAGAGATGCCGTGGTCGGGAAATATCTCGTCAAGGCTTGCGCGGATCTCGGCACGCGCCGACCGCCGCCAGCCCGGCCCTTTCAAGGCGCTGTGCGAAATCTTCAGGTTCTCGGCGACCGTCAGATTGGGGCAGAGCGACAGTTCCTGAAACACCGACCGCACACCGGCCACATGTGCCGTATCGCCTCCCGAAAACACGATGGTGCCCGACGATGGCGCAAGCCCGCCGTTGATCAGGTTCACCAGCGTCGACTTGCCCGCACCGTTATGGCCGACAAGCCCGATGCAATCGCCGGCTGCGACTGACAGGCTGACGCCATCAAGCGCGCGCAACCGACCAAAATGCTTGGCCGCCTGATCGAGCGTCACGATCAAGGCGTTCTCATGATCGGACATGAGCGCTCCATGTTTGGAATGAGAAAACGGGCCGCCCTGCAAGGCGGCCCAGGGAAAGTATCACTTCGCGTCCGCGATGACCTGCTTGGCGTCGTCCAATGCATAGCTCACGTTGGCGACAGACCCTTCTGGCGTGCTGGCCAGCGCGTCGTCCAGACTGTCTTGCGTGATCTTCAGGAACGGCACGGTCAGATCCTTGGGCACGTCCTCGCCCGCCAGGATCTGCTGGGCCACCCAGAATGCAAGCGAGGCAACGCCCGGCGCAATCGACAGCGACAGGGTCTCGTAGTCGCTTGCGTCCCGCTGGTCGGCCCACCATTGCAATTCGTCCTGACGGTTGCCCAGTACGATCAGCGGCGTATCGCGCCCCGCCGCCTTGAAGGCCTGCGCAGTGCCATAGCCGTCACCGCCCTGCGTCACCACTCCGACGACCTGCGGCAGCGACGGCAAGATACCGGCCACAGCCTTTTGCGCCACGTCCTGCGCCCAGTCACCATGGACTGATCCCACGATTTCAAACTGGTCATTCTCCGCCACGCCTTCGTGGATGCCCTTGGATATCTCGTCATCCACGAACACGCCCGCGAGACCACGGATTTCCAGCAGATTGCCGCCTTCTGGAAGGCGCGTCGCCAGATAATCGACTTGCTCTTTGCCCATCGCTGCAAAGTCCACCGCAATCCGCCAGGCACAGGGCTCGGTCACGATACCGTCAAAGCTGACCACCGTCACGCCCGCGTCGCAGGCCTCCTTGACCGCGCCATTCAATGCTGTGGGTGACGCGGCGTTCAGCACGATTGCATCATAGCCCTGAAGGATCATGTTCTGGATCTGTGCCGCTTGCTCAGTCGCCTGATTTTCGGACGTCGTATAGGCATCTGCAGCCGCAACCATTCCGTCGGAAACCGCTTCCTCCCCGGTTTCCTTGAATGTTTGCAGCATCGCCTGCCGCCACGAGTTGCCCGCGTAATTGTTCGAAAGCGCGATGCGCTTGTCGGATGTCTCAGCCATATGAGAATTGGCTTGCGCCACGCCAGCAACCAAGGCAAGGCTTGCCGCCCCCAGCAGCATTTTTGAAATCGTCATAATATTCCTCCCTGTCGCGCATTGATCCTGCGCTGAAACCCGGTCCGGCAAGGACCGAGATGCCGGAATGATGTGCCGGGCATTGCCGATCTGTAAAGGCGCGGCGCCGCAGAGGTGTTGCGGGTTCCCGCAACCAGTTTGCGGCCATGGGTGTTCCCTTTCGCTCTTTTGAAGGCCACAGTTGCGGGGACGCGCACAGCGCGACGGGAGGAGACCATGCACCACGCGCAACCAGACCCGGCTAAGGGCGACGTATTCCTGCGCATCTCGACGCATCTGGCTGAACGCACCGACATCGCCTCGGCGCTGGAGGCTGTCGCGGACGAGATTGCCGAGGTCATCCCGTTCTCGCACGCCGATCTGTGCCTTTATGACCGGCCCGGCTGGATGGCCAGCTACGAGGTCGGCATCCAGACGCGTTGGTCGCGGGCACGCACGCGGATTGACGCGTCACCGATCCGCGACCTGATCACCGGAAAATGCGATTTCATGCTGTGCAGCGACGCGATGCAGGACCCCCGTCAGACGTTCCGGGACGCCTGCTCGGAGCCGATCTTCAATCATGGGCTGCGCTCGCGCGTGCATGTGCTGATGAAGGTCATGGGACAATCCATCGGAACGCTGAACATCTCGCACGCGACGCCCAGTCTCTATACGCTGGAAACAGTGCAGCGCGCCCAGCATATCGCGGATGTCCTGTCGCCCTATTTTCACGCCATGCACACCGCCGAACAGGCGCAGCGCGCGACCGCAGTCGGGCAGGAAGCGAAACGGCGCGAAGAGGGGTTGCGGCGCGGTGCGCTGGAACTGACCCAGACCCTCGAGCAGGAACGACAGCGCATCGGCATGGACCTGCATGACCAGACGCTCGCCGACCTGACACGACTACTGCGCGAGGTCACAGGCACCACGCCACTCTCGCGCGATGGCCTGTCGAGGCGAATTTCGGACACCATCGGGGACTTGCGGCAAATCATCGACACGGCGGTGCCTACCCTGCTGGAACTCTTCGGTTTCGTCCACGCCGTCCGGGTTCACCTTGAACGCGCGGTCGGACCTGATCCGGTCGAGGTCGAAGTGACCGACCTGACTGACGGCGCGCCTGACCGGCTTGACCCCACGACCCGCACGGCCCTTTTCCGTATCGCGCAGGAGGCGATCAACAATGCCGCCCGTCACTCCGGCGCGCGACGTATCAGGGTGGCGATCGAACCCGTCGCCCAATACGGGCTTGTCATGACGGTCAGCGACGACGGGCGCGGCATCCCGGACGACGTCGACCGAAGCTCGGGACTTGCGCATATGCGCACACGGGCCCGTCTGATTTCAGCCGAAATGGACATCCTAAACGAACACGGGTGCGCTGTGCGCGTCATGCTGGAAAGTCGCCCATGAAGGTTCTTGTGGTTGAAGACGACCAGTTTCACGGCGCCTATCTTCAGGATGCGCTGGTGGAGGCATTGCCCGAGATGACTGAGATCATCCAGTCCTCCGACGGAGAGGCAGGCGAGGACGAGGCCCGGCGCGGCGCAATTGAAGCCATCGTCATGGACCTGCAGATGAACCGACGCAACGGCATCGAAGCGGCGCGCGCGATCTGGTCAGAAAGGCCCCAGACCCGGATCCTGTTCTGGTCGAACTACGCCGACGAGGCCTATCTGCGCGGCATTGCGCAAATCGTGCCCGAGGACAGCGCTTATGGCTACATTCTAAAAACCGCGTCACGCGAACGGCTTAAACTGGCTCTGCGCGCCGTACTGATCGAGGGGCAAATCATGGTGGACCGCGAAATCCAGCGTCTGCAGAAAAGCCAAACCTCACCGCGCACGCGCATCGAAGACAGCGAATTTGCAGTTCTCATAGATCTGGCCTTGGGTCTTCAGGACAAGCTGATCGCGGAGCGGCGGAGCATGTCGCTCAGGACTGTGCAAAACCGGCTACTTTCGCTTTATGAAAAGCTGGGGGTGGTGTCCGAACTGGACGAGGATCTGGCTCTGAACAAACGCGTGCGCGCCTTGAACCGCGCCCTGTTCACGCGCACGATCAACATCGAGATCCTCGATGCCGCACAACGTGATCTGGACAAATGGCTGGCCAGCCGCAGGTGATGCGCTCCGCGTAGCGACCAGCCAAAAGCCGCTGCTCAACGAAATCTCCGGAGCCTATAGTCCGGGGCGTCACTGCGGCCATTCATTTTTTCGGCTGTGATCTCTTCAACTGGGACTGACCGAATGCGCAATGCCAGCAATCCCGTTGTGCCATTCTGCAAGCGTTGCCTACGGGCGAGGCCGTCGGCGGTGACGTTTTACGAAAGGCAGCTGAGTGATCAACATGAAAAAAAGGGCACCGGACAGGACGAACGAGATTGGGTGGCTGATCAAATCGTACAGAAACGTCCACACGTTCTCTTGAGCCCCGATCATCGCACGACGGTAATTCGAATCAATCATCGGACCCAGTATGACCCCAAGAATAATGGGTCCCACCTGAAACCCGTAGCGCTTGAGGAAATAGCCGATGACACCAAATGCCAGCACCCAGGTGATATGAGCGGGATTGTTCTGAATGGCATAGGCACCGACAGCGGACAGTATAACGATCAAAGGGATCAGGATGGCCCGCGGGCATTCCACGACCTTGGTGAAAATGCGAATGCCCGTCAGGCCGAAAACCAGCAAAAAAATGTTCGCCAGTGTTAGATTGCCAACGATGAACCAGAACAGATGTGGAGTGTCCGTCAGCAGAAGCGGTCCGGGCTTGAGTCCGTGGATATAGAGCGCACCGATGATGATGGCGGTCACGGCGTCCCCGGGAATACCAAGTGTCAGCATCGGGACGAAGGCGCCACCGACTGCCGCGTTGTTTGCTGTCTCAGGCGCAATGAGCCCTTCCTTAGCGCCTTCGCCAAAGGGCACCTCCGGATTCTTCGTGCTGCGTTTGGCCTGATCGTAGGCCAACAAAGCTGCTATATCTCCGCCTGTGCCCGGAAGTGCGCCGATCGCTGTGCCCAGCATCGATGACTTCAGGCCCAGCCCCAGATAGCGACGGACATCGGACCAAGCGGGTATGATCCGCGCGACTTTCTGTTTGATAGGCGGGGTCGAGATATGCTCGAGCTGCGACAGCGCCTCGGCCACACCAAAGAACCCGATCATTGCGACCACAAAAGGCACACCGCCCATGAGGTTGATCGAGCCATAGGTAAAGCGTGTCTCGGCCGTCATTGGATCAAGACCGATCATGCCTATCATGACTCCAAGCGCACCTGCAAAGGCGCCTTTGGCAAAGCTCTCCCCGGACAGCGTTCCGACCAGAAGGATGCCGATGATGCCCAGCAGCATGTATTCGCGTGAGGTGAACTTGATCGCAAACTCGGCAATCAAAGGCGCGGCGATGGCCAATGCGAAGACACCGATCAGGCCGCCCATCACAGACATCACAGTCGACAGGCCAATAGCCTCCCCCGCGAGCCCTTTTTGTGCCAGCGGGTAGCCATCGATCGCCGTGGCGATGGCACTTGGCGCGCCTGGAATATTAAGCAGGATGGCGGTCCGCGCACCGCCATACACTCCGCCAACATAGACACCCGCGATCAGCGCGAGCGCTTCGTTCACATCCCACTTAAAAGTAAATGAAATCAGGATCGATGCGGCCATGGTAACGGACAGGCCGGGTATTGCCCCGATGTATATCCCCGCAAAGGTGCCAAGCGCGGTGAGCATCAAGAGGTAGGGGTCGATCCAGGATGTTGCGAAATAGCCAAGCGTTTCAATCATTGCCAGAGGCTCCCGCTGGGCAGGACGACGCTGAATACGACACGAAACAGAAGATAGATTACACCAATGGACAGAAGCGAAATTGCGAGTGACCAAACCGGCCCCCTGCGCCAAAGTGCCCAGATTGACACAAAAAGCAGGCACCCGGATGCAGGCAGGAACCCGACACTGGGAATGACCGCCACATAGACGACCACTAATACTGTAAACAGTACGACTCGGGCGGGAAACAGATAGGCGATCACGTCCCGGATGCTGCCTCTGCCGGTGCCGGGCTTGCGGAGTGTTTCGCTCAAGGTCACCAGAGCCGTCACTACCATCACGCCCGAGGCCAGCATGGGCATGATACCACCCGTCGTCAGCCCGCTGAACTTGGAAATCCCATAGGATTCCCAAAACGCATAGCCAGCGAATATGACCAGGAGAAGCGCAAAGAACTGCTCTCCGGGCCTAAGTGAGTCAGGTGTTTTCATAGAAGGCCTTGGTTCGCCGACCCGCCAGGATATCTGCGGGTCGGCTTATTATATCAGGGACGAACGATGCCCAGTTCTTCGGGGCTGACCTTGGCCGCACCAGTATCCTGAAGTGCCCAAACGGTGACCTGCTGCCATTTGGCAAGGAAGTCGACGGCCTCTTGGCCACTCATGTTCATTACCACGTTGCCGCGATTGGCCATAAGCTCAAGGAAGGTCTCGTTAGTGGCGGCCGTGGAGAAGGCTGCGGCCAGAGTAGCCTTGACGTCATCCGGCACGTCCGCGCGAACGAAGACACCGTAGAAGGGCCCCCAAGGCAGGAACGGTCCCATTTCAGGGATAGTATCTGTGATGGCGGGCACATCCGGCAACGTATCGACTGGCGCTGGGTTCACGACGGCAAGAGCACGCATATTGCCCGCTTTGATCTGCTCGGCTGCGGCAGAGATACCTGTTGGCATGAAGTCAACTTCGCCGCCCAACATAGCCGTCAAGCCCGGACCTTCACCATCAAAAGGGATTGCGGTGACGTCAAAATCTGTGGCGTTAGAGATCAGCGCGCCAATCGTTGAAGGCAGGCCGCCGGGACCAGTGGAGCCCATTTTGACGGCCCCCGGGTTGGCCGCAATGTCATCCAACAGATCGCTAAGCGTCTGGTACTTTGATTCCGCGGGAACCGAGATCACGGCCACACCGCGCCCGAGGATATTGATAGGATACATGTCGCCATAGTCGATGTCCGACACACCCATTACACCGTGAAGTTGCGGATTTTCCGCGCCATAGAGAAACGTGTAGCCGTCAGCCGGAGCGGTATTCACGAAGGCCGTCGAGATCGCGCCCGCGCCGCCAGATTTGTTCAGAACCACAATGGGCTTGCCCAGCGCTTCTTCCGCAGCCGGATTTACGGCGCGCGCGACGGTATCTGTGGCACCTCCGGCGCCCCACATGACAACGCCGAGCACCTCGCGTTCCGGGTATTCCGCGAACGCGGGGCTCGCGACAACAAGTGCCGCGGCGGCGGCCTTTAGAATATTCATACGTTTCCTCCCTGAGCCAATTTGACCATATCTTTCCTGCTTCCCGATTCTTATCTAAAAAACCGACTCGGTCAATCTGGGTAGCAAAAAGGTAAAATTGCAGAGCACACCATGAGCTGCACGCAAAATCGCAATCGCCCAAATTCATGCGTCTGGCTGATCAATGCGATCCGATCAGCGATGACGCCCCTAAGCGGCCCTTTATCGCAAGTGGAGCGAACGACCGCTTAACCGCGCTGCTGGTCGTTCTGATCTCGTCTGGAAACCCGTTCAACACACTTGACGTCTTTGAAGACCAGTTCAGGCACAACGACTTCCCGGTTAGCGCGTTTCATCAAATGATGAAAACGCTCATCGGCATCCTCTTTGCGCCAGTTTATGATGGCCGCGATCTCGCCGGAGACAAAGTCCGTGCCAATTGGTGGCGCGAATGCTTTGGACATCCGCCCAAGGACACGCCTTTGAGCATCCTCAATCTGCCAGCGATCCTCGACTTTGGAGAGCCTGACTGGCGCGCCGACTTGTGCTTCGGCGATCGCGTTATGAACAGCGTGCTGATCACCCTGGCGTCCAGCGAAGGACAAATCGACCATCTTCATCTCGGGCGATTGAAAGAACCGGCGTGGGCCGGGTATTGTCGCCAGGTCGGGCACCACATGCCGCGTGAGCACGGAAGGCGATAAGGTGGGAAGGTATTCGTGATTGTCGTTGCTCATAACGATCAAGTTGCGCCGCGCACGTGTCATGGCGACATAGAACAATCGCCTTGGCGCATCCTGATCTTCGTTTTTCGAGGGCCGTTCCCAGCCGCCGTCCATGATGACGACATCGTCGAATTCGAGGCCCTTTGCGCGGTGCGCGGTCAACAGTTTGAGGCCGCGCTGCTCGCCCCAAGAATCCTTGGACCATTCAGCAAACCATTCGATCACGTCAGGGGTCGGGAGCGCTTTGCCGTCAACTTCGCGTGCAAGCTGGCCAAGTCCCTCGCCGATCCGGTTGGTCCAACGGCTTGCGGGTATCGCGTTCAGGGTTTCGGTCAGGTCGCCCACGCTGACCATGGTCCCATGCCTCCCGCGCAGGTTGCCGATAAACCCCTGCATCTCGCGGGTGCGCCATAAACTTGGCAGGTTCTCGTTTGCCATTTCGACGGGAATTCCCAAGGCTTCGGCGAAGTCGCGGACCGGCAAAAGCTTGCGCCAATCACGAGAAATGATTGCCGCCCCCCTCCAATTCCAATCCGGGATCAGTTTTGACAGGCGGATCATCTCGTTGACTGCCGCAAGGGCCTGAGCGTCACTTCCAGGCGGGCAGCCAAGGATTTGGACCCGCCCCTGAGCAACCGGGTCGAGGCTTTCCATGATACCCCCGACAGGGTCCTTTTGCCGGGATTGGTCGACCGTAATTCCATGCCCTGTTTTCATACGTTCCCGAGATCCTTCGATCACGGCGTTCGCTGCGTTGATAATGTTCTTCGACGAGCGGTAATTGTCTGTCAGAAAGACTGGCTTGGCTGAATAATCCTTTTCGAATTGCCTAATGTGACGCACCGATGCCCCGGCAAACGCATAGATATTCTGATCGTCGTCGCCGACCGCGAACAGGCTGATCCGTTGATCGGGGTCATCGATGCTGCGACCGGCCACCGCAGCGATTAAGGCGTATTCTTCGGGGCCGACGTCCTGATATTCGTCAACGAGAATCCAGCGAAACCCCTGGATCAATGTCTCTCGCAAGGCTTCGGCTTCTACTTTTTCCAGCCCGTCGCCACGCAAGAGACGTGCCGCATCGGTCAGAAGCGTCTGGAAATCGGGCTCATCGGCCTCTGCCCGTCCGGCGAAACTCGCGCCAACCAATCGCATGGCCAAGGCATGAATGGTCAGAACCGTTACGAAACGAGCATCTTCGCCGATCAGTCGACGCAAGCGTTCCCGGATCTCGGCGGCCGCGTGACGATTGTAGGCGAGCACCAGTATACCGTTTGGATCTTCGCGTTTGATCCTGACCAGATAGGCGACACGATGGACCAGCACGCGTGTCTTACCCGATCCCGGCCCCGCGAGCACAAGCACATTGGTCTGTTCACGGTCGTCACGCACGATCTGCTCTTGTGTCGAATTCCCCAGATTGTCGACGATCTCGGCATAGGACTGGGGCGTTGCCTGCCGTCTAAACTCCGAAACTTTCCCCGGCATCCAAGCTTTCATGAAGTCGGACTGCTCCATTGCAAAATAGTCATGCGCGAGCCGCTGGGCCTGATCGATTTCGTCGATGCCTTTGGTGGCATAAGCCGCCATCACATGTGTCTGGACGGTCTGTTCGCTATAGTGGTCTTCGAGCGGCGCGAAATGCTGGGTGGTAAAGCCGCCGCCTTTCGGGTTGATGTGCAATGTCATGGCTGAGCGGAACACGGACAATCCCTTGCCCAGAGTCACCACCTGCTGTTCGTGCAGCCACAGAAGCGCCCGGTCCATCAGCTTTGCCGGATCATTGACAGATGCCCGCAACAGCGCATCACTGTTGATCGCTGCAAGAAGGTCGCCAAGCGTGGTCTCGACAGGAACATCTTTCCCACGCAAGCCGGCCTGAACATGGTCGATCAAGTGTGAAATCAACCGCTCTGCCGCCTGCCTGCGAAGCTGAGCGGTCTGCTCGATTACTGCCCATGATCTTTGCATTCGCACCATGAGACTGCCTTGGGACACCTTGCGCAGGCCAATATTGCCTTTGCCGCCATCCATGTCGCGACCATCTTGCGCAATCCCACGGAGCAACCCCTCGACGATATCGGGCCGCGCGGAGACGTGTCCCTGCTCCCGGAGAGCCTGTGCCACTGAGGCCAGATGGCAGGGCCAAGTCTCGTCAATGTCCGCGTCTGGCGCTTGCTCTCTTAGGGTCGCGATCAGGTCCGCTTCCAACCGGGATGCCGCTTCGAACCGTTTCGGCGAAGCATTCTCGACGCGCAGATGCACGAAGATGGTGATGTTTGTATCATCTTTTGCGATTCCCAGGGCCTCGAGATCCGCCAAGGCCTTGCGCACGCCCGACACCGTCAGCCCACTGACCCCGCAAAGCTCGTCCGTGGTGATGCCCTCTTCTTGCGGCGCGTTGATGATATGCTGCACGATGGCGGCCAGATCCTCGCGCCGCCGCTGGGTGATCTCGGCGAATGCAAGGATCTCGCGGGCTTCTTGCATGCTCTTTATCCGGAGTGAGGCGGGAAACACTTGCACCCGGTTTTCCTCACGGTTCAGAAGGTGCGCCTCTTCCAGCCAGGCAACGGCCGTCTTTACGCGTGTATCGTCGGTATTGCTGTCTCGCTGGAAATTTCGGTCTTTCTCCTCGTGAACAATTTCGCCCGGTGTAGCAACGATCTCACCGCCTTTTCTGGTCCGAGCATCAAGGCGCCGAAGCGCCTTCAGGATCGCGCCGATTTCATGCCGCGCGAGTCGAGACCGCGCGCTCAGGCTGAACTGACGATCGACATCTTCTGTATTATACAGAAGGACGCAGCTTGCAGGATCGCGGTCCCGCCCGGCGCGACCTGCCTCTTGCAGATAGTTTTCCAGCGAGCCGGGCACGTCACCGTGAACCACCAGACGGATGTCCGGCTTGTCGACCCCCATACCAAAGGCGTTGGTAGCCGCGATTACGCGCAGATTGCCGACACGGAAGTCCTCCTGGATCTCGCGCTTGTCATCGGCGCTAAGGCCCGCATGATACCGTTCAGCGGCGATCCCCTGTTGTTTTAAGAACTCCGCCACGCGCTCGGTGGCATTTCGGGTTGCACAATAGACGACCGCCCCCGACACGCCCTCGCGCGGAAGCTGAGCCTCGATCGTGTCGAGGATATCGGTCATCTTGGTTGCCCGCTGCGTTGGCCGCACTTGGAAGCTCAGGTTCGACCGAGATGCGCCACCGTCGATCAACGCCAGCTCGGTCCCCAACCGCTCTCTGAAATGACTGCGGATGTCCTGCACGACGTCCGGCTTTGCCGTTGCGGTCAAGCAAAGCACCGGAGCCGGTTCGTCGCCTGAGCTTTCCATTATAAACCGCGAAACGTATCGATAGTCGGGACGGAAATCTTGCCCCCATTTGGAAACGCAGTGCGCCTCGTCCAGCACCCACAGCCCCACCTCGCGCTGTGCCAAAACGGACCGAACTGTTGTGCTGCGCAGTTGTTCTGGAGAAATCAGCAGGATCGCAGCATCTCCAAGCCGCACCTTGTCGAGCGCATCCTGACGCTCGGGCAAAGACAATAGCCCGTTAATCGTAGCCGCCGACGAAATTCCGGCCCGCACCAAGCCCTGAACCTGGTCCGCCATCAGCGCCACGAGCGGCGATATAACAACGGTCAAGGCCCCGGTCTTGTCGAACCGAGACAGCGCGGGGATCTGATAGCAGATGGATTTGCCCGTGCCCGTCGGCAGGATGCCCAATAGGCTGTCGCCATCCATGGCCGTCGCAACAATCTTTTCCTGAAGCGGGCGTCCGTCCTCGTCGACCGGTTCCGGGCGGAAACTTGGAAAGCCAAACCAGCGTTCGAGGGCACGGGTGGGATTGTTGTGCTCTGCGCAATAGGCACAGTGCGGATCACGACAGTTCGAGTCCCGCAGGTCTTTGACGAGCCGTGCTGCGTCACGGAACTGCGCCCGCACCCAGGGTGGCATGACAGAATCCCCACCAGCGACCGAAATCCAAGCAAGAGCATATGCCATCGGCCAGCCCAGCCTGGTGTCCTGAAGCCGCTCAAGCACAGCCTCCAACTGCGCACGGCAGGCTGCCTCTTTCAGCAGCGTCCGAAGAACCGCGTGCGCTTCGGCTTCCGTCGGGATGGACGCCCCACGCACATCGCTGAACAACCGATCGAACCCGTCGCTACCCGGTCCTCGGCAACATAGCCAGTGATAGGCCAGCAACATCTCTGGCGACGACTTGTTCAGCGATAAAAAGGCGTCGATCTGGTTGCGAAGGACCTCGAACACAAGACGCGCGTCGAACTCGGGATCGTTGACGTGACCACTTTGAAGCCGCCCATCGTGGTAGTGTTTGACCAGACGGTGATAAGGATTCCGCGGAAAAGCCAAAGGGTTTAGCCACAGCGTATCGATCGGTCCGTCTGCGAGCTTTGCGAAGCGCGGCGAAACCGCCATGAGATGTGGCAAGTCGTGGCGCAGAATATTGTGCCCAATGACATGGGAGAAGCCCGCGCAGAACAGGTCGAGTCTTTCAAGCGCGGCCCTCGGGTGACCTTTCCGATGAACAATCCCCCCTCCTTCACCTTCCGGCACAGCGGCAAAGGCGAATACTCGGGCTTCTTTGGGATCGACCTCCAGATCAATCGACAGACAGCGTGACAATATTTCGAAATGGTCCCGCGGCATTTGAATACCGATATCACCCGCGGAGTCGGCTTTTGATTTTTCAGGTTGCTGTGGCCGGGCGCGGGAAAGGGCTTTCGCTATGCCTCGGGAAATTATGTTTTTCATACTGGCAGGTTAGTGTTCATTTCTAAGAAGCGGAACCATCGGCGGCAGTCATTTGATCTAAGATATTCTCGCAACGAAGTGGAACTCTAAATCAGCAGCGATGATGTCATGCCGTTAGCTATTATGGTGTTGATTTCCACTCAGAAGTGACCCGGGTAGGCATATAATTTCCATTGAGATTTGACCCATGTGAGCCTTCCCCCAGCGCCATGCGCAGCGGGGGATACTGGAGTGATACACATGGGACTTTTGAACATCATACGGAAGCTACGCTTACGGGATAAGCTGCCGATCCGTGAGATTGCGCGGCGGACTGGAATGTCGCGCAACACTATCAAGAAGTATCTGAACGCAGGCACGATAGAGCCTCAGTTCGCGACGCCAGAGCGGCAAAGTAAGCTCGATCCGTTCGCCGAGAAGCTGGCCGGCTGGCTGAAGACGGAAGCGGCCAAGTCCCGCAAACAACGGCGGACGCTGAAGCAGATGCATGCCGATCTGGTGGTTCTCGGATTTGACGGGTCCTACAACCGGGTTGCGGCTTTTGCGCGTGACTGGCGGGCCGATCGGCAGCGGGATCAGCAGACGACAGGCCGCGGCACTTTTGTGCCACTGTCGTTTCGCCCAGGCGAAGCATTCCAGTTTGACTGGAGCGAGGATTTTGCCGTTCTGGGTGGTGAGCGCACCAAGCTGCAAGTCGCCCACATCAAGCTGTCGCACAGCAGAGCTTTTCTGGTCAGGGCGTATCTGCTGCAAAGCCATGAGATGCTGTTCGATGCCCACTGGCACGGGTTCAGGGTCTTCGGCGGTGTCCCGGAGCGCGGCATCTACGACAACATGCGCACCGCTGTTGACCGCGTCGGTCGCGGGAAAGAGCGACAGGTCAACA
>NZ_JANKJG010000002.1 GCF_024733015.1 Pseudosulfitobacter koreensis
TGCGGTTCAAGCCGCTGCCACAAGATGTCCGACACCACAAACCGCTCCTCGTTCATTCAAACCTCCATTTTGGAAGTTTGAATCAGAAATCAGGCAAAATGGGAATCCTGAATGTCCACAGACCTTAGAACACAAGCACCTCCGCCACGGTCAGGACGATATACGTCGGAATTGAAAGACCCGCGGCCAGAACGATGGCCGCGGTGCGTGTCATGCGCGGTGCCGGGATGGTGATTCCGTAAATTGCATTTTTCATGGGGCCATTCATCACACCTTAGCTTTCGGTGTGGTTAATGGCTGCATGTTCGATTTCAGCCCTGAATTTGCGCCGACCCCGCTGATGCAAAGCGCGGGATTCGAGGCGGCATTGCGCACCTGCGGGCAGGCCCCCCTGCGGCTGGACTGCGGCACGCTGATGTTGCGTCGGCGCGTGTGCGGCGTGCCCATCGCGATGCTGCCGCGCGCGCGGATTGACGATGCGGCGGCCACGCTGGCGCTGGCGCGCGAGGTGACCTGCGGGCCGCTGATCCTGTCGCCGGACGCCCCGATGGACCTGTCTGTGCATGGCGCGCTGCCCCTGATCAGCCCGGCACATCAGGCGGTTGTCCGGCTGCATCACGACAGGGACGCGCTACGCAAGGCCTTGCATGGCAAATGGCGCAACCGTCTGAAACATGGCGAGAAATCAGGCCTGCGCGTGGTGTACAGGGCCCTGCCGGCGAGCGCCGATCACTGGCTGCTGCGCGCGGATGCAAGACAGCAGCGCACGCGCGGCTATCGCACCTGGCCCGTGCCGCTGACGCGCGCCTTTGCCGCAACCGCCCCTTGCGCGGCAATGCTGTTCGAGGCGTTTCTGGGCAAAGCCCCCGTCGCCGCGATCCTGATCCTGCGCCACGGCGACACCGCCACCTATCACGTTGGCCATACGACCGACACAGGGCGCGCAGCGTCGGCGCACACGCTGCTGATGTGGACGGCGATGCGCTGGTGCGCGGAACAGGGCCACCGCTGGCTTGATCTGGGGCTGCTGGACACCGTATCCAATCCCGGTCTGGCCCGCTTCAAACTGGGCACGGGGGCCGATGTCATGCCGCTGGGCGGCACCTGGCTGCACTGGGAGCCGCTCGCTCCGTTGCGCGGGTTGGCACGATTGGATCGCACCGCCATGGCGCTTGGCCCTTGATCGCCCTTGACAGCTCTTGACGGGCACCGGCCATGCCCGCCAGATGAGCCCATGCAAACTGAATATGAAAAGATGATGGCGGGCGCGTGGTACACCTGTCTTGACGACACGCTAGAGGCCCTTCGCATCGCGGCCCTCGATGCCTGCCACGCCCACAACCACCTGCCGCCCGCGCAACGCCGCCCCTTGAGCGCGCCGCTCAGGGCGCTGTTCGCGGCCCATGGCGCAGACTGCCTGATCGAAGGACAATTCCACTGCTCCTACGGCTGCAACATCACGCTTGGGTCATACGTCTATATTAACGCGGGCTGCGTCATCCTGGACAGCGCTCCCGTGCACATCGGCGACAACACCATGATCGGACCGCACAGCCAGATCCTGTGCGCCGACCACCACCGCGACGCCATGAAACGCCGCTCGGGAATCGAGCGTGCCCTGCCCGTCACCATTGGCGCGGATGTCTGGATCGGTGCAGGCGCGCTGATCCTGCCCGGTGTCACCATCGGAAATGCAGCAATCATCGGCGCAGGCAGCGTGGTCACCCGCGACGTGGCGGCGGGTGCGACGGTCACCGGAAACCCGGCAAGATCGCGCTAAGCCCCGGCTTTTTCTTCCAGCACCAGCCACTCTTCTTCGGCTTCCTGCAGCTTTTCATGCCGTGCGACCAGCGCATCGGTGGCTTTCTGAAACTTCACCGGTTCGCGGGTGAACAGCTCGGGGTCGCTCATCAGCTCTTCGAGCTTGGCAATCTCGGCCTCGATCCGCGCGATTTCCTGCGGCAGAACCTCAAGACGGTGCTTTTCGGTAAAGCTGAGACCGGATTTCGCCGACGCCTGCGGAGACCCATCCCGCGCCGCAGACTGCTTTGATTTCACGACACTTTCCGCGAAATCATCCTGATCGCGCTGTGCCATGTAATCGGACCAGCCGCCGGCATAGACAGTCGCCTTGCCCTTGCCCTCGAGCGCGATCGTGGTCACCGCCACACGGTCGAGGAAATCACGGTCGTGGCTGACCAGCAGGACGGTGCCGTCGTATTGGCCCAAGAGGTCCTGCAAAAGATCCAGCGTTTCGACGTCCAGATCGTTGGTCGGTTCGTCGAGCACCAGCATGTTGCTGGGCTTGGCCATGATCTTGGCCAAGAGCAGCCGCGCCCGCTCCCCGCCCGACAGCGACCGCACCGGCGCGCGCGCCTGTGCTTCGTCAAAGAGGAACTCCTTGAGATAGCCGATCACGTGTTTGGGCATGCCGCGCACCATGACCTGATCGGCCTTGCCGCTGACACGCATATCGGGATCGCCGGTCAGCGAATCCCACAGGCTCATGTCGGGGTCCAGCTGCGCGCGCGCCTGGTCGAACAGCGCGATCTCGAGGTTGGTGCCCAGCTTGATCGTGCCGCTGTCCGGCGTTTCCTTGCCGATCAGCATGTTCAGCAGCGTGGTCTTGCCCACGCCGTTCGGCCCAACCAGCGCGATCCGGTCGCCGCGCATCACGGTAATGTCGAAGGGATTAAGGATCACCTTCTCGCCGTAAACCTTTGTAATGCCTTCCGCTTCGATCACCTTGCGGCCGGATTTGGGGCCCGAGTCCAGTGCCATCGCGGCCGCACCCTGTCGCCCGATCTGGGCCGCACGTTCGGCGCGCAATTCGCCCAGTGCGCGCACGCGGCCCTGGTTGCGCTTGCGGCGCGCGCTGATGCCTTCGACGGCCCAGCGGGCTTCGGCCTTGATCTTGCGGTTCAGCTTGTGGCGCTGGCTGTCCTCGTCTTCCCAGACCTTGTCGCGCCATTCCTCGAAGTGGCCAAAGCCCTTTTCCTGACGGCGCACGACGCCGCGGTCGATCCACATGGTCGCCTTTGTCAGCGCGCGCAGGAATGCGCGGTCGTGGCTGATGATCATGAACCCGGCGCGGGTCTGTTTCAGCTCGTTTTCCAGCCAGCCGATCGCCTCGATGTCCAGATGGTTGGTCGGCTCGTCCAGCAGCATCAGTTCCGGCTCTTCGGCCATCAGCCGGGCCAGTGCCGCGCGGCGACGCTCTCCGCCCGATGCGGTCTCCACGGGACGTGCCGGGTCGAACTTCAGGCCTTCGCCCGCGCGCTCGACCTTGTAAAGCTCGCCCTCGTCCAAGTTGGCGGAGGCAAAATCGCCCAAGGTGGCATAGCCCGACAGATCCGGGTCCTGCTCCATGTAGCCCACGGTCACGCCGGGGCCTGCGGTGACTTCGCCCTTGTCAGGCTCGATCAGGCCGCCCGCGACCTTCATCAGCGTCGATTTGCCCGAGCCGTTGCGCCCGACCAAGGCGACGCGGTCGCCCGGCTGGACGATCATCGACAGGTTCTCGAACACCGGATCGCCTCCGAAGGTCAGAGAAATTTCATTCAGTTGCAAAAGGGGTATACGTGCCATGGCTGCCAGCTATATCCGCGCCGTGTCGCGGTCAACGGGCTGCGCGCGTGGCGCCGTAAAATATATGGCCTGCGGGCGTTACACCGGCCCTATCCCGCCACCGAGCGCAGCAATTTCTTGCGCGCGGGCGGGATCGCACCGATTTCGACGCCGGTAAATACATGCAGCGTGTTCATGTCGCGGTCGATCACGGCGTGGTCACTGACCCAGCCGCCCATCAGCAGATAGGTCTTCAAAAGCGGCGGCATGTGCTGCATTGCCCTTTTCGGATCGGGCTTGCGGGCGACCTCGTCGGCAAAGCGGAACACATCCGCGGCCTTCACCCCCGGACGCCAGCGCGGCGGTGCCAGGTGCCGATCCCTCAGCAGTGCAAAGGCATCGAGATAGGCACCTGCATCCGTGCCCGCAAAGGACGAGCAGCCGAACAGCAACTCAATCTCTTCGCGGTCCACATAGGCAGTCATTGCCCCCCATGCGACGCGCAGCACATCCGGGTCTGTCACCGCCGGGTCGACGCAGAACCGGCCCATCTCGACCATCTTGCCGGCAAACCGCGCGAGCGCATCCAGATTGTAGAACTGCGCCGAATAGCTCTGTGCAATCTCGGCGCCTGACAGCGGCAACATGCGAAAGCAGGCGACCAGCCTGCCTGACGCGGTTTCGTGGATCAGGATATGAGTGCAGGCTGCGTCGAAGTCGTCGACATCGCGTGCCCTGCCAAAGCAGACTGCGCGCAGCGCCTGCGCCTCGGCCACCGCTTCGGCGCCGGTTCCGGCACTGACCGAATAGCGTCCCCGCTCAAACGAGATCATCCAGGCCTCCACGCTCCGTGGCGGCGGGACATGCCTCAGCCGCCCAGCCCGGTCGGACCGATCCGGCCAATGTTGCCCAGCAATTGCCGCAGGAACGATTTGTTGGACACGGCGCTTTCCGTCACGCGGCGCGTCAACGGCACCACCTGCCCGTCTTGCAGACCGAAGCTTTCGATGTTGCTCACCACGCCCGCGTTGTCAAAGCTGATGGCCAGTACCTGACGTTCC
Source organism: Pseudosulfitobacter koreensis (assembly GCF_024733015.1). GTDB lineage: Bacteria > Pseudomonadota > Alphaproteobacteria > Rhodobacterales > Rhodobacteraceae > Pseudosulfitobacter > Pseudosulfitobacter koreensis. Next base: position 4,629 of record NZ_JANKJG010000002.1, read on the forward strand.
ACCTCGTCGGGGGCGCGGAACCCGAAGGACCGCACCCGGCTGCGCACATAGTAATAGCCGCCACCGTTCACGACGCCGGTGATGCCGGGGGGGCCCACGGTGTCTTCGACGCTGGCGCGGGTGTCGACGCCCACCACGATCTGATCCAGCTGGTCTTCAGGGGGGATGTATCCGTGATTGCGATAACTCGCAGCGCAAGCGCCCAAGGTCAGGCACAGCAGGCCGATCCCTGCGATCCGAAGTGTGGAACGTGTTCCCATTGTCTGCCCTTCTTTGACCATCTTTGGCCTTGCGGTTGCGGCTTTGGCTCTGGCTTACTAAATGAACGGCTCCGGTTCAAGAAACGAAAGCACCGCCCTTATATGTCCGCCACGCCACCATCCACCACCGCCTTGCGCGTGTCCAGCCTTCCGCAGAACGCGCCCAAGCCCTTTGCGCTGTTGCCCGACGCGCCGCAGATGCGGGACATCGCGGCAGAACTGGGGTTGCTCGGCCTGCGAAAACTGCGCTTCGAGGGGCAGATCGAGGCGTTGGGCCGCGCCGACTGGCGGCTTACGGCCAAGATCGGCGCGACCGTGGTGCAGCCCTGCGTCGTCAGCCTTGAGCCTGTGACCACGCGCATCGACGCGCCCGTCGAGCGGATTTTCCAGCATAATTTCGTGACACCCGAGGGTGAAGTCGAAGTCGAGATGGACGAGGACGAGCGCACGGAGCCGCTGGGCGCATGGATCGACCCCGGCGCGGTCATGGTCGAGGCGCTCAGCCTGAACCTGCCGCTGTATCCGCGCGCGCCCGACGCCGAACTGGACCAGACCAATTTCACGAAAGACGGCGTAAAACCGATGACCGACGAAGATGCGCGCCCCTTTGCGGGCCTTGCCGCCTTGCGCGATCAGCTGGATGGCGGTACGGACGACGCCGAAGAATGATGCGGTCTGAAAGGGCCGTGTGACCGCTTTGAAGAATCGGCTTGCGCGCACCTCAATTCGCAGTATTTTGCCGCCCTCTTGGAAATTAGGGTTGGACATGGGCTGCGCCGCATTCTAAACGCTGCCAAACGCTGCATGCACCAACGTAACCGACACCCCCTGCACTGCGCAGGGCCGCACAGACAAAAAGGCCGAGCACATGGCTGTTCAACAGAACAAAGTATCGAAATCGCGTCGCAACAACCGCCGCGCGCACGACTCGCTGACGGCAGCGAACCCCAACGAATGCCCCAACTGTGGCGAGCTGAAACGCCCGCACCACATTTGCGCGTCCTGCGGTCACTATGACGATAACGAGATTATTGCCCTGACCGACGACATCGACCTGGACGAAGACGCGGCCTGAATTCAGACATACGGGAACAGGCACGCATTATGACGGTCTCCAAAGACCAGAAGAGCTCAGCGGCCAAATCCACAATTCTGTCTGTTGATGCCATGGGTGGCGATCAGGGCCCGGCAGCCGTTGTTGCCGGGCTTGCCCTGTTCGCCAAGAAGGACCGCGACACGCGCTTCATCCTGCACGGCCCTGCCGAGACGCTGACCGAGCTGGTCGCCAAGCGTCGCAATCTGCAAGACCGCTGCACCATCATCGACGCCAAGGGCGTGGTGACGATGGATGACAAGCCCAGTCAGGTGGTCCGCCACGGCAAGGACACGTCGATGTGGTCGGCCATCGAATCGGTGCGCGACGGGCGTGCCGACGTGGCGGTAAGCTGTGGCAACACCGGCGCGCTGATGGCGCTGTCGATGATCCGGCTGCGCAAGCTGCCCGGCGTCAACCGGCCTGCGATTGCGGTGCTGTGGCCCTCGCGCAATCCGCAGGGGTTCAACGTGATGCTGGACGTGGGCGCGGACATTCGCGCCGACGCCGACGATCTGCTGCGCTATGCGCTGATGGGTGCATCCTATGCGCGCAACGGCATGAACCTCACCCGCCCCCGCGTCGGCCTGCTGAACGTCGGCACCGAAGATCACAAGGGTCGGCAAGAGCTGAAAGACGCGAACGAGCTGATCCGCGACTATCACGGCAATGCCGATTTCGATTACGTGGGCTTCGTGGAGGGTGGTGACATCCAGGGCGACATCGCCGATGTGATCGTGACCGACGGCTTTACCGGCAACGTCGCGATCAAGACCGGCGAAGGCACGGCCAAGCTGATCGGCGATCTGCTGAAAGAAGCGTTCAAATACACTATCCTGTCGCGTGTCGCCTCGCTGCTGGCGCTGACATCGTTGCGCCGTCTGCAAAAGCGGATCGACCCGCGCGGCAAGAACGGCGGCGTTTTTCTGGGTCTGAACGGCACGGTTGTAAAATCCCACGGGTCCGCCGATGCTTTGGGCGTTGCGGCTGCGATCACGCTGGCGGCGCAACTGTCGCAATCGCAGTTCAACACCAAGCTCGCCGCGCGCGTGGCCGCGGTGCTGCCGCAGGAAGACCAGAAAGACGAAGGAGACAGCGCATGACCCTCAGAGCCGTGGTCACAGGTGTCGGGCACTACCTGCCCGAACGGGTCGTGCCGAACGCCGAGTTCGAAAAGACGCTGGACACCTCTGACGAATGGATCAGGGCGCGCTCGGGCATCGAACGCCGCCATTTTGCGGGCCCCGACGACACCACGTCCTCGATGGCCGTGGCCGCAGCGCAGGCGGCGCTGGCCGATGCGGGCTGTGCTGCGGAAGACGTCGATGCGATCATCGTGGCCACCTCCACCGCCGATCTGACCTTTCCCTCCTCTGCCACCATGGTGCAGGCGGGCTTGGGCATGACGCGCGGCTTTGCCTTCGACGTGCAGGCGGTTTGCGCCGGTTTCGTCTATGCGCTGGCCAACGCCAATGCACTCATCGCCTCGGGCCAGGCCAAACGCGTGCTGGTCATCGGTGCGGAAACCTTCAGCCGCATCATGGACTGGACCGATAGGGGCACCTGCGTGCTCTTCGGGGACGGTGCAGGCGCGCTGCTGCTCGAGGGTCAGGAAGGTCAGGGCACCCCCGCCGACCGTGGTATCCTCGCGACCGACCTGAACTCGGACGGACGCCACAAGGATCTGCTCTATGTCGATGGCGGGTCAAGCACCGGAACCACCGGCTATCTGCGGATGCAGGGCAATCAGGTTTTCCGCCACGCCGTCGAAAAGCTGGCCGCGACCGCGCAAACCGCGATGGACCGCGCCGGAGTGACGGCCGAAGATGTCGACTGGATCGTGCCGCATCAGGCCAACATCCGCATCATCCAGGGCACCGCGAAAAAGATGAACATCTCGATGGACCGCGTCGTCGTGACCGTTCAGGACCACGGCAACACCTCGGCGGCGTCGATCCCGCTGGCGCTGTCGGTGGGCAAGGCGCGTGGCCAGATCAGGCAGGGTGACCTTCTGGTGACCGAAGCAATTGGCGGCGGCCTGGCATGGGGTGCCGTGGTTCTGCGCTGGTAAACGCCGCAAAACCTTGCAAATTTTCGCCGTCGGCCCACGCGTGGCAAGCCATTGATATTGACTCGGAAATTCCAAGACCCCTATGGTTGGTCAAAACGAGGGGGACGACATGGCTGACAAGACATTGACGCGGATGGACCTGAGCGAGGCCGTTTTCCGCGAGGTGGGCCTTTCGCGCAACGAAAGCGCCCAACTGGTCGAAAGCGTTCTGGAACATATGTCCGACGCGCTGGTCGACGGCGAACAGGTCAAGATTTCGTCCTTCGGCACCTTCTCGGTGCGCAGCAAATCGGCCCGCGTGGGCCGCAACCCCAAGACCGGCGAAGAGGTTCCGATCAACCCGCGCCGCGTGCTGACGTTTCGTCCATCGCATCTGATGAAAGACCGCGTCGCCTCCGGCAACAAGTCGTAAACCCATGCCAAAGTCTCCTGACGCGTTCCGCACCATTTCGGAAGTGGCCGATTGGCTGGGCGTTCAGGCGCATGTGCTGCGGTTCTGGGAAAGCAAGTTCTCGCAGGTCAAACCGGTCAAACGGGCGGGCGGCAGACGCTACTACCGCCCCGCCGACATGCTGTTGCTGGGCGGCATCCGCAAGCTGTTGCATGACGATGGGCTGACGATCAAGGGCGTGCAGAAGATCCTGCGCGAACAGGGCATGGCCTATGTCTCGGACCTGTCGATGCCGCTGGACGATGAGACGCTGGATGCTATCGACGCAGTCGCGGCCACGTTGCCCGACGCACAGTTCGCCGACCCGCCGCCACCCCTGCCAGAACCCATTGCGGGCGAAGTGGTCGAGTTCCCGCCCGTCACACCGCCTGCCCCGCCCAAGCCGCCTGTGGAGGCCGAGCCTCCGGTTGCGGACGGGCCAAATACCACGCCGGAGCCGGAAGAACTGGACCACGAGCCTGCGGACCTCGGGCCGACGCCCATGCCCGTGGCACCGCCCGAAGTGTCGCCCGTAGCGCCTACCACCGAGATGCCGACCGAGCCTGCCGCCGAGATGGAGGAAGCCCCCGACCAAGAGGTCGAGGTGCCTGCCGCCACACCGCCGCCGGTCACACCGGACGAGGCCGCGGACCTGCAGGCCTCTGACCCGCAGAGCGAGGCCGAGGCTGTGTCAGAGGCTGAACCTGAGCCAGAACCCGCACCCTCCGGGCAAGAGACCCAAGCACCCCAGAGCGAGCCCCCCGCCGCGGCCCCTCCGCCCGTTGCACCGGACGAGATTGCCGAGCGGGAAGACACTGCGCAGACGGATGCCCAAGCCGATGCGGTCGCAGAGGCTGTCGAGAAACAGACTGATGTAGAACAGGCAGACGAGGCGCAAGCTGACGTGATGCCAGCTGACCTGATGCCAACTGACGCAGCGCAGGATGACACGCCGGAAGCCCCCGCCGATCCAGCGGAACCGATGGACTCATCAGCCGAGGCCATCATCGAAGCGACCCCGGAAGACACAATCGAAGACATCACCGAAGAAACCGCAGAAGCCGCTCCCACAGATCAGTCCTCAGACACCGCGAACGACACGGCACCCGACCTGGACCCCGCGTCAGCCCCCCAAGACGCGGACCCAAACGCCGTGCCCACATTCCTCAGCACGTCCCGCATGGCGACCGAAACGCCAGCCGACACCCCCACCGAAAGCGCGCCCCCGCCAAAGCCGCGCGTGATCGACGCGCCCGATCCGCTGCCCGAGGACCAGATCGAAGTTGTGCCGGGCACCCTCGCCGCCCTCGCCCGCGTCAGGCGGATCGCGCCAGACCAGCAAAATGCGCTGCGCCCGTTGCTCGCGCAACTGACCGCTTTGCGCGATCAGATGGTCTCCGGGCACGGGTCGCGCAGCAAAGAATAACAGACTTGCCAATTTACCCTTGCAGCACCCGTCAAATCGGGTATGAACCCCGTCAAGTCGGGCTATGGCGCAGCCTGGTAGCGCGTCCGTCTGGGGGACGGAAGGTCGCAGGTTCGAGTCCTGCTAGCCCGACCAACAACACACCGCCCGGCCCCGCATGGGGTTCGGGCGGTTTGTGCATCTAAGGGGCGAATATATGACCGGCGTGATTCCCAACCAACTGATCGAGGCGATGATCGAAAGCGGAGCCCTGTCCGGCGATCCCGCGATCATCCCCGCCCAGATCCAGCCCGCCAGCCTCGATCTGCGTCTCGGCACCGTCGCCTACCGCGTGCGCGCCTCGTTCCTCGCGGGACACGGCGCACGGGTCGAGGACCGGCTGAGCGAATTCGAGATGCACCGCGTCGATCTGTCGAACGGCGCTGTTCTGGAAAAGGGCGCGGTCTATGTCGTCCCGCTGATGGAATCACTGGCCCTGCCCGACGGCATTCAGGCCGTGGCCAACGCCAAATCCTCTACGGGGCGTCTCGACCTGCTGACGCGGCTGATCACCGATGGCGGCACCGAATTCGACCGCATCGCCCCCGGCTACACCGGCCCACTTTATGCCGAAATCTGCCCACGTTCGTTTTCCGTGCTGGTGCGTCCGGGCATGCGCCTGAACCAGATCCGGTTCCGCGACGGCCAGGCTGTGCTCGACGATGCCGCCCTGCGCGCCCTGCACGCCGATCAGGTGCTGGTCGACGGCGATGCGGTCATCGACGACGGCTTGGGCTTTTCCGTCGATCTAAGGCCTGCCACAGGCACCCTGGTCGGCTACCGCGCCAAGCCGCACACCGGCGTGATTGATCTGGACAAGCTCGACCACTACGACCCTGCAGAATACTGGGAAGAGGTACACAGCGCCAATAGCCAGATCATCCTGGACCCCGGCGCGTTCTATATTCTGGTCAGCCGCGAAGCCGTGCACATTCCGCCCGATTGCGCCGCCGAAATGGCCCCCTATCTGGCGATGGTGGGCGAATTTCGCGTGCATTACGCGGGCTTCTTCGACCCCGGCTTTGGCCACGACGCGGCAGGCGGTGCCGGATCGCGCGGCGTGCTCGAGGTCCGCTGCCACGAGGCCCCCTTCGTGCTGGAACACGCGCAGATCGTGGGCCGTCTGGTCTATGAGAAAATGGCCGAAGTGCCCACGCAGCTTTACGGCGCGGGCATCGCGTCAAACTATCAGGGTCAGGGCCTCAAATTGTCGAAACACTTCAGGGCGCCCTGAGAAATCACATCTTGCCGATGCGATTGGCCACACGCGCCGCCTTGCGCGTCTGACGCACCTGCTCCTGCGACATCTTGTTGCCCGGCTGCGGGCGGCCCTCATGGCCGATGGGCTGGCCGTAATCGTCAACCTCGCCCTTCGATTGCTTGCGCCGGTTGCCCATCTTGCTGGCACCCTTGATGCCTGCATTGATGCCCGAGTTGATCGCTTTGCGCATGACCAGTTTGATGACCATGTTGAGTATCTGGTTGACGTTCATCGCCGTCTCTCCTGCTGATTTCCCTCTTATATAGCAGTGAATGCGGCGGTTTTCAGGTCTGATTGGCCTCAGTCTTCAAAAAGTTCGCTCTGACCATCGGCACTTTCGTCCTCGTCCTCGTCGCGCGGCACGTCGCCCCCCGGCGGCGGGCGGTTTTCCAGCAGACCGGCGGCACGCAATTCTTTCAGCCCCGGCAGATCGCGCGCGCTTTCCAGACCGAAGTGATCGAGGAAATCCTGTGTCACCACAAAGGTCACAGGCCGCCCCGGCGTCATCTTGCGCCGGCCGAAACGGACCCATTCCAGTTCCAGCAGCTGATCCACCGTGCCCCGGCTGACGCTGACACCGCGAATTTCCTCGATCTCGGCGCGGGTGACGGGCTGGTGATAGGCGATGATTGCCAGCGTCTCGATCGCCGCACGGCTCAGCTTGCGGGTCTCGACGGTTTCCTTTTGCATCAGGAACCCAAGGTCAGAGGCAGTCCGGATCGCCCAGGCGTCGCCCACGCGCGTCACCGTCACGCCGCGCCCCTCGTAGCGTTTGCGCAGATGCACCAGTGCCTCGGCAGGATCGCAACCATGCGGCAGCCGCGCCTCAAGCTCGCGCACGGTGATGGGCTCGGTCGTGGCAAAGAGAATGGCCTCGACCATGCGCTCCTGTTCGCCCATCGGGGGTGCCTCGAACAGGCTTTCCTCTTTTTCTTCATAGAGTTCGGACAAATACTTAATCCCTTTTGCGCAACTGGATCGGCGCGAACATTTCCGACTGCCTCATCTCAAGATGTCCTTCCTTGACCAGCTCGAGCGAGGCCGCGAATGTCGCCGCCGTAGCAGAGCGTCGCCGCACCGGATCATTGTCCCACCCCTCGGGCAGATAGGTCGAGATTTCGGTCCAGTCGCCCGCATAGCCGATCAGCCCGCGCATCCGGTCCAGCGCCTGCTCCATCGTGAACACCGACTCGCGGTCCATCACGAAGGGCCGGAAATCGTCGCGGGTGCGGATGCGGGCATAGCCCTGCATCAAATCCAGCAGCGTCGCGGAATAGGTCACCTTGCGCACCCGCGTCACCATCTCGGATTGCCCGCGCGCAAAGAAATCACGCCCCAGCTGGTCGCGCGCCATCAACCGCGCCGCGGCATCGCGCATCGCCTGCAACCGCTCCAGCTGAAACGCCAGATGTGCTGCCAACTCTTCGCCCGATGGCCCCTCTTCGGTCGGGTCGGGCGGTAGCAGCAACCGTGATTTCAGAAAGGCGAGCCAGGCCGCCATCACCAGATAATCCGCCGCCAGCTCCAGCCGCAGCGCCTTGGCCTTTTCGACAAAGGCCAGATACTGCCGCGCCAATTGCAGCACGGAAACCCGGCGCAAATCGACCTTTTGGGTGCGGCTAAGCGTCAACAACAGATCGAGCGGCCCCTCGAAGCCGTCCACATCCACGATCAGCGCCTCGGCGGCCAGACGTTCGCTGACGCTGACCTTGTCTTCCTCGAAGAGATTTTCAGCCATGCGCATCCGCGCCCGTCAGCGCCCTAATTCAACAGGCTCTCAAGTTCGGCGTCGGCGGCGGAAATGTCAATGTCGTCGGGCGTGTGGCGCATGCTCAATGCGGCCTCGGCGCGGCGTTGCGCGTCCTTGCCCATCTCGCCTGCCGCTGCGGCGACCTCCATCCGCTCAGACAGCGTGCCGTTGCAATGCAGGATCACGTCACAGCCCGCGTCCAGCGCACCGCGTGATAGCTCGGTCAGCGACCCGCTCAGCGCCTTCATCGAGATGTCGTCGGTCATGATCAGCCCGTCAAATCCGATGTCGGTGCGGATCATCTCCATCACCTTGGACGAGAGCGTCGCGGGGGCTTCGTCAATGGCATCATAGACCAGATGCGCGGTCATCCCCATTGGCAGATCGTTCAGCGCCTTGAACGGCGCAAAATCCTGTGCGTCCAGATCGGCGCGGTCGGCCGAGACCTTCGGCAGATCGAAATGGCTGTCCTGCGTCGCACGGCCATGGCCGGGGATGTGCTTGACCACGGGCAATACGCCCCCGTCCAGCATGCCTTGGGCGTGGGCACGTCCCAGAGTCGCCACTGTCCCTGCATCCGCGCCATAGCAGCGGTTGCGCAGAAACGGATGGCTGTCGGCGCAGGCCACATCGACCATCGGCGCACAGTTGCTGTCGACACCGATGGCGCGAAGTTCATGGGCGATCACCCGGCCCCGCAGGTACATCGCCCGCTCGGCCCGGTCGCCCGCAGCGCTCACGAAATCCAGCGGAGGCAACCATTCACGCCACTGCGGCGCACGCAGACGCTGCACGCGCCCGCCCTCCTGATCTATGGTGATCGGACATTCATGGCCAACCGCGTTGCGCATATCGGCGCAGAGCGCGCGGACCTGATCGGGGTTGTCGATGTTGCGGGCGAACAGGATGAACCCGAACGGCAGCACATCGCGAAAGAAGGCCACCTCGTCCGATGACAGCCGCAGCCCGTCAGCATCCAGAATGGTCGCGCCGAAGGTCATCGCGTCACGACCGGAATGCAGTCTGCCCCTTCTGCCACCAGGGCCGAACAGAAGCGCCGCGCGTCCGACAGATCGTCAAAGCCATGGGCGCGCAGCCGGTAGAACGTGCGCCCACCGCTTTGCGCCATCTGCACGACACGCGATTTTCCGGTCATGTAGTCGCCAAAGCGGCCTTCGATCCGGGTCCATTGCTCGCGCGCGATCTCGGGGCTGTCGAAGGCCCCCAATTGCACAAGGCGGGTGCCGGTGGCCAGGGTGGCGGCGTCGATCTCGGTCAGCGGTGCCTGCTCGACCACCTCGGCGCGCGCGGGGATCACCATGGCGGGCGCACTTGCGGGCCGCACCTTGGGACGCAGCGAAAGCTGCACTCCGGGGCCAGCCAGCACGGCCTGAACCGGTTCTGGCTGGATGATTTCTGCGGCCACGGCGGTCTCAAGGAAATCCGCCTCGCCATCTTCAACCTCGATCGGTTCGACACCTGCGGTCAACGCGTCGATCAGCGCATTCAGGGCCTGCGGGTCCGTCTCTGCGCGCAAGGCGTCCTCGCTCAGGGACAAATCCTGCCCGATTTCGGGTGCAATGGCCACGGTGGCCGACTGTGGCGCAGATGCAACCATAGGCACCACCATCGACGCCAGAATGGGCGTATCATCCGGCGTCAAGGTCACGGGACGCGGCGCCAGCACAAAGCGGTCGGCGGGCGCCTCGGCCACGCCGTCTGCCGCGACGGCATTCACCGCAAGCCCCTGGTTCAGCGCCAGCTGCCCGCCCGGCTCTTCGGGGCGCACGCGCATGTCGCCCGCCACGGCCCGCACAACCGGAATGCCGCTGACATCGCGCATCATCAGCTTGTAACCCCAGACGCCAACGCCCGTGATCAACGCCAGCGACATCACCGCCCCTGCGATATTTGTCATATTGGTCAGAGACTTGGCGGTTGCATTGCCTGCTGCGCCAAACTGCGCGACATAGCTCTCTTCGCCCAAGCTCTGGGTGTCGTAAACGTCTGCCATTTTTGCCTCACTGCCCGCGCGATACATCGCCGCGCCGGTCTGCTGTCACATTGCCTGCTCGAAGGCTGCGGCGCCGTTTAATCAGCGCATCTCGTCAGCCGGTGTGACGCCGAGAATACCAAGACCAGCCGCAATTACAACGGCAACGGCACGCGCCAGCGCGATTTTTGCAACACTGGCGGCGTGGTCATCTTCCTGAATGAACCGCAGGCTGGTCTCGTCGTTGCCCTTGTTCCACAGCCCGTGGAAATCCCCCGCCAGTTCATAGAGGTAAAACGCCACCCGGTGCGGCTCATTGGTGCGCGCCGCCGTTTCGACCAGACGCGGCCATTCCGCCAGCTTTCCGGCCAGCGCCAGCTCCGCCGCATGGTCCAGCAGCGTCAGATCAGGCGCGGCATCGGTGTCGATCCCCGCCTCGGCGGCCTTGCGCAGCACCGAATTCACCCGCGCATGGGCGTATTGCACGTAGAACACCGGGTTCTCGCGGCTCTGCTCGACCGCCTTGTCGAAATCGAAATCCAGCGAGGCATCATTCTTGCGCGTCAACATCACAAAGCGGGTGACGTCGGGGCCCACCTGATCGACCACATCGCGCAGGGTCACGAACGTCCCTGCCCGCTTGGACATCTTGAACGGCTCGCCGTTTTTATAGAGCTTCACCAGCTGACACAGCTTGATGTCCAGCGGCACAGTGCCCCCCGACAGCGCCGATACCGCCGCCTTCATCCGTTTGACATAGCCGCCGTGATCCGCACCAAAGACGTCGATCAGCGCATCGAACCCGCGCTGCACCTTGTCGTAATGGTAGGCGATATCCGGCGCGAAATAGGTCCAGGCCCCGTCCGACTTCATCACCGGGCGGTCCACATCGTCGCCATGCTCGGTCGAGCGGAACAGCGTCTGCTCGCGCGGCTCCCAGTCCTCGGGCTTCTTGCCCTTTGGCGGCTCCAGCACGCCCTCGTAGATCAGGCCCTTGGCCTTCAGGTCTTCGATGGCGGCCTCGATCCGGCCCGTACCATAAAGCGACTTTTCGCTGTAGAACACGTCCATCTCGACGCCCAACGATTTCAGATCGGCGCGGATCAGGTCCATCATCGCGTCGGTCGAGAAATTGCGCACCTCTTCCAGCCAGACGCCCTCGTCGCGCTCCACATAGGCATCGCCGACCTTTTCCTTCAGTGCCTGCCCCACGTCGACCAAGTAATCGCCAGGGTATGTGCCATCGGGAAAGGCCACCTCCTGCCCGTGCGCCTCAAGATACCGCAGGTAGACAGAGCGGGCCAGAACATCGACCTGCGCACCGCCGTCGTTGATGTAGTATTCGCGCGTGACCTCATGGCCCGCAAAGTCCAGCAGCGACGCCAGCGCATCGCCAAAGACCGCACCCCGCGTGTGCCCCACATGCAGCGGCCCGGTGGGATTGGCGCTTACGTATTCCACGTTGACCTTGCGGCCCTGCCCCATGTCCGAGCGGCCAAAATCAGTCCCTGCCGCCAGCACAGCACCGACCACACCCTGCCAGACCACGGGGGCCAGCCGCAGGTTCAAAAAGCCCGGCCCCGCCACTTCGGCGCTGATCACACGGCCATCCGCCATCAGCCTGGTCGCCAGCGTGTCCGCAATGTCGCGCGGCTTCAGCCTCGCAGGCTTGGCCAGCACCATCGCGGCATTGGTCGCCATGTCCCCATGTGCGGCATCGCGCGGCGGCTCGACGGTCACATTCCCCAGATCCAGTCCGCCGGGCAACACGCCCTCGGACTGCATGGCTTCCAGGTTCTCGATCACAAGCACGCGGATTTCGGCAAAAAGGTTCATCACTCAGGTCCATATCTTGGGTTTGCGCGGGTTTAGCACCTTTGCGCATGTGGTCAATCTCTGTGCAGGGGGCCAAAGCCGCCCGCCCGTCTTCTTTTGGCCCTCAAGTATCCCGGGGGGACAGGGGGCAGAGCCCCCGAATGCCCGCTATCCGCCGATCAGCCGCGCGTGTTCCTGCAGCGCAAAGCGGTCCGTCATCCCCGCGATATAATCACTGACGATCCGGGCCAGGGCGGTTTCGCTCTCGACCTCGTCCACGTCCTTGCGCCACTGCTTGGGCAGGTAATCCGTATGCGCCATGAAGAACGGGAACAACTCCTCGACCACCTGCGTGACCTCGGCGCGCATCTTCACCACCGTGGGCGCGCGGTACATCCGGTCAAACAGAAAGGCGCGGATAACCTTCAGGTCCTGAAATACGGGGTCGGAAAACCGGATCACCGTCTGCCCCGCCATCCGCACGTCGGTCGGCGACTTCGGGTCGATCTCTGCCAGACGGGTGCGGGCAAAACCGATCACATCCTCGACCAGCACGCCAAAGAAACGGCGCAGCGCCTCGTGGCGGCGGCGGTAGTAATTCAGATCGGGATAGGCCGCATCGACGGCGGCGAAATTGTCGCGCAGGATCGGCAGTTCGGCCAGCTCGTCGGTCGAAAACAACTCGGCGCGCAGCCCGTCGTGCAGGTCGTGGTGGTTATAGGCCACATCGTCGGCGATTGCCGCCACCTGCGCCTCGGCGCTGGCATAGGTGTGCAGTTCCAGATCGTGATGCCGGTTATAGGCGGCAAGCGCCCAGGGGATTTCGCCGGTGACGGGGCCATTGTGCTTGGCGATGCCCTCCAGCGTTTCCCAGGTCAGGTTCAACCCGTCAAAATCGGCATAATGCCGCTCCAGATGGGTGACGATGCGGATCGCCTGCGCATTGTGGTCAAACCCGCCATAGGGCGCCATCAGCGCCCCCAGCGCATCCTCGCCGGTGTGCCCGAACGGCGTGTGCCCCAGGTCATGCGCCAGGGCGACGGCCTCGGTCAGCTCGGCATTCAGCCCCAGCGCGCCCGAGATCGTCCGCGCCACCTGCGCCACCTCGATCGAATGCGTCAGCCGGGTGCGGTAATAGTCGCCCTCGTGTTCGATGAACACTTGGGTCTTGTGCTTCAGCCGCCGAAAGGCGCTGGCGTGAATGATCCGGTCGCGGTCCCGCTGAAAGCAGGAGCGGAATGTGCTTTCCTCTTCCCGCACCAGCCGTCCCCGGGCCTCGGCGGGATCAGAGGCAAAGGGTGCGCGCATGTGGCTGGTCCTTGTGGCCTGTCCTTAGGGTATCTATATTGGTTTGAAGCGAACATGACACCCCCTGCAACAGCGGGAAACCTTGCGAAACACAGGATAATCCTATGAATTTGCCACCAAAAGTCACCCCACGCGCCTTTGAACGCCTCGCCGAGATCGGCGCCGCAGGCCAGGGTCAGGCGCTGCGCGTCGCGGTCGAGGGCGGCGGATGCTCGGGATTCCAGTACGAAATAGCGCTGGATGTCCCCAAGGACGACGATCTGGTACTCGAAGGCGAAGGCCAGAAAGTCGTGGTCGATTCCGTGTCGCTGCCGTTCCTGGCCAATGCGGTCATCGACTTTTCCGAAGAGCTGATCGGCGCACGTTTCGTCATCGACAACCCCAACGCCACCAGTGCGTGCGGCTGCGGCACCTCGTTCTCGATGTGACCCATCTGCTTGCCCCGACCCGAGGGATCGGCGATAGCTGAAGGCGCACCCTGAAAATGCCGACAGCGCAGAGGATCACCAGATGAAAATCGCCACGTTCAACATCAACGGGATCAAGGCACGCGCGCAGGCCCTGCCCGACTGGCTGGACGCGTTTCAGCCTGACGTGGTGCTGCTGCAAGAGATCAAATCCGTCGACGAGGGCTTCCCCCGCGAACTGTTCGAAGAGCGCGGCTATAACGTCGAGGTGCATGGCCAGAAGTCGTTCAACGGCGTCGGCATCCTGTCGAAACTACCGCTAGAGGACGTGACCCGCGGCCTGCCCGGCGACGACACCGACGAACAGGCCCGCTGGATCGAGGCGACGGTCGTGGGCGAGCGCGAGGCGCTGCGGATCTGCGGGCTCTATCTGCCCAACGGCAACCCGGTGCCGGGGCTGAAATACGATTACAAACTGGCGTGGATGGCCCGCATGCAGAAGCGCGCCGAGGCGCTGCTGGCTGAGGAAATGCCGTTCCTGATGGCGGGCGACTACAACATCATCCCCCAGTCCGAAGACGCCGCACGCCCCGATGCTTGGCGCGAGGATGCGCTGTTCCGGATGGAATCGCGCGAAGCCTACCGCCGTATCCTGAACCTGGGGCTCACCGAAGCCTTCCGCGCCCGCGACCCGCGCCCCGGCCAATATTCGTTCTGGGACTATCAGGCCGGTGCGTGGAACCGCAACGACGGCATCCGTATCGACCATTTCCTGATGTCGGCGGCGGTCGCGGACATGATGACCGACGCAGGCATCGACCGCGACGTGCGTGGGCTGGAAAAGCCCTCGGATCACGTGCCGGTCTGGGTGGAACTGGCGGCATAGTCTTGGGGCTCTGCCCCGCGCTGCGCGCTCCCCGGGATATTTTCAGCCAAAAGAAGCCGTTACGTCGTGATCGTAAAGCCAGCTTAGGCGGTTGAGGAAAGCGTTCGGCGCGATCGTCCCCAGCGTGCGCAGGCCTGCGTGGGCCACACGGGCGCGCAGACCGCCGAGGTGGTAGTTCCGCGCGTTGGCATTCGCAGCCGCGATGGCGCGGGTAACACGCGGGGCACGCGAGGCCTGGTAACGCGGCAGAGCCTCGTTCACGGGCAAGGCGGCGCAGGCGGCGGCAAGGGTCCACGCATCCTCCAGCGCCAGATTGGCCCCCTGCGCCAGGAACGGCAACGTCGGATGCGCCGCGTCGCCGAGGATCGCCAGCCGGTCGCGATACCAGTGCTGTGCGACCGGATGGCGGAACAGCCCCCAAAGCCGTGGAGCATCGACCCCGGCGATCAGGTTTCGAAGTTCTGCGCCTGTATCGGAGAAAGCCGCTTGCAGGTTTTCCGGCGCATCCTCGTGGTGCCAGCCCTCGGCGGCCCAATGGTCGCGTTCCTGCACCGCGACGACGTTCAAGAGGCCGTCTTTCAACGGATAGGTCACCACGTGCTTGCCCGGCGCCATCCAGATCTGCGCCACGGGGTCGGCTGTGATCCCCTCGACCAAGCCACGCCACGCGACCTGCCCGGTAAAGAACGGCGCGCGCTGATCGTTCAGCAGACCGCGCGCGACCGAATGCAGCCCATCAGCCCCCACCACCAGATCGAAACGCTGGGTCACACCCTGCGCAGTTACGGTGCCGTCGGTCGTGACCGCGCCCACACGCGCGCCGAGGTGGAAGGTGACGCCAGCGGCACGGCACGCCGACCCCAGCAGGCCGATCAGCGCCGCGCGGTGAAAGAAGCGGTAGGACGGCACCTGCCCCGTCAGGTCGAAGCGCGCGATCGCCCGCCCGCTCAGCCCATCGCGCGGCTGGACGGCCTGCGCGCGCAGGCTGTGGTCGTCCAGCCGGTCGGCCAGCCCCAGCGCCGCCAGAACTCGGCCCCCATTGGGCGTGATCTGGATGCCCGCCCCAACTTCGGTCAGCGCCTGCGCCTGCTCGAAGACGGTGACCTGTGCCCCGAAACGCGAAAAGGCCAGCGCAGCCGCCAGCCCTCCGATGCCGCCGCCAATCACGGCGACGGATGCATTTTCAAGATAGGACATCAGTCGTCGCGGTGCACTTTCTCGCGGCGCTCGTGGCGCTCCTGAGCTTCGAGACTCATCGTGGCGATGGGGCGTGCGTCGAGACGTTTGAGGGAAATCGGCTCGCCGGTGACCGAGCAATACCCGTATTCACCTTCGTCGATGCGTCGCAGGGCGGCGTCGATCTTGCTGACCAGTTTGCGCTGACGGTCACGGGTGCGCAGCTCAAGCGCGCGGTCGGTTTCCTCAGAGGCGCGATCTGCCACGTCGGGGATGTTGCGCGTGCCGTCCTGAAGCCCTTCGATGGTGTCGCGGCTGCCTGCCTGAAGCTCGACTTTCCAGTTCAGCAGCTTGCGCCGAAAGTACTCTACCTGCCGATCGTTCATGAACGGCTCGTCTTCTGCCGGTTGATAATCTTTTGGCAGAAACATTTCCTGTTTCATAGATTTCCCCTCAACTTGGCCGACACTGTTCATGTGATTTTCCAGCATAATACGATGTGCGTTGGCCCCCTGCCGCAGCGTCTATTACAGGCGCGGTTGAATGTCACTACACAATGCGGCATGGCTGGGGCAAATTCAGCGAAACCGCGTTTCGAAATGAGGGTATTCCAGATGAAATTCACCGGCACCGAAAGCTATGTGGCAACCGACGATCTGACGATAGCGGTCAACGCCGCCGTGACCTTGGAACGCCCCCTGCTGGTCAAGGGCGAACCGGGCACGGGCAAGACCGAACTGGCCAAGCAGGTCGCGAATTCGCTCGGCCTGCGGTTGATCGAATGGAACATCAAGTCAACCACCCGCGCGCAACAGGGCCTGTACGAATACGACGCGGTCAGCCGTCTGCGCGACAGCCAGCTGGGCGAGGAAAAAGTCCACGACGTGTCCAACTACATCCGCAAGGGCAAGCTGTGGGAGGCCTTCGAGGCCGACGAGAAGGTCGTGCTGCTGATCGACGAGATCGACAAGGCGGATATCGAGTTCCCCAACGACCTGCTGCAAGAAATTGATAAGATGGAGTTTTTCGTATACGAGACCGGCGAGACCATCCGCGCCGTGAACCGCCCCATCGTCATCATCACCTCGAACAACGAAAAGGAATTGCCCGACGCATTCCTGCGCCGCTGCTTCTTTCACTACATCCAGTTTCCCGACATGGACACGCTGCGCACCATCGTCGAAGTGCACCACCCCGGCATCAAGGACCAGTTGCTGACCACCGCGCTGACCCAGTTCTTCGAGATCCGCGAACAGACCGGCCTGAAGAAAAAGCCATCGACCTCCGAGGTGCTGGACTGGCTCAAGCTGTTGCTGGCCGAGGACATGAGCGCGGAGGACCTGAAATCCGACGGCAAATCCGCCCTGCCCAAACTGCACGGTGCGCTGCTGAAGAACGAACAGGACGTGCACCTGTTCGAACGCCTGGCCTTCATGGCGCGCGGGCAGCAACGCTGATCACACCCCAGCCACCTTGCCGACACTCAGTCAAACCGCGCCACAGTCCGGCGCGGTTTTTTCATGTCCGGCGCTCGGTTTGTTGCGTGATTGCCGCGGCTTGTCCCGCCCGCACGCCATAAAACCATGCAATCCTTGAACGCTGTCACAAATTGGCCCTTAATGTTCCCTAACGATGTCGGCAACCGGAGCGAAAAGACTCCCAATACCGATAAAGAGAGCAGGCAGGCAGATCATGACACAAAATCCCGCACTGATTGTGCGTACTCTTCTGGCATCGGATCGCGCCCGCTGGGCCGAAATGTGGACCGGCTATCTGGAGTTCTATGAAACCAGTGTCGAAGCCCGGATCTACGACATCTATTTCGACCGGCTGCTGGGCGACGACCCGCGTGATTTCAACTGTCTGGTGGCCGAACTGGACGGCAGGCTGGTCGGCCTGACCCATTATCTGTTCCACCGTCACGGCTGGAAGATCGAGGACACCTGCTATCTTCAAGACCTCTATGCCGATCCCGGCGTGCGTGGCAAAGGCATCGGGCGCGCGCTGATCGAAGCGGTCTATGCCGCCGCCGACAAGGCAGGCGCGCCGTCGGTCTATTGGCTGACGCAGGATTTCAACCACACCGCCCGCCTGCTTTACGACCGGATCGGCACCCAGACACCCTTCATCAAATACGCGAGGGGCTGATGCGCAAATGTCTTCTGCCCCTTGCGCTGATGCTGAACGCCTGCATGCCCGTGTCGCAAAACCACATCCCGACGCGCGCGATTGCGCCGGACCGCTCCCTGCCCGCGATGAAGACCTTTGCCGCCCCGCAGCCGGTCCAGACCGGCAAGTCGAACGGCGATCTGGCGCAGGATTTTCTCGAACTGGCCTTCGAGCTGGAATCAGGCCGCGCCCTGCCCGTCTTTACCCGCTTCGAGGGGCCGATCACCGTGCGCATCACCGGCGCGCCGCCCGCGTCGCTGGGGCCCGATCTGAACCGGCTGATCGCGCGGCTGCAATCCGAGGCGGGCATCGACATCACCCGCACCACCAGCGGCAGGGCCAACATAACCATCCAGGCCGTCACCCGCGACGACATCAGCCGCACCCTGCCGGATGCCGCGTGCTTCGTGGTGCCCAACGTCACCTCGCTGGACGAATTCCGCAGCCTGCGCCGGTCTCCGCGCACCAGCTGGACCACGCTGCAAACCCGTGAAAAGCTGGCGATCTTCCTGCCCAATGACGCAAGCCCCCAAGAGGCGCGCGATTGCCTGCACGAGGAACTGGCACAGGCAATCGGGCCGTTGAACGATCTGTACCGGCTGCCGGATTCGGTGTTCAACGATGACAATGTGCACACCGTTCTGACCGGGTTCGACATGATGATCCTGCGTGCCTATTACGCACCGGAACTGCGGTCGGGCATGTCGCGCGCGCAGGTCGCGGCCCTTCTGCCGCGCGTTCTGGCGCGGATCAATCCCGCCGGTCAGGGACGTCCCGTCCACCGCGTATCGCGCACGCCGCAGGCCTGGTCGGCTGCGGTTCAGGGCGCGCTTGGCCCCGGTGCATCCCCCCGCAAACGCCGTGCCGCCGCGGCAGAGGCGCTGAAGATCGCGACCTTGATGAACTGGTCCGACCACCGCCGCGCCTTTGCACATTATGCCAACGGGCGCCTCTTGATGGGCAGCGACCCGCAGGCGGCACAGGCGCATTTCGCGCTGGCCGACCGCTATTACGCCGCAACCCCCGGCGCGGACCTGCACCGCGCCTATGTCGCCACGCAACTGGCCGCCTATGCTATCAGCCAGGGCGACGGCGCGCGCGCACAGGCGCTGATCGCACCTCATCTCGACATCGCCGCGCGCAACGAGAATGCAGCACTGCTGTCCACCCTGCTGCTGCTGCGCGCCGAAGCGCTTGAGTTGACCGGCGACAGCGCGCAGGCACGTACCGTCAGGGTGGACAGCCTTGGGTGGGCGCGTTACGGCTTTGGTCCAGACTGGGCTGTGCGGGCCAAGGAGCGCGAGATCGCGTCGCTGAACCCGCTCAACGGATAAACGGGTACACATTATGATCGTGATCGCATGCTTTCTGATCGGGGCCGTCATCGGCGGGCTGACTGCGCGCCGCCGCAAGGGCAACCGCAAGGACATCGCGCAATATGCAGCCGGATACGGCATCGCATTCTGCCTTGTCGGGCTGATCGTCACCGTGCTGATCGACCGGGCGCTGGTCTGATGTTTCTGCGGTTCTTCGATCAGTTGCGCAAGGCCGGGGTGCCGGTGTCCTTGCGCGAATTCCTGGCCTTTCTCGAGGGCATGAAAGCCGGTCTTGCCACCTATGACGTCGAGGCGTTCTATTACCTGGCCCGCGTGTCGATGGTGAAGGACGAGCGCAACATCGACAAGTTCGACCGCGCCTTTGCCGCCACCTTCGACGGGCTGGAAGAGATCAGCATCGAACAGGTGCTCGAAGCGGTGGACATCCCCGCCGACTGGCTGGAAAAGATGGCCGAAAAGCACCTGAGCGAAGAGGAAAAGGCCGAGATCGAAGCCGCGGGCGGGTTCGAAAAGCTGATGGAGACGCTGAAAAAGCGTCTTGAGGAACAAAAGAAACGCCATCAGGGCGGCTCGAAATGGGTCGGCACGGCGGGCACCTCGCCCTTTGGCGCCTACGGCTACAACCCCGAAGGCGTGCGCATCGGTCAGGACAAATCCCGCCACCAGCGCGCGGTCAAGGTCTGGGACAAGCGCGAGTTTCGCAATCTGGACGACAGCGTCGAGCTGGGCACGCGCAACATCAAGGTCGCGCTGAAACGTCTGCGCCGCTGGGCCCGCGACGGCGCGCAGGAAGAGCTGGACCTCAACGGCACCATCCGCGCGACCGCCGAACACGGATATCTCGACGTGAAAACCCGCCCCGAGCGGCGCAATGCCGTCAAGGTGCTGTTGTTTCTGGACATCGGCGGGTCGATGGACCCCCACGTCAAAGTCATGGAAGAGCTGTTTTCGGCGGCCAAGTCCGAATTCAAGCACATGGAGCACTTCTATTTCCACAACTGCCTCTATGAAGGCGTATGGCGCGACAACCGCCGCCGCTGGGACGCGCAGACGCCCACGCACGAGATCCTGCGCACCTACGGGCCGGACTACAAATGCATCTTCGTCGGCGATGCTTCGATGTCTCCTTACGAAATCGCCTATCCGGGCGGCGCGAACGAACACTGGAACCCCGAAAGCGGTCAGGTCTGGCTGCAGCGTGTGCGCGACCAATGGGCCAGCACCCTGTGGATCAACCCGATCCCCGAGAAATACTGGGACTATACCCAGTCGATCAAGATGATCCGCGACATCATGGGGCCGGACACGATGGTGCCCATGACGCTGGAAGGATTGTCGCGCGGGATGAAGGCGTTGACGCGCTGATCTGCCGCGTGGGTACGGCGTCCAAAAGCATCCGCACACCGGCGTAACTTCACCTGCGCAATTCTACCCACGCAATTTCGCTTGGCGTAGATCGCGGCGCGCCGTACCGTGCCGCAATGTCAGACGCTCCGGTGACCCATATCGACCTTGCCGACTTCGCCGCCGATCCCTACCCGGCGCTGGCGAGGATGCGTGCCGAGACGCCCGTGACATACGTACCCGAACTGGGCGCCACGCTGCTCACGCGCCGCGATGACATACACACCCAGGAAAAGCGGACCGAGGTGTTCTCTTCACGCCAGCCCGACGGGCTGATGACGCGGCTGATGGGCGAGAACATGATGCGCAAGGATGGCGACGCGCATATGGCCGAACGCCGCGCGCTGTTCCCGGCCCTCAGCCCGCGCACCGTGCAAGAGCATTGGAAACCGATCTTCGAGGCGGCAGCGCAGTACCACATCAAACGGCTGGTGCCGCGCGGGACATGCAATCTGGTCACGGATTTTGCCATGCCCGTCGCGGCCTCCGCGCTCAAGGCGATCACCGGGCTCGAGGCGATGACCGATGCCGAGATGGATGGCGTCAGCCAGGCCATGATCGACGGCTGCGCCAACTATGCAGGCGACAAGGGAATCGAGAGCCGCTGCAAACGCGCGACGCGGTTCATTGACGACCATATCAGTGACGCCACCGAGGGCCCGCCTGCAAGGTCCGCCCTGCAAGTCATGACCGACGCGGGCCTGCCGCCCGACAGCATCCGCGCCAACATCAAGCTGATCATCTCGGGCGGTCAGAACGAGCCGCGCGACGCAATCGCGGGCACCGTCTGGGCGCTGCTGAAACACCCCTCGCAACTGGCGATGATCCTCGACGGGCGCGCCACCTGGGGCGATGCATTTGCGGAATACGCGCGCTGGATTTCCCCCATCGGCATGTCGCCGCGCCGGGTGGAGCGTGCCGATACCGTTCTGGGCGTCACCTTCGAGCCCGAAGACCGCGTGTTCCTGATGTACGGCTCTGCCAACCGCGACGAGGCGCATTTCGCCCTGCCCGACACCTTCGACATCACCCGCAGCACCCAATCCGCCATCAGCTTCGGCGCCGGACCGCATTTCTGCGCAGGTGCCGCCGCCGCACGCTGTCTGATCACCGAAGTGGCCCTGCCGCTGGCCTTCGCCGAGTTGAAGAACCTGCGGCTGGCAGGCGACGCGCCCTTCGCAGGCTGGGCCTTTCGCGGCCCGGTGAAAATGCCCGTGAAATGGGACACGTGAACATTGCCCTTGGGCCCCTATCGCCCCATATCTAGGCTATGTTGAAGTTCACCCCAATCCTGCTGGCGATCATCTACGCCCTCGTGATGTACCGGTTCTCGACCTGGCGGTTGAAAAACGAGCTGGATCAGAAATCGACCGAGCTGGCCGATCCGATGCTGCGCACCCTGTGCAACCGCATGGCAGCCGCGCTGGATCTGCCGCGCATCCGCGTGCACATCTACGAAATCGCGCCGATCAACGGCCTGGCGGCACCCGATGGGCGCATCTTCATCACGCGCGGGTTCTACAATGCCTTCCGCGAGGGCAAGGTGTCGGCGGACGAGCTTGCATCGGTCATCGCGCACGAACTGGGCCACGTCGCCTTGGGCCATTCGCGCCGCCGGATGATCGACTTTTCGGGGCAGAACGCGCTGCGCACGGCGATGGCGATGGTGCTCTCGCGGTTCCTGCCGGGCATCGGCGTGCTGATCGCCAACGGGCTGACCAGCCTGCTGGCCGCGCGTCTGTCGCGCAAGGACGAATACGAGGCGGACAGCTATGCCGCCGCCCTGCTGACCAAGGCGGGCATCGGGATCGCGCCGCAAATCTCGCTGTTCGAAAAGCTCGAGGCGTTGACGCAGAGCAATTCGGGGGCCGCCCCCGCCTGGTTGATGAGCCACCCCAAGACCACCGAGCGGATCGCGGCGCTGCGCACCCTCGATGCGAAATGGTCTGCGGATTAGGGTATTGGCTGGGCCAACGCCTTGCCGATCCGGGGCAAACGCGCCTTCTTCATCAGGCCGCGCATGGTCCAGTCACTGCCTGACATGGCGCGCGCCTGATCCAGTACATATTCGGCCACATCTTGTACAACTTCGGGCTGGTTCAGCCAGACCTGATGCAGATAACCGTCGGGGTCGATCCGGCTCAGCCCCTCTTCGGCCAAGATATTGCGCGGGAAATCCTTGGCGTTCAGGGTCATGATTACGTCGGACGATCCGGCAATCGCAGCCCCCAGAACGTGGATGTCATTGTCGTCCGGCAGCCACAGACGTTGCAACAGCCCCGGCTGCGGCGTCACGCTCGCACGCGGCCACGCGGCCTGCAGCATCGCAATCTCGCCCCGCGCCTGCGCCTCGCCTTGCGGTCCCAAACGTGCGGCGGCGCGCGCCCATTCCTCGAGCAGGCGCGGCGACCATTGCGGCTCGAACACGCCTTTTGAGGCGACGCCCAGCACCATTTCCCGCATCACGGTGGGATAAAGCACACAGGCGTCGATCATGATCTTCAAGGGGACGAACACCGATTAGAGACGGAAAAACAACGCCTTGAGATAGCCGCTTTCAGCCAGCGCAGGCAGCAGCGGGTGGTCGGGTCCGGCAAAACCGGTGTGGATCAGCGACGCATGACGCCCTGCCCGTCCGATACCGCGCACGCAAGCCGAGCGGAATTGCGTAAGGTCTGCGGCGTGCGAACATGAGCAGAGTACCAGAATGCCGTTCTCTGCCACCAGCGGTGCCGCCAGACGCGCCACACGTTCATAGGCGCGCAAGCCCGGCTCAAGCGCCTTGCGCGAGGGGGCAAATGCGGGCGGATCGCACACGACCACCTCGAACGGGTCAACCTGCCCCTCGAGATCGGCCAGCACTTCGAACGCATCGCCCTGCCGCGTCTCGAACTTGCCCGCGACACCCATCGCGTCGGCACCGGCCCGCGCCAGTTCCAGCGCCGGGGCAGAACCGTCGACCGCCAGCACATGCTCTGCACCACCGGCCAAAGCTGCCAGACCAAAACCACCGACATGGCTGAACACATCCAGCACCCGCGCGCCTTTTGACAGTCGTTTGGCAAAGGCGTGGTTGGGCCGCTGGTCAAAGAACAGGCCGGTCTTCTGACCCGTCGCCAGATCGGCCATATAGGTGGCCCCGTTCATCGACACGGCCACCGGTCCATCGGGCTGGCTGCCCAAAAGCACTTCGTTCACGTCGTTCAGCCCTTCAAGGCTGCGGGTTCGGCCACCGGCGTTTTTAAGGATGTTGGTGCAGCCCGTGACCTCGGCCAGTGCCGCCGCCAGATCGGGCAGCATCATCTCGGCCCAGGCCGCATTGGGCTGGATCACGCAGGTGTCGCCGAAACGGTCGATGATCACACCGGGCAGCCCGTCGGCCTCGGCGTGGATCAGCCGGTAGAACGGCTCGTCGAACAATTGCGCGCGCAGGATCTGGGCGCGGGCCAGATGTTTCACCAGCCATGCACGGTTGATCTGCGCGCCGGGCTCGCTGTCGAGCATCCGCGCGATGATCTTGCTGTCGGGGTTGACCGTGACCACGCCCATCGGCGTGCGGTTCTCGTCGACCAGTTCGGCAATGGTACCGGGGGCCAGACCGCGCGTGCGGCGGTCGGTCACCAGTTCGTTGGCATAGACCCAAGGAAAGCCGTGCCGGATAGCACGTGCGTTGGCTTTGGGCAAAAGGCGGACCACGGGACGGTCGGATGGACGGTCGGCGGAGGCATCGGAATGCAATGAGGGCGCTGTCATAGCGCCCTCTTACATGGTTATCGCGGTGAAATGGAAGATCAGAGTTTGCGCGCCACCTGCATGAAACCCTGACGCGGGGCGTCGGGCGCGCTTACGCGGGCCATTTCCTGGCGCAGCACCTCGGCCAGATGCGCGGCGATCC
Source organism: Pseudosulfitobacter koreensis (assembly GCF_024733015.1). GTDB lineage: Bacteria > Pseudomonadota > Alphaproteobacteria > Rhodobacterales > Rhodobacteraceae > Pseudosulfitobacter > Pseudosulfitobacter koreensis. Next base: position 29,349 of record NZ_JANKJG010000002.1, read on the forward strand.
GCACCTTCTGGGTCAGACCACGGGATTCGGCGTCGATGGCCTGCTGCCCGCCGAACGCCTTGAGGTTCGCCTTGACCGGATGCGGCGCACCCAAGGGCGCGCCCGTAGCGGCATCGCGCACCTGCATGGTGAAGGCGATGGAATGAACGCCGCCGACGGTATAGCGGGCCTTTTCGGTCAGCGCGTGAAAGCGCGTGACGGTCACATCCAGAACGACGGGACGGTCGCCCGCGACCTTGTCGGCACCGCGTTGCAGCGCCGTCTGGAAAATCGCCGTGACCTGTGCGTGACGGTCCCCTGCGGGATCTTCGCGCCAGACGATGTCGCCGCTGGGGTAATACATGTTCGCCTCCGAGACCTTCAGCGATTGCGGCACGGTCACGTTGATCGCGGCGATGCGCACCGTGGGGGCCAGCGGTGCCGGATCGGTCTGCAAAAGCGGCATCGCATCTGCCCGTGCGAAGGCCGGGGCGGTTTCAAAGGGGATGTTGCGCGTGGCTGTTTCGGTTGTGGCACAGGCAGACACCATTGCGCCCAGACCCAGCACTGTGATCAGTTTAATAAGCTTCATATCAAATCTCCGGTGGCACGGTTAATGCTCGAACTTTTTGTGCCTTGGAGCGGTATTTGCTCCCGAATTGGGTCAGCAATGCGACATTGGTGAAGATTTTTCGTGAATTGTTGAACGATCAAGCGATTGTTTCGCCCCAGGACACGACCATGCCTGTAAGCGCGCCTATCTGGTCAGCAGTTCAATCACGGCATCGGCGCCCGCCGGGCTGGAGATTGCCAGCGCCATCGGTGCGACACCGCCAAGTTCGGAATGAGGCTTTTCCAGAAAGCGCATCACCAGCGCGCCGTTGCCCTCGTGCACCCGGTCGGCCACCACGTAAGCACGCGCAAAATCGTAGAGCACCTGGCTTTTTACCGGGCTCAGTGGCTGCTTTTCGGTCTTGGCCCGCCGGTACGCCCGCTCGGGGATCAGGTTCAGCTCGGGCGGGGAATGCATGATCTGAAGTATCTTCTCGACCGATGCCGCAGGAAGCCCGTACCCGACCTGATCGGTCAGCGTCTTGGTGTCGTTGACCTCTTCGGGCAGTCCCAAAAGCTCCGATACCCGGTCGATCTCTGTTTCTCGCGTCAGCTTGCCATTCATGCAGATCTCCCCTTGCGTGCAAGGGATGACAGTTTTGCCGATATATCACAACCCGTTAAGAAAATTGGCCGTTAGGCCGATCAGGATCAGTCGCGCGCCCGGCTGCGCCAGCCACCGCGACGGCGCGGCTTGTCCATCGCGGCAAGGCCATCGGTCATCACCTGCGTCATCGGATGGTCGGCGCGGTCGGCATAATGATCCAGCAGCGCCGCCAGAGCGGTGCGCGTGTCGGCGTCCACCGGCAGGCTGAGCGCCCAGTCCAGAAAGATGCTGCGGCATTCGGGTGGCGTGATCCCGTCGATGCGAAAGGATTCGTAGATCAGGCCCTTGGGGTCGTTGACGTCGCCTTTTTTCATCCTGGCTCTTTCTGCTGGGGCAAAACCGCGTCGATCACGTCGGCGGCGGCATCCGTGGTGCGCGACAAGGTCTCGCGCAGGGTTTCAAGATCGGGCTGGCCGGTGATGCGCAACAGGAACGCAACGCCGCCCTGCCCCAACGCATCCGTATCCAGCGGCGCCTGTGTCAGCAGCCGCGCCGCGATCTGCATGTCAAAGCACAGCGCATAGGCGTCGAGAAGCGTGTCGGCCGCCGCCTGATCCCACAGCCCGCAATCGACTCCACCCGCGATGCCGCTGGGCACGCTGCGCGCCAGCTGACCGGCCAGCAGCCCGCCCATCTGCGCAATCAGCTCGATGTCCTGCATCCGGCCCCGGCCCAGCTTGGTGTCCCAAGGGCCCGCGGGCTGTTTCGCCGCCGCGATCCGGGCGCGCATCTCGGCCACGTCGCCCAAGGTCTGGTCCCTGTCGCGGGTCTGGGTCACCAGACCCTGACGGTACTGTTCTATGTCGATGACCAGATCGGGCGGCCCCGCGATCACCGTGGCACGGGTCAGCGCCAAATGCTCCCACGTCCAGGCCTCGGCGCGCTGATAGTCTTGAAAGCTGGGCCAACTGGTCGCCACGGGGCCCTGATTGCCCGAAGGGCGCAGGCGCATGTCGACCTCGTAAAGCTTGCCCTGCGCGGTGCTGGTGGTGATGGCGGTGATCAACGCCTGCGTCAGCCGCGCATAATAGGGCCGCGTCGCAAGCGATTTCGGCCCGTCCGACGCATCGGCATCCAGCGGGTCATAGATCACGATCATGTCCAGGTCCGAGGTCGGGCTGAGCGTCCCGGCCCCCAGCGATCCCATGCCCACGACCGCCGCGCCCCGACCGGGGGGCGGGCCAAAACGGCGGGCGAATTCGTCCACCACCACGGGCCAGAGCGCGCGCACACAGATGCGGGCCAGTTCGGAATAATGTGCCGCCGCATCGCCGGGGTCTATCACCCCGCGCAGCAGGTGCACGCCGATGCGAAAGTGCCATTCCTTGGCCCAGCGGCGCACGATATCCAGCCGCGATTCGTAATCGGGCTCGTCGTGCAGCGCGCTTTCCAGATCGGCCTGCCAGACGTCCAGTTCGGGCCAATCGTCAAAGAACGCGCCCCCGATCACCGCATCAAAGACACCCGCGTTCTGGCTGAGGTGACGCGCAAGTGCAGGCGACGTGCCGACGATGTCGATCAGCAGATCGACCAGCTGCGGGTTCGCCTCGAACAGGGAAAACAGCTGAACTCCGGCGGGCAGACCGGCCAGAAACCCGTCGAGCGCGCGCAATGCCTCGTCGGGCCGTGCAGCGCGCGACAGCTTTTCCAGAAACACCGGGCGGATACGCTCGAAGACCGCAGCGCCGCGCGCACTGCGCAAGGCGGGGTACGTGGGCCAGCGGTTGGTGATCGACAGGTCGATGTCGGGCACTTCCGTCTCAGTCTCGGTAGGTGCGGAGGGTGCAAAGAAACCTTCGGTGTCCTCGTGCACTGCCGCAAGCCTTTTGCGCAGGTCGGAGGTCAGCGCGTCCACGTCCATGTCCATCATTGCCGCCAGCCGGGCAAAGCCCTTGTCGGTGGCGGGCAACCTGTGCGTCTGCGCATCGCGCACCATCTGCAGGCGATGTTCGACGGTGCGGTGGGCGCGGTAGTGGTCGGTCAGCCGCGCCGCAACTTCGACCGGTATCCAGCCCTTCTGCGACAGCACGGCCAGCCCGTCGATGGTGCCGCGCACCCGCAGGTCGGCGTCGCGCCCGCCCGCGATCAACTGGCGGGTTTGGGTGAAGAACTCGATCTCGCGGATGCCACCGCGCCCCAGCTTCATGTTGTGGTCGGGCAATGTGATCGGCCCGCCAAGTCCCTTGTGTTGCCGGATCGCCAGCCGCATGTCATGGGCGTCCTGAATGGCCGCAAAATCCAGATGCCTGCGCCAGACGAAGGGCCGCAGCGTGGCCAGGAACTTGTCGCCTGCGGCCAGGTCACCCGCTGCGGGACGCGCCTTGATATAGGCGGCACGCTCCCATGTGCGGCCAAGGCTTTCGTAGTAACGCTCGGCGGCCTCCATCGACATGCAGACGGGCGTGACGGCAGGATCGGGGCGCAGACGCAGGTCGGTGCGAAACACGTAACCTTCGCCGGTGATGTCATTCAGCGCCGCACTCATCGCCCGCGTGGCCCGAACAAAGGCCGCGCGCGCTTCGTGATAGTCGGGCGGATCGAAACGGCTTTCGTCGAAGAGGCAGATCAGGTCGATGTCCGAGGAATAGTTCAGCTCGCCCGCGCCCATCTTGCCCATGGCAAGCACAACCATGCCGCCCGCATCGGCGATGTCGTCGGAGCCCATCCCCGGCAGCTTGCCGCGTTTGATCTGGGTGGCGATGCCTGCGCGCAGGGCGGTGTCGCAGGCCGCATCGGCCAATGCCGTCAGCGCCCCCGTCACCTGTTCCAGCGGCCACACCCCGCCCAGATCGGCCAGCCCTGTCAGCAGCGCCACCCGGCGCTTGGCCTGACGCAGACCGCTCATCAACCCGGCCTGTTCCAGTGCGGCCACAAAGGCCAGCGTGTCGGTCAGCGCCGCGTCGGGCGCTTGCAGCGCCTGCGCGATCCAGGGGGCCTCTTTTTCGATCAACCCGGCCAGATAGGGGCTGCACGCCGCCGTGCCTGCGATCAGCTCGGCCTGTTCGGCGGTCACATCCGGCACCAGCGCGCGCGCTTCGGCGCCACGGTCGGGATCGAAAGCGCGCGGTATGCGCATGGGAATAAGGGGCGTGTTCATAGGCGTACTTTGCCCGCTGACAGGCGCGCGTCAATGGGGGCTGCGTTTGCCGCCAACTCTGCTCTTGCGCGGCAGCAGACCGATTGCCAAATATACCCCCATGAGCAAAAGCCTGAAACGCGTCCGTGCCGCCCTGGAGGCCGCAGGACAGACCCCGCAGATCACCGAAACCGCTCTGGCGCGCACCGCACAGGACGCCGCAGACGCATTGGGGTGCACCGTGGACCAGATCGGCAAGTCGATCGTGTTCCAGGGCCAGACCAGCGGGCGCGCGGTGCTGTTCGTGACCGCAGGCGGCAACCGCGTCGATGTGGCCAAGGCCGCGGCGCTGGCGGGCGAGGATCTGGGCAAGGCCGATGCCGCCGCAATCCGTGCGCAGACCGGCTTTGCCATCGGCGGCGTCTCTCCGGTTGGGCACCTGTCGCCGATCCGGTGCTTTTTCGACCGCCGCCTGCTGGATTTCGACGTGATCTGGGCCGCAGCGGGCACGCCGCACCACGTTTTCGCAATCACCCCGGCGGATCTGGTGAAAATCTGCGATGCCGAAGTCTCTGATTTCAAATCGTAAAAAAAGTAAATGTAAAAAACATTCACATACACCCTTGCGCCAGAGCCAGGAATGCCCAAATTCAGTGATGTGAAAGACATTCACATTCCGGCCAAGTCAAAATCAAACCGGGATTTCACGCTTGATGAAAGGTTCAAAGATGACAACCGCAACTGCACCCGTTTCTTCCACATCGAACCCCGGTTGGTTCGCCAAGACCGAAGGCTGGCTGGATGCCCGTGGCAAAGGCGCATGGATCGCCGCAATGGTCCTCGGCTTTGTGTTTTTCTGGCCCGTTGGCCTCGCCCTTCTGTTTTACCTGATCTGGAGCAAACGCATGTTCAATAAATCCTGTTCGTCCCGCCGCATGTCGCGTTCGATGACCTCGATGCGATCCACCGGCAACTCGGCTTTCGACAGCTACAAGGCGGACACGCTGCGCCGTCTGGAAGAAGAGCAAAATAACTTCGAGGCGTTCCTGGAGCGTCTGCGCGAAGCCAAGGACAAGGCAGAGTTCGACCAGTTCATGGACGAGCGCGCCAAGCCTGCCAGCACCGAAGCCTGAACTTGACCACATAACGCCGGCCCCCCGGAAACGGGGGCTGGCCTCCCTTTTCCCCATTCTGGAACAGAAGGCTCACATGACCTATTCCGCCGATCCGCTTGCCGATCCGAAATTCTACCGCGATGTCACGACCAAACGGTTCATGGCGTGGATCGTCGACACCATCCTTGTGCTGGTTCTGGCGGTGATCATCGTGCCCTTCACCGCCTTCACCGGGCTGTTCTTTTTCCCCGCGCTTTATGCGGTGATTGACTTTGCCTACCGCACCATCACCATCGCCAACCGCAGCAGCACGCTGGGCATGCGTCTTGCCGCGATCGAATTGCGCGATGCGACGGGCGCGCGTCTGGACCTGGGTCAGGCGCTGCTGCACACCACCGGATATTACGTCAGCTGGGCGGTCTTTCCGCTGCAACTTCTGTCGGTGATCTTCATGTGTGCAGCGTCGCGCGGCCAAAGCCTGACAGACCTTGTTCTGGGCACGGCGGCAATGAATCGCCGGAGCCTGGGGTAAATCTTGTAAACCTTGAATCGAAGTGGCTCTTGTCAGACATTTCTGCGTGGCTATCATTACAAAAAACCACACGGATCTTTCATGCGCCATTCGCTGCCTCTTGCACCGCAGTTCTACGTCACCGCTCCGCAACCCTGCCCTTATCTCGAGGGCAGGATGGAGCGAAAGCTGTTCACTGCCTTGCAGGGCGAGAATGCGGGCCGACTAAACGACAGCCTGTCGCATCAGGGGTTTAGACGCTCGCAGAACGTGCTCTACCGGCCATCGTGCACCGATTGCGCGGCCTGCCTGTCGGCGCGGATCAATGTCGCGGCGTTCAAGCCGACCAAAAGCCAGCGGCGCACGCAGCGGCGCAATGCCGACGTCAGCCGCCGCGCGACATCGCCCTGGGCCACCGAAGCGCAATACGATCTGTTTCGCCATTACCTCGACAGCCGCCATGCCGATGGCGGGATGGCCGACATGGACGTGTTCGAGTTCGCCGCGATGATCGAGGAGACGCCGGTGCGCAGCCGGGTCATCGAATACACCGGCCCCGATCACGATCTGATCGGCACCTGCCTCACGGATGTGCTGTCCGACGGGCTGAGCATGGTCTATTCGTTCTACACTCCCGACATGCCGCGCAACAGCCTGGGCACCTACCTGATCCTCGACCACATCGAAATCGCCCGCGAGGCGGGGCTGCCCTATGTCTATCTTGGCTACTGGGTGCCGGGCAGTCAGAAGATGGGCTATAAATCCAACTTTTCCGGGCTCGAGATCTATGCGGGGGGCAAGTGGAAAAAGCTGAACAATCCCGATGACTACACCCCCGAAACCCATCCGCTGTCATCCGATCCGATTGCCGAACAGGTCGCCAACATCGCCCTGCCCGACAGCCGCCCGGCACGCTAAGCGACGCGGGCGGGACAGGCCATGACATTCCTCGATCAGCTCAATGTCACGCACCCGATCATTCAGGCCCCGATGGCGGGCGTCTCGACCCCGGCGCTGGCGGCTGCGGTGTCGGATGCGGGCGGTTTGGGGTCAATCGGCGTGGGCGCCACCGACGCCGCAGGCGCGCGCGCGATGATCGACACGATCCGTGCGCTGACCGACCGCGCGTTCAACGTCAACGTCTTCGTCCACGCGACACCTACTCCGGATGCGGCGCGCGAGGCGGCGTGGCTTCACGCGATGCGCCCGCTTTTCAATGCCTACGAAGCCGAGCCTCCGACCGGGTTGCGCATCATCTATCGCAGCTTTGCCGACGACGATGCCATGTTCGAGATGTTGGTCGAAACGGCACCGCCCGTGGTCAGCTTTCACTTCGGTCTGCCCGATGCCGCCCGCATCAAGGCGCTAAAGGATGCAGGCTGCGCGCTGATCGCCACGGCCACCAACCTGCGCGAGGCCAAAGCCATCGCTGCGGCAGGCCTCGATGCGATCATCGCCCAAGGGATCGAGGCCGGCGGCCATCGCGGCATGTTCGACCCCGACGCTGCCGACGATATGCTCGGCACCTTCGCGCTGACGCGACTGCTGGTCAAGAACACGTCCCTTCCCGTCATCGCCGCCGGCGGCATCATGGACGGCGCAGGCATCCGCGCGGTGCTGGACCTGGGGGCCGTGGCCGCCCAGCTAGGCACCGCCTTCATTGCCTGTCCCGAAAGCAGCGCAGACGAGGCTTACCGCGCCGCCCTCGCAGGCGAGGCCGCACAGCACACCCTGCTGACCAAGGCGATTTCAGGTCGCCCCGCACGCGCTCTGGCCAACCGGTTCACCGCGTGGGCCAGCCAGACCAAGGCCGCGGTCCCCGACTACCCAATCGCCTATGACGCAGGCAAGGCCCTGAACGCCGCCGCCAAGGCTGCGGGCGAACACGGCTTCGGCGCGCAATGGGCCGGACAAGGCGCACCCCTCAGCCGTGCAATGCCAGCCGCCGATCTTGTCGCCTTGCTGCACAGGGAATGCAGCTGAGCACAGGGCTGCCCGCAGTTTCTTTTGGCCACAAATATCCCGGAGGTCTGGAGGCAGAGCCTCCAGCAATCGCGGCACGCGCCCCCGCCAAGACCAGAGGGCGCGCCGCTCTGTTACCTCACCCCTGCCCGATCAGCTGCGGCACGATTGTCACGATGGAGGGGAAGAACCACAGGATCGCCAGCCCCAGCACCTGGATCAGCACGAAGGGGATGATGCCGCGATAGATGTGGCCGGTGGTGACTTCCTTGGGCGCAACACCGCGCAGGTAGAAGAGCGCAAAGCCGAACGGCGGCGTCAGGAACGAGGTCTGCAGGTTCACCGCGATCATGATCGTGACCCATTTGGGATCGAACGAACCACCGTAGATCACCGGCCCGACGATGGGAATGACGATGTAGATGATCTCGAGGAAATCGAGGACAAAGCCCAAGACGAACAGCACCACCATCACCAGCAGGAAGACCTTGATCTCGTTGTCGAAGGACTTGAGGAACATCTGGATGTAATGCTCGCCGCCGAAGCTGATGACGACCAGGTTCAGGATCTGGCTGCCGATCAGGATGGTAAAGACCATCGACGTCACCTTCGCCGTCTCGCGCACCACCGGTGTGAGCACGCCCGCAGTATAGAGTATCCAGCAGCTGAACAGCAGGCCGAACAGCGCATAGAGATAAGCGCCATAGGCCACGATGAAGGCGACCCAGCTTTCGAACGACACGTCGTCGGTGTTGATCCGCAGGTCAAAGTTCACCCCGACCAGAATGCAGACCAGAATGGCCAGCGTCGACCAGATGATCACCTTTGGGCTGCGGTCGGTGTCGGTAAGCTTGCGGTAGGCGGCCAGCATGATCGCACCGCCCGCACCCAGTGCCGCGGCGGGCGTCGGGTTGGTGATGCCGCCCAGGATCGAGCCCAGCACCGCGACGATCAGGACCAGCGGCGGGAACACGACGCGGATCAGCTCGTTCTTCGAACAGGCGATTACCCCGTGGTAGCACCCATAAAGCAGGGTCGCGAAGGGGACCGCCATCAGCACCACATAGACACCGGGTGATGTGCGCGGGCCGATCAGCAGGATGTCGATCAGCAGCACCAGCACCGCACCGATTGCACCAATGACCAGGGGCCGCTTGTCGCGCGAGGGTGCGACGCCACGCGCCGTGGTCAGGATCAGGCCGGTCAGGATCAGCAGGATCGCCGTGCCGGTGCCGATGGGGGCTGCGTTCGCCACCTTGTCGTCGATGGCGGTCTGCAACGCTTCGGGTGTCAGCCGGGTCGAGGCCTGCAAGCCGCCCGATGCGTCGATTTCGCTCTGCTCGGCCACGGCCCTGTCCCATCTCGACTGGCCGTGCAGTTCGATCATCGCCTCCTGACAGTCCGGCGAGACGTTGGTGCGCAGCGATGCGCCCTGCTCGATGTCCGAAAAGGAGGAAACGGTCATGTTCTGCGATCCGACCACACCCAGATTGCCCAGCAGGATCGTGCCCACCACCATCAACATCGGCGCGCCCAGGAACCAGGTAAAGCCTTCGCGGCGGGTGATCGGCTCGCCGTTGGCGGCGCCCATCGGCACGGCGGGCGCCTTGTCAGGGTTCAGGAGCGCGTAGATAAACGCATAAAGCGCATAGAGCAGCGCAAGCAGGATGCCCGGCAGCAATGCGGCCTGAAACAGCGTGCCCACGGACAGAACCGCAGGCTTGCCCAGATAGCTCAGCGCGTCGGTACAGCCCACCAGCTGCGCGCGCTGCTCCTGTGCGGCGGAATAAAGATCGCCCGCCAGCGTGCCCAGAAGGACGATGACGATGGAGGGCGGGATGATCTGCCCCAGCGTTCCCGACGCCGCGATGACGCCGGTGGCGATTTCGGGGGAATAGTTGTTGCGCAACATGGTCGGCAGGGCCAGCAGGCCCATTGTCACCACGGTCGCACCCACGATCCCGGTCGATGCGGCAAGGAATGCGCCCACGACCACAATCGACACGGCCAGACCACCCGGCAGCGGGCCGAACACCCGCGCCATCGTCGTCAGCAGGTCATTCGCGATCTTCGAGCGTTCCAGCGTGATGCCCATCAGCACGAACATTAGCACCGCCAGCAGCGTCTCGATTGACTGCCCCGCCAGAACCCGTTCGTTCATGCGGTTGACGATGAACGACACATTGCGGTCAAGTGCTGTTTCCCAGCCTTGCGGGAACACCGGCTCGGCCATGCGCGGCAGGTCGGGGTATCGGAAAATACTGATCGTATCCGCCTTGACCCCGCTGTTGACCAGATCGCGGTAGACCGCGCTGGACTGGTCAATCGCCTGATGGATCAACAGCCCCGCGCTGTCGAGGGCCGCGATGATCCCGAAGGAAATCATGCCCGCCCCGCCGATGGCAAAAGCCACCGGAAAGCCCGACAGGATGCCGCCAAACAGGCAGACAAAGACGATGATCAGGCCAATTTCGACGCCATCGAGTCCAAACAACATGATATTCTGTCCCTAATCTTTGCGTGCAGGCGGTGTGCGCCCGTCATTTTTATGGTCACTCTTGCAAGTTTCGAAAGGCGCGCGCATCAGTGCGTGCCCTCATAGGCTTCTTCGCCCGCGCCCAGACTGTCGCGGTCGAGATACCTGTTTTCGGATGTTTCGCCTTCGCGCATCTCGCACCAACTGCGGTAAAGCGTGGCAATCGCCTGCAACATCACCATGGCGCAGAACAGCACCAGCAGGATCTTGAACAGGAAGTAGCCATTGAAGCCGTTTGGCGAAAAGCCGATGGTCTCGACGTTCCATTTCAGGATGCGGGCCTTGCGCAGCAGCAGGTCCAGGCTGTCAGAGGCCGAAGGGTTCGGCGTGACCAGGTGGCGCCACAGGAAGTACCAGCCGTACATCCAAGTGACGATGGCAAAGGGCATCATGAAGAACACCGCGCCGAACATGTCCACGATCTTCTTGGTGCGGAACTTCGCCCCCGCATAGAACAGATCGACCCGCACGTGCCCGCCCTGCACAAAGGTGTAAGCCACGCAAAGGCAGACGACCAAGGCATTGTAAAGCTTCAACTCTTCGCCGAACCACGAGATGTCGAACTGCACCGGAATGCCAAAGCCGAACGAGATGTCGGGCCGCGTGAAAATACGCTGCATGAAGACGATCACGATCTGCTGGATCACCATCAGCAGACCGGCCCAGGCAAAGAACCGACCGACCGAGTTGTTCAGCCCCTCGATCACCCGCACGCAGCCCCACATGAAACCGCGATGCCACAGGCCGACGCCGGTGACGATCAGCAGCAACAGCAGCGTCACGAAGAACAGCTCGACCGAACCGCCGTAATAGATAAAGCGCATCAGCGCCTGCGGGTCGGCCCAGTTCAGCCACATGCCGGGGTTCAGCACTGCGGCAAAGAGGTTGTAGACCGCCTCGAGCAGGTTGCCGAAAATGAACTGTAACAGTCCGCCGTCCTGAAACTTGTCGAGACAGCTCAGCTCTGCGCCTTCTGCCGCCCGGAAAAATCCCTCGCAGGTCACTTCGTTTTCCATCGTTCACAGCCCTCCTCGGTTGGCTTGTCGTAACGCTGCCTGCACGCCGGACGTCTCGCCGGATTTGCAGGGGTGCCGTCCGGACCCGCGCGCGCGGGCCGGATGCAGATCAGGGGGCCGCGCATGGCACGGCCCCCGAAGTGTCGGATCGGCTTTGGCTTAGCCCTGGTTCAGCACGCGCTGACGCTGTTCGACATAGAAGGCGTCGGATTTCTGCAGCCATTCGGCCGAAGATCTCAGCGACTCTTCAAAGCTGCCGCGGATGTCCGCGAACAGGGTGTCATCCATGTTCTCGTCCATCACCTCTTTCGAGGCGGTGCCGAAGGCATCCCAGACGTCGTCGGGGAACTGCATGGTCTTCACGCCCTGCTGTTGCAGACGCGCCAGCGCCGCACCGTTGTTGGCCAGCGTTTCGGCCAGACCCGTGTGCGTGGTCGCCATCGCGGAATATTCGATGATCTTCTGCTGGGCAGGTGTCAGATCGTTGAACACATCCAGGTTGACCGACGCGGTCAGACCCGAGCCCGGCTCGTGGAAACCGGCGGTGTAGTAGATCTTGGCGACTTCCTGGAAACCGGCGCGTTCGTCCGCAAAGGGTCCGACCCACTCCAGACCGTCCAGCGCGCCCGAGGACAACGCCTGGTAAAGCTCGCCGCCGGGGATGTTCTGAACCGATGCGCCCAGCTTGCCCAGCACCTTGCCGCCAAGGCCGGGCATGCGGAATTTCAGACCGTTGAAGTCGGCAGCCGAGTTGATTTCCTTGCGGAACCAGCCACCGGACTGCGAACCCGAGTTGCCGGCCAGGAACATCTTCATGTTGAAGATTTCACCGACCTGATTGTGCAGCTCATGGCCGCCGCCGTGCAGATACCAGTTGGTCAGTTCCTGCGCTGTGCCGCCGAAGGGCACGGCGGTGAAGTATGCAAGACCAGGGTGCTGGCCGATGAAGTAGTAGTCAGCCGCGTGATAGATGTCGGCCTGACCGGAAGAGACGGCATCGAACACTTCGAAGGCACCGACCAGCTCGCCAGGCGCTTTCTTCTCGATGGTCAGATTGCCATCGGACATCTCGTCGACCATCGTGTTGAAATAGGTCGCAGCATCGTCCAGCACGGCAAAGCCGCGCGGCCACGAGGTCACCATTGTCAGTGTACGTTTGCCCTGCGCGTAAAGCGGTGCGGCCAGCGTGGTTGCGGCAGCGGCAGAGCCGCCCAACGCAGACGTCTTCAGAAATGAACGACGGTCCATAGTTTCTCCTCCCAAAGTTTATGTGACGACCGCTCGGTTGTGAATGCAGGCGGCCGCTCGCGTGTCGGTAACCCTACGCAGACGCGTTTGAAATGGAATACCAAGTACTACGTACCGACATCACTTGACCCGTCAAAAGACTGTCCTGACGGCGATTTTTCGATGAATTTTAGACGAATATCGGCACCCGCCCCCCTGCGGGCTGCCTGCGCCCTATGATTCGCAACAGAATCCGCTTATCGAATCACGATGCTGCGTCTTTGGTCCCGCCTTTCCCTGAGCTATGCGCAAAAGCTGTCGCTGATCGCGGCGGTTCCGGTCGTGCTGGCGATGACCGCGATTGCCATTCTGGTGACCTTGCAGTCGCGCGCGCTGGCCGACCGCGAGATACGCGCGCTGGAACTTCAGCTGATCGAGGCCAAGAAGGCAGAGCTGCGCAATTACGTGACGCAGGCGCGCAACGGGTTCTATTTCGTCTACGGCAGTGCTGCCCCCGATGACGAGGCCGCAAAGCAGCAGGTCAAACAGATCCTGTCCGCGATGATCTATGGCCGCGAGGGGTTCTTTTTCGTCTACGACTATGACGGCACCAGCCTGGTCAGCCCGCGCCAGACCGACCGCATCGGCACCAACTGGCTGGACCAGACCGACAGCGAAGGCACACCGGTGGTGCGCGACCTGATCGACATCGCGCGCCAGGGTGACGGTTACCTGACCCATCTGTGGCCCAAGCCCTCGACCGGGGAAGAGGCGCGGATGATCTCATACGTGACATCGTTCCCAAGCTGGCAGTGGGCCGTGGGCACCGGCGTCTTCATCGACGATGTGCTGACCACCGTGGCCACCTCGCGCGCCGAGGTGCAGGCGCGGGTGCGGCGCACCTTTGTCTATATCACGGTGATCGCGCTGCTGGCGGTGCTGCTGGTCTTCGGCTCGGGCATGGTGATCAACGCGCGCGAACGCAGGTTGGCCGACGCCAAGCTGAAACGCCTGACCCAGCGCGTGTTCGACGCACAGGAAGAGGAACGCGGGCGCGTCGCGCGCGAATTGCATGACGGGATCAGCCAGATTCTCGTCGGCGTGCGCTTTGCACTGGATATCGCGCGGCGACGGCTGAAATCGGGGGCCACCGAAACGGCGGAAACCTCTTTGGACCAAGGCATCGACAACCTGGTCAGCGCCATATCAGAGGTGCGCCGGATCAGCCGCGACCTGCGCCCCGGCGTGCTGGACGATCTGGGCCTTGGGCCTGCGCTGATGGCGCTGACCAGCGATTTCCAGACCCGCACCGGGGTCAGCACCACGTTCAACACCGTGGTCTTCCGCAACCGGCTGGACCCCAACGCCAAGATCGCGCTCTACCGCATCGCCCAGGAGGCGCTGACCAATATCGAGCGCCATTCCGGTGCCACGCAGGTCGCCGTCGATCTGCGCGGCCACCGGCGGGGCGCGACGCTACGCATCACCGACAACGGCTGCGGTATCTCGCGCGCCACCCGTGGCCCCTCCGCCGACCAGCGCGGCATCGGCCTGCGCAACATGCAAGAACGGATCGAACAGCTGGACGGCACCTTGCGGATCACGTCGTCGCGCGGCAAGAACCTGCCCGACAGCGATGCGACCACCTCCGGCACCACGGTCGAGGCCACCGTGCCGCTGTCGCACCTGCTGCCGCCCGATCCCCATTCCGCCCCCGAACACCCTTCTGAAAAGATGCAAGCATGACAGATCAAACACCCCTGCCCCGTCCCGTCCGCGTTCTGGTGGTCGACGATCACCCGATGGTCGCCCAAGGCATCCAGACCATTCTGGAAAGCTATGACGATCTGCTGGTCGTGGGCTCGTTGGGCAACGGGCGCGACGTGATCGACCAACTGGACACGCTGAAGCCCGACGTGATCCTTATGGATCTGAACATGCCGGAAATGGGTGGGCTGACCGCGACCGAACTGGTGCTGGAGCGCAGCCCCGACACCGCCGTTCTGATCCTGTCGATGCACGATAGCCCCGAATACATCGCCTCGGCGCTGGACCACGGCGCGCGCGGCTATGTGCTCAAGGATGTGCCCACCGAAGAGATCAAGGACGCCATCGACGCCGTGATGCGCGGCGAGCGGTATCTGTGCACCGGCGCCAAAGGCTCGATCGAGCCGAAGCCGGGCGATCTTCGCGTGTCGCTGACGGGGCGTGAACAGACGATCCTGTTGCAACTGGCGCAGGGCATGACGAACAAGGACGTGGCCCGTGATCTGGACATCTCGGTGCGCACGGTCGAGACGCACCGCAAGAACATCAAGCGCAAGCTGGGCATTTCCAGCACTGCCGGTCTGACCCGCTATGCGATGGAGCATGGCGTGCTGCAAGGCACCGGACGCTAGGATTGTCCGGGCGCTGACTGCCCCTGACTGCTGCCCCCCGTCGATCCTGCACAGCTCCCGTGCGCGCGCCCGCTGTTATGCGGAGCGTTCGCACGATTCAACCATAAGGTAGGGATTTCCTCACCTGATCGACCATAGGGTTGTATGGTACACAGACTATACGGGAACAATTTTACTTAAAATCTTCGAATTTTTTCCACCGAATTACCCCCGTTAAAGCAATTTATTCAAAGGAGATCACAATGACCGTTTCGCACGGCCTATCAGGCTATGATGCTTTCGTCCTTGAATGCGCGAACACATCCCCCGCCCCGCTTCCTCAGGCATTTGGCCGCCTGGGACCCCGTAACGAGCTTTCGGGCATAGGCCCCGATGGCAAACCCTTTGACGACCAGTCGGTGCAAAAGGCCTTTACCAAGGCGCTTGACGACATGCTGGACGAAGACGACCCCGACGGGCCGGCCGCGGCGGGCATGACGTTCTTTGGCCAGTTCATCGACCACGACGTCACGCTCGACACCCAAAGCGCCATCGGCACGCGCATCGACCCGCGTTCGATCCGCAATGTGCGCACGCCTGCTCTGGATCTGGACTGCGTTTATGGCGACGGCAACGAGGCGTCGCCCTATCTGTATCACCCCGACCACTCGGGGTTCCTGCTGTTCGGGACCAAGGACAACGCCCGCGATCTGGCGCGCAACAGCCATGGCACGGCGCTGATCGGGGACATGCGCAATGACGAGAACCAGATCCTCAGCCAGCTTCAGGGTGCGTTCGTGTGCATGCACAACATCCTGATGACAGCCCTGCAAGAAGACGCGCACCTGGTCCCTGCGGCCTTTGAGGGCATTCGCGCGCAGGCGATCACCGAAGGATACAAACCCTCGGAACATCCCTTTCAGGCCGCGCGGCGTATCTTGCGGCTGCATTACCAATGGATGGTGCTGAACGATTTCCTGCCAGCATTCGTCGATGCCGACGTGCTCAAGTCTGTCCGCAAGGCCTTTGCCGAAGGCAGGTTGCCCAAACCCTTCACCGAAGACAGCCCGATCATGCCGATCGAGTTTTCCGGCGCCGCCTATCGCTTTGGCCACGCCACGGTGCAGAACGACTATGAGCTGAACGGCACCTCTGGCGATGTGAAGCTGTTCGACATGATGCGCAAGGAATTCCACTCGCGGCCCGAAGAGCTGAACATCGAATTTTCGCGGCTGTTCGACTTTCCCGGCAATTCCAAGTTTCAGAAGGCACGGCCCATCGGGCGCAAACTTGCCGGGTCGATCTTCAACCTGCATTTTATCGGCGAAAAGCTGAAGATCGCAGGCAAGGAGTTGAGCATCGAGGACAGCCGCAAGCTGCCGCATCGCAATATCTTTCGCGACCGCATGACGCTGGAGCTGCCTTCGGGCCAGCAAATGGCGCGCCTGATGCACACCGCAGAAATCCCGGCACCCAAGGAATTGAGCGACCATGGCATCACCAAGACACCGCTGTGGTACTATTGTCTGCACGAGGGCGAAAAGCACGGCGGCAAACTCGGCCCCGTGGGCGGGACCATCGTGGCGGGCACCCTGATGCGGCTTTTGGTGCTGGACGCGGATTCGATCCTCTGCTCGACGCATGACTTCAAGCCGTGGACAACGCTAGGTGCGGCTCAGGATGGCAACTTCTCGCTCGGGCACATGCTGGCCTGCGTCGAGGCAGGCCGCGACAGTATCGCCCATGCAAGCGACCTGATCACCGGCTGATTTTTCCTGACCAGACGGGCGCGGGGACCGATCCCGCGCCCATTTTTTTCCAAAACATCGAAATTTCTCGCCTTCGCGCAACTTTCATAAAGAATTTTATGCTCTCTGCGACATTATTTCCCGCCGATTGACTGTTGACGCTCCCGACAACCGCTCATAATGTCCCGAAACGCACTTGAGAGGACCCAAGACATGGCTGATGTCGTCGTCATCGTAGGATCAACGCACATGGGCCGGTAACGGTAGACCAGAATTCGACCCATGTGCCCCCGCCAAAACGGGGGTTTTTTTATGTGCGCAAGACAGTATGGCGTAACCGGAGTAGAGCTATGACACGTCAAATGAGCGGAGCAAAGATGGTGGTTCAGGCCCTGATAGATCAGGGTGTGGACACTGTATTCGGGTATCCCGGCGGTGCCGTCCTACCCATTTACGACGAAGTCTTTCAGCAAAATTCGATCAAGCACATTCTGGTGCGCCACGAACAGGGCGCGGTCCACGCCGCCGAAGGCTATGCGCGCTCGACGGGCAAGCCGGGTGTGTGCCTTGTGACCTCGGGGCCCGGCGCCACCAATGCGGTGACCGGCCTGACCGATGCGCTTCTGGATTCGATCCCGATCATCGTGCTGACCGGACAGGTTCCGACCTTCATGATCGGCTCGGATGCGTTTCAGGAGGCCGACACCGTCGGCATCACCCGTCCCTGCACCAAGCACAACTGGCTGGTGAAAGAGACAGAGAAGCTGTCTGGCGTGATCCACGAGGCGTTCCACGTCGCACTGTCTGGCCGACCCGGACCGGTTCTGGTGGATATCCCCAAGGACGTGCAGTTCGCCTCGGGCACCTATACCGGCCCGAAACCGTCGATGTCGCACTACCAGCCCACCGTGAAGGGCGACATGGAAGAGATCACCGAACTGGTGGCCGCATTGGAAACCGCCAAGCGCCCTGTGTTCTATACCGGCGGCGGCGTCATCAACTCCGGCCCCGCCGCATCGCAATTGCTGCGCGAACTGGTCGAGGCGACCGGCTTTCCGATCACCAGCACGCTGATGGGTCTGGGTGCCTATCCTGCCTCGGGCGACAAGTGGCTGGGCATGCTGGGCATGCACGGTCTTTACGAGGCGAATATGGCGATGCACGGCTGCGATCTGATGATCAACATCGGCGCGCGCTTCGACGACCGGATCACCGGCGTGCTGGATGCGTTTTCGCCCCGCTCGATCAAGGCGCACATCGACATTGACCCGTCGTCGATCAACAAGGTGATCAAGGCCGACATCCCCATCGTCGGCGACGTGGCGCACGTGCTGGAAGACATCCTGAAGGTCTGGAAGTCGCGCGGCCGCAAGACCAACACCGAAGGTGTGGCCAAGTGGTGGAAACAGATCAACGAATGGCAAAAGGTCGACTGCCTGAAGTTCAAGCAGGAAGGCAAGATCATCAAGCCGCAGTACGCCCTGCAACGGCTTGAGGCGCTGACCAAGGACCACGACCGTTACATCACCACCGAAGTCGGCCAGCACCAGATGTGGGCCGCGCAATACCTGAACTTCGAGGGGCCGAACCGCTGGATGACGTCCGGAGGCCTCGGCACCATGGGCTACGGGTTCCCGGCGTCCATCGGCGTGCAGATGGCCCATCCCGACGCGCTGGTCATCAACGTCGCGGGCGAAGCCAGCTGGCTGATGAACATGCAGGAACTGGGCACCGCGATGCAGTTCAACCTGCCGGTCAAGCAGTTCATCATGAACAACGAACGCCTCGGTATGGTGCGCCAGTGGCAGGAATTGCTGCACGGCGAGCGGTATTCGCATTCCTGGTCCGAAAGCCTGCCTGATTTCGTCAAGCTGGCCGAAGCCTTCGGGGCCAAGGGCATCCAGTGTTCGGACCCCGACGATCTGGACGATGCGATCATGGAGATGCTGAACTACGACGGCCCGGTCGTCTTCGATTGCCTGGTCGAAAAGCACGAGAACTGTTTCCCGATGATCCCATCGGGCAAGGCGCACAACGAAATGCTTCTGGGCGAAGCCGACACCCAAGGCGTCATCGACGCCAAGGGCTCGGTGCTGGTGTAAAGGAATACGGGACATGTCAGCTCTGAAAATCAAAAAAGGTGCGACCAGCCATTCGGCCTATAACCTGCGCCCCAACTTTTCCGATGTGGAAGAACGGCACACCCTGGCTGTTCTGGTCGAAAACGAACCGGGGGTTCTGGCGCGTGTCATCGGGTTGTTCTCGGGGCGCGGCTATAACATCGACAGCCTGACCGTGGCCGAGGTGGACCACACCGGGCATTTGTCGCGCATCACCATCGTCACCACCGGCACGCCGCAGGTAATCGAACAGATCAAGGCACAGCTGGGCCGGATCGTGCCCGTACACACCGTCAACGACCTGACGGTCGAGGGGCCCTCGGTGGAGCGGGAACTGGCGATGTTCAAGGTCTCGGGCGGCGGTGACAAGCGGCTG
Source organism: Pseudosulfitobacter koreensis (assembly GCF_024733015.1). GTDB lineage: Bacteria > Pseudomonadota > Alphaproteobacteria > Rhodobacterales > Rhodobacteraceae > Pseudosulfitobacter > Pseudosulfitobacter koreensis. The sequence continues at coordinate 48,612 of NZ_JANKJG010000002.1, forward strand.
GAGGCACTGCGGCTGGCGGATATCTTCCGCGCCAATGTGGTCGACAGCACGCTGACCAGCTTTGTCTTCGAGATCACCGGCGCGCCGGAGAAGATCGACGCCTTCGCCGATCTGATGCGCCCGCTGGGTCTGATCGACGTGGCCCGCACCGGTGTCGCGGCCCTGTCGCGCGGCGACACGTAAAGACGTGCGCCGGGCGGGGCGGCCCCAGGGCCCCCTGCCCGGCAACCTTGGTGCAGCGTGATGCGCATGGCGCCACGCGACGGCAGCATTCCCCAAAAACAGACGCCCCGGCGCGGCCTTGCATTCGCTTAGGTTGTGCGGCGCGCTGATATTGCAATTTGTATCAGCAAACCTATCCTACTATGATACGTGCATGTCAGTGCTGACGCCCACGCGCGTCACAGCCTGCCGAAAGCTGTAAACTGGCGCGCATACCCGACCGTATTGAGCAATGCCATGTGGGGGGACCAACCATGAACTACAATGATCGCTCCCCCGCGGAGTTGCGCGATATGTTCGGCGCGAACCTGCGATTGCTGGCGCAAAGCTATCCGTCGATTTCAGAACTGTCGCGCCAACTGGGCGTCAACCGCACGCAGTTCAACCGGTATCTGGCCGGAGAGAGCTTTCCCCGGCCGGATGTTCTGGCCCGCATCTGCAGCTTTTTCGACGTCGATGCGCGCATATTGCTGGAACCCGTGAACGAGATCGGCACGGACTGTCTGTCTCTGCAAGACCCCTTTATCGAGGATTTTCTGGGCGATGCGGCGGTCACCGTACCCGAAAGCCTGTTTCCGTCAGGCTTCTACCGCTTTTCGCGGCGCAGCTTTCTGGACCCGAACCGTTTTGTCGTCGGGCTGGTGCATGTGTCGCGCAAGAACGGCTCGACCTTCCTGCGCGGGTTCGAGCCGCGCGAGGTGATGAAGATGCAGGGGCTGTCGAACGACAGTGCGGCGCGCGAGTTTCGCGGAATCGTCCTGTGCCACGACGACGGGGTTGCCGCACTGGTTTCGCGCCGAGGGGCCGCGACCAATACGTTCAACCACCTGACGCGCGAGATATCGTTTCGCAACAATTTCTGGATCGGATACGTCGCACGTTCGATCCGCGAGGGCGTCAACAGCAACCGGGTCGAGCGTATGGTCTATGAGCATATCCCCGAGGGCTGGCGCCACGTGCTGAAAATCGCGCGCAGGGCCGGCTTTTGCGATCTGGCGGATCTGACCCCGTTTCACCGCAAGCTTCTGTGCCCTGACGACCCCTTCCGCTGAGCACAGCACCGAACACGCATGTCGCGTGCAGGGCATTCCTGTCGCTGGTGTGGGTCCGGGCACGGGCCTTCTGGCGTAAGGCTTTGGACATCAAAGCAAGGGAGGCTACCCGATGTCCCACACCAACCTGGATGCGGTGCGCCGCCCACTGGATCAGGCGAATGGCCTGCCCAATGCCCATTACGTCGACCCAGCCGTCTTCGACGAGGAACGCACCGCCGTGCTGGCGTTGGGCTGGTCGGGGCTGGCGGTGGATGCAGATGTGCCCGAGATCGGCGATGCGGTGCCGCTGACGTTTCTAGGGATGCCCCTGCTGATCGTGCGCGACCGCGCCGCCCGCGTGCGGGTGTTTCAGAACATCTGCCGACACCGGGGCATGATCCTGGTCGACACCCCCCGCAAGATCGAAGGCGCCATCCGCTGCCCCTATCACAGCTGGTGTTACAGCACCGAGGGCCGTCTGGTCAGCACGCCCCATGTGGGCGGTCCGGGTCGCAACACCCATGCGGGCATCGACCGCGCACTGCTGGGTCTGATCGAAGTGCGCAGCCATCTGTGGATGGGCGTGGTCTGGATCAACCTGTCGGGCAATGCCGCCCCGTTCGAGGTGCACAACGCCGACCTGATGGCCCGCTGGGCCGAATTCGACAAACCGCTGCACCACGGAGGGGCAGACAGCCGTTTTCAGCTGACAGTGAACTGCAACTGGAAGCTGGCGGTCGAGAACTACTGCGAAAGCTACCACCTGCCTTGGGTCCACCCCGGTCTGAACAGCTATTCGCGGCTTGAGGATCACTATCACATCGAAGCGCCTGATTTGTACTCGGGTCAGGGCACGCTGGTCTATCGCCAGATGACGGGTGAGGATGGCCAGACGTTCCCCGATTTCGACGGACTGAGTGCCAAGTGGGACACCGCTGCGGAATATGTGACCGCCTATCCCAACGTGCTGCTGGGCGTGCACCGCGACCATGTGTTCGCGATCATCCTGGTGCCGGAAAGCACGGAAAAGACTGTGGAAAACGTGCATATCTACTATGCCCAATCCGACACAGATCCCGCCTTGCGTGCGCGCAACACCGCGCAGTGGAAGCTGGTGTTCGAGGAAGACATCTTTGTCGTCGAGGGGATGCAGCGTGGCCGTCATGCGCCGAACTTCGATGGCGGTCGGTTCTCACCCGCGATGGACGGGCCGACGCATCTGTTTCATGCCTGGGTTGCGGGACGGGTGCAGGCGCACCGTGATGGCGCGAACGCGGGGCCGATGGCGGCGGAATGAGCGATCTAAATGCGCAGCTTCTGGCAGCACATGCGGCGGGCGATCATCGGGCGCTGGTCACGCTCTATGCACAAGCCGCCGATGGGGCAGAGGATCTGGATGCCGCCTGTTTCTTTCTCACACAGGCCTATGTCTTTGCGCTGGAGCAGAACGCCCCGCAGGTCGCCATGCTGCGCGCGCGCCTGGCTGCCGAGGGGCGCGAGCCGTCCTGATCGCCGTTCAGGGACGTCGCGCGTTTGGCCAGTCGGTCGCCTCGTGCCAGGCCTGCGCCACACGCAACAGCGCCGCGTCAGACCCGCGTTTGCCGATCAGTTGCAGCCCCGCAGGCGTATCATCCGGCCCGCCAAAGCCCACCGGCACGTTGACCACCGGCAGGCCCAACAGTGACGCAGGAACCACCACCTGCATCCAGCGGTGATAGGTATCCATCTGCACCCCAGCGATTTCGCGCGGGTATTCCCACGTGATGTCGAAGGGCCAAAACTGCGCCGAAGGCAGCGCCAGAACATCATAGGTTTCAAAGGCTTCTGCTGCGGCCTTGAACCAGTTGCTGCGCACCACGCTGGCCGCATGAACCTGCGTCGCCGACAGAGCCAGACCGCGCGCGATCTCCCAACGGGCGGTGTCTTTCAGGTGTTTCTGGGTGTCCGCATCGGCATAGATCGGTGCCAGCCCCGCGCCCACTTGCCACGACCGCAGCGTGATCCAGGACTCCCACATCGCGTCGGCGTCGAAGAGCGGCGGCAGATCTGAGACGTTTGCGCCGAGGCTCTCCATCTGCTGCAACGCGGCCTGCGAAATCTCCAGAATACCCTGCTCCATCGGCAGCGCGCGGCCCCAGTCGCCCAGCCACCCGATGCGCACACCGTCCATGCCGCCGTCGATCTGCGGCAGCGACGGCGCCTGCACCAGCCCATGCGGCTGGCGCGGGTCCGGTCCCGCCATCGTGTCCAGCAGCGCCGCCAGATCGGCGGGATTGCGCGCCATCGGGCCGTTGGTGGACAGCTGGTGCAGGAAATTGTCGCCCTCGGGCTCGGACGGGACCAGACCCCATGTGGGCCGCATCCCGTAGACATTGTTCCAGCCCGCCGGATTGCGCAGCGACCCCATCATGTCTGATCCATCGGCCACCGACAGCATCCCGCAGGCCAGCGCCGCCGCCGCCCCGCCGGACGATCCGCCGGCCGAGCGTCCCTGCGCATAGGGGTTGTGGGTCGGCCCGTGCACCGGGTTGATCGTATGCGACCCCAGCCCGAACTCGGGCGTGTTGGTCTTGCCGATCACAATCGCACCGGCGGCGCGCAGACGCGCGACCATCACGTCGTCGCGCGCGGCCACCTGCCCCGCGAACAGCGGCGATCCCATTGACGTCGGCAGCCCCGCGGCATTTGCCAGATCCTTGATCGCGATGGGCATGCCGTGCAGCCAGCCCTTGCGCGGCTCTGCGTCGGCGGCACGTGCGTCCGCCATCAGCGCGTCGGCATCGCGCAACGAGACGATGGCATTCACCGCGCCGTTCGCCGCGTCGATGCGCGCAAGCGTCGCCTGCATCAGTTCGGTTGCACTCAGCTCTTTGTGTTCAAGAGCACGCGATTGCGCCAGGGCACCCTGGAAAAGAATATCATCTGTCATGGCCGCAGCTTTGCCGCAGCCCGGAACAGGTTCAAGCGGAATACGCAGCCCGTGCGGGCCAAATCACTCGCCCTGCGCCTCGAACCGACTTTTGCCGCTGACGTTCAGGGCCAGCGTGGCGCCCATCAGCCCGTCCAAGTCACCGTCAAGCACGCCCTTGGTATCCGAGGTCTCGTAGTTGGTGCGCAGGTCCTTGACCATCTGGTAGGGCTGCAGAACGTAGGACCGGATCTGGTTGCCCCAGCCCGCATCGCCCGCGCTTTCGTGAACTTCGTTGACCAGCGCCGACCGCTTGTCCAACTCCATCTGGTAAAGTCGCGATTTCAAGGCCTTCATGGCGATGTCGCGGTTCTGGTGTTGCGACTTTTCCGACGACGTCACGACGATGCCGGTTGGGTGGTGGGTGATGCGCACGGCGGAATCGGTGGTGTTCACGTGCTGACCGCCGGCCCCGGACGAGCGGTAGGTGTCGATGCGGATGTCGGACTGGTTCACTTCGATCTCGATGTTGTCGTCGACCACCGGATAGACTTTCACGGAGGTAAAAGACGTGTGCCGCTTGGCCGCGGAATCGAAGGGCGAGATGCGCACCAGACGGTGCACGCCGCTTTCGGATTTCAGCCAGCCATAAGCGTTGTGCCCGGTGATCTTGTAAGTCGCGGACTTAATCCCCGCCTCTTCACCCGCACTTTCGGCGTTCAGCTCGACCTTGTAGCCCTTTTTTTCCGCCCAGCGGACATACATCCGCGCCAACATCGACGCCCAATCGCAGCTTTCGGTGCCGCCAGCGCCCGAGTTGATCTCAAGGAAGGTGTCATTGCTGTCGGCCTCGCCGTCCAGTAGCGCCTCAAGCTCCTTCTGCGCAGATTTGACCGCCAGCTCCTTCAGCGCGACCTCGGCGTCGCGGATGACCTCTTCGTCCTCTTCCATCTCGCCCAGTTCGATCAGCTCGATGTTGTCGGCCAGGTCCTGCTTGATGCCCTCATAGGTGCCGATGGCATCGACCAGCGCCTGTCGCTCGCGCATCAGCTTTTGCGCGGCTTCGGGATCGTTCCACAGGTTCGGGTCCTCAACGCGGGCATTGAATTCTTCCAGCCGGTACTGCGCGGTTTCCACGCCCAGACGCTGCCCCAGCAGCTCCAGCGACTTTTCGATCTCGGCAACGGTGTTTTGGGCCTCGGCGCGCATGGCTCGTGTCCTTCGGGATGGTGTTGAAAGCGGGGTGTAAACCAGCGCCGGACAGGCGGCAAGCCGTCGGGTGACGAAGCATACCTGTCCGGTGCCGGTTTTTGCGGTGGCTAGTAGAGCCCGCCGGAACTGAGCGTGCCGAAGTTGGCCTTGGGCCCCACGACCGCCTTCTTGCCCGTCGAGGTGGTGACGGAGCGGCCCGTGGCGCGCCCTACCTCTTCGACCAGCGGCAGATCGGCACCCATCGCAAAGCCACCGTCGAACATCAAACCAAAGAGCGGCTCTTCGCCATCGCGGAAATATTCGGCGACCACGGTGTCGCCCGACGCATCGTCGCTGAGACGTGCACCGGTGAAGCGGTCGATCTTGATGAAACGGCCACCGGGGGGCACGGTGAATTCGCCGCCGCCGTATTTCTGCGTCGCCTCAAGCATGAAGCGCTGGAAGACGGGGCCGCACATGCCGCCGCCCGACGCACCGCTGCCCATGTTGCGAGGCGTATCGAAGCCGATATAGCAGCCCGCGACGATGTTGCTGGTAAAGCCCACAAACCACACGTCCTTGTTGTCGTTGGTGGTGCCGGTCTTGCCCGCGGTAGGCACCGGCAGGTTGACAGACCCGCTGGCGGTCCCGCGATCAACCACGCCGCGCATCATCGACGTCAGCTGATAGGCGGTGATCGGGTCCATCACCCGCTCGCGGTTCGAGGCGATGCGCGGGCCATAGCCGGGGTCGAGGCTGGCAAGCTGACAGTCGTTGCAGATCCGCTCGTCATGGCGATAGACGGTCTTGCCATAGCGGTCCTGCACCCGGTCAACCAGCGTAGGCTTCACCCGCTCGCCGCCGTTGGCGAACATCGCATAGGCCGCAACCATCTGATAGAGCGTGGTTTCCTGCGATCCCAGCGAGTTAGCAAGGAAGGTCCCCATCTGGCCACGGTCATAGACGCCGAAACGCTCGGCGTAATCGGCCACGGTTTCCATCCCGACCTCTTGGGCCAGACGGATGGTCATCAGGTTCCGCGAGCGTTCGATCCCGGTGCGCATTGGCGTCGGCCCGTAGAACTGGTTCGACGCGTTCTTGGGCCGCCACAAACCTTGGGGTGTGTTGATCTCGATGGGGGCGTCGACGATGATCGTCGCGGGCGTATAGCCACTGTCCAGCGCTGCGGCATAGACGAAGGGTTTGAACGACGAACCCGGCTGGCGTTTCGCCTGTGTTGCCCGGTTGAAGACCGAATTCTGATAGCTGAACCCGCCCTGCATCGCGATCACGCGGCCGGTGTTGACGTCCATCGCAACGAAGCCGCCCTGCACGGCGGGCACCTGCCGAAGTGACCACGCGCCGTCACGTTGGCGCACATGCACAACGTCGCCCACGTCGAAGTTGGCGGCAAAGTCGCCCTTGATCCACTTGATGTCATCGCGCGGCACTTCGCCGATGCCCTTCCCCTCGATTCCAAGCACGATGCGCTGGTCGCCGACCTCGCGCACGACAGCGGGATACCACTGGCCGTTCAGGTCGATGTCGCGTGCCACGGTCACGCCGTTCAGCGCCTCTTCCCATGCGTCGCCGGTGGCAACTTCGGGCTCGATCGTCTTGCCGGTGCCGCGCCAGGTCGAGCGGCTGCGGTCGTAGTTTTCCAACTCGGTGCGCAGCGCGTCGGCAGCGACAGGTTGCAGTTCCTGATCAATCGTCGCGCGCACGGTCAGACCGCCGGTGAAAAACTCGCCCTCGCCAAAGTTCTCGGACAACTGGCGGCGGATTTCGTCAGTAAAGTAGTCGCGCGGCGGCAGTTCCTGCTTGAAGCTGTCGAAATCGCCGTTCTGAACCGACCGCAGCGGCTGCGCGCGCTCCTGCTCGTAGACGGCCGTGGTCAGATAGCCGTTCTCGTGCATCTCGTTCAGCACATAGTCGCGCCGCGCCAGCAGACGGTCCTTGCGGCGCACCGGGTGATAATCCGACGGGGCCTTGGGCAGGGAGGCCAGAAACGCCGCTTCATGCGGGGCCAATTCACCCAGGGTCTTGTTGAAATAGGTCTGGCTGGCCGCCGCCACGCCATAGCTGTTCTGCCCGAGGAAAATCTCGTTCAGGTACAGCTCAAGGATCTTCTCCTTGGACAGCGTCTCTTCGATGCGGCTGGCAAGGATGATCTCCTTGATCTTGCGCTCGGCCTGACGGTCGCCGGACAGCAGGAAGTTCTTCATAACCTGCTGGGTGATCGTCGAGGCACCGCGCACGTCGCGCCCGCGCGAGCGCACCGCGTCGATGGCCGCCGCCGCGATGCCGCGCAGATCATAGCCGTCGTGGGTATAGAAATTCTTGTCCTCGGCGCTGATGAAAGCCTGTTTGACCAGATCGGGAATGGTGTCCGCAGGGGCAAAGAGCCGCCGCTCACGGGCAAATTCGTCGATGATCTGGCCCTGGCCGCTGTAAATCCGGCTGATTGTCGGGGGCGTATATTGCGCAAGGCTTTCATGGCTGGGCAGATCGCGGCCATAGATATAGAAAATCGCGCCGACGCTCACCGCGATGGCCAGGATACCCATGGTCAGGGTCGTAAAGATACCGCCGAAGAACGACAGGATGAATCGGAACAAGGGAGCGTCCTTTATGAAATCTGCTCAGGACAGCTTTATAGGCCAGCGCGTCCGGCGGGTCAAAACACGTCTGGGTGTGACAATGGCATAATCACGCTTACGGCGCAGCCCTTCGTGACAGGCCCTTGGAGCGTCTATTTGCGCACCAGCGGACGCTGCGCCAGATCGGACGCGCGCCAGGCCAGAATGCCCTCGGCCATTGCCGCCGCGATGCCCGCGCGCCAGACTGGATCGCGCAGGTTCGCCAAGTCACGTTTCGAGCTGAGAAAGCCGACCTCGATCAGCACCGAGGGCACATCGGCGCTGGTCAGCACCGAAAAGCCCGCCTGCCGCGCGGGGCGCGCGTTCATCGGCCCGCCTCCGGCACGCATCGCGTCGATCAGCGCGGCGGCGGCCTGATGCGACCGGGGGGCGGTTTCCTGACGGGCCAGGTCCAGCAGCACGCCCGCCACCTGGTCGTCGGCCCCGCTCAGATCGGCACCGGCCAGGATGTCTGCGCGGTTGTGCTGGGCGGCAAGCTGCTCGGCGGCCTCATCGCTTGCCTCTTTCGCCAGCGTATAGATTGTTGCCCCGCTGGCCCCGCCCTCGCTCAGGATATCGGCATGCAGCGAAATGAACAGATCGGCATCGACCGCATGGGCCATGTCCACCCGGCCCGGCAAGGACACGAACCGGTCATCGGTGCGGGTCAGCACAACCTCGACCTGACCGCTGCGGCGCAGTGCCTCGGCCAGCGCCTGCGAGACCTTCAGCATGATGTCCTTTTCGGTGATCCCGTCGCGCACCGCACCGGGATCGACCCCTCCGTGGCCGGGGTCGATAACCACGACAAATGTATCGTCCGACTTGGGCGTCGGTGGCGTTTGCGCCGCCTGCGTGGCCCAGGACGCATCCTTGGGCGCTCCGACACCTGCGCGGAACGTCGCGGCGTCAGTGGATTTCAGCGCCACGGTCAGCCGTGCCGTGCCGGTGCTGTCATCGACGGGCATCCCGATGTCGGTGGGAAGCATGGGTTCCGCCAGATCCAGCACCAGCCGCGACCAGCCGGGGCCAAAGGGGCCAAAGCGCACGCCCGTGACCTTGCCCGGCTCGGGCAGCAGATCCTCGGCGGTGACGGCGGCCCAGTCGGCCTCGCGAAAGTCGATCACCAGCCGCATCGGATCATCAAGATGGAACACCCGGAACGGCACGCCCTGGCTAAGCCCGATTGTCAGCTTGGTGTTGCCAAACCAGCCTTCGGAGATAAGGCTGTCGTCGGGATCAACGCGGGCCAGCGCGGTCAGCGCATCGGCTTGAACGCGCGGCGCGCCGACCAAGAACAACGCAAAAATCACCATGATCACGTATCGCATTCCGCCTGCCCTGCTCTTTTTATCGTCACTTTGCGGGAAAACTATCGCAGCCTTCCCGCAGGCACCAGAGTTTACCACAGGTTTGCAGTCAGCGTGCATTCATAAATGCCTTTAGCCGCTCTAACCCTTCGGCGATATCCGCCGTGGCGCGCGCATAGGAAAACCGCAACGTGTGCCGCCCGCGCAGGGGGTCAAAGTCCAGCCCCGGCGTCACCGCAACCCCCGCCCGCTCCAAGATCTCGGCGGCAAAAGCGCGGCTGTCGTCGGTCAGGTCGGACACATCCGCATAGACATAGAACGCACCATCGGGCGGCGCGATGTTGGTAAACCCGGCCTTGGGCAGCCCCTCCAGCATCAGCGCGCGGTTGGCGCGGTAGACGTCCATGTTGGCCTGAAGCTCATCCTCGCAATCCATCGCGGCAAGCGCTGCGACCTGCGCCGCATGGGGGGCGCAAATGAACATGTTCTGCGCCAGCCGCTCGACCACGCGCACATGATCCTGAGGCACCACCATCCAGCCCACGCGCCAGCCCGTCATCGAAAAGTATTTCGAGAACGAGTTGATCACATAGGCCTCGTCGGTCAGCTCAAGCGCCGTGACCGCCTTGGCCTCGTATTCGATGCCGTGATAAATCTCGTCACTGATGAACGAGGCCCCCTTGGCGTGGGTCGCGTCGATCAGCGCGCCCATCGCGGCATGGTCCAGCATGGTGCCAGTCGGGTTCGCGGGCGAGGCCACCATAAGCCCCGCGATGTCCATCTCGGCAAAGTCCGCAGGCACCGGCTGATAGCGGTTTGCAGCTGCGGTCGGCAGGTCAACCGCCTGCAGGTCCAGCGCGCGCAGGATCTGGCGGTAGCTGGGATAGCCCGGCGCGCCGATGGCCACGCGGTCGCCCGTATCAAACAGCGCGGTAAACCCGAGGATGAAGCCCCCCGACGAGCCGGATGTGATCACCACGCGCGCAGGGTCCAGATCGACATTGTACCACTCGCCATACATCCGCGCGATGCGGGCGCGCAGCGCGGGCAGCCCCAGCGCCACGGTATAGCCCAGCGGCCCCTCGTTCATCGCACGCGCCAGCGCATCCGTGGCCCCACGCGGCGCACCGGTGCCGGGCTGGCCCACCTCCATATGGATGATGTGGCGGCCTGCGTCCTCGGCGGCGCGGGCGGCCTCCATCACGTCCATCACGATAAAGGGATCAACGGCGCTGCGTCTTGAGGTTTTCATCACTTGTCTCCTATGCTGCGCGAATGTGGTCTTTGCGCGCTTTTCATAGGGCTTTGCCCTTGCCGTCAATGGGGGCAATTGTCCTGATGCTGGCGATGTGGCTGGCCGTGGTGCTGGCGCAGCCCGCGCGTGCCATCGAGCTGTTGCGCGATGCGGACGTGGAATACGGGCTGACGCAGCTGGTCTCGCCCATCCTGCAGGCGGCGGGTCTCAGCCCCGCGCGGGTCAAGATCCTGGTGGTGAACGACGGCGGGCTGAACGCCTTCGTGGTCGGCAACGATGCGATCTTTGTCAATCACGGGCTGATCAACCGCGCGACCTCGGCGGGCATGCTGCAAGCGGTACTGGCGCATGAAGCCGCACATATCGCGAACGGGCATATCACCCGCCGGATGGTCAACTATGGCAACGCGCAAACGCTTGCGGGGCTTGGCCTGGCGCTGGCTGCCGTTGCGGCGGCGGCAGGCGGCGGCGAGGCGGCAACAGGTCTGGCTATAGGCACCACGTCGGCGGCACAGCGTTCGTTTCTGAAACACACCCGCGCCGAAGAAGCCTCTGCCGATCAGTCGGGCGTGCGCTTCATGCGCGCCGCCGGTGCCGACCCGCGCGGGTTTCTCGAGGTGATGCAGCTGTTTCGCGGGCAAGAGGTTCTGGCCGAGCGTCGGCAGGACCCCTATGTCCGCTCGCACCCGCTGACCCGCGACCGGCTGCGCGCGATGGAAGGCTATGTGACGGCCTATGGCGGCGATATGGTCGCAAACCCCACCGCCGATTACTGGTTCGCCCGCGTCAAGGGCAAGATCAGCGCCCACACCCGCGCGCCGAAATGGACACTGAAACGCTTGGACGAAGGCGGCTACAAGGACGTGCAGCACCTGCGCGAAGCCATCGCGGAATCGCGCCAATCGCGCACGCAGCAGGCCGTGCGCGCCATCGACAGCGCCATAGCGGTGCGCCCGAGCGATCCCTATTTCCACACCGCCAAGGGCGATATCCTGATGGACGCCCGCCAGTTTCAGGCGGCAGTCGCGGCCTATGGCCGTGCCGTGAACCTGGCTCCGCGTGATGCACTGGTGCTGGCCGGATATGGCCGCGCGCTGCTGGCCACGGGCAATGTGGCCCAGGCCCGCACGGCGCTGGAACAGGCCCGCGCCATTGATTTTCGCGATGGCGTGATGCTGCGCGATCTGTCCGTGGCCTATGCCAAGTCGGGACACACCGGCATGGCCGCGCTGGTCACCGCCGAACGCTATGCGCTGTCGGGCCGGATGGAAGACGCAGGAATTCACGCCAAACGCGCCAGCGATCTGCTGGACACCGGATCAGGCCCTTGGCAACGCGCACAGGATGTGTTGATTGCCAGTGAACGCGCCGAAAAACGCAAAGAACGGAGATAATCCATGCCCCTACCCCGCCTTTTCGCCGCTGCTGCGGCCACTGTCGCGCTGGCCCTGCCCGCCGCCGCCTTCGACATGTCGGCCATGACCGACGCCGAGCGCGCCGATTTCGGCGAGGAAGTGCGCGCCTACCTGCTGGAAAACCCGCAAGTCATCATCGATGCGGTCAACCTGCTGGAACAGCAGCAGGCCATGGCACAGGTCGAGGCCGATCTGAACATGGTGTCGGACAATGCCGACGCCATCTTTGACGACGGGTTTTCCTTTGTCGGCGGCAACCCGGATGGCGACATCACGCTGGTCGAGTTTCTGGATTACAAGTGCGGCTATTGCAAACGCGCCCACACCGAAGTGGCCAAGCTGCTGGAAACCGACGGAAATATCCGCCTGATCGTCAAGGAATTCCCGATCTTGGGCGAACAGTCCCTGCTGGCCTCGCGCTTTGCCATATCGACGCTGATCGTCGAAGGCGCTGATGCATACGAGGCGGTGAACGACGCGCTGATGACCTCGAACGGCGAATTGAGCGTGCCTGTGATGGCCCGCGTGGCAAGCACGCTGGGGCTGGATGCCGACGCGATCGTGGCGGGCATGGACAGCGACGAGGTGACCAACCGCATCGCGCAGACCCGCGCATTGGCCCAAGAATTGCAGATCACCGGCACACCCACCTTCGTGATGCACGACGAGATGCTGCGCGGCTACCTGCCCTATGATCAGCTGATGATGATGGTCGACGAAAAACGCGGCTGACCGCACACTTGATCGCTCAAGCAAGGATTGCTACCCTCAACGCCATTTTCGTGTTGAGGGTATTTTTATGCGGCATCTCGTTTCGATCTCGGTCAGTGCGCTGATCTGTTGTGCACTATCGGTTGGGGCGGATCCGCTGCCCGAACCGCTGGAATCCAAACGTCAGGCGGCCATCGTGCTGTCTGAGAAGGCCTGCGATGGCGACGTTGCCGGACTGCGCGCCCTTGAAAAAAAGGCCGCTGCAGGCGATCTGGCAGCAGCGCACAGCATCGCATGGGTCGTCAGCAACAATCGGTGCCCCACATACGGGATGGTAGGCGCAGGCCAGGACCGGGATGAGGTCGGCGCCCGGATGTACGCGCGCAACGCGACGCGGGGCTATCCGATCTCGCAGTCAAATCACGGCATCAACCTGATGCGCGGCAGCAATGGCATCCCAAGAGACCCCGAAACCGGGGCGCGGATGATCGGCCAGGCTGTCGATGGCGGCTATGCAATCGCGCTGGTCTACTCGACCGAAGCGGCCTTTCAGGAGGGGCTGGAGGTCGAGATGAACCCGATGGTCGGGCCGTTTCTGGCCTTCGCCGTCGAGGAGGGGGTCGATCCCGACCGCGTGCGCCTGGCCCGCGCCAGCGTCTTTGAAGAGCTTTACAAGAACGGCGGCGACGACCACGCCTGGGCCGGGTTTCTGGCCTATCGCTATTTCGAGCGGGTCCAGTCGAAATACGCCCGCGCCCGCAAGAGCCATGCGGCGCTCGAAGACAGATATGGTCATGTCGCGGGCACCAAAGAACTACAGTCCTGCCTGAACGATGCTGCCTGCGATCCCTATGCGCGCAACGTGATGCGGTCGTATTTCACCAGTGAACCGGCAAAGCCGTCCTCTTCCGGCCTCGGCCTGCCTGAATCGGAGGCAATCCTCAACCGCTATATCTGCGGCAGCGACGTCTGCCCTGACTGAGACATGAGAAGCGGCTATTCCGCCGCTTCTGCCGCTTCTGCTGCCTCGGCAGCGGCCAGTTCCTCGGCCTTTTTCTCAACCTGTTCGACGATGTGCTCGATCATGTCGGCATTCGACTGCTTGTGGCTTTGCTTGCCCGCAAGATAGACCATGCCGGCCCCGTTGCCGCCCCCCGTAAAGCCCACGTCGGTCATCAGCGCCTCGCCGGGGCCGTTGACCACGCAGCCGATGATGCTGAGGCTCATGGGTGTCTTGATATGGGCCAGCCGGTCCTCGAGGATCTCGACGGTCTTGATCACGTCGAAGCCTTGGCGCGCGCAGCTGGGGCAGCTGATGATGTTCACGCCCCGGTGGCGCAGGCCCAGGGACTTCAGTATTTCATAGCCGACCTTGACCTCTTCCACCGGATCGGCGGAGAGGCTGACGCGGATCGTGTCGCCGATGCCCATCCACAACAGGTTGCCCAGCCCGATGGCCGACTTGATCGTGCCCGACGTCAGCCCCCCGGCCTCGGTGATGCCAAGGTGAATGGGCGCATCGGTAGCCTCGGCCAGCTTTTGATAGGCGGCGGCGGCCATGAACACGTCGGACGCCTTGCAGCTGATCTTGAACTCGTGAAAGTCGTTGTCCTGCAGGATCTTGATGTGATCGAGCCCGGATTCGACCATCGCGTCGGGGGTCGGCTCGCCGTATTTGTCGAGCAGATGCTTTTCCAAACTGCCCGCGTTCACGCCGATGCGGATCGAACAGTTGTTGTCGCGCGCGGCCCGGATGACCTCCTTGACCCGCGCCTCGGAGCCGATGTTGCCCGGATTGATCCGCAGGCAGGCAGCCCCCGCCTCGGCGGCCTCGATGCCGCGTTTGTAGTGAAAATGGATGTCGGCCACGATCGGCACCGGCGAGTTGGCACAGATCTCTTTCATCGCGCGGGCGCTGTCCTCGTCGGGCACGGAGACGCGCACGATATCGGCCCCGGCCTCGGCAGAGGCGGTGATCTGCGCCAGCGTACCCGAAACATCGGTGGTCAGCGTGTTGGTCATCGTCTGCACGGTGATCGGTGCACCGCCGCCGACGGGCACGCGGCCCACCATGATCTGACGGCTTTCGCGGCGATAGATGTTGCGCCACGGACGGATGTGATTGAGCGACATGAAAGCGCCTCTTTCGGCTAGCGGGTTCCTGAACAGACCTAAGCGCTGCGCGCGCGCGGCGCAACCGTCAGGCGCGGGGTGCGCGCCATGTCGGTGATCATTTACCCGAGAGGAGGGTTCAGTCGGTAACGACGGGGGACAGTGCCGCCGCAGTCGCCTCGGCATAGCGCACAAGGCCCGAATCCGTGGACACATCGACCGGCAGATAGGTCTCTTGCAGTCCCGCGATTTCCAGCGGCAGGTTCGATGTCACGGCACCATTGGCACCGACGGGGCCGTAGAACTTGCCGTTCATCGCAAAATAGATCGCACCGCTTTCGCCGGTGCGCAGCACGGGCGGCTCTTCGGTGGCGGGGGCGGTCCAGGTGTCGCCGGGCTGCATCACGGTCTCGTAGATCACGGTGCCATCGGCCCCGCGCACGCGCACCCAGGACGGGCGCACGGCGACCATTTGCAAGACAGGTGCCTGCGTCTCGACCACTTGCGGCACGGCGGGGGCTTCGGTTTTCACCGGCTCGATGCCCGCGACAACCGGCGCTTCGAGGCCGGGAAGCTGGGCGAAGTTTCCGACCGAACGCGGGTCGATCGTGGCGATGGGCGCATCGCGGGCGACCAGAACCGGAACGTCCAGCGCCTGGGGGCGGTACAGCCGGTCCAGCGCATCGACGCGCGGCGTGTCCAGCGCGGAAGGCGATGTTTCAGACGCCTCGTCCAGGCTGGGCTGTTGAACCGACGCGCCTTGCAGCGGATCGAGGTCCGAAAGCACCACGGGCGTCTGGTCAACAGGCGACACCTGCACCCGCTGCACTTCTTGCAGAACGGAATAGCCGCCGAACCCGATGGCACTGATCAGCGCGATCAGAACCAGAGATGACCCGATGGCCCCCGGCTCGATCCGGCTTAGAAACCCCTCGCCCGTGGGCGCAAAGGGGGTGCTGGGTGCGGAAAAGATATCCTTGTTGCCACGGTCGCGGGCCAGACGGTCCTCGCGGGTGGGCTTTTTTATCACCGATGCTTCGGCGGACATGCCGTGCGCCACGGAAAATCCGCTTTCGGTGCAGAATGCGGCAAAGGCGCGGTCGGGGTCCATGTCCAGATAGCGTGCATAGGACCGCACGTAGCCCGCGATGAAACCCGGCGTGTCGAACGCACCGGGATCGGTGTTTTCGATGGCCGCGATATAGCTGGCCTTGATCCGCAGTTCGCGCTGGACGTCGAGGAGTGATTTTCCGAGCGTAGCACGTTCACCGCGCATCACATCGCCGAGACGCAATTCAAAATCGTCAAAGCCTTTCGGCTCCGCGTTCTGTTCAATGATCTTGGGAGACTTCCGCCCGATCATACCCATGCCCCGTGTTGTCCGTTTCTTGGAACCCGTGCGTCATGCCCGATTCGACGCTGGTTTGTTGTTAAACACTGCTTAACACATGGGAAACTGAAATTCACCTACTCCTGGGCTCAGGCGGACAATTCGGCGCGATTCAGCGCACAATGTGACCAAAGCCCGTCCATCGCCCGCACCAATGCGTCAAGTTCGCGTGGCCCATGCACAGGCGACGGGGTAAAGCGCAGACGCTCGGTGCCGCGCGGCACGGTGGGGTAGTTGATCGGCTGCACATAGATGCCGTGGTCTTCCAGCAGCATGTCGCTGAGCAGCTTGGTGTGCACCGGATTGCCCACCATCACCGGCACGATATGACTGCCGTGGTCGATGATCGGCAGACCCATCCCCTTGAGCCGCATCTTGAGGATGCGCGCCTGCAACTGATGTGCCTCGCGCAATTCGGGCGCGGTTTTCAGATGTGCGACCGACGCCGCGGCCCCCGCAGCCACGGCAGGCGGCAGCGAGGTGGTGAAGATGAAGCCCGGCGCATAGGAGCGGATTGCATCGCACATGCGCGCGCTGGCCGCGATATAGCCGCCCATCACGCCATAGGCCTTGGCCAGGGTGCCGTTGATGATGTCCAGACGGTCCATCAGGCCGTCGCGTTCGGCCACGCCTGCCCCGCGCGCGCCGTACATGCCGACGGCGTGGACCTCGTCGATATAGGTCAGCGCGCCAAATTCATCGGCCAGGTCGCAGATCGCTTCGATGGGGCCAAAATCGCCGTCCATCGAATAGATAGATTCGAATGCGATCAGCTTGGGTGCCGCAGGATCATCCGCCTCAAGCAACTCACGCAGGTGCGCGACGTCATTGTGCCGGAAGATCCGCTTGGCCCCGCCATTGCGGCGCACGCCCTCGATCATGCTGGCGTGGTTCAGCGCGTCGGAATAGATGATCAGCCCCGGAAACAGCTTGGGCAGCGTGCTCAGCGTGGCGTCGTTGGCGATATAGGCCGAGGTGAAGATCAGCGCCTGCTCCTTGCCGTGCAGATCGGCCAGTTCGGCCTCGAGCCGCTTGTGATACACCGTTGTGCCGGAGATGTTGCGCGTGCCGCCCGACCCTGCGCCGGTGGCGTCGATTGCCTCGTGCATCGCCTGGACCACGACAGGGTGCTGGCCCATGCCAAGGTAGTCGTTGCCACACCATACGGTGATGTCCTGTTCAGACCCGTCGGGGCGTGTGCGCACGGCATGCGGAAACTGGCCCTTGCGGCGTTCGATGTCGATGAAGGTGCGATAGCGGCCTTCTTCGTGCAATTTGTTCAGTGCGGCATCCAGTTGTGCTGCATAGTCCTTGGTGTGATCCACGTAAGGAAACTCCTGGTCGACGGGGCGCTGATACATCCGGCCATAATGCCCCATTAGAACGGTATTTGGAACGACTATAAGGTAGCGCGCCGGGTTTCAATGCATATGCCCTGCGCACGATGTCGCAGCATTGATCCAGATCAAGTCGCGCAATGCGTGCACAAAAAGTAAGGATTACCTGACTGTCTGCCGCCCTGCGAAAGGCGCATCCTATTGGTGCGACGCCGGTGCATTCCCTGATTTTTCCCACCGGCGCAGGGGTCATTTTTCCGCCCCGTCCTGGGAAGTGCGGTGCGCCGTCCTGCGCCGCACTTCCTCCCATTGCCCTGACGTACCCGATTTCAGAAAGGTCCAGGTATGACTGTCACGATTGCCCTGCTGCCCGCCGCGATCCTGATGCTGGTGACCGCTGGCGGCTATGCGCTGGCAACCATCGGAATGACACTGTCGTTCGAGACGCGCCCCGCCTTTGGCATCGCGATCATCGCGCTGGGGCTGGCCGGTGCGGTGCTGGCCGAGATCACGTTGCTGCGCCACGCCAGCCTGCCGCTGGTCTATCTGGGCATCGTGGTGACCGAAACGCTGCTGGTGCTTGGCTATGCGGGATGGTCGCAAAGCGGCATCAGCCTTGCGCAACTCGGCGGTGCGGTGCTGGTGCTGGCAGGCTTCGCGCTGGTCTGCACAGATCACTGAGCGGGGCACTGGACACTGCGACGCGGGCTGATACGGTCGCTGCAAATCTCGACATTTGCAAGGAACCGCGCCCCATGTCTCTCGACGCCACGCTCGCCCATATCGACGCCAACCTCTCCGACGCCACCGACCGCCTGCTGGAGCTGTTACGCATCCCGTCGATCTCGACCGATCCGGCCTACAAGGCGGATTGCGACACCGCCGCCGACTGGCTGGTGGCGGACCTGCAAAGCATCGGCATCGACGCCACCAAGCGCCCCACGCCAGGTCACCCCATGGTTGTGGGCCACGTGGGCGCGGATGCGGACAGCACCGCACCACACCTGCTGTTCTACGGGCACTACGACGTGCAGCCGGTCGACCCGCTGGAGTTGTGGGAACGCGATCCCTTCGACCCTCAGGTCGAGGATACGCCCAAGGGCAAGGTGATCCGCGGCCGTGGGGCCGCCGACGACAAGGGCCAGCTGATGACCTTCGTCGAGGCCTGCCGCGCCTGGAAGGCGGTCAACGGCACCCTGCCCTGCCGCATCACGTTCTTCTTCGAGGGCGAGGAGGAATCCGGTTCGCCCTCGCTGGTGCCGTTCATGAAGGAAAACGCCGAAGAGTTGACAGCGGATTTTGCGCTGATCTGCGACACAGGGCTGTTCGAGAGCAAGACGCCCGGCATCGTCACGATGCTGCGGGGCATGATGGGCGACGAGTTGACAATCACCGGCCCCAGCAAGGATCTCCATTCGGGCATGTATGGTGGCGTCTCGATCAACCCGATCCGCGTCCTGACCAAAATCCTGGCCGGACTGCATGACGATCAGGGCCGCATCACCCTGCCCGGTTTCTACGATGGCGTGCCCGAACTGCCGGACGAGCTGCGCGCGCAGTGGCAGGGGCTTTCCTTCGATCACGACGCGTTCCTGGGCGATGTCGGCCTGTCGCAGCCCGCAGGCGAAGAGGACCGCACCCCGATCGAGATGATCTGGTCGCGCCCCACCTGCGAGGTCAACGGCATCTGGGGCGGCTACACCGGCGCGGGGTTCAAGACCGTGCTGCCGTCGCAGGCCCACGCCAAGATCTCGTTCCGTCTGGTCGGCGATCAGGACCCGGACGCCATCCGCGACAGTTTCCGCACCATGGTGCGCGACGCCCTGCCCGCCGATTGCACCGTCACGTTCAAGGACCACAGCAATGGCCGCGCCTCGGCGTTCGAGACCGACTATCCGGCGTTCGAGGCGGCGCGCCAGGCGCTCAGCGACGAATGGAACGTGCCTGCGGCCTATATCGGCTGCGGCGGCTCGATCCCGATTGCGGGGCATTTTCAACGCATCGTGAACACGACCCCGATGCTGATCGGCTTCGGCAAGGACGACGACCAGATCCATTCGCCCAACGAGAAATACGACATGGAAAGCTTTCACAAGGGCATGCGCAGCTGGGTGCGCATTCTCGACGCCCTCAGCACGTAAGCGGCACCGCCCCCTTCATCTTGCAGGGTAAACTCCGGGGGTATGGGGGCTGGCCCCCATTTATGATGTGTATGGGGGCTGGCCTCCATTCTGAACCCAAAAAACGAAAGGCGGCACGATGACGATACCAGGTTTCTCCAGCGCCACGGCCGAGGTCAACGGCCAGCGCATCCACTACGTCATGGCAGGCAGCGGTCCCCCGCTGCTGCTGCTGCACGGCTTTCCGCAGACCCACGCCATGTGGCAGGGCATAGCGCCCAAGCTGGCGCAGCACTTCACCACCGTCGCCGCCGACCTGCGCGGCTACGGGGCCAGCTCGAAACCGCAAGGCACGGAAAACTACAGCTTTCGCGAGATGGCCGCTGATCAGGTGGCGCTGATGGCGCATCTGGGGTTCGACCGTTTTCACCTTGTTGGCCACGACCGGGGCGCGCGGACCTCTCACCGTGCGGCGCTGGACCACCCCGACGCGATCCGGTCGCTGACGCTGATGGACATCGTGCCGACGCATCTGCTGCTGGACGATCTGCAACATGAGGTGGCCCGCGCCTATTACCACTGGTTCTTCCTGGCCCAGCCCGCGCCGCTGCCCGAAACGATGATCGGCCATGACCCTGACGCCTATTTCGAATACTGCCTGACCGGCTGGGGCAAGGGCGGGCTCGACACCTACGACGCCGCCGCGCTCGATCAGTACCGCACCGCATGGCGCGACCCCGACACCATTCGCGGCATGTGCGAGGATTACCGCTCCGCGAT
Organism: Pseudosulfitobacter koreensis; assembly: GCF_024733015.1. GTDB lineage: Bacteria > Pseudomonadota > Alphaproteobacteria > Rhodobacterales > Rhodobacteraceae > Pseudosulfitobacter > Pseudosulfitobacter koreensis. The sequence continues at coordinate 69,036 of NZ_JANKJG010000002.1, forward strand.
TGATCACGACATGGCACTGGACGCAGCCGATCTCGACCGGCGCGTGACCTCTCCCGCGCTGGTGCTCAGCGGTCAGAGCGGAGTCATGGCCAAACACTACGACGTGGGCGCGACATGGGTAAACCGTCTGACGAACATGCAGGCAGACACCCTGCCGGGCGGACACTTCTTTCCCGATCAATATCCATTAGAAACGGCTGATAAGATTCTGGAATTCCTGCTGAAAGTGCCTGAGGACTAGATCGCAAGACCTGAGCTGCCCACACGAAACAATACCCCAGAAACGCAAAAGACCCGCCGTTTCCGGCGGGTCCTTGTTTACGCAGCAGTGGCGCGGTTGACGGGGCTCGAACCCGCGACCTCCGGCGTGACAGGCCGGCACTCTAACCAACTGAGCTACAACCGCCCTGCTGCGTGTGGGGGTATTATGACCCACAGCCGGGAGCGTCAAGCAGGCTTTTGGGGTTTGCGGCAATTATTTTAAAAAAATGTCACAGACCTCAAAATCATCGGGGAAATTCACCTGCTTCATCCACCGTTCAGCCCGGTGCGGGAATGAATTCGCCATCGTCGCCCGGTGGCAGCTTGAAACGACCATGCGCCCAGTCGCCTGCGCGCCATGCTTCCTTGGCCGCGTCGATCTTGTCCTTGGACGACGCGACGAAGTTCCACCAGATATGCCGTGGCCCATCCATCGTCGCACCGCCCAGCAACATCACCCGTGCGCCTGCGTCCCCTGCGCGCGCACTGATCCGGTCGCCGGGGCGGAACACCAGCATCTGCCCCGCCTCGAAATCCTGCCCCGAAACAGACACCGACCCGGTCAGTATGTAGAGGCCGCGATCTTCGTGATTGTCAGGCATCGGGATCGACGCGCCCGCCTCAAGCAGCGCATCGGCATAGAAGGTTTCCGAGAACACCTTGACCGGAGCAGTCTCGCCGTAAGCCGACCCCAGGATCAGCCGCACCTGTTTGCCCTCTCCCTCAAGCAGCGGCAGCGTGTCTTTCGCAGCATGCTCAAAGCCCGCGCTCCCGTCTTCGTCTTTCTCCGGCAGCGCCACCCAGGTTTGCAGCCCAAACAGACTGTGCGGCGCTGCGCGCAGATCGCCGTCGGCGCGTTCCGAATGGGTGATGCCATGCCCTGCCACCATCCAGTTGACGGCACCGGGTTCGATCCACTGATCGGTGCCCAGACTGTCGCGGTGGTGGATCTTGCCCTTGTAAAGGTAAGTGACCGTGGCCAGGCCGATATGCGGATGCGGGCGGACGTCGATGCCCTGCCCGGTCAGAAACTCCGCCGGCCCCATCTGGTCAAAGAATATGAAGGGGCCCACCATCTGACGCTTGGGCGCGGGCAAGGCCCGGCGCACCTCGAACCCGCCCAGATCGCGCGCACGCGGCACGATGACGGTTTCGATGGCATCCACGGCGTCGCCGATGGGAATGTCGGGGTCAAGTGCGGGGTTCCAGCTCATGATGTCGCTCCTGTTTTGTCTTAAATCACGATGCGCCGATACATGATTGCACGCAATATCCCAAAATAATCACTTGGTGTGCGCTCGCGCACAAATAAAATCCACGCAGCCGACCGCCCCGCAGCACGCGCCATTTCGCGCACTATGATAAGGCACCGCAATGATGGCAATTACCGCGCAGTCACCAACCTTTGAGGCCGCTGACGCTTTACAATTCTGCAGGATATGAGAAATCTGGCCTGCGAAACAAAGCAAGAAACTTATGGCCTTCGGGGGCAGTTATGCAGTTCGATCTTGACGCGCTATTCGGCTCGGCGCCGTCACCCTATGTCCTGGTGGACCCCGATCTGCGAATGATCTGGGCCAACGACGCCTATCTCGAAGTGACCGGCCGCACCCGCGAAACCCTGATCGGCCGGATCATGACCGAAGAGTTCCCGGCACCGCCCGATTCCATATCGGACCAGATGCTGCGCGGATCGTTCCGCCGGGTGCTGGCCACCGGGCGCACCGACCACCTGCCGCTGATCCCCTACCCGATCGAGGCCCCGGACGGGCGCATCGAGGAACGTCAATGGAGCGCCACCCACACGCCGATCCTGGGCGATGAGGGCAAGGTTGTCTATATCTTGCAAAACACGATGGACGTGACCGATCTCTACCGCAGCGAGGCGACGACCACGCCCTCCAGCGTTCCGCGTCGCGCGGCCCTGCTGCAACGGGCCGAAGCGATTGCCACCGAAAACCTGGCGCTGGGGGCGATGACCGAATTCTTCCAGTCCGCCTTTGACCAGGCCCCCAGCTTCATGGCAATCCTTGATGGCCCCGAACATGTGTTTCGCATCACCAACCAGGCCTATATCGACCTTATCGGGGGCCGCGATCTGATCGGCATGCCGGTGCGCGAGGCGCTTCCCGATCTTGCGGGGCAAGGGTTCTACGAATTGCTCGATCAAGTGCTCGAGACGGGCGAGCCGCTGTCGTTCAAGGGGATGCCCGCGCTGATTCAGGCCTCGTCCGATGCCGAACCCGTCGAGCATTTCATCGACTTTATCTACCACCCGCTGCGCGATGCTGCGAACAAGACCACCGGCGTCTTCGTCCAGGGCCACGACGTCACTGGACAGAAGATCGCCGAGGCAACCCTGACCGCCACCCGCGAGCGGTTCCGCATCATGGCGCAGACCATGCCGAACCACGTCTGGACGGCGGACAAGGATGGCGGGCTGAACTGGCTGAACGACCGCACCTATGACTATACCGGCCATGTCGAGGGCGAACTCTACGGCACCGACTGGGGCCGCGCCGTCCACCCCGACGATCTGGAACTGGCCGCCGAAAAATGGCAGAAGTCAGTCGCGCAGGGCGAAACCTATGAACATGAATTTCGCATCCGCAGGGCCGATGGCAGCTATCGGTGGCACCTGGTGCGCGCCTCTGCGCTGCGGTCGGACGAGGGCGTCAACACCGGATGGGTCGGCACCAACACCGACATCGAGGAACGCAAGAGCGCCGAGCGCGAGATCGCCGAGCTGAACGACACGCTGGAAATGCGCGTCGCCAAGCGCAACCAAGAGCTTGAGGAATTGCACGTCACCCTGCGCCAAAGTCAGAAGATGGAGGCCATCGGCAACCTTGCGGGCGGAATTGCCCACGATTTCAACAACCTGCTTCAGGTGATCACCGGCAACCTGCAACTGGTCGCACGCGAAACGCCTGATGCATCCCCCGCCAAGGCGCGCATCGAACAGGCCATGGGCAGCGTCGCGCGCGGGGCCACGCTGGCGTCGCAGCTGCTGTCATTTGCGCGAAAACAGCCGCTTGCGCCCAAGGTGATCAACCTCAGCCGGTTTCTGGGCAACACCACCGACATCCTGCGCAGTGCCATCGGCGAAAGCGTGGCGCTGGAAACCAGTTTTGCCGAGGATCTGTGGAACACCAGTGTTGACCCCAGCAACATGGAAAACGTGGTGCTGAACCTGGCAATCAACGCGCGCGACGCGATGGAGGGGCGCGGCACGCTGAAGATCCACGCGACCAACACCACCATCAGCGCGTCCTCTGGCTGGGCATTGCCCGACATGCAGCCCGGCGATTACGTGCGGCTGGAGGTGACCGACACCGGCAGCGGCATCGCGCCCGACATCCGCGACCATATATTCGAGCCGTTCTTCACCACCAAGAAAGACGGCCAGGGCACCGGTCTGGGCCTGTCGATGGTCTACGGTTTCGCCAAGCAGTCGGGCGGCCATGTCACGCTGGACAGCGAAGTCGGCGCGGGCACCACGATCAAGATCTACCTGCCGCGCTCGCATGAGCAGGAACACGACCTGCAACCGGCCCAGCCCGCCGGACTGATGGGCGGCGCAGAGACGATCCTGCTGGTCGAGGACGACGCCGAGGTGCGCGCAACGGCTCACGATCTGCTGATCGATCTGGGCTATACCGTGCTCGAGGCCGCGAACGCCGACGAGGCGCTTGAGATCGTGAAGGCGGACCAGGCGTTTGATCTGCTGTTCACCGATGTGATGATGGCGGGACACACCACGGCGCGCGACCTGGCGCAGGTGGTGCAGCGCACGCGTCCCGGCGTGCCGGTCCTGTTCACCTCTGGATACGTGCAGGATGCCATTGTGCACGAAGGGCGGCTTGAGGCCGGTGTGCAGTTGTTGGGAAAACCATATACCCAGTCGGTCCTGGCGCAGAAACTGCGCGAGGTGCTGGGCACTGCGGGCATTCCGCAACAGCACCATGCGGGACACGGCGGAGGCCATGCCGATGCCGCATCGGATGCCGCGCCCGTGGACACAAATGCCCCCATTCTGATCTGCGAGGACGACATCCTGATCCTGACCGACCTTGCCGACACGCTGCGGCTTGCGGGATACCAGGTACAAGAGGCCGGCAGCGCCGCGAAGGCAATCAAGATCCTGCAATCCACCGCGGTATCACTGCTGATCACCGACGTGGGCCTGCCTGACCTGTCGGGCGAGGATCTGGCCCGCGAGGCGCGTCAGATGAACCCCCGCCTGCCTGTGATCTTCGCCACCGGCGACACGGATGTGCCTGCCGCCAGCGCCCTGGGCAACTGCAAGGTTCTGGGCAAGCCCTTTCAGGACAGCAAGCTGCTGGAATATGTGCGCACGATGCTGCCGCAATACGCAGGCGTACAGCCGGACTGAAAACGCGAGCGCCTACGTAGAAACTACGCACGCGAATTTTACCGCAGTCCGCAACCATCCCCCGCTATACTGCTTGTTAATACCAACGAATTGCCGAAAAATGAACATAATTCGACGCGAAACCAAGGAGAGAGCACCCAGCGAAGCATAACTTTGCATTAACTTTTTCTTGTTACGATTGATGTGCTTCTTAAATTGAACCCCGACCCCATGAGGTCTGAACCATGAACGCATCATTGAGCAAGGCAGATCACCTGCCTGCCCGCCCCCGCACCGGAATCCGCCCTGCAACGCAGAAAAAGTGCGCCTCGATGGCAAGTGGGTGGTGGATCTTGCCCGGTCTGGCGATCAGCGTTTTGCTTTGGTGGGCTACTCTGTCGCTGATTTTCTGAAAGTCGATGCGGCAAGGCTCGGATGAGGCCACAACAACCCGAACAGATTAAACATGACGTGCGCTTTGCGGGAAATCTGCTGCACAGCGAAGTGGTGCGCGTCAGTCGAGCCCTCCAGATCGCGAAAGCTTCGATACTGCATGCGATCGAGAGGAATGGTGGGTCGTGACGGGCTCGAACCGCCGACATTTTCGGTGTAAACGAAACGCTCTACCAACTGAGCTAACGACCCGCCGTCCCGCTCTCTAGCGCAGATCGCGCGCGACGATCAAGCCCTTAAGACAGTCTTTGTTGCTGTCTTTTGCTCAGGTGCCAAACCACCCCCTGCCCGCATTGCAATGTGTCGAAACGCGACCACGGCAGGCCCAGCAGATGACAGCGCAAGATCCGGCTGGTGATGCCATGGGTCACGACCACCGCGGGGCCTGTCAGCGCATCGAGAAACGCAAGCGTGCGCGCGGCGACGGCGGCCAGCCCTTCGCCGCCCGGTGCGTGATCGTACCAGGCCAAGCTGTCCGCATCCTCAAAAAGATGCGGGGCCTCGGCGCGGATGGTGTCGAACAAAAGCCCCGACCAATCGCCCACCGCGATCTCGGCCAGACGCGCGTCGGCGGTGATCGCAGCCCCTTGGGTGTTGGCGAGCTCGGCCGTCTGCCAGGCCCGCCCCTGCGGCGATGCGTACCACGCATGCCCTTCACAGCCAAAGGCCGAAAGCACCGCTCCCTGATGGCGCGCCTGTGCCCGGCCCGCAGCCGTCAAGGGACTGTCCTGCGCGCCCTGCATGCGGGCTTCGCGGTTCCACGTGGTTTCGCCGTGGCGCAGGATCAGAAGGTCGGGATACTCGCTCATACCCGATTGATTAAGTCGCGGCTGACCCGGACGCAAGTGCGGGCAGAGCGACCATCAGGGCCGCTTCTGGCCGTCGCCGTGCACGAAATACTTGAAGCTGGTCAGCTGCTCTGCACCGACCGGGCCGCGCGCGTGCATCTTGCCGGTGGCGATGCCGATCTCTGCGCCCATGCCGAACTCTCCGCCGTCCGAAAACTGGGTCGAGGCGTTGTGCATCACCACGGCGGAATCCACCGCCGTCATGAACTGCCGCGCCGCTGTCACGTCCTCGGCGACGATGGCATCGGTGTGACCGGACGAATGCGCCTGAACAAAGGCGATGGCCTCTCCCAGCCCGTCCACGATGCGCACGGACATGATATTGCTGAGATATTCGGTGTCCCAATCCTCATCCGTCGCGGCGATCAGATCCGGCAAAATCTGGCGCGCAGCCGCATCGCCGCGCAGTTCGCAATCGCTCATCGCCTCGGCCAGCAGCGGCAACGCTGTCTCGGCGAGGCTTGCGTCGATCACCACGCATTCGGTCGCGCCGCAAATGCCCGTGCGGCGCATCTTGGCGTTTTGGACGATGCCAACCGCCTTTTCGATGTCGGCGCTGGCGTGGATATAAGTGTGGTTGTTGCCATCCAGATGCAGCAAGGTCGGCACCCGCGCCTCCTTTTGAACCAACGACACCAGTCCGCGCCCGCCGCGCGGGATCACCAGATCGACCGTGTCGATGCTGTGCAGCAACAGCTTGACCGCCTCGCGGTCGCGCGTGTCGACCAGTTGCACAGCATCCTCGGGCAGACCGGCAGCACGCAGCCCCTGCGCCATGCAGTTCACGATCACCCGCGACGATTGCAGGCTTTCCGAGCCGCCGCGCAGGATCACCGCATTGCCCGACTTGATGCACAGCGCGCCAGCGTCCGAGCCGACATTGGGGCGCGACTCGTAGATCATCGCGATCACACCGATGGGCACACTGACGCGTTCGATCTTCAGCCCGTTGGGCCGGTCGAATGTCGCCAGGGTCCGCCCCAGCGGATCGTCCTGCACCGCAATCGCATCAAGCGCATCTGCCATGCCCGCCACACGCTCAGCGTTCAGCGTCAGCCGATCAACAAAGGCGGCGTCCTTGCCGCTGTCATTGATCGCGTCGACGTCTTGCGCATTGGCGCGCAGCAGGTCGTCCATATTACCGCGCAGCGCCTCTGCCGCCTTGGTCAGTGCCAGGTTGCGCTGCTCCCCCGAGGCCATCGCAAGACCTTGCGCCGCCGCCTTGGCGCGCTGGCCCAGATCGGCAACAACGGCACCGATTTCAGTTTCGGATCGTTCCAATGTGGTCGTACTCATATCAATCGCTCCTTAAAATTCGGTTCACTTCAATTCGGCGGCGCGGTCATAGGCGGCATGCACGGTGTCGTGCAGCAGCGCGTGCAGCTGCCCGTCGCGCATCAACTGTTCCAGCCCCGCCTGCGTCGTGCCGTTCTTGCTGGTGACCGACTTGCGCAGATCTTCCAGCGTCTCGTCCGATTGCCGCGCGGTTTCGACCGTGCCGGTGATCGTGTCGAACACCAGCGCGCGCGCCGTCGCCTCGTCGAACCCGATGTCCATCGCGGCGGCCACATAGCTGCGCAGGATTTCAAACACATAGCCCGGCCCGCTGCCGCTGATCGCGGTCAGCCGGTCGATCCGGTCCTCGCTGTCGACAGGCACGCAGGTGCCCGTCTGCCCGATCCACGCGGTCACATCGCGCTGCTGCTGGTCGGTGCAGGCGTCGTTGGCATAGAGACCCGATACCCCCATCCCCACCATCGCCGCCATGTTCGGCATCACGCGGATGATCGCGCGGTCACCCACGATGGAAGAAATCGTGGCAACGCTGCACCCGGCGGCGATGGACACGAAACACCCGTCGGGTTTCAGCGCAAAGGCATAGTCGGGCAGCACGTCCGCGATCATCTGCGGCTTGATCGCGATCAGGATGACGTCGAATTCGGCCTCGGACAGCGATGTCGGTTTTGACACATGGCGCACGCCCGCAGGCAGGTCGGGCTTCACCGGGTCGGCCACGGTAAAGCTGTTGTTCGCGTCCTGCGCCCACTGACGCAGCATCGCGCCGCCCATCTTGCCACATCCGATCAAAAGTATGTTCATTTTCGTCTCCGGTTTGTCCAAAACGTCTTGCACCGAAACACATGGACTTGCGTCTCAAGGATGCCAGATCGTCCGAATTTGCTTTTCGTCGCCGCAGGGCAGCAAAGTGATGCTGCAATGCAGCACTTTTTGGCGGCCCGTTTGCATTCACGTACCCGGTACGTGTTATACATCGGCGAATCATTGGGAGGTCCAGTGCTACAGGTCAGCGCCGCAATTGGCAAACTGACGTGGCATTCGTGAGTAAAACCAATTAGATATCGGAGTAGTACATGACCAAGAAGAAAAAGATCGTCGTAAAAATCGGGTCCAGCCTGCTGGCAAACGAGGACAATCTGACCCTGCGCTATGCCTTCATAAACGGGCTGATCAGCGATCTGGCACAGTTGCAAAAGGACGGGCACGACATCATCCTGACCTCCTCCGGGTCGGTCGCGCTGGGCCTGAACATGGTGGGCAAACGCCCCGAGGATGCGGGCATTCTGGACAAGCAGGCCGCCGCCGCCTGCGGTCAGCCACTCTTGATGAACGCCTACCGCCAGGTCGCGTCCGAGTACGAATTGGACGTCGCCCAGATGCTGGTCACGGTCGAGGATATGGAAGACCGCCGCCGGTTTCTGAACATCAAGAACACGATGATGAAACTGTTCGAAAACGACATTTTGCCGATCATCAACGAGAACGATTCCGTCGCCACCCGCGACCTGCGCGTGGGCGACAACGACCGTCTGTCCGCCAAGGTGGCGCAGATGGTGCAGGCCGATCTGCTGATCATCCTGACCAGCGTCGAGGGGCTTTATGACCGCGACCCGTCAGACCCGGATGCGAAATTCATCTCGGAAGTAGAGGACGTATCAGAGCATCTGGAATCCACCACAGGCATCAGCGATCTGGGCAGCGGCGGCATGCTAACCAAGATGCTGGCCGCGAACATGGCCCAGAACGCAGGCGTCGAGACAATCATCGCCGAAGGCATCATCGAGCGCCCTCTCATCTCGCTTCTGAACAACGAGCGCCGCTATACGCGCTGCCTGGTGACCGGCGAGACCGCGTCGCCGCTGAAGATCTGGCTGAGCAACCGCCTGCAGGTTTCGGGCACGCTGGTCGTCTCGAACGCACTGGCCGAAGCCGTGGTCGCGGGCGATTGCGGCATCAGCCGCGCTGACGTGATTTCGATGCAGGGCGAGTTCAGCAAGGGCGACGTGCTGCACGTCTATAACGAGGACGGCGTCGAAGTGGCGCGCGGCCTGACCAACTTTTCGTCCGAAGAAACCATGCTGCTGGCGCGCAATCTCGACATGCCCGTCGAAAGCGTCATCGGCTACAAGACCAAAAGCGACGTGATCGGCGCCGAGAACATCCTGGTGCTGGAAGAAAACCACTTGCTGCTGGACGCGCCGGAAGAAGATCAGAAGCTGGTTGTGCCAGTTTGATCACACACATCGCGCGGGGCGCTCACGCGCGCCCTGCGCGTTCCGTACGCCGTTTTACCAAAAGAGGAAAATGGTGGGTGATAAGGGATTTGAACCCCTGACATCTTCGATGTGAACGAAGCGCTCTACCACTGAGCTAATCACCCCTGCGGGGGCAGATACAAAACTGCGGCCCCCCTTGCAAGAGGCCGCAGCGAAATTCTGGACAGAAAGCGCAGAACTTACTCGGCGTCGTCGGCTGCTTCGGCCTTGGCGGCCGCTTCGGCGGCGACGACTTCGGGTTTGCGCTGGCGGATCTTGGCGGTCAGGACGCGGGCCTTTGTCATGTCGTTGGCGCGGCGGATCTTGACGCTGCCCAGCGGATGCAGGTTCAGTTCGCGGCTTTCGCTCAGCGCGGTGCCCAGCACCTCGAGCATGGCCTCGACCACGGGCTTTGCGTCCTTCTTCTTGACGCCGGATGCCTCGACGACGGCGTCGATCAACTCTTTCTTGCGCATCATCGGACCCGAAACCACCGGCTCGGCACCGCCTGTCGTTGGATCGGCGGCGTGGGTCGGCTTGGGCGTCTTTGCAGGCTTGCTGGTGCGGGCCGCGGTGGTGGCCGCTGCGGCCTTGGTCGCGGCGGCGGCAGAGGCTGCGGCGCTTTTAATGCTGGTCGTCGAAGTCTTGGGCGTTGCCATGAAAATGCCTTTGGTCACGGGTTAAATCTGGGCTCCAGCCTATGCGGATTTGGCCCGAATTCCTATCGAACACTCGCGCGGCGCCCCGTGAAAGGCCATTTTTGCGCCTTTTGCGCCACTGTTGATGGCAATTGCGCCAGTTTTCACCGCAACGGCCCGCCTGCACGAAAAACGCCCCGCAGTCTCCTGCGGGGCGCTCATTCTGGGCAACTGATTTGTAATCAGTGCGCGGTCAATGTGCCGTGGCTGACGATCCGGTCTCTTTCGACGCGGCGGCGGCAGCTGCGGCCTCTTCGGCCACCTCGTCCCACTCGATCGCCTCGGGCGCACGCACCAGCGCATGTTCCAGCACTTCCGACACGTGGCTGACGGGAATGATGGTCATCCCCTCTTTGACGTTGTCGGGGATCTCGGCCATGTCCTTTTCGTTTTCCTGCGGGATCAGCACCGTCTTGATGCCGCCACGCAGGGCCGCGAGCAGTTTCTCCTTCAGGCCACCGATGGGCATGGCGTTCCCGCGCAGGCTGACTTCGCCTGTCATCGCGATGTCCTTGCGCACCGGGATCTGGGTCAGCACCGACACGATGGATGTGACCATGGCCAGACCCGCAGAGGGGCCATCCTTGGGCGTTGCCCCATCCGGGACGTGCACGTGGATATCGATCTTGTCGAACTGCGTCGGCTTCACCCCGATCTTGGGGCTGATCGACCGCACATAGCTCGACGCCGCGTCGATGCTTTCCTTCATCACGTCGCCCAGCTTGCCCGTTGTCTTCATTCGCCCCTTGCCCGGCAGGCGCAGCGCTTCGATCTGCAGCAGTTCGCCACCGACCGAAGTGTAAGCCAGCCCGGTCACGACACCGATCTGATCCTCTTTCTCGGCCAGGCCATAGCGGTGTTTGCGCACGCCAAGGAACTCGTCAAGGTTGTCGGACGTCACCGAGATGGTATCGAACTCTTTCTTGACGATCTTCGTCAGCGATTTGCGCGCCACCTTGGCGATCTCGCGTTCCAGGTTCCGCACGCCGGCTTCGCGGGTGTAATAACGGATGATGTCGGTAAGACCTTCATCCGTCAGCTCGAACTCGGACTTTTTCAGGCCGTGGTTCTTGACCTGTTTGGCCAGCAGGTGATGCTTGGCGATCTCGCGCTTTTCGTCTTCGGTGTAGCCGGCCAGCGGGATGATCTCCATCCGGTCCAGAAGCGGTCCGGGCATGTTGTAGCTGTTCGACGTGGTCAGGAACATCACGTTGCTCAGGTCATATTCGACCTCGAGATAGTGATCGACGAACGTACCGTTCTGTTCCGGGTCCAGCACCTCGAGCATGGCCGACGCGGGGTCGCCACGGAAGTCCTGACCCATCTTGTCGATTTCATCAAGCAGGATCAGCGGGTTGGTCGTCTTCGCCTTCTTCAGCGCCTGGATGATCTTGCCGGGCATGGAGCCGATATAGGTCCGGCGGTGACCCCGAATTTCGGACTCGTCACGAACCCCACCCAGCGAGATGCGGATGAACTCGCGGCCCGTCGCCTTGGCCACGGATTTGCCCAAAGATGTCTTGCCGACGCCCGGAGGGCCGACGAGGCACATGATCGGGCCTTTCATCTTCTTGCTGCGCTGTTGCACGGCCAGATATTCGACGATCCGTTCCTTGACCTTTTCAAGGCCATAGTGGTCGTCATCCAGCACCTGCTGCGCACGGCCCAGGTCCTTCTTGACGCGGCTCTTTGTGCCCCACGGGATCGACAGCATCCAGTCGAGATAGTTGCGCACGACAGTCGCCTCGGCGCTCATCGGGCTCATGTTCTTGAGCTTCTTGATCTCGCTGTCGGCCTTTTCGCGGGCTTCCTTGCTCAGCTTGGTCTCGGCGATGCGGGCTTCCAATTCGGCAACCTCGTTCTTGCCGTCTTCGCCGTCGCCCAGCTCCTGCTGGATCGCCTTCATCTGTTCGTTTAGGTAATACTCGCGCTGGGTCCGCTCCATCTGGGACTTCACGCGGGTCTTGATCTTTTTCTCGACCTGCAGCACCGACATCTCGCCCTGCATCAGGCCGTAAACCTTCTCAAGCCGCTCGGAAATGCTCAGCGTCTCCAGAAGCTCCTGCTTCTGGTTCACCTCGATGCCCAGGTGGCCCGCCACGAGGTCCGCAAGCTTTGCAGGCTCGACGGTTTCGCCCACGGCAGTCAGCGCCTCTTCGGGCACGTTCTTGCGGACCTTGGCATAGCGCTCGAATTCATCCGCCACGGTGCGCAGCAGCGCCTGCGTGGTGGTGACATCGCCCGGCATCTCGGTCAGATACTCGGCGCGTGCTTCGAAGAAGTTATCGTTTTCAAGGTATTCGGTGATGCGCACCCGTGCCTGACCTTCGACCAGCACCTTGACGGTGCCGTCGGGCAGCTTCAGCAGTTGCAGCACATTTGCCAGGACACCTGCCTTGTAGATGCCTGCGGCTTCGGGATCATCCTCGGCCGGGTCGATCTGGCTCGACAGCAGGATCTGCTTGTCGTCCGCCATCACCTCTTCAAGGGCGCGCACGGATTTGTCGCGGCCGACGAAAAGCGGCACGATCATGTGGGGGAAAACCACGATATCGCGCAGCGGCAGCACCGGATACGAAGCGTTAAGGGGCTCTTGCATGCTCTTTTCCTTATCTAGCAAGACGACGGGTCCCTGTTCGCGGCAACCTTTGTCGTCTCCTTGTTGCAGACTTGTTAACTGTGTTTGACCACGGCCTGTTTCAAGGTTCGACCATGACGGGGTGTTGGGGCCTGTGCAATGGGACCTTGCAAACTGTTCGGAATTTTTGCGTGAAACAGCCGGTTTTGACGCGAAAACCGCGCTAATGGCAGCTTTCGCGCAGATACATCACAACTGCTCGATGTCGCCGCCCGCACGATTTGCGTGGAACTCCGCCTGCCATGCGTCAAACGTGCCTGCCGCGATGGCCCCCCGCATTCCGGCCATAAGCTGCTGGAAGTAGTGCAGGTTGTGCCATGTCAGCAGCATCGAGCTGATCATTTCCTGACTGCGGAACACGTGGTGCAGATAAGCGCGCGAGTAGTTCGAGCAGGCAGGGCACGTGCAGGCATCGTCGATCGGGCGCGGATCGTCCTGATGGCGGGCGTTCTTGATGTTCAGCACGCCGTGGCGGGTGAACACCTGCCCGGTGCGCCCCGAGCGTGAGGGCAGCACGCAGTCCATCATGTCGATGCCGCGCGCCACGGCCCCCACGATGTCGTCGGGCTTGCCCACGCCCATCAGGTAACGCGGCTTGTCCTGCGGCAATTGTTCGGGGGCAAAATCCAGACAGCCGAACATCGCCTCCTGCCCCTCGCCCACGGCCAGACCGCCCACCGCATAGCCGTCAAAGCCGATCCCGGTCAGTGCCTCGGCGCTTTCCGCGCGCAGATCTTCCTCCAACCCACCCTGCTGGATGCCAAACAGCGCATGACCCGGACGATCCCCGAAGGCATCGCGCGACCGCTCGGCCCACCGCATTGACAGTTGCATGCTTTCGGCGATCCGCGCCTTGTCGGCAGGCAGTGCGGGGCATTCGTCGAAACACATCACGATGTCCGACCCCAGCAGCTTTTGTATCTCCATCGAGCGTTCGGGCGTGATCTCGTGGCGCGATCCGTCGATATGGCTTTTGAAGGTCACGCCCTTCTCGGTCAGCTTGCGCAAGGCCGCCAGAGACATCACCTGAAAGCCACCTGAATCGGTCAGGATCGGCTTGTCCCAGTTCATGAACCTGTGCAGCCCGCCCAGCCGGTCGATGCGTTCCGCCGTGGGGCGCAACATCAGGTGATAGGTATTGCCCAGCAGGATATCGGCACCGGTGGCTGCCACGCTTTCGGGCAGCATCGCCTTGACCGTGGCGGCGGTGCCCACGGGCATGAAGGCCGGCGTGCGGATATCGCCTCGCGGGGTGTGGATGGTGCCGGTGCGCGCGCGCCCGTCAGTGGCGGCAAGATCGAAGGAAAATGTGCTCATGCGCGCGCTATAAGACAGTCGGCGGGCGCAGACAATCATCTGCTGCGGTCTTGACCCCGCCCGGACAGCTCTAAGTGAAATCCGATGCACATGACCGCGACGCTCCTCCGTCTGGCCCTGCTTTTGTGGGCCGCTGTTTTCAGCCTGCTGCCCTTGGCCGCCAAGGCGCAGGAGCCGTGGTTCGAGATCAGCCGCCTGAACGCAGGGCTAGCCCCGCCCCCCGCCGACATTCAGCGCGATACACCCTTGGGTGCAGTCGAAAGCCTGCAATTCTACCTGCGGCATGAAAACTATGATGCGGCGGCCCATCTGCTGGACCTGTCCGCCATTCCCCCCGAGAGGCAGTCCGAGCGCGGCCCGGTGCTGGCCCGCCAACTGGGCAGCGTGCTGAACCGTAAGGTCATCCTGCCATGGGACGAATTGCCAGACCGGCCCGACGGCTGGCTGACCGGCACGACCGACAATGAGGCCGTGGGCCGCGTGCGTCGGTCGATCCTGCTCGACGCGCTCGAGATGCAGGACCACAACGTCAGCCTGCGCCTGAACCGCGTGAAGCCTGCAAACCGCGAACCCGTCTGGGTCATCTCGGCACAATCCGTGGGCAACATCGCACCGCTTTTCAATCTCTACGGCCCGACAGATTTGGAAAAGATGCTGCCCGAATGGTCGCGCGAACGCGGATTTGGCGGACTGTATCGCTGGGAAGTGATCCTCTTGCCCTTCGCGATGCTGGTGGCGTTGTTCCTGGGCTGGCAGACCCTGCACGGCGTCGGCTGGGCCGCACAGCTTTGGCACCGCCCGCTCTATCAGCGGATGCTGCGCGCACTGCGCTGGCCTGCGACGGTCCTTGTCACCACCGCGTTCATCAGCTTTCTCACACAGAACGTGCTGATCGTGTCGGGCACCGTCGGGCAATGGCTGTCGCCCGTGATCATCACCGGCTACATCTTCGGCGCGACGCTTGGTCTGGTGCTGGTGATAGACGTCATCTTTGACCGCGTGACGCAGAAAGACCCGCACGAACTGGCCGACCCCGAGAACATCCACCTGCGCAGCATGGCGACCACCATTTCGGGCCTGCGCAAGTTCGTCGTCGTCAGCGCGGTGCTGCTGGGCACCGGCGTGTTCCTGTCGCAGGTCACGCACACCCGCTCGCTGGGGTTGTCGCTGCTGGCCTCTGCTGGTGCGGTCACGCTGATCATCGGTTTCGCCGCCCGCGAGGTGCTGGGCAATATTCTGGCCGCCTGCCAGATCGCGCTGAATCGCTCGGCGCGGATCGGGGACCAGCTGCTGTTCGAGGGCAGCTTTTGCACGGTGGAGCGTATCCACTTCACCTATGTCCAGCTCAGGATCTGGAACGGCAATCGGCTGGTCGTGCCGGTGTCCTATTTCGTGTCGGACGCGTTTGAAAACTGGTCGATCGAAGAGGTCGGCATGGTCCGGCCCATCATCCTGACGCTCAGCCAGTCGGCGGATGTCGACGCGCTGCGCAGCTGTTTCCTGAAATGGATCGAAGAACGCGACAACGGTATCGAAAGCGGCGAAGATGCCCGCGACGTAGGCCCCGTGGAGGGCGCCAACGTGCGCGTGCTCGAGCAGAACATGTACGGCCAGCAAGTACGCTTCGAATTGCCCACCCCCAACCCTGGCACGTTTTGGCAGATGGAATGCGAATTCCGCGAAATGCTGATGAAGAAGGCCCGCGAACTCGACGGTCTGGACGTCACGATGCTGCCGCCCGAACAGATGCGCGACCGCCCCGAGGCTTAGCGCAGGGCTGATCGCGCCAGACCATGCGTTTGCGCAGGTTTGCTGCGCATGCAATGATAGGTCAACCAAAGCCCCGCGCGCCGCCAGAAGGACCCGCCATGAACCAGATGCAGACCCCCGACCTTGTCACCTGCGACGTGACCGATGGCGTGGCGACGCTGACGCTTGGGGGTGGTGCGGCCCATGCCCTGTCGCTTGAGATGATCGGGGCGTTGCACAGGGCACTGGCTGACCTTGCGGCAGATGACGGCGTGCGCGTCGTGGTGCTGTCAGGACCGGGCCGGATCTTCTGCGCGGGCCACGACATCAAGGAAATCGCCCGCCACCGTGACGACCCGGATCAGGGCCGCGCGTTCCTGACCGAGCTGTTCGAGGCCTGCGCCGAGATGATGCTGACGCTGGGCCAGTTCCCCAAGCCAACCATCGCCATGGTCGACGGCATCGCCACGGCGGCGGGCCTGCAACTGGTGGCCTCCTGCGATCTGGCCTTTGCCAGCAATGCCGCCACGGTCTGCCTGCCCGGCGTGACCAACGGCGGCTTTTGCACCACACCCTCAGTCGCGGTCTCGCGCAACGTGGGGCCAAAGCACATGATGGAACTGGCGCTGTCCGGCACCCCGCTTGGTGCGGACTGGGCGCAGGCGGCGGGGCTGTTCAACCGCGTCTTTTCGCCCGAAACCCTGACCACCGAAACCGCGGCCTTTGCCACGACGCTGGCCGGTCGCAATCCAGGTCCCATCGCCCACGGCAAGGCCGCCCTGACAGCTCACCGCGATCTGCCCTTGCGTGACGCCTATGCGCTTGCAACGCCGGTCATGATAGATCATTTCATGGACCCCGGACGCCTCGCCGTCGAAGCTTTGAAAGCTGCCGCAAAAGGCACCAGGGCCTGATCGCCACCCTTTTCACATCTCTGATACACATGCCGCGCCAGACTGGCGCCGCCCGCCTTTGACAGGAGTTACCAATGGACAGTCTGCATTTCGGCTGGGAAGAATGGATCGGCCTCCCCGATCTGGGTCTGCCCGCCCTCAAGGCCAAGATCGACACCGGCGCACGCACATCCGCGCTGCATGCCCACGACATCGAAGTGTTCGGCCCCGCCTCGAGACCGAAAGTGCGGTTCAACGTCTACCCCGTCGCGGGTCAGGCGCAGGTGCAGGTCACCTGCTCGGCCGAGATCAAGGACCGCCGCGAGGTCACCTCGTCCAACGGCGAATCCGAACTGCGTTATGTGATCGAGACCCAGCTTGAGGTTGCGGGCCAGTCCTGGCCCATCGAAGTCACGCTGACCGATCGCTCGAGCATGACCAGCCGCATGTTGCTGGGCCGTCAGGCGCTGCAGGACCACATCTCGATCACCGCGACCGAAAAGCGTCTGCAACCGGACCTCAGCTATGACGTCTATCATTCCGCGGCCGTGCGCCATGCCGCCCCCCAGCGCGCGCTGCGCATTGCCGTGCTCAGCCGCGAGGACAACTATTCCACCAAGCGTCTGGTCGAAGTCGGTGAGGCGCGCGGCCACACCGTCGAGGTGATCGACACCACGCGCTGCTACATGGCGATCAACACGATGGCCCCAGAGGTACACTACGACGGCAAGCGCCTGCCGCGCTATGACGCCATCGTGCCGCGCATCGGCGCGTCGATCACGCCCTACGGCACCGCAGTGATCCGTCAGTTCGAGACCATCGGCACCTATTGCGTCAACGGCAGTGCGGGCATCACCGCCAGCCGCGACAAACTGCACGCGCACCAGGTGCTGGCCAGCAAGCGCATCGGCATGCCGACCACCGCCTTTGCCGCCTCGCCCAAGGACACCGGCAACCTGATCGGGCTGGTCGGCACCGCCCCGCTGATCGTGAAACTGCTGGAATCGACCCAAGGCAAGGGCGTCGTGCTGGCCGAAACCAAGAAGGCCGCCGAAAGCGTCATCGACGCATTCCGGGGCCTGCGTGCCAACTTTCTGGTGCAGCAATTCGTCAAGGAAGCCGCAGGCGAAGACATCCGCTGTCTGGTGATCGACGGCAAGGTGGTCGCATCCATGAAACGCACCGGGGCCGAGGGCGACTTCCGGTCGAACCTGCACCGCGGCGGGTCGGCCAAGACCGTGCGCATCACCAAGGAAGAGCGCGACACCGCCCTGCGCGCCGCCCGCGCCTTTGGTCTGGGCAAGGCGGGTGTGGACCTCCTGCGCTCGGAAACCGGCCCCAAGGTTCTGGAAGTGAACTCCTCCCCCGGCTTCGAGGGCATCGAGAAAGCGACCGGCAAGGACATTGTCGGCATGCTCTACGATATGATCGAGGCGCGGGTAAAGCCGCAGCCGGTGCGCAGACGCAAAGGTTAGGGGCAGGCATTGACCTGCCCCACTGGACGCTAGAGCAGGTTATCCCTATATAATCGGTCAGGAACCAAAGCGAGGCCATATGGACCAGTCCAAAGACATGCTAGAAGGGACGCCGCTGATTGCGCCGTCTTCGACCGACCACCCGCTCTACGACGCGGTCGTCGAGGCCTGCCGCACGGTCTATGACCCCGAAATCCCGGTAAACATCTACGAGCTGGGCCTGATCTACACCATCGACATCAAGGACGATGGCGAAGTGCGTGTGATCATGTCGCTGACTGCCCCCGGCTGCCCCGTCGCGGGCGAGATGCCCGGATGGGTCGCGGATGCGGTCGAACCCCTGCCCGGCGTGAAAACCGTCGACGTCGAACTGACATGGGAACCGCCCTGGGGCATGGAAATGATGTCGGACGAGGCACGGCTGGAACTGGGCTTCATGTAAGCCCCGCGCCGGGGGTGCGGCCTGTATCGCGCCCCGTCCTTTGCATTCGGGGCTCGTCCTTCG
The DNA here is from genome assembly GCF_024733015.1 of Pseudosulfitobacter koreensis. GTDB lineage: Bacteria > Pseudomonadota > Alphaproteobacteria > Rhodobacterales > Rhodobacteraceae > Pseudosulfitobacter > Pseudosulfitobacter koreensis. The sequence goes on from NZ_JANKJG010000002.1 coordinate 87,802, forward strand.
CATTCAGAACCGCCTTACGGCACCGGCGCAAATTCCGAAAACCGCGCAAGCGCGTGGTCAAGCTGCAAGAGCACGGGCAGTTGCGCGGCAGACCGGCGCGTCGCCTCCGAGGGGGCGAACAGAATGCCCACATCCGCGCGCCGCAGCATCTCCAGATCGTTGAACCCGTCACCCATCGCAAAGATCGGCCCGGTTCCGGGCACGGCGTCGTAGACACGCGCCTTGCCCTGCCCCTTGTGCCAATAGATGCATTCGGACGCGAAACCGGCATGATCCGTCACGAGGTGATTGGTGAAAACACGGCCCACCGGGAAATGCGCCAGTGCTGCCGCGTTCATCGGCGCAAAGGAATCCGTCACGATCACCAGATCGGCCAACGCGCTCAATGCCTCGATGAACGCGACCGCCCCCGGCAACGGCTTCAGACCGCCGACGATACCTTGGACATCGGCAAGCGTGACACCGTTGGCGCGCAAAAGCCGCAGCCTTCGGTCCATCAATGCGCCATAGTCGGCCACGTCCCGCGTTGTGACCTCGAGTGCCGGATCGCCAATCGTTTGGGCAATAGCGGGCCACATTTCGGGAAATAGTACGCCTTCCAGATCAATAAAGGCGGTTGGCCTTTCCATGGTCATATTCCCAAATCATTCTTGAACAGAAGAATGGCCCCCAAAGCCAGCAGAACAGCCCCGATTGCGATATTGAACGCCCGCTGGTTTTGCAAAATCCGCACCCGGATCGCCGGGGCCGACATGAATAGCGCGACAGCGCCGAACCAGATGAAATGCGAAACGGCGATGAATACGCCCCAGAATAGTTTCGCCTCCATCGGGGTTTCAGGACCGATCACCTGGCTGTACAAACTGATCACGAACAGCGAAGTCTTGGGGTTCAGGCTGTTTGTCAAAAGACCCATTCTCAAATAACGCCAGTTGCTCAGCTGCTGGTCGGCAATCTGGGCACTCTGCACGGCTTCGGCCTTGGACCTGACCATCGCAAGGCCGAGGTAAATCAGGTATCCCGCACCGACGATGCGCACATATTCGAAGAAATCGGGGAAATACTGCGATATCAGGGCCAGCCCAAGGATCGCATAGGCGATGTGAACGAAGCACCCCGAGGCGATCCCCACGGATGATGCAAGCCCGGCACGTTGCCCGAAAAGCGATGAATTTCGGGAGACCACCGCGAAATCGGCACCCGGACTGATGACGGCGAGCCAGGTAATGGTGGCTATGATCCATGCTTGGGCAATATCCAAGGCGCGTTCCTTTCATGAACGGGGGGAACGGCCACCGACGGGTGCCGGTGGCCGCCGGTTTCGTTATTTGCGTTTGAAGGTGACCACCAGCATGTCGCGGTGGCCCTCGATATCGGGGGCGGCAGGCAGGATGGCCGAGACACCATGTGCAACCCGCAGGTCGTTGACCATGACCGTCTCGAACGGGTCGGTCAGGGTAAACTGCGCAACTTCGTTCTGATCGGAATCCAGAACGCGCGTTGTCCCGTTCACGACATTGTTGCGCGCGATCAATGTCATAAGCACATAATCGACCCCGTCGCGATGCACACCTTCGGGCGTGGGTTTGCCGCCCGTCGTCTGCGCGTTGATGCGAAACTGATGCGCCTCGATGTGCCAGTCGTTCATCGGGGACAGCATGCCAAAGGACCGCGATGCGAATGACAGGATGCCACCCAGCACCCTGCCTTCGGCCACGGCATCCTCGATCGGGGCAAAGTGCCGTTTCACACCGCCGTTCAGATCGTTGAAGTCCGTTGTCTGGTAGTGCGGCTGGTGTTTCTCTCGGGCGACACCGCCGCCTGCCCTGGTCGCCGAAAAGATCCCGTGTCGGCGCAGGCGGTAGGTTCCGCCATCCGCCATGTATTGATCGACCTCCAGCGAATTCCAGCTGTCGCAGAACGCATTCAATTCCCTTTGTTCAGGATCACCAATTTCCCGCAGGAACGTGTCAGAAGACAATTGCACGAAATCGTATTTCGCCAGCTTCTCACAATAAATCCGGCCGCCCTGAGGCGGCGGGGCTTTTTGTTTGAGTAATGTCGTCGATTGCATTTCATTTTCTCCTTGGAGCGCGTAGGGCTTTGTCTGTCGCATTCCAAATCTGTCGCCGAATGGTTGAAACCACAAACGAGTTAACGTCATGCAGGCCACGGAGTTTTTGTCATGAAGGATAGAACGCGCTACCGGTACACTTGGAGCCTCAAGGCAATGCGCACCTTCGAAGTCTGTGCACGGCGAAAGAGTTTTTCGGCGGCGGCAGACGAATTGAACGTGACCCAGGGCGCGGTCAGCAAGCAGATCAAGACCCTCGAAAGCAATCTTGGCCTGCCGCTGTTTCACCGTCAGGGAAATCGCATCATCCTGTCGTCCGAAGGAAGCGAACTGGCCGCGCATCTGATGCAGATGTTTGCAGACCTCGACAATCTGGTCGGCAGGTTGGGACCGGATCAGGCGAAAACGCCCCTGGTTGTCTCTTGCGAGCCGACGATCTGCCTTAAGTTCCTGCTGCCGCTGGTGCCCATGATCGAACAGGAAACCGGCGTGGCGCTGCGGGTGCTGTCCGGTGGCGGGCCGGTCGATTTTCACCGTCACGGGATTGATCTGGCCATACGGCGGGATGACTTCAATCTCGATCCGGGGCTGGAGATCGAAACCATCGGCACGGAATATGTCGGCCCCGTCATGAGCCTGAAACGGTCCTTTGCCACGGGGTCCGAGCCTGCGAACCACACGCGCATCAGATCCTCAAGCAGGCCCGACGCCTGGCTTAAATGGGACGAGAAGACCCACAAGGACACCTTGTCGCTGGACGTCGAGCACCAGCATCATTTCCTGGCGCTGGAAGCTGCCGAGAACGGCCACGGGATCGCGATGATGTCGCTTTACATGGTCGTGCGCACGATGCAGACCGCGCGGTTGACGGCGCCCTTCGGGTTTCTGGCGGATGGGTCCAGCTATATCTGCATCTCGCCCAGACCGATCGACCCCGATCCGCGCAAACGCGCGCTGGTCGACTGGCTGAAACAGAAATTTCAGGAATACGAGCGTCTCTACATCACCGATGCCGACACAGATGCCGTGCCCGACGCGGTAACCAGTGCCGTAACCAGTGCCGTGACTGCCAGATCATAAGGCCGCCCCCCCCCCGCGCCGACGCGGGCCGTCAGACCCAGGTCGGCATTTCACACCAACGTCGCAAATCAATCATCACTCTGTTACCTTCCCGCTCCAAAAGGCCCGCAGTTAACAATCTGACAACCGGAGCTTTTTTATGCGCATCACATTGATCGCGGCCACCCTTGCCACCCTGCCCGCCATGGGCTTTGCCGATGGCCACAGCCAGATGACCGCCGTGTCCTACGGTGCCCGCCCTGCCTATCTGGTCGACAAGCTGCCCGAGGGCGCGCTCAAGGACAAGCTGGCCAGCTGCATGGGCCAGACGCCCTCGGCCACGCCCTTTTCGATCGCGCACCGCGGTGCCGCGCTGATGTTCCCCGAACACACCGACAGCTCCTATATCGCCGGTGCGCGTCAGGGTGCCGGGATCGTGGAATGCGACGTGACCTTTACCAAGGATCACGAACTGGTCTGCCGCCACGCGCAGAACGACCTGCACACCACCACCGACATTCTGGTCAGCGATCTGGCCGACACCTGCGCCACCGGGTTCACCCCTGCGTCGGGCGACACCAAGGCCAGCGCCGAGTGCCGCACGTCCGAACTGACTCTTGAGCAGTTCCGCACGCTGACCCCGAAAATGGACAGCGCCGACGCCACCGCCACCACGGCAGAGGCCTATCAGGGCGGGGTGGCGGGCTTTCGCACCGCGCTTTACAACGACAAGGCGCGCGTGATGACCCACGCGGAATCGATCCAGCTGATCAAGTCGATGGGCGCCAAGTTCACCCCCGAACTGAAAAGCCCCTCGGTCGAGATGCCGCACGAGGGTTTCAGCCAGGCCGATTACGCGCAAAAGATGATCGACGAATACAAGGCCGCAGGCATCCCCGCATCGGACGTCTGGGCACAGTCGTTCAATCTGGATGACGTGCTCTACTGGGTGAACAACGAACCCGAATTCGGCAAGCAGGCCGTCTATCTGGTGGAATGGTCCGAAGGCTTTGACGAGCAGGACAAGGCCACATGGACCCAGGATTTCGCCGCGCTGAAAGAGCAAGGCGTGCAGTATCTGGCCCCCTCGCTGAACATGCTGCTGACCGACGACAACGGCGCGATGGCCGCATCCGCCTATGCGCTGGCCGCCAAGGACGCCGGTCTGAAGCTGATCGCCTGGACGCTGGAACGCTCGGGTCCGCTGGCATCCGGTGGCGGCTGGTACTTCCAGTCGGTCGGTGACGTGGTCCGCGACGACAGCGATTACCTGGTCGCACTGGACGTGATCGCACAGGACGTGGGCGTCGAGGGCGTGTTTTCCGACTGGCCCGCAACCGTGACCTACTACGCCAACTGCATGGGTCTCTAAGCAGCCCCATCTGCGCACTGATGACGGGCCGTCCCTGTACCGGGGGCGGCCTTTTTCATGTGCCGCGCCTGCCGGATCGCGCCGCGGTCGCAAGTCCGGTTTTGCCGGGGGCGCACGATACCCTGAACAGCAAATCGGCCACCGTGGGTTGAAGGCAGCTTGATCCTGTGCAAGATCGTAAGGCGACCTGATTAACTCACCAAGGAACCACAAGAAAATGCGTTTTACCATTCTGGCCACACTGGCCGCCACACTGCTTGCATCATGCGGCACCCCGCCCGAACCGGGCAGCTATGATCGCAGCCTGAACGTCAAGACCGCAGGGGCGGCTGTTGTCTCGGGTTTCGCGAAACTGTGCGGGGGCAAACGCATCCCCGAATACCGCGAAAGCTTTATCACCACCATGAAGGCACAGCGCCCCGTCTCCGCCGAGGCCGAAGCCAAGATCCGCAGCCAGTTTGCCGCCGCTGACGCGCAGATCGCGGCCCGCTTCGATGCGGCATCGCGCAAGAAACAATGCACGGATTATCCGCTGGACCAGGCTGCAATCGACCGCGGCGTCGCTGGTGATTTTACCGGCCAGATCTGATCTCGCTGGTGCGGGCGGGCAAACACCGCCCGCACCCATGATGCCGTTTCGCGTCTCGTGCCGGGCCGATTGCCCCTGTCCTCCGCCCACGCCGTCTTTTTTCGCCCGCGCCCGCTCCCGGCAGTTGCAAGGTCGCGGATTTGCCCGCACAAACGTCGGCAAAGAGGACCTTGCCCATGCCGCACCTGGCCGTTCTGACCGGAGATATCGTCAAATCCTCCACCCTGCCTGCGGGCGGGCTGGCGCAGATATTCGACGGCTTGGACGCAGCCGCCGCCGCTTTGTCAGGCTGGCAGGATCAGGCCCCGCACCTGACCCGCGCACGCGGCGACAGCTGGCAGGCGGTCTGCGCCGCCCCCTTTGCCTTTCGCGCTGCTCTGGCCTTTCGTGCGGGCGTGCGGATGACGGGCAAGGGCCACGACACCCGCATCGGTCTGGCCATCGGCGATGGCACGGTAAATGGCACAGGCACCGATCTGGCCGATGCCGATGGCCCGGCCTTCGTGGCGTCCGGCCGCGCGCTGGACGAAATGGCGCGCACCGCGCGGCTGTCCACGAACCTCGCACCCGCAACGCTGCGCGCCGCCCTGCCCCTTGCCGATCACATCAGCAGCCGCTGGACCGTGCGACAGGCTCAGATCGCATTGGCTTCGCTGGCCGTGCCGACACCCACGCAGGATGCGCTGGCCGACCACTTCGAGGTCAGCCGCCAGACGATCCACAGGCTGCAAGACACTGCTGGCATCCGGGCCCTGGTCGAGGTTTGCGAGATGCTGGAACATGGCTGACCCCACAAAAAGCAGCCATATTCGGCTGCACACCGCAATAGCAGCCATATTCGGCTGCTTTAACCTCCCATGATCGACACCGCACTGGCCCTCACCCTGGCGTGGTTGCTGGCATTTCACCTGCTCCGTGGCCCGCTGGCCCTGCGCGCAACTGTCGTCTTTGCGTTGGCTTGGGCAGCCTTGGGCGGTGCCGCGCATGTGGCGGCGGCAGCGGCACTGGGCCATGTCGCAGTCGCAATGGCGTCCACGCGCATGCCTGTCAGCCTCTGGGCCTATCTTGGCGCGCAACTGGCGCATCTTGCGGTGATCCTTGCCGCCGTGCTGTGGCTGCCCGAAGCCTTTGCGGGCGGTCTATGGGCAGGCCACGCGCCCGCATTGCGCGCCCCGGCGGTGCTTCTGGGCGGTCTGATGGCCGCGACCCTGCTGGGCGGCCCCGCCGTGGGTCTGCTGATGGCCCCCTGGCGCGCGGCGGCACAGATCGAGGGGCTGGACAATGCGGGCCGCATCATCGGCCTGATGGAGCGCGCGCTGATCTACCTGATGGTGATGATCGGAGAGCCGACCGGCATCGGCTTTCTGATCGCGGCCAAATCTATCCTGCGATTCGAAACCGCGTCGCGCGACCAGAAGGCCAGCGAATACGTGATTATCGGCACCCTCGCGTCCTTCGGCTGGGCGCTGGCATGGGGGTTTGCCGCACAAAGCCTGATCGCGACCCTGCGATAGCTTGAGATTGCGACGCACAACCCCTACATTGTGGCCAAAGGAGTTCTGTTTATGTTTTCCATTCCCGGCAAGCAGGCCGTCACAATCACCCCCCGCGCCGCAGCGCAGATTGCCAAACTGATGGCAGCCGACGGTCACAAGGGGCTGCGCATCGGCGTCAAGAAGGGCGGCTGTGCAGGCATGGAATACACCATGGAATATGTGAACGAACAGGACCCCAACGACGAGGCTGTCGAACAGGACGGCGCGCGGGTGCTGATCGCGCCGATGGCGCAGATGTTCCTCTTCGGCACCGAGATCGACTACGAAACCTCGCTGCTGGAATCGAGCTTCAAGTTCAACAACCCTAACGTGACCGAAGCCTGCGGTTGCGGGGAATCGATCAAGTTCGCGGACCCCGAGGAAATGGCCGAGCATCTGGTCAAAGGCTGACAGCGCTTTCTAGGCGATTTCCCCTGCAAAAGCCCACGTTGCCCGCCCCGTGCCGCGATGCTAGCCTCGTGTCAAAGCACTCATGAACAGGCGGGATGACGATGCGGCGCAAGATGGCAGCAGGCAACTGGAAGATGAACGGCGACAGCGCCGCCCTGGGCGTGATCTCGGAACTCGCAACCACACATTCGGGCTCGACAGACACCGACATCGTGATCTGTCCGCCTGCCCCGCTGCTGTTTCGTGCCAGCGAGATTGCCCGCGACAGCGCCCTGACCATTGGCGCGCAGGATTGCCACAGTGCCGCGTCAGGCGCCCATACCGGCGACATCTCCGCCCCGATGATCGCCGACACCGGAGCCACCCATGTGATCGTGGGCCATTCGGAACGCCGCGATGCCTGCGGTGAAAGTGACAGCGATGTACGCGCCAAGACCATGGCCGCCTGGGATGCCGGTCTGACCGCGATCCTGTGCATCGGAGAAAGCGCGGCTGACCGCGAGGCAGGCAAGACGCTGGACGTGATCGCGGGCCAATTGAAAGGCTCGATGCCGGACGATGCCACGGGCGACAGGCTGGTCATCGCCTACGAGCCGATCTGGGCGATCGGCACCGGCGCCGTCGCCACCACCAAGCAGATCGACGAGGTGCACGATTTCATCCGCGCCCATCTGGTCGAACGGCTGGGCGACGCCGCAGGCAACGCAATCCGGCTGCTCTATGGCGGCTCGGTCAAACCGGCGAATGCGGCCGAGATCTTCAAATGCGGCAACGTCGACGGTGCGCTGGTCGGCGGTGCCAGTCTGAAGGCTGCGGATTTCACACCCATCATCCGCGCCCTGGTCGACAGCTGACAAAAAAGGCCGCGACGCAAGTTGCGCGTAGCCTTTTCCTCAGACTTTTCAAACCGCTACAACGTGATAATCGAGTTTGCCGGGATATAGGTGATCAGGATCAGGAACCCCGTAGGTACCCTCGGTCATCGCATCCACCGCTGTCGGAATAGCGCGCCACGGCAACCGCATGTCGGACAGGATCACCCCGTCGAAATCCAGCCCGATATGGTATGGAACGGGTTGAACACCGCAGTTCACCAACGTCGGCCTTGCAAAGACCAGAGCCGCGCTATCATGTGCCCCCATGATAACACTTGACCAATCCCCGCTCGACCCCGCCTTCGTGCAGGACCCCTACACGTTCTACGACACCGCCCGTGCCACCGGGCCGGTGCTTTACTGGAGCGACTACGGGATGCTGGCCGCCTTCGACCATGCGACCGTACACGCGCTGCTGCGCGACAAACGGCTGGGGCGCGAGATACCGGACGAGCTGCGGATGCCGGTGCCGGATCACCTGAGGGATTTCTACGCGGTCGAAGAACACTCGATGCTGGAACACGAACCGCCCCGCCACACCGAATTGCGCGGTCTGGTGCTGCGCGCGTTCACGTCCCGGCGGATCGCAGCGCTGCAAGGCGACATCGAAGAAATCTGTGCCGATCTGATTGCCGAATTCCCCAAAGATGCCGATTTCGACCTGATCCCCGCCTATTGCACCGAAGTGCCGGTGCGCGTCATCGCCCGCCTGCTGGGCGTCCCAGAGGACATGGGCCCCGACCTGCTGCGCTGGTCCGGGGCGATGGTGGCGATGTATCAGGCGGGCCGCGACCGCGAAATCGAGGACGCGGCCAACACCGCCGCACGCGAGTTTTCGAAATTTCTGCGCAGCTATATCGACGCACGCCGCAACGATCCGCGCGATGATCTGATCACGCAGCTGATCGCAGCCGAGGAAGACGGCCAGAAGCTGAGCACCCAAAGCCTGATCGGCACCTGCGTCCTGTTGCTGAACGCGGGCCACGAGGCGACGGTGCACTCATTGGGCAATGCCGTGCACGCGCTGCTGCACAACACAGTGCCCGCGATCACGCCACAGGTGGTCGAGGAAGTGCTGCGCTATGATCCGCCCCTGCACATGTTCACGCGCTATGCCTACGAAGAGGTACAAGTCGGCGACCAGACGCTCTACCCCGGCGATCAGGTGGCGTTGATGCTGGGCGCTGCGGGGCGCGATCCGAACGTATATCCAGCCCCCGAACGCTTCGATCCCGACCGCAAGGCGACGCCGCATCTGGCTTTTGGCGGCGGCATGCACTTTTGCGTCGGCGCGCCGCTGGCGCGGCTGGAAATGCAGGTGGCGCTAAGTGCGCTGTTCGACGCCTGCCCCGACCTGCAGGAAACCAGCGCCCCCCGCTATGCCGACAGCTACCACTTTCACAAGCTGGAGCAGCTGATGGTGCACCTATAACGGCAGCATCGTGGTCGATTTGATCTCTTCCATCGACAGCAGCGCCGTGACGTTGTGCACCTTCACCTCGGAAATCAGCGCCTGATAGAACATGTCATAGGCCCGCGCGTTCTTCACCCGGACCTTCAGGATATAGTCGATATCGCCCGCCAGCCGGTGCGCTTCCTGTACCTCGGGGCGGTCCTTCAGCGCCTTGAGGAACTTGGCCTGCCAGTCGGCTTCATGCTCCGACGTGCGGATCAGCACAAAGAAACAGGCCTCGAACCCCAGCGCCTCGGCGTCCAGAAACACCGTGTGCTGACCGATCACGCCACCATCGCGCAATTTGCGAATCCGGTTCCACACCGGCGTCTTGGAACTGCCCACCGCTTTGGCGATATCGTCCAGCGACTGGCTGGCATCGCGTTGCAGTTCCGCCAAAATCTTCCGGTCCGTGTCGTCGATGCGAACAGTCATTCGCGCATTCCTCTCTTGTCAGTACAGGCGTTCCCTTTGCACTGCAGTCTGGAACGCATGTCCTTATCTGCGCGAGCATATGGCGTCATTGGGGGAATATTTCCTATATAGAAGGTCAAGTCAACGAAGCACGGGATCGCAGCGCCATGAACCATTTTCCGATCTTTCTGGCCACCGAAGGCCGCAGCATCGTCCTTTCGGGCGGTGGAGAGGCGGCCCTGGCCAAGCTGCGCCTGCTGATGAAATCCCAAGCGACGATCCACGTCTTTGCCGCCAACCCCGATGCGCAGATCGAAACATGGGCGTCCGAGGGCAAGCTGGTCCTGCACCGCCGCGCCTTGCAGCAGTGCGATACGATCGGCGCGGCACTTTTCTATGCCGCCGACGAAGACGACGCCGAAGATGCCCGCACCGCGGCCATCGCCAAGACCAGCGGCGCGCTGGTCAACATCGTCGACAACCTGCACGACAGCGAATTCATCACCCCCGCCATCGTCGACCGCGATCCCGTCACCGTGGCCATCGGCACCGAAGGGGCCGCCCCCGTGCTCGCCCGCGCGATCAAGGCCGATCTGGAAGAACGTCTGCCCACCACGCTGGGCACGCTGGCGCGGATCGGCAAGGCGTTTCGCGGTGCCGCCGACGCCCTGCCCTTTGGCCGCCCGCGCCGCGATTTCTGGCGCGACTACTATTTCACATCTGGCCCCCGCGCGATGGCGGGTGGCGAAGATGCCGTGCGCCCCGCACTGGACGATCTGCTTGAGACCCATCTGGCCCGCACCGCCCGCGAGGGTCACGTCGCATTCGTCGGCGCAGGCCCCGGCGATCCTGAACTGCTGACGCTGAAAGCCCGTCGCGCCCTCGACGAGGCCGACGTGGTCATCCACGACCGCCTGATCAGCAAGGCCATCCTGGAACTGGCCCGCCGCGAGGCGGTGATGATCGACGCAGGCAAGGAAGGCTTCGGCCCCTCGATGACCCAGAGCGACATCAACGCGCTGATCGTCGAACATGCCCGCAGCGGCGCGCAGGTGGTGCGGCTGAAATCGGGCGATGCAACCGTCTTTGGCCGTCTCGACGAAGAGATCGACGCCGTCAGTGACGCACAGATCAGCTGGCACATCGTGCCGGGGATCACCTCGGCCTCTGCCGCCGTGGCCGCCATCGGGCAAAGCCTGACCAAACGCAACCGCAACTCGTCGGTGCGATTCCTGACAGGCCACGACATGAAGGGCTTTGCCGATCACGACTGGAGCGCCCTGGCGCGCCCCGGCGAAGTCGCCGCGATCTACATGGGCAAGAAATCCGCGCGCTTCATTCAGGGCCGCCTGATGATGCACGGCGCCGACCGCGCCACGCCTGTCACCCTGATCGAAAACGCCTCGCGCCCCGAACAGCGGATCGTCGGCACCACGCTGGCCGACCTGCCGCAAACCTTGACGGATGCCGACATGACCGGCCCCGCCCTCATGTTCTACGGCCTCGCCCCGCGCGCGGCCGCCGCCCAACCCATCGCTCAAATACTGCAAGAGGCCCTGTGATGCCCAAACCGTTTACACCCAAAGTCGTCACCGCCAACCACCTGCTGCTGGGCGACGTGATCTATCAGACCCGCGACGGCTGGACCCGCCAGCTGGCCGAGGCCGAGGTGCTGACAGACGAGGCCCACGCCGACCTGCGCCTGATCGAGGCCGCACAGCAAACCGGCGAAGTCGTCGGTGCCTATCTGGCCGACGTCGACACCTCGAACGGTACCCCCGCACCCGCCCACTTCCGCGAGGACTTCCGCGCCAAGGGCCCCTCGAATTATGCCCACGGCAAGCAAACGGAGCTGAACTGATGTATACCTATACCGATTTCGACGCCGCCTTTGTGGCCGAGCGCAACCGCCAGTTCCGCGCGCAGGTCGAACGCCGCGTGGACGGCAGCCTGACCGAAGACGAGTTCAAGCCCCTGCGCCTGATGAACGGTCTCTATCTGCAACTGCACGCCTACATGCTGCGCGTGGCCGTGCCCTACGGCACGCTCTCCAGCCGTCAGATGGACCAGCTCGCCTACCTCGCCGAGAAATGGGACAAGGGCTATGGCCACTTCACCACGCGCCAGAACATCCAGTACAACTGGCCCAAGCTGGCGGACGTGCCCGACATGCTCGACGCGCTGGCCGAGGTGCAGATGCACGCGATCCAGACCTCGGGCAACACCATCCGCAACGTGACGGCAGACCACTTCGCCGGTGCCGCCGCGGACGAGGTCGCCGATCCGCGCCCCGTCGCCGAACTGGTGCGCCAGTGGTCGACCGACCACCCCGAATTTCAGTTCATGCCGCGCAAGTTCAAGGTCGCCGTGACCGGTGCCGAAAATGACCGCGCCGTGATCCGCGCCCATGACATCGGCCTGCGCATCCTCGAGCGCGATGGCGTGATCGGCTACGAAGTGCTGGTGGGCGGCGGTCTGGGCCGCACCCCGATGATCGGCAAGGTGCTGCACGACTTCCTGCCCGAAGAAGACCTGCTGCCCTATCTGGAAAGCATCGTCAGCGTCTGGAACGAGATCGGCCGCCGCGACAACAAGTACAAGGCCCGGATCAAGATCACCGTGCACGAGGTCGGCCTGGAAGAGATCCGTCGTCTGGTCGAGGAGCGCTTTGAACTGGTGAAACCCAGCTTTGCAGGCGTCGACCAGGACCACTTTGCCCGCATCAAGGCCCAGTTCGAAGCCCCTGATTTCGTGCAGAAATCCGTCGGTCCCTTCAACGAGAAATACAACGACGACCCGATCTTTCGCGCCTGGGCCGACACCAACCTGACCGCGCACCGCGCCGAAGGCTACAGCATCGTGTCGATTTCGCTCAAGGCGCACGGTGCCACGCCGGGCGACGCCACAGCCGAGCAGATGCGCGTGATGGCCGACCTGGCGCGCAAGTACGGCCACGACGAGCTGCGCGTCAGCCACGAGCAAAACATAATCCTGCCCCACGTCCACCGCTCCGATCTACCTGCGGTGCATGCCGCGCTGAAACAGCATGGCCTCGCCACCGCCAACATCAACCTGATCTCGGACATCATCGCCTGCCCCGGCATGGATTATTGCGCGCTGGCCACCGCCCGCTCGATCCCCATCGCACAGGAAATCGCCACCCGCTTCGACGACCTCAAGCTGGAACACGACATCGGCGAGCTCAAGATCAAGATCTCGGGTTGCATCAACGCCTGCGGCCACCACCACGTGGGCCACATCGGCATCCTGGGGCTCGACCGTGCGGGCGTGGAAAACTACCAGATCACGCTCGGCGGTGACCACACCCAGACCGCAGCCATCGGCGAGCGCGCAGGCCCCGGCTTTTCCGCCGACGCCATCGTGCCCGCCATCGAACGTCTGGTCGATGCCTACCTTGACCACCGCGAGGACCGCTCGGAGACGTTCCTGCAAACCTATCGCCGCCTCGGGATGGCACCGTTCAAGGCCGCCCTCTACCCCGAAGCCAAATCTGTCGCGGCCGAGTAAGGTCAGGTGAAACCCATGCTTCATCTTGCAAAGCAAACTCTCCCCGAAGGGCCGGTTCCCACGGACCTGCACCTTCAGGCAGAGGCGCTGAACGACCGGCTGCGCCATCACGGCGCGACGGACGTGCTGCGCGCGGCAGTGAACGAGGTCGAGGGCCTCGCCCTCGTCTCCAGCTTCGGCGCGGAATCGGTGGTGCTCTTGCACCTCGTGGCGATGGTCGATCCATCGGTGCCGGTGCTCTTCATCGACACCGAGATGCTCTTCACCGAAACGCTGGTCTACCAGCAGGAGGTCGCGGAGCGGCTGCACCTCAAGGATCTGCGCATCATCAAGGCCGCCGAGAACGAGGTCTCCTTCGAGGACCCCGACGGCACCCTGCACCAGTTCGACACCGACGCCTGCTGCGCGCTGCGCAAGACGCGCCCCCTGCAAAAGGCGCTGGCGCAGCACGGCGGCTGGATCACGGGTCGCAAGCGCTATCAGTCCGGCCAGCGCGCCGAGCTGGAGTTCTTCGAGGTCGAGGACGCAGCCACAGGTCCACGCATCAAGGTCAATCCGCTGGCCCGCTGGAACCCCGAGGACGTGCGCGAATACATGATCGAAAACCGCCTGCCGCGTCACCCGCTGGTGGCCCAAGGCTATCCGTCCATCGGCTGCGCGCCCTGCACCTCGCCCGTGGCCGAAGGCGAAGACCCCCGCGCCGGACGCTGGCGGAACTCACAAAAGGACGAATGCGGCATCCATTTCGTGGATGGCAAGATGGTCCGCACAGGAGCGAAACAATGAGCATTATCGTGACCGACACCGGCTTTGGCCCCGACACCTGGGATGCGGGCTATACCGCGTTCGCCGAGGCCACAGGCGACGAAAACACCAACGACGTGACCGCCCTCGATGTCCCCAGCGACACCAATCATGCCGACATCACCCTCTCGCCCGGCCTCAAGATGGTGCGCATCGACTTTCCGTCCTCTGCGGACGGACGCGGCTTTACCATCGCACGGATGCTGCGGCTGCGCGGCTACACGGGCCGTCTGCGCGCGCGCGGTCACGTGATCGCCGATCAATACGCGATGGCGCGCCGCTGCGGCTTTGACGAGGTCGAGATCAGCCAGTCGCTGGCTGCACGCCAGCCCGAAGATCAGTGGCAGTTCCGCGCCGACTGGCAGGCCCATGATTATCAGGCCCGCCTGCGTGGCCAGACCAACGCGGCCATCTGACCCCTTTCGCCCGTTCCCCCTCCCCGTTATCAGTGAAGGCACGCGAGACACCAAGATTTGCGTGAACATGAACAAATGACCGAGCAATCCCCCGTGAACCAAGCCGCCGCCGCCAAGGCCCCGACCCTGCCCGATGCCCAGACCGTCACATCGGTGACCCACTGGACTGACCGTCTGTTTTCGTTTCGCGTGACGCGCCCCGCGTCGCTGCGGTTCCGGTCGGGCGAATTCGTGATGATCGGCCTGATGGGCGACCCGCACCCCGAAACCGGCAAGCAAAAACCACTGCTGCGTGCCTATTCGATCGCTTCCCCCGCCTGGGACGACGAGCTGGAGTTCTATTCGATCAAGGTGCCCGACGGCCCGCTGACGTCCAAACTGCAACACATCCAGGTCGGCGACGAGATCATCCTGCGCCCCAAGCCCGTCGGCACGCTGGTGCACGATGCGCTGCTACCCGGCAAACGGTTGTGGTTCTTCTCGACCGGCACCGGCTTTGCGCCCTTCGCATCGCTGCTGCGCGAGCCCGACACATACGAGAAATACGACGAGGTCATCATCACCCACACCTGCCGTGACGTGGCCGAGCTTGCCTATGGCGCCAAGCTGATCGAAGACCTGAAGGCCGACGAGATGATGCACGAGCTGATCGGCACAGAAAACCTGGCCAAGATCCGCTATTATCCGACCACCACCCGTGAACACAGCCCCAAGATGGGCCGCATCACCACCCTGCTGGAAGACGGCACCGTCTTTGCCGATCTGGGCGTGCCCGTCATCTCGCCCGAGACCGACCGCGCGATGGTCTGCGGGTCGCTGGCGTTCAACAAGGACATCCAGGCGCTTATGGAAGGCTATGGCCTGAAAGAGGGCGCCAACAGCGAGCCGGGTGATTACGTGATCGAAAAGGCCTTCGTCGGCGACGGGGTCTGACCCCCAACCAACCGCCGGACATGAAAAAACCGCGCCTCGGATCGGGGCGCGGTTTTCTTTTTGCTCAGCTGAACCGAAAAGGCTTAGAGGCCCATCGCTTCGCGGATCTGGGTCAGAATGATTTCCAGCGCCTGCGGGTTGTCGCGGGCCTTTTCCAGACCATCGCTCAGCAGCTTTTTCTGGATCGTGCCCAGATCGGATTCCTCGATCATCGTGGCCACCCGGTCATAGTCGAACCCCTCGACCGTCAGCGTCTCTGCGGGTGTGGCGGCGTCGACAGATGCATCTGCTGTCGCGTCCACGTTCGCCGCATCAGTATCGGCTGTCGCCGCGGTGTCGGCTGTCGCATCAGCAGTTGCCGCAGGCGCTGTGGCCTCATCTGCCTCTGCCGTCGCGTCTTCGGTCACGACCTCGGCTGGCGCTTCACCGGCGACCATGTTTTCCGCCGCTGCATCAGCATCGGTTGCT
The DNA here is from genome assembly GCF_024733015.1 of Pseudosulfitobacter koreensis. Taxonomy (GTDB): domain Bacteria; phylum Pseudomonadota; class Alphaproteobacteria; order Rhodobacterales; family Rhodobacteraceae; genus Pseudosulfitobacter; species Pseudosulfitobacter koreensis. The sequence continues at coordinate 103,733 of NZ_JANKJG010000002.1, forward strand.
GCCTCTTCCATGGCCGCTGCTGCATTATCTGCTGCTTCTTCGGTCGCGGCTGCGGCATCGGCCGCGGCGTCTTCGGTCGCTGTCGCGGCCTCGCCTGCGGCGTCAACCGCATCGGCCACGGCACCTTCGGTGGCCTCTACAGCGGCACCGACACTCTCGGACGCGCTTTCCAGTGCTTCGGGCGCGTTCACCGCATCGGCGGCTTCGGTCGCAACCTCTTGAATGCTGCGGCCAGACCACAACAGATAGCCACCCAGCACCACGGCAGCGGCGACGACGATCCACAACAGATTTTTCATTGTTACTTTCCCTCTATGATTTTACGGTCGGCCCTCTGGCGCCGCCCGGTTCCTTGGCCTTTCAGATGCGCACTGTTTTGCACAGGTGCAAGGGGAATTTCCATGATTTACACCCCTGCGCGCCGTTTTGCGCCTTGAATGCAGCCGGGGGTGCGTCTACTTTGAAGCCTTGACAAATATTGCAATGATCAAAGGACCTTCATCATCGCTCGCAGACCACATAACGCGCCGCCCCAACGAGACACCGGCCCGCGCATCAACGAAAAAATCCGTTCCAACGAAATTCGCCTGATCGGCGCCGAGGGTGAGAATGTGGGTGTCGTGACGCCCGCCCGCGCGATGGCGATGGCCGAAGAGGCCGGTTTGGACCTGGTCGAGATTTCGCCGAATGCCGTGCCGCCCGTGTGCAAGATCATGGATTTCGGCAAGTTCAAGTACGAACAGCAGAAACGCGAGAGCGAAGCGCGCAAGAAGCAGAAGATCATCGAGATCAAAGAGGTCAAGTTCCGTCCCAACACGGATACCAACGACTACGAAGTCAAGATGCGCAACGTGTTCAAGTTTCTCGAAAACGGCGACAAGGTAAAGATTACCCTGCGCTTTCGGGGCCGCGAGATGGCCCACCAGAACCTGGGCCGCGAACTGCTTGAACGTGTCGCCGCAGACACCAAGGACGTCGGCAAGATCGAGAACTTCCCCAAGATGGAAGGCCGCCAGATGGTCATGCTGATAGGGCCGGTCGCCTCCAAGGGCTGATATTTCTTCCAATCATTTCCATAAAATAAGGGCGCTGCATCTCTGCAGCGCCCTTTTTCGTCTCGTATCGCGGCGGCCTTAGCGCAGCAGCGGCGTGACGTTGCGCACGGCGGCACGGCGGTTGGCCCGCTCGGCTGTCTGGGTGCGGATCTTCAACGCGCTCTCGCCGTAACCTTGGGTGACCAGGTTTTCCGGCGGTACGTCGAAATACTCGGTCAGGGCCAGCGCCACGGTCTCGGCACGACGGTCAGAGAGTGCCAGGTTATAGGCATCGTCGCCCACGGCATCCGTGTGACCTTCGATCAGGAAGATCGCACTTGGGTCATCCTCGATCGCATCCACGATCGCGCCGCCCACATCGGCCAGTTCCTCGGCCTGGCTGGCACGGATCGCAGCAGACCCGGTGTCGAACGTCACGCTGTTCAGCTCGATGGTCGGCACCAGCTCGCGCACGGCACGGATTTCACGGACCTGGCTCAGCGAGAATGTGCGACCAACGTCACGTGCACTTTGTGCCGACAGGGCCGAGCGCAGCGCTGCCACATCCGTCGCATCGGTGGCGGTTGCCCGGTTTACATCCTGCGATTCCAGGAACGAAACCGAGACCGGCTCCACATCGCGGGTGTCGTCGATCAACGTGATCTCTGTCCCGTCAGTGCGGCGCAGGAAACGCTCGACCACGGTGCCATCGGCGGATGCGATGGTCACGACCTGGCTGCCATCGGGACGGGTGACGGTGGTGCGCGTCGATCCATCGGCAAAGCTTTCGGTGCGCACGTCCGAACCGGGCTGACGCAGCAGTTCATTGTCGCTTTTCAGCACACGCAGATCACCATCCCGGCGCACGACCACACGGTCGCCCGAGTTCGACACGACTTCGTCGCCATTGTTCAACACGTTGCCAACCACCACGGCACCAAGACCCAGCAGCAGCGCGGTTTCGAACTTGCTCAGACCGCTGTCATCTTCCTCGATGGCGGCTTCGGCGTTGGCACGTGTCTCGAAGTCCTCATCGCTCGACCGGCTGGTTTCCTCGGTGACGGTTTCGACCTGCACCTCTTCAGCTTCGGCGTCTTCCTGTGCGGCACGTGCCTCACGGCGTGCGGCCTGACGCTCTGCCTGACGTTCGGCGCGGCGCTCTTCACGGCGGGCCTCGCGGGCGATTTCCTCTTCGGTCATCTCGGTCTCGGTCGCTTCGGTCTGCTCGGTCGTCGCATCGGCCTCTGCTTCAGCCTGCACTTCGGCCTCGGCATCGGCTTCGGCATCAGCGTCCGGAGTTGCGTCCTGCGTGGTCTCGGTCACCTCTTCCGCTGCCTCCTGCGCCTCTTGCTCAACGCGCTCGGCTTCGGCGGCGACATCCGCCTCGGCATCGGTTGCAGCATTGCCCAATGTCTCCAACGGAGTCTCGGCATCGGCTTCAGCTTCGGCTTCGGCCTGCGCTTCTATTGCAGCGGCGGCATTTGCGTCAGCTTGTGCATCGGCGGCCTCCTGGGCACGTTCAGCCTCCGCTTCGGCCTCCGCCTGGGCATTGGCGGCGGCTTCTGCTTCCGCGGCTTCCGCTGCGGCCTCTGCGGCCTCTGCCTCTGCTGCTTCGGCTGCCTCGGCGGCTTCGGCTTCCGCTGCGGCCTCAGCTTCTGCTGCGGCCTCGGCTTCCGCTTCCGCTGCGGCTTCATCAGCCTCGGCTTGCTGTCTCGCCTGCTCTGCTTCGGCTTCAGCAGCGGCCGCCGCTTCGGTTTCAGCGTTCACATCAGCCTCGGTCTCGGTCTCGGCAGTAGCCTCGGCCTCAGCTTCCTCGGCGACCTCAGCCTCCGCTTCCGTCTCTGCATCAGCACCAACCTCCAGACCGTCCTCGGTCAGCTTCAGGGTGGTCTCACCTTGGGTGTCGCCCTGCGTGATCTGCGCAAAGCTCGGCGCCGGGGCAACCAGTGCCGTGCACAGCATCATCGCGGTTGTACGTTTCAGAATAGATGTCATGTGTTGACCTTTCTCTTTGCGTTTCAAGAACTCCACGCTCTGCGACCTAACGCGAGGCCGCAGGGTTGCGTTCCCCACAAAGGTGGTGCCGAGAGGCGTTGTTATACAATATCAGGCCGATAATCCCCTGTTTTCCATGTAAATAGGCCCCCGCCATCGGCGAGGGCCCGCTCATTTCAACCCTAAGGTAGGATCAGCTGGCGGCGGTCACCGCACGACGGGTCATCACCCCCACCAGATGCGCGCGATACGCTGCGGTGCCATGCAGATCGCCGATCATGTCATCGGCGGGCAGCGTCAGCCCTTCCAGCGCGTCAGCGGCAAAGTTCTGCGACAGCGCAGCCTCGGCTTCGGACCAGCGAAACACACCGTTGTTCGACGCGCCAGTGACCGCGACACGCACCCCACCGGCGTATTGCGCGACAAAGACCGCAACCAGCGGAAACCGCGATGCAGGCTGCGCGATCTTCGAATAATGCGACACCTTGGGAATGGGAAAGCGCACCTGGGTGATGATCTCGCCCTCTTCCAGCGCAGTGGTGAACATGCCCTGGAAATAATCATCCGCCGCGATCTCTCGCGTGTTGGTCACGATTGTCGCGCCCGACCCAAGTGCCGCCGCCGGGTAGCAGGCAGACGGGTCGTTATTCGCCAGCGACCCACCGATGGTGCCCCGGTTGCGCACCGCAGGATCACCGATCCGCCCCGCAAGACCCGCAAGCCCCGGATAGGCATCCGCCGCATCCTCGGCCACAACACGGTGCGTGGTGCCGCCACCGATCACAACGCTGTCGCCATCCTTGGTCACCCCCTGCATGTCCGAAATGCCGGTCAGGCTGACCAGCTTCGACGGGCTCGCCAGCCGCTGTTTCAGCGTGGGGATCAGCGTCTGCCCGCCCCCCAGCGCCTGCGCGTCCTCGTCGCCCAGTGCCTTTACGGCCTCGTCCACCGTCGCCGGTTTCACAAAGTCAAAGTTGTACATATTCGCATCCTTTCCGTACAGCCAGCAGACCGGCCCTTCCCGGTTTCTTTTGGCCAAAAATATCCCCGGGGGTTCCGGGGGCAGCGCCCCCGAAATTCCCCCCCATCCGCCTATTGCATCGCGGCCCACACGCGGTTCGGCGACAACGGCATGTCGATGTGCGTGACGTCCCTGCCACTTGAGCGCAGCGCATCGACCACCGCACCCACGACGGCAGGCGGCGATCCGATGGCCCCCGCCTCGCCGCAGCCTTTCACACCCAGAGGGTTGTGCGTGCACGGCGTCTGGCACGAATGGTCCACGTCAAAGAACGGCATGTCATAGGCGCGCGGCATCGCGTAATCCATGTAGGATGCGCTCAGCAACTGGCCGTTCTCATCATAGGCGCAGTTCTCCAGCAATGCCTGCCCGATCCCCTGGGCAATGCCGCCATGCACCTGTCCCGACACGATCATCGGGTTGATGATGTTGCCGAAATCATCCGCCGCCGCAAACCGCTCGATGGTCACCTGCCCGGTGTCCCGGTCCACTTCGACCTCGCAGGCATAGGCCCCCGACGGATAGGTAAAGTTCGACGGATCGTAAAACGCCGTCTCCTCCAGCCCCGGCTCGATGTCGTCCAGCGGATAGTTGTGCGGCACATAGGCCGCCAGCGTCACATCCCCCCAGGCGACCGATTTGTCGGTGCCGGCCACGCTGAACGCACCGTCCTTCAACTCGATGTCGCCTTCCGAGGCTTCCAGCAGGTGGCTTGCGATCTTCTTGGCCTTGGCGATGATCTTTTCGGTCGCCCGCACCATCGCCGATCCACCCACCGCGATAGACCGCGAGCCATAGGTGCCCATGCCCATCGGCGTATTGGCGGTGTCGCCGTGCACGATCTCGATCATGTTCTCGTCGATCCCGATCATCTCGGCCACCACCTGCGCAAAGGACGTCTCGTGCCCCTGCCCATGGCTGTGGCTGCCGGTCATCACGACCAGGCCGCCGGTGGCGTTGACCCGCACAGTCGCACTCTCGAACAGACCGGCGCGTGCGCCAAGCTGCCCGACCAGGTTGCTGGGCGCGATCCCGCAGGCCTCGATATAGCAGTTGACGCCAAGCCCGCGCAGCTTGCCACGCGCCTCGCTTTCCTTGCGCCGCGCCTCAAAGCCGGCCAGGTCCGCGATTTCGGTCAGCTTGTCCATCGTCGCCACGTAATCGCCGGTGTCATATTCCACCGCCACGGGCGTGGCATAGGGGAATTCGGTGATAAAATTCTGCCGCCGCAGCGCCACCGCATCCACCCCCAACTCGATCGCGGCCTTGTCGATGACGCGCTCCAACTGGAATGTGGCTTCGGGCCGTCCGGCACCGCGATAGGCATCGACCGGCACCGTGTTGGTGAACACCGCCTTGACGTTCACATAGATAAGCGGCGTGCGGTAGTTGCCCGCCATCAGCGTGCCGTGCAGCCATGTGGGCACCGAGGGCGCAAAGGTGCTCAGATACGCACCCATGTTGGCATGGGTATCGGTGCGCAGCGCGGTAAAGTTGTTCTCCGCATCGAGCGCCAGCTGAATCGTGGTCACGTGATCACGCCCGTGCGCGTCCGACATGAACGCCTCGGTCCGGCTCGACGTCCATTTGACCGGCCGATTGCAGGCCTTGGCCGCGAAGGTCACGAAAGCCTCTTCCTGATAATGGAAGATCTTGGTGCCGAACCCGCCGCCCACATCCGGTGCCACAACCCGCAGCTTGTGCTCGGGAATGCCCAGCACGAAGGCCCCCATCAGCAGACGGATCACATGCGGGTTCTGACTGGTCGTGTACAGCGTGTGATCGCCGGTCCCGCGGGCAAAATCACCCACCGCCACGCGCGGCTCCATCGGGTTGGCGACCAGACGGTTGTTGCGCAATTCCAGCGTGGTCACATGTGCCGCGTTCTGGAATGCCTCCTCGACCGCCGCCTTGTTCTCCTCGACAAAGCCCCAGTCATAGCAAAGGTTGCTCTTCAGATCGTCATGCACCTTGGGCGCATCGGCCTTCAGCGCGTCCTTCATGTCGACCACTGCGGGCAGGTCCGAGATATCCACCACGATTGCCTCGGCGGCATCGCGTGCCTGCGCCAGTGTCTCGGCGACGACGGCGGCCATCGGCTCGCCCACGTGCCGGACCTTGCCGCTGGCCAGAACCGGATGTGCCGGTTCCTGCATGACCTCGCCGTGCTTGTCGGTAACCTGCCAGCCGCACGGAATGCTGCCGACGCCCTCGAAATCGGCGGCGGTAAAGATCTTCACGACCCCCGGCATGCCCGTCGCTGCCGATGTATCGATGCTGTTGATCGTACCGTGTGCAATGTCCGAGCGCAGGAAAAACACATAGGCTTGTCCGCGCAGGTTGATATCGTCGGTATAATTTCCCTCGCCGGTCAGAAACCGGATGTCCTCACGCCGTTTTGAGCTGGCGCCGATGCCTCCGTCTTTTGGCATAGTCATTCCTCCCTAAGATGCGACCCTCTCCCGCGCCCCCGATTTCTTCTGGCTCTAAGTATCCCTGGGGGTTTGGGGGCTGGCCCCCAATTGAAATCAATTATTCAGCGGCGATGGCACTCACATCCTGACCGGATGCAGCAAGGATCGCCTTGACAATGTTGTGATAGCCCGTGCAACGACAGATGTTCCCCTCCAGATAGTCGCGCACTTCGGTCTCGGTGGGCTTCGGGTTGTCCTTCAACAGCGCCGCCGCACTCATCACCATGCCGGGGGTGCAGAACCCGCATTGCAACCCGTGGTGGTCCTGGAACGCCTGCTGGATCACGTTCAGCGATCCGTCGGCATTGGCCTGCCCCTCGATGGTGCTGACCTCGGCCCCCTCGGCCTCAAGCGCCAGCATAGTGCAGGCTTTTACCGCCTGACCATCCACATGCACGACACAGGCGCCGCACTGGCTGGTATCGCAGCCGACGTGGCTGCCAGTCAGCCCCTGGGCATCGCGCAGGAATTGCACCAGCAGCGTGCGCCCCTCCACGTCACCCGAAGCCTGCTTGCCGTTTACGGTCATTGAGACCTGTGTCATGTCGTTCTCCCTGATTGGCTCTCCATGGGCGAAGTTAACCACGCAGCCGGCTGTTTGGGAAATGATATCTTCAGACACGGTGCTCCCGGTCGCGGGCCGCGCGTCCTCAGGGTTTGGCCGCGGTGCGCGGTCTCGGTCGCGTCGGTATTTCCTTGAGCAGCCCACCGACGCCCATCGCGGAAATGTCGCCCTGAGCCAGCGCCAGCCCGCACACCAGCCGCTCCAGCACCCAATCCGCGCCATTGAGCGCGGGCGAGCGCGCACACCCCGGCAATCCGATCACGGGCTTGTCCGCTATCTGCCCAAAAAACAACAGGTTACCGGGATCGACCGGCATGCCGAAGGCGGTCACATCCCCACCCGCCGCGCGCAGTGCCTGCGGGGCCACATCCTCGGGGTCCGAGGTGGCAGAGGCAGTCAGGATCAGAACGACCTCGCCCTTGGCCTTGGCAATCGCATCAGCCAAAGCATCGGTGGCATGGTCGCAGATCACGCGGTCGGTCAGGGTCATGCCCAGCCGCTCCAGCCGCCCCGCCATCGCGGCGCGTCCCTTGTCCGACATCGCAGCCCCACCCACCCGGCTTTCGATCAGCGTCGCGGTGGCATATTGTGGCGGAGCGATGCGCAGCGCTGCACGTCCCGCACCGGCGGCCTGCGCAAGTGCGGCACGCGGCACGCCGTAGGCGATGATCTTGATCGTGGCCACCATGCCCCCCGCGTCGCAGCGGTGATATTGCGGCACCGTCGCCAGCGTGATCATCGGGTGCACCGCGTTCAGCGCGTTGATGGCGCCTGCGTCCATCACCGCCACACCGGGCGTGGTGGCATAAAGATTCACACGCCCCGCCCCGGCCCCCGAAATGCGCAGACCCTGCGCGCGGGCATCGGGCACCAGCGCCTGCGCCAGTTCCGCCGCCGCCGCGTTCTCTTCGATGTCATCCGCCCCCAACCGCGCCACCACCACATGGTCGCGCCCCGCCTCTGCCAGATCGCGCAGATGGTCGGCATCCAGCACCGTACCTTTGGCGATCCGGTACGGCCCATCCGCACCTACGGCAGGCATCGAATGCGCAAGGATAGCACCCTCGGCCTGGTCCAGCGGCACATCGCCAAAGATCACGCGCCCCGCCTCAGCGCCTGCACCATCTGGGCCAGGATCGACACCGCGATCTCGGGCGGGCTGGCGGCACCGATGTCCAGGCCGACAGGTCCGCGAATGCGCGCAATGGCGTCCGCGTCAAAGCCTGCCTCGATCAGCCGCTCCGTGCGGCTGGCGTGGGTACGCTTCGACCCCAGCGCGCCTATGTAGAACGCTTTCGAGTGCAGCGCCCGGTGCAGCGCCGGATCGTCCAGCTTCGGGTCATGGGTCAGCAGCACCAGTGCCGTGCGCGCGTCCGGCCCGACCGCATCTAGCGCCTCATCGGGCCAGTCGCTCAGGATCGTCTCGCCGGGAAAGCGGGCCTGCGAGCCGAAGGCGCCGCGCGGGTCGATCACCACCGGGTCAAAGCCCGCGATCCGCGCCATCGGCAGCAATGCCTGCGCGATATGCACCGCCCCCACCACGATCAGCCGCAAGGGCGGATTGTGGATTTGCACAAAGGTCTGCGCGTCTTCCTCCAGCCCCGAGCGGTCCATCGCAAAGCGGCTCTCATACCCGTCGCCGACCACCGTGCGCGACCATTGACCCGTGTCCACAACATACGCCACCTGCCTGCGCTCCGCGCGCGCGGTCACGATCTGCTCCAGCAAGCCTTCGTCAAGCGCAGTGCCCACAGGTTCCACCAGGATGCGGATCGTGCCACCACAGGCCAGCCCCACGGCAAAGGCATCGCCGTCGCTTACCCCGTATTCCAGCAGACGCGGCTTGCCGTCCTCAAGCGCATCCTGCGCTTCCAGCACCACCGCCCCCTCGACACAGCCGCCCGAGACCGAGCCCATCATCTCGCCGTCGCCCGACACCACCAGCATGGCACCAGTGCGCCGCGGCGCGCTGCCCCAGGTGTCGACCACCGTGGCCATCGCAGCACCACGACCCGCGCGGTGCCACTCCAGCGCCAGTTCAGGGGCGTTCTCGAAGATATCCATGCTTTCACTCCCACGAAGGCTGCAGCCGGGGCGACCCGCAAGCGCCTTTTGACATCAAGTTAGGCAGCCCGCGCAGCGCCCGCAAGCTTAGTCGCTTGCAAGGCATCCTCATGGCCCCTAAATCTAGTGGGAACATCACGACCACATTGGAGTGCCCCACATGGCCATGCAAGCCAAGGACATCGAAGACCTGATCCGGTCGTCGTTTCCCGATGCCAAAATCACGATCACCGACCTTGCGGGGGACGGCAACCATTACGCCGCCGAGGTCATCGACGCCTCGTTCAAGGGTCAGAACCGCGTACAGCAGCAACGCGCCGTCTATGCCGCCCTTCAGGGCAAGATGGACGGCAACCAGGGCGAATTGCACGCGCTGGCCCTGACCACCAAAGCGCCGGAGTAGCCGCCTGTGGACTATGCCCTCGCCATCGTTCTGGGCGCCGCCGTGCTGCTCTTTGCGGTGCTGCGGGCGGCGCAGTCGATCCGGCACAGCAAACACCGCGAACGCGGCTCCGATCCCGGCACCGGCTATCACGAGATCGAAGCCAACTATCACTCCGGCGGGGGCGGCGGCGGCCACTCCTACACCTTCAAGGTGCCACGCGACCCGCAGGAATACGCCAAAACCTTTGTACCAAGGAACAAACGCAAATGACCGATGCAACCACACAGATCAAAGACACAGTGACCAGCAACGACGTCGTGCTGTTCATGAAGGGCACGAAATCCATGCCGCAATGCGGCTTTTCCAGCCGCGTGGCCGGGGTGCTGAATTATATGGGCGTCGATTTCACCGATGTGAACGTGCTGGCCGATGACGGCATCCGCCAGGGCATCAAGGATTACTCCGACTGGCCCACGATCCCGCAGCTTTACGTCAAGGGCGAATTCGTCGGCGGTTGCGACATCATCACCGAGATGACCCTGTCGGGCGAGCTGGACGCGTTGTTCGAGCAGAACGGCGTGACCTACGACAAGGACGCCGCCGAGAAGATCCGCGAAGCCAACGGCTGAGGCGAAGACATACAATATCAGCGGAAGGGTCGGCCCTGTGCCGGCCCTTTTGCATGGCCCAACGGTTTGCACGGACCAAAGGCGCGCGCCTGCCGCACACCGGCTTTGGCGCCGTGTCACAGCCCCCTTGGCACAGGTATTTCCTGTCTTGTATTATCTGGCGATCAAACTGATAAAACAGCCATGTCCGATCACATGAGAAAACTGCAATGATACGGTGACGCCGCAGGCTCCCGCATCGCCTTCACCCTTCCCCAGAACTGACAGTGGACTGGAAACCTATGTCTGAAAAGCCGACCGTCGTCATCGTAGAAGACGACTTTCTGATCGCAGAAGACCTCAGAACCATGAGCGAGGATTTCGGAGCCAACGTGCTGGCCGTGCGCCACGCCGCTTCGGGGACCGCCGAAAAGATCTTGGCACTTGCGCCCGATTTTGTCCTGATGGACGTGCGTCTGGGCGGCGACCGCGACGGCGTCAGCGTCGCGCAGCAGATCTACCGGACCAATACCCAGATCAAGCTGATCTTCGTTACCGGCTCGAACGAGCCGCAGACGATCGAGCGTATCGAAACCGACCACCCTCACCGCATCCTGATCAAACCGATCAGCCCCGACCAACTGCGCGAGGCGCTGGGTTTCGACTAGCCCACGCCTCATGCATCAGGGCAGCTACACCGCGCAAGCATCTGTTTTGAAACTATATTCACGGCAGCATCAGGCGTTCGCATACCCCCCTTCATCTTGCCAGAAAACTCCGGGGGAGCGCCGCAAGGCGCGGGGGCAGAGCCCCCCCCAAACAACCTCAGCCTTCGAGCTCAACCATCGTAGGTGCCGTCCAGACGTTCCTGCACCTCTTCGGCCAATGATTCCGCCCGCGCGGCCAGTTCGGCCAGCGTGTCGGTAACCGACTGCGGCACCACCGGAACCTCGACGCGCTCGGGTTCGACCACCTGGTTGCGCAGACCTTCCAGTTCGGCCTCGCGCTCGTCCAGCCGGGCCTGAATCTCTGCCACGCGGTCTTCGACACTGGCGGTCTTGTCGGCCAGCATCAGCCCCGCCATCAGCAGCATCCGCGATTCCGGCATGCGGCCCACCTGGTCGGAAAGCACACGCGCCTCGTCGTCCAGCATCTTGGCGGCAGAGTGCAGATAGGTGTCCTCGCCTTCCTGGCAGGCGACCTCGAACTGGCGGCCACCGATGGAAATGATCACTTCTGGCATCAGGCGTCCCCCTCTTTGACTTTAGACGCTTCGGCGGTGTCGGCCTCTGCGGCCTGTTCCAGCAGCGGCGTCATCGCCGCGATGATGGTATTGGCCTCGGAAATCTCGGCGGCATGGGCCGCGCGCAGCGCTTCCAGCTCGGCCATCATCGCCTTGTTGATCAGGTGCGGCTCGGCCACGCCCGCGGCATTGGCGTCGCGCAGCGCCTGATTGGACTGCGACAGTTCCTTGTTGGCCTTGCGCAGCCGCTGCAGGTCGGTGTCTAGCTTGGTCAGCTGCGCCTGCGTGCCTTCGGTGGCTTCGCGCAGCTTGGCCAGATCGCTCTCGTGGCGCTGGCTCAGCATGCGGATACGCTCCGTCAGCTGGGCGGTGACCACCTTTTCCTCATCCAGCGCCTGTTGGGCGGCAGCGTCGCCGCCCCCGGTGCCCGAGAGTTCGCCCAGACCGCTGGCCACCCGGTCCATCGCGGCCATGATCCGGCGTTGCAACTCGATAATATCGCTCATCCGTCGTCCCTGTTTGCGTTCGGCTCTACCGTTTCTCTACCGTTTTTCACGCTTTGACCACCAGCGAATCGCAAGGTGGCCCCGCAATAGGCAAAGTCTAGCGAAACGGTACTGAAATTTCGCCCTCTTTGCGATCAACCACTTGCGGCTGTGCGTTGATGTGGACGGGGGCTATGGACCCGCCCGCGCTTGACCCCTGCCCTTGGGCTGATATGGAGCACGGCAAGCTTGCATATTTCCAGCCAAAGGACTGCCACCGTGGATCTCAAAGCACTCGCCAAAGCCAACCCTGACCACTGGTCCAAAGCCACCGCCATCCGCGCTCTGACGCTGGATGCCGTCGCTGCCGCAAATTCCGGTCACTCCGGCATGCCGATGGGCATGGCCGACGTGGCGACCGTCCTGTTTGAAAAACACCTGAAATTCGACGCCTCCGCCCCCAACTGGCCGGACCGCGACCGGTTCATCCTGTCGGCGGGCCACGGCTCGATGCTGCTTTACTCCTTGCTGCACCTTGTGGGCGACGCGCAGTTCCCCATCGAAGAGCTGAAGAATTTCCGCCAGTCGGGTGCCCGCACGGCAGGCCACCCCGAGAACTTCCTGGCCGACGCGATCGAGACGACAACCGGCCCCTTGGGTCAGGGCATCGCCAATTCGGTCGGTTTCGCCATGGCCGAAGAGATGCAGCGCGCGCAATACGGGCGCAAGATCGTCGATCACCGCACCTATGTGATCGCGGGCGACGGCTGCCTGATGGAAGGTGTGAGCCAGGAGGCGATCACCCTTGCGGGCCGTCACAAGCTGGGCAAGCTGATCGTGCTGTGGGACAACAACAACATCACCATCGACGGCCCCGTCGACCTCAGTGACCGCACCGATCAGGTCGGACGGTTCAAATCCGCAGGCTGGCAGGTGATCGAAATCGACGGTCACAACCCCGACGAGATTGACGACGCGCTGACGCAGGCCAAGAAGGGCTCCAAGCCCACGATGATCGCCTGCAAGACGCATATCGCCCTGGGGCACGCAGCCCAGGACACGTCGAAAGGTCACGGCGCGCTGACCGACCCCGAACAGTTGAAGGACGCCAAGGCCGCCTATGGCTGGACCACCGGCCCGTTCGAGATCCCTGCCGATGTGAAGACGGCCTGGGAAGAGATCGGCAAGCGCGGTGCCGCCGAGCATGCCGAATGGCAGACCCGCATGGACGCGGTCAGCAACTCCAAACGCGCCCAGTTCGAGCGCGCCTATGCGCTGGACGTGCCCAAGAAGCTCAGCGCCACGATCAAGGCGTTCAAAAAGCAGATGTCGGAAAGCGCGCCCAAGCTCGCCACCCGCGCCAGCAGCGAAAAGGTGCTGGAAGTCGTCAACCCGATCATGCCCGAAACCGTCGGCGGCTCTGCCGATCTGACCGGCTCGAACAACACCAAGACCGGCGATCTGGGCGTCTTCGACATCGACAACCGCAAGGGCCGCTATGTCTATTGGGGCATCCGCGAGCATGGCATGTCGTCCGCGATGAACGGCATGGTGCTGCACGGCGGCATCCGCCCCTATGGCGGCACGTTCATGTGTTTCACCGACTATGCCCGCCCCGCCATGCGTCTGGCGGCGCTGATGCAGGTGCCGACCGTGTTCGTGATGACCCATGACAGCATCGGTCTGGGCGAAGATGGCCCAACGCACCAGCCGGTCGAGCATCTGGCGATTTCGCGCGCGACGCCGAACACCTACGTTTTCCGTCCCGCCGACACCATCGAGACCGCCGAGGCCTGGGAGGTCGCGCTGACCTCGAAGACCACGCCGTCGGTTCTGTCGCTGACCCGTCAGGGCCTGCCGACCGTGCGGACCGAGCACAAGAACAAGAACCTGACCGCGCAGGGCGCTTACGTTCTGGCCGAAGCGGAAGGCAAGCGTCAGGTGATCCTGATCGCCACCGGCTCGGAAGTCGAAGTGGCGCTGAAGGCCCGCGAGGCGCTGCAGGCCGATGGCATCGGCACCCGCGTGGTGTCCATGCCCTGCATGGAGCTGTTCGCCGAGCAGGACGAGGCCTACCGCCGCAAGGTTCTGCCCGCAGGCAGCGCCGTGCGCATCGGCATCGAAGCCGCAGTGCGTCAAGGCTGGGACCAGTGGCTGCTGGGCGAACGTGGACGTGCGGGCAAGTCGGATTTCGTCGGCATGGACCGCTTTGGCGCGTCGGCCCCGGCGGAAGAGCTGTTCGAGCGGTTCGGAATTACGGCCCAGAACGTTGTGTCGAAGGCGAAAGCGCTGCTTTGATCTGACGAGACTTTGAAAAAGAAAGCGCCGGTCGGAAGGTTCCGATCGGCGCTTTTTTCGTTTTCAACCAGCACGACAAAGGGCAGCAGGCGTTGGTGTTCAGCCTTACGCCGCCACTTTCTCCCGGTGAAACACCGCGCGCCACAGCGGCGTGACGATCTTCTCGCCAATCGGGATCAACACCAGCCCCAGCGCCAGCCCGAACACACCGTCCATCGCGGCCTTGGCAGCCCATTCGACTGACCCGCGCCAGGTCTCGTTGAACCCATGCCCCGCCACCTCTGCCCAGTCGTGGGTAAAGTGGCCGAGCGTGTCATAGCCCAGCACTTCAAGCCCGTGGATGATGATGTTGCCGCCAACCCAAAGCATCGCGGCGGTGCCGACCACCGTCAGGGTTTTCAGCACCCAAGGCATCGCCCGGACAATCCCGCGCCCCAGGGCGCGCGTCGCCCCCAGGCGTGCGCGGGCGGCCATCGCCAGCCCCAGATCGTCGGCCTTGACGATCAGCGCGACCGAACCGTAGACCGCAAGCGTGATGATGACGGCCACGGCGGCCAGCGTCGCCGCTTCCATCCAGAAGGTGCTCGCAGGGATCGCGGCCAGCGCAATCGTCATGATCTCGGCAGAGAGGATGAAATCGGTCTTGATCGCACCCTTCGCCTTCTCTTCCTCAAGATGCGCAGGATCGTCGGGCACCACCTTGGCCTTGGGGTGATCCATGTGCCCCTTGCCACCGATCCCCGTCGCATGCGCCACCTTCTCGGCCCCCTCGAAGCACAGGTAACAGCCGCCCAGCATCAACAGCGGCGTGATCGCCCAGGGCGCGAAGGCCGACAGCGCCAGCCCCGCAGGCAGCAGAAACACCAGCTTGTTGCGCAGCGATCCCTTGGCGATCCGCCAGATGATCGGCAGCTCGCGGTCGGCGGTAAAGCCCGTCACATACTTCGGCGTCACGGCGGCATCGTCGATCACCGCCCCCGCCGCCTTGGCGCTGGCCTTGGCCGCCTGCCCGATCACATCATCGACCGAAGCGGCCGCCACTTTGGCAATCGCTGCCACGTCATCCAATAGGGCCAGTAGTCCGCTCATGTCGTTCCTTTCAGGGTGCCTGCCCCACAGCTAACACCGCAGTTGCGAAAGACAATCGTGCAATCGCAGCAAATGGGTCACAGGTTTATCGCTAACAGCTTGTTTTCAGGTGTTTCGCCGGTTTTGCCCTGTCGCTATATACCCCTCAACACCCCACATGAAGGACGCAGATCATGACCATCAGAGTTGGCATCAACGGATTTGGCCGCATCGGTCGCTGCACCCTGTCCCACATCGCGGCAAGCGGACGCAACGACATTCAGGTGGTCAAGCTGAACGCCACCGGCCCGCTGAAAAGTGCGGCACACCTGATCAAATACGATTCCGTTCACGGCGCATTTCCCGGCATGGTCGAGGTGGGCGAGAACACCCTCGACCTCGGCCGTGGCCCCATCGACGTGATGTCGACCTATGACATGGACGCGCTCGACTGGGAGGGCTGCGACGTGGTGCTGGAATGCACCGGCATGTTCAACGACGGGCTGAAGGCCAAGACCCACATGGAGCGCGGCGCGGGCAAGGTGCTGCTGTCGGCCCCCGGCAAGAACGTGGACCGCACCGTGGTCTACGGCGTCAACGACCGCGAACTGACCGACCTCGACCGCATGGTCAGCAACGGGTCGTGCACCACCAACTGTCTGGCCCCGCTGGCCAAGGCGCTGGACGATGCATTCGGCATCGAGCGCGGCCTGATGACCACGATCCACAGCTATACCGGCGACCAGCCGACGCTGGACAAGCGCCACAGCGATCTCTACCGCGCCCGCGCCGCTGCGATGAGCATCATTCCGACCTCGACCGGTGCCGCAAAGGCCTTGGGCGAAGTGCTGCCGCAGCTTGCAGGCAAGCTGGACGGCACTGCGATGCGCGTGCCCACGCCCAACGTCTCTGCCGTGGACCTGACGTTCGTGGCGGGCCGCGATGTGACCGCCGAAGAGGTCAACGCCGCGATGAAGGCCGCGTCCGAGGGCCCGATGAGCCGCGTTCTGGCCTATGACGACGAGATGAAAGTCTCGGTCGATTTCAACCACACCGAACATTCTTCGATCTTTGCCCCCGACCAGACCAAGGTGACGGGCGGCAATCTGGTGCGCGTGCTGGCATGGTACGACAACGAATGGGCCTTCTCGTGCCGGATGGCCGATGTGGCCGTGGCCATGGGCCGTCTGTCGTAACGCGCGCCACAAATTCTCGCCACTTGCGGGATCGGGGCGGGGCTGTCACAACGGCCCTGCCCCTTTTTGCGCGCGAGCATTACCCCCGATGAACAACACCCTGTCGCTGATACTGGCTGCACTTCTGATTGGATGGATCAGCTTTGATGTCGTCACCAACGACAGCGCCAACCTGATCTTCCTGGGCAAGGAACTTTTCGACCTGATCGAATGGATGGCGTTCTGGCGCTGATCCGACGGCGTTTTCCGCAGTTCGGTTGACAACGCAGGCACGCTCCTTATGTTAGCGCTAACTCGAACATGGGGGCCAATTATGCCGACGAAAATTGCAATCAATGGATTTGGACGTATCGGGCGCAATGTGTTGCGCGCCCTGATGGAACGCGGTGGCGACGACATTCAGGTGGTCGCGATCAACGATCTGGCAGAGCCTGCCGTCAACGCGCATGTCTTCGAATTCGATTCCGTGCACGGGCGCTACAACGGCACCGTCACGCTCAAGGGTGACACGATGGACGTGGGCGCGGGCCCCATCCGCATCAGCGCCGAACGTGACCCCGCCAAGCTGGACTGGGGCGACGTGGATATCGCGCTGGAATGCACCGGATTGTTCACGACCGACGAAAGTGCTGCGGCACATCTCAAGAACGGCAGTGACAAGGTGCTGATTTCGGCACCCGGCAAGGGCGCGATGAAAACCATCGTCTTTGGCGTGAACGAAGACACGCTGACCGCCGATGACAAGATCGTCTCGAATGCGTCCTGCACGACCAACTGTCTGGCCCCTCTTTGCAAGGCGCTGCACGAAGAGTTCGGCATCCTGCGCGGCACGATGACCACGATCCACGCCTATACCAGCGGCCAGCCGACACATGACCGCGCCGACGGCGATCTGTCGCGGGGCCGTGCAGCGACGCTGTCGATGGTGCCCACCTCGACCGGTGCCGCCAAGGCCATCAGCCTGGTGATGCCCGAGCTTGAGGGTCTGATCTTCGGCACCGCGATCCGGGTGCCCACGCCCAACGTGTCCTGTGTCGATCTGACCGTGGAATTGTCCAAGGAAACCGACATCGCAGGCGTGAACGCCGCCCTGTCGAAAGCCGCCCGCGCGTCAGGTGGCGTGCTGGAGGTCGAAGCACGCGGACTGGTGTCGGTCGACTATAACCACACCTCGGCCAGCTCGACCGTGGCGCTGGACCAGACCCATGTGCAGAACGGCACGCTGGTGCGGATCCTGTCGTGGTACGACAACGAATGGGGTTTCTCGAACCGGATGCTGGACACGGCGCTGGCGATGGCTCGGGCGAAGTAAACGCCTGAACCTACTGGAACCAAAGAAAAGTCCCGCCCACCGTGGCGGGACTTTTGCGTTTCAGGCCCGTGAAAGGGCGCTTAGTCAGGGCGCTTATTCCTCGAACTCGACCGTGATGCCTTCGCTGACCAGCGACGCAAGTTCCTGCGCGTCCCAGTTGGCCATCCGCACGCATCCGTGGGAATGCGCGGTGAACAGGCTCGCAGGTTCCGGCGTGCCGTGAATGCCGTAGGTCGGTTTCGACAGGTCGATCCAGACCAGCCCCACGGGCCCGTTCGGACCGGGCGGCAGGGTCAGCGGTTGGTCGTTGTCGCCCTGCTGGAAGTTGACGGACGGGTTGTAGTGATAGGTCGGCTCAAGTGCCACGGCCTCGACCGTCATGCTGCCCGAGGGCGATGGCGTCCCGGCGGAACCGACGGCAACCGGATAGTTGGCAATCTCTTCGCCGACCGCGTTCCAGGCGCGCAGGCGGCGGTCGGATTTGTCGATGATGATGCGGGTCGCCTGTCCCACGGCCCTGTCACCCGGTTCGGTCACCAGCACGGTTTCGCCCGCATAGTAGCCTGCGCCGGGATTCAGATGGTCAAGGAACCCCTCGCTCATGTGGAACCGTTCCGCCAGTTTTTCGCTGACGCTGGTAAAGCCCATCCAATCCAGTTGCGCCAGTTCGCCATAGTCGCTGGGCAAAGGCGCAGACAGCCCTTGGACGTCGGCTTGGGAGATGGTGTAGCGTTTGATGTAGACGTCGATATTGTTGCCGCCCAGCATGTCCCAGACCGTTGCGTCGAGAAGACCATCAACCGGCAGGCCCATCCGCTCTTCATAGGCCATCAGCGCGCTTTTGGTCATGCCGCCCTTCACGCCGTCGATAATCGAGACGGAAACATCCGCGCGGTCCAGCAGCACCTGCAGCTTGACCGTGACGGGGCTGCGCCCTTCCGGCAGACCGCCCTCGCCCGAATAGCTGGCGGAGTTGACGCTGGCGGCGGTGACGGGTTGCGAGGGGATCGTGCTCTGCGGGGTGGTGGTCTGGTCGGCGCCAGTTTGCTCTCCAGTCTGATCCGTTGTCGCCTGATCCGTTGTTGCCTGACCGGTTGTCGCCTGATCGCTCGTCGCCGCAGAACCAGCCCCATTCGTCGCGCCGTTCTCGGCATCCGACAGGGCGCGCGACAGCTCGGACACGGACGGCACGTCGCCCCCCTGCCCGTTGCTGCCCTCTTCCTCCAACGCGGATTCGGCCATCGGAATGACCTGGCTGTTGGGCACGGGATCAAGCGGGCTTTGCGTGACGGGCGGCACGACAGGCGCGGGGTCCGACGTGCTCTGGGCCACAAGGGGGGACGCGGCAAGCGTCAAAAGGGTGAAGCGGGCGATGTGCGATGCATATGACATGCCAGCCAACGCGTGGCCGACACGCCGGTTCCGCCCTCAGCTTGATAGTTTCGTGATCAGCGCCTGATTGACCTGCGGTGTGACGAATTTGCTGACATCGCCGTCCAGCCGCGCGATTTCCTTGACCAGTTTCGACGCGATCGCCTGATGCGTCGCCTCGGCCATCAGGAACACCGTCTCGATCTCGTCGTTCAGCTGACGGTTCATGCCAACCATCTGATATTCGTACTCGAAATCAGCCACGGCGCGCAGCCCCCGGATGATGAACTGCGCGCCCACGTCCACGGCACAGTCGATCAGCAGGTTCTCGAACGGGTGCACGACGATCTCTGTCTGTGTCTGCTCGGACAGTTTGGCGCATTCCGCCTCGATCATCGCGACACGTTCTTCCAGCCGGAACATCGGTCCCTTGTCGCGGTTGATCGCGACACCGATCACCAGCCTGTCGACCAGCGACGCCGCTCGGCGAATGATGTCGATATGTCCCAGGGTGATGGGGTCGAAGGTGCCGGGGTAAAGGCCAACGCGCATGGGCGTGCTCCGTGGTCAGGGTAATATTATTTCGCGGCAAGCAACCACTCGTAACACAAGAATGCAAGCGCCAAGACGCAGCATCGGAAAATTATGCCCAACGGCGTCCCGACAGCAGCCTAGTGGCCCATGATCATCCCTTGCAGGGCGTCCTTTTCCATCGACACTTCGGACAGGCGCGCCTTGACCACGTCGCCTTGGGTGATCAGGCCGACCAGCTTGCCGTCTTCCAGCACCGGCATGTGGCGAAACCGCCCCTCGGACATGTTCTGCAACACGCTGTCGGCGCTGTCGGTGCGCGCGCAGGTGACCAGTTTGGTGGTCATATAGGCCTCGACCGGATCATTCAGGCAGCCCGCCCCCCGGTTTGCCAGTTCCCGCACGATGTCACGCTCGGACAGAATACCGTCCGCTGTGGTGCCGTCCGCCGAAACCACGACGCTGCCGAATTTGTACTTGGCCAGAATTTTCGCAGCCTCCGAGATGCTTATGCCCGGTTTGACTGTGATAACCGTGTCACTGGATTTCGATTGCAGGATATGTTGGACAAGCATGAAAAACCTCGCGTGCTGGTTGAGCGGTCATGAGATCAATGGTTCCCCCAAACCAAAATTAAGTCAAGCGTGCGCCTCAAGCCGTGCCAGTTCCGTGCGAAGCCCCGCCACAAGGTCGTCGGCAAAGCGGGTCAGCCGCGCGTTGTTGCGGTCATCGGCGTGGCGGATCAGGTAGAACGCGCGTGTCAGGCTGATCCGGTCGGTCAGGATGCGCCGCAGGCCCGGTGCTGCGGGCAGCGCAAAGTCGTGCACGATCCCCACCCCGCCTCCTGCGCGCAGCAGGTTCAGCTGCACCGAGACCGAATTCGACGCCAGCGCCGTGCGCGGCAGGCCGATATCGGCAAGGTAATCCAGCTCGCGGTCGAAAATCATGTCGGGAATATAGCCGACGATCCTGTGCCCCTGCAGATCCGCCGTGATCGAGATGTGCGGATGCCGCGCCAGATAACTGTCGGCTGCGGCCAGATGCAGACGGTAATCGGTGATCTTCTGCACCGTCAGCCGTCCGGCTGTGGGCGCGCTGACCCCGATGGCCAGATCCGCCTCGCGGCGCGACAGGTTGAACACGCGCGGCAGCGCCACGACCTGAATGTCCAGATCGGGGTGACGGTCGGCAAGATCCGCGCAGACCTGCGGCATCAGGTAGTTGGCGCAACCGTCCGGTGCCCCGATACGCACCTGCCCCGTCAGCCGGTCCGACCCCGCCCCCGACAATGTGGATGTGGCCGCGCGCATCGCTGTCTCGGCGGCTTCGGCCTTGTCCAGCAGGGTCACACCCGCCTCGGTCAGCGCATAGCCTTGGGGGGATTTCACGAACAACGTGGCCCCCAGCGACGCCTCAAGCCGTACCATCCGGCGGCCCAGCGTCGCGGGGTCCAGCCGCAGCGTCTTGCCCGCAGCCGTCAGGCTGGCCTCGCGGGCGATGGCCAGAAACAGACGCAGATCGTCCCAATGGGTGTCCACGATACCCCCCTTCATTTTGCAAAAACGCAAGACTGTTTTGGAAAGATGCGCCTTTTCCATGTGTTTTTGCAAGGCTAGACTGCGCGCAACGGAACACCAACCCCAAAGGACACCCCATGCAAGAGATGACGCATTACCTCAACGGCGAACACGTCAAGGGCACATCCGGCCGCTTTGCCGACGTGATGAACCCCGCCACCGGCGAAGTGCAGGCGCGTGTGCCGCTGGCCAATGGCGAAGAGCTGGACAAGGCCGTGCAATACGCCGCCGCCGCTCAGCCGAAATGGGCCGCCACCAACCCCCAGCGCCGCGCCCGCGTGCTGATGAAGTTCGTCGACCTGCTGAACCGCGACATGGACAAGCTGGCCGAAGCGCTGAGCCGCGAACACGGCAAGACCCTGCCCGACGCCGCCGGTGACGTGCAGCGCGGTCTGGAAGTGGTCGAATACTGCATCGGCGCGCCGCAATTGCTGAAAGGTGAATTCACTGACAGCGCAGGCCCCGGCATCGACATGTATTCGATGCGTCAGGCGCTTGGCGTCACGGCGGGCATCACCCCCTTCAACTTCCCCGCGATGATCCCGATGTGGATGTTCGCCCCGGCCATTGCCTGCGGCAACGCGTTCATCCTCAAACCCTCCGAGCGTGACCCCTCGGTGCCGCTGATGCTGGCCGAATTGCTGGAAGAGGCAGGCCTGCCCAAGGGCATCATCCAGGTGGTGAACGGCGACAAGGAAGCAGTGGACGCGATCCTGCATCACGACGTGATCCAGTCGGTCGGCTTTGTCGGATCGACCCCGATCGCGGAATACATCTATGCCACCGGCTGCGCCAACGGCAAACGGGTGCAGTGCTTTGGCGGCGCCAAGAACCACATGATCATCATGCCCGACGCCGACATGGACCAGGCCGCCGATGCGCTGATCGGTGCCGGTTTCGGTGCGGCAGGCGAACGCTGCATGGCAATCTCGGTCGCTGTTCCCGTGGGCGACGAAACCGCCGACCGCCTGATGGAAAAGCTGATCCCGCGTGTCGAAAAGCTGAAAGTCGGCCCCTACACGGCTGGCAATGACGTCGACTACGGCCCGGTCGTGACCGCCGCCGCCAAGGCCAACATCGAACGTCTGGTGCAGACCGGCATCGACCAGGGCGCAAAGCTGGTCGTCGATGGCCGCGACTTCAAGCTGCAAGGCTACGAAGACGGTTATTTCATCGGCCCGCATCTTTTTGACCATGCCACCAAGGACATGGACATCTACACCCAGGAAATCTTTGGCCCCGTGCTGACCTGTGTGCGCGCCCAGGACTACGAAGAGGCCTTGGGTCTGGCGATGGACCACGAATACGGCAACGGCACCGCGATCTTCACCCGCGACGGCGATGCCGCCCGTGATTTCGCCAACCGGATCAACGTCGGCATGGTCGGCATCAACGTCCCGATCCCCGTGCCGCTGGCCTATCACACCTTTGGCGGCTGGAAGAAATCGGTCTTTGGCGACCTGAACCAACACGGCCCCGACGCGTTCAAGTTCTACACGCGGACCAAGACGGTCACCGCCCGCTGGCCTTCGGGCATCAAGGAAGGTGGCGAATTCTCTATCCCCGTGATGGAATGATTTAGCCCGGTGCGGGCAGGTCATCGTGACCTGCCGCACCGCCAATCCTGAGGGGGCGGGCAGGTCATCGTGCCCTGCCCCCACCGCCAATCCTGAGGGGGCCTGCCCGTGCAATCCGACTTTACCATCGGCATCGAAGAAGAATATCTGATGGTCGATTGCGACAGCCTGCGCCTGTCCGACACACCTCAGGCGCTGATGGACGCCTGCCGCGAAGAATTGCAGGATCAGGTCTCGCATGAATTTCTGCAATGCCAGATCGAGGTCGGCACCAAGGTCTGCCGCACTACATCCGAGGCGCGCGACGACCTGCGCCGCCTGCGCAGCTGCATCGCCAAACATGCCCGCGACCACAACCTTGCCCCCCTCGCCGTGTCCTGCCACCCGTTTTCGGACTGGAAGAACCAGGAACACACCAGCAAGGCGCGCTATAGCGACCTGAAGCAGGACTACGAAGCCGTCGCGCGCCGCATGTTGATCTGCGGGATGCACGTGCATGTGGGCATCGACGACGAAAACCAGCGCATAGACCTGATGCCGCAGCTTTCCTATTTCCTGCCGCACCTGCTGGCGCTGTCCACCTCATCGCCGTTCTGGCAGGGCGACGACACCGGCCTTGCGTCCTACCGGCTGTCGGTGTTCGAC
The DNA here is from genome assembly GCF_024733015.1 of Pseudosulfitobacter koreensis. Taxonomy (GTDB): domain Bacteria; phylum Pseudomonadota; class Alphaproteobacteria; order Rhodobacterales; family Rhodobacteraceae; genus Pseudosulfitobacter; species Pseudosulfitobacter koreensis. Next base: position 127,182 of record NZ_JANKJG010000002.1, read on the forward strand.
AACATGCCGCGCTCGGGCCTGCCTCCGAAATTTTCCAGCTGGGCCGAGTACACGCGCACCACTGGCACGCTGATTGAACTGGGCCTGATCGAAGACACCAGCAAGATCTGGTGGGATCTGCGCCCGTCGGACAAGTATCCCACGCTCGAGGCGCGCATCTGCGACGTCCAGCCACGGTTGCGCGATACCATCGCACTGGCCGGACTGACGCAGGCGCTGGTGCGAATGTTGACCCGGCTGCGCGACGCCAACCTGCGCTGGCGTGAATACGACCGTTTCCTGATCGCCGAAAACCGCTGGCGCGCGCAGCGCTATGGCGTGACCGAGGGGCTGATCGACTTCGGCGACCGCTCGATCAAACCGTTTCACGCCTTGCTGGACGAGTTGATTGCATTGGTCGCCGAGGATGCCGAGGCTCTGGGCGCGCTTGACGATATCGTGCGGCTGCGCGATGTCGTGACGCATGGGACAAGCGCCAGCCGCCAGCGCGCGGTGTTCGACGCCGCCCCCGAAGGTGAAGGTGGCGACGCCGTCGTGCGCCACCTGATCGAAGAATTTCATGAAGATCTGTAAGGTGACGAGAAGCGCCAGACAGACAATGCAGACCACATGCGCCATCGCGCGCATCCGGGAGGAGACCCAATGGATTTCGCACTGACAGAAGAACAATCGGCCATCTTCGACATGGCCTACGGCTTTGGCCAGGACGCCATCGCCCCCCACGCCCGCACATGGGAAGCCCAAGGCACCATTCCCAAGGAGCTGTGGCCGCAAGTGGGCGAACTGGGCTTCGGCGGGCTCTACGTCTCCGAAGAATCCGGCGGCGCGGGGCTCGGCCGTCTCGACGCCACGCTGGTATTCGAGGCGCTCAGCATGGCCTGCCCGTCGGTCGCGGCGTTCCTGTCGATCCACAACATGTGCGCGCGGATGATCGACAGCTTTGCCAGCGACGACTTCAAGGCGCGGGTGCTGCCCGACGTGCTGACGATGCAGACCGTGCTCAGCTATTGCCTGACCGAACCGGGATCAGGCTCGGACGCCGTGGCGCTGAAAACGCGCGCGGAGCGCACCAACGAAGGCTATGCCCTGAACGGCACCAAGGCGTTCATCTCGGGCGGCGGCTATTCCGACGCCTACGTCTGCATGGTGCGCACCGGCGACGCAGGCGCGGGCGGCGTCAGCACCGTCTACGTCGAGGACGGCACCGAGGGGCTGTCGTTCGGCGCGCTCGAGGACAAGATGGGCTGGCGGTCGCAACCCACGGCGCAGGTGCAGTTCGACAACTGCAACATCTCCGCCGACAACCTGATCGGTGAAGAAGGCAAGGGTTTCAAATACGCGATGATGGGTCTGGACGGCGGCCGCCTGAACATCGCCGCCTGTTCACTGGGGGCCGCGCAGACCGCGCTGACCTCGACACTGAACTACATGGGCGAGCGCAAGGCATTCGGCCAGCCGATTGACCAGTTCCAGGGCCTGCAATGGCGGCTGGCCGACATGGAGATCGAACTTCAGGCCGCGCGGGTGTTCCTGCGGCAGGCCGCGTGGAAACTGGACCAGGGCGCGCCCGATGCGACCAAGTTCTGCGCGATGGCCAAGAAGTTCGTGACCGAAGCCGGGTCTAAGGTCGTCGACCAATGCCTGCAACTGCACGGCGGCTATGGCTATCTGGCCGACTACGGCATCGAAAAGCTGGTCCGCGATCTGCGGGTTCACCAGATCCTCGAAGGCACCAACGAGATCATGCGCGTGATCGTCGCCCGCGACATGTTGAAAAACCGATGAGCGATATTTCGATCAGAACGGTCGGCGTCGCCGGGCGCATCACCCTCACCCGCCCCAAGGCGCTGAACGCCGTGACCTACGAGATGTGTCTGGCCATCGAAGACGCCCTTGACCGCTGGCGCGACGACGCTGCGGTGCAATTGGTCATCATCGACGCCGAAGGCGACCGCGCGTTCTGTGCCGGTGGCGACATCGCCGATCTATACGCATCCGGCCGCAAGGGCGATTTCGCCTATGGCCGAAAGTTCTGGGCTGACGAATACCGTCTGAACGCCAAGATTTTCACCTATCCCAAGCCTGTGGTCAGCTTCCTGCAAGGCTTCGTGATGGGTGGCGGTGTCGGCATTGGCTGCCACGGCTCGCACCGGATCGTCGGCGAAAGCAGCCAGATCGCCATGCCGGAGGTCGGCATCGGCCTGATCCCGGACGTGGGCGGCACGCTGATGCTGGCGCTGGCACCGGGGCGTGTGGGCGAATATCTGGGAACCACCGCCGCGCGCATGGGGGCGTCGGATGCAATTTTTGCAGGCTTTGCAGACACCTACATCTCGGAGTTGAAGTGGCCTGAATTGATCGCGGAGCTGGAATCCAGCGGCGATATCACCCTGCTGGACGCCGCTGCGGAAAAACCGGATGCGGGACCAGTCGAAGCGCAGCAGAACGACATCGACCGGCATTTCGGCGGCGAAGCCTTGGGCGATATCCTGCGGTCGTTGCGCTCCGAAGACAGCGAGTTCGCCCGCGATACGCTGAAATCACTGAACCGTAACAGCCCGCTGTCGATGGCCTGCACCATCGAGGCGCTGCACCGGTTGCGCGGCCCGTCCCTGACCATCGAAAAAGCGCTGGACCTGGAATATCGCTTTACCGCCCGCGCGATGGAGCACGGCGATTTCCTTGAAGGTATCCGCGCCGCGATCATCGACAAGGACCGCAGCCCGAACTGGCAATATGCGGACACGGACGTGCCGCCAAGTGCTGTCAGCAAGATGCTGCGCCCCTTGGCAGACACGGCACTGAAACTGGGCTTTGAAACTGGGAGGAACTGAGCAATGAAGATCGGATTTATCGGCCTTGGCAACATGGGCGCGCCGATGGCGGCCAATCTGGCCAAAGCGGGCCACGAGGTCACGGGCTTTGACGTGGCGGGCACCACCGCCGAAGGGGCGGCGATTGCAAACACCATCGACGCCGCCGCGACAGGCATGGACGTGGTTATCACCATGCTGCCCAACGGGGCGATCCTGCGCGATGTGGCGGGCCAGATCATCCCGCTGATGTCCAAGGGCGCCTGCTTCATCGACTGCTCGACCGTAGACGTCGACAGCGCCCGCGCCGTCGCGAAAGACGCTGAAAACGCGGGGCTTCTGGCTGTCGATGCACCAGTTTCGGGCGGCATCGGCGGCGCGTCGGGGGGCACGTTGACCTTCATGGCGGGCGGCAGCGTCGCGGCCTTCGAGAAGGCCAGGCCGCTCTTCGACATCATGGGCCAGAAGGCCGTGCACTGCGGCGAAGCGGGTGCCGGTCAGGCCGCCAAGATCTGCAACAACATGATCCTGGGCGCGACCATGATCGCCACCTGCGAGGCCTTTGCACTGGCCGACAAGCTGGGGCTGGAACGGCAAAAGATGTTCGACGTGGTCAGCACCTCGTCGGGGTACTCGTGGAGCATGAACGCCTATTGCCCTGCGCCCGGCGTCGGGCCGCAATCGCCTGCGGACAATGACTATAAACCGGGGTTCGCAGCCGAATTGATGCTGAAGGACCTGGGGCTGAGCCAGCAAGCCGCCGAAGCTGCCGATGCGGACACGCCCATGGGCAAGCTGGCCCTGTCGCTCTACAAGGGTTTTGTCGAGGATGAAGACGGAAAAGGCAAGGATTTCAGTGCCATGCTTCCCCGTTTTGCGGCGCGGGGCCGTGGCTGAAATTTTTCGCGGAACCAATAGCCGTGCAAGTGCGTTGTTCCCCAGACCAGACGTCCGGGGGACACCAAAATCATGAACCAAAAATCAGTGGCTCTGCCGCTCATCGGGATATTCCTGATCCTGTTGACCTATGGTCTGGTTCATGCAGCGTCCTTCCTGATCCCCGTCACCGCCGCCATTCTGGCTTACTTCGTGCTCAGCCGTCCGCGACGCGGGCTTGAGCGGCTGGGTGTGCCGAGCGGGCTGGTCGCCTTCGGCTTTACCGCGCTGATCATCACCCTGATCGCGCTTTCAATGCTCTATTTCTCGTCGCCCGTCAGCAAGATGGTGCGCGACGTTCCTGCGGTGGTCGAAGACCTGCAAGACCGGATCGGCACGGCAGAGAACGGCACGCTCAAGGCAGTGGCGGAGGCTGCTGAAGCCGTCGATGAGATGATGGAGAATGACGACGACCCGACAGAGCAGGAAGCGATGGAGGTGGAAGTCGTCGAAAAAACGACACCCGCGCGTCACATCCTGACCCTTGCGCCGCAACTGCTGAGCCAGCTTTTGTTTGCAGTGCTGCTGCTGTTCTTCCTGCTCAGTTCCGGCGATTTTTTCCTGCAACGCGCCATCGAGAACATCGCCCGCACCGAAGACAAGAACCGCGCGCTGGAGATCGTGGCCACCATCGAGCGCAGGCTGGGCCGCTATCTGGGCGGCATCACCCTGATCAACGCAGGTCTGGGGCTGACTGTCGGGGCCGCGATGTATGCGATGGGGCTGAACCAGTATATCGCGATCGGGGTCATGGCCTTTGCGCTGAACTTCATCCCCTATTTCGGCGGCTTGGCCGGGGCCTGTATCGCGGCGCTGATCGCGTCCTCGCAATTCGGGGCGATCTGGTCGCCGCTGCTGGTGTTCGCGGTCTACATGGCCTGCACCGGCGTCGAGGGGCAGTTGGTCACGCCGCTCCTGATCTCGCGCCGGATGCATCTGAACGCGCCGGTGCTGTTTCTGGTGGTCGCCTTCTTTGCATATATCTGGTCGGTGATCGGGATGATCGTGGCGGTGCCGCTGCTGATCGTCGCCAAGATCATCCTGGACGAGATCGAGCCGATGCGTCATCTGGGCCGGTTCCTGGGCGATGCGCAGGACGCCCAGTCGGCGGACGAGGTCAAGGCGGACATCAAGATCCTGAAACGCGGCGCGAAGGTCAGATAGGCCCCCGCGCCGACTTTTTGCTGATGCAACCGCCCTACTCGGCGGCGACCTTGCGCGCCTGCAACATCGGTTTCAGATAACGGCCCGTGTGGCTGGCCGCGACTTCGGCGACCTCTTCGGGCGTACCGGTGGCCACCACATGCCCGCCGCCATCGCCGCCCTCGGGGCCGATGTCGATCAGGTGGTCGGCGGTTTTCACCACGTCCAGGTTATGCTCGATCACCACGACCGAATTGCCCTGATCCACCAGTTCATGCAGCACTTCCAACAGCTTGCGGACGTCCTCAAAGTGCAGGCCGGTGGTCGGCTCGTCGAGGATATAGAGCGTGCGGCCCGTGGACCGGCGCGCCAGTTCCTTCGACAGCTTGACCCGCTGCGCCTCGCCGCCCGACAGGGTCGTCGCCTGCTGCCCGACCTTGATATAGCCCAGACCCACGCGCATCAGCGCGTCCATCTTCTCGCGGATCGACGGCACCGCCTGAAAGAACGTCTGCGCGTCTTCCACGGTCATGTCCAGCACGTCGGCAATCGACTTGCCCTTGAACGTGACCTCAAGCGTTTCGCGGTTATAGCGCTTGCCCTTGCAGGTTTCGCATTCGACATAGACGTCGGGCAGGAAGTGCATCTCGATCTTGATGACGCCGTCGCCCTGGCACGCCTCGCAGCGTCCGCCCTTGACGTTGAAGCTGAAACGCCCCGGTTTGTAACCGCGCGCCTTGGATTCCGGCAGGCCAGCGAACCAGTCGCGGATCGGGGTGAAGGCCCCGGTGTAAGTCGCTGGATTTGAACGCGGAGTCCGTCCAATCGGCCGCTGGTCGATGTCGATGACCTTGTCCAGATGCTCAAGCCCCTTGATCGTCTCGCAGGGGGCCGGTGTCTGGCGCGCGCCATTCAAGCGCATCGAGGCGGTCTTGAACAGCGTCTCGATGGTCAGCGTGGACTTGCCGCCGCCCGACACACCGGTGACGCAGACGAATTTGCCCAGCGGAAAATCGACAGTGATGTCGTGCAGATTGTTGCCAGACGCCTTGACCACCTTCACCGACTTTTTCTTGCCCTTGCGCCGGGTCGTGGGCACGGGGATCTCGCGCACACCGGTCAGATACTGGCCGGTGATGCTGTCGGGGTTGGCGGCGATCTGGTCGGGTGTGCCGTGGGCCACAACGCGCCCTCCGTGCACCCCTGCACCCGGACCGATGTCAAAGACGTAATCCGCCTCGCGGATTGCTTCCTCGTCATGTTCGACCACGATTACGGTGTTGCCCTGATCGCGCAGGTTTTTCAGCGTGCCAAGCAGCCGGTCGTTGTCGCGCTGGTGCAGACCGATGGACGGCTCGTCCAGCACATATAGAACGCCGGTTAGGCCGGAGCCGATCTGGCTGGCCAGCCGGATACGCTGGCTTTCGCCACCCGACAGCGTGCCGCTGTTGCGGCTGAGGGTCAGGTACTCAAGGCCCACGTTGTTCAGGAACCCCAGCCGCTCGCGGATCTCCTTGAGGATGGCGCGGGCGATCTCGTTCTTCTGGGCGCTGAGGTTCTCAGGCACGGTTTCGCACCAGGCAAAGGCCTCGCGGATCGACATCTCGACCACCTGCCCCGCATGCAGCAATTCGTCGGGCTTTTCGGACGGGCCGATCTTCACCGCCAGCGCCTCGGCGCGCAGACGGTAGCCGTTGCAGGTGCCGCAAGGGCGGTTGTTCTGATAGCGCTCGAACTCTTCGCGGACCCAGTTGCTGTCGGTCTCGCGGTAGCGGCGTTCCATGTTGGGAATGACGCCCTCGAACGTCCGGGTCACCGAATAGACGCGCCCGCCCTCGTCATAGCGGAAGGGGATTTCGTCCTTGCCAGAGCCGAACAGGAACACCTGTTTGACGTGCTCGTCCAGGTCTTTCCACTTGGTCTGCGCGTCAAATTCGTAATGCTTTGCAATGGCTTCGATGGTCTGCATGAAATAGGGCGACTTGCCCTTGCGCCACGGTGCCAGCGCGCCGTCATAAACCTTGAGGTTCTGATCCGGCACCACCAGCCGTTCATCAAAGAACAGCTCGACACCCAGGCCGTCGCAATCGGGGCACGCACCGAACGGCGCGTTGAACGAGAACAGGCGCGGCTCGATCTCGGGGATGGTGAAGCCGCTGACGGGGCAGGCAAATTTCTCGGAAAACGTCATGCGCTCGGGCTCGCCCTCGGCCGGGGCGGTTTCCAGAATGGCGATGCCGTCGGCCAGATCAAGCGCGGTGCGCAGGCTGTCGGCCAGTCGCGTCTCCAGCCCTTCGCGGACCACGATACGGTCGACGACCACATCGATGTCATGGCGAAATTTCTTGTCCAGCGTCGGCGGTTCGTCCAGATCGTAGAACGCGCCATCGACCTTGACCCGCTGAAAGCCCTGCTTGCGCAACTCGACGAATTCCTTGCGGTATTCGCCTTTGCGGTCGCGGATAATCGGCGCCAGAAGATAGGCGCGCGTGCCCTCCTCCATCGTCATGGTGCGATCGACCATGTCCTGCACCTGCTGCGCCTCGATGGGCTTGCCGGTGGCGGGCGAATAGGGCGTGCCGACACGCGCGAACAGCAGCCGCATGTAGTCATAGATCTCGGTCACGGTGCCCACGGTCGAACGCGGGTTCTTCGACGTGGTTTTCTGTTCAATGGAGATGGCAGGCGACAGGCCACTGATGTGGTCCACGTCGGGTTTCTGCATCATATCAAGGAATTGGCGCGCATAGGCAGACAGCGATTCTACATAGCGGCGCTGCCCTTCGGCATAGATGGTGTCGAACGCCAGCGACGACTTGCCAGACCCCGACAGCCCGGTGATCACCACCAGCTGGTCGCGCGGAATGTCCACGTCGATGGATTTCAGATTGTGCTCGCGCGCGCCGCGCACTTCGATGTGTTTCTGCTCAGCCATATCCGCCCCAAGGGTTAACGATCTGTACATAGGTGGCCTTGGTGGATTCTCCAATGCTTAAAACGGAACCAATCGGGAACATGGCCGCATTGCTGACAGGATTTGTCAGCAAGCGCCCTGAATGACGGGAACGGCATCAGGGGGTAGACCTGTTCAAAGATGCGTGATCTGCTTGACGCATATTGAACGGTACATTTTCCCAAGGGGGGTTTGAACATGCGGTATCTGCTCGCGGTCATCTCATTTGTGGGTCTGCTTGCGCAGCCGGTTCTGGCGCAGGATCGCCCAAACACCATTCTGGTTCTGGACGGATCGGGCTCGATGTGGGGGCAGATCGACACGCTCGCCAAGATCACCATCGCGCAGGATGTCGTGACCGGCCTCTTGTCCACGATCCCGCCAGAGCAGCAGTTGGGGCTGGCAGTCTATGGCCACCGCACGCGCGGTGATTGCACCGACATCGAGGTCATCGTGACCCCCGGCCCCGACACCCGCGCGGCCATCGGGGACGCCGTGCGCGCGATCAAGCCGCTGGGCAAAACGCCGATGACCGACGCGGTAATCGCCGCCGCCGAGGCCCTGCGCTATACCGAGGAAAAGGCCACCGTCATCCTGGTCTCGGACGGGATCGAGACCTGCAACCCCGACCCCTGTGCCGCCGCGCGCCTGCTGGAAGAGGCAGGGATTGATTTCACCGCCCATGTGATCGGCTTCGACGTGACCGACGCCGAGGCACTGGCGCAGATGCAATGCCTCGCCGAAGAGACCGGCGGCACCTTCCTGACCGCCGCCAATGCCGACGAGCTGACGGCAGCGCTGACCACGGTTGCAGCGACGCCCGAGCCGGAACCTGTGCCGGTGCCTGCACTCCTGCGTGCGGTTGAGGGAGACGCCGACGCGCCGCTGCTGGATGACCCGGTGCTGTGGACCGTGACCGGACCGGACGGCACCGCCGTGACGACAGACCAGCAGGCGAACCCGCTTGAATTGGACCTGCTGCCCGGTGCTTATCAAATCATCGCCTACCGCGTGCAGGCCGAAGCCGAGAAAGAGGCGCAGTTGCAGGTGGTCGCGGGCGCGGATGCCACGCTGACCGTGGTATTCGAGAAACCCGCCGTGACGGCGACGCTGGACGCCGCTGAAACGGCTGCGATGGGCGACACCATTCCGGTCACATGGAACGGCCCCGACAGCGAAAGCGACTATATCGGCGTCGGTGACCCGCAGGCCGACAGTGACCGGCCCGTCACCTACAGCTATGTGCGCGACGGCAATCCCGTCGAATTGCAGATGCCGCCCAGCGAGGGCGCATACGAGTTGCGCTATTACCAGAAAGACGGCACCATCATCGGGACGCGGCCCATCACGGTCACGCCCGTGGCGGCCACGCTTGATGCATCCGAAACCGCAGCAGCCGGATCAACGCTCGACGTGGCGTGGAACGGGCCGGATTACAAAAACGACTTCATCGCGATCGGTGCACCGGGCGAAACCTACATCAACTACACGTACACCCGCGAGGGCATGCCCGCACCTCTCGTCATGCCGACCGAGCCCGGCACCTACGAGCTGCGCTATGTGATGAACCAGGACCGCACCGTTCTGGTCACCCGCAAGATCGACGTGGTCGAGGTGATGGCCAGCGTGACACCCCCATCCGAGGCTGTCGCGGGCGCGGTGGTGCCGGTGCCGTGGCAGGGACCGGATTACAAGAACGACTTCATCGCCGTGGGCAAACCCGGTGAAAAGTACACCAGCTATGAATACACCCGAAACGGCACGCCCGCGCAGTTGCGGATGCCGACGGAACCGGGCGACTATGAGGTCCGCTATGTCCTGAACCAGGACCGCGAGGTGATCGCCACCGCGATGATCACCCTGACGGACGTGGCGGCCAGCGTGTCGCCCCCATCCGAGGCTGTCGCGGGCGCGGTGGTGCCGGTGCCGTGGCAGGGACCGGACTACAAGAACGACTTCATCGCCGTGGGCAAACCGGGCGAGAACTACACCAGCTATGAATACACCCGTAACGGCACGCCCGCGCAGTTGCGGATGCCGACGGAACCGGGCGACTACGAGGTCCGCTATGTCCTCAACCAGGACCGCGAGGTGATCGCGACTGCGATGATCACCCTCGAAGCGGTCGAGGCACAGTTAACCGCGCCGCAGGATGCGCGTGTGGGGGCCACCCTGCCCGTCCCATGGGAGGGCCCGGATTACAAAAACGATTTCATCGCCATCGGCGCGCCGGGGGAGAAATATACAGGCTACACCTACACCCGCGATGGCAGCCCTGCTCAGGTGCGGATGCCGTCGCTGCCCGGCACCTACGAGTTGCGCTATGTGCTGGATCAGGGGCGCCGCGTGATTGCGACCTTACCGGTCACCGTCTCGGACATCACCGTGACCCTGAATGCGCCGATCAACGGACAGGCGGGCACCACGGTTGCGATCCCCTTCGATGGGCCGGGCTATGCGCGTGACTATATCGGCATCGGCGCGCCGGGGTCGGACGATTATGTAACCTATGTCTATGCGAAAAAGGGCGAGGTTGCGCAGTTGAAGCTGCCCGATGTTCCCGGCGCATACGAGCTGTTTTACGTGATGGACGCAGACAGGCGGGTGATGGCCCGCCAGCCCTTCACCGTCACGCCGTAGCCGTATTGCGCTGTGCCGCCAGCGTCAGGTGCAGCAGCAATCCGGCCAGAAACGCCGCCCCTGCCAGCACCGGCAGGGCGGTGTAGCCCATACCCGCCAATGCCGCCGCCATCACCGGCGTGCCCAGCGTGTTGCCCAGATTGCCCATCTGCGCCATCGCGCCGTTTGATTGCGCCTGGGTCTCTGCCGTGTCGTTCAACTGCGGTACGGCGGCAAAGGTCGCACCCTGGATCAGCCCCATCGCAGCCGCCAGCGCCAGACAGGCCACAGGCAGGCCCGGTTGCAGCCACAGCCAGCCGATCGCCAGCACGCTGGTGCCAAAGCCCAGACAGACCACCCAGACCGCACTGCGATGCGCCAGCAACCACACGCCCAGCGTCATCGACACCACAATCGACATCAGCGGCATCGCCCCCATCACCAGCGCGCGCATCTCGGCGGGGATATAGGGCGGCAGAACCGTCAGGATCGACACGAAACAAAACGTATAGAACAGCCAGCCCAGCCCCGGTGCCGAAATGCGCGCCGAGCGGTAGATGGTCACGTGGTCGCGCAGCACCTGTCCCAGCGACAGCGGCGTGTCCGGCCCCTGCCCCGGCAGCTTGCGCAGCCAGACCATCAGCACCAGCGCAAACCCCGCCAGATAAAGGCTATGTGCCACGAAGAGCGCAGGCACGCCCCACGCGGCCACCAGCGGCAGCCCGCCCCATGTCAGCACCGCGAAGGCCACGCCAAAGAACGTGCCCCACAGGGTCAGCGCCCAACCGCGATCCTTGGGGGCGGTGATCTGCGCGATCAAGGTGGGAATGGCGACGACCAGCCCCAGATGCGACAACCCCTCGATGGCGCGCAAGGCCAGAAACCAGTGGAACGACGGCATCGTCGCCTGCACCACCGAGACCACGGCCCCCAGCCACAGCGACAGCAGCAGCGCACGACGATAGCGGATGCGCGCCACCACGATGCCCGCCACAACGCCGAAGATGATGCCGAGCAAGCCCACCAGAGACACGGCCCAGCCTACCGCAGCGCCCGCATCGGGGTAGATCTGCGGCAGCTGGTCGAAGATCACGCTGATCTTGCCGTATTGCGCCGCAGCCCCCAGCCCCGCGCCCCACAGGGCAAGGACAAGGGCGACGGGGGTGCGGGTGCTGGTCATGAAGCGCGCTTTCGCAAGGACTGGAACGCGACCGTTCTGACAGAGAGCGAGGGGCCGGGAAAGGGGTTTGAGCCTGCGCCGCCCACGACCCGTCAAAAACGCGAAACCGCCCGCAGTGGTCGGCTGCGGACGGTTCAGTTGCCGCCGGGCATGGCCCAGCCTTACATGTGGATCACACGCCCGTAAGCGTCGAGCACGCTTTCGTGCATCATCTCGCTAAGCGTCGGGTGCGGGAAAACGGTGTTCATCAGGTCTTCCTCGGTGGTCTCCAACTGACGGCCCACGACATAGCCCTGGATCAGTTCGGTCACTTCCGCGCCGATCATGTGCGCACCCAGCAGTTCCCCGGTCTTGGCGTCGAAAACGGTTTTGACCATCCCCTCGGCCTCGCCCAGGGCAATCGCCTTGCCGTTGCCGATGAACGGAAAGCGCCCGACCTTGACGTCATAGCCCAGTTCCTTGGCCTTGGCCTCGGTATAGCCCACCGATGCGATCTGAGGATGGCAATAGGTACAGCCCGCGATGCTTTCGGGTTTCACTGGGTGCGGGTGCATGCCTGCCATCAGTTCGGCCACCATCACGCCCTCGTGGCTGGCCTTGTGCGCAAGCCAGGGCGCGCCCGCAATGTCACCGATGGCATAAAGCCCCTCGACCCCGGTGCGGCAATATTCGTCCGTCACGACATGGGTGCGGTCGATCTTGACGCCCAGTTCTTCCAGCCCCAGGTTTTCGACGTTGCCGACGATCCCCACGGCGGAAATCACCGTGTCGAACTCTTGCGTCTCGACCTTGCCGCCGACTTCGATATGGGCGGTCACCTTGCCCTTGGCACGGTCCAGCTTATTGACCATGCCCTTCTGGATGATCTTCATGCCCTGCTTTTCAAACTGCTTCTTGGCGAACTTCGAGATTTCCTCGTCCTCGACCGGCAGCACGCGGTCCATCACCTCGACGACGGTCGTGTCGGCCCCCAGCGTATTGTAGAAGCTGGCGAATTCGATGCCGATGGCGCCCGAGCCGATCACCAGCAGCTTCTTCGGCATCCGCTTGGGATCCAGCGCGTGGCGATAGGTCCAGACCAGATCGCCGTCGGCTTCCAGACCGGGCAGTTGCCGCGCGCGCGCACCTGTGGCCAGAACGATGTTCTTGGCGGCAAGCTCCAGCGTGTCCTTGTCGGTCTTGACCTTCACCTTGCCCTTGGCGGGCAATGTCGCCTCGCCCATGAACACCGTGATCTTGTTCTTTTTCATCAGATGGCCGATGCCGCCCGACAGTTGCCCCGCCACCTGACGCGAGCGTTTGACCACGGCAGGCAGATCGAAACCGACATTCTCGGCCTTCAGCCCGAACTCCTTGGCGCGGTGCATCAGGTGGAAGACCTCGGACGTGCGCAACAGCGCCTTGGTCGGGATGCAGCCCCAGTTCAGACAGATGCCGCCCAAGTTCTCACGCTCGATGATGGCCACTTTCATGCCCAGCTGTGCGCCACGGATCGCGGCGACATACCCGCCGGGGCCTGCGCCAATCACGATCAGATCAAAGGATGTCTCGGCCATGTGGGTCCTCGCTTGGCTGCGCTATGGGATATAGTTTAGCGTTAAACCATATCCCATCATGTCACAACCGCAAGGTTCCGCTTCGCCGGGTCTTCAGGCGGCCCTCAGGCGGCCTCGGTCTGTTCAAGCCCGCGCACCGTGCTGCTGTAACCGCCATCTTTCATATAGGACGCCTCAAGCGCGGTCGAACTGCGGCCAAGCGCTTCGTTGCGATAGGGAAAACGGCCGAACTTGCGGATCACTTCGCGGTGCGCGCGGGCGTGCAGCAGGTTGCTGTCGCCATTGCCCATCCGTTCGCACATCAGACGCACGCAGCGGTCCTGATCGCACAGGTTTTCCGAATGCATCAGCGGCAGGTAGAAAAACTGCCGTGCGGGCGGATCAATGCGCAGATCCCAGCCCCTGTCGATGGCCGACTTGGCCGCCGCCTTGGCGATGCGGTCACTGGCAAAGGCCTTGCCCTCGCCCCGGAACATGTTGCGCGGGAACTGGTCGGCCAGAATGATATAGGCCAGCGTGCCGTTGGGATAGGTCAGCCAAAGCGAGAAGTGACCGGCGCAAAGGTTTTCCCATGCGTCGAGGAACCGGTCGCGGATGCGGGCATCTAGGTCTTCATCGACCTTGTACCAGTCCGCGGGCGTGCATTCGTCCAACCAGAAATTCAGGACGTCGTCCGGCGTCACTTCGGTGTGCTGGGCCATGGGTTGCTCCGTTTGTGCCTGCTCTGCCGCATCACTGTTAAAGTTTTGTAACAGCGGTGCAATTCACGAAATGCGACAGCCGCGACATAAAAGCGGCAATGTTGTCCGGTTGCTCAGGTTTCGACCTATACGATCTCCTGATTGTCGGCGTCTTCCTGCTGCTCCTGTGCCGCCTCGGCGGCCTCGATCGCCCATTCCTGCGCGAACTCCAGACCGACGACGGTGGTGCCCGCAGGCGACATCGCGACGAACGATCCGGTCTCGTCCACCGGGATCGCCGCGCGCTGGGTCGAGCGGTAGATCGCATAGACCACCAGCGCCGCGAACAATACGGCGGTGAACAGATAGAACCCGCCCGGTCCGATCTGGTCCATGAGCCAGCCGGTGATCAACGGCCCCGCGACGGCCCCCAACCCGTTGATAAAGATCATGCCCCCCGATGCGGCGGCCATATCCTCGGGCTGCAAGAAGTCGTTGGTGTGCGCGATCAGCAGCGAATAGAGCGGGTTCGACATGCCCCCGACCACAAAGGCCGAGATCAGCAGCATGGTGAAATCCGCGCCCATGAGCATCCCCAGGATCGAGCCCGCGCCGCCGATGGCACTGACGCCCACGATCAACAGACGGCGGTCCATGCGGTCCGACATCCAGCCGATGGGATACTGCAGCACCACCGCGCCGACAAAGAACATCGCCACGAAGGTCGAGATCTGCGCGATGCTCAGACCCGCCTGCGCGCCGTAAACCGACGCCATGCCGAACTGTGCCGAGAACACGCCGCCGAGCAGAAACATGCCGACGCAGCCCAGCGGCGAGAAGTTGACCAGCTCGCGCAGCGACATCGGCTTGGTGGTGTCAAAGGCCGGTGTCGGGCTGATCGACAGCAGAATCGGCGTGATGGCCAGGCTGACCAGCACCGACGGGATCACGAAAAGCACGTAGCCAGACGGGTCCGCCGTCACCAGCAGCGCCTGAGACGCCACGATGCCCAGCGTCTGCACGATCATGTAAAGCGACAGCGCCTGACCACGGTTCTCATTGGTCGCCGCATTGTTCAGCCAGCTTTCCGCCGTCACGTACACGGCCGAGAAACAGAACCCGATCAGCACCCGGCCCAGCGTCCAGGCCCAGGGTTCGGCCAGTGTCGGGTACATGATCATCACCGCCGAGATCATCGAGGCCAAGGCCGCGAACACGCGCACGTGTCCCACCCGCCGGATCATGTTGGGGGCCATGCGGCTGCCGCCCAGGAACCCGACGAAATAGGCCGACATGACAATCGACATCTCAAGGGTCGAAAACCCTTCGATGGCCCCACGGATACCCAGCAAGGTGCCCTGCATCCCGTTGCCGACCATCAACAGGCCCATACCGAACAAAAGCGCCCATGCACTGGAAAGAATTGAAATCATGATGCGCTCCGATTGATGTCGCGAGTGTGGCTGGTGCTGCGGTGGTGTGGAGTGTCGCCCCCCTGTCACACGCCGGGGTGGTGTCGTCGGGGCCGAAAACGACTTATTGCGGTCTATTTAGGGCGTCTGCCCCGAGGGGAAGCAAAAGCGACGCATCGCCATAGCTGAAAAAGCGATAATTTTCCGTTATCGCATGGGTGTAGATTTCGCGGATGCGCTGTTGCCCGATCAAGGCCGAGACCAGCATCATCAGCGTCGATTTCGGCAGGTGGAAATTGGTCATCAGACCGTCCGCCACCTGAAAGTCGAAACCGGGATAGATGAAGATGTCGGTCGTGCCCTCCCAGGGCTGCACGGCCCCATCGCGCGCGGCGCTCTCGATCAGGCGCAGCGCTGTGGTGCCCACCGGGATCACGCGCCCGCCCGCCGCCTTGGTCGCGGCGATCTCGGCGGCGGCATCAGCGCTGACATGGCCCCATTCGGCGTGCATCTTGTGGGTGGTCACATCGTCCACCTTGACCGGCAGGAAGGTGCCAGCGCCCACGTGCAACGTGACATGGGTGAACGTCACGCCCATCTCCGCCAGTTCCGCCAGCAGCGCGTCATCGAAATGCAGCGAGGCGGTGGGGGCCGCAACGGCACCGGAATGGCGCGCCCAGACGGTCTGATAGTCCTCTTTGTCCTGCGCATCGGCGGGGCGTTTGGCGGCGATATAGGGCGGCAGCGGCATGGCACCCGCCTCGGCCAGTGCCGCGTCGAAATCGTCGCCCGTCAGATTGAACCGCAGATGGCCCTGTCCGTCCTCTGTGCCCTCCATCGTGGCGCTCAGCACGTCAGAAAACCGAACGACCTCGCCAATTTTCAGCTTTTTCAAGGGCTTGACCAGCGCCGACCAAGTGCCATCGGCGCGCGACTCCAGCAGCGTGACCTCGATCCGCGCCTCTGTCGCCCCCTGTGCCGAAACCCGCGCGCGTGTGCCCGACAGCCGCGCGGGGATCACCCGCGTGTCGTTCAGCACCAGCCGGTCGCCCGCGCGCAGCCATGCGCCCAGATCGGAAACATGCGCGTCGTGGATGTGGTCCGCATCGGCCACCAGCAGACGCGCCGAGGTGCGCGGCACCGCAGGCCGTGTCGCGATCAACGCGTCGGGCAGGTCAAAATCAAAGTCAGTCAGTTTCATGACGCAGCCCTTAGCGTCCATAATTCGGGCTATCAAGGCGTTCTCGCCGCCGCTCCAACGGTGATACCTCGGTTTCGGGCGGGGCGAAGGCCTCGGGTGTGACACCCCCGCTCGGACCTGGGGCTGCCTCCACCTCCGGCAACTCGGGCGGCGGGCGGCGGAAGATTTCGCGAAACAGCCCCGGCGTCAGCGCCGACAACGGATTGACGCTGACCCTCGGTTTTGCCGCAGGGCCGGTCAGGGCATAGTTGAACCCGATCAGCCCCTCGCCCTTGCGGGTAAAAATCGCGCCGATCCCGTTCAGCAGATAGACGGGCGAGACCACGCCCTGCATGTCCAGGGTCTTGTCGTTCAGATTGTAAATGCCGTCCATCGAGATGCCCAGGGACGGGCCCGTGGCGCTGGCCTTGGTCAGGGTCATGCGGTTGGGGGTCAGGCGGAAAGACCCCTCGACGTTGTTGAAGACGATGCCATCGCCGCTGAGTTGCTCCAGCAGTCCGACAATCGAAATCGCCGCCAGCAGGTCTGCGATGGCTGGCGCATCCTTGACGCGGGTATTGCGGATGGTCAACTCACCGTCAAAGGCGCCATTTTGCCCGACGGGCAACAGCGTCAGGTTCAGATCGCCGCCGCGCGCGTTCTGGATGATCCCTGCCGACGCCACGACCCCGCCTGCGTCCTGCGATGTCACCCGCACCGCGCTGCGCCCCTTTTGCGGCACCACGCGGCCCGCGACCTCGGCACCGCCGTTGATCCTGCCGGTAAAGCTGCCGTCAAGACCGTTGGTGGTGGTGAACCGGCCCTGCATGCCGGTCAGCGCGATGGTGTCGGTGATCCGCAACTCGTTCAGGGCCAGGACCAACGGGCCCGCCGACTGGCCGCTGCCCCCCGCCCTGTCCGAGCCGAAGTCGGCGGTGCGCAGGTCGATGGTGCCGCCAAGCACCCGGATTTCGGGTGCGACGTTGCGGCCACGGCCCACGATATCGACAGGGGCATTCATCCAGCCCCCCACCCTGACCTGCGAGAAACTGGCCCGCTCCAGGGTGCCTTGGGCGGTCAGCGTCACCCGGCCTGTGGCCTGCAACCCGGCGGCGTTCAAGGCGATCGAGGTGACTTCGGGCCGCGTGCCCAGCGTCGCCGCGACACGCAGGGTGCCCGGTGTCGCCGCCGCCTTCGACCAACCCAATGGCGCCAGCCGCATCGACAGCCCGCGCAGGTCCGACGTCAGCACCATGCGCGGCGCGCCGCCGCCCTTTGGCAGATCGACGACAATCTCGCCCACGCCCTTGCCCCGGATCGACCCCGGCGGCAGGGCGATATTGAACTCGTCCAGCGTGGCCTGCGATATCTCGACGGTGCCGCGCACCTGGCTGCCGCCCTTCGCCTCGACGCCCAAGGGCTGGTCCCAGGTCACGTCAAAAGGCACGGCACCCAACAGACCCTGCCCCGCAACACGCACCCCGTCGGACGATGCGCTGAGGGTCAGAGCACTTGCCGAAAGCACTTCGTTGGGCACCAGCGCGTCGGTGCGCACATCGCGCAACTGACCGCTGACCGAGAATGTGACATCCCCCGGTTCCTGCTTTTTCTTCAGCGCAAGGTCGATGCTGCCCTCCAGCGCCACCCGCCCGTCCGCCAGCCCCACGGGCAGACCCGCCTTGCCCATCACCCGCAGCGGCTCCTGATCCAGCAGCGACAGGGCGGCGGTCACGGTGCTGTCCGTCTCCAGCCGCGCAATGGCGGGCGCGCCATCCTTGACTGTGACATCGGGAATGATGAACGACGACCCGCCCATGCCCACGCGCCCGCCTTCGGGGGCGGTGACAAAGCCATCGTCGATCGACGCCACGAACCGGTTGCCAAGCAGGCTGGCATGGCCCGAGGCAGAGCGGATCGGCGGCATCGTCTTCATGAACTGCACATCGGCATCGGCGAAATCGAAGCTCAAATAGCTTTCCATCCGCTCGTTCGGCACGCCGCGCAGGGACACGTCGACCTCTCGCAGCTCTCCGGCCAGCAGGTTCTGTTCCACCCAATCCCGCGTCTTCACGATCAGCTTTTCCGGCCAGAGCGCCAGCAGACGGTCGGGGGCCATCTCGTCCAATTGCGCATCCAGCGCGAACCGCCAGCCATCGCTTTCGGCGGCAAAATTGCCCTTGGCGCGCAGCCACTGCCCCTGATCCGACACCAGCATCTGCCCCAGCGTGATGCGGAACGGGTTCAGGTCCAGCCGGAAATCCAGATTGGCCCCGTCCAGCACCACCGGCGCGTCATAGAGATCACGCGGGTTGAACCGCAGGTCAGAGGCCGCGAACTGCCCGATCAGCGTGTCGACCTGCGCCCCTTCACCGTCCAGACCGCCGACGATGGCCTGACCTTCGGCGCGGGCGGTGATCCACTTGCTGACCACGCTCAGCTCGTCAAAGCGCAACACGCGCGAGGACGGATCGTAGTTGAAATAGGTCCGCGCCGACTGGAACGGGATCGGGCGGGTCTCGTTGTTGGGCTGCACCACGCCCTGCCCGATGCGCAGGGTGGCACTGATCGGGGCCAGCGCGCCATTGGCCTGCACCCCCGACCGCAACGCGCCCGAAATAGGCGCGCGCAGGGCATCGAGCCAGGCAAACGCAGGCCCCTGTGCCGCGATGTCGGCGGCGGCCACATCGGCCAGCGTCACGCCGAAGTCCGCAATGGAAGAACCCACGCGGCTGGCATAATTCGCCTCAAGCGTGGCAACACCCGTGCCCCCCGACAGCAGCGCCAGATCAGCCGAAGCCGTCAGTTCACCGCCCGTAACGGCCAGGCGCAACCGCCCGCCATCTGCCGTCCACGCACGGTCGGCGCGCGCATCTTCATAGCGCAGGGTCACGCCGTAGATATCCGCGCTGGTCAGCGCCTCAAGCTGGGGGGTGACCAATGCGTCATCCAGCGCGGCAATCAGCCCCGGCACCGAAAAGGCCCGCGCGTCGTCGGTGATGAACCCCTGCCCACCATAAAGCGTCACCTTGCCCTCGGCGTCGCGGCGCAGGGTGACGAACAGGCCGGACATCTCGATCGTCTTGGGCACCGCCTGCCCCGACAACAGCGGGCGCATGGCAAGGCTGGCCTCCAGCTCGGAAAAGCTGACGATCTCGGCCCCGGTCGCGGTGCTCAGCGTCACATTGCGGATGCGCGCACGCGGGCGCCAGCCCTTGTTGACCACGATCTCGGCCTCGTCGAACGTCAGGCGCGGACCGCCCAGCACCGCGTTCACCCGCGTCTCGATCCGCTCTTCCAGCCAGACGGGGGCGGCAATCGGCTTGCCCACCAGCACGGTGATCAGGATCGCCGCAGCCACGCCAATCAGTCCCGCCAGCACAAGCGTGCCCAGCCCCACATGCTTGGCGATGCGGCGCTTGCGGCCCGTGCGTTTGACCTTTGGCAGGTCCGCCGGGTTGGAATTTGATGACTTGCTGTCGGTCATCTCTTTATTCTTGCTGCTCCAAAGCTACTATGACAGTCAGTTTCGCGCATGCCCAGCCGGGCCAGTATGACAAGGACCGTCATGATAGAAGTAGCTTCCCCCGCCCCCGATTTCACCTTGCCGCAAACCGAAGGCCCGGATGTCACGCTGTCTGCCCTGCGTGGTGCCCCTGTGGTTCTGTTCTTTTATCCAAAGGACAATACGCCGGGCTGCACCAAGGAATCCATTGCCTTTTCCGAACACATGCAAGCCTTCGCCGACGCGGGCGCGCAGGTCTATGGCATTTCCAAGGACAGCCTGAAGAAACACGCCAATTTTACCGCAAAACACGACCTGACAGTGCCGCTGTTGTCGGATGAAAACGGCACGGTTTGCGAAGATTACGGCGTGTGGAAGGAAAAACAGATGTATGGCAAGACATTTCTGGGGATCGAGCGGACCACGGTCCTGATCGCCGCCGATGGCACCATCGCGCGCATCTGGCCCAAGGTCAAAGTGCCCGGCCACGCCGAAGAGGTTCTGGAGGCGGTGAAGGCCCTGTGACGACCGCACAGATGATGCCGCTGGCGCATATGGCCGACGCAGTTCTGCGCTGCGGCGATGCGCGGGAAAAGACCGCCCTCTCGCGCAAGCTGGCCGCGCAGTGGCAAGCCGCGCGCGCCGCCGGGGAAACCCCGCAGATCGGCACCGCCAGCCCGCCGATGCAGCCTGCGCGGCCCGCGCGCCCCGAACTGCTGGCACCGCGCGACGTGCCCCACCGCAAACCCGGCAGCCCCGAGGGGCGCATCGCCCTGCTGCACGCCGTCGCACATATCGAGCTGAACGCGGTCGACCTGCACTGGGACATCATCGCGCGGTTTTCGCACGTGCCGATGCCGATGGGGTTCTTTGACGACTGGGTCAAGGCTGCCGACGAAGAATCCAAGCATTTCAACCTGATGGCGGACTGTCTGGAAGAGTTGGGCAGCCACTATGGCGCTCTGCCCGCCCACGCAGGCATGTGGCGCGCCGCCGAAGACACCGCCGACGATCTGATGGGTCGTCTGGCCGTGGTGCCCATGGTGCTCGAGGCGCGGGGGCTGGACGTGACGCCCAACATGATCCGCATCTTCAAACAGGCCAAATCCGACAGCGCAGTTGCCGCACTCGAAACGATCTACGCCGAGGAAGTGGCCCATGTCGCCTATGGATCGAAGTGGTTTCACTTTCTGTGCGGACGCGAAAACGCCGACCCGAAGGAGGTGTTCCACAGCCTTGTGCAGCGCTATTTCCACGGCGCGCTGAAACCGCCCTTCAACGAGGAAAAGCGCGCCGAGGCAGGCATCCCGCCCGACTTTTACTGGCCCTTGGCGGTTTCTACCTGAGGTATGCCAACCTGAGCCCCACCTGCTAAGTCGAAATATTTAAGCGGTTTTTTGCCCAATATTGCAACGAATCCCCACGAAAGCCCCAATCGTCGGCCAAAGCGGTTGCCCGATTGAACTGAGGTGTTTATGCAACGGCCCAAGGGCGTATGTGTTGGGGAATGCCGCGCCTGTTTGGGATGGGAAAAAGGACGGGCAACTTGCGCACACGTCTCGCAATCAAATTCGATGCCGCGCTCGAGCGGTGGTTTCCAGAGCGCAGGGTCTTCCTGAAGTCTGACACGGACACGCGTTTCATACGCTTGCGTCCGGTGACGCAACTGGTCGCCTTCACCGGGTCGTCGCTTTTGGTGGCCTGGGCCATCATCGCCACCGCGATCATCCTGATGGACAGCATCGGGTCGGGCAACTTCCGCGAACAGGCCAAACGCGACCAGCGCACCTATCAGGCGCGGCTGAACGATCTGGCCGGTCAGCGCGATGTACGTGCCACCGAAGCCCATGCCGCACAGGAACGGTTCAACGCCGCCCTCACCCAGATTTCCGTGATGCAATCCGAACTGCTGGAAAGCGAAACGCGCCGCCGCGAGCTGGAGACCGGGATCGAAGTGATCCAGTCGACCCTGCGCGGCACGATGAAAGACCGCGAAGCCGCGCGCGACCAGGTCGTGGCCCTGACAGAACAGATGGGCACCGACGGCACCGGACTGGCGATGGCCGACAGCGGTGCAGGCGCGCCGATGGATTTTGTGGCAACGGCCCTGGCCGAAACCGCAGCCGAACGTGACCAGATCGCCCGCGACGCCGAAGACGCGCTGCTGGCCGCGGACGAGCTGACCGAACAGATCGCCCTGATGCGCGACCAGAACGACGCGATCTTCCGCCAGCTCGAGGATGCGATGACCATTTCCGTGGCGCCCTTGGACAAGATGTTCCGCGCCGCCGGGATGCCGACCAAACAGATCATCGACCAGGTGCGCCGTGGCTATAACGGTCAGGGCGGCCCGCTGACGCCGCTGTCGTTCTCTACCCGTGGCGAAGAGCCCAGCCCCGACGCCCTGCGCGCCAACCGTCTGCTGAACCAGATGGACACGCTGAACATGTACCGGATCGCCGCGCAAAAAGCGCCCTTCGCCACGCCGGTCAAGAATTCCTTCCGCTTCACATCCAGCTTCGGCTATCGCCGCGACCCCAAGACGGGCGGTCGCCGCATGCACAAGGGCGTCGATTTCGCCGCCCCCACCGGCACGCCGCTTTATGCGACCGCCGATGGCGTTGTCGTCCATTCGGGCTGGTCCTCGGGTTACGGCCGTCTGGTGAAAATCCAGCACGAGTTCGGAATCGAGACACGCTATGCCCACATGTCGAAACTTCGCGTCAAAGTTGGCCAAAGGGTCTCGCGCGGGGATCGTATCGGTGATATGGGAGCCTCTGGACGGGTGACCGGCACGCACCTGCATTACGAAGTCCGCGTTGGCGGCAAAGCTGTAAACCCCATGATCTATATCAAGGCTGCAAACGATGTTTTCTAAGAGCAAAATCAACGAACCCGGACCCAAGGACGACGCCGCCAAGCCCAGCAGCACTGCGGTTCCCGCAAAGCCTGCGTCCGGCACCGGCACCTCAAGCGAATTCAAGGCCAGCGCCCCCAAGGCAAAACCGCCCGCGTCGGTTCTGTCCGCTGACCTGCACATCACCGGCAATCTCAAGACCACCGGCGATATCCAGGTCGAGGGCACAGTGGAAGGCGACATTCGCGCCCACCTGCTGACCATCGGCGAAACCGCGACGATCAAGGGCGAAGTCACCGCCGACGACGTGGTGATCAATGGCCGCATCGTCGGTCGCGTCCGTGGCCTGAAGGTGCGTCTGACATCGACCGCGCGGGTCGAGGGCGACATCATCCACAAGACCATCGCAATCGAAAGCGGCGCGCATTTCGAAGGCTCAGTTCAGCGTCAGGACGACCCGCTGAACCCCGGTGGCAGCAAATCGGCACCTGCCGCTGCTCAGGCCAAACCGCAAGGCCAGCCGCAGGAATAAGCCTTTCTGCACTAAACACCAACGGGCGTCCGGCACCTGCCGCGACGCCCGTTTTTGTCTTGGGGGTGCAAGCGGTTCAGGCAAGGCCAGCGCTCTGCGCGCCCCACCCGATCACGTCGTTGCCGCCAAAGACCATCTGACGCACCGCCTGCGAGCCAAGCGACGCGGTAAAGCCATCGACAGGTTTGCTGGCCGCGTTCAGTCGGTTCATCTGGTCTTCACCAAGATGAAGATCAGCAGCCATGATGTTCCCGCTCAGCTGCGAAAGACTGCGCGCGCCGATCAAGGTGGACCCGACGCCGGGCCGTGCCATCGCCCAGGCAAGCGCGGCCTGTGCGGGTGCGCAGTCCAGTTCCGCCGCAACTTCGCGCAGCGTATCCAGAATATCCCAATTGCGGTCTGTAAACTTGCTGTCTCCGAAAGGGTTCGCGCCGCTCAGCCGCCCGGTGTCACGTACATCCTCGCGCTTGTACTTGCCGGTCAGAAAGCCCCCGGCAAGCGGGCTCCATGGCATGACGCCCATGCCCGCCTCGCGCGCGGCGGGAAAATGCTCTTGCTCCACGTCGCGGGCGACCAGCGAATATTCGAGCTGCATGGCAATCGGTCCCGGCACCCGGCGTTCCGACGCGAGGGTCGCGGCTTTCATTGCGACCCATGCAGGCATGTCCGAAAAGGCGTAATGCCGGATTTTGCCGGCACGCACCAGATCGCCCAGGGTCTGCACGATCTCTTCGACAGGCGTGACACCGTCCCAGATGTGCATCCAGTAAAGGTCGATGTAATCGGTGTTCAAACGCTTGAGCGATGCGTGGAGGGCCCGGTGGATATTCTTGGCCCCTGCCCCACCCGCATGGGGATTGCCCGTGCCGCCCGACGCTCCGGTCAGCGGGCTTGTCGATCCGTTGAAGCCGAACTTCGTCGCCAGAACGACCTCGTCACGGGATCGGGTCTCGGCGATGAACTTGCCGACAAATTCCTCGCTGACGCCACCGGCGTAAATGTCCGCCGTGTCCACAAAATTGCCGCCAGCCTCGCGGTAGGCGTTGAATATCGCGCGCGCGCTGGCTTCGTCTGCGCCCCACGCGCCGGGGCCGAAAGTCATCGTGCCGAGACACAGAGGGCTTACGACAAGACCGGATCTTCCAAGGGTGCGGAAATTCGAGAGGGACATGGGGCAGCTCCATAATTACATAGTGATCGCTATGTAATAGTCATGGCTGGCTTGATCGCTGGGGTCAACCACTTTAATAGTCATCACTATGAAAGAGCCGAACGCACCACGCCGGAAAACCGGTCGCCCCCTTTCGTTTGACCGCGATGCCGCGCTTGAAAAGGCGATGCTCGCGTTTTGGGAAAGCGGATACGAGACGACGTCGATCAGCGATCTGACCGCAGCGATGGGCGTGACCGCCCCCAGCATCTACGCGGCTTTCGGTGACAAGAAGCAATTGTTTCTCGAAGCGTTGAGGCGCTATGCGGGCGATCCTGCCGACCTTGAAGAAGCCTTTGCCAAGGCGCCGACAGCGCGTGACGCCGTGATCCGCATGATCGAGGGTGCCGCAAGGCTCTATACAGGCGAGGCAACCCCCAAGGGGTGTCTGCTGGCCAGTGCCGCAGCAACCGGATCGAAGGCGGCGACCGATGTGCGCAACGCAGCAACGCAAGAGCGGCGCGTGATCCGGGCGATCATGATACGGCGGATCGAAATCGACATCGAGGCGGGTCTGTTGGCACCAGGGACCAAACCGATGGTTCTGGCCGATATGGCGCTTGCGGTCACGCAAGGCATGTCCGTTCTTGCGCGCGACGGTGCCGACCAGAATGCACTGCTGGCGGTCGCCCACGCGGCGATGAACGGATGGCCGGGGCCTTCTGCCGGTGACGCGACGGATGGCTAAACGGCGAAAGGCCCCCGCGTAGCAACGCGAGGGCCTGTCCAGATCCTGCGAAACCGCACCGATCAGTCGGTGACAGTCACCGATTTCATCACGTCATAGGCACCGTCGATGGCCCCTGACCGTGGGTTGCCCCGCTTGAGACTGTCCAGCACGTCCAGCCCATCGGTCACGCGGCCCACGACGGTATAACCGCCGTTCAGCGAAGGATATTGCGTGAACATGATGAAGAACTGGCTGTTGGCGCTGTCCGGGCTTTGCGAGCGGGCCATGCCCACGACGCCGCGCTCGTAGGGGATGTCCGAGAACTCCGCTTCGAGGTCGGGCATGTCCGATCCGCCCGTGCCTGCGCGCGACGTGTCGCCGCCGGATTGACCGAACTCCACGTCGCCGGTCTGCGCCATGAAGTCTTCGATCACGCGGTGGAATACGACGCCGTCATAGGCACCCGCCTCTGCCAGTTCCGTGATGCGCGCTACATGCGCGGGGGCCACGTCTTCCAGCAGGTCGATCTGGATCGTGCCCTGGGCGGTTTCGCCCTCGACCTCGATCGCAAGACCCGTGGCCAGCGCGGGGCTGGCCACGAACATCAGAGGGATCAGCAGCTTACGCATCGGCAGCCACCTTGACGCTGATCATCCGGTCGGGCTGCGCGGGCGGCTCGCCACGGGTCAGCGCATCGACATGCTCCATGCCCGAAATGACCTGTCCGTAAACGGTGTACTGACCGTTCAGGAAATCATTGTCCTTGAAGTTGATGAAGAACTGGCTGTTGGCGCTGTTGGGGTTGGCCGAACGCGCCGCACCGATAGAGCCGCGCGCATGCGGGATCTTCGAGAACTCGGCAGGCAGGTCGGGCTTGTCCGACCCACCGGTGCCGGCGGCGCGGATGTTAAAGCCGTCTTCCATGTCGCCGTTCTGCACATCGCCCGTCTGGGCCATAAAGCCTTCGATGACGCGGTGGAACGCGACATTGTCATATTCACCGGCGCGGGCCAGCTCTTTCATCCGTTCGACATGTTTGGGTGCGATGTCGGGCAGCAACTGGATGGTGACGGTGCCACCTTTCAGTTCCATCAGGATGGTGTTTTCCGGGTCTTTGATCTCGGCCATTGTCGGCTCCTCTGTCTTGATATTGCATGGATACCTAAGGGGTGGGCCGACTTTTGCCAAGGCACCGCATTGACCTGACCCGCAAATCCCGCGAAACACCGCCCAACGAATTGAGTTAAAGGGATTGATTGCGATGGCGTGGAAGACACTGGACGACATGGACCTGAACGGCAAACGCGTGCTGTGCCGCGTGGACATCAACGTACCGGTCGAAAACGGGCGCGTCACCGACGCCACCCGCATCGAGCGGATCGTGCCGACGGTGCAATACATCCTGGAACAGGGCGGCACGCCGATCCTGATCGCCCACTTTGGCCGCCCCAAGGGCAAGGTGGTGCTGGACCTGAGCCTGCGGGTCGTGGTCCCTGCCCTGTCCGAGGCGCTGGGGCGCAAGGTGCGCCTGATCGAGACGCTGGACGCCGCCGAGGCAGGCACCGACGAAATCGCAGGCGCCGACGTGCTGCTGCTCGAAAACATCCGGTTCTATCCCGGCGAGGAAAAGAACGATACGGCGCTGGCGCAGCGGCTGGCCGGCTTGGGCGATATCTATTGCAACGATGCGTTCTCCGCCGCCCACCGTGCCCATGCCAGCACCGAAGCGCTGGCGCGTCTGCTGCCCGCATGTGCGGGCCGCCTGATGCAGGCGGAACTGCAAGCCCTGGAAACTGCGCTGAGCGTGCCGGAACGCCCCGTGGGTGCCGTCGTGGGCGGTGCCAAGGTATCGACCAAGATCGACCTGCTGCAAAATCTCGTGCAGAAACTGGATGTTCTGGTGATCGGCGGCGGCATGGCCAACACGTTCTTGGCCGCGATGGGCGCCAACATGGGCGCGTCCCTGCGCGAGGATGATCTGCTCGACACCGCCCGCGCCATTCTGGACGAGGCCAAGACACGCGGCTGCCGCGTGATCCTGCCCGTCGATGGCCGTGTGGCGCGCGAATTCGCCGCCGGTGCGCCCTATGACGTGATCTCGCTGACGGCGAATACCGTGCTCGAGGCCGACCAGATGGTGCTGGACGCAGGTGACGCCGCCGTGGTCGAGATCGTCGCGGCCTTCGAGACGCTGAAGACGCTGATCTGGAACGGCCCGCTTGGCGCCTTTGAAATCGCCCCCTTCGACACGGCCACGGTCGCTGCCGCGCAGGCTGCGGCCAAGCTGACCCGCGAGGGTGCTCTGGTCACAGTCGCGGGCGGCGGCGACACGGTGTCGGCACTGAACCAGGCGGGTGCGGCGGATGACTTTACCTATATCTCCACCGCTGGGGGGGCTTTCCTCGAATGGATGGAAGGCAAGGAATTGCCCGGAGTTGCAGCGCTGTCCTGAGACGGCCCTTTCGGGTGATCGCCGCACGTGCCCTGCCCTGCTCGCCGGGGCGCGGCGGCAAATCTGCACGGGTCCGATGCCGCGCGCACCAAAGGTGTTGCGCGAACGGATCACCGCCGGGCAATTGTGATCAAAAGGCGTGCATCGGGGGATTCCCATTGCGAATCATCTGTGTCATTGTGACCTCATCGCCCGTTCAAGAGGCGGCACTAAAAGGCAGCAGTCATGACCCGCATCGCGCGCCCCGCATTTGGTAGATTTCTCTTTTTCGCCGTGGCCTTTGCCCTGTGCGCCTATTTTACCTTTGCCGCCGTTCAGGGTGACTTTGGCCTGTTCCAGCGCGCCCAGATCGACGCCGAGGCGCGCCTTCTGACCACGCAGCTTGCCGATGTGCGCGCCGAGGTGGCCCGCATGGAGAACCTGACGCTGCGTCTGTCCGATGACTATCTCGACCTCGACCTGCTGGACGAACAGGCGCGCAGCATCCTGGGACTGGTGCGCGCGGATGAAATCGTCATCCGCTGAGGCGCGGCCCATCTGCCTGAAAACAGACCATTGTCCCTTCCATACCGGGGCGGATGGTCTTTTGCCCATATAACCTCTCGCATGACAGCGCCGAATCCGATAAAAGATAGTTTAACGCTAAACTATTAACGTCAGGGAGGGTCGCGCATGGCCGCCAGAAAGACCACCAGCAAGCCGAATGTTTCGGCAGAGGAGCTCAAGGCCTACTACCACGACATGCTGCTGATCCGGCGTTTCGAGGAAAAGGCAGGTCAGCTTTACGGCATGGGACTGATCGGCGGCTTTTGTCACCTCTACATCGGTCAGGAGGCCGTCGTGGTCGGCCTGGAAGCCACCGCCAAGGAAGGCGACAGCCGCATCACCACCTACCGCGACCACGGTCACATGCTGGCCTGCGGCATGGACCCCAACGGCGTCATGGCCGAGCTTACGGGCCGCGAGGACGGCTATTCCAAGGGCAAGGGCGGCTCGATGCACATGTTCTCCAAGGACAAGCGGTTCTATGGCGGGCACGGCATCGTCGGCGCCAACGTGCCCTTGGGCGCGGGTCTGGCCTTTGCCGACAAGTACAAGGGCAATGACGCCGTCACCTTCACCTACTTCGGCGATGGTGCCGCGAACCAGGGCCAGGTCTACGAGACCTTTAACATGGCGGCCCTGTGGCAACTGCCCTGCATCTTCATCATCGAGAACAACCAGTATGCGATGGGCACGTCGCAGCAGCGCTCGACCTCCAGCGCCGAGATCTGGGAGCGCGGCAAGGCGTTCGGCATTCCGGGCGAGGCCGTGGACGGCATGGACGTGCTGGCGGTGAAGGCCGCAGGCGAAACCGCCGTGGCCCACTGCCGCGCAGGCAAGGGCCCCTATATTCTGGAGATCAAGACCTATCGCTATCGCGGCCACTCGATGTCGGACCCGGCCAAGTACCGGACCCGCGAGGAAGTGCAAAAGATGCGCGACGAGCGTGACCCCATCGAGGCTGTGCGCACGCTGCTGCTGCAAGGCGAGCACGCGACCGAGGAGGATCTGAAAGCCATCGACAAGAAGATCAAGGACGTGGTCAACGAAAGCGCCGAGTTCGCCAAGAACAGCCCCGAACCCGCGCTCGACGAGCTGTGGACCGACATCTACGCAACCGAAATTCCGCAGGAGGCTTGATCCATGGCAACCGAAATTCTGATGCCCGCCCTTAGCCCCACGATGGAAGAAGGCACGCTGGCCAAATGGCTGGTCAAGGAAGGCGACACCGTCAAATCCGGTGACATCATGGCCGAAATCGAAACCGACAAGGCCACGATGGAATTCGAGGCCGTGGACGAAGGTGTGATCGGCAAGATCCTGATCGAAGAAGGCACCGAAGGCGTGAAAGTGAACACCGCCATCGCGATCCTGCTTGAAGAAGGCGAAAGCGCCGAGGACATCGACACCGCGAAATCCGAGCCCGCCAGCGCGCCTGTGCCCGCCAACAAGGAACAATCGTCCGAAACCGCCCCCGCCGAAAGCAAGACCCACCCCGAGCCTAAGGTCGAGGCCGACACCACGCCCGACTGGCCCGAAGGCACCAAGCTGAAACAGCAGACCGTGCGCGAGGCCCTGCGCGACGCCATGGCCGAAGAGATGCGCCGCGACGAAAACGTGTTCCTGATGGGCGAGGAAGTCGCCGAGTATCAGGGTGCCTACAAGATTTCCCAGGGCTTGCTGGACGAGTTCGGCGCCAAGCGGGTCATCGACACGCCGATTACCGAACACGGCTTTGCGGGCATCGGCGTCGGTGCGGCCTTCGGGGGCCTGCGCCCCATCGTCGAGTTCATGACATGGAACTTCGGCATGCAGGCGATCGACCAGATCATCAACTCGGCGGCCAAGACGCTCTATATGTCGGGCGGCCAGATGGGCGCGCCGATGGTGTTCCGTGGACCCAACGGTGCCGCCGCGCGCGTCGGTGCGCAGCACTCCCAGGACTATGCCGCGTGGTACATGCAGATCCCCGGCCTGAAGGTCGCGATGCCCTATTCGGCCTCGGACTACAAAGGGCTGATGAAATCCGCGATCCGCGACCCGAACCCGGTGATCTTCCTTGAGAACGAAATCCTCTATGGCCGCAGCTTTGATGTGCCGGACACCGACGATTACACCGTGCCCTTCGGCAAGGCCCGCATCTGGCGCGAGGGCAAGGACGTCACCATCGTCAGCTTCGGCATCGGCATGACCTATGCCTTGGAAGCGGCCGAGAAACTGGCCGCAGACGGCATCGACGCCGAGGTCATCGACCTGCGCACCCTGCGCCCGATGGACACCGCCAGCATCATCAAGTCGGTGCAAAAGACCAACCGCTGCGTGACCGTCGAAGAAGGCTGGCCCCAGGGGTCGGTCGGCGGCTACATCAGCTCGGTCCTTATGCAGCAGGCGTTCGATTATCTGGATGCGCCGGTGATCAACTGCACGGGCAAGGATGTGCCGATGCCCTATGCCGCCAATCTGGAAAAACACGCTTTGGTCACCACCGCCGAAGTGATCGACGCGGTGAAAACCGTGACATACAAATAAGGAGCGCGCGCTATGCCCATTGAAATTCTCATGCCCGCTCTTTCGCCCACGATGGAAGAGGGCACATTGGCCAAATGGCTGGTGAAGGAAGGCGATACCGTCAGCTCGGGCGACCTGCTGGCCGAAATCGAGACCGACAAGGCAACGATGGAATTCGAAGCCGTGGACGAAGGCGTGATCGGCAAAATCATGGTCGCGGAAGGCAGCGAAGGGGTCAAGGTGAACACCGTGATCGCCGTGCTGCTGGAAGACGGCGAAAGTGCCGACGACATCGGGGCGTCGACAGCGGCGCTTGATGACGCCGGCGCCAAGGCCGAGGAGAAACCAACAGCCGAAAAGACCCCGGAGGCGAAAACCTCCGAGGCTGCAGCCGCCCCGCCCGCGCCCAAGGACGACGACGGCAAACGCATCTTCGCCTCGCCCCTCGCGCGCCGCATCGCGGCGGACAAGGGCGTGGATCTGGCGGGCGTCAAAGGCTCCGGCCCGCATGGCCGCATCGTCAAGGCCGACATCGAGGGGCTGTCCGCCTCCGACACGCCCAAGGCCGCAGCGTCAAAACCTGCAGCCGAGGAAGCGCCCAAAGCAGCCATGGCCAGCGGCCCCTCTGCCAGCGCTGTCGCCAAGATGTACGAAGACCGCGACTACGAGGAAATCAAGCTCGACGGCATGCGCAAGACCATCGCCGCCCGCCTGACCGAAGCCAAGCAGACCGTGCCGCACTTCTACCTGCGCCGCGACATCCAGCTGGACGAACTGCTGGCCTTCCGGGGCACGCTGAACAAGCAGCTCGAAGGGCGCGGCATCAAGCTGTCGGTCAACGACTTCATCATCAAGGCCTGCGCCATCGCGCTGCAACAGGTGCCCGATGCCAATGCCGTCTGGGCCGGGGATCGCATCCTGAAACTGACGCCATCGGACGTGGCCGTGGCCGTGGCGATCGAGGGCGGGCTGTTCACACCCGTCCTGAAGGATGCGCATCACAAGTCGCTGTCGGCCCTGTCGTCGGAAATGAAGGATCTGGCGGGCCGCGCCCGTGATCGCAAGCTTGCCCCGCACGAGTATCAGGGCGGCAGCTTCGCGGTCTCGAACCTTGGCATGTTCGGCATCGACAACTTCGACGCGGTGATCAACCCGCCACACGGCGCGATCCTGGCCGTGGGTGCGGGCGTCAAGAAACCCGTCGTGGGCAAGGACGGCGAACTGGCCGTGGCGACAGTGATGTCGGTAACGCTGTCGGTCGATCACCGTGTGATCGACGGCGCGCTGGGTGCGGAATTGCTGAACGCGATCAAGGACAACCTTGAGAACCCGATGGCGATGCTGGCCTGAGCCTGCCGGGCACCTTTCCAAGCGCGCAAAACAAAAAGCCGGGGCAGATGCCCCGGCTTTCATCGTTCAAAGCTGGAAAACAGCCTACAAGTCGTCGTTCTTACCCAGCATGTGGTTCATCGAAATCGCCGGCTGATCACAGCCCGCCTCGCCCACGATGCGCGCGGGAATACCCGCGACGGTCTTGCAGGGCGGCACCGATTCCAGCACGACGGACCCTGCGGCAATCCGGCTGCAATGGCCGATGGTGATGTTGCCCAGCACCTTGGCCCCTGCCCCGATCAGCACGCCATCGCCGATCTTGGGGTGGCGGTCCTGCTCTTCCTTGCCGGTCCCGCCCAGCGTCACCGAATGCAGCATCGACACGTTGTCACCCACCACCGCCGTCTCACCGATCACCACGGAATGCGCGTGGTCGATCATGATGCCCTGTCCGATCCGTGCGGCGGGGTGAATGTCCACGCCGAAAATCTCGCTGACACGCATCTGAAAGAAATAGGCCAGATCGCGGTGCCCCTGTTCCCACAGGAAATGCCCGACACGGTAGGCCTGAACCGCCTGATAGCCCTTGAAATACAGGATCGGCTGCAACAGCCGGTGGCAAGCCGGATCGCGCTCGTATACCGCCACCAGATCGGCACGCGCCGCGTCAATCAGCTCGGGCGATGCGGCATAGGCCTCTTCGACAATCTCGCGCACCACAACCATCGACATCTCGTTCGACGCAAGCTTCGCGGCGATCCGGTAGCTCAGCGCCTTGTCAAAGGTCTTGTGATGCAGGATACACGCGTGCACGAAACCACCCACCAGCGGTTCGTCCTGCACCGCCAGCCGGGCCTCGTCCGAGATCTGGTCCCACACCGGGTCCATCGCAGAGACGTTCGTTCGCAATTCAGCCATGTCACCTGTCCTTTCACGCTTCTTGATAGCGCAATAGCGGTTAAATGGCCAAACGCAAACCTGTGATTGTCCTCATTCGCAATGGCGATGGATGCGCGCAGGTGCGGATCAAAGGGGCGGATCAACTCGGCCCGGACGGTCACGCAAGCCCAGCAAAACCAGCGTCAGACAGTCGCAATAGCCCGCATCATCCAAGGTCGGCTCGGTCGCCAGCACCCGTTTTCGCGCCGCATCCGACAGGGTGCCATTGCCCCAAAGCGGGTGCGCGCGTCCGGTCCGACGGACGTGAAGATCGGCCCAGATCGCTTCGTTTATCATCCGGGCACTCAAGCCCGGGCGCTCTGACGCGGGCTGCGCCAAAAGCGCCCGCGCCGCATCGCGCAGGTCGGTCAGCAGCACCGCGCGCATCACAGCGTAACCGCAATGCGTCCTGCCAATCCCGCCCCATACCGCGCCGAGATCTGCGCGACCTCCAGCGTCAGGCCGCCCAGCGCCGCATCTGCGGCCTGTTCCGCCGCGCCATAGGTCCACGCGGGCGCGCCGACCGTCTGTTCGCGCAGCACGGCACCCTCCCGCAGCACCCGCACACGGTAGCTTTCCACGTCTTCGCCCAAGGGCACCTCGGGCGTATCCCACCCGTCTCCGTCGATGCGCGTGCGCCTGATCCAGGTCAGCACCACATCGCCCGTGCCCAGCGCCTCGGCCCGCAGATGCACCGGCGCATAGGGCCGCAGCCCGTTGCCGTCAAAGGCCTGCACCTGTGCCACAAAGCTGGGGTCGTCCAGACTGCGCCGTGCAGGACCAATCCGGTAATGTTGCGCCACGCGCCGCATGCTGGCGGCCATCTCGATCTGCGTGGGCGTGCCGTTCATCAGCACCACCCAGGACCCCACAGGCCAGGCATCGGGCATCAGCGCGTCGGTGCCCAACTGCCCGCGCAACCGGTGGCGCAGCAGATATGTATCCGGCCCGATCAGTTCTGCGTCCCGAAACTGAAACAGCTCCCAATTGTCGCTGCTGCCATCCCCGATCGCACACAGGTTGCGCCCGTTCAGCACCGCGGTTTCGGTCACCGCCGACAGTGTGCCATGCAGCAAGCGCACCTCAAGTGCTGCCCCCTCATCCCAGATCCCCGGCGCATGGCAAACCAGCGTCGATTGCGCAAGGCCGATGACGGCCTCTTGCGCCACGACGGTGTTCAGCGCGAAATCCTCCTCGGTCGGCGCGCTGTAGACGGCCACCGATCCGGGCCAGGGCCGGGCCGTGATCGCCAGATGCGGCGCATGCGGAACCTCGTCGCCGGTCATCATCGGCAGGTCCAGAAAGAACGGCGACACCGGCACCGGCGGGACAAAGCCCCGCACCGTCGCCAGCAGGTCCTGCATGTCCGAGGGCGTATAGACCCCCGGTTCAATCCGCACCGCCTCAAGCATCTGCATCGCGCCCTGTTCCACCCGGTCCACGCGATATTGCCCCGTGCTGCCTTCGGCATCGGCCAGGGCGATCACATCCCCCGCACCGACAGCCATCCACGACGGCGGCAGCGCCACACGCACCGTGTCGCGGGCCACCCGCGCCTCGATCAGCCAGCGCTCGGCCACCTGCCGCCCTTCGGCGCGCGTCATCGCCAGAGCGATGTCCGAAGTGGCCACCGCCTGCGTTGCCTCGTCGGGCAACACCGCCTCTTCCGCGATGGTCTCAAAGTTGCCATCGGCCTGCACGAACCGCAGACGCACACGCCCCACCATTTCGGCCTCGGCCTCGCGGATCTGCTCCAGCGTGCCTTCCATCTCTTCGCTCATGGCGAACTCGGGCGCAGGCACATCCGCCGTCACCAACCCGTCACGCGTTCGAAAGGTCAAAACCCCGTCCCGCTCGACCGCGTCAAAGCCATAGCGCAGCATCAGCGGCTGCAACGATGCACGTGCATCGGCAACCTCGCCCACCACATAGCCGCGCACATACCCGTGCAAGGCCGAGGTGTCATAGGCCAAGAGCCCCGCCGCCGTGCAGATTTCCCCCACCACAGACGCCAGCGTGCGCGCACCCGTGCGTCCGTTGATCCAGTGTCCACGGGTGTAATTGTCACCGTCGCTCCATTGCACGGTGTTGTTGGGAAAGAACGGATAGGGCCGCATATCCCAGGCCCACACGAAACTGCGCGACAGATCCAGCATCGGCGCATTGTATTCAATCGACACCGGATTGCGCTCTGCCTGCCCCCAGTAGGAATAGATCGCCCGCAGGTATTGCTTCTGGATCAGATCGTCGCGCGCGCCGTTCGAATAATGCGGCAGATCGCTTTCCGATGATTTCGCGTCCAGAAACGTGTTGGGCTGGTTCGTGCCCTTGTCCACAGCGGCACAGCCCAGTTCATCCACCCAGGCCGCATCGAACTGCGGCCCGCGCAGCCCTTCGGGGTCATGCGCGGAATGCACCGTCGCCACCGCCCCATTGGGCCACTCCAGCCGCTTGCGTGTGCCAACCCACTTGGGGCGGCGGTCGGGCGGCGAACAGGCCATGATCCCGCTGTCGCCAAAGATCATCACCTCGCGCACCTGATCCTGCGTCTCGCCCACCAGCGCGACCCGTGTGCAGGCACCCGCATCAAAGGGCCGCGCGCCCTCGACCTTGCTGCGCACCCATTCGGCCCCCGCACGCGTCTTGCCCGCACCGCGCCCCCCCAGGATCACCCAGGCCCGCCAGTCGCCCTTGGGTGGCAACTGATGCGGCATCGCCCAGAACTCGAACAAAAAAGGGAGGGCACGAAGCCCCCCCCTTCCGATTTCGTTAAGAAAAGTCTCTCGCTCTTGAACAGTGGCGCAAGCGATCAAGTCTGCACCCGATCTCAGTCCTTGCGGCGTCGAGGTCAAGAGCATAGCCACCCTGCGCGATGAGGGATTGTTTCCGACGACATTCTGCAACTTGTGTCTCCAGTTTCATACAGGTCTCAAGCGACGATCGCAGCGAGGCAACCGTCGCCTTTACATCTTTTGCATCCGCATCCCCCCCGTTCCGCGCCTCCTCTTTCAAGAAAACGAGCTGCTCACGAAGCTCTCCGAGCTCACGGTAAACCGTGGCCAATGCCTGTTGGATCTGCTCGGCATCCTCTTCCGGGGTTATGATGATCATTCCGGGTCGTTCACCTCTCTTCGGTTAGGGTCCCCCGTATGACAGAGCACGAAAAAACGGCCGCCGAGGTCACCCTCGGGGCCGTTTGCCCATGTCTTCCAGCATGTCACAGTGCCTACATGAAACCGCGCGCAAAGTCAAGCTTCACGCCCCGCAAACCACCGCCCAACCGTCCGTTATCATTACGAAAACTTAACGATTTGGCCCGCGGATCAGTTCTCCTGCGCAGGTTGGCGCGCCTCGATCTCACGCCATCTGGCGACGTTGCGGTTGTGCTCGTCCAGCGTTGTGGCAAAGGCATGGCCACCGGTGCCATCGGCCACGAAGAACACGAACTCGGTGCTGTCGGGCCGCGCCGCCGCTTCCAGACTTGCGCGTCCGGGGTTGGCAATCGGCGTCGGCGGCAAGCCTTCGATCACATAGGTGTTCCACGGCGTGGCCCCCCGCAGTTCCGACTGCCGCAGGCCACGGCCCAGCACGCCCTCACCCTTGGTGATGCCATAGATCACCGTGGGGTCGGTCTGCAGCCGCATGCCCTGATTGAGCCGATTGACGAATACGCTCGCGACCTGACGCCGCTCTTCGGGCACGCCGGTTTCCTTTTCGATGATCGACGCAAGGATCAGAAGCTCCTCGGGTGTGCTCACAGGCAGATTGTCGTCGCGCCCTTCCCAGGCCGCCGCCACCAGAACCTCCTGCGCCGCTTCCATACGCGCCAGAATGGCCGCACGGTCGTCGCCGGGCCGCACTTCATAACTGTCAGGGGCCAATGCACCCTCGGCAGGCACCTCCGGCACCTCGCCCTCCAGCAGGTCGATCCCGCGCAGCGCCTCGGTCACCTGCCAGCTTGTCACACCTTCGGCGACCGCCACCCGGAACCGCGTATCGGCCTTGGCCTTCACGTCCGTATAGATTTCCGGTGTCTCGTCGACACCCTGATCGAACTCGGCCCGCTCCACGAACGCGCTGGTTGCAGGGTCCAGTTCGCGCACCTGAACCGACACCCGGTTCACACCGACGCGGTACACCACTTCGGTGCCGCAGGTGCTGGCCCCGCCACGGGTGACCACATCCACGATCTGCTCCATCGACGCGCCCGGCTCCACCAGAAAGCTGCCGGCCTTCAACAGATCGGTCTTCTCGGCGTAATCCGCACCGATGCGCAGGATCGGGCCGCTGGTCACAGCCCCCTGATCCACCAGCGACGCGCTCACACGATCAAAGTTCGTCCCACGCGGCACTTCAACGCAAATGGCATCCGTCAGCGGCCCAGCGGCCTGATACTGCCCCTTGCCCCACAAGATTACGCCGCCCAGCAAGAACATGGCCAGCAACAGGAACGTCAGCGCGTTCGACGCGATATGCCGCCACATCAGTCGACCTTTCCGAAGATCACCGATGCATTGGTCCCACCAAAGCCAAAGGAGTTCGACAACACGATATTCACCTCACGTTCGCGCTTGGCGTTGGGCGCAAGGTCCACCGCCGTCTCGACCGCAGGATTGTCCAGGTTGATCGTCGGCGGGCACACCTGATCGCGGATCGCCAGAATGCCAAAGATCGCCTCGATTGCCCCCGCAGCACCCAAGAGGTGCCCGGTCGCGGATTTCGTCGACGACATGGTGACCTTGCTCGCATGATCGCCCAGCATCCGCTCGACCGCACCCAGCTCGATGGTGTCGGCCATGGTGCTCGTGCCATGCGCGTTGATGTAATCAATGTCCGACGGCTGCAAACCGGCATTGCGCAGCGCCGCGCGCATCGCACGCTCGCCGCCTTCGCCGGTCTCCGAAGGTGCGGTGATGTGATAGGCATCGCCCGACAGGCCATAGCCCTTGACCTCGGCATAGATCTTCGCCCCACGCGCCTTGGCGTGCTCGTATTCTTCCAGCACCACGATGCCGGCCCCCTCGCCCATCACGAAACCGTCGCGGTCCACGTCATAGGGGCGGCTCGCCTTCTTGGGGTCATCGGCAAACTTGGTCGACAGCGCCTTGCACGCGTTGAAGCCCGCAATCCCGATCTTGCAGATCGCGGCCTCGGCCCCGCCTGCGATCATCACGTCCGCGTCGCCATGCTGGATCAGACGGCTGGCGTCGCCAATCGCATGCGCCCCGGTCGAACAGGCCGTCACAACCGAATGGTTCGGCCCCTTGAACCCATAGCGGATGCTGACCTGACCGCTGATCAGGTTGATCAACGCACCGGGCACAAAGAACGGGCTCACGCGGCGCGGGCCCTTTTCTTCCATCATCACGGCGGTGTTGGCAATGCTGTTCAGCCCGCCGATGCCCGACCCCATCAACACGCCCGTGCGCTCGAAATCCTCGTCGCTCTGCGGTTTCCAGCCGGAATCCTCCACCGCCTGCTGCGCTGCGGCCATGCCGAACAGGATAAAGGTATCGACCTTGCGCTGTTCCTTCGGCTCCATATACTTGTCGGCGTTGAACGTGCCGTCGCTGCCATCGCCCAAAGGCACTTCGCAGGCATAGGTCGTGACCAGCCCTTCGGTGTCAAAACCCTTGATCGGTCCCGCACCCGACTGACCGTCCAGAATACGGCTCCACGTCGCCTCGACCCCGTCGGCCAATGGCGTCACCAATCCCAATCCCGTCACAACAACTCTGCGCATTGAAATGCCCCTTTGTCTCGTTTTGACGCTAATAGCCCGTCAAAGCCCGCGTGTTCAAGTCCAACGCGACATCCCCCAAAGTCATCGGGCGCGCCGCATCGCCGCAATATTGGCCGATTTTCGCCGGCCAATCAGGGTGGAGATTTTCGTATCATCAAATCCACTGCCGCGCCATCCACCTCGGTGCGGCGCAGCGGTTTGTACCCAAGCGTACCGGCCAGCCGCAGCGACACCGCGTTGTCGGGGCTGATGCGGCAGACCAGCGGGCCGGTCACCACCCGATCGAACCAGTCATGCGCCGCCTGTGCCGCCTGCCGCCCCAGCCCGCGCCCCTGCACATCGGGGCTCAGCACCCAGGCCGCCTCGGGATAGATGTCGAAATCTGCGCCCAGTCCCCGCACCCCATAGGAAAAGCCGGTCTGCCCGACCAGCGACTTGGTGCCCTGCGCCTCGATGGCCCATTGGCCAAATCCGGTCATCTGCCAATGCCCCGCATTGCGCAGGAACGAATCCCACGCCTGGCTGCGGCTCCACGGCGCACCGCCGATATGACAGGTAACGTCGGCCATCGCCCAAATCTCGGCATAGCGGTCGAAATCATCGGGCCGAAGCGCGCGCAGCGTCAGTCCCTTGGTGTTGATGGTCGGAATTACACGCGACATGGGGGCACGCGACTTGAGGGCGATAGATGCATTGTAACGGGTCCTGCTGCGGCCTTTGTTGACCAAGGCTCTGCCCCGACACTGTCCCCATGCGCGCCCCCGCGCAACGAACTTCTCTTCCAAAACGCAAAAACGGCGCCTTTCCGCAAGGAAAGACGCCGCTTCAACTGCTTGAAAGCAGCGTGGACTTAGGATGCTTCGGAAATGAATTTCACTGCATCGCCGAAAGTCTGAATCGTTTCCGCCGCGTCGTCGGGGATCTCGATGCCGAATTCTTCTTCGAACGCCATCACCAGTTCAACGGTGTCCAGGCTGTCCGCGCCCAGGTCATCAATGAACGATGCGTTCTCGACAACCTTGTCTTCTTCAACACCCAGGTGCTCTACAACGATCTTTCTTACGCGGTCTGCGATGTCGCTCATTTCTAAGTCCTCATTCCAACAGGCAAATATCTTGCCCTTCAGTGGTGCCGCCCCTGCTGGTGCGACATGGTCGTGCCCCCCCAGGGGGGCGGCTATTCCAAAAGCGCGTCTCCGCGTTCCCGGTTCAAATCTGCGCCGCCTATAGCATATCCCGAAAAGATGGCAAGGCTTCTGGCGCGGCCCTTACAACATGGCCATACCGCCGTTCACGTGCAAGGTCGTTCCTGTGACATAACCCGCATCCGCACTGGCAAGATAGGCCACAGCGGCGGCAATCTCGCGCGCCTCTCCCATCCGACCGGCGGGAATTTGCGACAACAGGTTGGTTTTCTGGTCATCCGTCAGCTTGTCGGTCATCGGCGTGGTGATGAACCCCGGTGCCACGGCGTTGACGGTGATCCCGCGACTGGCCACCTCATAGGCCAGACTTTTCGACATCGCGATCATCCCCGCCTTGCTCGCGGCATAGTTCGCCTGACCGGGGTTGCCGATGGCCCCCACGATCGAGCTGATGTTGATGATCCGGCCCCAGCGCGCCTTCATCATGCCGCGCAGAACGCCCCGGCACAGCTTCATCGTCGCGGTCAGGTTAACGTCCAGCACGCTGTTCCACTCGTCATCCGACATCCGCATGAACAGGTTGTCGCGGGTGATGCCTGCGTTGTTCACCAGCACATCGACACGCCCCATCGCCTCCACGGCCTGTTTGGGCAGCGCATCGACTGCCGCCGCATCGCTCAGGTTGCACGGCAGCACATGCACCCGCTCCCCCAGTTCCGAAGCCAGCGCCTCCAGCGGCTCGGTCCGCGTCCCCGAAATCGCAACCGTCGCCCCGGCCTTGTGCAGCACCCGCGCGATCTCCGCGCCGATCCCACCCGAAGCACCGGTGACCAGCGCCGTCTTGTCCGTCAAATCCAACATGTTCTGTTCCTTCTCAATCGTTTTGCTTCAACGCGGCAATGTCTGCGCCCACGCCGATGTTGCGCGTGGCAATATCGCGGTCGATCCGACGGATCATCCCGCTCAACGCCTTGCCCGCGCCGATTTCCCACATCTCTGTCACACCCTGCGCGGCCATCCACATCACACTCTC
Organism: Pseudosulfitobacter koreensis; assembly: GCF_024733015.1. Lineage (GTDB taxonomy): Bacteria > Pseudomonadota > Alphaproteobacteria > Rhodobacterales > Rhodobacteraceae > Pseudosulfitobacter > Pseudosulfitobacter koreensis. The sequence goes on from NZ_JANKJG010000002.1 coordinate 168,119, forward strand.
GCGCCAGCGCACCGACCCCGTGACCTGCTCCACCAGCAGATCGCGAATGACCGACGCATCGCTGACCGCCTCCGCCCGCACGTTGGCAACCAGCGGCACCGCAGGTGCGCCGATCTCCACCTTGTCCAGCGCCTCGGCCATCTTGTGCGCCGCAGGCTCCATCAACGCGCAATGAAACGGCGCACTCACCGGCAGCAACAGCGCCCGCTTGGCGCCCTTGGCCTTGGCAATCTCGATGGCGCGTTCCACAGCCGCCTTGTGCCCCGACACGACCACCTGTGCCGGATCGTTGTCATTGGCCGCCTGACAGACCTCGCCTTGCGCAGCCTCGGCCGCAACTTGCGTCGCCGTGGCGAAATCCAGCCCCAGCAAGGCCGCCATGGCACCCACGCCCACCGGCACGGCCTCCTGCATCGCAGCACCACGCACCCGCAGCAGCCGCGCCGTGTCCGCCACCGAAATCGCACCGGCAGCCGCCAGCGCCGAATACTCGCCCAGCGAATGCCCCGCCACATAGGACGCAACCGACATGCCAAACCCTTCGGCCTCCAGCACGCGCAGCGCCGCCAGCGACGTGGCCATCAGCGCAGGCTGCGCGTTCTGCGTCAGGGTCAGCGTCTCGATGTCGCCCTCCCAGATCAACGCGCTCAGCTTTTCGCCTAGGGCCTCGTCAACCTCGTCGAAAACAGCCTGCGCCACCGGATAGGCCTCCGCCAGATCGCGGCCCATGCCGATGGTCTGCGCGCCCTGTCCGGGAAATACAAATGCTATGCTCATGGGCCCATGCCCTCCCTCTTTGTCGTTCCGCGCGGTTTAGAGAGCCTGCGCCCCCTGCACAAGCCGCCCTACACTCTGCGCACTGCCGCTGTGCGACAATTTGCAGTTACAAAGACCTGTCTTATACATCACATTGTACATCGACCAAGCCCGCCGCAGGGCAAACCTTCATCCGCCAGCCCCCCGGAGACAGACATGCCCCTGACCAACGCCCGCGACCGCTACGGTGCCGTCACCAAGACATTTCACTGGCTGATCGCGCTGCTGATCCTCACCCTGATCCCGCTGGGCCTGATCGCCAATTACCTCCCCTACGAGACATCCGAGCAGCTCGCGACCAAGGCATGGCTGTTTTCCCTGCACAAGACGCTGGGCGTCACCGCCTTCGCCGTGGCCGTCGCCCGCATCCTCTGGGCCGTGACCCAGACCAAACCCACGCACCTGCACCCGGAACGCAAGCTTGAAACCTTCGCCGCCGAAACCGTGCACTGGCTGCTCTACGCCAGCCTCGTCATCGTGCCGCTCTCGGGCTGGATACACCACGCCGCGGCCTCGGGCTTTGCCCCGATGTGGCTGCCCATCGGCCAGGACCTGCCGCTGGTGCCCAAATCCGAAAGCCTCAGCCACGTCTTCGCGCAAATTCACGAAATCGCCACGCACGTGCTGGAAGCCGCACTTGCCCTGCACATCCTCGGCGCGCTCAAACACCACTTCATCGACCGCGACAGCACCCTGCGCCGCATGTGGTTCGGCACCACGACCGCGACGTCGCCGGGCGGCGCACCTGTCGCCCACCGCTCCGCCCTCGCCGCCACCGCGATCTGGGCCGTGGCCATCGCATTCGGCGCAGGCCTTGGCCTCTCCGCAGGCGAAGACGCCCGCCCCGGCACCCCCGCAGCCCTCGCCGACGTGCAATCCGACTGGCAGGTCCAGGACGGCACGCTCTCCATCGTGGTCAACCAGTTCGGCTCCGACGTCACCGGCAGCTTCGCCGACTGGACCGCCGACATCACCTTTGACGAGACCGTGCAAAACGGCATCTCCGGCGCGGTCGAGGCGACGATCTCCATCGGCTCGCTCACCCTGGGCTCCGTCACCAATCAGGCCATGGGCCCCGACTTCTTCAACGTCGACGCCTTCCCCACCGCCACCTACATCGCCGAAATCACCAGCACCTCGGAAACCACCGTGGCCCGCGGCACCCTCACGATCAAGGACCAGTCCGTCCCGCTCGACCTGCCCTTCGACCTCACCATCGACGGCATGACCGCCGTGATGCGCGGCAGCACCACGCTCGACCGCCGCGATTTCAACATCGGCGACACCATGAACGACGAAAGCAGCCTCAAATTTCCCGTCGACGTCCAGATCGAACTGACCGCCACGCGAAACTGATTTCTTCTGGCCTTAAATATCCCCGCCGGAGGCGTCTCTTCCTCTTGCGACCCCTCGAACACGCAAAAAGGCCGCCGGATCACTCCGGCGGCCTTTCTACCTTCACGTAAAGTGTACGCTTATTCGGCCTTCATCGCCTCGACCGAGATCATGATCTGAACTTCGTCGCTGACGAAGGGCGCGAACATGCCCATGTCGAACTCCGACCGCAGCACGGTTGTCGTCGCGCTGAACCCGGCCCAAGGCTTGCCCGCTTGCGGGTGTTCACCGACCTGGTTCAGCGTCGCGTCCAGCACCACCGACTTGGTGATGTCATTGATCGTCAGATCGCCGGTGATCATCGCCGTGTCGTCGCCCGTCACTTCGATGCCGGTGGATGCAAAGCTGATCGTGTCGCTGTCTTCGGCGCCAAAGAAATCACCGGTCATGAAGTGTTCGAAACGCGGGTCCCAGCCGGTGATCAGGCTGTTGGCCGGAAACGACACCGACACGGACGATTGCGCGGGGTCTTCCTGGTCAAAGCTGATGTCGCCCTCGAACCCGGAATACATGCCATAGGTGGTCGAGAAACCAAGGTGCTCATAGCTGAACACGATCTGGCTGTGGCTGGGGTCAAGCGTATAGCTCTCTGCCGCAAGGGACATGGTGGCTGCGGTGGAAAGCGCTGTGGCAAGCAGAAGGGATTTCATGATCGGTGATACTCCGTGTTGATTGAACTCTGCCCCACCATGTCGCACTTTCGGGCACGCGATCAACTCGGCACAGATCAACACCTCGTGCGCGCAACTGAACACTGGACCTGTGCGGGCCCGCAACCTTGCGTTCCGGCGGGCGCAGACATCACCCTGTTACAGCTTGCCCGCGTCGCGCAGACCCGCCACCAGGAACCGCAGCGTGCCGGGGTCCGCAGGGGCCACTTCCGCCAGCAGCCTGCCGCCCGCATCCCACAGCGTCACCGTGTCGTCGCGCCGCTCCACTCGGCCCAGTTCGGCAAAGCTGCACTCGTGCAGCACCTGCGCACGCCCACGCCCGCGCCGCACCAGCCGCACGCGGCTGCGCATCACGTCGATCTCTGCCTCGGGCGCATCGGGTGTCGCCCAGCACTGGATCAGCGCAAGACCGACAAACCCCGCCACCAGCGACAAGACCAGCTTGATCAGCGCCAGATCCGCCGTCATCCCGCCACCGGGTGAAATCCAAAGCCCCGCAGCCGCCAGAACCAGTCCCGCGCCCACGATCCGCAACAGCATCCGCGCCACCATGCAGGCCCCGTCCAATGATCGGATCGGTGCGTTCAGGATCGCGCGGCTTGTCTCGGAATGGTTGCACAGATAGTCGGGTGTTGCGGTCATGATAGGCCCTGCTGCTGTCAGGACATGATTTGCCCCGCCTCATCTGTGTGCTGCGAAGTGGGCAGCAATGCGGCACGGACCGGACCAGCGCAGGGCAATCTGGCGATCAGCCTGACGATCCGGCGCAATGCGCCCTGTACCGCCCGGCGCCCTGCGCCCTGTACCGACGCAGCCGCCCCCCCCCTGCACAGGACCGCGCCGCTTGCGCCCCCGCCCAAACCGTGTATATGGGCACTTCCTTTTGCACCTCATCTGAACCGCGCAGACTCTCGTGCCGAAGCCGCAAAGGGACTTGAACGCTTCGTCTATGAAATGCGCCTTGATATAAATGGAGCATACATGCCTTTCTACGAGCATGTCATGATCGCACGCCAGGACTTGTCGAACACACAAGCCGAAGGCCTGATCGAACATTTTGGCACCGTCCTCGCCGACAACGGCGGCACCCTGGTTGAAAACGAATACTGGGGCGTCAAGACGATGGCGTACAAGATCAACAAGAACCGCAAAGGCCACTACGCCTTCATGCGCACCGACGCACCGGCCTCTGCCGTGCAAGAGATGGAACGCCTGATGCGTCTGCACGACGACGTCATGCGCGTGCTGACCATCAAGGTCGACGCGCACCAGGAAGGCCCGTCGGTCCAGATGCAGAAACGTGACGAACGCGACACCCGTCGCGAACGCCGCTGAACCCCGAGCAAAAGAGGAGCTAACCCATGGCTGCAAAACCATTTTTCCGCCGTCGCAAAGTGTGCCCTTTCTCGGGTGAGAACGCGCCCGCGATCGACTACAAGGACACGCGTCTGCTGCAACGCTACATTTCCGAGCGCGGCAAGATCGTGCCCTCGCGCATCACCGCCGTTTCGGCCAAGAAGCAACGCGAACTGGCCCGTGCCATCAAACGCGCCCGCTTCCTCGCCCTGCTGCCCTACGCAGTGAAATAAGGAGCCAAGCACATGCAACTGATCCTTCTCGAACGCGTGGCCAAACTGGGCCAGATGGGCGACGTCGTCGACGTCAAAGCCGGTTTCGCGCGCAACTACCTTCTGCCCCAGGGCAAGGCGCTGTCCGCTTCCGAGCGTAACATCGCAGACTTCGAAGCCCGCAAGGTCGTCCTCGAAGCGCAGAACCTTGAGACCAAGAAAGAAGCCGAAGCGCTTGGCAACAAACTCAACGGACAGCAGTTCGTCGTGATTCGCCAGGCGTCGGACGGCGGCAACCTCTACGGTTCGGTCACCACCCGTGACGCAGCCGAAGCCGCCAGCGCCGAAGGTTTCTCGCTGGACCGCAAACAGGTCGTCATCGTTCAGCCGATCAAACAGCTGGGCCTGCACGAAGTCCAGGTGACCCTGCACCCCGAAGTCGAAGTGACAATCGAGCTGAACGTCGCACGTTCGGTCGAAGAAGCTGAACTTCAGGCCTCGGGCAAGTCGATCCAGGAACTGGCAGCGGAAGAAGAAGCCGCAGCCGATTTCGAAATCTCCGAGCTGTTCGAAGACATCGGTGCCGCGGCATCCGACGACGACGATCTGGCAGAATCCGTCTCCAACGACGCCTCCGAAGGCGACGACGAGACCGCTTCCAACTGATCGCGCCACCCGCGCACAGCACAGCACACAAGGCCGCCCTCCGGGGCGGTCTTTTTTTATGGCCACATGTCCCCTTTGGCGGGCCCCCCGCGCCTCTCCGCCGCCCCATAGGCGCCTTCGCGCGCATCCCGGGCCAAGCCTATGGCCTGAATCACGCAGACGGGTCTACATCACCGGCAGATTAACTGTTCACGGTATAAACATGCCTTCACTCACACGCCGCACCGCCTTGATGATGCTGCTCTGCACCCCCGCCCTGTCGGCCTGCAGCGCGGGCACTCCGGACCCCAAAGCCCCCGGTTTCATGGAGCCGCCGCTCTACCCCAACGAGACGCCCCAGCTGCGCCGCCTGATCAACCAGTACGCCGACACCTACGAAGTCCCGCGCCCGCTGGTCCACCGCCTCGCCATCCGCGAAAGCACCCACCGCCCCGGCGCACGAAACGGCCCCTATTACGGCCTGTTGCAGATCCTGCCTGCCACAGCCCGCAGCATGGGCCACAAGGGGTCCGCCAGCGACCTTCTGGACCCGGAAACCAACCTCAAATACGGCGTCAAATACCTGCGCGGCGCGTGGCTTTTGTCCGACGGCGACATGAGCACCGCAATCCACTGGTACGCCCGTGGCTACTACTACGAAGCCAAGAAGCGCGGCATGCTGGTCGAGACTGGTTTGCGCAAGGGCTGAGAAAACAGCACCAAAGCCCGGAATCAAGGTGCGTAGCACCGCCGGGCAGCGCCCGACCGCCCCATGGGCGGGCGCTTTCTCACCGCATTGCACCTCTTCATCCGCACGCCAAAGCGGCGACATAAAGTGGCACGAACGAACGTATAGGCGCCCCCCCGCGGTCAGGCGCTGCCCTGTGTGGTGATCTGAGCGTCACCCCAAAAGCAAAAAGGCCGCCCCGAAAGGCGGCCTTTTCCAATTCCAGACCCCGAAAGGCCCCGCGAAAGACTTATTCGTCTTCCAGCTTCTCGACGGCTTTCTGCAACTCGTCCTTCGAGATTTCCTTCTCGGTGACCGACGCCTTGTCGAACACGTAATCGACGACCTTGTCCTCGAACAGCGGCGCGCGCAGCTGCTGCTGCATCTGCGGGTTCTGCTGCACGAATTCAAAGAACTGGCGTTCCTGACCGGGGTACTGACGCGCCTGGTTCATCACCGCCTGGCTCATCTCGGCATCGGTCACTTCGACCTCGGCCTTCTGACCCAGATCGGCCAGCAACAGGCCCAGACGCACGCGGCGCTCTGCCAGTGCCTTGTGCTCGTCCGTGGGCGTCACGTCGGGGTGATCGTGGCCTTCGACGTCGGGGTTTTCCTCGTGCCACAGCTGGTGCGCGATCTGACCGGCTTCGGCATCCACCAGCGACGGCGGCAGATCAAAGCTCACGGCCTTGTCCAGTTCGTCCAGCAGGCCACGCTTCATCACCGCACGTGCGGCTCCGGCGTATTCGGCTTCCAGACGCTCGGCGATCTGACCTTTCAGCGCGTCCAGATCCTCGGCACCGAATTTCTTCGCCATCTCGTCGTTGATCTCGGCTTTCGCAGGCTCCTTGACGGCTTTGATCGTGCAATCGAACACGGCCTCTTTGCCTGCCAGGTTTTCGGCCTGATAATCCTCGGGGAAGGAGACCGTCACGGCTTTCTCTTCGCCTTCCTTCACGCCGACCAGCTGATCCTCGAAACCGGGGATAAAGCTGTTGGAGCCCAGAACCAGCGGGTAATCTTCGGCAGAACCGCCTTCGAACGCTTCGCCGTCAACCTTGCCGACGAAATCCATCACGACCTGATCGCCGTCCTTGGCTTTCGAGCCCTTCTTGCGGTCTTTGAAATCCTGCGCGGTTTCGGCCAGGTTGCCCAGTGCCTCGTCCACAGCCGCGTCGTCCGATTTCACCACCAGCTTTTCCAGCTTGATCGTGCTCAGGTCCACTTCGGGGATTTCGGGCAGCTTTTCATAGGACATCTCGACGTTGACGTCGTCGCCCTCTTTCCAGTTCTCGTTGGTCATCTTGACCTCGGGCTGCATCGCAGGACGATCGCCGCTGTCTTCAAAATGCTTGGCCATCGCGCCGTCGACGCTTTCCTGCATGACTTCGCCCATGATGCGCGGGCCGAACTGCTTTTTCAGCAGCGCCATCGGAACCTTGCCTTTGCGAAAGCCCTTCATTTCGACTTCGGGCTGCGCCTCGGCCAGTTTCTCGTTCACTTTGGCTTCGATCTCGGCCGCAGTGATCGTGATGGCATAGCCGCGTTTCAAACCTTCGTTCAGCGTCTCGGTGACCTGCATGTGTGCTCCATAGCATATTCGCCCCCCGGTGTGGGGTGCGTGGCAAAATTTGCGCCGTTCTATTGGCCCATCGGACCGGGCGCAAGGGGTTGAGGGTGCAAATCCGCGCAGCCCGACAGAGCTGCGCGGATTAAAGTGATCTGAGGCGCGCCCGCGCCGCGATCAGTTGTAAAACAGGTTCGGCAGATAAAGCGCGATGTTCGGGAACAGGATGATCAGGAAGACCCCCACCAGCGTCACGATCACATAAGGGATCACCGACACATAGATATCGCCCATCGTCACGCCCGCCGGTGCCACCCCCTTGAGGTAAAAGAGGTTGAACCCGAAGGGCGGCGTCATATAACCCACTTCCATCATGATGATGAACAAGATACCGAACCAGATCGGATCGAACCCTGCTTGCTGCACCACCGGCAGGAACACCGGCAGCGTGATCAGCATGATCCCCACAGGGTCCAGCACCATCCCGAAGAAGAACAGCACCACCAGCATGAACGCCAGCGCCCCCCAGCGACCGCCCGGAATATAGGACATCAGATCGCCGATCAGGCTGCTTGCCCCCAGCGCCGTATAGGCCGTGGAAAACGCATGAGCCGCGAACAGGATCCAGATGATCAGCGCCGTCAGCTTCAGCGTGGCAATCGACGCCTCGTGGATCACCTTCCACGACAGCTGCCGGTTCACACCCGTGGCAAACAGCGCGCCGAACACACCGATGGCCGCAGCCTCGGTCGCCGTGGCGAACCCGCCAAAGATCGCGCCCAGAACGATCGTCACGATCAGGATCGGCAGGATCACCGCGCGCAGCGACCGGAACTTCTGCCCCCAGCTCGCCCGCTCCTCGGGCGGCAGCGCCGGGCCCAGGTCAGGCTGCAACCAGCAGCGGATGCCGATATAAAGCGACACCAGCACGAACAGCGTCAGGCCCGGCCCCACACCGGCGGCGAACAGACGCCCCACCGACACCTCGGTCAGCAACGCATAAAGCACCATCAGGATCGACGGCGGGATCAGGATGCCCCAGCCCCCGCCCGCGTTGATCGCCCCCAACGCCAGCTTCTTGTCGTACCCCCGCTCCAGCATCTTGGGCAGCGCAATGGTGCCCATCGTCACCACCGCAGCTCCCGAAATGCCGGACATCGCGGCGAAGATCACGCAGATCAGCACCGTGCCGATGGCCAGACCGCCGCGCAGCCCACCCCACCACTGGTGCATCATATCGTAAAGATCATTTGCAACCCCCGACTTTTCCAACAGGATCGCCATGAACACGAACAGCGGAATCGCCATCAGCGTGGGGTTCTGCATCGTCTCCCACATCTTCGAGGCCAGCAGGTAAAACCCGATATCGCCCATCTCGAAATACAGGAACACCACCGAAACACCGCCCAGCACAAAGGCCAGCGGCGTGCCCAGCAGCAAAAAGACCAGCAGGCTGCCGAAAAACAGCAGGGTCAGAAGTTCGACGCTCATCGCTGCATCTCCTTGGCATCTTCGTGATCGGGGTCAGGTGCGCCGGGCTTGCCGAACACGTCGTCGGGCACCGGCAGGCCGCGCACCACGCGAATGTCGGACCAAAGCCGGATAAAACCCTGCAACAGCAGCAGTGCCGCCGCCACCGGGATCATGATCTTGGTCGGCCACAGCGGCGCGCGCCACATCGACTGCGACCGCTCCCAATCCTCCACCGCTTCGGCGGCGATGTCATAGCCCTGCCACAGCAGCACCCCGACAAACAGCGCGAACAGCGGCCAGGTCAGAATGTCCAGCATCGCACGCCGCCGCAGGCTTTGCGCGCCATAGATGATGTCGACATTGACGTGCCCACGCTCGATCAGCAGGTAGCCACCGCCGATGACGGCATAGACGCCAAAGATCAGCGTCGCCAGCTCCGCGGTCCAGATCGCCGGACTGCCGACCAGATAGCGCATGACCACATCGGCCAGCAGCAGGGCAAAGATCACCAGAACGGCCAGCGAGGCCCACTTCCCGATAAACCTGTTCACGCGCGTGACGGCGCGGGCCAGTTGAAACATGTCACTGTCTCCTGATTGGGGGGCAAAGCGCCTGCGCCGCCGATCAGGGCAGCGCAGGCGTCATGAGATCGGACGCCCGGCAGAGGTCAAAGAACCCTCGGGCATCCGCAAAGCTTTGATTTAGGCGTAGCCCAGATCCGACATCAGCGTGCGATAGATATCAGCCGCCTTGGCTGCTCTTTCGCCCTTCTGGCCTTCTTCCTCAAGAATACGCGCCGACGCTTCGGCCAGCATGTCCAGCACGTCCTGCGGCAGCTGCATCACTTCGACGCCATTGTTGGCCACGCCTTCGGACAGCGCGATGGCTTCCTTGTGCTGGTACTCGGCCGAGCGCAGGAAGAAACGGTTCTGCACCAGATCGACCAGCGCCGTGCGCAGCTCGTCCGGCAGTTCCGCCAGCGCATCCTCGTTCATGATGAACGCATCGGTGGTCTGCGCCAGCACTGGCTTGTAGTGATATTTGCAGACTTCCCACAACGACATCGACTGCGCGCCGATGGCCGCACCCCAATGCGCGCCGTCCACAACGCCCGAGGACAGGGATTGATAGAGCTCCGATCCGGGCACGAACTGCGGTGCTGCACCGGCAGCGGCCAGGTAATCCAGCATCTTGCCCGACGAGCGGATCTTCAGACCCTGGAAATCGGCGGCGGATTCGATCTTTTTCGACACGACCATCTCGGTCGGCAGAACCTTTTCCGACATCAGACGCACGCCGTCCGACGCCAGATCCTCGTTCACCAGATCCTCGATCCCGAGGTTCTTGATCGCATGTTCCATTTCCCATGCTTGGCGCAGCGTGCCGGGAATGCCATAGGCAAAGGACGCCGCCTGGGCATTGTCCAGAATGTACGACGGGCTGATCGTGCCCATCGGCACCACGCCCTTGCGCACGATGTTATAGATGTCGGGGCCCTTGGCAAACTCGCCCGCACCCAGCAGTTCCAGCTTGAACGCGCCTTCGGTGCGCTCTTCCAGCGCCGTGGCGATCACGCCCAGGCTGTCGGTAAACGAGCTCGACGCCTTGGGCCAGTGTGCCTGGACGCGCCAGGTGACTTCGCCTTGCGCGATCCCCTTGCCCACCAGCGCGGGTGTGGCAACAGCAGCGACAGCGGCTCCGCGCAACATGGCGCGGCGATTCATACCTTGTGATTTCATCGTCATCTTCCTCCCAAAAGAATGGCTTCGGCGTTCCTTGCAGACCTTGCAGATCAACCGATATCGCGCACCTTTTCCGGGCGCGTTCCTGAAGCCCAAGTGTGGCTTGGAAAGCCCCGCCGCTCAACCGTTCTTTTTGATCGCGACCTAACGTCGAAAGGACGAAATCAACTTGAAGTATACGATATCCCCCTTGCTGCAGACCCATCACCGTTTGACATAGCTTGCCACGACGTGATCCGACGCCCTGAGCAGATCATCCCCGAACGCGGCGACCCGTTGCAAATCGGCGGGGTCCAGATCAGCGCCCGAAACCGCAGTGCGCAGGATCGGCGACAGCCGCTCCCAGATGCCGCGCAGCCGTGCCAGACGGCTTTCAGCCCGAGAATTGGGCGGCGGCAGCACGCCCTGCGCATCACTTCCCGTCTCCAACAGGGCCAATGTGCTCTCGAAAAGATCAATCGTCTCGACCAGACGCGCCTGCTGACGCGCGGTGTCCACTTTCAGAAAGACATAGCAGAACTCCTTGAGCACCTTTTGCGACAACACGCTTTGCCGCCCCGCAATGTCGATGGTGTGACCCAGCGCCTCGCCCTGCGCGCCCGGCGGAACCCGCCCCGCGATGCCCGCCAGGGTCAGGTTCAGCTGCTCCAGCAATGGCAGATCCAGATCAACGACCTGCGCCACGACAACGGATTGCAGGTCCGAATGGCTGACCTGCAAGACTGCCGGGCCGAAGGTGGCGATGGTCTGGTCCGCCCCGTCCAGAAGCCGCAGAACATCGGGATCGCGCGCAGGTTCAAGGCCGCCCCCGGCGTCTCCAACCCGCAAGGCCAGCTGTCTTGTGATCAGCATGTCATGGGCTTCGACCGCGACACCGGCATTGGCGCGCGCATCAATGTCGCCCATGACAAAACACGCAGCCATCGCCATGCGCTGCGCCAGCATCCGCTGCTGCCCCGCGACATCAATGCGCCTGGCCAGCGCCCGACCGTCAACCGCGCCCGCGCCCGTTGCCGCAAACACCGTAACCCAGCCACACAAAAACAGCATCAAGGCGCGCACTACATTCATTCCAGGCCTTCGGCGATCAATCCCGAGAGGGTCTTAGCGCGAAAGATGTGAAAGCGAGGTTAATCTCGGGTGGGAAAATGGTGCGGGTGAAGGGACTCGAACCCCCACGCCAAAGGCGCCAGAACCTAAATCTGGTGCGTCTACCAATTCCGCCACACCCGCACGCGCGCCCTGCTTCGCAAGACGCTGGCGCGTCAGATACCAAAGCCCTGCGGATTAGGCGAGACCAAAATCACCACAAAAGTCGCGTAAAATTGTCAGGGCATTATTTTGGCGACATTAACGGTTTGTTGGGGTACATTGTGTCAACCTTGAGGCAGGTTGTGTAAAAGAGAGACGCCCATGAAACCGAAAACGGTCGGGCGCGTCGAAAGCGGGAATATACCGCAGTTGCGCGCAGAAATAATTCATGTCGGCCTTGTTGCCGGCACCATCCTTCTGACATCCGATGGTGAAATTCCGGTGGAATATCTGTCCGCCGGTGACCGGATCATCACCCGTAACGCGGGTCTGGTCACGCTGAAGGCCGTCGCCACCACGCAGATCAGATCCGCCGCCGTGGCCATCGCCGCGGGCTCTCTGGGCCAACGACGCCCCGAGACGAACGTGATCCTGCCCGCCGCCCACCAGGTGCTGATCCGCGATTGGCGCGCCCGCGCACTGGCCGGTGCCGCGCAGGCGGTATTGCCTGCCGGATGCCTGATCGACGGCGAATTCATCACCGATCTGGGCGTGCGCACCATGACGCTGATCCAGCTGGGCTTTGACGCACCGCATGTGATCTACGCAGACGGATTGGAACTGTCGGTGCCCGCCATGGTGACCGTGCGCGAACTGGCCGCCTAAGGCCCAAGCTCTCGCAGCACCGCCGGAAGGGTTTCCGGCAAATCCTCGGCAATCAGGCCGGGGCCAAAGTGCAGCGCACAAGATACATGCAACCACGTCGCGGCCTTTGCCGCCTCGATGGGATCAAACCCGCGCGCCAAAAGCCCGGTGATGATCCCCGCCAGCACATCCCCCGCCCCAGCCGTGGCCATCCATGGAACTGCACGCTCTCCCGTCGCCGCGTGCAGCGCAGAGCGCCCGTCCGGATGGGCGATCAGGGTCTCGGGCCCCTTGAACAGAACCACAGCCCCCGACCGCGCCGCCGCCGCACGGGTCGCCTCGGCCTTGGCCTCCACGGCTGGGTCAGCGCCCAGATCATCCGCAATCCCCGGAAACAGCCGGGCAAATTCGCCGCCGTGCGGGGTCAGGACACAGCCCGCGTGCAGGGCGTCCATCAGGGAATTGTCCCGCGCAATCAACGTCAAGGCATCGCCGTCCAGCACGCAAGCGCGCCCACTTTGCACGACCACCCGCACCTTTTGGGCCGCATCGTCATCCAGCCCCAGCCCCGGCCCCGCGCAAAGCGCGTTCAGACGGTCATCCTCCAGCAGCGCGCGCAAGCCCGCACCATCGCCTGCGCGCCGCAACATGATCGCCGTGACCTGCGTCGCAACCTCAAGCTGTGCCGCGGGCGGCACCCCCAGCGTCACCAGCCCGGCCCCCACCCGCAACGCGCCGCGTGCCGCCATGCGCGCGGCACCTGTGCGCCCCGGCCCGCCACTCAGCACCAGCGCGTGGCCTGCGTCGAACTTGTGCCCCAGGGCTTTGCCAAGGTCGGGCAAGCTGTCGCGGGTGATGGTCTGGATTGTCATGGTCGGAGCCTCCGGCGGGGATATTTTTGGCCAAAAGAAATCAGGCGCGCGTTCGCCAAATACGTAAACCTGTGCCGCGGGATGTCATCATCGGGCGGGATTTTCTCAATATGATTACTTTTTAATCACTTCGCACAAAAAACAGCCTCCTCATTTCCAAAACGGTCGCCTGCCCTTGCATTCCGCCCGCCCCTCATGGACGCATCTTATGCAAGATGGTCTGACGCCCATCAACGGCACGGAAAGGGAGGCCCGCATGAAAAAGATCGAAGCCATCATCAAGCCATTCAAGCTTGATGAAGTCAAAGAGGCGCTCCAGGAAGTGGGCGTCCAGGGCTTGAGCGTCATCGAAGTCAAGGGCTTCGGGCGTCAGAAGGGACATACGGAGCTGTATCGCGGCGCCGAATATGTCGTCGACTTCCTGCCGAAGGTAAAAGTCGAAGTGGTGCTGGACGACGATCAGGTCGACGGGGCCATCGCGGCCATCGTCGATGCCGCCAAGACCGAAAAGATCGGCGACGGCAAGATCTTCGTCACATCCGTCGAACAAGCCATTCGCATCCGCACCGGCGAATCCGGTTCGGACGCGCTCTAAACGTACAACACTGCACAAGAAGGACAGACACTCATGGGAAACAAAGTTCTCGACATGATGAAGGATGAGGGCGCCGAATACGTCGACATCCGCTTTACCGACCCGCGTGGCAAATTGCAGCACGTGACCCTGATCGCCGATCAGGTTGACGAGGACTTCCTCGAAGAAGGCTTCATGTTCGACGGCTCGTCGATCGAAGGCTGGAAGTCGATCGAAGCATCGGACATGAAACTGATGATCGACCTCGACAGCGCCTACGTCGATCCCTTCTACGCCGAGAAAACCATCTGCGTGCACTGCTCGGTGGTCGAGCCCGACACCGGCGAAGCCTACGAGCGCGACCCGCGCGGCACCGCCCAGAAGGCCGAGGCCTACCTGAAATCGACCGGCATCGGCGACGTGGCCTACATGGGCCCCGAGGCGGAATTCTTCCTCTTCGACGACGTCCGCTACCAGGTCTCGATGAACAAGGTCTCCTACCAGGTCGACGCATCCGACGCAGCCTGGAACACCGACACCGAATATGAGATGGGCAACATGGGCCACCGTCCCGGCGTCAAGGGCGGCTATTTCCCCGTGAACCCCACGGACGAGGCGCAGGACCTGCGGTCGGAAATGCTGTCGACGATGAAACGTCTGGGCATGAAGGTCGACAAGCACCACCACGAGGTCGCGTCGTGCCAGCACGAGCTGGGCCTGATCTTCGACACGCTGACCAAACAGGCCGACGAGCTGCAGAAATACAAATACGTGATCCACAACGTGGCCCACGCCTACGGCAAGACCGCCACCTTCATGCCCAAGCCCATCGCGGGTGACAACGGCACCGGCATGCACGTGAACATGTCGATCTGGAAAGACGGCAAGCCCCTGTTCGCAGGCGACAAATACGCCGACCTCAGCCAGGAAGCGCTGTATTTCATCGGCGGTATCCTGTCCCACGCCAAGGCGCTCAACGCCTTCACCAACCCCGGCACCAACAGCTACAAGCGTCTGATCCCCGGCTTCGAAGCCCCCGTTCTGCGCGCCTATTCGGCCCGCAACCGGTCGGGTTGCGTGCGTATCCCGTGGACAGAAAGCCCCAAGGCCAAGCGCGTCGAAGCCCGCTTCCCCGATCCCTCGGCGAACCCCTACCTGTGCTTCTCCGCCCTGCTGATGGCCGGCCTCGACGGCATCCAGAACAAGATCGACCCAGGCGAAGCCATGGACAAGAACCTCTATGACCTGCCCGCCGAAGAGCTCGAAGGCATCCCCACAGTGTGCGGATCGCTGCGCGAAGCACTGGACGAGCTGCAAAAGGACATGGACTTCCTGCTGGCAGGCGACGTGTTCACCCGCGACCAGATCGCAGGCTATGTCGCGCTGAAGATGGAAGAAGTGCACCGTTACGAACACACGCCCCACCCGGTCGAGTTCGCAATGTACTATTCCTGCTGATCCGGGCTGCGGGCTTCGGCCCGCACCCGACAAGACCGCAAAAGGCACCCTTTCGAGGGTGCCTTTTTTCGTTTCCACTCCCGTCGATTCGCAAAATCACACCGTCTCTGCCCTAATCTTGCCGTTTCTCCATGCCATCACAGGTAGAAGCGACAACAGCCCCGCCGGAGTTCACATGGTCGAGACCCTGCCCCTGCATGCCGATGTGCCAGCATGTGCCCACGCGCTCAGCGCGCGCGGCCTGCGTCCCGACCTTGCCGAACTTTGCACCCGCGTGAACGCCGCAATCCGCGACACCGGCATGACCCTGACAAAGACCGGCAACCAGCGGCGCGGGCATATCCTGTTCAGCCATCCGCAGTTGCATCTGTCGATCACCAGCCAACGGCGCAGACTGCCGCGCGGCATCATCGCCGGGGCGATGGCCAGCCCGATCACCAAGGCGCGCACCCCCGATTACGACAGGCTCTATGACGACCACCGCTATACGACCACGTTGACCGTGGGCCACGGGGCCACGCCGGACACACCCCCTACGGCCCCGCTGCCGCTGGTCCTGCGTCTGCGCGTCCTCAAGGCCGCACTGGATGCGCTGATCGATCTTGCCCCGGTCACGCTGCTGCACTGGCGACAATCGGACATGGTCTTTGCCCCGTCCGAGCTTGCGCTGTGGCGCGGCAACGACCTGCCGTTCGCGCTGGTGATGCACCCGCTGCCCCTGCCCGCGCGCCCCGAACCCGACGGCACGGCGCGTCTGGGCATGATCGCGGTCCATTCCGAACATCTGCTGGGCAAGACCCTGCAACTGGACCCGATGCCACGCGATCAGGCTGCGGGGTTTCGTCAGCTGGCGTCGATGCTGAAGGAACACCACCAGGGCCGTATCCAGCTGGACCATGGCGACAGCCTCGAGCTGACCGATGGCACTGTCCTCCATGTGCGGCACGAAAAGCCTGCCTCTGCCGACAAACCCGGTCGCATCTGCGTGGGGCCGAACCCGCCGCACAAGCGCGTTCCACCGACGACAGACGCTGCGGGGTTCAATGACCGGATATCGCGGCTGAAGGGCAATGCGAACCACACACCCAAGCTCGCCACCGAGATCGGGGACAAGGTCAACGCCGACGCCGGCCCTCGCAGGCGCAGCGCTTCGGGTCACCGCAACTCGGGCCTCAACACGCCGCTGGTGGCAATGGCCGTTGGCCTGCCCCTCGTGCTGCTGGTCACCTATCTGACCTCAAGCATCACCACGACGATGAACAGCATGGAAGGCTACCTGCCCCGCGTCGAGATGGTGCAACAAACCAGCATCCCCGCCGCCACGACCCCCACGCAAGGAACCGCGCAGGACTGAACGCTGCCCAAGGCTCGCACTTTACCAGCCCCTCGATTGACGCAATACTGGGATGTCTTTTGTCGTTTTCGGGAAGCCACACATGTCAGTTCGCCGCATCGCCCAATCCCTCGTCCGCCCATTCATCCTGTCCCTGACCGCCTTCGCCGTGGTCCCTGCGGCCCACGCGGCCAGTTGCGGCAATACCGGCGCGGGGTTCGATGCCTGGAAACGCGAATTTGCCGCCGAGGCGCAGCGCGCAGGCGTCAGACAGCCCGGTCTGAACGCGTTGGCGCAGGCCCGCTATGCCACATCGACCATCTCGGCGGACCGCAACCAAAAGTCGTTCCGGTATTCCCTGCCGAAGTTCATGCAGATCCGCGGTGCCGACACGATCGTGGCCCAGGGGCGCAAGCGCAAGGCGGCCAGCCCCGCATTCTACCAGGCGCTCGAGCGGCAATACGGCGTGCCCGCTGGCGTGCTGATCGCCATTCACGGCATGGAAACCGCCTTCGGCAGCTTCATGGGCAACACCTCGGTCGTGTCGGCGATCACCACGCTGACCTATGATTGCCGCCGCTCCGCGTTTTTCCAGCCTCACGCCATCGGCGCGCTGATGCTGGTGGATCAGGGTGCCATCACCGGTGCCACCCAAGGGGCCAAGCACGGCGAGCTTGGGCACACCCAGTTCCTGCCCGGCAACGCGCTGCGCTACGGCATCGACGCCAACGGCGACGGGCGTGTGGATTTCTACAACCAGACCGACGCGCTGGCCTCGACCGCGAATTACCTGCGCTCGAAGGGCTGGCAGCCCGGTCAGGGCTATCAGGAAGGCCAGCCCAACTTTGCGGTGATCAAGGAATGGAACGCCGCGACCGTCTATCAGCAGGCCATCGCGATCATGGGCGCGCGCATCGACGGGTGATATTGACGGTGATATCGACGGGTGATGCAGCGATGCCGCACCCCAGCGGCACCTCTGCCTGCGTCTCTTGAACCGAACCGAAACCTGCGCCATATGCACGCCCAAGGGTCCAGAGCCCCTGCCGCCTGCATAGGGTGAAGCTCTGGCGCGACAGTCCCGTCTGATCCCCTCTTGATCGCACCGGACCCCGGCAATGCAGGCACCCGGCACCCCCTTGCGATCCTGACAGGATTGAAGACATGGAACACGCCCTACCCTCACGCGACACCCTCAAGGCACAGGCCAAACGCCTGCGCGCCGACCTTGCGGCCCGTGGCACGCCGATCACCCACGCCCAGGCCCTCGAAACCCTTGCCCATCAATGGGGCATGCGCGACTGGAACACGCTCTCTGCCCGATTGGGCAATGACGCGCCCACAGGCTTCGCCCCCGGCATGGCCGTCACCGGCCGCTATCTCGGTCACCGCTTCACCGCCGAGGTCACCGCCGCGCGCAAGATGGCACAGGGTCACTGGCAGCTGACCTTGCGTTTCGACCGCGCCATCGACGTGGTAACGTCGAAGCATTTCAGCAACTTCCGCCGACAGGTGAACTGCACCGTGGATGCGTGCGGCAACAGCCCGCACAAATTCGCAGGCGGTCAGCCCCAGATGGTGATTGACCCAAGCTGATCCGCCCCACTGCCCCAGGCAAACGAAAAAGGGCGCGCACCCTCATGGTACGCGCCCTTTGAAATCATATCGCCTGCAGATCAGCCGCGTGCGCGATCCAGCAGCTTCCAGATGCCCGGCAGCAGCAATGCCGCCAGCGCCAGCTTGACCGCGTCGCCCACCAGGAACGGCGTCACGCCCCATGCCAGGATCGGTTGATCCCAACCGTAAAGCTGACCCAGCCACGCAAGACCCGGCACATAGATCGCCACGTTGCCGATCACCATCGCCAGCGCCATCCAGCCGATCGACCGGTCCCAGCCGCGCTGCGCCAGCAGGCCCAGGATCACGGTCGCCAGAACATAGCCCACCAGATACCCGCCGGTGCCGCCCATCATATAGCTCAGCCCGTTGGCCTCCGCCGAAGAGCCCGCAAAGACGTCCATGCCCAATGCGCCGACCAGCATATAGCCCAGGATCGTCACCAGACCCAGACGCGCGCCATAGGCGGCCCCCACCGTCAGCACGGCGAACGTGCCCATCGTGATCGGAACCGGCCACATCGGCACCCGGATTTTTGCGGCAACTGCAAGCAACAGAATGCCTGCGGCCACCATGATCACCTGACGCACGCGCAGGGTCAGTTGATCTTCCGAGTTAAGAAGGTCGCCCAACACTCTGTTTTGCATTGTCTTATCCACTTAGCATCTCCGTTCGTTGCTAAAAATTTCAGCACCAATGGTGCCAAGCCGGGGCGTTTTCCGCAAGTGCGAAATGCGGCTCAACGGCCCTGTTACCGCTAAAGCGGGGAATAGCGGCTGACCATCCGATAGGCCTTGCGCGGGCCACGCACCGACCATGTCACCACAAACGCGGGCCACGCGGCGAAATCATAGCGCCCGTCATACTGGTCGGGATCGCACCAGTGGCCGGTGTCTCCGCCCTCGGGCGGCACCTGATGAAACAGCCGCCCATCCTCGAAAAACACCTGCAACGCCGCGTCCCACAGATACACCCGCTGCCCCACCATCGGCGCACTTTCCCCGATTCGCATCGTGCCTTCCTCGATACAGCGCAGGAAACCGCCCTCGGGCTGCCAGACCGCCGTGCCGGAAAACTGCGCCTGCATCCCGTCGTCATGCACGATCTCGCGCTCCAGCCGCCAACGGCCTTCGAAATCGCTCAAGGTACGTGCTCGAATGTCGGTCATGGCAGCTTCGTTCATTCCAAAGGTTGTGGTGCATCGCCGCGCAGTTTATGAGCCGCAGCAACTGCTGAACAGCCATGAAAAGGTGCGCCCATGATCCCCCGCTATTCCCGTCCCGATATGGTTGCGATCTGGGAACCAGCCACCAAGTTCAAGATCTGGTACGAGATCGAAGCCCACGCTTGCGACGCGATGGCCGATCTGGGGGTGATCCCGCGCGAAAACGCCGATGCGGTGTGGAAGGCCAAGGACGTCGAGTTCGACGTCGCCCGCATCGACGAGATCGAAGCGGTGACCAAACATGACGTCATCGCGTTCCTGACGCATCTGGCGGAACACGTCGGCAGCGACGAGGCGCGCTTCGTGCATCAGGGCATGACCTCGTCCGACGTGCTCGACACCTGCCTGAACGTCCAGCTCGTGCGCGCCGCCGACATCCTGCTGGCCGACCTCGACGATCTGCTCGCCGCCCTCAAAAAACGCGCGCTGGAGCACAAGAACACCGTGCGCGTCGGGCGCAGCCACGGCATCCACGCCGAACCCACGACGATGGGCCTCACCTTCGCGCGTTTCTACGCCGAAATGGACCGCAACCGCGACCGCCTGCGCGCCGCGCGCGCCGAGGTCGCAACCGGCGCGATTTCCGGCGCGGTCGGCACCTTCGCCAACGTCGACCCGGCGGTCGAGGAACACGTTTGCGCCAAGCTGGGCCTCACGCCCGAGACGATCAGCACCCAGGTCATCCCCCGCGACCGCCACGCAATGTTCTTTGCCGTTCTGGGCGTCATCGCCTCGTCCATCGAAAACGTCGCCATCGAAATCCGCCACATGCAGCGCACCGAAGTGCTTGAGGGGGCGGAATTCTTCTCGATGGGTCAAAAGGGCTCGTCCGCGATGCCGCACAAGAAAAACCCCGTGCTGACCGAAAACCTGACCGGTCTGGCCCGTCTGGTGCGCATGTCGGTGATCCCCGCGATGGAAAACGTGGCCCTCTGGCATGAGCGCGACATCTCGCACAGCTCCGTCGAGCGCGCGATTGGCCCCGACACCACCATCACGCTGGATTTCGCCTTGGCCCGCCTGACCGGCGTCATCGACAAGATGCTGGTGTTCCCGCAGAACATGCTGGACAACATGAACAAATTCCCGGGGTTGGTGATGAGCCAACGGGTGCTTCTGGCCCTCACACAGGCCGGCGTCAGCCGCGAGGACGCCTATGCCATGGTCCAGCGCAACGCGCTGAAGGTCTGGGAAGAGCGCGTCGATTTCCGCGAACAGCTGCTGGCCGACGACGATGTGGTCGCCGCCTTGGGCAAGGACGCAATCAACGAAAAGTTCGACATGGACTACCACACCAAACACGTCGACACGATTTTTGCCCGCGTTTTCGGCGCATAACCTCTGCAAACTGAATGCGACGGATTTTTCATTAGGTCCGTCGCACCTGCCTGTCGTACATTGATCGCACACCAACGCAATCAAGGAGACGAACAGATGAAAATCAAACTTGTCGCCGCCACGCTGGCCCTCGCACTTGCCCCTGCACTCGTCGCAGCCGAAGGGTGCAGCCAGGGCCGTCAGGCCATGAGCTGTGCAGAAGGGTCAAATTTTGACCATGCAACCGGAACATGCGTGCCCGTGACCACCTGATCCGGGCGTTCACGACCTGTTGATAAGAAATTCTCTCGCGTTTCACTCAAATGCGTTATTTGTTGCCGCGTACGAGTAACAGGAGATTTCAGATGCGCATTACCCTTTTGGCAGCGGCACTTACCCTGCCGCTTTCCGTGGCGGCCCCGCTTTACGCGGCAGGCAGCGGCAACGAGACGGCCCCCAAACCGACGCAGACCAGCAAGGACTGCAAAGGCGTGCGCGTCTGGGACGAAGACAAACAGCGCTGCGTACGGCCCAAGGAATCGCGGCTGGACGATGGCAAACTCTACCAGGCCGTGCGCGAACTGGCCTATGCCGGGCGCTATCAGGATGCCATCGGCGTGCTCGACGCGATGTCCGACCAGTCGGATGACGGCGTGCTGACCTATCGTGGCTTCACCGCCCGCAAGCTGGGCCAGATGGACGTGGCGATGGCCTTCTACCAACAGGCGCTTGAGGCGAACCCCGACAACCTGCTGGCCCGCAGTTACATGGGTCAGGGCCTCGTGGCCGAGGGCGACAGCGTCGCCGCCCTGACGCAACTGCGCGAGATCAACGCGCGCGGCGGGGCCGACACATGGGCCGCCACATCGCTGCGCACCGCGATCGAAACCGGCGTGACCTACAACTACTGATTTCAGCCTTTGTTCACCATTGGGTGTCACAACATGCAGGTGCTCTTTTCCCCTGCATGTTGAGGCTGCCCGGTGAACGATCTGATTCTTTCCTCCCCCCTGCCGGGGATGTCCCTGACCACGTCCGCCCCCGCCAAACTCAGCCGCCGCGCCAAGGCGGCAGTGGTCGTGCGCCTGCTGCTGAACGAAGGGGCCGATATCCCGCTCGAGGATCTGCCCGAGGAACTGCAATCCCACCTGACCAAGGCGATGGGCCAGATGCGCACCGTCGACCGCGACACGCTGTCCGCCGTCATCGAGGAATTCACCGCCGAAGTCGAACGCATCGGCCTGCGCTTTCCCGGCGGCATCGCGGGCGCGCTCGACGCGCTCGACGGCAAGATCAACCCCCAAACCGCCGCCCGCCTGCGCAAGGAAGCGGGCGTGCGCCACGCGGGCGATCCCTGGGGCCGCATCCGCGAGATCGGCGCGGAAAAGCTGTTGCCGATCCTCAAAAGCGAAAGCATCGAGGTCTCCGCCGTGATGATGTCGAAACTCGAGGTGAAAAAGGCAGCCGCCCTGCTCAGCATGTTGCCGGGACCCCGCGCGCGCCAGATCACCTATGCCGTGTCGCTGACCGGCTCGGTCACGCCCGACGCGGTGGAACGCATCGGCATTTCGCTGGCGATGCAACTCAGCGCCAAGCCGCTCGGGGCCTTCGACAGCGATCCGGTGGAACGTGTGGGCGCGATCCTGAACTCCTCCACCTCGATCACCCGCGACGACATGCTCGAGGGGCTGGATGCCTCCGACCAGGGCTTTGCCAACGCGGTCCGCAAGGCGATCTTCACCTTCGCCAACATCCCCAAACGCATCGCCCCGCGCGACATTCCCCGCGTCCTGCGCGAGGTCGATCCCAACGACATGCTGGTCGCCATGGCCGGCGCAGAAGCCGCAGGGATGAAAGCCACCGCCGACTTCATCCTCGAAAACATGTCGGGCCGCATGGCAGACTCCCTGCGCGAAGAGATGCAGGAGCTGACCCCGCCCAAACCCGCCGACCACGACACCGCCGCCGCCAACATGATCGCCGCCATCCGCAAGCTTGAAACCCAGGGAGAGTTGATCCTGATGGCCGAGGACGACGACAAGGGCACGAAATAGCACCCGCCTGCACAACCGGCACTGCACTCTGGACAGCCCCCGCACCGCACCGTAAGCGCATGGGATGATCCAGCCGAACACCGCCGCCAACCCCGCCCGCGCCATCCTGCTGGCCGTTCTCGCCATCGCCTGCTTTGGCGGCATGGACGCCAGCGTCAAGGCGATCAGCCCGCTGACCGGCACCATTCCAGCACTCTGGGCACGCTATGGCGGACAAATGCTGGTGGTCCTGATCCTCGTGGCCCCCCGCCTGCGCTCGGTCGCGCGCAGCCAGTACCCCAAGCTGCAGATCACGCGCTCGCTCCTCCTGATGATCGCCACCGCCTTTTTCTTCACCGCCCTGGGCCAGATCGGCCTTGCCGAAGCCACCGCCGTGATGAGCCTGAACCCCGTGCTGATCACCCTCGGCGGCGCGCTGTTTCTCGGCGAAGCCCTCGGGCCCCGTCGCATTTTCGCCATCGCCGCAGCCCTGATCGGCGCGCTGATCGTGATCCGCCCCGGGTCGGACGTATTCGCCCCCGCCGCCCTGTTGCCGCTGGGGTCGGCGGTCTGTTTCGCCTCCTACACGCTGATCACCCGCCGCCTCGGCGCAGACGAGGACGTGTGGACCTCGCTGTTCTACACCGGCCTCGTGGGGTCTGTCGTGCTCAGCTGCCTCGCCCCCTTCCACTGGACCCCGCTGACACCGAAATCCGCCACCCTGATGGTGATGATCGGCTGTTTCGGCACCGCAGGCCAGCTCATGCTGATCCGCGCCCTGTCGCAGGCCGAGGCGGGGCTGCTCGCCCCCTTCAACTACACCGGGCTGGTGCTCGCCGTGCTCTGGGGCGTGGTGTTTTTCAACGAATTCCCCGATTTCTGGACGCTGGTGGGTGCGCTTGTGATCGTGGGGGCAGGTCTGTATGTCTGGCACCGCGAAACCCGTCTGGCGCGCGCGCCGACCCTGCCTCAGGTGTGATCCGCCCATGCCCAAAGCCGACCCATCGACCATGCCATTGCGCGAACGCGCGGGCCATTACGTGTCCAACGCGATCATCTACACGCTGATCCGGCTGGCGCTGGCCCTGCCCTATGCCACCCGCGTCGCCCTTCTGGGCGGTCTGGTGGAACGCATCGTCGGCCCGCTCGTGGGCTACCGCCGCCGGGCCGAAGCCAACCTGGCGCTGATCTACCCCGACATGCCCACCTCCGAGCGCCGCCGCCTCGCCCGCGCCTGCCTGAACAACGCAGGCCGCAGCATCATCGAGAATTACTCCTCCGAGGAATTCCTGACCCGGATGGAAAACCAGCCGCTTGAGGGCGCAGGCATAGACGCCCTGCGCGCTGCCGATGCCGCCGACCGCCCGGTGATCCTGGTCACCGGCCACTTCGGCAATTACGAGGCCACCCGCGCCGCCCTCGTGGCCCAAGGCTTTGCCGTCGGCGGGCTCTACCGCGACATGGCGAACCCCTATTTCAATGCGCATTACGTCAAGACGATGCAGGCTTTCGGCGGCCCGGTCTTCCCCCAGGGACGCCGCGGCACCTCCGGCTTCGTGCGCCACCTGCGCGGCGGCGGGCAACTGGTCTTGCTGTTCGACCAGCACGTGTTCGAGGGCACGGTGCTGGATTTCATGGGTCAGCCCGCAAAAACCGCCCTGTCGGCGGCGGAACTGGCCCTGCGCTTCGACGCGCTTCTGATCCCGTTCTACGGCATCCGGCAGCCCGACGGCCTCAGCTTCGAGACGGTTCTGGAAGCGCCCATCGCCCATTCAGACCCCGAGACGATGACGCAGGCACTCAACGACAGCCTCGCCGCCCGCGTCCGCGCCCATCCCGGCCAATGGTTCTGGGTGCACCGCCGCTGGCGCGCCTACGACGGCTAAAGCCCGCCTGAAGCCGCAAAAGCTTAACGCAGCGCCTCGGCCGCCAGAATGGCACCATGCGCCTCCTTCTGGATCAGCACCACAACGGGCGCATCGCCGGTCACATGCGCAGTCATCTCCAGATCGCTCTTGCCGTCCCAGGTGCCCAGTACCTGCCAGTCATGAGCAATGTTCGCATATTCCAGCGTCAGACCCGCATTCTCGCCACGGGTGATCTTGGTCTCGCGCTTGGGTTCATAGCGCACCAGTTGCACCACCATCCCGCCCGTAGCACCTTGGTTCCGGGCAGAGATCTTCAGCGCATCGCCGTCCCGCGCGACATCCAGCGCCACCAGCGACGGCAGTGCCGCATGCTGCGCAATCGCCTCGGACAGCTGCATGGGGCGCGCGCCCACGATATCGGTCAGCCCGTTCACCACCATCTGCGGCGTATAGACCGACCGCCGATCGGCAGCGATGGCATATCCCCGCTGGCGCTCGGCATAGGCGGGAACGGCAAATTCATCTTTCCAGCCGATATAGTCCCAGTAATCCACGTGCAGGGCCAATGCGATCACGTCGTCACGGTGGGCCAGTTCTGCAAAAATCTTGTCTGCCGGCGGGCAGGACGAGCACCCCTGAGAGGTAAAAAGCTCGACCACCACGGGCTGGTCTGCCGCGCCGGGAGAGGCAACGGACAGCAGCGCTGCGGTCATGACAGACAGGACAGATTTCATGAAGTGGGGCCTTTTGGGTCTTTCAATGTGGATCACACCTAACCTTGCAGCCGTGTAATGACCAATCAAGCTTTGTTGAAACCTGACACGCCAGGGTGCAGGATGCCATTCAAAGCGCCGCATCCGGCGGCGTTCCCTAAAATTCGGTACACAATGGTATACTAAAGTGACACTTCAGGTTGGAATCCTGTTGATCCGAACCACATTTAGATGCAAATCAGGCGCAACACCCGCCCCCTGCCACCTGCCTCGCCCAAAGATCGGGGCACATTCAGCCAAAGGAGCCACCCATGCCCATCACTGTTGGCCATGACACATCCAAGACCCGCAAGACCCTGACCGTCGGCGACCAGTCGGTCGCCTATTACTCGATCCCCGCCGCGACCGAGGCAGGCCTGGGCGATTTCTCCAGGCTGCCCGCCGCTCTCAAGGTGGTGCTGGAAAACATGCTGCGCTTCGAGGACGGCAAGACCGTGACCACGGACGACATCAAGGCCTTCGCCGAATGGGCGACCAAGGGCGGCAACAACCCCCGCGAAATCGCCTATCGCCCGGCCCGCGTGCTGATGCAGGACTTCACCGGCGTCCCCGCCGTGGTCGACCTCGCCGCGATGCGTGACGGTCTCAAGGCGCTCGGCGGCGATCCGCAAAAGATCAACCCGCTGAACCCCGTCGATCTGGTCATCGACCACTCGGTGATGATCGACGAATTCGGCAACCCGCGTGCCTTCCAGATGAACGTCGACCGCGAATATGAGCGGAACATGGAACGCTATGTCTTCCTGAAATGGGGCCAGAAGGCGTTTAACAACTTCCGCGTGGTGCCCCCCGGCACCGGCATCTGCCACCAGGTGAACCTCGAATATCTGGCGCAGACCGTCTGGTCCGACACCGACCAGAACGGCGACATGGTGGCCTATCCTGACACGCTGGTCGGCACCGACAGCCACACCACGATGGTCAACGGCGCCGCCGTTCTGGGCTGGGGCGTGGGCGGCATCGAAGCCGAGGCCGCGATGCTGGGCCAGCCGATCTCGATGCTGATCCCCGAAGTCGTCGGCTTCGAGCTGACAGGCCGGATGATGGAAGGCACCACCGGCACCGATCTGGTGCTCAAGGTCGTGGAAATGCTGCGCGAAAAGGGCGTTGTCGGCAAATTCGTCGAATTCTACGGCGAAGGTCTCGACCATCTGCCGCTCGCCGACCGCGCGACCATCGCCAACATGGCACCCGAATACGGCGCGACATGCGGCTTCTTCCCGATCGACGACGAAACCCTGCGCTACCTCACCAACACCGGCCGCGACAAGGACCGCATCGCATTGGTCGAAGCCTACGCCAAGGAAAACGGCTTCTGGCGCGACGCGGACTATGCGCCGATCTACACCGACACCCTGCACCTCGACATGGGCGAAATCGTCCCCGCCATCTCCGGCCCCAAACGCCCGCAGGACTATATCGCGCTGACGCAGGCCCACACCGCCTTCGCCGAATACGTCAAGGGCGTGCGCGAGGGCAAGGACACCTCGGCCAACTCCGAAATCCGCTGGGAAGGCGAAGGCGGCCAGCCCGAGCCACAGGACATCCCCGGCGACGAGGGCAACCACAAGCGCGGCTACGTCAAGACCGATGACGGCCACTACCAGCTGCACGACGGCTCCATCGTGATCGCCTCGATCACGTCCTGCACCAACACGTCGAACCCCTACGTGATGATCGGCGCCGGTCTGGTGGCGCGCAAGGCACGCGCACTCGGCCTGACCCGCAAGCCCTGGGTCAAGACATCCCTCGCCCCCGGCTCGCAGGTCGTCTCGCACTACCTCGAAGCGGCCGGCCTGCAAGAGGATCTCGACGCCATCGGCTTCAACCTCGTGGGCTACGGCTGCACCACCTGCATCGGAAACTCGGGCCCGCTTGAGGCACCGATCAGCAAGGCGATCAACGACTACGACCTGATCGGTACATCCGTCCTGTCGGGCAACCGCAACTTCGAAGGCCGGATTTCACCCGACGTGCGCGCCAACTACCTGGCCTCGCCGCCGCTGGTCGTGGCCTATGCGCTGGTCGGCGACATGAACGTCGACGTCGCCAACGGCGTTCTGGGTCAGGATCAGAACGGCAATGACGTCTACCTCAAGGACATCTGGCCCACCACGCAAGAGGTCGCCGAACTGGTCGAACAGACCGTGACCCGCGACGCCTTCCAGAGCAAATATGCCGACGTCTTCAAGGGCGACGAGAAATGGCAGGACGTCGAAGTCACCGACAGCATGACCTACGACTGGCCGCCGCAATCGACCTACGTGCAGAACCCGCCCTACTTCCAGAACATGAGCAAGGAACCGGGCACGATCACCAACATCAAGGATGCCAAGGTTCTGGCGGTCCTCGGTGACATGATCACCACCGACCACATTTCGCCCGCAGGCTCGTTCAAGGAAAGCACGCCCGCCGGTCAGTATCTGGTGGAACGTCAGGTGCCCGTGCGCGAATTCAACTCCTACGGCTCGCGTCGTGGCAACCACGAGGTGATGATGCGCGGCACCTTCGCCAACATCCGCATCAAGAACGAGATGCTCGACGGCGTCGAGGGCGGCTATACCAAGGGCCCCGACGGCGAACAGACCTCGATCTTCGACGCGGCGATGGCGCACCAGAAGAACGACACGCCGCTGGTGATCTTCGGCGGCGAACAATACGGTGCAGGCTCCTCGCGCGACTGGGCGGCCAAGGGCACGGCCCTGCTGGGCGTCAAGGCGGTGATCGCCGAAAACTTCGAGCGTATCCACCGCTCGAACCTCGTCGGCATGGGCGTCATCCCGTTCGAATTCACCGGCGGCGACACCCGCAAATCGCTGGGCCTGACCGGCGAGGAAACCGTGTCGATCAGCGGTCTGGACACCATCAAACCGCTGCAGGAGGTGCCCTGCACCATCACGATGGCGGACGGCTCGGTGAAAGAGATCAAGATCAAATGCCGGATCGATACGGCGATCGAGATCGAATACATCGAACACGGCGGCGTCCTGCACTACGTGCTGCGCAACCTCGCCAAGGACCAGCCCATCGCGGCGGAGTAATTTCCGCGCAAGTTGGTGAAACGGAAAAGCCCCCGCGCGAAAGCGCCGGGGGCTTTTTGTTGGCGGGACTGCTGGGGTGCGAGGCAGCGCAACCCCCGCCCAACACCCGCATGCCCCCTGCAACACAAGGGCAGCGCCCGACCGCCGTGCTCGACACGCGCCACCTCCGCCCCAAAGGGCAGCGCCCGACCGCGGGTGGGCGCCCATACCTCCGTTCATGCCACTTTATCTCTCAGCCTTGGCGCGCCGATGAAGACGTGCAAGACGGTGAGAAAGCGCCCGCCCATGGGGCGGTCGGGCGCTGCCCGGCGGCACTGCGTGCCTTGATTCCGGGCTTGGTGGATGTGGGAAGTGTGGTGCTGCTGCAGCGACCACTAGGGCTCGGAACGAGTTTGTGGAAGCATCAAAATGCTCTTTTCGCGGACATGCAAAAAAGGAGTGTTTGCTGAATGCCCTCGAATGGCGGCTGTGCAGGGCCTTCCTCGCATGTGAGCAATTAAGGAAATGGCATCAGAGCATCTTTGCAGCGGTTTAATATCAAAAATTGCCGACTGCCATTTGTTTCACGTCAGCTCGCCAAGACTCTAAGTAGGGTAGGACTAATTGCAGCCTTACGTCCTCAGCGCCGTTGACAAGCGCGGCCAAGACAATAGAGCAAATGTAGTCATGTCCAAACCTACCAGAACCTTCAAGAAAGGCGACGCTGCTCTTGGATTTTCCGCCTATAGGCCATGAAATACTGATTGGGCTCATTCCATCAGAATCTTGCGGACCAGCCTCGAGGGCCCCTTCCCACCATTCAGCATCATGTTTCCAATAATTTGCAGCAGACCAAACGACGTTTGCAAATGAAACGCCTCCGGCTAACTTAGGCCCTGCATCAAGCGCTTTCTTTTGGTCAACATCAAAGAAATAAAATGTCTCTGTCATGTATTTTTGCACCGCAGCAAGTCCAGCACCCATAAAGTACTCGCCAGAGTCGTAGTAGCCATTCCCCTCGGGATTATCGGATGCGTCTATTTTAGACAAAATATCCGCGATCTCCGCGTCAAGAACTTCCAGATGCCTCCGCAAATAAAAAATGAAAAGGTCGGTATTATCTATCACAAAGGGCTCCTAAACTGGAAAGCCTTACGGCCATCCTCATTAGATTTCCTATAGCCTGTCAGCGCAATCAATATTCTCAGACACACCCGCCCCATCAACGACCGTTTGCTTAACGCCTGCTTGAAAGCCGACATTCGGGTTTCTACAGCGTAAACCCATCCTATCCCCCACAGCGCCCCCTCAGCGCGCCACCGCGCAAGACCTATCTCCCAGACCCCAGGCAACCCCGTACACCCCCCCAACCTCACTCCGCCAGCGCCGCCTCCAGCGCGGGCAGGAACCGCTGTTCGTAATCGCTGCCCACCAGCGGCCCGACAAAGCGGAACAGCACGGTGCCGTCGCCGCCCACGATGAACGTCTCCGGCGGCGCGGTCACACCCCAGTCGATGCCGGTGCGCCCCGCAGGGTCAAAGGCGACGGCGGCAAAGGGGTTGCCGTCATCCTCCAGATAGGACGTCGCGGTGCCCTTCTGGTCCTTGTAGTTGACCCCGATGATCGTCAGCCCGTCCTGCTGCATCTGCAACAGGCGCGGGTGTTCGGCACGGCACGGCGGGCACCAGCTGGCCCAGAAATTCACCAGCGTCACCTCGCCTCGGGTGAACATCTCAGGCGTGACACCGGGATAGTCCGCCAGCGTGTCCGTGGTGATCGGCGGCACCTGCCGCCCCACCATCGTCGAGGGCAACCCTTCGGGATCGTCGCGAAACATCCCGAACGCCGCCAGCGCCACGAAGGCGGCAAAGATCAGCGGCGGCGCGATCATCATCGGTGACAGTCTAGGCATCGGTGCGTCCTCTGGCTTCGGTGCGCTGCATCTCGGCGCGCACCCGGCGGCCGCGCAGCAGCGTCACCGCGATCAACGCCACCAGCAGCACGGCAGTCGCCCCATAGGCCGACAGCACCGCAACCGCGTATTTCCCCAATTCCGGCATCATGCGCTTCCCTCCTGAGGTGCCCCCGCCCCTTGACCGGCCCCGCTACCCTGACGGGCTCGCAACGCACGGGTGCGCCGCACGCGGATCTCGGTGCCCGTGCGGTACAGCACCAGCGCCAGAAACAGCAGCACAAACCCCGCGATAGACAACAGCAACGGGTGATAGAACACATCCGCCACGTTCTTCTCCGCGTCCAGCGACAGCGACGCGCCCTGATGCAACCCTTGGTTCCAGAAGTTGACCGCATAGCGCGACAGCACCGCAAAGACCGATCCCACCAGGCACAGCACCGATGTCAGGTCGGCAGCGGTGTCGGGGTCCTCGATCGCGGACCACAGCGCCATGTACCCCAGATAGAACAGGAACAGGATCAGAAACGACGTCAGGCGCGGGTCCCAGGCCCACCAGGTGCCCCACATCGGCTGCCCCCAGACCGCCCCGGTGATCAGCGCAATCAGCGTCATCGTCACGCCCACGGGCGCTGCGGCCTTCGCGGCCAAGGCACTCACATGGTGGCGACGGATCAGCCAGACCAACGAGGCCACCAGCATCATGAACCAGCCGTTGATCGCCATCAGCGCGGCAGGCACGTGGATATAGATGATCTTGACGGTCGACCCCTGGCGATAATCATCCGGCGTGCCGAAGAACCCCCAGATCAGACCGCCCGCCAGACACAGCACAGCCAGCCCCCACAGCCACGGCAGAACCCGTTCGCTGAGGCGCAGAAACTTGACCGGATTGGCGTATTCCCAGAGTGACATGGCGTTTTCCTAATCTGTTGGCCGCGCAGGCTCAATCCCCGACAGCGCGCTGCGGCAATGCGCTCACCGCAAGTTTACGCGCAGCACCGCGGCACTGGCAAAGGGCATCAGCGCCAGCACCCCCGCACTGATCCCCGCCAGCATCAGCATCGGCGTGGTGGCGTCCAGCCCTTCGGCACTGCGCCGCGCGGCCTCGGCCCCGAAAATCAGCGTCGGCACATAGAGCGGCAGCACCAGCAGCGACAACAGCAATCCGCCGCGCTTGATCCCCACGGTCAGCGCCGCCCCGAAGGTGCCGATCACCGACAGCGCGGGCGTGCCCAGGGCCAGCGACAGCACCAGCCCGCCGTAGCCCGCCACAGGCAGGTTCAGCAGCACCGCCAGCACCGGGGCCGCAACCACCAGCGGCACCCCCGTGGTCAGCCAATGCGCCAGCGCCTTGACGCTCAGCGCCGCCTCCAGCGGCAGCGGCGCCGTCGCCAGCACATCCAGCGTGCCATCCTCGAAATCCAGCGCCAGTATCCGGTCCAGCGACAACAGGCAAGCCAGCAGCGCCGCCAGCCACAGCACGCCCGCCGCGATCCGTCCCAGCAACTCGGGCTGCGGACCGACGCTGAACGGCACCAGCACCACCACGATCAGGAAAAACGCAAGGCCAAGGCCAAAACCGCCCCCCGCCCGCAGCGCCAGACGCAGATCCCGCACCAGCAGCGCCTTCACAAAAACGCCTCGTCACTGGACCCAAATCCAACACCATTCAGCGCCACGCGATAGGGCGTCACGTCCAGCACGGCAGCGTCCAGCCCCAGATCAATATGCGTGGCGATCAGCGCCATGCCACCTGCCGCCAGATGCGCGCGCACGGCACCCGCAAACAGCGCCACCGCATCCGCGTCCAGCGACACGGTCGGCTCGTCCAGCACCCAGATCGGGCGCCCCGTGACCAGCAGCCGTGCCAGCCCCAGCCGCCGCTTCTGCCCCGCCGACAGCGTGCCCGCCAACCGATCCGCCAGCGGCAGCAGCGCAAAGGCCTGCATCGCCTGCTCCACATCGCGCATCCCGAACACCGCAGCCCAGAACGTCAGGTTTTCGCGCACGCTCAGCATCGCCTTCAACCCGTCGGCGTGACCGGCATAGGCGATGCGGTCCTCTGCCCCCGTCACCTGCCCCGACAAAGCGGGCTGCAACCCCGCGATGGTGCGCAGCAGCGTGGTCTTGCCCGACCCGTTCGGCCCGCGCAGCACCAGCGCCTGCCCCGGTGCCAGCGACAGGCTCACACCGGCCAGCACCGGCACGCCACCACGCGCCACGGACAGATCGACAAGGGTTAATTCCATCCCGCAGACCTAGCGGATGGATGCCATGCGGAAAACCCCTTTCAGCGGGGTCACAGGCGCGCTCACTTGGGAAACTTCAGGCGGCAAACTTCAGGCGGGAAAACTCACACGGCAAACCTCAGGCAAGAAACTCACCCGGCGAAACTCAAACCGGCAGCATCGCCAGCGCGATCCGGCGGCCTTCGCTCAACAGCACGTTATAGGTCCGCGCCGCCGCAGGCGACGACATCACCTCGACCCCCACGCCCGCCTCTTCCAGCGGATCGCGCAGGGCGCTCGGAATATGCGCAATCTCGGCCCCCGTGCCGATGAACAGCACATCGACCTGCCCCGCCAGCGCCAGCAGCATGTCGCGATCCTCGAAACCGCCCCAGGCGTGCGTGCCGTCGGCCCCGGTCAGCACCGCGCTTTCGAACACCTCGCCGCCGATGCGGAAAAAGCCGGGGCCATAGCCCTCGATGGGCTTGGCGTCGTTATAGGTCACTTCGTTCAGGCGCATATCAATTCCCCCAGACAGGCAGCCCCATGATCGCAGAGCTTGCCACAACCACATAGGCCACGCCCCGGTATACGCCAGCCTTGTCCGGGTTGAAAATGGCCGCACCGATCATATTCCCGATCATCGCGGGCACCGCCAGCATCAGGCCGATGACGATGGGCACAAGGACCAGATCACCGCGCAAGGCCAGCACGCCGACCAGCAGGAAATCGAACGCGAACAGATACAGCAGCACATTCGCCCGCACCACCGCGACAGGCAGCGCACTGGCCATGTAGAACAGGATCACCGGCGGCCCCGGCACCCCGATCAGCCCGCCGGAGAACCCGGCAAGTGCGCCGATCCCGCCCACCATCGGCGGCGTCAGCCGCCCGGTATAGCGGACCCCCAGCGCCAGGCAGGCGACCAGCGCCAGCGACAGGATGCACACGATATAGCGGTAGGTATCGCCGGTCATCAGCATCAGCAGCGCCAGCCCCACGGGCAACAGGCACAGCGTGCCGACCAGCAACAGGACCAGATCGCGCCGATGCGCCTGACGCAGCGCCTTGGGGACGATGGGCATCGGGCCGAACACATCCATCACCACCAGCGACAGGATGGCCCAGATCGGCGGCATCACCTGTGCGGCGATGGGCAGGTAGATCATCGCGGTCCCGAACCCGGAAAACCCGCGCACGATCCCCGCGATCAACGCGCCAAGACCCAACAGCCAGAGGCCCGGCAGAGCCAAGGCCTCTGACAGGATCTCAGGCATCTATGTTCGCAAACTGCGTGCCCGACCCGCCGTCCTGCTTGGTCCAGTCGCGCTTGACGCCCAGGTACAGCAACACGGTCGAGGCCACGAAGACCGACGAATAGGTCCCCACGATCACGCCCCAGATCATCGCAAAGACGAACCCGCGGATCACGTCGCCGCCCAGCACGAACAGCGCGATCAACGCAATCAGCGTGGTCACCGATGTCATCAGCGTCCGGCTGAGCGTTTCGTTGATCGACAGGTTCAGCACTTCTTTCAGCGGGCGGTTCTTGTACTTGCGCAGGTTCTCGCGGGCGCGGTCAAAGACCACGACCGTATCGTTCAGCGAATAGCCCACGATGGTCAGCAGCGCCGCGATGATCGCCAGATCGAACCGGATCTGCAATTCCGAGAACACGCCGATGGTCAGCACCACGTCATGCACCAGCGCCGCGACGGCACCCAGGGCGAACTGCCATTCGAACCGCAGCCAGATATAGACCAGCACCGCCGCAATCGCGAGGATCACAGCCAGCGCTGCCGTCTGGATCAGCTCGCCCGACACCTTGGGCCCCACGGATTCGACCGAGATGAACCTGATGTCCGGCACGACGGCGGACAGCGCACCCTCGACCGCCTCGATGGTTTCCGTGGTCACCGCCTCTTCGTCGCCCTGCGCCTGGATACGGACCATCGCCACGTTCTGATCCTCTTCGAAACTGGGGTCGAACACTTCGGTGATCGAAATATCCCCCAGACCCAGCGGCGCGATGGCGTCGCGGTAGACACCGATGTCGACCGGTTGCGTGCTCTGCGTGCGGATCGTGGTGCCGCCGCGAAAGTCGATGCCAAAGTTCAGGCCCTGCAACAGGAACGACCCGAACCCGATCACCACCATCAGGGCGGAAATGCCCAGCCACAGTTTCCAGCGGCCAAAGAAATCAACGTTCGTTTCCTGGGGTATCAGCTTCAGACGCATATCAAACCTCGATCTGCTTGGGGCGGCGGCGTTCGTACCACATCACAATCATCAACCGCGTCACGAAGACGGCGGTAAAGACCGATGTGAGAATGCCCAGGCCCAGCGTGATGGCAAAGCCGCGCACCGGGCCGGACCCCATGACGAACAGGATGACGGCGGTGATGAATGTGGTGATGTTGGCGTCCAGAATGGCGCTCAACGCCTTTTCATACCCCAGCTCGATGGCCCGCGCAGGCCCACGCGCCGACTTCAGCTCTTCGCGGATACGCTCGAACACCAGCACGTTGGCGTCCACCGCCATGCCGACGGTCAACACGATCCCCGCAATCCCCGGCAGCGTCAGCGTCGCCCCGATGGAGCTCAGCAGCCCGAAGATCAGCGCGATGTTGATGATCAGCGCGATATTGGCAAACAGCCCGAACAGCCCATAGCTCAGCACCATGAACACCAGCACGGCGGCAAAGGCGACCATGGTCGCGATCTTGCCCGCCTCGATGCTGTCCGCGCCCAGTTCCGGCCCGATGGTCCGTTCTTCAAGGAACGTAAGCTCGGCGGGCAAGGCACCCGCGCGCAAAAGAACCGCAAGGTTGGTGGTTTCCTCGACGTCGAAACGCCCGGTGATGATCCCCGATCCGCCGGGAATATGGCTCTGGATCACGGGGGCACTGACCACCTCGTCATCCAGCACGATGGCAAAGGGGCTGCCGATGTTCTCCGCCGTGTAATCCCCGAACCGCCGCGCACCGGTCGAATCGAACCGGAAATTGACCGCAGGGCCGCCATTCTGGTCAAAGGCAGGCTGCGCATCGACCAGATCCTCGCCCGTCACGACGGCTGCGGTTTCGATCACGTAGAACACGCCGCTCTCGTCCAGCGACGGCACCAGCTTTTCGCCGGGGCCAACGGACGTGTTGGCGTCTGTGGTGCGGGTGATCACGGGGTTGAACGTCAACTGCGCCGTGGTCCCGATGATCGCCTTCAGCTCTGCCGCCGACCCGATGCCGGGCACCTGGATCAAAATGCGGTCCGCACCCTGCCGTTGAATGGTGGGCTCGCGCGTGCCGACCTCGTCGATGCGGCGGCGCACGATTTCCAGCGATTGCTGCAACGTGCGCTCGTCGGTCGCCTGGGTTTCCGCGTCGCTGAGCGTGACGGTGATGACATCGCCCTGCCCGCTGGCCACGATATCGGTCGAACCGGCCCCGGTCAGCGTCTGCACCGGGCGCGCCAATCCGCGAACGATCTCCAGCGCGCGGGCCATGCCCGACGCCTCACCAATGCGAATGCGCAGCGTGCCGGGGTCGCTGTCCAGCAGCCGCACGGTGCCCACGGCGTCACGCTCCGGGCGCAGGGCATCCCGGATCTCGGGCCAGCTGGCCTGCATCCGCGTCTCGTACACATCCTCGACCTGCACTTCGGCCAGCAGATGCGCGCCACCGCGCAAATCCAGCCCCAGGTTCACCAGAGACGAAGGCATCCACGACGGCCACTGTCCCGCCACCGCCTGATTTTCAGGGGTATCGGCACCGATCTCGATGGCGGCAACCGCGTCATTCGACTGCTCGACCCGCGTATAAAACGCGTTCGGCAGTGCCAGCAGCAACCCCAGGGCCACAAGGCCCCAGATGAACAGCCGCTTCCAGAAACCGATCTGTAGCATTTACTTGGCAGGTTCTGTTTTCGAAATCACCTGAGCGATGGTGCTTTGCACGACGCGCACCTTGACGCCATCGGCAACCTCGATCTCAAGCTCGTTGTCTTCCTTGACCTTGACCACCTTGCCGATGATCCCGCCCTGCGTCACCACCTGATCGCCCCGGCGCAACGCCTGTACCATCGCCTGATGATCCTTGACCTTTTTCTGCTGGGGACGGATCAGCAGAAAATACATGATCCCGAAGATCAGAATGAGCGGTACGAATTGGCCGATTGCTTCCATGGAGATAGGTCCTTTTGTCGGCCTCGATCGGCCTGCTGTCGATTTTGGCAGAACCTATGGGCGCGCTGGCATGGGCGCAAGGTGCAATCCGGCACTAATCTGCGGCATCTGGACCCGTTTGGCGCGATCCAGAGGCTACCTTTCGCGCCCGCGATGCGCCATAAGGCGCGCACCGCGACTCAAAGCCAGCACATCGCTCAGAGGATAAAGACCATGCACGACATCCGCGCCATCCGCGAAAATCCAGCCGCTTTTGATGCAGCCCTCGCCCGCCGGGGCGATGCACCGATGTCGTCCGATCTGCTGTCGCTGGACGAAGGGCGGCGCGCAAAAATTCTGGCCGCCGAAACCGCCCAGGCCGAACAGAACAAGGCCAGCAAGGAGGTCGGCGCCGCCAAGGCGCGCGGCGATGACACAGAGTTCGAGCGCCTGCGCGCGCTGGTCTCCGCCAAAAAAGCCGAGATCGCCGAGATGAACGAAGCCGCCAAGGCGCTCGACGCCCAGCTGACCGACACCCTCGC
Source organism: Pseudosulfitobacter koreensis (assembly GCF_024733015.1). Classification (GTDB taxonomy): domain Bacteria; phylum Pseudomonadota; class Alphaproteobacteria; order Rhodobacterales; family Rhodobacteraceae; genus Pseudosulfitobacter; species Pseudosulfitobacter koreensis. The sequence goes on from NZ_JANKJG010000002.1 coordinate 205,553, forward strand.
GCGCATCCCCAACCTGCCCGCCGACGACGTCCCCGACGGCAAGGACGAGGCCGACAACGTCGAGGTCACCCGCTGGGGCACCCCGCGCAGCTTCGACTTCACCGCGCGCGAACATTACGACCTGCCCTCCGTCACCCCGTCGATGGACTTCGAGACGGCGGCGAAAATCTCAGGCAGCCGCTTCGTGCTGCTGTCGGGTGCCGTCGCGCGCATCCACCGCGCATTGGCGCAGTTCATGCTGGACACCCATGTCGACGCGAACGACCTGACCGAGGTCAACACCCCGGTGCTGGTCAACTCCGACGCCATGTACGGCACTGACAAGTTGCCGAAATTCGGCGAAGACAGCTATCAGACCACCGACGGCAAATGGCTGGTGCCCACCTCCGAGGTGCCGCTGACCTACATCGCCGCAGGCCACGTGATCGACGAAAGCTATCTGCCCCGCCGCTACACCGCCCACACCTTGTGTTTCCGCTCCGAAGCAGGCAGCGCGGGCCGTGACACCTCGGGCATGCTGCGCCAGCACCAGTTCGAAAAGGTCGAGATGGTCAGCGTCACCCTGCCGCAAGACTCCGACGCCGAACAAAAACGCATGCTGCGCTGCGCCGAGGATCTGCTGGAGCGTCTCGAAATCCCCTACCGCACGGTGATCCTGTGCACCGGCGACATGGGCTTCGGCGCGCGGCGCACCTATGACATCGAGGCATGGCTGCCCGGTCAGAACGCCTACCGCGAGATCAGCTCGGTCTCGACCACCGGCGACTTCCAGGCGCGCCGCATGAACGCGCGGTTCAAACCCGCAGACGGCGGCAAGCCGCAGTTCGTGCACACGCTGAACGGCTCCGGCCTCGCCGTCGGACGCTGCCTGATCGCGGTGCTGGAAAACGGCCAGCAGGCCGACGGCTCCGTCGCTCTGCCGCAGGTGCTCGCCCCCTATCTGGGCGGCAAGACCACCCTCGCCGCCGACGGCACGCTGATCTGATCGGGGCGGTCTGATCGGGGCCTAACCGGGAAACAGCTTTTGCAGACTGCGCGGGCGGTAATCTTCACGCCCGCGCCACCGCGCATCCGTGCTGTCATGCAACTCCCACTTTTGCAGGGGGCCTTCGCGCCACCGCAGGAACCTGTTGCGCAGCCAGCCTTCCTCGGGCACCACGCCTTTCGAATTTACCAACGCATCCCCGTTCACATGCGGAAAGCGTATACCGGTGCCTTGCGTAAGCCCCCGCGCCCCCTCGAAAATCCACAGGAGCGGATAGACCGCAAGCGCCTGCTCGTCCTTGGCACTTCCCCCGACCATACTGTGCGTGCCCACAAACCACACCTGCTGGTACTTGCGATCCGGCCCGGTATCGCCCCCATTCAACCCCGGCTTGTCCTTCAGATCATCCAGATTATCCCATTTCGCAGGCCGATAGAACAGCCGCCGCTCGTCCACCGCAACCGCGTGCCGCGCACTGCGCACCAGGCTCGACAGCGCCATGTCGTGAAACTTGTACTGCCGGTTCCACAGCGACGCGACCGGCCCCAGGATCGACACCGGAATGCCGCGCGCGCCCACCGTGTCCCAGACCCCGATATAGGCGATGTTGACCATCTCCGACCCGTCCGCGCGCCAGTCCAGATCCTCCTGCGAGGTGGCGAACTCCGGCGACAGACGGCGCCGCGCCTCCAGGATATGCCGCTTGTCCGGGTGGTTCTGATCCCCCGGCTTGCGGTAAAGCTCGAACGCCGCGTTGATCCCTTCCGTCGACGTGTCGGTGACGATCCCGCACTTGCGGATCATCCCCGCCACCGACCGCGCGGTAAACGCCCCGCGTGAAAACCCGAAGAGGTAAATCTCGTCCCCGGAACGATAGGCTTCGGCGATGAACTGATAGGCCTGCTTGACCTTGGCATCCAGGCCCCAGCCGAACGCCCCGCCGCCATACTTGTTGAAAAACTTCCGCACCGGCCCGTCAAACCGCTCGTCGGTGCCGATCCCCTTGAAATAGGCCGACACCTGCCCCTGTGCCGGGTCGTTGATCATGGTCAGATGCAGCTTGTGAACACTGGTGGGCTCGCTGATGGTGGGCGAATTCCACGTACCATCACAGAAAACGGCAATACGGGTCATGGCAAAAGTCCTTGGCAGTCAGATGAAATGTATTAGGTGACTGTGACACATCCTCCCTGCCACCATAAGTAGTGAATACCATGCCTCTCGCCATTCTCGTCGCCATTCTCAGCATCGCCTTCGCCGTCTCGCCCCTGCTGGTGCCGGGCTTTGGCGGCTTCGACCCCACCCAGTTCCCGATCCCGCAGGAAAATCCGCCGGTACAGCCCGCGGGCTATGCCTTCTCGATCTGGGGCCCGATCTATCTGTGGCTGATCGTCAGCGCGGTTTACGGGCTGCGCCGGGTTCCGGAATGGTCCGCAATGCGCCAGACGCTCGCCCTGTCGCTGGCCATCGGGGTGCCCTGGCTGCATGTGGCGGTGATGAGCCCGGTCTGGGCCACGGTCCTGATCTGGGCGATGCTGATCACCGCAGTGATCGCGCTCTTTCGCGCGCCGCATCAGGATGCGCCCTGGGCCGCCTGGCCCGTGGGGCTCTACGCGGGCTGGCTCAGCGCCGCCTCCTGCGTGTCGCTGGGGCTGGTCGCGGCAGGCTATGGCTGGATGAGCGGACGCACGGCGGCTTACGTCTTCGTGGGCCTCGCGATCCTGCTGCCGCTTCTGGTGCAAAGCCGTCTGAAACGCGCCCCGACCTACGGCCTTGCCGTGATCTGGGCGCTGATCGCGGTCGCGGTGCAGAACTGGGGCACCGCCACCGGCGTTGCGTGGCTGGCGCTGATCGGCGCGGTGCTGATGGTCATCCCGGTGGTGCGCAGCGCCCGCCTGTAACGCACGCCGCAGGCCCCGCCCCCCGGCTTCTTCTGGCCACAAATATCCCGGGGTCCGGGGCAGCGCCCCGGCCTTACCCTCGTTCCGCCTTACCCTCGTTCCGGCCTTACTCTCGATCCGGCCCTAGCTGCGCCGCCCCTCGGTGTGCTTGCGCAGCTTCGACGGCGGCGCCTTCTTGCGCCCCTTATAGGGGTTCGAATCGTTCTGCCCGCGCATATACAGCCGGATCGGCGTGCCCGGCATGTCGAAATCCACCCGCAACGCGTTCACCAGATAGCGCGAATAGCTTTCCGGCACCTTGTCGGGATGCGAACACATCACCACGAACCCCGGCGGGCGCGTCTTGGCCTGCGTCATGTAGCGCAGCTTGATCCGCTTGCCCTGCGGCGCGGGGGGCGGGTGCGCCTCGACCATGCCACTCAGCCAGCGGTTCAGCGCGGCGGTGGGCACCCGGCGGTTCCACACGTCATAGGCCTTCATGATCGCGGCATGCAGACGGTCCAGCCCCCGGCCCGTCTTGGCCGACACGGTGATCAGCGGCGCACCGCGCAACTGCGGCAACAGCCGCTCGAAGCTTTCCTTGAGATCGCGCAGCTTGTCCTGCTTTTCGTCCTCGATGTCCCATTTGTTCACCGCGATGATGACCGCACGGCCCTCGCGCTCGGCCAGATCGGCAATCCGCAGATCCTGCTGCTCGAACGGAATGGCGGCATCCAGCAGCACCACCACGACTTCGGCAAACTTCACCGCGCGCAGCCCGTCGCCCACGCTCAGCTTTTCCAGCTTGCCCTGAACCTTGGCCTTCTTGCGCATGCCGGCGGTGTCGAAAATCCGCATCGGCACCGCGACACCGTCATCGCCCGCCCAGTCGATCCGCAACGAAATCGCATCGCGGGTGATCCCCGCCTCGGGACCGGTCAGCAGACGCTCGTCCCCGAGGATCTTGTTGATCAGCGTCGATTTGCCCGCGTTGGGGCGTCCCACCACGGCCACCTGCAGGGGTTTTGCATTGGTCGGCACCGGCACGACATCCATGTCGTCCTCGTCCTCGTCCACGATCACGTCGACTTCGGGCGCATCCTCGGCGGCACGTTCCGCGAACTTGTCGGCCAGCGGCATCAGGTGGGTGTAAAGATCGTTCAGCCCCTCGCCATGTTCCGCAGACAGCCGGATCGGCTCGCCCAGTCCCAGGCTATAGGCTTCGATCACACCGGCGTCGGCGGCAGCCCCCTCGCCCTTGTTGGCGGCCAGGATCACATGCGAAGACCGCTTGCGCAGGATCTCGGCAAAGACCTGATCGGTCGGCGTCACACCCGCCCGCGCGTCGATCATGAACAGGCAGATGTCGGCCATGTCCACCGCACGTTCGGTCAGCTTGCGCATCCGGCCTTGCAGGGATTCGTCGGTGGCCTCTTCCAGACCGGCCGTGTCGATCACGGTAAAGCGCAGGTCGGCCAGACGGGCCGCCCCTTCGCGCAGGTCGCGGGTCACGCCGGGTTGGTCGTCGACCAGCGCCAGACGCTTGCCCACAAGGCGGTTGAACAGCGTGGACTTGCCCACATTGGGCCGCCCCACGATGGCGAGGGTGAAAGACATGACAGTCTCCGGTTCAGGTCAGGCGCCGCGATGCGCGCCCCAAAGAGCACGCCCTAGCGCAATTCCGCATCAACGGAAAGCGTGCAATTGCCCGTTGCTGCCGACAACATAGAGCGTACCACCCGCCACGACCGGTGCCGTGGTCGCACCGCCGGGGATTTCGACCGTGCCGACCAGCGCGCCGCTCACCGGATCAAAGCTGCGCAGCAGCCCGTCGGACGATGCCACGCGGACCCGGCCACCAGCCACCACAGGGCCGTTGTGCGAATAGACTTCGACGATCTTCTTGGGCCGGTCCTTGACGTAGTTGGGCAGCGGCACGCCCCAGATCCGGCTGCCGTCCGATGCGTCCAGACGCACCAGCTCGTTGCGGTCGGTGATCGCGAAGATGCTGCCGCCGATGGGATACATCGTGTCGATCGCACCGTCGTTGGCCGTCCACGCGCGCATCCCCGACACCGCGTCGATGGCGACCATCCGGCCCGCCTGGTTGCCTGCATAGACGGTATCGCCCACCACGACCGGAGAGCCCGTGACGTCATCCACCTTCGACAGCGCCCGTCCGGGGCGTTCGCCCAGCACCGACGCATCCCAGCGGCGCAGGCCGCCCTTGCGGAACACCGCCTGCAACTCGCCCGACCCAAAGGCAAAGATCGCCAGATCGTCGGTCAGCGCGGGCGCAGGCGCGCCGAGAATGTTCGACACCGATGTGGGGCCCGTCGCCTGCCAGCGCACCCGGCCCGTCGCCGTCTCGATGGCCCAGCCCGCGTCATCGCCCGCCATCACATAGACCAGATCGCCATAGACCGTCGGCGCGCCCGAGCCTGTCGCGTCCAGTTGCTGCGTCCAGCGCACGCCGCCGGTGCTGGCATCAAGTGCGGTCAGCACGCCGTAGCCTGACGACACGTAAAGCGTGCCGTCCTTGACCGCCAGACCACCGCCCGTCGCAGCCCCCGCGCTGTCACGCGGCGGGCGCACATCGGCCTGCCACAGCGTCGCACCCGAAGTCGATGTCGCCGTCACCGTCGAATCGGCATCGAGGGTAAAGATGCGCCCAGCCTCGACCACAGGATCGGCCGTGATACGCTGGCGGCGGCTGTCGCCGTCCCCGATGTTGGCGCTCCAGACCCGCTGCGGCGTGGCCGACAGCGCGGGGTGCACGGTGCGATAGGCAGGCGTGCCGATGGAATGCGTCCACGACGCGTTGTTCTGTGCCGCAGGCAGCGCAATCGCCCGCGTGGTGTTGGCAGGGGCGACAGCGACCTCCAGATCGGCGGGATCAGGGTTCTGCAACACCGACCGCACCGGCTGGCGCTCGCCTGCCAGGATCACTTCGGGTTCCGTGCAAGCGCTCAGGATCAGGCTGCCACCCAGCGCAAGGGCCAAGGGCAGACGTGCCGCGAAAATGGGTTTCGATCTCATGGCTGTGCTCATTGTGGTTCAGTGTCCCGAGGCAAATTGGTCGTGTATTCAGTTGCCGTTGGCGCCGCTTGCACCAAGGTCGGGCTCCCCACCCAGCGCCACAATCACCTGTAGCGCGCGCTGTTGCAAGTCCGGCGTCACTTCGCTGTCGTCCAGCATCGTCTTGAGGCGGGCAATCGCCGCATCGGCGTCGCCGCTCTCGATTTCGATCATCGCCAGCTGCTCTTCGGCCAGCAGCCGCAGCGGCACGCCCGGCTGGGCCAATGCCTCATATCCGGCGCGGCGCTCTTCGATGGGCATGGTGTCCGCGCCCTGTCCCAGGATCTTGAACGACGCGATCTGGCGGTAGATCAGCGGCACTTCGTTGTTGTTGGCCACCTCCTGCAGACGCGCGGTCGCCGCGTCCACGTCACCGGCCTCGTATTGCTCGGCGGCGGTCAGAAAGTTCAGCACCGCACGCGCCGACGGCTGCCCCGCCTCGATGCCCGCAAAGGCATCCGCGCGCGCGGCAGTGTCCTCCAGGCTCAGCGCGCTCAGCATCGCATCGCCCAGGGCCTCGGCCTCGGCGCGCGCCTGTGCCTTGCGCCACTCGGTAAACGCCGCCCCGCCCACGATCAGCACGATCACCAGCACAGCGATCCAGCCATAGCGGCGCATCATCCCGTACAGACGGTCACGGCGGACTTCGTCGTTCACTTCGTCGATGAAACTGTCGTTGTTGCTCATGGCGCGGCCTCGGCTGTCACAGGGTCCGGCCCTCTGACGGGGCACGGTTTTGCCCCTCTTAACGCGCACATGACCACAAGCCAAGGGGCACGGAAAACGGGCCTTTGCCCCAGCCAGTGCCCAAAGCGGTGCACCAGGGCACGGATTTTTACATCAGCGCCCGAAAATTTTTTGATCTGAACTGGTCAGTTCAGTGTATTTAAGTGCATATACCCGTCAGCGGCCGCACCACATGTGCGACCGGACGAATTCGAATCGGGGCGCATATGCGTATTTTTTCTGTTTTGGCGGCAATTCTGGTCGCAATCATCGTACTGGCTTTCACCATCGAACGGGAGGCCACACTGGCCTTCCTGCGCGGCGATCCGCAAACCGAACAGGCCGCAGCCCAGCAGCAAGAGCCCGCGCCCACAGGTGCCGCCGCCGCCGCAACCCCGCGCATCCGCATCGTCGCCCAGCATTCCGCCGCCCAGGAAATCGACAGCGCGGTGATCCTGCGCGGCCAGACCCAGGCCCAGCGTCAGGTCGAGGTCAGGGCCGAAACCACATCGACCGTGATGTCCGAACCCCTGCCCAAGGGCAGCTTCGTCGACGCAGGCCAGTTGCTGTGCAAACTCTCCCCCGGCACCCGTGGTGCCGCACTGGCCGAGGCGCAGGCGCGCCTGTCCGAAGCCCGCGCAGGCAAATCCGAAGCCGAAAGCCGCGTGCCCGAAGCCCAAAGCCGCGTCGCCGAGGCCGAGGCCCGTCTGGACGAGGCCATGGTCAACCAGAACGCCGCGACCAAGCTCAGCGAAGGCGGCTTTGCCGCCGAAACCCGCGTCAAGAGCGCCGATGCCGCCGTTGCCTCCGCACGGGCGGGCGTGGAATCGGCCCGTTCGGGCGTGCAGGCCGCCAAATCCGGGCTGCAATCGGCAGATGCGGGCATTGAATCGGCACAGGCCGCCGTTGCCGCCGCCGAAACCGAAATCGAACGTCTCGAAATCCACGCCCCCTTCGCGGGCCTTCTGGAAAGCGACACCGCCGAACTCGGCACCCTGCTGCAACCCGGCGCGCTCTGCGCCACCGTGATCCAGCTCGACCCGATCAAGCTGGTGGCCTTCGTCCCCGAAACCGACGTCGACCGCGTGCACGTGGGCGCCATCGGCGGCGGTCGGCTGGCCGCGGGCGGCGACGTTCAGGGCCGTGTGACCTTCCTGTCGCGCGCCGCCGATCCCACCACCCGCACCTTCCGCGTCGAAATCGAGATCCCCAACCCCGACCTGCGCCTGCGCGACGGCCAGACCGTCGAGATCCTGATCGCAACCGACGGCGCGCCCGCGCACCTGCTGCCGCAATCGGCGCTGACCCTCAACGACGAGGGCACGCTGGGCCTGCGCACCCTGTCCCCCGACAGCGTGGTCGAATTCCAGCCCGTCAAGATCGTGCGCGACACGCCCAAGGGCGTCTGGCTGACCGGATTGCCCGAAACCGTCGACGTGATCGTGGTCGGGCAGGAATACGTGACCGCAGGCGTCACCGTCGAGCCGACCTTCCGGGAGGCATCGCAATGACCGGTATCGTCGATTGGGCCGCGTCTCGGGCGCGGATGGTTCTGGCCTTCGTGGTGCTGTCGCTGACCGTCGGCGCGTTCGCCTACATCAGCCTGCCCAAGGAGGGCGAGCCCGACATCGAAATCCCGATGCTGATCGTCAGCGTCACCTTCCCCGGCATCTCGGCGGCGGACAGCGAGACGCTGCTGGTCAAGCCGATGGAAACCGAACTGGCCGACCTGCCCGGCCTGAAAAAGATGACCGCCACGGCGGCTGAAAACTATGCCAACGTGGTGCTGGAATTCGAATTCGGCTGGGACAAGACCGAAGTGATGGCCGACGCCCGCGACGCCCTTGGCAACGCACAGGCGAAATTTCCCGACGGCGCCGAACAATACACCATCGAGGAATTCAACTTTTCCGAATTCCCGATCATCATCGTCAACCTCTCCGGCCCCGTGCCCGAACGCACCATGGCCCGCGTCGCCAAGGACCTGCAGGACGAGCTGGAAACCCTCGACGCCGTGCTCGAAGCGCCGATTTCCGGCAACCGCGACGAGATGCTCGAGGTCGTGATCGACCCCCTGCGCCTGGAGGCCTACAACGTCACCGCCGCCGAACTGGTGAACGTGGTGCAAAACAACAACCTGCTGATCGCGGCGGGCGAAGTCACCTCCGCCACCGGCAGCTTCTCGGTCAAGATCCCCTCGTCCTTCGACGACGCGCGCGATGTCTACGCCCTGCCGGTCAAGACCAACGGCGACCGCGTCGTGACGCTGGGTGATCTGGCCGAAATCAACCTGACCTTCGAAGACCGCGAAAGCACCGCCCGCTTCAACGGCGACGACACGATCGCCCTGCAGGTGGTCAAGCGCAAGGGCTTCAACCTGATCGACACCGCCGATCTGGTCAAGGCAACCGTGGCCGAACAGACCGCCGACTGGCCCGACGGGCTCAAGGCCGCCGTGACCGTCGGCACCTCGAACGACCAAAGCCGCGTGGTCAATTCGATGGTCCAGCAGCTTCAGGGCTCGGTCTTCACCGCCATCGCACTGGTGATGATCGTGGTTCTGGCCGCCCTTGGCCTGCGCGCCTCGCTGCTGGTCGGCTTCGCGATCCCCACCTCGTTCCTTTTGTGCTTCGTGCTGCTGGCGCTGATGGGCATCTCGATCTCGAACATCGTGATGTTCGGCCTGATCCTCGCCGTCGGCATGCTGGTCGACGGGGCCATCGTGGTGGTCGAATACGCCGACAAGCGCCAGGCCGAGGGCGTCGGCCCCATGCAGGCCTATGTCGACGCCGCCAAGCGGATGTTCTGGCCCGTCATCTCCTCCACCGCCACCACCCTCTGCGCCTTCCTGCCGATGCTGTTCTGGCCCGGCGTGCCCGGTGAATTCATGGGCATGTTGCCCGTGACCATCATCTTCGTGCTGTCCGCCTCGCTGATCGTGGCGCTGGTCTATCTGCCCGTCATGGGCGGCGTCACCGGACGGCTTGAACGTTGGGTCTCGCAGGGTGTGGGCCGCATCGCATCCTTGCCCGTGCTCGCCCACATCGGCCTGTTCATGGGCTTCGCCGCACTGGCCGCCCTCGTGATGGCGCTGGCCTTCGTACCGCAACCGACCGAAGGCCAGACCGCCGAAGCCGCCCCGCCCGTCTTCGCCCTGCTGGGCGAGGTTTTTGCCAATCTCGACCAGACCAGCCTGCAATCCATCATGACCACCTTCGCTGCGGCCTTCGGCGTGATCGTGCTGGCCGCCGCTGCGGGCGGCATCGTGCTGGGCTGCATCGGCGTGCTGTTGCTGGCCCTGGTCGCGGTCTTCGCGCGGCTCGGGCGCGGCGGCAAATGGCTGGCGTCCAAGGCCATCGGAAACCGCCGCCAACGTGTGCGCGCAGGCTACCAGCGCTCGCCGTTCGGGCACCTGATGGCCTTCATCGCGGGCAATCCGGTGATGCCGCTGGTCATGGTGGGCGCGGTCTTCGTCTTTGTCGGCACCACGCTGATCACCTTTACCAACAACAACAACGGCGTCGAATTCTTCGTCGAATCCGAACCCGAACAGGCCATCGTCTACGTGATGGCACGCGGCAACCTCAGCCTCGAGGAAAAAGACGATCTGGTGCGCCAGGCCGAAGCGGTGATCCTCAAGCACCCCGGCGTCGCCACCGCCTTCGCCTTTGCCGGAACGGGCGGGCTGAACGCCAACACCGGCGGCGCGCAATCGCCCAAGGACAGCATCGGTCAGGTCCAGATCGAAACCATCCCGTGGGAAGACCGCCCCAGCCACAGCGAACCGGTCTTCACCATTCCGCTGATCGACTACACCTTTACCCGCGCCGTGCAGAACCCCGAATTCGACGGTGACGCGGTGATCGCGGACCTGACCGACCAGCTCAGCCAGATCCCCGGCATCCGCGTCGAGATCCTCAATCTGGCGATGGGCCCCGCCTCGGCCAAACCGGTGCACCTGCGTCTCAAGGGCGACAATTGGGAAAATCTGGTCGCCGCCGCCGGCGCTGCACGCTCCGAATTCGACCGCACCGCCGGTCTGCGCCTGATCGAAGACACCCGCCCGCTGCCCGGCATCGACTGGCAAATCGACGTCGACGTCGAAAAGGCCGGCCGCTACAGCGCCGATGTCGCCACCGTGGGTGCGATGGTGCAACTGGTGACACGCGGCCTGCTGCTCGACACCATGCGCGTCGACAGCTCGGACGAGGAAATCGAAATCCGTGTCCGCCTGCCCGAACAGGACCGGCTGCTCAGCACACTGGATTCGCTCAAGGTCCGCACCTCGGACGGGCTGGTGCCGCTGTCGAACTTCATCACCCGCACCCCCGTCCCCAAACTGGCCGAAATCAGCCGCGTGGGCCAGAAACGATACTTCGACGTCAAGGCAGGCGTGCTGCCCGGCCTGCAAAAGCTGGTGCCCGCCGAGATCACGGGCGCCGACGCCACCACCGCCGACGCCATCGCCACGCTCGGCCTCGCCCCGGACGGCGCCCTGCGCGCCGAGGATGGCACGCGCTATTCCGTGCTCAACGGCACCATGCCCCTCTCCGAATTGCAGGCGGCACTGGACGACGAAAGCCTGCACATGGTCCCGGTCAACGCCAACGAGCGGATCGCGGAAATCACCAAATGGCTCGACACCAAACCCCTGCCCGCAGGCATCGACTGGGAATGGACCGGCGACCAAGAGGATCAGGCCGAAAGCCAGGCCTTCCTCAGTTCCGCCTTCACCGCCGCCCTGGGCCTGATGTTCATCATCCTGCTGGCGCAGTTCAACAGCGTCTACAATTCGCTGCTGGTGCTGGGCGCGGTGGTCCTGTCGACCGCCGGCGTGCTGATCGGGATGATGGTGATGGATCAGGCGTTCTCGATCATCATGACCGGCACCGGCATCGTCGCACTCGCCGGGATCGTGGTGAACAACAACATCGTGCTGATCGACACCTATCAGGAATACGAGCGTTACATGCCGCGGATCGAGGCGATCATCCGCACCGCTCAGGACCGCATCCGCCCCGTGCTGCTGACCACGATCACCACGATGGCGGGCCTCGCCCCGATGATGTTCGGCCTGTCGCTGAACTTCATCGACGGCGGCTTTACCATCGACAGCCCCACCGCGCTGTGGTGGAAACAGCTGGCAACGGCGGTGGTCTTCGGTCTGGGCATCGCCACGGTGCTGACGCTGGTGATCACCCCCTCGCTGCTGGCGATCCGCGTCTGGCTCGGCACCTACGTGCTGTGGCTGTCGCATCTTCTGGCCAAGCTCAGCCTTGGCCGCGCCAGCGCCGCCGCCCGCGACTGGGCCCTGCAACGCCAGGCCAAACGCGCCGACCTGCACGAGATCATCTGGGACGAGGGGATCACCGACACGTCACCCGCCGCCGGGGCCGGTTTCCCCAAGGACCCCAGATTGCAAAGCGGTCTGCGCGCCGCCGAATAGCGCGCGGTTGAACAGAGCGCGCCGCCGAAGGGGCGCCGACGCAAACGTGATCGCATGAGGGCGGACCCGATCCGCCCTCATGCGCGTTGAGAGGCACAAGATTTCAACGAAAGGTTTTCCCATGCGCATGTTCCAACGCTCCCTTGCAGCCACAGCAATCGCCCTGCCCGCCCTGATGATGTCCCTGCCCGCCACAGCGCAGGAAATGGTCAGCAAGGTCAGCCCGCACTCTGTCTCCGGCACCATCGACCGCCTGCAAGAGGCAGTCGAGACCGCAGGCGCCACAGTCTTCGCCCGCGTCGATCACGCCGAAGGAGCATCCTCCGTCGACATGGACCTGCGCCCGACAGAATTGCTGATCTTCGGCAATCCCAAGCTCGGCACCCCGGTGATGCAGGCCGACCAGCTTGCGGGCCTCGACCTGCCCCTGCGCGCCCTGGCCTATGCCGACGCCGAAGGCGTGGTGCACCTGGTCTACGCACACCCGATGTCGCTGGCGGATCGCTATGACGTCAACGCCGACAACGCCCCGCTCGATCAGATCGCAGGCGCGCTTGACAAGCTGACGAGCGCAGCGGTGGCCGAAGACTGAGGCGCGATCGTATCGGTCACAGTCAACAGAGCTTCATAGGGCAGCGCCAGACCGTCGTGCTGAAAGCACGCCTCCACAACGAGCATGCTGAAAGCACGCCTCCGGCATAACGGGCGGTCGGGCGCTGCCTCTCACGCACCTTGACTCCGGGCGCGTTACCGACAGCGACTAAAAATCCTGCCCGCCCTTCTCACGCGCCTCCGCATCCAACCCGGCCCACCAGTCCGCATAGCTCGAATTCCACGGCGCCCTTTGCGTCTCGTCCGGCGCACCGTCATCCCACCAGACCGGACCACGCTCGCCCAGGGCCTCCTTGGCCTCCTGTACCCGCCCCCGCGCCTCGCGCAGCGCCTCGTCATCATCCCCAGCCCGGCGCACATCCATCCGCGCCCGCATCAGCCGCTTGATCGCAGCCCTGCGCACGTCATCCGGCAACGCAGGGTCAGTGGTCCGCCACAGCCGCCCCTTCGACACGAAATAACGCCCGTCCGGCGTCTGCGGATAATCCTTCGGCGGCACCGTGGCTCAGGCCTCCTCGAACTGCTGGCGGTTCCACAGCTGCGCATAGCGGCCCGATTGCGCCAAGAGCGCCTCATGCGTGCCCTGCTCGACGATCTTGCCCTTTTCCAGCACGATGATGCGGTCAGCCTCTGAAATCGTGCTCAGCCGGTGCGCGATGGTCAGCACCGTGCGCCCCCGTCCCGCCATCATCAGCGCCGACTTGATCTCCTGCTCTGTCTCGCTGTCCAGCGCGCTTGTCGCCTCGTCCAGCAACAGGATCGGCGGGTCCTTCAACAATGTCCGCGCAATGCCCACCCGCTGCTTCTCGCCGCCCGACAGCTTCAGCCCGCGCTCGCCCACCGGCGTGTCGTACCCTTCGGGCAGGCTCAGGACGAACTCGTGGATCTGCGCCGCCTTCGCCGCGGCCTCGATCTCGTCTTGAGTGGCGTCGCCGCGCCCATAGGCGATGTTATAGCCGATGGTGTCGTTGAACAGCACCGTGTCCTGCGGCACCACGCCGATGGCATCGTGCAGGCTGTCCTGCGTCACATCGCGCACATCCTGCCCGTCGATCCGCAGCGCCCCCTTGCCCACATCGTAGAAGCGGAACAACAGCCGCCCGATGGTCGATTTGCCCGACCCCGTGGACCCCACGATCGCCACCATCTGCCCCGGCTCCGCCGTCAGGCTGACGCCCTTCAGGATCATCCGCTCGGGATCATAGCCAAAGTGCACATCGTCCAGCTCGATCCGCCCGCCGCTGACCTTCAGCTGCTTGGCACCCGGCTTGTCCTCGACCTCGGCAGGCTGCTCCAGCAGGTCGAACATCTCGCCCATGTCGACCAGCGCCTGTCGGATCTCGCGATAGACGGAGCCCAGAAAGTTCAGCGGCATGGTGATCTGGATCATATAGGCGTTGACCATGACGAAATCGCCCACCGTCAGATCGCCGTTCTGCACACCGACAGCGGCCAGAACCATCACCCCGACCAGCCCGCAGGTGATCAGGAACGACTGGCCAAAGTTCAGGAACGCCAGCGAATACGACGTCTTCAGCGCAGCACTCTCATACCCCGCCATCGCCGTGTCATAGCGCCCCGCCTCGCGCGCCTCGGCACCGAAATACTTCACCGTCTCATAGTTCAGCAGACTGTCGATCGCCTTCTGGTTGGCGTCGGTGTCCTGATCGTTCATCACGCGGCGCAGCTTCACGCGCCATTCGGTGACCGCAAAGGTGAACCAGACATAAAGTGCGATGGTAAAGGCGACGATGGCCAGATAGGTCCAGTCGAACAGCACCGTCAGGATGATCCCGATCAGCAGCAGTTCCAGAACCAGCGGCCCGATGGAAAACAGCAGGAACCGCAGCAGGAAATCCACGCCCTTCACACCGCGCTCGATGATCCGGCTCAGGCCCCCGGTCTTGCGCGTCAGGTGATAGCGCATCGACAGGCGGTGAATATGCTCGAAGGTTTCCAGCGCCAGCATCCGCAGCGCGCGCTGCCCGACGCGGGCAAAGATCGCATCGCGCAACTGCTGAAAGCCCACGTTCATCAGACGCGCAACACCGTAGGCAACGGTCAGCCCGACCGCCCCCAGCGCCAGCACCGACACGCCCTCGTCCGACAGCACGTTGACCGCGTCACGAAACAGCACCGGGATATAGACAGAGATCAGCTTCGACGCCAGCAGCGCCACCAATGACCAGACCACGCGGTGTCTGACCCAAGGCAAGTTGTCGGGCCACAGATACGGCATGACCTTGCGGATGGTGCGCCACCCCGAGCGGCGCTCGGCGTCCTCGCCGTCAACTTCGGTCTGGTCAACTTCGGTCTGATCCGCGGCATCGGTCTGCTCGGCGGGGCTGGCTGTATCGGCTGGCATGAAGGGTCCTGTTCTGTTGGCCCCCTACATAGCCCCTGCACCATCCGGTTGCCAGTGCTGCCAGGCCCCCTTCGGCCTCTCAGTCGGGCCCTCAGTCGGGCCCTCAGTCGGCCTCTCAGTCAGGCAAGGCAAAGACCTGACCGGGATAGATCAGATCGGGATCGCGGATGCTGTCGCGGTTCGCCTCGAAGACCCGCACATAAAGAATGCCCTCGCCATAGCGTTCGCGCGCAATCGCCCACAGGGTGTTGCCGGTCTGCACGGTGATGGCCTTGACCGGCGCATCCTGTGCCCCCGTCTGCGCCGCCAGTTCTTCGGGGTCCTCGCGCTTGAACGGGGTTTCGACGCGGCTCACGACCTCGCCTTGCGGGTTCACCTCGTCCACGCGCAGCGTATAGATGCCCTTGTCGACATCCGGCAGATCGCCGCGCCAGCGCCCGCGCGCATCCACAGGCAGTTCGATCACGGCGTCATTGTCCAGATAGACGCGCACCGACCCGCTGCGCCCGGTCGAGCGGCCCGACAGTTGCACGCCCCCGTCCTCTGCATAGCCGATGGTGTCGATGGCCACGTTCATCTCGGTCTGCGCTGTGGGTCTGTTCACCAGTTCCACGCCCGTCGCATCGGATTTCAGGATGGCCACCTGGTTTGGCGCGGGCGGCGTCGGCACAGACTCGGGCACAGACTCGGACTCGGGCAGCTCAGCGGTGCCCCCCGCGACGGCACCCGATTGCGCCAGATCGGTCTCTGCAGGCCGGGCTGGTGCGGGTGCTGCCGGTGCCGTTGTGTCGGCCTCTGGCGCAGCACCAGCATCGGCAGTGGCAGTGGCAGTTTTAGTGGCAATAGTTTGCGCATCGGACGCACCGTCAACCTCGGCAGTTTCGGCCACCGCGTCAGGCGTCGCAGCGCCCGCCTCAGAGTTGGCCGCAGTCTCCGTCTCGGTGTCCCTCGCAACATCCGTCGCGGCAGGTACATCCGCCGCAGCGTCGGGCGCAGGCGCAGCCGGCCCGCTGTCGGCGGATGCGGCCTCCACCCCAGCAGCAGGCGTCGTTGGGATGGTCGTCGGTGAAGTCGGAGTCGTCGAAGTCGTCGCACCCGTCACCACAGCACCCTCGGACGACGCGACAGAAGGCTCGGACACCGAAGGCGCAGCCTGCGCAGTTTCCGCACCCTCCGCTGCAACACCGGCCCCCGCACCACCGTCGGCGGTCTGCGTCACAGGCTCAGCGTCACGCACCGCCACATCACCCTCAGTCGCATCACCCTCAGTCGCCCCACCCTGCGGCACACTCTCGGCGCTGCCCTCTGCCACACGATCAACATCGGCGTCCGTTCCCCCGGACGCAGCAACATCGGCATCCGCGCCCCCGGTCGCAGCAGCCTCGCCGCTCCGGGTCTCGGACGGCGTCAGCACCGCAACCACGGTGTCCGACGATTGTTCGGTATCAGACACCCCACCCTGTGCATCGGCTGCGGCAGGCAATACCTGCGCCGCCGGATCATCCTCGGCACCCGCCGCTGCATCGGCCACATCCACATCATCCGCCTTCGGCTCGGCCGCAGCGACCATCGGGGCCAGCACGATCTCCTCCATGCCCGCGACATCGCCGTCAGGTCCGCGCTGGATCACCGTCAGAACCTGCGGCGCCGTGCTGGGGGCGACGATGGTGATCGCGGCAAAGGCACCCTGACCACTGGCCTTGGTCGTCGTGTTCTCCAACCCGTCGAGCATCACCGCAACCATGCTGTCGGGGGCGGCACGGCCCGCGACGACAAAAATGCCATCGGCCTCCAGACGCACCTCGTCGATGGTCGGCGGACGCGCCTCTGCGGCCTCTTCTGCGGCCTCTTCAGTGGTCTCGGCCACATTCGGTACAACATCGCCCGAGTCTGGTACAACTTCCGCAGTTTCGGGCCCCGAGGCCCCATCCGGCAGGGCAACATTCGGTACAACATCGGCCTTGTCTTGTACAACTTCCACAGGTTCAGCGGTCTCAACCGCATCCGGCTGAAAGATATAAGCCCCGATTGCCAGCACCACGGCCACCCCGACGGCAGCCGCCACACCTGCGGGCGCACCTGAAAATGATGAATACTTGCTCATGTCGCACACGCGCCCGGACAGCGCCCCCCAGTTGGCCCAAGTGCCATTGAGGTTACATATCAAGCGCGCTAACACCGGTCAAAAGTCTAGGTGTGACAACACCGTTTATTTTCAAACCTCTGGGGTAAAACATGCGTAAATCCGTCTGTGTCTTCTGCGGCTCCCGCCCCGGAAACGATCCCGAATATGCGGTTCAAGCCACCGCATTGGGCACGGCACTGGCCGAAAACGACTGGCGTCTGGTCTACGGCGCGGGCGATGTCGGACTGATGGGCACGGTCGCGCGGGCCGCCCAACTGGCAGGCGGCGAAACCTTCGGCGTGATCCCCGCACATCTGGTGGCATGGGAGGTCGGCAAGGTCGATCTGACCCGCTATATCGTCACCGAAACCATGCACGAACGCAAGAAAGTCATGTTCATGAACTGCGACGCGGTGGTGCTGCTGCCCGGTGGCGCGGGATCGCTGGACGAGATTTTCGAGGTGCTGACATGGCGCCAGCTCGGCCTGCATCAAAAGCCGGTAATCGTCATGAATTCAAATGGTTACTGGGACCCGTTCATGCAGCTTTTGCAGCACGTCGTGGACCACGGCTTTGCCGATGCCACCCTGCTGGATTACATCACGCCGGTGCGCGACACCGCCGCCGCCACCGAGGCCCTGCGCGCCGCCCTGTCCTGAGCGAACATGCTGGCCGCATAAAGCGCCAGCGCGATCCAGATCAGGCCAAACGCGATCATGTGCCAGCCGGTGAACGGCTCGGAGAACACGAAGACCGCGCAGGAGAACTGCAATGTGGGATTGAGGTATTGCACCAGCCCCAGCGAGGTCATCCGCACCCGTCTTGCCGCATAGCTGAACAGGATCAGCGGCAGCGCGGTCACCGGCCCCGAGACCAGCAGCACGCCCATCGTCCATGCGCCCGCGTGAAAGGCCGACCCGCCGCTGTGTTCCGAATGCAACAGCACGATCAGCGCGATCGGCAGCAACAGCAACACTTCGCCAGTGACCGAGACCACGGGCCCCACATCCAGCCGCTTCTTGATCAGCGCATAGAGGCCAAAGCTGAACGCCAACGTCAGCGCAATCCACGGCGGCGCCTGCAACCCCACGGTCAGCAGCACCACCGCCCCCGTGGCCAGCGCAACAGCACCCCACTGAAGGCGCGACAAAGCCTCGCCAAAGACCACCCGACCGATGACCACCGCGACCAGCGGCAGGATGTAATAGCCCAGACTGCTTTCGGTCGTGCGCCCTGCCCCGACCGCCCAGATGAACAGGAACCAGTTGGTCGCGATCATCAGAGAGGCGAACGCCAACGTGGCAAGTTTAGTGCGCGTATTCAAAGCGTTGCGGACCTGCCCCAGCCGCCCTTGCACCGCCAGCACGCCGCCGAAGAACACCAGCGACCACAGCGTGCGATGCGCCAGAACCTCGATGGCGGGCACATGGGCGAGTTGTTTGTAAAAGATCGGCGACAGGCCCCAGATGGTGCAGGCACCGATACCGGCCAGCACACCTTTGGTCTGGGGGGACAGGATCATGGGGGCGCGGCTCATGGCGGTATCAAGACCGCGATTGCGCAGGGCCTGCAAGGGGCAAACGGACCATGATACGCAAAACGCCCCGCAGTTGGCTGCGAGGCGTCTCTACCGTTCGTCTACAACCGCGCCTACATGCGCGGCGTCCACATTCGCGCTTACATGCGCGAGGCGACGTTTTCCCAGTTGACCAGGTTGTCGAGGAAGTTGGTCAGATAGTCGGGACGCTTGTTGCGGAAATCGATGTAATACGAGTGTTCCCACACGTCGCAACCCAAAAGCGCGGTCTGGCCGAAGCACACCGGGTTCACGCCGTTTTCGGTCTTGGTGACCTTCAGGCCGCCATCAGTGTCACGCACCAGCCATGCCCAGCCCGAACCGAACTGGCCCGCGCCTGCGGCCTTGAACTCGTCCTTGAACTTGTCGACCGAACCAAAGCTGTCGTTGATCGCCTTTTCCAGCTCGCCTGGCATGGCGCTGACGTCGGGGCTCATCATTTCCCAGAACTGGTTGTGGTTCCACAACTGGCTGATATTGTTGAAGATACCCGACTGGGCGACGGCCTTGGGGTCGTAGGTGCCCTTGATGATCTCTTCGAGAGACTTGCCGTCCCATTCGGTGCCCTCAATCGCCTTGTTGCCGTTGGTGACATAGGCATTGTGGTGAATGTCGTGGTGGAATTCCAGTGTTTCGGCGGACATGCCTTTGGCGGCAAGTGCGTCGTGTGCATAAGGAAGGTCGGGAAGTTGAAAAGCCATGGTTGGGGCCCCCTTTTAATATTGAATGTCCTCTGACTGACAGAAAGCGCCAGCGTCTGCAATAACAAGGCCCGAGACGCAAAAATGTTCCAATAAAATGCAGGTTGTCAGGCATCCAAACCGCGCGGAAAAGCGTTAACTCATCCCTCGCGGGAGCCTGAACGGCCTGGCGCGTGCGTGAAGAACGCGCGCCAAGCCTTTGATATATATCGTTTTCAGCCACTTCAACTGGCGTCGCCCAGTCCTAGAAATAGCCCACTTCCGACCCCGGCTGCGCCGCGACTTTCAACAGATCGAACGCATATTGCGCGTTGCTGCGGAAGGTCACGATGCGGAAGGTGTCCGGCGCATGCAGCCAGAAGGCCGCAGGGATCTGCGCCATGCGCGAGCGGCGGAACATGCCGCTGGTGAAAGCTGCGGGCGACAGATCGACTGGCACCAGTTTGGCCAGCACCTCGCGCGCATGGGGCCCGCTGAGTTCGAACACCGCACGAGCGTCGGAGACATCGACATAGAGCGCATGCGCATCACCAAGGCTCTGGCCCATCTTCTCAAGGTTCGCAGCAACCGCATCATGCGGGCAAAGCACCAACAGCTCATCCGGGCTCATCCAGCACAGGCCGTGCTGGCCGTCGGTGCTGGCCTGACCGGCCTCGGGCATGGACAGGCTGGCGACGGACGTGGCTGCGGATTTCACCGCCGCACTGCTCAGATCGCCGCGCAGGGTGATCATCCCCTGCAAGCCGATCTCGCGCACATCGGCGATGCCGCCTGCATAAGCTTCGTTGTTCAATGCACTGACAAACTTAGACATTCGGCTTCTCCCCTTCGGGGTCATAGAATACGGGGCTGACGATCTTGGCCTTGTACGCTTTGCCATCGGTGCCGGGGAAGGTCAGAACCTCGCCCATGCGGTCGGGGCCGTTCAGCACCAGACCCATGGCGATCCCCCGGTCGAGGTTGGGCGAATGATAGGTCGAGGTTACGCGCCCTTCGGTCGCGCGCTGGCCGTTGGCATTGGTGCCCTCGGCCACGGCATAGGCACCGTCAGGCAGCGTCGATTTGTCGACGGTTTCCAGACCCACAAGCTGCCAGCGGGTCGGATCGACCATGTGGCTGCGTTCCTGGCCGCGCTTGCCGATAAAGTCCTCTTTCTTCTTCGAGATGGCCCAGTGCAGCCCCAGGTCCTGCGGGATGATCGTGCCGTCGCTTTCATCGCCGATCATGATAAAGCCCTTTTCGGCGCGCAGGATGTGCAGACATTCGGTGCCATAGGGCATCACGCCCAGATCGGCACCCACAGCCATCAGCGCATCCCACAGCGCCTGCCCCTGCGAGGCTTTCACCGCGATCTCATAGCTCAGCTCGCCCGAGAAAGAGATGCGGAAGACGCGCACGTCAAAGCCGCCCAGCGTGCCGTCGGCCCAGTCCATGAAGCCCATGGTCTCGGCGCTGACATCCATGCCGCCCAGATGTTCAAGCGCCTTGCGGGCCTTGGGGCCGACCACAGCGATCTGCGCATATTGCTCGGTGACGTTGGCCACATAGACCTGCCAGGTCCACCATTCGGTCTGCAGCCATTCTTCCATGTGGCTATGGATACGCTCGGCGCCGCCGGTGGTGGTGTGGCAGAGCCAGGTGTCATCGTCGATGCGGGCCACAACACCGTCGTCGATCAAAAAGCCGTTTTCGTCGCACATCAGGCCATAGCGGCATTTGCCGGGCTTCAGCGTCGACATCATGTTGGTGTACATCATGTCGAGAAACTTGCCCGCGTCCGGCCCGCGCACGATGATCTTGCCCAGCGTGCTGGCATCCAGAAGGCCCAGGTTGTCGCGCGCGTTCTTGGTCTCGCGCATCACCGCATCATGGCTGCTTTCGCCGCTGCGCACATAGGCATAGGGGCGGCGCCACTGGCCGACGGGTTCCCATTCGGCACCGTTCTCGGCGTGCCAGGCGTGCATCGGCGTGCGGCGCACGGGCTGGAACACGTCGCCACGCGCCTCGCCGCCGATGGAGCCCATCGAGATGGGCGTATAGGGCGGGCGGAAGGTGGTGGTGCCGGTCTGCGGGATCGGCTGGTTCAGACTGTCCGACAGGATCGCCAGACCGTTGATATTGCTCAGCTTGCCCTGATCCGTCGCCATGCCCAGCGTGGTATAGCGCTTGGCGTGCTCGACCGACTGAAAGCCCTCCTGGGCGGCCAGTTGCACGTCGCTGACCTTGACGTCGTTCTGATAATCCAGCCACGCCTTGTTGCGCAGCGCGATCCCGGCCCCTTGCGGCATCAGCCAGACGGGGGCCATCGGGGCCTCGGGCGCGTGGCTGGCGTCGGGGGCCTGTGCGGCGCCTTTCGCCGGTGCGTGACCCGCAGCAGTCGCTGCCGCCTTGCCTGCGGCATCGGCGTCCGCCAGCACATCGCCCAGCAGCAAGGCACCGCTTGCCGTGCCCGCAGCCGTCACGAAGGGCTTGCCGTCCGCACCTGTCGGCGCTTTGTCCACATCAGGCTTGAACGCGGCCTGACCCGCGTCCCAGACCAGCTTACCGCCGCAATGCGACCACAGGTGCACGACCGGTGACCAGCCGCCCGACATGGCGACCACGTCGCAGGCGATCTCTTCCAGAACCGACCCTTCGCCCGCCTGCGAGCAGATTGCGACACCGGTTACGCGCTTGCCGCCCTGCACCTTGGACACGCCGTGGCCCATGAGCACGCGGATGCCCAGTGACTTGGCCTGCGCCATCAGCGCGCTGTCGGTGGGAAGCACCCGCGCATCAAGGATCGCGGGCACGTCGAGGCCCGCATTTTTCAGTGCAATTGCCGTAAGGTAAGCGTTATCGTTGTTGGTCACGACGACGGTGCGGTCGCCCGGCGACACACCAAAATCAGTCACGTAATCGCGGACCGCCGAGGCCAGCATGACGCCCGGAATGTCGTTTCCGGCAAAGCTGAGCGGGCGTTCGATGGCACCCGTCGCGGTCACGATCTGCGCGGCACGGATACGCCACAGGCGGTGACGCGGGCCGACAGCGTCGGGCGCGTGGTCGGTCAGCCGCTCATAGCCCAGAACATAGCCGTGGTCGTAAACGCCCGCGCCCATCATGCGACGGCGCAGGGTGACGTTTTCCATCGCCTCGAGGGCCGCAACGGTTTCATCCACGAAGTTATCCACAGACTTGCCAGCAACCTCGCCGCCGTCCACGGGCGCACGTCCGCCCCAATGGGCCGTCTGTTCGATCAGCATCACCCGCGCACCGGTGTCGGCGGCAGCCTTGGCCGCCTGCAGTCCGGCGACACCGCCGCCGATCACCAAGACATCGCAGAACGCATAGAAATGCTCGTAAGTATCGTCATCACGGTCCTTGGGCGCGGCACCCAGACCTGCGGCCTTGCGGATGAACGGCTCGTAGACGTGCTTCCACAAGGGGCGCGGATACATGAACGTCTTGTAGTAGAATCCCGCAGGCATGAAGCGCGACATCTTGGAGTTCAGCGCGCCGACGTCGAAATCGAGGCTGGGCCAGTGGTTCTGGCTCTTGGCGGTCAGCCCGTCGAAAAGCTCGGTCGTGGTGACGCGCTGGTTCGGCTCGAACCGCCCCCCCTGCCCGAGGTTCACCAGCCCGTTCGGCTCTTCCGCACCGCTCGCGACGATGCCGCGGGGACGGTGGTATTTGAAACTGCGTCCGACCAGCATCTGGTCGTTGGCCAGCAATGCCGAAGCCAGCGTGTCGCCCTCAAAGCCCTTCATGGATTTGCCATTGAAGGTAAAGGTCAGGGCGCGGGATTTGTTCAGCAGGCGGCCACCTGTGGCAAGACGTGTGCTCATGTGTTCGGACCTTTGCGCGGGCGGAAGGAGGCGGAGCCTCCGGCGGGAGTTTTCAGGGCAAGATGAAGCACGGTCACTGGAATTCTCTCCAGGACCAGCCGGGGACTTTCTCGGAGATCCTGTCGCGCAGGTCCTGCGGCGGCGTGTGGGTCTGCGCGGAATAGGTGCCGTAGACTTCCAGCGTCATGGTGTTGCGCGCGGCGTGAAACCACTTGCCGCAGCCGTTGACATGCCGCCAGCGTTCAAAGTGCACGCCCTTGGGGTTTTCGCGCATGAAGAGGTATTCTTCGAACTGATCCTCGGAGGAGCCGGGGCCGAAGCGTTTCAGGTGCGCTTCGCCGCCTGCGTGAAATTCGGTCTCTTCACCGGTCACACCGCAACAGGGGCAGGTCAGGATCAGCATGGGCGGGCCTCGTTGTGATGTGCGGGGTGATATTGGGGAGCGGTGCCTGCAGACATGCCAAAGGCGCACGCAAAGCTGCGCACGCCCTTGGTGATGTCTATCGGAATGATGTCGCCGGTGGCGATATCAGTTGTTGTCGAGAGTGTTCTCGGCTGCGTTCCCGATGCTTTCGGCAGCACCTTCGACGGCTTGGCCGGTGCTTTCGGCAGCGCCTTCGATTGCCGTGCCTGCGTCTTCGGCAGCATCGCCCACGCCGTCGACGGTGACGTTGATGTCGTTGGGATCACCGGCAGTGCCGACGGGATCGACGTCACCGCCGTAAAGCACGAAGGCGAGGATGGCGACAACGACGACAAGACCGCCGACGATGAAGGCGATGCCGCTGCCGCCGCGTTTGCGTGCGGCTGGCGTGGGTGTGCGGGCGGGGTCGTTTGCTGTTGTGCGTGTAGCTCTGGGGTCGGCCATGAGAAGGCTCCTTGCATGTTGAAGATTGCAAGGGGAACGTCGCGCACGGCAGCGCGGTTCCGGCGCACCGTGGCGCGCTGGCGGGAAGTCGCCACAGGGAAGATGACGGGCAGCATCAATGCGCCACCCCGGCTGCGACGCTTTCGTCGATGAACTTGCCCTCGCGGAAGCGGTGCATGGAAAACTCGTCCGTCAGCGGCGAATGTCCCTTGGCCATCAGTTCGGCCATCGCCCAGCCCGAGCCGGGGATCGCCTTGAACCCGCCGGTGCCCCAGCCGCAGTTGATGAACATGCCCTCGACGGGGGTTTTGGACAGGATCGGCGAGCGGTCGCCGGTCACGTCGACGATCCCGCCCCACTGGCGCAGCATCTTGAGGCGCGAAACCATCGGGAAGGTCTCGACCAGCGCGCGCACGGTTTCCTCGATGTGGTGGAAGCTACCACGCTGGGTGTAGTTGTTGTAGCCGTCGGTGCCGCCGCCGATGACCATCTCGCCCTTGTCCGACTGGGACATGTAACCGTGGACGGTGTTGGCCATGACCACCACGTCCATGCAGGGTTTGATCGGCTCGGAGACCAGCGCCTGCAGCGCGACAGATTCGATGGGCAGCCGAAAGCCCGCCATGTCGCACAAATGACCCGAGTGGCCCGCGACCACGCCGCCCAGCTTGTCGCAGTCGATGGGCCCGCGCGAGGTATCGACGCCCGTAACCTTGCCGCCCTCGGTGCGCACGCCGGTCACTTCGCAGCGCTGGATCACGTCCATGCCCATGTCAGAACAGGCCCGCGCATAGCCCCAGGCCACCGCATCGTGACGCGCGGTGCCGCCGCGCGCCTGATAGAGGCCGCCCAGCACGGGATAGCGCGGCCCGTCGATGTTGATGATCGGCACCAGTTCCTTGACCCGCGCGGGGCCGATGAATTCGGTCTTCACGCCCTGCAACGCATTGGCGTGGGCGGTGCGCAGATAGCCACGCACCTCGTGCTGGGTCTGGGCCAGCATGATGACGCCGCGCGGGCTGAACATGACGTTGTAGTTCAGGTCCTGGCTCATCGTCTCGTAGAGGCTGCGCGATTTCTCGTAAATCGCGGCCGATGGGTCCTGCAGATAGTTCGAGCGGATGATGGTGGTGTTGCGTCCGGTGTTGCCGCCGCCCAGCCAACCCTTTTCCAGGATCGCGACGTTGGTGATGCCGAAATTCTTGCCCAGGTAAAACGCCGTCGCAAGCCCGTGGCCGCCCGCCCCGACGATGATGACGTCGTATTTCTTCTTGGGCTGCGCATCGCGCCAGGCGCGGTCCCATCCGGTGTGGTGCCGGGCGGCCTCGCGGGCGATGGCAAAGGCAGAATAACGTTTCATGGGCACGGGTCCTGACAGGATTCGGGATGGGCAGTCGACTGGTCCCTGTATTGGTGGAGAGTGCAGTGTAACAGGATAACCGCCGCGGCACTTTTTATCAGATTTGCGACACGCACCGCAATTGGGGGCAAGTGTCGGACAGGCGCGGCCTTTTGCCCCTTTTTCTGGCGGGGCAGCTTGGATACACCCGCACTCACAGGAGAACAGGCTGATATGGACATCTGGGGTTTCGGGATCATCGCGGCAGCACTGGTTTTGGTGGTGTCCGCACTGCTGGCGGCGGCATTGCGGGCGGGTCGTATGCAGGCACGGTCGGCTGCATCTTACGACGTGCAGGTCTACCGCGACCAGCTGGCCGAGGTCGAGCGCGACCTGGCACGCGGCACCATCGCCCCCGAGGATGCAGCCCGTGTGCGCACGGAAGTCTCGCGCCGCATCCTGACCGCCGATGCTGACGCGCGCGCCCCCGCCCTGCGGGGCGGCGGACGCGGTGGCGTGGTGTTGGCCGCCGTGCTGACCGTGGCGCTGCTGGCGGGCAGTGGTGTGCTCTACTGGCAGCTTGGCGCGTTGGGCTATGGCGATCTGGCGCTGGAGACACGCATCGAGATGGCCGCAGAGCGCCGCGCCGACCGGCCCACCCAGGCACAGGCCGAGGCGGCGCAGCCGGGGCCGGGTACGAGCGAGGATGCGAATTCCGAATACGCCGCCCTGATCGACCAGCTGCGCGCCGCCGTGGCGCAGCGGCCCGACGATTTGCAAGGTCACGTGCTGCTGGCCCAGACCGAGGCGCGATTGGGCAACTTTGCCAAGGCTGCCGCCGCACAGGAGGTCGTGCTGCGGCTTAAGGGCGACGCCGCAGGGGTGGCCGATCTGACCACGCAGGCCGAATTGCTGATCTTTGCGGCAGGCGGCTATGTCTCGCCGCAGGCGGAGGATGCGCTGCGCCGAGCGCTGAACATCGACGACACCGACCCGTCGGCGCGGTTCTACTGGGGCGAGATGCTGATCCAGACTGGACGCCCCGACCTGGGCTTTCGCATCTGGGACGGGTTGCTGCGCGCAGGCCCCGAAGGCGCGCCGTGGATGGCGCCAATCCGTGCCCGCATGCCGGAGCTGGCGGAACTGGCGGGCGTGAACAACTACAGCATGCCGCAGCCCGACGCGCCGCGCGGCCCCAGCCAGCAGGACATCGAAAATGCCGCAGGCATGTCGCCGCAAGAGCGGATGCAGATGATCGAAGGCATGGTCGCGTCGCTGTCGGACCGTCTGGGAGCCGAGGGCGGCCCCGTGTCGGACTGGGCGCAGCTGATCACCGCGCTGGCGGTGCTGGGCCGGCAGGACGATGCGCGCGCGGTGCTGGACAATGCCCGCGCAACCTTCAACGATGATCCCACCGCACTGGACGTCCTGAGCCGTGCCGCAGAACAGGCAGTGCTGGAATGATCTTTGACGACGCCACGGAATTTCTGGCCGCCCTGCCCCCGATGCGGTCGCTGATCGGGCTGGACCTGGGCGACAAGACAATCGGCGTCGCAGTCTCGGACACGTTCCTGTCGGTGGCGACACCGCTGGAAACCGTGCGGCGGAAAAAGTTCGGGCTGGATGCCGCCCGCCTGCAGGAGATCATCGCGCACCGCACCGTGGGCGGCATCGTGCTGGGCCTGCCGCGCAACATGGACGGCTCGGAAGGACCGCGCTGTCAGTCGACCCGCGCCTTTGCCCGCAATTTCACCAAGCTGTGGGATGGCCCTGTAACCTTCTGGGACGAACGGCTGTCGACCGTTGCCGCCGAACGCGCGCTGCTTGAGGCGGATACGACACGCAAGCGTCGCTCCGAGGTGATCGACCACGTGGCGGCAGCCTATATCCTGCAGGGACTGCTGGATCGTCTGCGCGTGTTGCGCGCCCAAGGCTGAGGATAGACCGCAATGACCGACCCGCTCTGGACCCGAAACGAGATCGAAAGCCCCTGCGTGCGGATCTGCGTGGTCCACCCCGAAACACGCCTGTGCACCGGTTGCGCGCGGTCCATCGACGAGATCGGGCGCTGGTCGCGGATGAGCAGCGAAGAGCGCGCGGCGATCATGGCGGAACTGCCGGGGCGCGAGGTGGCCCCCAAGGGCCGTCGCGGTGGACGTGCCGCGCGGCTGAAGCGCTAGCAGCGCGCCCCGCCGGACTTGCAGCACCTATGCAACCCAGCTAGATACCACGTCGCGAGGACGACCTCCCGCCTTTCATTCAGCAAGGTGGCCAACATCCGGGACGGCCCGGCGATTGGAGGGAGAAGATCATGCGCACCACCCCGGACCGCCTGCGTCACGCGATCAGCTTTGAAATCATCGGCATCCTGCTGGTCGTGCCACTGGGGGCCGTGGGCTTTGGCATGGACGCGCGGCATATCGGTGTCATTGCCATCGCCGTCGCCACGCTGGCGACGCTGTGGAACTATGTCTACAACCTGCTGTTCGACCGTGCCCTGAAACGCTGGCGGGGCACCGTGCACAAGACCCTCGCCTTGCGGATCGTGCATGCGCTGATGTTCGAGCTTGGCCTGCTTGCGGTGACGCTTCCGATGATAGCGCTCTACCTGGGCATCGGGCTGTGGCAGGCGCTGGTGATGGATCTGGCCATCGTGGTGTTCTACCTGCTCTACGCCTTCGTGTTCAACTGGGCCTATGACCGGATCTTCAAGCTGCCGGATGACGCTTGAACGGGGAGGCCTGACCTGTGCAGGCCTCCCTGCCCGTCAGTACCCCATCGCGCGGCGCAGCATGTTGAGCGCGACCAGCACCAGGAACACCGCGAACACCCGTTTCAGCGGCTGGGGGTCCATCGCATGCGCCAGCTTCACGCCCCAAGGGGCCGTGATCAGCGTCATCGCGATGATGATGCCGAAGGCCACCAGATTGACCGCGCCGATGGTCAGCGGCGGCACAGGCATCGTCATGTCAACCAGCAGGAACCCGATCACCGAGGGCACCGCGATCAGCACGCCAAAGCCTGCCGCCGTCGCCACCGCGCGGTGGATCGGTGTGTTGTAAAGGCTCATCAGCGGCACGCCGAAGCTGCCCCCGCCGATGCCCATCAGCACTGACATGAAGCCGACCAGCGGCGACAGGACCCAGCGGCGCGGACCTTTGGGCATCGCCTGCCCCAGCCGCCAGTGCGACCGGCCGAAGCCCATGTAAAGACCCACGATCAGCGCCAGCACGCCGAAGATCAGCTGCAGGGTGCCCGAGCGCAGTTGCGCCACCAGCAACATGCCCAGGACCGCGCCGATCACGATGCCCGGCGCCCAGCCGCGCAGGATGGTCCAGTCGACCGCGCCCTTCTTGTTGTGGCTCAGCACCGAGCGCACCGAGGTCACGATGATGGTCGCCAGCGACGTCGCCAGACACATCTGCATCAACTGCGGCCCGTCATAGCCAAGCGTCTGAAACGCATAGAAAAACGCAGGCACCAGAACGATGCCGCCGCCCACACCCAGAAGACCCGCCAGAACGCCCGCAAAGGCTCCGATGATCATCAGCATGATCAGCATCTGCAACAAAAGCATTGTGTCCGGCATGTGGTAATTCCTTGGTCTCTGTGTGTTCGCGCACATCTAGACCGCAGGTGGCGCGCAGTCACAAGGTGAAAGCCCCGCTTGGCATTCGGAATGTGCAGGCGTAAGCCGGTGCCGCGACGCAGCAAGGCCGCCGCACCCCTTTTTCAGGAACGGAGAACCCCATGTTGCGCATCGCATTGGTCCTTGGACTGCTGGTCATGATCGGCCCCTTTGCTATTGATATGTATCTGCCCGCGATGCCCAACATCGCAGCCGAGTTCGGCGTGGACGAGCCTGCGGTGCAGATGACGCTGACCTCGTATTTCCTCGCCCTGGGCGTGGCGCAGCTGGTCTATGGTCCGCTGTCGGACCAGACGGGGCGCCGCCTGCCGGTCTTCATGGGTCTGGGCGTTTTCTTTGTCGGCTCGGTCGGCGCGACACTGGCCGGATCGGTCGAGGCGCTGGCCGGATGGCGTGCCGTTCAAGGCTTGGGCGGTGCCGCCCTGATGGTGATGCCGCGCGCCATCGTGCGCGACCTGCACACTGGCAACGAAGCCACACGCCTGATGGCGATGATCATGCTGGTAATGTCGGTCTCGCCGATGCTGGCGCCGCTGGCGGGCAGTTTCGTGATCGCGCTGGGGTCTTGGCGCACGGTCTTTGCGGTGCTGGCAGGTGCTGCCCTGCTGGCGGCGCTGGTCATGGGCCTGACCCTGGGCGAGACCCTGCCGCCCGAGAAACGCACCCCGGTGCGGGTGAAATCGCTGCTGCACAACGCAGGTATCCTGTTCCGCGACCGGGGCTTCATGGGGCTCACCCTCATTGGCGGCTTTGGCATGGCCAGCTTTTTCGTCTTCATCGCCTCGGCCCCCTTTGTCTATGTGCAGGAGTTCGGCCTGACGCCGACGCAGTTCTCGCTGGCCTTCGCGGTCAATGCCATCGGCTTTTTCTCGTCCTCGCAGATGGCGGCCCCTCTGGGTGAGCGTCTGGGGATGCGCCCGCTGGTGCGGATCGGTGTGACCGGCTTTACCATCTGCGTGCTGCTATTGTTGCTGGTCGTGGCGGCAGGCTTCGAGACCTTGCCGGTGGTGATTGTCGGCCTGTTCTGCGCCAACGCCTGTCTGGGCGTGGTGATCCCGACCACGATGGTGCTGGCGCTCGATGCCCACGGCGAACGCGCGGGGCTTGCCTCGTCGCTGGGGGGCACGTTGCAGATGATGGCGGGCGGGCTGATGATCGCGGCGACGGGGCCGTTCTTTGACGGGACCGTGCTGCCAATGCTGGCGGCGATCGCGATCTGCGGCGTGGCAGCGATGGGCTTTACGCTCTTTACCCTGCCGCGCCGGGTGCTTGCGTAAGCCTCAGGCGCTCTGCGTCTCGGGGCCGTCGGTGATGTGGGTCAGCGCCTGTTCGACCAGCGCTGGCCCCGCGTCGGGCCGGTGCGCCCCTTCGGACAGCGCGCGCCGCCAGCCGCGCGCGCCGGGACGCCCCGCAAACAGCCCCAGCATGTGTCGCGTGACCTGGTGCAGACGCCCGCCCTGCGACAGATGCGCCTCGATATAAGGCAGCATGGCAGCGACGGCCCCCTCGGCGGTGGTGTCGTTCTCGGCGCCAAATATCCGCCGATCCGCCGCGCAGAGGATATCGGCAGGCTGGTGGTAAGCTGCGCGGCCCACCATCACACCGTCAAGACCGCCCTCAAGGAACGCAACCGCCTGATCCAGCGTGGTAATCCCGCCGTTGACCGAGATGTGCAGATTGGGAAACAGCCCCTTCATCTGTCGGACCAGATCGTAGTCGAGCGGCGGAATATCCCGGTTTTCCTTGGGGCTGAGCCCTTGCAACCAAGCCTTACGCGCGTGGATCGACACCCGTTCGACACCGGCACCGACCATGCGCGACAGGAACTCTGGCAGCACCTCCTGCGGGTTCTGCTCGTCCACGCCGATGCGGCATTTCACCGTCACCTCGACGTCGACCGCCTCCTGCATCGCACGGACGCAGTCGGCAACCAACGCGGGCTGGCGCATCAGCACCGCCCCGAACGTGCCCGACTGCACGCGGTCCGAAGGGCAGCCGACGTTCAGGTTGATCTCGTCATAGCCCGCCGCCGCCCCGATCCGCGCCGCCTGCGCCAACTCTGCAGGATCGGACCCGCCCAGTTGCAGCGCCACGGGGTGTTCGTCGGGATGGTGGTCCAGCAAATGCAGCGCGCCCCCGCGCACAAGCGCGGGCGAGGTGACCATCTCGGTATAGAGCAACGTGTTGCGCGACAGCAGCCGGTGCAGGTAGCGGCAATGGCGGTCGGTCCAATCCATCATCGGTGCCACGGACAGGCGCGCGGCGCGGGCCACGTCTGATTTGCGGGGGGGTGACGGGTTATCCAACTGGGTCATCTGTCCGGTTTCCTGAGTCGCCAGCCCCTTTGCCCCGGTTTGCGTCCCGAGTGCAACCTTTCGCACCATTTGTCGCAGGGATTGGCGATGCGGCCGGTCAGTCCCAGCGGCTGAGGGCACCCGGATCATCGCGGCTTGCTTCGCGGGCGGTGCGCTGGATGCTGCCGGGTGTTTCGGAGAAGCGTGGCGTGACGTTCGATTGCCAGACCTCGTCGATCTGAACGAAAGTTTCGCGCGCGGCGAGGCCTGGATCACGACGGGCCTCGTCGGGGGTCAGTATGGCGGTCACGCAGCCGTCCGTGCCGTCAAAGAGCTGGTCCCAATGCTCTTTGGGTTGGCTTGCGAAAATCTGGCTGAAGCGGGCCACGCGGGCGGCCTCGTCTTTGGGATCGTCGTTCTGGAACAGCGGATCATCGGCGAGGTTCAACCGTTCAAGCAGGATGCGGCGAAAGGCAGGCTCGATTGCGCCCACGGCCACCGCACCGCCCTCGGCGCAAGCGTAGGTGCGATAGTAATAGCGCCCGCCATCCAGCACGTTGCCGCCCGCGCCCGCGTTGTGCGCGCCCATCGCCGAAAGTGCCGTCAGCAGCGTATAGAGGCTGGCTGAGCCGTCGACGATGTTGGCATCGACCACCTGCCCCCGCCCGCCTGCGCGCGCGCAAAGCACCGCCGACAACAGCCCGATCACCGCCATCAGTGCGCCGCTGGCCATATCGCCGACCAGCGGCGGCAAACCCACGGGCGGTTTGCCATCCCGGCCAAACAGCGACAGCGCGCCGGATTTGGCGATATAGTTCAGATCGTGACCCGCTTGCCGCGCCATCGGACCGTCCTGCCCCCAGCCGGTCACACGCACAAATGCAAGCTTGGGGTTGCGCGTCAGACAGTCCTGCGGGCCCAGACCCAGCGCCTCCATCGCGCCGGGGCGATAGCCTTCGATCACGGCATCCGCCTTGTCGATCAGACCGCGCACTGCCGCGCGGCCTGCGTCCGATTTCAGATCGACCTGCACCACCGGGCGCGAGCGGTAGAAAACCGACGCCGCGTCCATCGCGCTGAAATCCAGATCGGGGTCCAGCGCCGGATAGCCGCCGGGCCGGTCGATGCGGATGATGTCGGCCCCCATGTCCGCCAACAGCATCGCGGCATAGGGCACGGGGCCAATGCCCGTCATCTCGACGATGCGCACGCCTGTCAGCGGGCCGGTTGGGTCAGACATATCCGTGCTCCATCAATGGTTTGGCGGGGGCGTTTCCAGTCAGCCCGCCAGTGACGGCAGCCATAGCACGATGCCGGGGAAGGCCACCAGCAGCGCGATGGTCACCGCATCCGCCATGAAGAAGGGTGTGACACCCTTGAACACGTCCTGCACGGTCAGATCATCGCGCACACCCGCCACCACGAAGCAATTAAGGCCGATGGGCGGCGTGATCAGGCAGAACTCGGCCATCTTCACCACCAGGATGCCGAACCAGATCGCGCACATCGGACCCGACATGCCGAACGCGCTGTCGGCAGCCGAGACCATTTCGCCCCCGTTCAGCGCCATCACGGCAGGATAGACCACCGGCAGCGTCAACAGCAGCATCCCGATCGCGTCCATGAACATGCCCAAAACCGCATAGGCCAGCAGGATGCAGATCAGGATCAGCATCGGCGCCATCTCCAACGAGGTGATCCAGTCGGAAAACGCCGAAGGCAGTTCGGCAAAGCCCAGGAAACGCACATAGATCAGCACGCCCCAGATGATGGTGAAGATCATCACCGTCAGCTTGGCAGTCTCGATCAACGCCTCTTTCAGCTGGCTCAGCCGCATGCCGCGATAGAGCGCCATCAGGAACACGATGAACGCGCCCACGGCACCGCCTTCGGTCGGGGTGCCCCAGGCATCGCCAAAGGGGTTGTAGACGAAGAAGATGATGATCACGACCACGGCCACAATGGGCAGCGCGGGTGGCAGCGCCGCAAAGCGTTCGCGCCAGGTGAAGCCGGTCACGGGCGGGCCGACGTTCTTGAACACCACCGCGATGCCGATGATCAGCATGGCATAGACCACGGCCGAGAATGCACCGGGCACAAAGCCCGCCAGCAGCAGCTTGCCCACGTCCTGTTCCACGATGATCGCATAGATCACCAGAATCGCCGAGGGCGGGATCAGCGAGGCAAGCGTGCCGCCAGCGGCGACGACACCTGCGGCGAACTGCTTGTTATATCCGACTTTCAGCATCTCGGGGATGGCGATGCGGGCAAAGACCGCAGCCGTGGCGACCGACGCGCCCGATACGGCGGCAAAGCCTGCGGTGGCAAAGACGGTCGAGACGGCCAAGCCTCCCGGCACCCATGCGACCCAGCGTTTCGCGGCCTCGAACAAGGCCGTGGTCAGCCGCGCGTAGAAGGCCAGATAGCCGATCAGAATGAATGTCGGGATCAGGCTGAGCGCCTGCGACGACACCTTGGAATGGGGCACCTGCCCTGCGATCTTGACGCTGATTTCCAGCGCCTTGCCGATGCGGGCAGGATCGTAGTCGAAACCGTTCCAACGCAGCCAGAACAGCCCGGCGAAGCCCGCCAGACCTGCGGCGAAGGCCACGCGCATGCCCAGAACGACCATCACCAGCATGCCTGCGGTGGTCCACAGGCCAATTGTAATCGGGTCCATCAGTCGTCTCCCAGCGCGTCGGCTTCAATCTTGGCCTGCTCGGCCACGGTCAGGATCAGCGGCACCGCCACCGGGTTTTCCAGCCCCAGCACCAGCGCGCGGGCGTACCCCCAGGCCTGCAGCACCAGCCGCAGGGCCAGCACCGAAAACGCCATCGGCACGATCAGCTTGCTGGGCCAGATCGGAATGCCGATGTCGATGGAACTGTCACGGCTGCACAGGGGACGCGCGCAATCGAACGAGCGGTCGAAGTGGGCCCAGCTGCCCCAGATCAGCGCGATGATCAGCACAAGGATCAGCAGAATCGAGATCAGCTCGAACAGCCACTTGGCCCGGCCCGAAAGCGCGCCCACCAGCATGTCCATGCGGATGTGCCCGCCGGTGCGCTGCACATAGGACACGCCCATGATCGCGATCAGCGGCATTGCAGCTTCGATATAATCGACATAGCCCATCAGCGGGCTGCCGAAAAACTTGCGCCCCATCACCGACCACACGGCCAGGAACATCAGCGAAAACACCGCGATGCCGCTGATCAGCGCAAAGAACCATTCGACGGGCACCAAAGCCCGGTCCAGCCTGCTGAGCACACTGTTGTCTTCCAGAACCGATGACGTTCCTGCCATGTCTATCCCCCTTGTTGGTATCCACGTCTGCGGTGTTCAGTCCCGATTGCGACGCTGTCTGGCCCGAAGGCTGAAAAGCCACCGCAAGACGCGCTGCGGTGGCTTGACGGTTTCGGTCGGGGGCCGCTGCCCTTGGCGCGGCCCTCTGATCGGCTTAGCTGCCCGAGGCCTTGGCGTCGGCCAGCGTCTGCTCGACCAGATCGTAAAGCTCCTGACCCGGCAGGCCCTGGCTTTCCATGTCCGCGATCCACGCGCTGCGGATCGGACCGGCTGCGGTCTCGCGGAATGCGGCGATTGCGTCTTCGCTCAGCATCACCTTCTCGACCTCTTTCTCTGCCAGAACCTCATCCCAGCGCTTGAGCAACTCGCCATAGTTGGCAAGGTAGTGGTCAATTGCCTCGGGCACCGAGCTGTCCAGCGCTTCACGCTCGGAATCCGACAGGGATTCGTAGGCGTCAATGTTCACCACGATAGGGCAGTTCACCGTGCCGGGGTTCAGGTTGGCGGTCCACCAGTCGGCCTGGTTGATCGTACCGAAGCTGAGGTGCGCGTGCTGGGCAAAGGCCACGGTGTCGACGACACCTGATTCCATCGCCTGATAGGCTTCAGCCGAGGTCACGGAGGTAGGCACAGCACCGACCAGTTCGAACGCTTCGCCGATGCCGCCCGTTGCACGCACGCGCATGCCGTCGAATTCGGCCAGCTCGTCACGGGGCGTGCCGGTGCCGACGATGTTGTACTGCGGCATGGGCGAGGTCATCAGCAGCTTGGCATTCCACTGCGCCATTTCATCGACGGCGGCGGGGTGGGCATAGACCGCATTCGACACCGC
Source organism: Pseudosulfitobacter koreensis (assembly GCF_024733015.1). Classification (GTDB taxonomy): domain Bacteria; phylum Pseudomonadota; class Alphaproteobacteria; order Rhodobacterales; family Rhodobacteraceae; genus Pseudosulfitobacter; species Pseudosulfitobacter koreensis. The sequence continues at coordinate 241,162 of NZ_JANKJG010000002.1, forward strand.
AACCTCTTGCTGCAGGTTCTCGACGCCCAGGAACGGCAGTTCCAGCACGGTGATCACGCGGTTCTTGTCGGGGTGATAGCCCGCGCAGAACTGCGCCATCTCGAACGCACCGATGCTGATGCCGTCAAGGTTTTCGCGGTTCTTGGACAGACCACCGTAGCTGATGTTCATGGTGAATTCGCCGTCTGTCTTTTCCGACACCAGTTCGGCCAGCTTTTCGACGTGTTCGGTAAATGCGCGGCGTTTGCCCCAGACACTTACGTTCCATTCGGTCGCGGCAGCCTCGAGTGCAAAGGTGCATGTCAGCGCGCCTGCAACGGCGCCCAGCGTAAATTTGTTCATGATACTCTCCCTTATGCGCGTCTAAGATGACACGCTTGAGGACAGGCTAACCCGCGATTGCCCCTTTTGCCAAGACCCAGTGACCCCTCAACCTTTTTCGCAACAGGGGCATGCGACATAATCTTGCGTGATTCTGGCTTTTGGCGGCAGGTGCGGCCATCGGGCACGGTGATCGCGGGCACCCCGGCGGTCCCGTGTTGTCGGTTGGCACGCAACCCGGTCGCGCCCTGCCATGCGCGTTTGACAGGCAATCGCCCGAAAACAGGGGAAAAATGCCGATTGGCCCGCTCAGATTTACAAGATGTTAACGGCACCGGAAAAACATTTACAGCGAAAGCGTTATATTACCGTAAGTTATTCCCTTCTTTTCACTTCACGGTATGATCACGATCACATCAGGGAGGATGGACCAGCAGGGCGCGTATCGACGTGACCGCCCCCTTCCCTTGATCGTTCAAGACCGCAAGGGAGGAAGCCACCGATGTCGAAAACCTACGCCCCGCCGGCCGATATGGCGGCAAACGCGCATGTCACCGAAGCCGACTATGACAAGATGTATGCCGCATCCATCGCCGATCCGACGAAGTTCTGGGGCGATCACGGCAAGCGTATCGACTGGATCAAACCCTACACTCGGGTCAAGGATGTCTCCTATGAGTTCGGCAACGTGTCGATCAAATGGTTCGACGACGGCACCCTGAACGTCGCCGCCAATTGCATCGACCGGCATCTGGCCGCGCGTGGCGACCAGACCGCGATAATCTGGGAACCCGACAGCCCGGACGACGAGGCGCTGCACATCAGCTACCGCGACCTGCACAAGGCCACCAGCAAGATGGCCAACGTCCTGAAAGGTCTGGGCGTCGAAAAAGGCGACCGAGTCGTCATCTACATGCCGATGATCCCCGAGGCCGCCTATGCCATGCTGGCCTGCGCGCGGATCGGAGCCATTCATTCCATCGTCTTCGCCGGTTTCTCCCCCGACGCCCTGTCAGCGCGCGTGAACGGCTGCGGCGCCAAGGTGGTGATCACTGCCGACGAGGCCCCGCGCGGCGGGCGCAACACGCCGCTGAAGACCAACGCCGACAAGGCATTGGCCCATTGCGACGACAGCGTTCAGGCCCTGGTGGTCCGGCGCACGGGCGCGGATGTGCCGTGGAGCGACCGCGATCACGACTATAACGCGCTGGCCGCGACCGCCTCGGACGACTGCCCGCCTGCGGAAGTCAACGCCGAAGACCCGCTGTTCATTCTCTATACCTCAGGCTCGACCGGCCAGCCCAAGGGCGTGGTCCACACCACAGGTGGTTATCTGGTCTATGCGGCGATGACGCATCAGATCACCTTCGACTACCACGACAAGGATGTGTATTGGTGCACCGCCGACGTGGGCTGGGTCACGGGCCACAGCTATATCGTCTATGGCCCGCTGGCCAACGGCGCCACAACGCTGATGTTCGAAGGGGTGCCGACCTATCCCGACGCCAGCCGCTTTTGGCAGATCTGCGAAAAGCACAAAGTGGCGCAGTTCTACACCGCGCCCACCGCGATCCGCGCGCTGATGGGCCAAGGCGACGACTTCGTGAAGAAGGCCGACCTGAGCAGCCTCAAGCTGCTGGGCACCGTGGGCGAGCCGATCAACCCCGAGGCGTGGAACTGGTACAACGACGTGGTCGGCGGCGGGCGCTGCCCCATCGTCGACACCTGGTGGCAGACCGAAACCGGCGGCCACCTGATGACCCCCCTGCCCGGCGCGCACGCGACCAAGCCGGGTGCGGCGCAAAAGCCGTTCTTCGGCATTGAGCCCGTCGTGCTGGACCCCACCGACGGATCGGTCGTCGAAGGCAACGGCGTCGAGGGCGTCCTGTGCATCCGCGACAGCTGGCCCGGCCAGATGCGCACCGTCTGGGGCGATCACGAGCGGTTCGAGCAGACCTATTTCAGCGACTTCAAGGGCTACTATTTCACCGGTGACGGCTGCCGGCGCGACGCAGACGGCGATTACTGGATCACGGGCCGGGTCGACGACGTGATCAACGTCTCGGGGCACCGCATGGGCACCGCCGAGGTCGAAAGCGCGCTGGTCGCCCACCCCAAGGTCGCGGAAGCTGCGGTCGTGGGATATCCGCATGATATCAAGGGACAAGGCATCTATTGCTACGTCACGCTGATGAGCGGCGATGAGCCATCGGAAGAGTTGCGCAAGGAGCTGCGCACCTGGGTCCGCACCGAGATCGGGCCCATCGCCTCGCCGGATCTGATCCAGTGGGCACCGGGCCTGCCCAAGACACGCTCGGGCAAGATCATGCGCCGCATCCTGCGCAAGATCGCCGAGGATGATTACGGCGCTCTGGGTGATATCTCGACGCTGGCCGATCCGTCCGTTGTCGATGACCTGATCGCCAACCGCATGAACAAGGGTTGAGACCGATGACCGAGACCAAGACCGACGGGGCCACGCTGGCCCCTCCCGTGCTGATCCTGCTGGGCCCTCCGGGGGCGGGCAAGGGCACGCAGGCGCGCATGCTGCAAAAGCGCTATGGGCTGGTGCAGCTGAGCACCGGCGATCTGCTGCGCGCCGCCGTGGCCGAAGGGTCGGAAGCCGGCAAGGCCGCCGACAAGGTGATGAAATCGGGCGGTCTGGTCAGTGACGACATCGTCATCGCCATCCTGCGCGACCGACTGGCCGCCCCCGACACCGCCAAGGGCGTAATCCTCGACGGGTTCCCGCGCACCACGGTGCAGGCCGAGGCGCTGGACGACTTGCTGGCAGAAAGCGGCCAGCAAATCGACGCGGCCATCAGCCTCGAGGTTGACGACGAGGCGATGGTGCACCGCATCGCGGGGCGCTATGCCTGTGCGGCCTGCGGCGAGGGCTATCACGACAGCTTCAAACAGCCCCAGGTCGAGGGGGTCTGCGACGTCTGTGGCGCCAGCAACATGAAGCGGCGCGCCGACGACAATGCCGAAACCGTGGCCGAACGGCTGGCGGCCTATCACAGGCAGACCGCACCGCTGATCACCTACTACGAGAAACGCGGCGCGCTGCAACGGATCGACGCGATGGGCCCGATCGACGAGATCGCCACGACCGTCAGCCGCGCGGTGTCGAAAGCCACCAAAGGCTGAGCGCACCCCATGAAAGTGCCCCGCTGTCGGTGCGGCAGCGGGCTTTGGCCGCGCGATCATCGCCCGTTCGGATATGGACACCACCGGCGGAACATGGCACCCGTTCAAGAATGAGCGCAAACGATCAGATATTCGCCCCCGGCCCCGACACCGACGTGGCCTTGCGCCACGCCTTTGGCCGCTTTGGTACCGGCGTGACCGTTATCACCACACGGTCCGAGATAGGGCCGCTGGGGTTCACCGCCAATTCGTTTTCGTCGGTCTCGCTGAACCCTGCGCTGGTGCTTTGGTCGCTGGCCAACGCGTCGCGCCGCCATGACGCCTTTGCCAAGGCCGCGCACTACAGCATCCACGTGCTGACCGACAAACAGGCGGATATGGCGCTGCATTTCGCGACCAAGGGCGATGGCTTTGACGTGTACCCGCATGAGACCGACGCGCACGGCGTGCCGCTGTTGCGCGACTGCCTGGCACGGTTCGATTGCACCCACTATGCCGCCCACCCGGCGGGCGATCACAGCATCATCGTGGGCCGCGTCACGCAGGTGGCACTGGGCGAAGGGGCAGGCCTTGCCTTTGACCAGGGGCTTTACGGGCGCTTCAAGGCATTTTGACCCGCACATTCTGAAACGCGAAATGGCGCGGTTTCCCGCGCCATTTGCTGTCGTTTCGATGCTGATATCAGCTGATCACTTCCAACCGACCTGATCAAAGATCTTCTGCGCGGCAGGCACGTTTCCGGCAACTGCAGACAGATCGACATCATCGGGTTTGAACATGCCCAAAGCTGCGACCGAGGGGCTTAGGCCCACACCGGGAACTGCCGGATATTCGTCATTGCCGGCCGAGAAATACTGCTGCGCGCTGTCCGACGCCAGATACTCCAGGAAAGCCACCGCATTGTCGCGGTTGGGCGCATGGGCCGCGACGCCGCCGCCCGACAGGTTCATGTGCGCGCCTTCGGCGTTCTGCGAGGGGAACACCCAGCCGATGTTTTCCAGCGCTTCGTCTTCGAGGCCGGACACTTCGGTGCGCAGCGCGCGGGCGAAGTAATAGGTGTTGGAGACCGCGATATCGCATTCGCCAGACACCAGACCGCGCAACTGGTCGGTGTCACCGCCCTGCGGGTCGCGCGCAAAGTTGTCGGTGACGCCCTGCGCCCAAGCGGTCGCATCTTCTTCGCCAAAGTTCTCGATCATCGCGGCCAGCAGCGTCTGCGAATAGGCGTTGGTCGACGAGCGGTGGCACACCTGGCCCTCGTAGGCAGGATCGGCCAGATCAAGATAGGTCTGCGGCGGGTTGGTCGCTTCGGTCTTGTCGTAGAAGATGATCCGCGCGCGCTGCGAAAAGCCGAACCATTGGTTGTCAGCATCCTGCAGGTAGGCCGGAATGCGCTGTTCCAGAACGTCGCTGTCCACCGCTTGCAGAACGCCCGCGTCCTTGGCCCGTTGCAGACGCGAGGTGTCAACCGTCAGCAGCACGTCGGCGGGCGAGTTCTCGCCCTCGGCCTGCATCCGCGCGATCAGCTCGTCGGCATTGCCTTCGATGCGGTTGATGGTGATGCCCGTGGCGTCGGTGAAATCGGAATAAAGCCGCTCGTCAGTGTCGTAATGGCGCGAGGAATAAAGGTTCAACTCGCCTTCGGCAAAGGCCGGAACGGCCAGCACGGTCGCGAAGGCCAGGGTGAAAGGATGTGCAAAACGCATGGGGTCTCTCCTGTTACAAATCAATTCTGATTAAAACAGTCAATTACTGAAAACCCCCTGCCCGTCAACCCGATTGCGAAAAAAATGAGCAAACCCGGAACGGGTTTCTCTCGGCCTCTGCCATCCATGATTTTGCTTTTCCCGCGCAGCATGGCCAAGATATCAGTGGCTTGCGCGCCTGTAGCGCATCCCGGCCATTCTACGGGTTGAATTTTGTGCCCGTTAGCGCTAACAAAGCCGTACATCATAGCCAAACGCTCCATATCCGCGAAGGGAACGCCGCACATGGCCCTCAATCCCAATATCCATCCCAAGATCCAGGACGTTACAGCCCGCATCATCAAACGCTCGGCAGACAGCCGCGCGCAATACCTTGATCGGATGCGCAGCGCCGCCGAAGACGGCCCGCGCCGTGCGCACCTGACCTGCGGCAATCAGGCCCATGCCTTTGCCGCGATGGGTGCCGAAAAGGGCGCGCTGGTCGAGGGGATCAGCCCCAACATCGGCATCGTCACCGCCTATAACGACATGCTGTCGGCGCACCAGCCGTTCCAGCGTTTTCCCGATCTGATCAAGCAGACCGCACTGGCCAACGGTGGCACCGCACAGGTGGCAGGCGGCGTGCCCGCGATGTGCGACGGCGTGACCCAAGGGCAGACCGGCATGGAGCTGTCGCTGTTCTCGCGCGATGTGATCGCATTGGCGGCGGGCGTGGCCCTGTCGCACAACACCTTCGACAGCGCCGTTTATCTGGGCGTCTGCGACAAGATCGTGCCGGGGCTGATCATCGCGGCGGCCACCTTTGGCTATATCCCCTCGATCTTCCTGCCTGCGGGACCGATGCCCTCGGGCCTGCCGAACGAAGAGAAATCCAAGGTCCGCCAGCTGCACGCCTCGGGCGAAGTGGGCCGCGACAAGCTGATGGAGGCCGAGATGGCATCCTACCACGGACCGGGCACCTGCACCTTTTACGGCACTGCCAACTCGAACCAGATGCTGATGGAGTTCATGGGCCTGCACCTGCCCGGTGCGTCCTTTGTGAACCCCGACACCGACCTGCGCGACGCGCTGACCCATGCAGGCGCCAAGCGCGCGCTGGAGATCACCAACCTGGGGAATGACTACCGCCCGGTCTGCGATATTCTGGACGAACGGACATTCGTGAACGGTCTGGTGGGGCTGATGGCGACAGGTGGATCGACCAACCTGGTGATCCACATCATCGCGATGGCCCGCGCGGCGGGTGTGCAGCTTGACCTGCAGGACCTGTCGGACATCTCGGACGCGACACCGCTGATGGCACGGGTCTATCCCAACGGGCTGGCCGACATTAACCATTTCCACGCGGCGGGCGGTCTGACCTATATGATCGGCGAGCTGCTGGATGCAGGTCTGCTGCACCCCGACACGGTGACGGTGATGGGCGACGGGCTGCAAAGTTATACGCAAGAGCCCAAGCTGATCGACGGCGAAGTGCGCTGGCAGGACGCGCCCCGCCAAAGCCAGAACGAGCGTATCCTGCGCCCCGCCAGCAATCCGTTCGCCCCCAAGGGCGGGCTGCAACAGTTAACCGGCAACCTCGGGCGCGGGGTGATCAAGATTTCCGCCGTCGCGGACGAGCACCAACTGGTCGAGGCCCCTGCCCGCGTCTTTCACGATCAGGAAGAGGTCAAGGCCGCGTTCAAGGCGGGCACCCTGACCGAAGACTGCGTGATCGTGGTCCGCTTTCAGGGCCCCAAGGCCAACGGCATGCCCGAACTGCACGCGCTGAACCCGCTTATGGCGGTGATGCAGGGACGCGGGCAAAAGGTGGCGCTGGTCACCGATGGCCGCATGTCCGGTGCCTCGGGCAAGACCCCTGCCGCGATCCACGTCAGCCCCGAAGCACTGGATGGCGGCCTGATCGCCAAAGTGCGCGACGGCGACATGATCCGGCTGGACGCCAAGGCCGGAACACTGCACGTTCTGACCGACGGAGTAGAGGACCGCGCGCCCGCCGTTGCCGACCTGAGCGGCAACACCAACGGCATCGGCCGCGAACTTTTCGCAATGTTCCGCGCCAATGTGGGCGGGGCCGACACCGGCGCTGCCGTGGTCGTATAAGACTGAACAGGAGACAGATGATGACACCCCAAGACGCCAGCGCCGCCGCCTTGCGCATTGCACAGATGGCCCCGATCATTCCGGTTCTGGTGGTCGACGACGCCAGCCGCGCAGCCCCCCTTGCCCGCGCGCTGGTGGCGGGCGGGCTGCCCGCACTCGAGGTGACATTGCGCACCCCCGCCGCCCTGGACGTGATCCGCGAGATGGCAGGCGTGGAGGGCGGCATCGTCGGGGCCGGCACGTTGCTTACCCCCAAGGACGTACAGGACGCCAAAGACGCAGGCGCGCAATTCGGCGTCTCGCCGGGTGCGACCGACCGGCTGCTGGATGCCTGCGAAGAAGCGGGCCTGCCCCTGCTGCCGGGTGCCGCGACCGCCTCCGAGGCGATGCGGTTGCTGGAACGCGGCTATACGATGCTGAAGTTCTTTCCCGCCGAAGCCTCGGGCGGTGCCGCCGCGATCAAGGCCATCGGCGCCCCGATCCCGCAGGTGATGTTCTGCCCCACCGGCGGCGTCAGCCCCGCAAATGCCGCCGACTACCTGAGCCTTCCAAACGTGATCTGCGCAGGCGGCTCATGGGTCGCCCCGGCGGACATGGTGCTCTCGGGTGATTGGGACGGCATCACGTCACTGGCCCGCGCGGCAGCGCAGCTGGAGCGTTGAGGTCGGCGCAGGTTGATTGGCATCGGCGTTCACATCTGAGCGAGGATTGCCGGAGACGGTGCCTGAACTTACGGCAGCGAACGGCAGGTATGAGCCGATTGTGTCTAGAAGACTTAGTGCATTCTAAGCGCCCTTTTGGTTACTTGGCCCATGGTCTTCGATACGTCGCTGCAACTCACGCTCCGGCTTGTGCGGACGCACTGCAATTAGTCTTTTGGCCTCGAATTTTGGGCCATTTTTGGCATCGATTTCAAATACACAGCTCAATTGTGAAGATGATTGAGGCTCAACCGTTATCACCGCACGATCCACCCATGCGTCGGTGAGCTTTCGGGCTCTCAAATGCCGCTGGAAGGCGAACCGATAATAGCCAAGCGTCTGTTCAAAAACACTTTCCTCGCTCTTTTCGCGCGTCAAATGAAACTGGAGCCGCTCTTTTTGCGTCGTCTGTAGGAACGCCTGAAACTTTCCCAAGGCCCAATAGCCATCAATATCGTTGTATCGACTTACGAAGCTGTCCAGCAGATCATTGCATATGCCTTTAAGTTCTTTTCGCCGCCCCATGCTTAGCTCCGATATCTGGGAAATTACGAAAGCTCCATCGGCTCGCGCCCCGGCGTTCTCAATCGCAGGGATTGTGCGTACAAGGTTTCGTTAGCTATGGCAACTTTGTCCCGCACAGCCGACCTTCGTTAACCGCCAACCACATTCCGATATACCATTACGCGCAGAGCAATATTGAATGGTGGTGGCCCTGGTTACCAAGATCCCACCACAGCCCCCCCTCAGGGCGCGATCAGCGTGACACCCGGCATCCGCTGGATGCGCGCCATGTCCTCGTCGTAGACCTCGGTCAGTTCTTCGACCAGATCGTCGGTCCAGCCAGGCATGTCCAGCTCTTCCTCGATCTCGCCGGGCAATGCGTATTTGTCCAGAAACGCCGCGATCACCCGCCGCTTTTGCATCTCGGTCATCACCGGATGGCTTTTGAGATAGGCCTCCAGCCGCAGCATCCCCTCGTCCGACATGATGTCCGCCAGCACGTCAAAGCCGCCGATCACCGGTTCGTTGTGCTCCAGCCCGGCCATCTCGCGCAGCACCTCGGTCCAGATCAGCGGCGTGTCCTCGTTGCACCAAACGGTGATGTTGACGTTCGGCGCAGCCGCGCGAACCTCGGCCAGCATGTCCGACCACCGCACATCCGCAGGGTCGACGCCGCCCAGGAACCCGTCGACCGTCTGATGCGGAGACGCGCCGAACACCGCAGGCAGAAACGCCGCCGGATTGCGCAGGGCGGTGAACATCTCGATCTCGTCATGGGGGAACAGCTGGCTGATCTGCACCATCCGCTCGGTCGCATTGGGATAAAGCCGCCCGTGCCGCACAGAGGCGCGCGGCGCGCCGAACAGATGCGAATGGCTCAGAATGATGCGGTCGGGCGTTTCCGCATCCAGAATCGCATCCAGCAACACATCGCGCGCGCCCTCGGCGGGCTGATTGTCCTGCATCGCCGAGAATGTTTCGCGCAAAAGCTTGCGATACCGCGACGGCCCCGGAACCGAGACCCCCTTGGCGGCAAAGTCCTCCTTGTTGCGCAGCAGGCACTTTACCAGCCGCTCTTCCTCGGTGAAATGTGCGCCTGTGTGAAAAACAATCTGCATCTGTGGGTGCCGGGTCCTGTCACGATCTGGATATGGCTTTGTTATATCTGAATTGTCGCGCGGGAAAACCTGCAAAGGCAATCTCGACTTTCTGTGCATTTTGATCTTGCGCGTTGTGTAACGGCACAGTAAACGAGCGCCCGAGTGCCCCTATAGCTCAGCTGGTAGAGCAACTGATTTGTAATCAGTAGGTCCGCGGTTCGAGTCCGTGTGGGGGCACCATTTTCTTTTGAAGATCAGCATCTTGCGAATGCGCCTACAGCGCGCGATCCGAGGCTGTCCGAGTCGGACGGTGCCACGCACACCGCGCATGCGGCAGTCTTTTATCGATCATGTCGGGACCAGCAGTCGTCGTCCGGGACACGCGGCCCAAGGACGGGCTTGAAAACAGGCAGGGCAACCGTCCGCGCCCTGCCCTGATGGCGTCAGGACATGCCCAGCGCTTCTTTGTACATCTCCAGAACCGCTTCTTCTTCGGCGATGTCATCGGGTTCGCGTTTGCGCAGGGCGATGACCTTGCGGATCACCTTGGTATCATAACCGCGTCCCTTGGCCTCGGCCATCACCTCTTTTTGCTGCTCGGCGAGGTCTTTTTTCTCGGCGTCCAGACGTTCGATCCTCTCGATGAACTGGCGCAGTTCGTCTGCGGTCACGCGGTAGCTGTCAAGATTGGTGGCGGTGTCGGTCATGAGAGAGGCATCCTTGAGTGGGGGGCAAATTCCCGGCTTTTCCGGGGTCAATTCGGGCCGGTTCGGTTCGGTCTGGCAAACCCAACCGATACAAGCCAGCCCTGCGCGCTGCAAGACCACTTTGACGCGCGGCCTTCACACCACGTCGCATTCGCGCCTTGATCGGCGGCGGCACAGGGTCTAAGCCTCGACTACTTTGGTTCGGCGGGGCGACTCGCCGTTAAAGGGAACACGGTGCGGGGAGCCATCCTTAAATCCGTGACTGCCCCCGCAACTGTAAGCGGTGAGCGCGGCCGTCATATGCCACTAGGGTCAACCGACCCCGGGAAGGCGCGGCCGGGCATCGACCCGCAAGTCAGGAGACCTGCCAGAGGGATCACCCGGATACACGCGCGGGGTGCGCATGTGTCGGCGGCCTGACCGCTTTGGTGGCGTTTCACCGGCGGAAGGCGCATGTGCCCTTTCCCATATTGACGACCAAAGGACCGGAAACAACCGGCCCGTCCGCAAAGGGACATGATATAATATGAAACATCTGCTTGCTTCGGCATCCGTATTGGCATTGGCGACAGTTCCGCACACCGCCTTGGCGCAGGACGACGCCTTTGACCTTGGCACGATAACCGTGTCGGCCAGCCAGACGCCGGTCGAGACCGCGCGCACTGGCACCGTGGTCGAGGTCGTCGAAAAGGAAGAGATCGAGAACAGCAGCAGTTTCACGGTCGACGACACGCTGGACACGTTGCCGGGCATTTCGCTTTCGGGCAACGGCGGTCTGGGCGCGTCGTCTACACTGCGCATCCGGGGCCTGTCGAACCGCTACATCCCCGTCTATATCGACGGCATCGACATGACCGACCCGGCCAGCACGCAGACCTCGTACAACTTCGGCGGGCTGACCACGGCGGGCATCGGCCGGATCGAAGTGCTGAAGGGCTCGCAATCGGCGCTCTATGGCTCGGAGGCGATCGGCGGCGTGATCAACATCACCACCGCACGCGCCACCGAGATGGGCACGCAACTGCGCTATGCCTTCGAGGCGGGCAGCTATGACACCTATGCCGCCACCTTCGGCATTGCCACCAAATCCGAGCGCGGCGAACTGGCGTTCACCTTCAGCCACATCGACACAAACGGGTTCTCTGCCGCCGAAGAAGACGCAGGCAACCCAGAGGCAGACGGCTATCGCGGCACGACGCTGTTCCTGACGGGCGCCTATGACGCCACGGACACGGTTACCTTAGGCTTTGCGCTGAACTATCTGGACAGCGAGACCGATCAGGACGGTTTCCGGGTCGACGATCTGACCGCGCAGGAATTCTCGACCCGGCTGGGCGCGCGGGTCTATGCCGAGATCGCAGGCGACGCCATCGACCACACCGTGGCGCTGAACTACTCCACGACCGAGCGGGAATATCCCGTGGGCTTCAACCAGAACTTCAAGGGCGAGCGGACCGAGGCCACTTACAAGGGCATCACGCAGGTCGGCGCGGTCGAACTGGCGTTCGGCGCAGGCTATTCCCAAGAGGAATTCGCGGTCGACACGATCAGTGGGACCTACGAAATCGCGTCGATCTTCGGCGAAGCGCAATATGCAGCCTCCGAAGACGTCGACGTCAGCTTTGCGTTGCGCCACGACGATCACTCGACCTTCGGCGGGTTCACCACGGGCCGTCTGGCGGCCAACTGGCGCGTGACAACTGACACGACCCTCCGCGCGGCCATCGGCACCGGCTTTCGCGCGCCGTCACTCTACGAGCTGTTCCACCCCGTCTATGGCAACCCCACGCTTGAGCAAGAGGAAAGCCGCAGCGCCGAGATCGGCGTCGAACACCGCCTGGCCATGGGCGCCGAGATCAAGGCAACGGCGTTCTACACCGAGATCGACAACCTGATCCAGTTCTCGGGCGGCGGCTACAACCAGGTGCCCGGCACATCGACGTCGCAGGGCGTGGAACTGGCAGGCCGTGTGGCATTGGCGGCGGGCACCGATCTGTTCGGCTCCTACACCTATACCGATGCCGAGGACGCGAACGGCAACCAGCTGATCCGCGTGCCAGAGCATGATTTCGTGCTGGGCGTCGAGGCGGACCTGACCGACAGGCTGTCGGGCCAACTGGTGCTGAACCATGTCGCGGGCCGCGCCGATGACGGCGGCAGTGCCATGGCGGATTACACAGTGGTCAATGTCTCGGCGACCTATGATTTCAGCGACACCACCCAAGGGTACATGCGGCTTGAAAACCTGACCAACGAAGAATACCAGACTTCGTTCGGCTACGGCACATCGGACCGCGCAGTCTATTTCGGCGTCCGTGCGTCGTTCTGATCTCATAACCTCCGTGGCGGCACTGCTGGTCAGTGCCGCTTTGGTCCTGGCCGATGCCCCGCAGCGCGTGGTGTCGATCAACCTGTGCACCGATCAGCTTGCGCTGTTGCTGGCCGCGCCCGGTCAGCTGGTGTCGGTCACCCGGCTGTCGCATGAGGATACGGATTCTGTGATGGGCGATCAGGCCCGCGCCCTGCCTGCAAACGGCTCGGGCGCCGAAGAGGTCTATCTGCTCAAGCCCGATCTGGTGCTTGCCGGCACCTTCACCTCGATGGCAACGATTTCGATGCTGCGCAATCTCGGGATCGAGGTGGTGCAGTTCGCCCCGGCCCGCGCACTGTCGGATGTGCCCGACCGTCTGGCCCAGATGGGCGAGGCCTTGGGACGCGAGGCAGAAGCGACCGCGATGATCGACAGCTTCAACGCCGATCTGGCGGCGCTGTCGGCTGCCCCCGCTCAGCGCCCCCGTGCAGCGCTGACCTATGTGAACAACTACTCCTCTGGCCGTCATTCGCTGGCGGGAGATGTGCTTTTTGCAGCCGGTTTCGACAATGTGGCCGAAGAAGCGGGCCTCGGCTCGGTCGGGGTGCTGCCGCTGGAGCAGTTGGTGCTGCTGGCGCCCGACGTCATCATCCAGGGGCGCAACTATCCCGGAGCGGCCCGCGCCGAGGACAATCTGGACCACCCGGCGCTGTCATCGCTCAAGGGCACCTATCTCGCGGGAGAGTTGACCGACCGCGACTGGGTCTGCGGCACGCCAACCGTGCTGAACGCGGTCCGCACGATGGTGGACCTGCGCCGCGACGTCGAGGCGCGCCAATGAAACTGACCGCTTTCCTGATCTGCCTGTGCCTCGTGCTGTTCGTGATCTCGCTGGTCACCGGCACCACGCCCGTGTCGGTCTGGCATTCGTTCGCGAGCCTGTTTGCCACCGACGGCAGCCCGATGAGCGTGGTGATGCAGCAGATCCGCCTTCCGCGCGCCTTACTCGCGGTGATGATCGGCGCGTCTCTGGGCGTCTCGGGGGCTGCGATGCAAGGATACCTGCGCAACCCGCTGGCGGAACCGGGGCTGATCGGCGTGTCGGCGGCGGCGGGCCTCGGGGCGGTGCTGGCGCTGCAAACGGGGCTGGCCGCAGCCTTCGCGCTGGCGCTGCCGCTGTCGGCGCTGCTGGCGGCGCTGATCGCGGTGGCGATGATCCTGACGCTGGCGGGGCCGCGTGGTGCCGCGCTGACGCTGATCCTTGCCGGGATCGCGATTTCAGCACTCGCCTCGGCCTTTACCTCGCTGGTGCTGAACCTGTCGCCGAACCCGTTCGCCGCAGCCGAAATCGTGTTCTGGATGCTGGGATCGCTGGCGGACCGGTCGTTCGCGCATGTCTGGCTGGCGCTGCCCTTCATGGCGGTCGGCTGGCTGCTGCTGGGATCGCTTGGGCGCGGTCTGGATGCACTGACCTTGGGCGAGGACGCTGCCGCCGCGATGGGCGTGCGCCTGTCGGGGCTGCGGCTGGCGCTGGTGATCGGCACCGCCGCCTGCGTCGGCGCGGGCACAGCCGTTGCAGGCTCCATCGGCTTTGTCGGGCTGGTCGTGCCGCACGTGCTGCGCCCCTTCGTCGGCGGACAACCCTCGCGGCTGCTCTGGGCCTCGGCGCTTGGCGGGGCAGCGATGGTGCTGGCGGCGGACATCGCGGTGCGCGTGGCCTTGCCCGACCGCGACCTGAAGCTGGGCGTGCTGATGGCGCTGGTCGGAGCACCCCTGTTCCTGCACCTGATCTACAAGACGCGGGGCACACTGCAATGACCGTTCTGACCCTGCAAGACCTGTCCGTCAAACGCGGTGCCTGCCCGTTGATCGAAAACGTGTCGCTGACTTTGCACCCCGGCGAATGTGTTGGCCTGCTGGGCCCCAATGGTGCGGGCAAGACCACTCTGATGCGCGCGGCCCTCGGACTGCTCGCGCATGACGGCACGTCGTCGCTGGCGCAGATGACCAGCATGGAGCGTGCTCGCGCCTGTGCCTGGCTGCCGCAAGCGCGGGAAATCGCCTGGCCCGTCAGCGTGGAGCGTTTGGTGCGTCTGGGCCGCCTGCCCCATTCCGGCACCAAGGCAGAGGACACAGCCGCTGTCGCGGACGCGCTGGCGCAGATGGGGCTGCAGGCCTATGCCCAGCGCACCGCGACGCAGCTGTCGGGTGGTGAACAGGCCCGCGTCCTGATCGCCCGTGCGCTGGCGCAGGACACGCCGTTGATGATGGCGGACGAGCCGATTGCGGGCCTCGATCCGGCCGCACAGATTGCCACGATGCGGGTATTTTCCGCCCTTGCAGCCTCCGGGCGCACGGTGCTGACCTCGCTGCACGATCTTGGGTTGGCGGCGCGCCACTGCTCGCGGGTGATCATGTTACATCAGGGCGGCATCGTCGCGGATGGCCCACCCGCCGAAGTGATGACACCCGAGAACCTCGCGCAGGTCTTCGGCATCCTGGCGCATTACGAGATGACCGACCGCGGGCCGGTGTTCCAGACGCTGGACACGCTGGAATGAATGTGCCGCTGACCCTCGACCGCCCCTGGCTGCGTTTTGATCTCGGCGGGCCGCACCGCGTGCTGAGCTGGGCGCTGAACCGTCCCGGCTTTGTCACTGCCGAAGCGATTTCGTGGCGCGAAGTGCGCAATGCCGACCTGACGCAGGATCTGGACGTGCTGGACTGGCTGACCGGCCAGCTTGCTCTGCGTGGCACGCCGGACGACGTGTGTTTCCTGACCTCGCGCGATATTCGCGCCGTAACCGAACATACCACGACTGCGGGCACCGCAACCGCCCGCGCCGTGGCGACCGTGGGCCTGTCGAACGCCGAACATATCGGCACGCGACTGGACCGCTCGGGCAGGGATTGGGGCACGATCAACGTGGCGGTGCAGACCGATCAGGCGCTTGCCGAGCCTGCGCTGATCGAGATGCTGGCAATTGCCGCACAGGCCCGCACCGTGGCCGTCATGCAAGTGGGCCACCAACTGCCCACCGGGCTGGCCACCGGCACCGGCACCGACTGCATTGCCGTGGCGGCCCGCGAAGGCGCGGCGCCATTTGCAGGCATGCACACCGATCTGGGCGAGGCCGTGGGCCGCGCCGTCCACACCGCCGTGCTGGAAGGTGCGCAGACCTGGATGCAAACCGTTCGCCGCCCGGAGGTCTGCTGATGGCCTTTCCCTATCAGCGCATCGTCTGCCTGACCGAAGAAACGGTCGAAACGCTGTATCTGCTGGGCCAGTCCGACCGCATTGTGGGCGTCACCGGCTATGCCGTGCGTCCCAGCCAGGTGCGCCGCGAAAAGCCCCGTGTGGGCGCGTTCACATCGGCGGACGTGCCCAAGATACTGGAGCTGCAGCCCGATCTGGTGCTGACCTTCTCTGACCTGCAAGCCGACATCGCCGCCGATCTGATCCGCGCGGGCATCGCCGTGCATGGCTTCAATCAACGGTCGGTCGCGGGCATTCTCGACATGATCCGCACGCTGGGCGCGCTGACGGGATGTGCGGCAGAGGCCGATGCACTTGCTGATGGCTATGCCCGCCGGATCGAGAGCATCCGCACCACGCAGCGCCCGTCGCGCCCGCGCGTCTACTTCGAGGAATGGGACGATCCGCCCATCTCCGGCATCCGCTGGGCGTCTGAGCTGATCGAGATTGCAGGCGGCGCGGATGTCTTCGCGCATCTGCAGGCCGAACAGGGTGCGCGCGCCCGCATTCTGGACCCGCAGCAGGTGATCGAAGCCGCCCCCGATATCATCATCGCCTCGTGGTGCGGCAAGAAGGTCCGCCCCGAGCGCATCGCCGCCCGCCCCGGCTGGGAGGTGATCCCGGCGGTTGCCAACGGGCGCATCACCGAGATCAAATCGCCGTTGATCCTGCAACCGGGCCCTGCGGCCCTGACCGAGGGCCTCGACGCGATCCTGACTGCTCTTTGGGGAGAAAAACCATGATGCTGCCACCCTCGCTGATCGCCTTTCTGGAACGCGGTGGCCCGGTGCTCTGGCTGATCGCAGCGCTTTCGGTGCTGACGCTGGCGCTGATTCTGTGGAAGCTGTGGCAGTTGGCACGCCTCGGCGCATGGTCGGGGGCGGCGACGGCGGCAGCGCTGGACGACTGGGCGCAGGGCGATGTTGATGCCGCGCGCGCCAAGCTGGAAGGCCGCCGCTCTATCCGCGCCCGCATGGCGCTGGCGGCGATGACCGCCCGCCACGACCCTGCCCTGACCGAGGCGCAGGCCCGCGAGGAAACCACCGCCCACGCCCGCATTGATCTGGCCCGTGCCCGCACGGGCCTGCGCGCATTGGAGCTGATAGCAACCACGGCACCGCTCTTGGGTCTGCTGGGCACCGTTGTGGGTATGATCGACGCGTTCCAGGCCCTGCAAGAGGCAGGCAGCCGCGCCGACCCCGCAGCCCTTGCCGGTGGCATCTGGGAGGCGCTCTTGACCACCGCCGCAGGCATGGCCGTGGCAATCCCCGCAGGCGTCGCGCTGACGTGGTTCGAAAGCATCGCCGCACGTCTGCAGGGCGACATGGAAACCGCCGCCACCCGCGTCTTTACCCGTGGGCCGAAAGTGCGCTGATGTTCGCCTTTGGCCCCATACGGCCCGCGCGCAGGGCCAGTCTTACGCCGATGATCGACGTGGTGTTCCTGCTGCTGGTGTTCTTCATGCTGGCCGCGCGATTTGGCACCGATTTCGCCCTGCCCCTGCAGACGGCGGGCAGCGGTGCGGCCTATTCCGGGCCCCCGCGTCTCGTGGAAATCGCATCCGACGGCGTGACGCTGAACGGCGTGCCCGTTGGCGATCTGGCGGTGGCTCTTGCGCCGCTGATGTCGGCCCCGGACGATGTCGTGGTGCTGCGCGCGCGCGGCGACGCGACGCTGCAGGATCTGGTACGCACGCTGGACGCTCTGCGCGGTGCCGGGCTCACGCAACTGGTGGTGGTCGAATGAGCCTGATGGATTTCTCGCCCCCCACCCCGCCACGCCGCGCCGCCGAAAACATCGTGCCGATGATCAACGTGGTGTTCCTGCTGCTGATCTTTTTCCTGATGAGCGCGCAGATCGCCCCGCCCGATCCCATCGATGTCACCGTGCCCGACAGTACGTCGGACGCGGCACCGATGGACCCCAACGCGCTCTATGTCGCAGCCGATGGCACGCTGGCCTATGGCGGTGCGACGGGCGACGCGGCATTGGCAGCGCTGAGCGCACATGAGGGCGTGCTGGCCCTGCGCGCCGATGCCACGCTGCCTGCGGCCAAGCTTGCCGCACTGCTGCCACAGCTGGCGGCGGCAGGTGTCTCGGGTGTCGAGCTGATCACGGGGGCAGACTGATGCGCCTGATCGAAGCCGCCGTGTTCCTTTCCTTGGCCGCAAGCGCGCATGTCGGGTTTTGGGCCGTGGTCCCGGCACCGCAGGGGGCTGCATCCTCTGGCGATACGGGCAACGATGCGGCGACGGTCGCACCGGCATCGGCGGCGGTCGCGGCACTGGCCGAGGCTTGGGAAAGGCCCCCCGCCCCGCTGACCGAAGTGGCGATGCCGCAAGCCGCCACCCCGGCCGACACGGCGCCCGCGCGCCCGGTGGCCGAGGCGCCCGCGATGCCCACGGCCCTGCCGCAAGCGCCGCGGTTCGACATCGCCGCACCCGCCCTGCCCGAGGTGCCAGAGCCTGCGGCACCAGTGCGCCCGCAAACCGAAATTGCGCAGCCCGCGCCCCCGCAAACCGACGATGCGGCAGCACCGACCACGCAGCCCGATACGCCCGCAGCGCCAAAGCCACCGCAACAACTGGTCGCTGTCACGCCACCGCCTGCGCTGCCGCAGATCGACCCGACGACGCCGGGCAGCACGTCGAAACGCCCGATGCTGCGCCCGGCGGGTCTGGCCCCTGCGCCGAAACCCAAACCGACGCCCAAGCCAAAGCCACAAGCCCAAAGTGCGTCGGCCCCGAAGGCGAAATCCACCGCCAAAGGCACCGCGCGTGCCGCGCCCAACGCGGGAACCGGCGGCGCGGCAAAAACGCAAAGCGTGTCTTCGGCCCGCGCCAATGCGCTACAGGCCGAATGGGGGGCTGCCATCCAGGCCAAGGTGCGCCGCAATGCCGCGGCCCCGGCGGGATCGGGCGCGGGGCGTACCAAGCTTGCGCTGTCCATCGCCGCGTCGGGCGTGCTGCAATCGGTGCAGGTCGTCGCCTCGTCGGGCAACGCCGCGCTGGACAGCGCCGCGATTTCCGCCGTCAAACGCGCCCGCCGCTTTGCCCGCGCGCCCAATGGTCTGAGCAAACCGGCCTACACGTTCACCATCGCGCTGGATTTCAACGGCTGACTTGCCCTGCGTCCGGCAATGCAGTAGCGCAGGCGCATGATAGAAGAAACTTCGACAATCACGGTGTTCGACCTGCTGATCTGGGCCGGTGTGGGCATCTCCTTCGTGGGCCTTGTCGGGCTGGTCTGGTGCATCGTCCGCGTGACGCGCGCCAAACGGGCGGGGCTGGACGACGACGCCATGCGCGCCGTGCTGAAAAGCGTGGTGCCGCTGAACCTGGGCGCGCTGTTCATTTCGGCCTTTGGGCTGATGATGGTCGTGATGGGCATCATCCTGGGCTGAGACGGCGCACCGCAGTGGAATTTGGCGCGACGTGCCGCATCGCGGATACTGGACAGGCGCGCGGCATCGGCCTAGACGTTTTGCCATGGATATACGTCAAATCACCCCCGACTATTTCGTCTCGCCCCAGATTGATCCGGCGGACATGCCCGCAATCGCCGAGGCCGGCTTTACTTGCGTGATCTGCAACCGGCCCGATAGTGAGATTCCGCCCAGCCACCATGCCGACGTGATGGCCCAGGCGGCAGAGGCTGCGGGGCTTGCGTTCAAGGTATTGCCCCTGACCCACCAGACGATGACCCCTGACAATGTCGCGGCGCAGATGGGCTTTGCCGCCGATGCACCGGGCAAGGTTCTGGCCTATTGCGCATCCGGCACCCGCTGCACGGTGATCTGGGCGCTGGGTCAGGCGGGCACGCAAAGCGTGGACGACATCCTGGCGACCGCACAGAAGGGCGGCTATGATCTGGAAGGACTGCGGCCCACCCTGACAGCACTTTCGGGGGCCTGAGACCACCTCAGGCAGATTTCAGATCCGGCAGGTCATTTAGATCGTTCAGCGTCGGAAGATCATTCAGGTCTGGCAGATCGCTCAGGTCCGGCAGATCATCCAGTTCGGGCAGTTTCATATCATCGAAATTGGGCATGGCTGCCATCGGCGCCCCGCCCAGTTCGGCAAGCGGCGCAAGCGCAGGCAGGTTGGGCACCGCCGATTGCCCCACCGTGATCTGCGACACCTGCGGCATCTCGACGTCGGCCTGATCAGATGCACGCCTGAGCGGTTTGTCGGCATGCGACGGTTCGCGGTCAAGCTTGAGCGCGCGCAGCCCGTCCACCTGCCCCAGCGTGCCCGTCCCCAGACATTTGCCCGACTGCGCGATGATCCGCGTCTTGGGGAAGGTGCCCAGCGGCAACAACAGCGTATCACCGGCGGCAAGCCCTGTCAGATCCGCAAGGTTCATCCGCAACTGGCACAGCTGCACCATCAACTCCGCCTCCAGGTGCATCACCACATCCGTCAGATTGGCCGTGGCCCCCTCGGCAGAAACTTCGGCATGGTCCGCTATGCTGCGTGTGCCGTCATCAGGGTCGGCCACGGGCGGCAGGAACAGCACCAGATCGCCCTGCCGCGCGCCCCGCGCCTGGTCCAGTGTCAGGCGGATCACGCGGTACACAGGTTCTTCCAGCGCCATGCCGACAAGGCGCGGCTCTTCCGCGCGGACGCCAAAGCTATAGCCCTGCAAAAGCGCCCTGTCGGCCTCGTCCTCGACAGCGTTTGCCGCCCTTTCAAAAAGCGCGTCCAGCATCGGGGCGCACATCGCGGCATCGGTTTCGGTCATCGGGCGCGGATCGTCCATGGCGGGCAATACGCGGCCCATGGTCTGCTGCTGGATCAGCCCGCCGACCAGCCCCGCGTCGATCATCGCGGCACCCACGCGGCCTTGCGGCCCGTCAAGCAGCACAAGAAGGGCGATATCATCCATCATTTCGATGCACGCCTCCTGGCTGCGTTCCTCGACGACCAGACCAATCGCCTGCATCGCCATGTTGAAGACATCCTTCGCCACCTTGGCAATCGACAGCCGCATCGCCTTGGCGACGGTCACCGACCGCGCCTGATGCTGCTGCTGTCCGGCCGCCGTCTTGCGATGCAGCACTGATAATGTCGGGTCGTTAGCGCTCATGGCACCCCTGCCCTGCGAAAGGATACCTCTGTCCTAGGCAGTATTGGTTACCATAGCCTTTAAATCGCCCAGTTTCGGCCCAGCCCCCCCCCAGGCCACGCCTATTGCGCAGCCAGCGCCGCCGCGCGCGGCATCTGTACCACGAAGAGATTGCCCGAGGCCTGCGGCACATGGGAAATATCGCCCCCCAGGCGCGCCATGATCTCGCGGCAGATGGCCAACCCCAGACCCGCGCCCGACCCGTCGCCTTCGGCCACGCGGGCGAATTTCTCGAAGATCAGCGCCCGCGCGGCATCGGGGATCGGCGTTCCATTGTCGCGAAATTCGACCCTCAGCATGTCAGGCGTGGCGCGCACCGAAATCTCCAGCTGCGGCGCCTCGGCCCGGCAATATTTCTGCGCGTTGGTGATCAGGTTGATGAACACCTGCCCCAGCCGGTCCATATCGGTGGTCAGCATGGTGTCGGCGGTCGTTTTGTGCCGCACGATCCGCAGCCGCCCGTCGCCGCTGGCCCCGGCCGTGATCACCGCGTGATCCAGCACCGCGTCCAGCCGCCCCGTGGCGGGGTTCAGGCTGACCTGACCGTTTTCCAACACACTGAGGTCCAGAAGATCGTCCAGCAGGCGGGTCAGCCGGATCGCCTCGACGTGGATGATCGAGGCGTATTTGGTCTTTTCCGCCGCACTCAGCCCTTCGGCATCGCGCATGATCTCGGAAAAGGCGCGGATCGAGGTCATCGGCGTGCGCAATTCGTGGCTGATTTGGCCCAGAAATGCGTCTTTTTGCACCGACAATTGCGTCAGCTTGTCGTTGGCCTCGCGCAATTGCCCGGCGGTGCGGCTGAGCTCGGCAGATTTCGTTTCGAGTTGGCTGGAATATTCCAGCATCTGCGCGGATTCGTCCGCCACCGCCAGCAGATCCTCGACCGAGACCGAGGCCGCGCCGACCATCTGGCTGACCATCGCATGCGCAGTCGCGGTCCCGACCGAAGCCGAGAGTTCGCGTTCCAGCCGTTCCAGAAACGCAGGGTTCGGTTCGGGCAGATGGCCAATCATCCCCTGCTCGCGCGCAGCAGCACGAAACAGCGCCTGCGCTTCGGCGGCCCCCAGGATACGCTGCGCCATGATCATCAGATCCTCCGACGCAGCGACGGACGCATGCCAGCCGCGCGCCTGCCCCGAATGGTCGAAGACGTTGACGAATTGCGCGCCCTGCAATCGCTCCAACGGCTTGGGAAAGCTCAGCAACGAGCCTACCACGAAGACGCAGGTGTTCAGCAACAGCGACCAAAGCACCGCATGCACTGTGGGGTCGATCCCCTCGATCCCGAAGAACGCATAGGGGCGCAGCCAGCCGATGCCCCAGGGGCCGACCTCGAAGAACGATGCGGGCAGCACCGCGCCCTGGCCGAAGCTGGGCAAGAGCGAGGCATAGACCCAGATTGCAAAGCCCAGGCACAGCCCCGACAGTGCGCCCACTCGCGTCGCCCCGCGCCAGAAGATGCCGCCCAGCATCGCGGGCAGGAACTGTGCCACACCGGCAAAGGAAATCAGCCCGATGGCAGCCAGCGCACCGCTGCCGCCTGACAGAACGTAGTAAAGATAGCCAAGTGCGATGATCAGCAAAATCGACAGCCGCCGCGCGCGCAGGATCACGCTGCGCACATCGCCTGACATGCTGGCCCCCCCCGGTTTGAGGCTGAGGTAGATCGGCATCACCACGTGGTTCGACACCATCGTCGACAGGGCCAGCGTCGCCACGATCACCATCGACGTGGCCGAGGAGAAACCGCCCAGGAACGACAGCACGGCAAGCCCGGTGCGCCCTTCGGCCAGCGGCACGCTGACCACGAAAAGATCGGGGTTCGATCCCGGCGGCAAGAGGTTCAGGCCCACCACTGCAATCGGCACCACAAACAGGCTCATCAGCATCAGGTAGACCGGAAAGGCCCAGCTTGCGATCTGCACGTGGCGCTCGTCGTCGTTCTCGACCACCAGCACCTGAAACATGCGCGGCAGGCACAGGAACGCCGCCGCCGACAGCACGGTCAGCGCGGCCCAACGGCTGCGGTCGACCTGCCATGTGCCCAAGGCACTTGCGTCGATCTGTTCCATCATCGGACGAACCCCGCCCGCGATGCCCCAGACCACGAAGATGCCCACGGCTATCAGCGCCACCAGCTTGACCACGGCCTCGACCGCGATGGCGATGACCACACCGTCGTGACGCTCGTTCGCGTTCAGGTTGCGCGTGCCGAACAGAACGGTGAACACGGCCAGTCCCGCAGCCACCCAAAAGCCCGAGGACAGCATGTTGAGGCCTGCGCTTCCATCCGCAGCGGGAGGCCCGGCGAAGGCCGACAAGGCCAGCGTAACCGACTGCAATTGCAGCGCAATATAGGGTGTCACACCGACCACGGCCATCACCGTGACCACGATCGCCAGCGTGTTCGACTTGCCATAGCGCGCCGAAATCAGGTCGGCGACCGACGTCACCCGTTGGCTGCGACCGATGCGCACCAGCTTGCGCAGCACCCACCACCAGCCGATCATCACCAGCGACGGGCCGAGGTAGATGGTGACATATTCCATGCCCGACCGCGCCGCGTATCCTACCGCGCCGTAGAACGTCCAGGCGGTGCAATAGATCGACAGTGACAGCGTGTAGACCAGCGGCGTGCGCAACCAGCCGCTGCGTCCGCGCACGGCGGCGCGTTCGGCGGCAAAGGCCACGGCAAAGAGAAACGCCACATAGATCAGGCTGACGCCGATCAGCAGGTTCAGCGAGGCGGTCACGGATCATGCTTCGGATCAGATGCCGCGTCCTCGGCACTGCGTCGCAGCCCGCGCCACAGCCATGCGCTGAGCCCAATCAGAACGCACCACACGCCGAAGATGTAGTAGATCACGCCCGACATCGCAACATGCCCCGCCTCGTCGCCCGACGGCCACAGCGTTGGCACCATCCACAGCATCAGTCCCAACACCGGCAACAGCCGCTGCGCGTCCTGCATCCGGCGGCGGCGATAGCTGCGTCGTTCCAGAAACACCGGAGAGGACGGGCCGCGCGCCATGACCTAGACCCGCACCAGATCGCGCACGGCGTTCAACACTTCAGTGTTGGAGAACGGCTTGGTCATGAAACGGTTGACCCCGGCCCGTTCCGCCTCTTCGCGGTCGCGCAACTGCCCGCGTGCAGTCAACATCAGCACCGGCAGGGCGGCGAAATCCGGCAAGGCGCGCAATTCGGTCAGGATCGCGATGCCGCTCTTGCCCGGCAGCATATAGTCGAGCACCACCAGGTCGGGCCGCGCGTCGCGGATCGCCGACACGGCAGTGGCCCCGTCCGAATGCGTGTCCACCTTCCAGCCTTCGCGTTTCAGCAAGAAACTCATGGCCTCGATGATGTTCACTTCGTCTTCGACCAGCAAAACATGCTTGTCCATTGGCGTCCATTCCTCCCCGAACGGCCCCCGTCGCTGTCATCTGCGACGACCCCACGCGGCATCGCTGCGCGTGGAACTCCCCCTTGATCGCAGACTATTGATCGAAAAGCGGTGCCTGTCAAAAGCCCCCTTCAAAAGCCAACACTCAGGATCGACGGCTCGCGGCGGCCTGCGCAAGCTTCGCGCGGGCAGACGCGGCAGGTCGATCCGACGGGGCGGCCCGGTGGCTGGCTTTGATCCGGTGCGGTCACGGGCAGGATCAGCATGGTCGCATGAACCAGCTGCGGCGCGTTGTATTGCGCAGGCCCCACAGGCTCGGCCACCGCGAAACAGTCGAAGGTTGCGACGCGGCGGCCCTGCTGCTGGACCCGCTCGCGCAGCACCTGACCGGGATGCATCAGCACCTGGAACAGCGGCCAGAGCGGGCAGCACGCCCCGAAACGCGGGATCGAAAAGCCTTCGACGGGGCGGCGGAACACCAGACTGCCCGCGCGGTCACTGACCACAAGACCGCGCTGGGTGTCGGGCTGTGCCGCAAGCCTGCGCAGGATGCGCGCGACGGACACCCCGAACCGCTGGGCAAGGGCCACCGGGTCCATGCCCGTCTCTGTCAGAGCCTCTGCCAGGGCATCGCGGCTGACCGCGCGGGCGTCGGCCTCGATCTGGCCCAGAACCTGCCGCGCCAAATGCTGTGCCGCGACTGACGCCAGTTGCGGCGCACCGGCCAGCACCGCGTCGACCGTTTGCGTGCCAGCCTCCAGCCCGTCGAACCCGTGACCCTGCGCATCGAGAAACGCGTCGACCTCTTCCTGCGGTGAGGCATTGCCGGTCTCTTCTGTGTTGGCGTCGAGATAAGTCACCAGCGCCTTGGCACTGTCGGCAAGACGGCGGCTGTCCTGGTCGATGTTGGCATGAAACCGCGCCTGCCAGTCGGGCGAGATGTTGGTGTCATCCGCCAGGATCGACGCAGTCGAGCGGATCGCGGCGGCGGTCGACAGAACCTCGTGCATCGAGGTGGCCAGTTGCGGATCGTGCGTCAGCCGGTCGCTGAGGGTCTCGACCGTGCGTTCCAGCGAAAGCACGCGGCGGTGCGCGCCTGCCAGCACCTCGGCCCAACCGGGAAAGCGGCCTGCGAACTCTTCCACCCGCTCGACCTCGGCCACGCCCTTGCCCACGTCGTTTGCCGCCTCGCGCAAGGAGGCGATCAAAGCGGCCTCTGCCCCTTCGGTCAGCGCCGAAGGTTCGACCCCCAGCACATGCGCGATGTTCAACAGCAGTTTTCCGCCGATTCTGCGCCGGTTGTGTTCGATCAGGTTAAGATAGCTGGCCGAAATTCCGATCTGGCGCGCCAGATCCGCCTGTTTCAGTCCTGCGATCACCCGGCGCTCCCGGATGCGGCTGCCTGTCAGAGTGTCCCGGATCATCGTCAACCTCTCGAGCATTGTTGGGCTTTTTCAATGGCTTTCTGCGCCGCGACATAAGTTAATTTACAGTATGCACCTGTATTCTGTTCAGTTGTTTACAAAATAGTTGTGATTTTCAAGGGGGTTATTGCGCAATTTTCCAAAAGCAGGCGATAACATCTTTGCACTGTGCACCAACAGGCGTGGTGCATGCGGTCGTGCGGACGGAGGAGTCGGCGGGCGCTTTTCAACAACTGGGAGGATTTTCATGTCCAATTCGAACTTTACACGCCGCGGCGTGCTCAAGACCGGCAGCATCGCCGGCGCGGGCCTTGCGCTGCCGACGTATCTGAGTGCGGCGGCCCATTCCGGCTTTACCAACGCGCCCACCGGCGACACGGTCACGCTGGGCTTTAACGTACCCCAATCCGGACCCTACGCAGACGAAGGCGCGGACGAGCTGCGCGCCTTCGAGCTGGCGGTCGAACACCTGAACGGTCAGGGCGACGGCGGCATGATGAGCACGTTCTCGTCCAAGGTTCTGGACGGCACCGGCATCATGGGCAAGAAGGTCGATTTCGTCACCGGCGACACGCAGACGAAATCGGACGCAGCCCGCGCATCGGCCAAGTCGATGATCGAAAAAGACGGCGCGATCATGATCTCGGGCGGTTCGTCCTCGGGCGTGGCCGTGGCTGTGCAGGGCCTTTGCCAAGAGGCCGGCGTGATCTTCATGGCGGGTCTGACCCACTCGAACGACACCACCGGCAAGGACAAGAAAGCCAACGGTTTCCGCCACTTCTTCAACGCGTACATGTCCGCCGCCGCCCTCGCACCCGTGCTTGAGCAGCTTTACGGGACAGATCGCCGCGCCTATCACCTGACGGCCGACTATACCTGGGGCTGGACGCAAGAAGAATCGATCGCAGCCGCGACCGAAGCACTGGGCTGGGATACCGTCGAGAAGGTCCGCACGCCGCTGGCCGCAACCGACTTTTCGTCCTATATCGCGCCGGTTCTGAACTCGGGCGCAGATGTTCTGGTTCTGAACCACTACGGCGGGAACATGGTCAACTCGCTGACCAACGCCGTGCAGTTTGGCCTGCGTGAAAAACAAGCCAACGGCAAGAACTTCGAGATTGTCGTTCCGCTCTATTCCGAGCTGATGGCCAAGGGTGCAGGCAGAAACATCGCCGGTATCGTGGGCTCGCAAAACTGGGACTGGAAACTGGAGAACGAAAAGGGCGACCGTTACGCGGGCACCAACGCTTTCGTCAAATCCTTCGGCGAAAAATACGGCTTCCCGCCCAGCCAGGCCGCTCAGACCTGCTATGCGCAGACGCTGCTTTATGCTGACGCCGTCACGCGCGCCGGATCGTTCAACCCCTGCGCCGTCGTCGAGGCCCTGGAAGGGTTCGAATTCGACGGTCTGGGCAACGGCCCGACGCTCTACCGTGCAGGCGACCACCAGTGCTTTAAGGACGTCGTGGTCGTGCGTGGCAAGGAAAACCCCGAGAACGAATTCGATCTCGTGGAAATCGTCGAAGTCACGCCGACCGAGCAGGTCACATACCCCGTCGATCACCCGATGTTCTCGGGCGGTGCGCTGGGTTCGTGCAACCCCGGCGCCTAAGACCGGTCAGCCATGCGGGGCGGGCACCAGCCTGCCCCGCATTCCCTGCCGCGCGGCGCAGGCAGTTTTCCTGAACATAAACGAGTGGGACGATGGATCAGATAATCCTTCAATTTCTCAACGGTCTCGACAAGGGCTCCGCTTATGCGTTGATCGCCCTTGGCCTGACCCTGATCTTTGGCACACTGGGCGTGGTCAACTTTGCCCACGGGGCGCTGTTCATGATCGGCGCCTTCTGCGCCGTGACCGTGCAGCGTATCCTGACGCTGTCCACCGTCGTCGAGGACCCGACCAAGACCGATTTCCTCGGCAATCCCGCCAAGATCAGCACGCCCTACGTCGAAAGCTGGTTTGGCCCCGAAATGGGGGCCGCCCTGATCGACTGGTCGGTGCCGCTGGCCATCGTATTTGCAATTCCGATCATGGTCGCCTTGGGTTTCATCATGGAACGCGGCCTGATCAAACACTTCTACAAACGCCCCCACGCGGACCAGATCCTTGTCACATTCGGCCTCGCCATCGTGCTTCAGGAAGTGATCAAGGCATTCTACGGCGCCAACCCGATCCCCACCGGCGCGCCCGAAGTGTTCCGCGGATCGTTCGATTTCGGCGTGCTGATCGGGTTCGATCCCAACGCGATCATCTACCCCTACTGGCGCATGGTCTATTTTGCCTTTGCTGCCGTCATCATCGGCGCGGTCTTTGCGTTCCTGCAATTCACCACCTTCGGCATGGTCGTGCGCGCGGGCATGGCGGATCGAGAAACCGTGGGCCTTCTGGGCATCAACATCGACCGCCGCTTTACCATCATGTTCGGCATCGCCGCCGCCGTCGCAGGGCTGGCGGGTGTGATGTATGCGCCGATCAATTCGCCCAACTATCACATGGGCATGGACTTTCTGGTGCTCAGCTTCGTGGTGGTCGTCGTCGGCGGCATGGGCTCGCTGCCCGGCGCGGTGCTGGCAGGCTTCCTGCTGGGCATCCTCGAAGCCTTCGCCTCGATGAACGAGGTCAAGGCGATCTTCCCCGGCATCGACCAGATCATCATCTACGTGGTTGCCATCATCATCATTCTGACCCGCCCCCGCGGCCTGATGGGCCGCAAGGGCGTGATGGAGGAATAAGACATGCTCGGACTGACCAAAAAAGACTTTACCCTGTTCGTGGTGGTCATCGTGATGGTCGCACTTGCGCCCTTCCTTCTGAACCCCTTTCCACAGGGGTCCAGCCTCGCGCAGATGTTCAACGCGGGCTACCCCGACCTGATGCAGCGGTTCGTGATCTTCGGCATCCTGGTGATCGGGTTCAACATCCTGTTCGGCCTGACCGGCTACCTCAGCTTTGGCCACGCGGCGTTCCTGGGCGTGGGGTCCTATTCCGCCGTGTGGATGTTCAAGCTGCTGGGCATGAACGTGATCCCCGGCATCCTGCTTTCGATGGTGGTGGCGGGCATCTTTGCGCTGGCCATCGGCTATGTCAGCCTGCGCCGTTCGGGCATCTATTTCTCGATCCTGACGCTGGCCTTTGCACAGATGTCGTACAATCTGGCCTATTCGGTGCTGGGCAACCCGTCGTCAAACTTCAACCTGACCAATGGCGAGACCGGCCTGCAACTGCTGCTGACCGACCCGCGCATTCTGGGGCAATCGACCACGCCCGATGGATCGCTGCCGGTGACCAACTTCTTCGGGATCGCGATGCGCGACAGCTACGAACTGCGCTTGGGTGACTGGCTGTTCACCTTCAACGCCGGCTATTACCTGTGCGGCATCATCATGCTAATTTCGTTCTACATCTCGATCCGCATCTTCCGCTCGCCTTTCGGGATGATGCTGCGGGCGGTGAAATCGAACCAGCAGCGGATGAACTACACCGGCCTGAACACCAAGCCTTATACGCTGGCTGCCTTTGTCATCTCGGGCGTCTATGCCGGTCTGGCGGGTGGCTTGCTGTCGTCGATGGACCCGCTGGCCGGGGCCGAGCGGATGCATTGGACCGCATCGGGCGAAATCGTGATCATGGCGATCTTGGGCGGTGTCGGCACCTTGATCGGCCCGATCCTGGGCGCCGGGTTCAACGAGTATTTCAAGAACATCCTGAGCAAGATCAACGACAGCGTGCTGCATCAATGGCTGGGTTTCCTGCCCGACGGGATCGAGGATTTCCTCGTCACGATCATTCATCCCTTCGTGGGCAAGGGCTGGCATCTGACCTTGGGTCTGTTGTTCATGATCGTCATCATCTTCCTGCCCGGCGGGCTGGTCGAGGGCGGCAAACGTCTGGGCGGCATGATCACCGGCCGCACAAGACGGTCGGCCAAGGCCGAAGCCAAGCAACGCAACCATCCAGCCGAATAGGAGAGCGACGATGGGTATTCTCGAAGTCAAGAATGTGAACAAACGCTTCGGCGGGTTGCAGGCTCTGGGAGACGTGAACCTGAGCATCGCGGAGCACAGCGTGCATGCCATCATCGGGCCCAATGGTGCGGGCAAGTCGACGCTGCTGAACTGTCTGGTCGGCAAGCTGATGCCCGACACCGGGTCGGTGCTGTTCGACGGCCAATCGGTGCTGGGGCGCAAACCCTACCAGATCAACCAGATGGGCATCAGCCGGGTGTTCCAGACGCCGGAAATCTTTGGCGATCTGTCGGTGCTGGAAAACATGATGATCCCCTGCTTTGCCAAGCGCGACGGGTCGTTCGGGCTGAACGCGATGACCAACATGCTGAAAGACCGCGAGATCGTTGAGCGGGCAGAGCACATGCTGGAAGAGATGAACATGGCCGACAAGCGGCACATGCATTCCGCATCGCTGTCGCGCGGCGACAAGCGGCGGCTGGAAATCGGCATGTGCCTCAGCCAGGAACCGCGCCTGCTGCTGCTGGACGAACCCACCGCGGGCATGGCGCGCGCCGACACCAACAACACCATCGACCTGCTCAAGCAGATCAGGGACCAGCGCGACATCACAATCGTGATCATCGAACACGACATGCACGTGGTATTTTCACTCGCCGAACGGATCACCGTTCTGGCGCAGGGCACTCCGCTGGTCGAAGACACACCCGACAAGATCAAGGGGCACCCAAAGGTGCGCGAAGCCTATCTTGGCGAAACCCAAGCCGCATAAGGACGGGACAGATGAACACCAAACCCGACTTCTCGAAGAACGCTAACCACGCCGCAACAGCCCCCGCCTTTCTGTCAGTCTGGGACATGCACGCTTATTACGGCGAAAGCTACATCGTGCAAGGCGTCAGCTTTAACGTCCACGAGGGCGAAATCCTGGCCCTGCTGGGCCGCAACGGTGCGGGCAAGACATCCACCCTGCGCTCGATTGCGCGCATCGGGACCCCAGAGGTGCGCAAGGGCGAGATCTGGCTGGATCACAAGCCGCTGCACACCATGTCAAGCTATGAGGCAGCACAGGCGGGTCTGGGGCTGGTGCCCGAGGATCGCCGGATCATCCAGGGGCTGACGGTCGAGGAAAACCTGAAGCTGGCCCAGATCGCGCCGCCCATCGGCTGGTCGATCGAGCGTCTGTACGACCTGTTCCCCCGTCTGGGTGAGCGGCGGATGCAAGAGGGCGTGACCCTGTCGGGCGGTGAACAGCAGATGCTGGCGATTGCCCGCGCGCTGGCCCGCGACATCAAGGTGCTGCTGCTGGACGAACCCTATGAGGGGCTGGCCCCGGTGATCGTGGACGAGATCGAAAAGACCCTGCGCATCATCAAGGATCAGGGCATCACCACAGTGATCGTCGAGCAGAACGCGGTGCGCGCGCTGCAACTGGCGGACCGTGCGGTGATTCTCGACACCGGCGGCATCGTCTTCGACGGCACCGCCGCCGAAGTGCTCGATAACAAGGAACTGCGCGAAGAATACCTCGCGATCTGATCCGTCAGGCGGGCGCGCGCCTTACAGCAGCGCCCGCAGTTCCGTCTTCAGCACCTTGCCATAGTTGTTCTTGGGCAATGCGTCGACATGCACATAGGCCTTGGGCGCCTTAAACCGCGCGATCTGCGCGCGACACAGCGCGTCCAGCTCGCCGTCGGTCGCGGTGCCCACGACAAAGGCCACGACCTCTTCGCCCCAGTCGGCATGCGGACGCCCCACCACCGACACTTCGCTGACCTGCGGATGGCTTTGCAACACCTCCTCGACCTCGCGCGGATAGATGTTGCTGCCGCCCGAGATGATCACATCCTTGGACCGGTCCTGCAGGGTCAGATATCCCTGCGCATCCAGCACACCGATGTCGCCCGTCATCAGCCAGCCGTCGCGCAGCGTGTCGGCGGTGGCGCGTGGATTGTTCCAATAGCCCAGCATCACCGGCGCGCCGCGCACCATGATCTCGCCCGCCGCACCCGTGGGCAGGGGCGCGCCGTCACTGTCGGCAATCGCCACCTCGACGCAGGATTGCGCGCGCCCCACCGACGCCACCCGCGCCATGTCGTCACCCGAAACATCGCACCGCGACAGCGCCGTGATCGCCATCGGGCATTCGCCCTGCCCATAGATCTGGACGAACACATCGCCAAAGGTCTCGCGCGCGGCCAGAATATCGGCCAGATACATCGGCCCGCCCGCATAGACCACGGTGCGCAGGCCTTCGCCCGCGCGGCCAGACGCCTTGGCGTAACTGGTCAGCCGCGTCACCATCGTCGGTGCCGCAAACATGTGCACCCCACCAAAATGTTCTGACAGATCAAGGATTTCCGCCGGATCGAACCCGCCCGACGCCGGGCAGACATGCCGCGCGCCGATCCGCACGTGCATCAGGTTATAGAGGCCCGCACCGTGGCTCATCGGGGCGGCATAGAGGGCCGCATCACTGGCTGACACTTGATCGACGTCGGCAAAATAGCTCAGCGCCATCGCCATCAGGTTGCCGTGCGACAGCATCACGCCCTTGGGCTTGCCCGTGGTCCCCGAGGTATAGAACAGCCACGCCAGATCATGTTCGGCACGGCGCACGGGGCGCACCAGCGAAGTGCCCTGCGGCAGATCCGTGACGATCCGCGCGCCGACCTTGGCGGCGCGCAGCGCGTCAGCCTGCGCCGCGGTGGCAAAAACCACCTGCGCACCGGAATCCTCAAGTATGAACGCCGCCTCGCGCCCGTGCAGCTTGGCGTTGATAGGCACCACGGCGGTCCCTGCGTACCAGCAGCCCCACATCACCACCAGGTAATCGGGCACATTCGCCATGAAGATCGCCACGCGGTCGCCCGGTGCCACGCCTTGTGCGCCCAGCCAGCCGGCCAGTTCGCGTGCCAATCTGTCGAACCTGCCGTAATCGGCGACGCCTTCGGTCCCCTCGAACAACGCGGGCGCGCGCGGTGTCGCGGCGGCGGTGCGTTCCAGCCATGTTGCCAAGTTCATTTTATGTCATCTCCTCGCATCCCTTGGCGCGCACTATGGCGCGCAGGCGGGCCTGCTTCAATCTGGCAAAGCCATGCTTTCCAATGCGCCACTTCTGGCCTATAACCTGCCCCCAGAACAGGGGGCGCCCGAAGCCCCTGACAAGAGGTCGAGGACGACAATGACAAAGAACAAACACGATGACGACGTGGCCTTTATCAAGGCGCTGGCCGAGCTTCTGCGCGAAAACGACCTGACAGAGCTTCAGGTC
Organism: Pseudosulfitobacter koreensis; assembly: GCF_024733015.1. Lineage (GTDB taxonomy): Bacteria > Pseudomonadota > Alphaproteobacteria > Rhodobacterales > Rhodobacteraceae > Pseudosulfitobacter > Pseudosulfitobacter koreensis. Next base: position 274,221 of record NZ_JANKJG010000002.1, read on the forward strand.
AAACGCGACTATGCCGAAGACGACAGCCTGAACGTGCGCGTCACGCGCGAACACCCGCCCGTCGCAGGTTATGCGCCCGCGCCCGCACAATATTCCGCGGCCCCGGCTGCTGCTGCCGCCTCTGCGGCTCCGGCCTCCTCCGCGCCCGCCGCCGACGAAGACCCCGCCGACCACCCCGGCGCTGTGACCTCGCCGATGGTCGGCACGGTCTACATGCAGGCCGAACCCGGCGCGCCTTCGTTCATCTCTGTCGGCACCACCGTGGCCGAAGGCGACACGCTGCTGATCGTCGAGGCGATGAAGACCATGAACCACATTCCGGCCCCCCGCGCCGGCACCGTCAAGCGTATCCTGGTTGATGATGGCGCTGCGGTCGAATTTGGCGCACCGCTTGTGATCCTGGAATAAGGGTCTGAGCATGTTCAATAAAATTCTGATCGCCAACCGCGGAGAGATCGCCCTGCGCGTGATCCGCGCGGCCCGCGAAATGGGCATCCGCAGCGTCGCCGTGCATTCGACCGCCGACAGCGACGCGATGCACGTACGCATGGCCGACGAAAGCGTGTGCATCGGCCCGCCCTCGTCCACACAGTCCTACCTGTCGATCCCATCGATCATCGCGGCCTGCGAAATCACCGGTGCCGAAGCGGTCCACCCCGGCTATGGCTTTCTGTCCGAAAACGCGGCCTTCGTGCAGATCGTTCAGGACCACGACCTGACATTCATCGGCCCCACCGCCGACCACATCCGCGTCATGGGCGACAAGATCACCGCCAAGGACACGATGAGAAAGCTCGGCGTGCCTTGCGTTCCCGGCTCGGAGGGCGGCGTTGACACGCTCGAAGACGCCAAGCGCATCGGCGAGGAGATGGGCTATCCCGTCATCATCAAGGCGACCGCCGGCGGCGGCGGCAAAGGCATGAAAGTCGCTCAGACCGCAGCCGACATGGAACGCGCCTTCATGACGGCCCGCGCCGAGGGCAAGTCGAACTTCGGCAACGACGAAGTCTATATCGAGAAATATCTGACCACGCCCCGTCACATCGAAATTCAGGTGTTCGGCGACGGCAAGGGCCGCGCGGTCCACCTGGGCGAGCGCGACTGTTCGCTGCAACGCCGCCACCAGAAGGTGTTCGAAGAAGCCCCCGGCCCCACGATCACCCAGGAAGAACGCGACCGCATCGGCAAGATCTGCGCCGACGCCTGCGCCAACATCAACTATATCGGTGCCGGCACGATCGAGTTCCTGTACGAGAACGGCGAGTTCTACTTCATCGAGATGAACACCCGGCTTCAGGTCGAACACCCCGTCACCGAAGGGATTTTCGGCGTCGATCTGGTGCGCGAACAGATCCGCGTGGCGTCGGGCCTGCCGATGTCGTTCACCCAAGAAGACCTGAAGATCAACGGCCACGCCATCGAGGTCCGCATCAACGCCGAGCGTCTGCCCAACTTTGCGCCCTGCCCCGGTCGGATCACGCAGTACCACGCGCCCGGCGGTCTGGGCGTGCGCATGGATTCCGCGCTCTATGACGGCTATTCGATCCCGCCCTACTATGACAGCCTGATCGGCAAGCTGATCGTGCACGGACGCGACCGGCCCGAGGCGCTGGCGCGTCTGCAGCGTGCCTTGGGCGAGTTGATCGTCGATGGCGTCGACACCACGATCCCGCTGTTCGATGCGCTGTTGCAAGAGCCCGACATCCATTCCGGCAACTACAACATTCACTGGCTGGAACACTGGCTGGAGACGCATCTGCAGCCTGCCTGATGGATCTCACGCCAGAGATTCTCTTGCACGGCTACAGCATCGGGATCTTTCCGATGGCCGAACACCGCGACGACCCGGAGATTTTCTGGGTCGATCCGCGCAAACGCGGGGTGATGCCGCTGGACGGGTTTCACATGTCCCGCAGCCTTGCCCGCGCCATGCGCCGCAGCGACTGGCGGGTTGCGATCAACACAGACTTCGACGGCACCGTTGCCGCCTGCGCCGACCGATCAGAGACCTGGATCAACGCTGAAATCCGAGGGCTTTACAATGCGTTGCACCGGGGTGGGCATGCCCATTCGTTCGAACTATACGAAGGCGACGCGCTGATCGGAGGCGTCTATGGTGTGACCTTGGGCGGCGCATTCTTTGGCGAAAGCATGTTTTCGCGGCGCACCAATGCGTCGAAAATGGCGCTGGGCGCCTGCGTCGATCACCTGCGGCGGTGTGGGTTCACCCTGTTCGACACGCAATTCCTGACCGATCACCTGGCGTCGCTGGGCGGTGTCGAGGTGTCACGCGCGGGCTATCACCGGATGCTTGAGGCGGCGTTGAAAGACAATGCAAGCTTTACGATGCTGCCGCCACCCACGCTTTACGATGTGGTGCAGCGCAGCACCCAGACGTCATAGCGCGGGTGTTCCATAGCACTCAGCGCCGGGGCCGAGGCGATCATCCAGCCGGAGAATATCACGCCCTCGCGGCCTGTCTGGCTGATCTCAAGCGAGACGAACGCATCGCCCGACGGGTTGCCCACGGGATAGCGGCAATCGCGTACCACGATGTTCATGCGGCCAAATTCGACGCCTTGGCCGGTGGCCACTTCCATGTCAGTCACATGGCCGTTGAACGTATCCAGCCCGCGCAGAACCGCGCCACCCGCCTGCGAGGTTTCCTGCGCCGAGAGGGGCAGCGCAAACATCGCCGCGCAGAGGGCCACGATCGGGCCTCTCACTCTGATGCTCCGTCGCCGCCGCTAACGAACTTCAACAGCAGCGAAATCAGGGAAACGGCCCCTTGGGTGTCAGTGATCACGTCACCCGGCTCGTAAGCGAAAGGCGATCCGCCCGGCACGATCTCGACGAAATTGCCGCCCAGCAGCCCTTCGGAGCTGATCACGATGGCACTGTCGTCGGGGATTTCAATGGTGTTTGCCAGCGCCACGGTGGTGTCGGCGCGAAAGGTTTCGGGGTTCAGGGATACGCCGGACACGGTCCCGACCTTCACGCCCGCCAGCCGCACGTCTGACCCGACGCTGATCCCCTCGAGGCTGCGAAAGCTGGCCTGCAACGGATAGCTGTCGCCACCCGTACTTAGCCCTGCCGCCTGCGCCGCATAGATGCCAAAGGCCACGGCGGCGGCCAGAACGACCCCGCCCACCAGAACTTCTGTTGTGTTCTCAGACATTTATTCGGGGCTCCACGCCTCGTAATCGGTCCGCTCGGCGGGCTGTACGCGCCGGATCGACCCTGCGGGCGCATAGGCCAGCGCGGTGCCGGTCAGGTTTTCCTGATGCGGCTTTTCCCAGACCTTGTGGATCAGCGGCTTGTCGGTCGGGGGCTCGTCCCAGGTGCGGTGCAGCCAACCGTGCCAGCTGGGGTCGATCCGCGACGCTTCCGCCTCGCCGTTGAAGATCACCCAGCGCTTGCTGTCGTCCGCATTGCGGTAAAACATATTGCCCTCGGCATCCTCGCCGACCTTGCTGCCCTTGCGCCAAGTGAACAACTGCGTGTTCAGGGTTTGCCCGTTCCACCACGTCACCGCGCGCAACATTGATTTGAGAATACCCATTTCGGCCTCCGAAAGCTTTGTCCTGTCTATGCCGCATCGCGCGTCCAAGGTCCAGTGGACAGGTGCGCGCAGTTGGCTATTCGGGCGATTACGCGCCCGCCAGGGCCGTCACTTCGATCTCGATCAGATACTTCGGGTCAATCAGACCGCATTCGATCATCGTCGCAGCGGGCGGGTTTTCACCGAACACCTCCTGCAACACCGGCCAGCAGGCTTCGAAATCAGCGGCCTTGGGCAGCATATAGGTCACGCGTACGGCGTTCTCGAACCCGCTGCCCGCCTCGGTCAGCGCCTTGCCGATGGTGGCCAGTGCGTCGGCGCACTGCGCCTCGACGGTGTCGCCCTGCCCCACGGTGCCCGCCACATGGACAAAGCCGCCCGCAACCACGGCGCGGCAATAGCCGATTTTGGCCTCGAATGCGCCGCCTGAATGTATCCGCTTGATCGTCATGTTGTTTCCCACTGTTTCACGAAAAAAGGCGGCACCCGAAAAGCGCCGCCTTTGTCATACTATCCCAAGGCATCTGCCTTAGCCTGCAGTCGCAGGGGTCTTTTCCGCATCGGCGTGGATCATCAGTGGGGCGGCGTCGGAATTTACCGCCTCCTCGTTCACGACCACTTCAGTCACGCTGTCGAGACCCGGCAGTTCAAACATGGTGTTCAACAAGATGTCTTCCAGGATCGACCGCAGGCCCCGCGCGCCGGTCTTGCGCTGAATCGCGCGTTTGGCAATCGCGGTCAGCGCGTCGTCGGTAAACGTCAGCACCGTGTCCTCGATTTCGAACAGACGCTGGTATTGCTTGACCAGCGCGTTCTTGGGCTGGGTCAGAATGGTGACCAGCGCGTCCTCGTCCAGATCCTCCAGCGTCGCCAGAACCGGCAAACGGCCGACGAATTCCGGGATCAGACCGAATTTCAGCAGATCCTCTGGCTCGAGGTCGGTGAAAATCTCGCCGATGCCGCGCGCGTCGTTGTCACGCACATCCGCACCGAACCCCATCGCCGAGCCCTTGCCGCGCGCCGCGATGATCCGGTCCAGACCGGCAAAGGCACCGCCGCAGATGAACAGGATGTTCGTCGTATCCACCTGCAGGAATTCCTGCTGCGGATGCTTGCGCCCGCCCTGCGGCGGCACCGATGCGACGGTGCCTTCCATCAGTTTTAGCAGCGCCTGCTGCACGCCCTCGCCTGACACGTCGCGGGTGATCGACGGGTTTTCGGACTTGCGTGTAATCTTGTCGACCTCGTCGATATAGACGATGCCGCGCTGCGCCCGCTCGACGTTGTATTCGCTCGATTGCAGCAGCTTGAGGATGATGTTTTCCACATCCTCGCCCACGTATCCCGCTTCGGTCAGCGTCGTTGCGTCCGCCATCGTGAACGGCACATCCAGGATGCGCGCCAGCGTCTGCGCCAGCAGCGTCTTGCCGCAGCCGGTGGGGCCGATCAGCAGGATGTTGGATTTCGAAAGCTCGATGTCGCCGCCCTTCTGGGCATGGTTCAGCCGTTTGTAGTGGTTATGAACCGCCACAGACAGCACCCGCTTGGCCATCGCCTGACCGATCACATAATCGTCCAGCACGCCGCAGATGTCTTTGGGCGTGGGCACGCCGTCGGTCGATTTCAGCCCGCTGGCCTTGGTCTCTTCGCGGATGATGTCCATGCACAGTTCAACGCATTCATCACAGATGAAAACGGTCGGTCCCGCAATCAGCTTGCGGACCTCGTGCTGGCTTTTGCCGCAAAAGCTGCAGTAAAGCGTATTCTTGCTGTCGCCGCCGGAAGTATTCGCCATGTCCACCCTTTCAGGTTTTTGCCGTTTGTCACTGCCCCGCCCGATGACGTCGCAGCCTGTTTCGAGGATGTTGGGGCCAGTTTAAGCCAGCCCCAGACCGTCCACAATGTCAAAATGCCCGAATGCCTGCTGGTGGCGCTCGGGCACCTTGTGTCCCGTGCTTTACGGCACCTTACTTGGCGTCGTCCTTGGCCTCTTCGGCCTTGTCGCGGTTGGCCACGATCTCGTCGATCAGGCCCCAGTCTTTCGCCTCTTCGGGGGACATGAAGTTGTCACGCTCAAGCGCCGCCTCGACTTTTTCCAGGGTCTGACCGGTATGATGCACGTAAATCTCGTTCAGACGCGTTTTCAGCTTCTGGGTTTCCTGTGCGTGGATCATGATGTCGGTCGCCTGACCCTGATAGCCGCCCGAGGGCTGGTGCACCATCACGCGGCTGTTGGGCAGCGAGAAGCGCATGCCTTCGGCGCCGGCCGTCAGCAGCAGGGAGCCCATCGAGGCCGCCTGTCCGATGACCAGCGTGCTGACCTTGGGCTTGATGTACTGCATGGTGTCGTAGATCGACAGGCCAGATGTCACAACGCCGCCGGGGCTGTTGATATACATGCTGATTTCCTTGCTGGGGTTCTCCGCCTCAAGGTGCAGCAACTGTGCCACGATCAGCGACGACATGCCGTCATGCACCGGACCGGACAGGAAAATGATCCGCTCCTTCAGCAGGCGCGAGAAGATGTCATAGGCGCGTTCGCCGCGGCTTGTCTGTTCCACCACCATGGGGACCAGAGTGTTCATGTATGTGTCGATGGGATCGTGCATGGGTTCCTGCCTCGTCAGTCTTTGCGGGACCATACCTGCAAAGGTGTTACCCGAGTCTTAGTATCGCCATTTCCGACCTGCAACCCCGAGACCCGCCGAAACCTTCGCCGCTGCGCGTTTCCCGGGTCTACGGTCTTCGCAGCATTGGCCCCCAGCCCACAGACCGAAGCCTGATTTTGCATCGGTCACAGGCGTGATTTTGCACATTCCATCCGCCAGTCACGCCCCCGTTACACTTTTGCGGCATCCGGTGCACACTCCATCGTCACCCCCCTGTGAGGACATACCCAAATGAATCGCCGCGACATCATCAACGCCCCCGATATCGGCAACAAGGCCGAAGCCTACGAGGCCTTTGACGACATCCCCACCAACCCCAACCTCAGCCGCACCATCGGCGATGTGATCGCCGCGCGCTATTCGCGCCGCGCCATCCTGCGCGGCACGCTTGGCGTGACAGCGACCACCGCCCTCTTCGGCACCGCCGCGATGATCGCGCCGCAACCGGCCCGCGCCACAACCGCCTCGCGCTATGTGTTCGACGAACTGGCATGGGGCAACGACGCGACCCACCACATCGCCGAAGGCTATGACGCCGATGTGCTGCTGCGCTGGGGCGATCCGATCACCGCCGATGCGCCCGAATTCGACGTGATGAACCAGACCGCTGCCGCGCAGCTGCAGCAGTTCGGCTATAACAACGACTACGTGGGCTTTACCCCGTTGGACGGCAACCCCGACCGCGGCCTGCTCTGCGTCAACCACGAATACACCAACGAAGAGGTCATGTTCCCCGGTCTTGGCCGTCAGGACAGCGCCGAATTCGCGGGCATGACGCCCGAGCTGATCGACATCGAGATGGCCGCCCATGGCGGCACCGTGGTCGAGATTGCCCGCAATGCGAATGGCAAATGGGAACTGGTGCGCGACAGCCAGTACAACCGCCGCATCACGCCGCTGAACACCAAGATGACCTTCAGCGGTCCGGCAGCAGGCCACGCCCGCATGCAGACCAATGCCGACCCCGAAGGCATGACCGTGATGGGCACCGTCAACAACTGCGCCGGTGGCATGACGCCTTGGGGCACCTACCTGATGGCCGAGGAAAACTTCCACGGCTATTTCTGGACCGACAAGCTGGACGCCGACGGCAACCCCGACGTCTCTGCCCACCCCGAAGCCGCCAAGCTGGAACGCTACGGCGTGCCGGGCCGCTGGTATGCTTGGGGCAAGGTGCACGATCACTGGAACCTCGACCTCGAGCCGCAAGAGCCGAACCGCTGGGGCTGGATCGTCGAGGTTGATCCGCGCAATCCCGACGCCATGCCGATCAAGCACACGGCCCTGGGCCGCTTCCGCCATGAAGGCGCCGAGACCTGCGTGTCGGAAGACGGCAAGCTGGTGATCTATTCGGGCGACGACAACCGCTTTGATTATCAGTACAAATACGTCTCGAACGGCACCGTGACGGGCAACGAGACGTTCGGCTCGTCGCTGATGTCGGACGGCACGCTCTATGTCGCGCGCTTTGACGAAGACGGCACCGTGACGTGGCTGCCGCTGGTGCATGGCGAGGGCCCGCTGACGGCGGAAAACGGTTTTGCCAGCCAGGCCGACTTGATGATCGACACCCGCCTTGCCGCCGACGCGCTGGGGGCCACACCGATGGACCGTCCCGAAGACGCGCAGCCGCGCGGCGACGGCACCGCCTACATCATGCTGACCAACAACACCCGCCGCAAAGCCGATCAGGTCGACGCGGCCAACCCGCGCGCCGAAAGCAGCTTTGGCCACATCATCGAGATCAAGGAAGACGGCGGCCTGCATTCGGCCACCAAGGGCACCTGGTCGATCCTGGTGAAATGCGGCGACCCCGCCGTGACCGAAGTGGGCGCGCAGTGGAACCCCGAGACATCGGAAAGCGGCTGGTTCGGGTCGCCCGACAACGCCGCGATCGACGCCGATGGCCGTCTGTGGATTTCCACCGATCAGGGATCAAGCTGGGGCAAGACCGGCAAATCCGACGGGCTCTATGCGCTGGAAACCGAAGGCGAAGCGCGCGGCACGTCGCGGCTGTTCTTCCGCTGCCCGGTGGGCGGAGAGCTCTGCGGTCCCTACTTTACCGACGCGATGGACACGCTGTTTTTGGCCGTCCAGCACCCCGGTACGGACGGCACCAAGGATCTGGTCGGGTTCGAACGCGATTCGACCTTTGAAGATCCGGCGACCCGCTGGCCCGACTTTGACCCCGCCATGCCACCGCGCCCTGCGGTGCTGGTGGTCACGAAACAAGGCGGCGGCAAAATCGCCACCTGAGTCGGCAGTGCACGTCTGACCTAACATCGCGCCCTCGCAGTCACCTGCGGGGGCGCAGGCCTATCTGGCCATACGTTTGAGGGTGTCATCGCGCCGGATCAGCCGGTGCCAGAGCACTGCCATCGCGATATGCCCCAGGATCAGCGCCGCCAGCACCCAGCCCATTTCGCCATGCCAGGCGGCAGGCGCGCGCATCCATGCAATCTCGGCCTCGCGTGCGGGCGAGATCACCAGCCCCAGCACGCTCAGCCCGCCCTTGCTGCCCGCAGCGGCCAGCAGGCGGACACCGGGCACGATCACCATCAGCGCATAGATCGCCAGATGCCCAAGGGTCGCCGCCTGTCCCAGCCTGCCCAGATGCGCCGGGCGGCGCCGGATATTGGCCAGCCCCCAAGCCCCGCGCAGCAGGACAAGCAGAAACAGCAAAGTGCCCAATGTCGGGTGATAGCCCCACAAAAGATCGCGCAGGGCATTCTCGCGCGGCAGCGCCCAATGTGCGGCGGCCGACAGGAACTGTGCGGCAAAGAGCGCCGCCATCCCCCAGTGCAGCCAGCGGCTGACAAGGCCATAGCGGTGCGGGCTGTCGGTCAGGTTCGGCATGGTGCGCTCCTCTTGCGGCGTGCGCGGCACACCTGCGCCGCGCATCGCGTCAGGACGCATTCAGCCTAAGCCTGGCGCGCCATGTCCCCTTTCATCTGCTTGGTATAGTGGCTGTAGTCAACCTCGAGCACATAGCGCGCCGTCCCCAGGTACGTGCGCCGCTGCTTTTCGCGGTGCTCTGCTATTTCTTGCAGCATCCCCTGCCGGTCGGGAAGCGCGACCTCTCCCGCCAGCAAGGACGCGATCCATTTGCCCTGGGTCTCGACCAGCGGAATGGTCGGGCCAACGGGCTGCACCAACCCGGCAAAGATCAGCCCCGGATGCGCAGGCGACACCATGCGCCGATAGAGATTGCCCGCGTCCTCGCCCGGATCGAACACGTCCTTGTTCAGAAACGGAAAGGTGATGTTGTACCCCGTCGCGTAGATGATCGCGTCATAGGGCGCCTCGCTGTCGTCGGTGAAGGCAACCTTGCCTCCGCGCAGTTCGGCCACATCCGGTTTCACGTCGATATAGCCGTGCCCGATGTAGGGCAGCAGTTCCTGGCTGAGCGTTGCATGTTCGCGCCACATCGGATGCGCCGGGCGCGGCAGGCCGAAACGGCGCTGGTCGCCCTGCCCCAGCCGGATCAGGCGCGCCATCACGCGGCGTGCCCATGTCACCGGCAGTTTCATGCGGCGCACCAGAAAGCCCGACCACTGGTCGATCGGCACACCCATCAAGTACTTGGGCATGATCCACGCACTGCGCCGGGTGGAAACCGTCACATGCGCCGCCCGGCGCGCCAGATCGACCGCGATATCCACCGCAGAGTTGCCCAGCCCCACCACCAGCACGCGCTGCCCTTCGAAGGGGGCGGCAGTGCGGTAGTGGTGCGAATGGGTCTGCGGGCCATCGAACTGCCCTGCAAACTCGGGCGTGCGCGGGTCGGACAGGTGGCCGTTGGCGACAATCACCTGCGCATAGTCGCGCGTCTCGCCGGTGGACAGCGTCACCTCCCAGCCTTCGCCCTTGGGCGTCACGGCAGTCACCTCGGTGTTGAAGGTGACCAGCGGGCGGATGTGGTTGGCATCGGCATAGGCTTCGAGATGGCGCAGGAATTGCGCGTGGCTCAGGAAATCGGGCAGAGACGGATCAATCGGGAAATCGGAATACCCCAGGTTGGGCCGCGAGGTGTCGATGTGCAGTGAAGCGTAGCACGAGCTTTGGCCGTTGTCGTTTTCATAGCGCCACATGCCCCCGATATCGCTGCCTTTTTCGAACATGTCGAAGGTCAGCCCCTTGTCGCGCAGGGATTTGGCGACGGTCACGCCGGACGATCCGGCACCGATAATGCAGATGTTGTTCACATTAGCCCTCTTTATGTACAAGATAATCGGCGATGATCGCGTCGAAATCCGCATCCGGCCCGATGCCAAGCGCGGTCGCCGTGGCCGACACGAAGCGGCGCGGCCAGCCTGCGACGATATCGGACATGCCCGGCTCGGGGGCGAAACTCACTCGTCCGGTGCCGCCCATCCGTACCACGGCCTCGGCCATGTCGGCTGCGCTGACTGTCAGCGCAGGCAGGTTGAACGCCCGTTTCGGGGGCAGCGCGTCGGCGGGCAGATCGTGTATGCGCAGCAGCGCCTCGACCACCTTGCCCACCGACACGACCGGCATCTGCAGGTCGGGCGGCAGCGGGGCGGCGATGTCCTGCCCGTTCATCGGCGCGCGCGCGATGGCGGCCACCCTGTCGGACACGGCGGGCAAGGCTGCACCGGGGCGGATCAGAACGATGGGCAGGCGCAGCGCGCGTCCGTCGATGCGTCCGTGGCGGGAATAATCGGCGATCAGCAATTCGTTGATCGCCTTGTGGATGCCATAGGTCGTGGTGGGCACCGGGTTCAAATCGTCGCCGACCTCATCGGGCAGCGTGCCGCCGAAGATGGCGATGGACGAGGTAAAGACCACCTTGGGCCGGTTCTGTGCCGCATCGACCAGACGGCGCAGCGCCTCGACGTTCACCGCATAGGCGCGGGCGGGGGCCTGTTCGGCCTGCAGCGTGAGGTAAGAGGCGAGGTGAAAGATGCTGTCGAACCCTTCCTCGGCAAGCGCGGCGGTGAAGCCCGCATCGGAAAGATCCCCTTGCCGCTGGACAATCTGCGGCCCGTCCGACGGGGGCAAGGACGGGGGCAAGGCGGCCTCTGCGATGTCGGTCAGGCAGATCTGCGTGACCTCGCGGCGAACGCCGTCACTGTCCGTCAGCGCGCCTGCTTCGATCAACGCCCGCGCCAGCCGCTGGCCCAGAAACCCGGCACCGCCTGTGATCAGGACGCGGGTCATCTGTGAAGTATCTTTTGAATAAATTGGTGCATCTGGCGTCCTCCCTGACATGTAAAAACATACTACTCGGTATGTTTTTTCGTCAAGCAACAAAAAGCCCGCGCACCTTGATAAGTGCGCGGGCCTGTAGATGAAGCCAAATCTGGCGAACCGTCAGAGCGGCTTTTTGAAGATCTTCGACAGAACCCCGATGATCCCTTCGCGGAACATCAACACGCCGATGACGAAGATCACGCCCTGGATGACAGTGACCCAGGCCCCAAGATAGGCCAGGTAGTTCTGCATCGTGACCACGATGACCGCGCCGACAATGGGACCAAGCACGGTGCCCATGCCGCCCAGCAGCGTCATCAGCACCACTTCACCCGACATCGACCAGTGCACGTCCGTAAGCGACGCCAGATGGAACACCTGGCTCTTGGTCGCCCCCGCCAGTCCAGCAAAGGTGGCGGAGAGCACGAAGACCGTCAGCTTGTACCGGTTCACGTGATAGCCCAGCGAGATCGCGCGCGGCTCGTTCTCGCGGATCGCCTTCAGCACCTGGCCGAAGGGCGAATGGGTGATGCGGTAGATGAACAGGATGCCGCCAAAGGTGATGAACAGCACGAAGAAATAGAACACGATGTCGTCGCCCATCGGGAACAGACCCAGCAGATCGTTGCGCGGCACCGTCTGGATGCCGTCTTCGCCGCCCGTGAATTCGGCCTGAAGCGCGAAGAAATAGACCATCTGCGCGAAGGCCAGCGTGACCATCGCGAAATAGATGCCCTGCCGCCGGATCGCCAGCGACCCGATCAGCAGACCCAACAGGGCCGCCGTGACGGTGCCCGCAAGGATCGCAAGTTCCGGCGTCAGGCCCCAGACCTTGGCTGCGTGGGCGCAGACATAGCTTGCCATGCCGAAATAGGCCGCGTGACCAAAGCTGAGCAGACCGCCGAAGCCCAGCAACAGGTTGAATGCACAGGCAAAGAGCGCAAAGCACATCACCTTCATCGCAAAGACCGGATAGACCATGAAAGGCAGCGCGATCAACACGGCCAGCAGGACCACAAAGATGATCTTCATGTGTCCGGGCATGCCGACGGACCGGTGCATGGCCGGAGTTGCTGTCTTGGTATTCTCGTTGGTGGACATCAGGCAGACTTTCCAAACAGACCTTCGGGTTTGATCATCAGCACGATGGCCATGATCACGAAGATGACGACGGCGGACCCTTCGGGGTAGAACACCCGCGTCAGCCCCTCGATCACACCAAGGCCGAAGCCGGTCAGGATCGACCCCATGATCGACCCCATGCCGCCGATGACGACAACGGCAAAGACCACGATGATCAGATCGGCGCCCATGTTGGGGTTGACCGAATAGATCGGAGCCGCCAGCACGCCAGCAAAGGCCGCAAGTGCGACACCGAACCCGTAGGTCAGCGTGATCATGCGCGGCACGTTGACGCCGAAGGCACCGACCAATTCAGGGTTTTCGGTGGCAGCGCGCAGGTTGGCGCCCAGACGGGTCTTTTCGATCATGAACCATGTGCCGAAGCACACGATGACCGAGGCGACGATCACCCAGCCGCGATAGTTCGGCAGGAACATGAAGCCCAGGTTCTGGCCCCCCTGCAATGCCGATGGAATTTGATAGGGCAATCCGCTGACGCCGTAGTAGTTGCGGAACAGACCCTGAATGATCAGCGCCAGACCAAAGGTCAGCAGCAGCCCGTAGAGATGGTCGAGCTTGTACAATCGCGCGATCAGCACCCGTTCCAGCGCGATGCCGATGACCCCGACGATGACCGGGGCCAGAAACAGCGCGGGCCAGTAGCCGATGCCGCCGTAACTCAGCAACATCCACGCCACGAAGGCACCCATCATGTACTGCGCGCCATGGGCGAAGTTGATGATGTTGAGCAGGCCGAAGATCACGGCCAGCCCCAGCGAGAGCACAGCATAGAACGAACCGTTGATCAGCCCGATCAGCAGCTGCCCCAGAAGGACTTGTGGCGGTATGCCCAGAAGTTCGAACATGTGTTTCCCTGTCAGCTCGAAGAAGGGGGCGCGGCGATCTGATGCCGCCGCGCCCGATTAGGTCAGCTTAGTCGGCCAGTGCGAATGCGCAGCCGCCATCTTCCATCGGAAGGAAGGCGTCTTCGCCGGAAATCGTCGCGACCTCTTTCAGCAGGTCCCACTCGCCTGTCGATTCCTCGGGCGATTTGACTTCCATCAGGTACATGTCGTGAATCACGCGGCCATCCTTGCGGATGTAGCCTTCGCCAAACAGCGGATCGTCGGTTTTCATTTCCTTCATCGTGGCGACGATGGCTTCGGCGTCATCGCTGCCAACCGCTTCGACCGCCTTGAGGTAATGCAGCGTGCCCGCATAGACACCGGCCTGCACCATCGAGGGGGGCGAACCCATCTCTTCCTTGAACCGCTCGCTGAAGGCGCGGGTGTCATCGTTCATGTCCCAATAGAACGCCGTGGTCATCTGCAGGCCCTGTGCTGTCTGCGCGCCCAGCGAATGGACGTTGTTGATGAACAGCAGCAGACCGGCCAGCTTTTGCCCGCCCTGCACGATGCCGAATTCCGACGCCTGCTTGATCGAGTTGACGGTATCCGCACCGGCGTTGGCCAGGCCGATCACCTTGGCACCCGAGGCTTGCGCCTGCAGCAGGAACGACGAGAAGTCGGTGCCGGGGAACGGATGCGCGACCGAGCCGAGCACTTCGCCGCCGCTGGCTTCGACCACTGCGGTCGTGTCACGCTCGAGCGCGTGGCCAAAGGCATAGTCCGCCGTCAGGAAGAACCATGTGTCGCCGCCTGCTTCGGTCACGGCCTTGCCGGTGCCGTTGGCGAGTGCTGCGGTGTCATAGGTCCAGTGGATCGTGGTCGGCTGGCAGTTGGCGCGTGTCAGGTCGGACGTCGCGGCACCCGAGTTGATGAAGACCTTGCCGAATTCCGCCGTCACGTCGGCCACGGCCAGTGCTGTCGAGGATGTCGGCACGTCGAGGATCGCATCGACGCCGTCCTGGTCGTACCACTGGCGCGCAATGTTCGACGCGATGTCGGGCTTGTTCTGGTGATCAGCCGAGATGATGTTGACGTTGATGCCCTTGCCTGCGGCATCGAAATCCGCCACGGCCATCTGCGCGGCAACAACCGAGCCCTGGCCCGACAGGTCGGCGTAGACGCCGGACTGGTCGTTCAGGACACCCAGCGTGATGTCGGTGGCCAGTGCGGGGCCCGCAACCAGCGCCGACACGGCGGCCGTTGAAAGTGCTATTCTCTTGATCATGTTACAATTCCTCCCATTGTGACGCGGTAGATCCGCGCCGATCACGTTTGGCTACACGCCCAGGTAGGCGTGCAGCTTGTCTATGTTCGCATCGAGGGCTTCGTTCTCGATCATGTCCACGATCTTGCCCTGCTCCACCACGTAGTGACGGTCGGCCACCGAGGCTGCGAAACGGAAGTTCTGCTCCACCAGAACGATCGTGAACCCTTCCTGCTTGAGCGCGGCGATGGTGCGCCCGATCTGCTGGACGATCACCGGGGCAAGGCCTTCGGTCGGCTCGTCCAGAAGCAGAAATTTCGACCCCGTGCGCAGGATGCGCGCGATGGCCAGCATCTGTTGTTCGCCGCCCGAGAGCTTGGTGCCCTGGCTGCGGCGGCGTTCCTTGAGGTTGGGGAACAGATCATAGATCCGCTCAAGCGACAGCCCGCCCTCGGCCAGTTTCGGCGGCAGGTTCATGTTCTCTTCGACCGACAGCGACGAGAAGATACCGCGCTCCTCGGGGCAGATCGCGACGCCCAGTCGCGCGATGTGGCGCGCCTGAAGGTTGATCGTTTCGGTCCCGCCGACCTTGACCGATCCCGCACGCTTGTTCAGCAGGCCCATGATCGCCTTGATCGTCGTGGTCTTGCCCGCCCCGTTGCGGCCAAGAAGCGTCACCACCTCGCCGTCGTTCACGTGGAAATCCATGCCGTGCAGAACGTGGCTTTCGCCATACCAGCCTTCCAGACCGTCGACCTGCAACAGCGGCTTGCCCGCGCTCGCGGTGTTCACCTGTGCATCAGTCATGGCCTGCTCCGATATAGGCTTCGATCACTTCGGGCGACTTTGACACGGTGTCGTAATCGCCCTCGGCCAGAACTTCGCCCCGTGCCAGAACGGTGATCCGGTCCGACAGGTCGGCAACGACCGAAAGGTTGTGTTCGACCATCAGAATGGTGCGCCCTTCGCTGATCCGCTTGATCAGCGCCGAGATACGCTCGACGTCCTCTTGGCCCATGCCGGCCATCGGCTCGTCCAGCAGCAGCATGTCGGGCTCAAGCGACAGGGTCGTCGCGATCTCCAGCGCGCGCTTGCGGCCATAGGACAGCTCGGCTGCGCGGTGGTTGATGAATTCGCCCAAACCGACGCTTTCGACATAGCCGCGGGCCTCGTCGTCATATTGTCCCAGCACGGCTTCGGAGCGCCAGAAATCATAGGAATCCCCGCGCCGCCGCTGCATCGCGATGCGCACGTTTTCCAGCACGGTCAGATCGTCGAAGACCGCCGAAATCTGGAATGACCGCACCAGACCCAGCCGCGCGATATCCGCCGACGATTTCGACGTGATGTCTTTTCCGTCATAGGTGATCGTGCCGCGCGTCGGTTGAAGAAACTTGGTCAACAAGTTGAAAAACGTGGTCTTTCCTGCGCCGTTGGGGCCGATCAATGCATGGATCGTACCACGCTCGACCGTCAGATCGACGTTGTTGACCGCCACGAAACCCTTGAATTCCTTGGTCAGCCCCGATGCCTGCAACATCGCGCTCATGCGGACACCGCGATGACACTGTTCTGGTGATTTTGATGTTTCAAACCGTGACCCCCTCCCCGAGACCAACCCATACTCTTTGGTATGTTTTTCCGGACGTTAGGCCTGGGGTAACGGACTGTCAACACTCTGCCTAAGGTGGTGGTGATAATGACGCCGCGACGTCACGTCCGCTTGCGAAGACCCTCGATCAGCGGATCGACCATGCTTTCGGCGAGGGCCGCGCGGGTCTTTGCGGAATCGCCCTTGGCGGGGCGATACCAGAAGATCGTCCACTGCAATGCGCCCAGGATCACCTTGGCCGTCACCGCCACATCGACGGCGCGCAGCGAGCCGTCTGCGATGGCGCGCGCAATCGCTTTCTTGAACATTCCCTCAAAGGCATCGCGGCTGTCGATCAGCTCTTGCACGGTCGATTTATGCTCGGGCGAGGCGCTGTTGAAGCGGTGCACGTTAACGCCCTGCGCCACCACGTTTTCAAAGGTGTGATGTTCCAGCATCGCGACCCCGTGGGCCACACACATGGCGCGCAGCACCGCCAGCCCGTCACCTTGGGTCGCCAGCGCCGGTTCCTGCGCGCGAAACAGCCGCTGCATCCCTTCGCGGTGCACGTCAAAGAACAGGTCGGACTTTGACGCATAGTGGTGATAGATCCGGCCCTTGGTGCAGCCCAGACGCGCCGCCACATTGTCCACCGTCGTCGCCTGATAGCCATGTTCCATAAAGCATTCGGCAGCGGCGCAGATGATCTCGTCCTTGCGCCAGCCCTTCTTGCGGGGGCCAGTCTTGCGCGTGCCGGTCGTGGCGACGGAGCGGGCGCCGACAGACACCGGTGTCTGTGCCATCCGCAGCCCCCCTCAGCCTGCCCGGCGCCGTGCCGCCGCGCGGTCAACGGTGTCCGGCGTGACACCTTCGGCGCGCATGACGTGCTTTTGCACCTTCCCCGATGCGGTTTTGGGCAGCGTGTCCATCACCCGCAGATAGCGTGGCACCATGAAACGTGGCAAGCGCCCTGTCAGATCCTCCAGCACCGCGTCCGCGTCGATGCTGTGCCCCTCGACCGGGGTGACGCAGATCAGCACCTCGTCCTCGCCGTGTTCGCTGGGCACCGCGATGGCCGCACATTCGCGCACGTCGGGGTGCAGCAACACCTGCCCCTCAAGCGCGAAGGACGAGATGTTCTCGCCGCGCCGCCGGATCACGTCCTTTAGCCGGTCCACGAAAAAGAACCGCCCGTCCGCATCCTGCCGGAAACTGTCGCCGGTGTGAAACCAGCCGTTGCGCATCGCCTGCGCGGTTGCTTCGGGCGCGTTATGGTATCCCTTCATCAACGCCCAGGGACGCTGCGAGCGCACCACCAGCTCGCCCACCTGCCCGCGCGGCACATCGATGTCGTTCTCGTCTACGACCTTGCACTCCCACCAGTCGCGCGGGGTGCCCGCCAGCCCCTTGTCGGTGATATCGGGGCCTGCGTGCAGCGGACTGGCGACTTCGGTCATGTTATAGATGGTCCAGACCTGCGTGCCGAACCGCGCGGCAAAGGCGGGGCCGTCTTCTCCGAAGGGTACGATGAACACCTTGCGAAGCGAATGATCGCGGTCGCGGGGTGTCGCGGGGGATTTCAGCAGGAAGCTCGCCATGACGCCCAGGAGCAGGCAATAGGTGCTGCCGGTTTCGCGCACCGCGTCCCAGAAGCGGTCCGTTTTGAACTCGGCCATCATGCCGATGGGCAGGCCCCGCGCCAGCATCGCGTAGACATAAAGCGTCGATCCGCAATGAAAGATCGGCCCGCAGATCAGGCAGCGGTCATCGGCGCGCACGTCGTCGAAGGCGTCAGGGCCCATGGTGTAAAGCTGGGTATAGGACGACAGCACGCCCTTGGCCTTGCCCGTGGTGCCCGAGGTATACATGATCGCCTGCGTGTCCCACGGCGCAATGGGGCGCTGCAGGTCCGGCAGGCCCGAGTCGTCTGCGGGATCGACCAGTGCACGGCAATCCAGACCGGGCAGATCGGGGGCAGCGCCGTCTTCCGTCAGCAGCACGGTCTGCACCGCGCCCGCAGGCACATCCGCAAGGCGTGCGGCCAGTTCCGGCGCAGCGACCATGACCGCCGCGCCCGCGTCCTCAAGGATATGCGCCAGCGGATCGCCCAGAAGGGCCGTGTTCACCGGCACGTAGACCGCGCCCAGATAGTTGATCGCGAACCATGTCACCAACAGATCGGGACCGTTGCCAAGGAAGGTCAGAACCGTATCGTCCTGCGCCACGCCGACGCTGGCCAGCAGGGCGGCACGGCAGCGCACACGGGCGCGCAATTCAGTGAAATCCCAGGTCTCGCCTTGATAGAACGTGACGAAGGGCGCATCGGGACGCTCGGACGCATATCTGTCGATCATCGCACGCAGAACGGCGTGGTCAGGATCGAGGGCGGCGCAGGGGGCGTTATCGGCTTGCGTGGTGTTTGTCACGGTGGTCTCTCCCTTTGCAAAACATACTGACGGGAATGTTGCGCAGCGTCCAGATGGCGCAAGCGAGAGAAAGCAAAGAGCGTGGGGTCACATTTTCAGCACGGATCAGTTCCGCAAGCACGCGGCCAGCGCGGTGGCCAGTCCGCGCAACAGATCACCATAAAGCGCAGGGCCGGGGTCCAGCGTGGCCCCCAGTGGATCGGCGACACCCATCCGCGCGGCCCCCACGGCATCGGCCAGGCCGGAGTCGAGCTGCGGCTCGGACAGCACGCAGGTGGCACCAGCGGTCTGGATCACCTCGCGGATCTGGGCGGCGCCCACCAGGTCCGGGTCCTGCCCATCCCCACCGCTCAGCGCGGCGATTGCGGGCATGTGAAAGCTGCGCTCGAAATACTGGAACGCATCGTGGCTGACCACGAAGGGCCGACTGCGCACAGGCTCAAGGATCGCGTTGACCTCGCTGGTCAGCCCCGCCAGTGCCGCGGCACCGTCGCGGGCGTTCTCCTCGTAGGTCAGGGCATTGTCGGGGTCGAGCGCGCCCAGAACCACCGCGATTTCCAGCATCCACAAGGCGGCGTTTTCGGGCGCGAGCCAAGCGTGCGGATCAATGTTGCCGGCTGTCGCGTCCGGCAGGGCCGCATCGGTGCCGACCTCCTCAACCCCATCGCCCGGATCGCGACCGTGAAAGCCTGCACCCTCGCGCACCTTCAGCTTCAGCATCTGTGGCGCGTCCATCAGAACCAGTTGCGACGCATCGCTCGCCAGCACGTCCAGCGGCGCGTCCAGCCAAGGTGTAAGGGCGGGGCCAACCCAGATCACCGCATCGGCCTGCGACAGGCTGCGCATCTGCAACGGCTGCAACGCATAACCGTGGGGCGACGCCCCCGGCGGCACGATCAGTTCGGGCGCGCCGACGCCCTGCATGACCTGCGCCACCAGCGCGTGCACCGGTGCGATATCGACCGCCACCTGCGGCGCTTGCGCCCCTGCGGCGGTTGCGCCGAACACCAGCGCCAAAGCTGTCTTGGGGATCATGATCGTCTCTCCGGGGCGTGGCTTGATGGGTCCTGCTAGTTCTTGCGCAAAACCCGTTCAACCCACAAAACACCGAAACGCCGTCACTGGGGCGACACCGACGGTCTCAGCCGATCTCGGCGGTGGCTTCGATCTCCAGCAGGGCCTCGTCCTCGACCAGCGCGTCGATCACCACCATCGTCATCGCCGGAAAGTTGCGGCCCAGCACCTCGCGGTAGGCCGCGCCCACTTCCGCCTGATGCGCCAGATAGTCGGCCTTGTCGGTGACATACCACGTCAGGCGCACGATGTCGGCGCAGGTGCCGCCCGCCGCCTCGACCACGGTGCGGATGTTCATCAGCGCCTGCCGCATCTGGCCGATGAAATCATGCACTTCGAACACCTGATCGGCGGTCCAGCCGATCTGCCCGCCCACGTAAAGCGTGCCGGATCTGCTCAGGATGCCGTTGGCATATCCCTTGGCCGGTTTCCAGCCCTCGGGTTGAATGATGCGATGGGCCATAAGCCACCTCCGTTTGTAAAAAGGGGACGTCAGACGCCCAGAAATTTGTCCGCAATGCCGCGGTCCAGCGTCGCCATGTCGCCGCGCCACACCGATTTGCCCCGCTCGAGGATCACCGCGCGGTCCGCGATCTGGCGCAGTTCGGCCAGCGATTTGTCGACCACTAGCAGCCCAAGACCCGTCTGGGATTTCAGCGTGCGCACGGCGGCCCATATCTCCTGGCGGACCACGGGCGCCAGCCCTTCGGTCGCCTCGTCCAGCATCAGAAGGCGCGGATTGGTCATCAGCGCGCGCCCGATTGCCAGCATCTGTTGCTCGCCGCCCGACAGCGACGCGGCAAGCTGGGTCTGACGTTCCTCCAGCCGTGGGAACAGCGCGCAGACCCGCGCCATGTCCCAATGGCCGCTGCGTGCCGCCGCAATCAGGTTTTCGCGCACCGTCAGCTTGGCGAAACAGCGCCGCCCCTCGGGCACCAGCCCCAGCCCCGCGCGCGCGGCCTTGTGCGGTGGCAGGGCGGCGATGTCGCGCCCGTCCAGCCTGACGCTGCCGGATTTGTGTTTCAGCAGGCGGCTGATTACCTTGATCGTCGAGGACTTGCCCATCCCGTTGCGCCCCATCAGCGCCACGAGCTCGCCCTCGGCCACATCCAGATCGACGCCGAACAGCGCCTGCGACGGGCCATAAGACGCCTGCACGCCTTCCAGTTCCAACAGGCTCATGCCGCGTCCTCCTCGCCCAGATAGGCGGTGCGCACCTGGGGATCGGCGCGGATGTCGTCGGCGGTGCCGGTGGCGATGATCTTGCCGTAGACCAGCACGCTGATCCGATCGGCCAGCGCGAATACCGCATCCATGTCGTGTTCAACCAGCAGGATCGGGGCCTCGCGGCGCAACCCGTCAAGGAACGAGGTCATCCGCTTCGATCCCGACGCACCGAGGCCCGCCATCGGTTCGTCCATGACGAAGGCCTTTGGTTGCAGCGTCAGCGCGACCGCGACTTCGAGCAATCGCCTTTGCCCGTGGCTCAGTTCCGCAGTGCGGGTGGCGGCGTGATCGGTCAGCCCCACGCGCTGCAATGCCGCCTGTGCCTGTTCCACCAGTTCAGCATCGCGCATCACCGGGCGCAGGAACCGCCAGGCCGATCCGGCGCGGCCCATCGCGCCAAGCACCGCGTTTTGCAGCACCGTCGCCTCCATCGCCAGTGACGAGATCTGAAACGTCCGCCCCAGCCCTGCCCGCGCGCGCGCCGGGGTGCCAAGGGCAGTCACCTCGCGCCCGTCGAACCAGATGCGCCCCGCATCCGGGGCCAGCCCGCCCGCAATCTGCTTGATCAGCGTCGATTTGCCCGCGCCGTTCGGCCCGATCAGCGCGTGGATTTCACCGGGCATAAGCGTCAGCGTCACCCCGTCGGTGGCCTGCAACGCGCCGAACGCCTTTTGCAGCCCGTCCACATGCAACATGGGTTCAGCCATGGGCCACCTCCCGCCCCGCGAGCGATCCGATCAGCCCGCCGCGTGCGAACAGCACCACCAGCAGCAGGATCGCCCCCACATAGATCAGCCAGAAATCCGACACCGGCGACAGCAGATGCTCCAGCAACACAAAGAGCATCGCGCCTGCTACGGGGCCGAACAGACGGCCCACGCCGCCCAGCACGATGAAGACGATGAATTCGCCCGACATCTGCCAGCTGAACATCGTCGGGCTGACGAACCGGTTGAGATCGGCAAAGAGCGCCCCTGCCAGCCCAGTCACGGCGCCTGAGATCACGAAAGCCACCAGCCGCAGCCGGAACGGCCCCAGGCCCACGGTCTCCACCCGCTCGGCGTTCTGGCGCGCGGCACTTAAGGCAAGCCCAAAGGGCGCGCGGGCCAGACGGCCCATCCACCACAGCACCGCCGACAGGATGGCAAAGACCAGCGCAAAGAACTGCATCGGGTCAAGCGTGTTCAGCCCCGGAAAATCATTGCGCACATAGATGCTCAGCCCGTCCTCGCCGCCATAGGCAGGCCAGGAGATCGCGAAATAATAGAACATCTGCCCGAAGGCGAGCGTGATCATGATGAAGTAAACGCCCGAAGTGCGCAGCGACAGCGCCCCGATGGCCAGCGCCGCCAGCGCGCTGGAGACAATCGCCACCAGCCAGATCACCGGCATCGACTTCGTGCCTTCAAGCACGATCCAGCTGTCGATGACGGGCGTGTAGGTCTGCGCGTGATGCGCAAGAATGCCCATCGCATAGCCGCCGATGCCAAAGAACGCTGCATGGCCAAGGCTGACCAGCCCACCGAGGCCAAGGGCAAGGTTCAGCCCGACAGCAGCCAGCGCAAAGATCGCGGCACGGGTGATCAGCGTGATCAGGAACGGCTCGTCCAGCGCCAGCGCCAGCGCGGCGGCAACGGGCATCGCCAGATAGAGCAGCGTGTTCAGTATGGTTTCGCGTCGCATCTTCACGCCCCTCCGTACAGGCCGGTGGGCCGGAACAGCAGAACCAGCGCCATCAGGATATAGATCGACATCGACGCCAGCGCCGATCCGATGGTCGTGGCACTAGAGGGGTCCATGAAGAGACCAAATAGCAGCGGCAACAGCACCCCGCCCAGCGTGTCGGTCAGCCCGACCAGCAGCGCGCCCACCAGCGCGCCCTTGATCGAGCCGATGCCGCCGATCACGATGACGACGAAGGCGAGGATCAGCACAGGCTCGCCCATGCCGACCTGCACCGACTGGATCGCGCCCACCAGTGCGCCGGCAAGGCCCGCAAGCGCCGCCCCGAGGGCAAAAACGATGGTGTAAAGTCGGCTGATATCGACGCCGAGTGCTGCGATCATCTCGCGGTCGCTTTCGCCCGCGCGGATCTGGATGCCGATGCGCGTGCGCGCGATCAGCTGGAACAACCCCAAGGCGATCAGCAGGCCGATCACGATGATCAAGAGGCGGTAAGAGGGATAGAGGATGCCGCCCGGCAATGTCACCGGCCCCGACAGCGCGGCAGGCACATCAAGGTAGAGCGGGAACGATCCGAACACCCACCGCGTGCCTTCGGAAAAGATCAGGATCAGTGCAAATGTCGCCAGAACCTGATCGAGATGGTCGCGGTCATAAAGCCTGCGGATTACCACCATTTCGATGATCATGCCCGCCGCAGCCGCAGCAGCCAGAGCCGCGCCCAATGCCAGCACGAACGATCCGGTCCACCCCGCCACAGCCGCCGCCGCGAAAGCACCGACCATGTAGAGCGAGCCGTGCGCGAGGTTGATCAGCCCCATGACCCCGAAAATCAGCGTCAGACCCGCCGCCATCAGGAACAGCGTGATCCCTGATTGCAGCCCGTTCAGGACCTGTTCGATCAACAAAATTGGTGTCATCTGCCACCCCTGCCCCGCGCAACGCACAGGCAAGCCCTTAAAATTAGGAATATTTTAGAAAGTCGGCCCTGGCAGCACACCCGCCAGGGCCAATGGATCTTACATCTTGCACTCGGCGCCATAGACGTCCGAGTGATCGCTGGCCGCGACGCCGATGATCTTGTTGGTCACGACGTCACCTTCCTTGACCACTTCGCGCATGTAGATGTCCTGGATCGGGTGGTGATTGTCCGCAAAGGCGAAATCGCCGCGCACCGACTGAAAGTCGGCCTCTTTCAGGGCCGCCTGGAATGCGTCCTGATCGTTCACGTCCGCCTTGCCCATCGCCGACATCAGCAGCAGCGCCGTGTCATAGCCTTGGGCTGCGTAGAGGGACGGAAGACGGCCATATTCGTCCTGGAACGCCTGCACGAACTCGGCATTGCCGGGCACGTCCAGATCCTTGGCCCAATGCGCGGTGTTCTTGACGCCCAACGCAGCCTCGCCGATGGCGCCCAGGATGCCCTGGTCAAAGCTGAAGGCGGGGCCCATCACGTTCTTGTCGACACCGGAACCCGCCCACTGCTTCATGAACGAAATGCCCATGCCGCCCGGCAGGAAGAAATAGACCGTGTCGGCATCCGACGCGCGGATTTGCGCGATTTCAGCGGCGTAATCGGTCTGGCCGAGCTTGGTGTAGACCTCGTTCACGATCTCGCCCTCGAAGGTGCGCTTGAACCCGGTCATGCCGTCGATGCCCGCCGGATAGTTGGGCGCCATCAGGAAGACTTTCTCGATGTCATTGTCGTTGGCCCAGAGCCCGCCCGCCTCGTAGAAGGCATCGTTCTGCCATGCGACGTTGAAGTAGAGCGGGCTGCAGCCCTGCCCCGCCAGCGCGGACGGCCCGGCGTTGGGCGACAGGTAGAACTTGCCCTGCGCCGTTGCCGACGGCACCACGGCCATCGCAAGGTTCGACCAGATGATGCCGGTCAGCACGTCGACCTTTTCCGACTGGATCATCTTGTCGGCCAGCTGCACCGCGATGTCCGGCTTTTGCTGATCGTCCTCGATGACGATGTCCAGCATGTCGCTGCCCTTGGCCGCCAGCAAAAAGCCGTCGCGCACGTCGATGCCCAGGCCCGCACCGCCGCCCGACAGCGTGGTGATCATGCCGACCTTGAGCTTGCCGCCATGTCCATCGGCAAGTGCTGCCGTGCCCGCAAGCGCCATGCAGGCGGCTGCTACCAGTGATTTCATTTTCATTTTGAACGTCTCCCTTGGTGACGGGGTCATTGCGCCCCTGTTGTTTTCCTTGGTCTTTCTTGCCGGATGCCCGTTTTCAGGTCACCCTGCCGCGATTGCGATATTGCGGATCATCCCACAGTTTGTCACGCATCACGGTTTCGATATGCGCGGCGGCGGCCATCACGTCGTCCGCGTCCAGATAAAGCGGCGTGAAGCCAAAGCGCATGATGTCCGGCGCGCGGAAATCCCCGATCACACCGCGCGCGATCAGCGCCTGCATCGCCGCATAGCCTTCGGTGAAGCGGAACGACACCTGGCTGCCGCGCGCCTGCGCATCGCGGGGACTGGCCAGCGTCAGGTCGGGGGCGCGGGCCTCGACCTCGCGGATGAACAGCTCTTGCAGCTCGACCGAGGCGGCGCGCACATCCGCCATGTCGACGCCCTCCCAGACGTCCATCGCGGCGTCGAGGGCGGCGAGTTGAATGATCGGTGGCGTGCCCACGCGCATCCGCTCGATCCCGCCTGCGGGGCGGTAATCGGGGTCAAAGTCAAACGGCGCATCATGGCCCAGCCAACCGGCCAGCGCGGGCTGAACCGCGCCCGCGAGGTCAGGCCGTACATAGATGAACGCAGGCGCGCCGGGGCCGCCGTTGAGGTATTTGTAGGTGCAGCCGACCGCCATTTCGCAGCCGCTGGCCGCCAGATCGACGGGCACGGCACCGGCGGAATGCGCCAGATCCCAGATCATCACGGCGCCACTGTCATGGGCGAACTTGGTGACCGCATTCATGTCGTGCATCCGGCCCGTGCGGTAATCCACCTCTGTCAGCATCACGGCGGCGACCTGATCGTCAATGGCTGCCGCGACATCTTCGGGCGCGACTGTCTTCAGCTCAAACCCTTGTTCCAGCGTGTTTATCAGCCCCTGCACCATATAAAGATCGGTCGGGAAATTGCCGGTGTCGCTGAGGATCACCTTGCGCCCGGGGCGCATTTTCAGGGCCGCCGCGACCGCCTGATAGACCTTGATCGACAGCGTATCGCCCATCACGACCGACCCTTCGGGCGCGCCGATCAGGCGGCCCACCTTGTCGCCGATCATTGCGGGCTGCGCCATCCATCCGGCATCATTCCAGCCGCGGATCAGCATCTGGCCCCATTCGTCGGTGATCATGCCTGCAACCCGCGTGCCAGCCGCTTTCGGCAATGGGCCCAGGGAGTTACCGTCGAGATAGAGCACGCCCTCGGGCAGGTCGAACATCTCTTTGCGCAGCACCATTACAACTCTCCTCTGACATGCCAAAGCTCTGGAAACAGTTCAACTTCGAGCATCTTGCGCAGGTACGCCACCCCAGAGGTGCCACCGGTGCCGCGTTTGAACCCGATGATCCGCTCGACCGTGGTCACGTGGTTGAAACGCCAGCGGCGAAAGTAATCCTCAAGGTCCACCAGCTTTTCCGCCAGTTCATAAAGTTCCCAGTGGGTTGCGGGGTCCTGGTAAATCGTTTTCCACATGTCCTGCACCGCAGGATCTGCGGCCCACGCCGACTGCGACGGGACCGGATCGGGGGCGGTGACATTCAACCGCTCGGCCACGACAGCCACGGCCACCTGATAGAGGCTGGGTTGTGCCAATTCGGCTTCCAGCGCTTTGTGAGCCTCGGTGCGGTGTTCATGCACCTTTTTCAGCGCCACCTGCCGATTGCCCAGCAGATATTCGACCATGCGGTACTGGTGCGACTGAAACCCGGAGGAATTGCCCAAGGACGGACGGAAGGCAGTGTATTCGCTGGGCGTCATCGTGCGCAACACGTCCCACGCGCCGTTCAACTGCTCGAAAATCCGCGCCACGCGGGACAACATCTTGAACGCGGGCTGCAAGTCGCCCTCTGCCACGCGGGCACGCGCCGTCTGCAATTCGTGGATCGCCAGCCGCATCCACAACTCGGACGTCTGGTGCTGCACGATAAACAGCATCTCGTCGTGGGCATCTGAGCGCGGATGCTGCGCGGTCAGGATCGCGTCTAGGCCCAGATAATCCCCATAGGACATGTCCTTGGAAAAATCGAGTTTCGCGCCGTGGTGATCGGTCATTCAGGTGTCTCTCAGGGCAAAGCGTTGGATTTTTCCCGTCGCCGTCTTGGGCAGCGCATCCACGAACAGGATCTCGCGCGGGTATTTATAGGGGGCGATGGTAGCTTTCACATGGTCCTGCAAGGCCTTGATCAGAATGGAATCCCCGGACTTATCCCCAGAGATGACCACATGCGCCTGCACGATCTGGCCCCGTGCCTCGTCAGGCTTGGCGACCACGGCGCATTCCACCACGTCTGGATGGGACAGCAGCGCCGCCTCGACCTCGGGTCCGGCGATGTTGTAGCCCGCGCTGACGATCATGTCGTCGTTGCGCGCGGCGAAATGCAGATAGCCATCCTCGTCCATCGTGAAGCTGTCGCCGGTGATGTTCCAGCCGTTCTGCACGTAATCGGCTTGGCGCGAGTCCGCGAGATAGCGGCACCCGGTCGGCCCCTGCACCGCGAGCCTGCCCACGGTGCCACGCGGCACTTCCGCGCCGTCCGCATCCACGACCCGCGCGCGGTATCCCGTCACCGGCTTGCCGGTACAGGCGGGGCGGTGATCGTCAAAGCGGTTCGAGATGAAGATATGCAGCATCTCGGTCGCGCCAATGCCATCCAGCATCGGCTTGCCGGTCTTGGCGATCCACTCCTCGTAGACTGGCGCGGGCAGCGTCTCGCCTGCGGACACTGCGGCGCGCAGAGTGCTGAGGTCCGCGCCCTCGTCCATCGCGCGCAGCATCGCGCGGTAGGCGGTGGGCGCGGTAAAGCAGACGGTGGCGCGGTATTTCTCAATGATCTCAATCATGTTCGGCGGTGACGCGGTTTCCAGCAATGTCGCCGCAGCGCCAAAGCGCAGCGGAAAGATCGCAAGGCCACCAAGCCCGAAGGTGAACGCCAGTGGCGGCGAGCCCACAAAGACATCCTGCGGCACGACGCCCAGAACCTCGCGGGCATAGCCGTCCGCGATTATCAAAAGATCACGGTGAAAATGCATCGTCGCCTTTGGGCTGCCGGTGGTGCCGCTGGTGAACCCCAGAAGCGCCACGTCGTCACGGCCCGTCTGCACCGCGTCGAATTTCACCGGCTTTTCCAGCGCCAGACGGTCCAGTTCGGCCTCGTGGTTCGATGTGCCGTCGAACCCCGCGACCGATTTCAGGTATTCCGATCCTTCGGCGCAGGCGGTGATTTCGTCCATCAGGCGCGTGTCGCACAGGGCGTGGCTGATCTGCGCCTTGTCTACGATCGCGCGCAATTCGCCCGCGCGCAGCATCGGCATGGTGTTCACCACGACCGCACCCGCCTTGGTCGCAGCCAGCCAGCAGGCCACCATCGCCGGATTGTTTGCGGATCGGATAAGCACGCGATTACCCGGCTTTACACCAAGATCCTCAACCAGAACATGAGCAAGCCGGTTGGTCCAATCCGCCAGTTCCTTATAGGTCCGTCGCCGCCCGTTCCCGATCAGCGCCGTGTGATCGCCAAAGCCCTTGGCGACCATCTCATCGGTCAGTTCAACCCCGACATTCAGAACCTCAGGGTAGTCGAACCCCGACGTCTCGAATTCGGGCCACTGCGCTTGCGGTGGCAGGTTGTCACGCGAGAACGTATCGACATGTGCCGAGGGGCTGAGCATCACTTACCTCCTGCGAAATCGGCCAGGGTCTGCCGCGCGATCACCACCTTCTGGACGTCCGAGGCCCCCTCGTAGATGCGCAGGGCGCGGATTTCCCGGTAGAGGCTTTCGACCATCTGGCCGCTGCGCACGCCGTCGCCGCCGTGCAGTTGCACGGCCGCGTCGATCACCTTTTGCGCCTGATCGGTTGCGAAGAGCTTGGCCATCGCAGCCTCGCGCGTGACCCTCGGCGCGCCGCTGTCCTTGGTCCAGGCGGCGCGGTAGATCAGCAGGGCCGATGCATCGACATCGACCGCCATCTCGGCGATATGTCCTTGAACCAGTTGCAATTCCGCCAGTGCCGACCCCTGCACCTGCCGGGTCGTGACACGCTCCAGCGCCTCGTCCAGCGCGCGGCGGGCAAAGCCCAGGGCGGCGGCGGCCACGGTCGAGCGGAACACGTCGAGTACCGACATCGCGATGCCAAACCCCTTGCCGCGTTCGCCCAGCAGAGCCGACACAGGCACGCGGCAATCGGTGAAGGTCAGCGTGGCCAGCGGATGCGGGGCGATCACCTGCAACCGCTCGGTGATCTCAAGGCCCGGCGTATCCGCAGGCACGACAAAGGCCGAGAGCCCGCGCGCGCCGGGCACATCCTCGGACCGGGCAAAGACGGTGTATACGTCCGCAATACCGCCATTGCTGATCCAGGTCTTTTGTCCATTCAGAACAAATTCGTCGCCATCCAGAAGCGCAGACATGGTCGATCTTGCCACATCCGAACCTGATTGTGGTTCGGTCAGTGCAAAGGCGGAAATCGCCTGCCCCGTCCGTGTCAGCGGCAGCCAGGCGTCTTTCTGCGCTTGGGTGCCGAACAGCGAAATCGCCCCCGTCCCCAACCCCTGCATGGCAAAGGCAAAGTCGGCCAGACCGTCATGGCGCGCCAATGTCTCGCGGATCAGGCACAGGGTGCGCACGTCCAGATCGCCGCCCGAATGCTGCAACCATCCCGCATCGCCCATTGCCGCCACAAGCGCGCGGCAGGCGCCGTCCACGTCGGAATGATCCACAGGCAGATGCTCGGCGCACCACGCATCAAGATCGTCGGCCAATGCCTTGTGGTGCGGCTGGAAAAACGGCCAGTCCAGAAATGATCTGTCAGACATATCCACAGGCTCCCGTTCTGTGCACCACCCTATCCGCGCCGCGATCAGACATCTTCAGTCCCCCTCGAAGACGGGGCGTTCCTTGCCGACGAAGGCACGGTAGGCACGCTCGAAATCCGCTGTCTGCATGCAGATCGCCTGTGCCTGCGCCTCGGCCTCGATCGCCTGGTCCAGCGACATCGACCATTCCTGCGCCAACATCGTCTTGGTCATCATGTGGGCAAAATTCGGGCCCGCCGCGATTTGCGTGGCAAGGTCACGGGCAGCCCCCTCAAGCGCATCGGCATCCACCAACCGGTTGAAAAATCCCCATCTTTCGCCCTCATCCGCGCTCATCGAGCGCCCGGTATAGAGCAATTCCGCAGCACGTCCCTGACCGATGATGCGGGGCAGCATCGCGCAGGCGCCCATGTCGCAGCCTGCCAGCCCGACGCGGGTGAACAGGAACGCGGTTTTGGCCTCGGGCGTGCCGATCCGCAGATCGGATGCCATCGCGATGATCGCGCCGGCACCGACGCAGATGCCGTCGATGGCGGCGATGACGGGCTTGCCGCAGCCCAGGATCGCCTTGACCAGATCGCCGGTCATCCGGGTGAACCGCAGCAGCTCCTTCATGTTCATATCGGTCAAAGGGCCAATGATATCATGCACATCTCCGCCGGAGCTGAAGTTGCCCCCGTTCGACGCAAAGACCACCGCGTGCACGTCGTCAGCATAGTGCAGGTCGCGAAACCAGTCCCGCAATTCGGCGTAGCTGTCGAAGGTCAGCGGGTTCTTGCGGTCCGGTCGGCTGAGGCGCACGGTGGCGATGCCGTCGGAAATCTCGCATTCGAAATGGGTTACGTCAGAGCGCATTGGTCATCTCCTCCTTGTCTTGTGTCTCGGCCAGACGCATCAGGCGAGTGGCCAGGGTGCGGGCCTCGTCGGCGCTGAAATCGCCCAGCATATCGTCGATCCAGCCCTCGTGGGCCTGTGCCTGCCGGGTAAATTCGGCCACGCCCGCATCGGTCAGGCGCACCATCATCGCACGGCGGTCACCGGGCACGGGCACCCGTTCGGCAAGCCCCTCGGCGGTGAGACGGTCGGCGATGCCGGTGACATTGCCGTTCGACACCCGCAGCACGCCCGACAGCGCGCTCATCTTCAGCCCCTCGGGATGGCGCGACAGGGCGGCCATCATGTCGAAACGGGGCAAGGTCGTCTCGAACTCGCGGCGCAGGGCGTCGCGCAGGCGGGCCTCGATGCCACGGGTGACTTTCAACAGGCGCAGCCACAGGCGCAAGCGATCCTTGGACGTGGTCATATCTCGCCGCCCGAAACCGACAGCGTGTGGCCATTGACCATCGAAGCCCCTTCGGAGGCCAGAAATGTAACGGCTGCAACCACTTCGTCCACGGTGATCATCCGTCGCATCGGGTTGCCCGAAGTGATCCGCGCGGTCGCTTCCTCGGCGCTGATCTTGAACCGTTCGGCGACGCCTTGCACCGCCGCGTCGCCCATCGGCGTATCGACGAAGCCGGGGCAGACCGCGTTACAGGTGATGCCCTCGCGCGCGACCTCCTGGGCCAGCGCGCGCACCAGCCCGATGACACCGTGTTTTGCCGCCACATAGGCCGAGATGTTGGGCCCGCCCTGCAAGCCTGCAGTCGACGCGATGGCGATCAGCCGCCCGCCGCGTTTCATGCCCTGCAAGGCGGCGCGAAAGGTCAGGAAGGTGCCCGTCAGGTTCACGTCAACCGTGCTCTTGAAAACGTCCAAAGGCATGTCGCGCATCTTCATCGACTTGCCCGCGCCCGCGTTGGCGATCACCACGTCATAATCCCGCGAAAACAAGGCGTTGACCGATGCCTCGTCGGTCACGTCGCAAGTCAGGCAGGTCATGCCGCGCCCGCCATCGGTCTCTTGCAGTGCGTCCATCCGGCGGCCTGCGATGGTCACCGCATCGCCTGCGTCGGCCATGGCGCGAGCTATGCCGCGCCCGATGCCAGACCCGCCGCCGGTGATCAAAACCTGTCTCATACGCGCTCCTCTGTCTCTGCGGCACGATCAGCCAGCCGCCAAAGCTGGTCGCGGCCCGGCCCGTAGGGCAATGGCCAGTTGGCCTGTCTGTCACCGATCCGCGCGGCCTCGCGCAGGGTCCAGTAAGGGTCGGCCAGATGCGGCCGCGCAAGGCAGACCAGATCGGCGCGCCCCGCCATCAGGATCGAATTGACGTGATCCGCCTCGAATATGTTGCCCACAGCCATCGTCTTGACGCCCGCGTCGTTGCGGATGCGGTCGGACATCGGCGTCTGGAACATGCGGCCATAGACCGGGCGCGCGTCGGTGCTGGTCTGACCTGCGCTGACGTCGATGATATCGGCCCCGGCCTCAGTGAAGGCACGGGCGATATCCACGGCCTCCTCGGGGGTCACGCCCATGTCGTGCCAGTCGGTCGAGGATATGCGTACGGCCATCGGTTTGCCCTCGGGCCAGACGGCGCGCATGGAAGTAAAGACCTCAAGCGGATAGCGCAGGCGGTTTTCCAGCGATCCGCCATAGGCGTCCTCACGGATGTTCGACAGCGGCGAGATGAACGACGAGATCAGATAGCCGTGTGCTGCGTGCAGTTCGATCATGTCGAAGCCTGCGCGCGCGGCCATTTCGGTGGCCTGCACGAACGCGTCGCGCACCACGTCCATATCGTCGCGCGTCATCGCGCGGGGTGTGGCATTGGCATCTGACCAGGGCACCGCACTGGCCGAGATCAGCGGCCAGTTGTCGGCAGGCAGCGGCGCGTCCATCACCTCCCAGCCCACCTGTGTCGAGCCCTTGCGGCCAGCATGGCCGATCTGGCAGCAGATCGCGGCGTCGGTCTCGGCGTGCACGAAGTTCACCAGCCGCGTCCACGCGGCCTCGTGTTCGGGCGCATAAAGGCCCGGACAACCCGGCGTGATGCGGCCATCGGCCGAGACGCAGGTCATCTCGGTATAGACCAGCCCCGCGCCGCCCTTGGCCCGTTCGCCGTAGTGGATCAGGTGCCAGTCGGTCGGGCAGCCGTCGACCGCCTTGTACTGTGCCATGGGCGAGACCACGATGCGGTTGGCCAGCGTCAGATCGCGCAACTGCAACGGTGCGAACATCGGCGCGCGGGGCGCCTCGTTGGTCCCTGCATCCGCCTGCGCCCCGGCCTGTGCCATGAACCACCTTTCGGCATCGGCCAGCCAATTGGGGTCGCGCGCCCGCAGGTTTTCGTGGCTGATCCGCTGCGACCGTGTCAGCATCGAATAGTTCAGCTGCACCGGGTCCATTTCCAGGTAACGCTCCACGTCCTCGAACCATTCCAGCGAGTTGCGGGCCGCCGATTGCAGGCGCAGCACTTCCAGTCGGCGGGCCGCTTCGTAATCGACGAAAGCCTTGTCCAGATCAGGCTCGTTCACCACCGCCTCGGCCAGTTTGGCGGCAGATTCCAACGCCAGCTTGGTCCCCGACCCGATCGAAAAATGGGCCGTGGCAGAGGCATCGCCCAGCAGCACGACGTTTTCGTGGTGCCATGTTTCGCACAGCACGCGCGGGAACTTGATCCATGCCGATCCGCGCACGTGGTTGGCGTTGGACATCAGCGCATGACCGTCCAGATGGGCCGCGAAGATACGCTCGCAGGTGGCGATGCTGTCTTCCTTGCTCATGCCCTCAAAGCCGAAAGCGTCATAGGTCGCCTGCGAACATTCCACGATGAACGTCGCGGTGTCGGGGTCGAATTGATAGGCGTGCGCCCAGACCCAGCCGTGTTCCGTCTTCTCGAAGATGAAGGTGAAGGCGTCATCGAATTTCTGATGCGTGCCCAGCCAGACGAAGGGGCAGCGGCGCACGTCGATGTCGGGTTTGAACGTGTCCTGAAACTCCAGCCGCGTTTTCGAGTTCAGACCGTCGCAGGCGACGACCAGATCATAGTCATCCATATAGGCGCTGGCGCTGGCGACTTCGGTTTCAAACTGCAGATCGACACCCAGATCGCGGGCGCGCGACTGCAAAAGGCTGAGCAGCGTCTTGCGCCCGATCCCGCAGAACCCATGGCCGGTGCTGACGATCCGTTGCCCCTTGTGGTGCAACGCGATGTCGTCCCAATAGGCGAAATGCTCACGGATGGTGTCGGCGCTGACGGGATCGTTCGCGGCCAGATTGCCCAGCGTTTCATCGGACAGAACCACGCCCCAGCCAAAGGTGTCGTCGGGCTTGTTCCGCTCGATCACCGTGACTTCGGCGTTCGGGTCGCGCAGTTTGAGCGAGATTGCGAAATAGAGACCCGCAGGGCCACCTCCAAGGCATATAGCGCGCATAACATCTCTCCCCAAAGATCGTTGTCAGATCGAGGCTAGGAGCGATTCCATTTTATTTCAAGCAAAAATATTTTAGGCATGAAGTAATCGGCAAATTAGTTTGGCGGTGCACAAAGGCTGAGCGCTGCGTGCCTCCCGAAATTTCTTGCTGAACCCCCTTCAAGCGCCTATCGTCACTGCACGCTCATGGAGAGTTTATGACCTGTTGAAGTGGGGGAGGCACGACGCCCTTCCCGATGCAAGTTCGGCCCACGCGAAACCCCTTTGTTCGGGGGCGCAAGCAGACTTGCGATCTCGTCAGACTATATTCTTGTGCGGGCATGCCCCGCCGCTTCGAACATGAGAGTTCACCACGATGACACGAGACTATTCCAAATTCCTGGCCACCGGGCCCGTGACCAAACCTGCGCCGACCCCGCTGGAGCGGCTGGGCTGGAAGCCGTTCTTCAGCCGACAGATCCCGATCGAGGACTTGGCCGACAGCACGCCCGTGCGTGTGACCGAAGTGCACCGGTCGGGCCTAACGGTGCTGGGCGACGGCATTGACACCACCATTCCGCCGGGCCCGGAGGCGACGGTGGGCGACTGGTTCCTGCTGGACCATGCCAACCCTGCCAACAGCACCCTTCTGGATCGCATCAGCCTGTTCGAGCGCCGCGCCGCGGGGCATGACCGCAAGCGCCAGATGATCGCGGCCAATGTCGACACGGTGTTCATCGTGACCTCGTGCAACCGCGACTTCAACGTGGCGCGGCTGGAGCGGTTCGTGGCACTGGCCTTCGAGGCGCAGGTGACGCCCGTGATCCTGCTGACCAAGGCCGATCTGTGCGACGACACCGGCCCCTATCTGGACGACGCCCGCGCGATTTCGAACCGCGTGGTCGTCGAGGCGCTGAATGCCAAGAGCACAGAGCCCCTCGCCCGACTGGCCCCCTGGTGCAAGCCGGGTCAGACCGTCGCCTTCCTGGGCTCGTCCGGCGTGGGCAAATCCACGCTGGTCAACGCGCTGTTCCAAAGCAGCGTGGCCGACACCGGTGTCGTGCGCGCGGACGACAATCGCGGGCGGCACACCACGACACACCGCCAGCTGCACTTTACCGCCGACGGCTGCGCGGTGCTGGACACGCCTGGCATGCGCGAATTGCAGTTGACGGACGTCGAGGACGGCATCGCCGAGGTCTTCGACGATCTGGTGACGCTGGCGGGGCAATGCCGGTTCAATGATTGCGCCCATGAGACCGAACCGGGCTGTGCCGTGCAACAGGCGCTGGAGAGTGGCGTGATAGACGCGGCCCGTCTGGCCCGCTGGCGCAAGCTGGCAGCAGAGGAGCGGTTCAACACGTCAAGCCTGTCCGCACGCAAGGCGCACGACCGCTCGTTTCACAAGATGGTCAAGGCGGCGCAGAAGGGGCGGAAGCGATAGGGGGCGATGTTAAGGGGTGCGATTATGTGCCAGGTGGTGGGTTTCGGCTTGATGCTGCTGCCGCGAACGGCAGCTTCGAGCCCAAAGTGCATGATGCTGCGTTTGGCGCAAATGTCCGCTTAACCTAAGAGCCAAGAATAAGTGTTTTGCGTACGAATGTGAAGAAATCAGAGGCCTCCGGCTCAAAAGTAGGACCCATCATATCTGCAACAAATACGGTATCTGGGTCAGACAAACGTAGGCAGTACCGCCATGATGCTCCGCTATCCGCTACAACCACAGCGTCACTCGGGAAGACAGCTTTCTTTGAAGCTAAGCCAAAAAGTTGACGCGCTGATTTTGAATTGTATATCTTGAACGAGGTGTACTTGCTTAGCTCAGCAATAGGCTGCGGCTGATAAATATGCATTTCATTGGTTGTTGTTCCGACACCGATGGTTCGAATAAAATCCAAATACTGAACGGATATATTCGGATGGCGAACTTGTATATCTGCGACAGTCTCCGCATCAAGAGGTGTTAGTGATGCAAGTTCATCTAGGCTATCGCTCTCAACAATACGACCAATCTCATTCTTCAAAACAACACCTTTCAATACGACAAGTTCATTATGGGTAGAGAGCGGTGCAAAAGTTCGTACAGTACAATATTTGAGGATGTATATTCACTAACTGTGACTCAATCCGTACGCTGGCGCAATCGCAGCGAAAGCTAGCTTTGTCCCGCTCAGCCCACGTCCTGACCCCGGCACCAACCGCCTACCTCACCCCGCCTTGACCAGCGCCTCGAGCACGCCCCGTGTCTCGTCCGCGATCACCACCGGCCTGCGGGTCACGCGGTCGACGTTCACGTGCACGAAGCGGCCTTCGGCGGCGGCGGTGTCTTCGTCGTTGCGGAACAGGCCGATCTCGTAGTGCACCGACGACCCGCCCAGGCGCGCCACGCGGATGCCTGCGTGGACCACGTCGGGAAAGGCCAGCTCGCCGAAGTAGACGCATCCAGTCTCGACCACCAGAAACACCCTCTCGCTGGATTTCAGGTCCAGAATGCCCTTTTCGATCAGGTGTCCGTTCACGGCCGTGTCGAACAGCTGGTAATGCACCGCGTTGTTCATGTGGCCGTACATGTCGTTGTCCAGCCAGCGCGTCGTGATGATCGAAAACGCGGTGTATTCGGCCCGCGTGCCGGGTTTCGGTCGGCTCACCATGCGGCCTCGTAGATCTGCAGTGCGTCGGCTTCGGCGACCGCGCGCGGGTTGTTGACCAAAAGGCGGGTCTGGTTCATCGCGTCGCGCGCCAGCTTAGGCAGATCGTCCTGCCCGATGCCAACCTCGCGCAGGCCCTTTTGCAGGCCGCAGCGGGTGGCAAGATCCTGCAGCGCGTCGGCAAAGGCGGATGCTGCCTCCTGCCCCTGCAACCCGGCCAGATCGGGAAATGCGATGCCCGCAAGCTCGGCATAGGGCGTCGGTGCCTTGACCGCGTTGAAACGCAGCACATGCGGCAGCACCAGCGCGTTCGACAACCCGTGCGGCACCTTGAAATGACCGCCGATGGGATAGGCCAGCGCATGCACCGCCGCCACCGGGCTGTTGGCGAACGCCTGCCCCGCCAGTAACGAGCCCAGCAGCATGTCGCCGCGCGCGGCCATGTCGTGTGGTTCCTTCACCGCGCGTTCCAGTGCGCCGCCCATCAAACGCAGCGCCTCGACCGCCAGCGCGCGGCTGACGGGGTTGTTGTTCGGGGATGCACTGGCATAGCTTTCGATGGCATGCACCATCGCGTCGATGCCGGTGGCCGCCGTCACGTGCGCAGGCAGATCGCGGGTCAGTTCGGGGTCCAGCAGCGCCACATCGGGGATGATCAGCGGGCTGACGACGCCCATCTTTTCCAACGCGCCGGTGGTCACGATGCTGATCGGAGTGACCTCGGACCCGGTGCCCGATGTCGTCGGCACCGCGATCAGCGGCAGGCGCGGTCCTTTGGCCATGCCCACGCCATAGCAATCGGCCAGCGTCTCGCCCGAGCAGGCCAGAAGGGCCGCCAGCTTCGCCACGTCGATGGACGACCCACCACCCAGACCGATCACGCCGTCCTTGCCCTTGGCGGCGGCGACGGCGTCGAGGATCACCGCCTCGGGCGGGTCGGCCTTGACGTCAGCAAACACGGTCACGGTCACGCCTGCCGCCTCAAGCGAGGCCAGCGCGCGGTCGATGATGCCCGTGGCCATCATGCCGGGATCGGTGACCAGCAGCACACTGTCGCCACAGGTGGCGCGGGCCATGTCGCCCAGATTGTCGAGCAGGCCGTCGCCCATGCGGATGCTGGGGGTGGTGTTGAAGGTAAAGGGTGTCATCGGATTATCCTGCGTCTTTCAGCAGGTCGTCGAACAGGGCCTGCTGCTGTTTCATCTTTGCGCCCATCGCGCGGGTCAGATCGTCAGGGCGCAGCATGCCTGCGTTCCATGTGGCGATCTGGTCCAGCCCGTCGGCAACCGAATGGTCGCGCACAAAGGTCACCGACTGCTTGATGCCTGCAATGGCCAGCGGCGAGCGTGCGGCGATGGTCTGCGCCATGTCGAGGGCTGCGGCAATCACCGCATCGCGGTCGGCGTGGATGGCATTGACGATGCCCCAGCCCTTCGCTTCGTCCGCCGAGAACCGCCGCCCGGTATAGGCCAACTCGCGCACCACGCCGGGGGCCATCAGCTTGGGCATGCGCTGCAGGGTGCCCACGTCGGCGGCCATGCCGATGTTGATCTCCTCGATGCCAAACGATGTATCGGCGGTGCACAGCCGGATGTCGCAGGCGGTGATCAGGTCGATCCCACCGCCCAGACAGGCGCCGTGGATCGCGGCGATCACCGGCACGCGCATCTCTTCCAA
This sequence comes from Pseudosulfitobacter koreensis, assembly GCF_024733015.1. Classification (GTDB taxonomy): domain Bacteria; phylum Pseudomonadota; class Alphaproteobacteria; order Rhodobacterales; family Rhodobacteraceae; genus Pseudosulfitobacter; species Pseudosulfitobacter koreensis. The sequence goes on from NZ_JANKJG010000002.1 coordinate 312,524, forward strand.
TGCGCTCAGCGATGCCTGCAGGCTCAGGACCAGCTTGCGCATCGCATAGGCGGCGCGCCCCGGCTCCTTCCCGGTCAGTTCCATGATTCCCTGAAACGCGGCCAGGTCCATGCCGGCGGTGAAATGCTTGCCCCGCCCCGACAGCACGACGCAGCGCACGCCCGGATCACTGTCGAGGTCTGCGGCGATGCGCGGCAGATCCTCCCAGAAGGCGGGCGTCATGCTGTTGGCCTTGGCGGCGTTGTCCATCTCGATATGGGCCACGCCATCCATCACCGAGACGGCGAAAAATGTCGAATTCAGGGATTTGGTCATGCAAAGGCTCCTCCTGCCAGCGGGCGCATGGTGCCTTGATCGGGGCGGCAGTGTCCAGACGGGCAAACACCCTCAGGTGGTGCGTGACGCTGCGGTATTATCGTCATCGCAGGCACAAAGCGCTGGCCCGTGACCCTGCGCACCCTTGCTCTGCGCCCCTGCATCCGTTTACTTTCGTGTAAAGAACAAACCTTTGCGCGCGACAAATTTGAACCGCGCCACCGTGGGAGACACCGGAACATGGACGACAGCAAGATCCGCAACATGGAACAGTTTGCCAGCGTCAGCGGCATCTCGCGGCCCACTGTCTCCAAGTATTTCAACGACCCCGGCAGCGTGCGCCCCAAGACCCGCGCGCGGATCGAAGAGGCGCTGGAGCGTTACGATTACCGCCCCAACATGTTCGCGGTGAACCAGAACCGCCGCCTGACCAAGAACGTGGGGATCGTGGTGCCCTATCTGGCCGATCCGTTCTTTGCCGAGATTGCGCGCAACATCGAACAGAGGTGCATGCAGGCGGGCTTTTGGCCGACGCTGTTCAGCGCCCATGGCGACAGCACGCTGGAGGTCGAGATCCTCGACAGCCTGCGCTCGCTCAAGCCTGCGGGGGTTCTGCTGGCCCCGCTGGGCCGTGCCTCGGACCGGGCCGCGATCGAAAAGTTCTGCGACGATGTGCCGACGATCCTGTTCGACAGCAACATCGAGGGCGTGGGCGACGCATTCATCGGGTCGGACAACACGCAGATCGTGCGGCTAAGCGTGGATTACCTGTGCCGCACCGGCGATGCGCCGTGCTTTTTCGAAATGCCGCCCGTGAACCCGAACGCCAACAAGCGGCGCAACGGCTATATTCAGGCGATGGAGGCCAACGGGCTTGAGCCGCAGGTGATCCGCGTCGAGGGCACGGGATGGGGCTTTGAGGAAGTGGGCTATCACGGCGGTCTTGATATCCTGAGCAAGGGACTTTTGACCTCGGATACCGTGCTGTGCAGCAACGACCGTCTTGCCATGGGGTTTCTAGCGGCCTGCTACGAACGTGGCCTGCGGGTGGGTCACGCAAAGGGCTGCGACCTGCGCGTGGCAGGCCACGACGATCATCCGTTCTCGCGATTCGGCAGCCCGACGCTGACGACCATCGCGCAAGATTACGAAAAAATATCGGAATCCAGTGTCGAGGCCTTGTTCGCGCTGATCGAGGGCGGACGTTCGGACGGGCCAAGGATAGACAGGCTTTTCAAGGGCAAACTCGTCATGCGTGCCTCTGCCTGAGCTGGTTCCAACACTCCATTTTAGTTTACGCGCGTAAAGTTTTGATTGACACCGCGTCCGGTTTTTTGCTTCACTCCGTTACGAACATCCAAACACCAGGGAGGAAACCGGATGAACTTCAAAACCGCATTTTGTGCGGCGAGCGCGATTGCGCTGGTCGCGGGCACAGGCGCTTATGCCGATGGCCACGCCACGACACTGACAATCGCGACAGTGAACAATGGCGACATGGTCCGCATGCAGGGCCTGACCGAAGATTTCACCGCAGCAAACCCTGACATCACCCTCGAGTGGGTCACTCTGGAAGAAAACGTGCTGCGTCAGCGCGTGACCCAGGACATCGCCGCAAACGGCGGTCAGTTCGACGTGATGACCATCGGCACCTACGAAGTTCCGATCTGGGCCGCACAAAACTGGCTGGTGTCGCTGAACGACCTGCCCGCAGAATGGGACGCCGATGATATCCTGCCCGCGATGCGCGGCGGTCTGACTGTCGATGGCGAGCTTTATGCAGCACCGTTCTACGGCGAAAGCTCGATGGTGATGTACCGCAAGGACCTGATGGAAGCCGCAGGCCTGGAAATGCCCGACGCCCCCACCTGGGACGAAATCAAGGCCGCAGCCGCCGCGATGACGGACAAGGACGCGGAAGTCTACGGCATCTGCCTGCGCGGCAAGGCCGGCTGGGGCGAGAACATGGCGTTCCTGAGTGCCATGGCCAACTCTTATGGCGCGCGCTGGTTCGACGAAGAGTGGACACCGCAGTTCGACACGGACGCATGGAAGGCCACGCTGACCGACTATCTGGACCTGATGAACAACTACGGCCCTCCGGGCGCGTCCACCAACGGCTTCAACGAAAACCTGTCGTTGTTCCAGCAGGGCAAATGCGGCATGTGGATCGACGCCACGGTTGCGGCGTCCTTCGTGACCAACCCGCAGGATTCCACCGTGGCCGATCAGGTCGGCTTTGCACTGGCACCCGACAAGGGCCTGGGCAAGCGCGGCAACTGGCTCTGGGCATGGTCGCTGGCGATCCCCGCCGGTTCGGATTCCGTAGATGCGGCCAAGAAGTTCGTCGCCTGGGCCACCAGCAAGGAATACACCGCTCTGGTCGCCGAGAACGAAGGCTGGGCAAACGTCCCTCCCGGCACGCGTATCTCGCTCTATGAGAACGAGAACTATACATCGGCGGCACCCTTTGCCGACATGACGCTGAACTCGATCAACTCGGCCGATCCGACCAACCCCACCGTGGACCCCGTGCCCTATACCGGTGTGCAGTTCGTCGCCATCCCCGAGTTTGCAGGCATCGCCACACAGGTGGGTCAGGAATTCTCGGCTGCCCTGGCAGGCCAGCAGACCGCAGAAGAAGCGCTTGCCAAGGCGCAGGCTCTGACCACCGACGAGATGGAAGCCGCAGGCTACTAAGCGCTCCTCCCCAAGGTCTCGGGGGGCGGTCATCTGACCGCCCTTCGGGGCCGAGGCTTGACCGAACCAACGGTCGCCCCCCAAAAACAACATGACCGCAACGCCGGACCTTCGGGCTTCCTACCGGCGAGGAGAGATTCAATGGCCACCAAAGCTTCCCGATCCGCCGCACGCCTGATGATGGCCCCCGCAGTCATCCTGCTCTTGGGCTGGATGCTGGTGCCACTGTGCATGACCCTGTACTTTTCGTTCAAGAAATACCTGCCCCTGCGCGGCGGTGATCTGGGCTGGGTCGGCTTTGAAAACTACGTGCGTTTCTTCAGCTCGTCCGCCTTCTGGCCATCGGTCCAGGCGACGCTGGTGATCGTGGGCGGCGTTCTTGTCATCACCATCGTCTTCGGCATCCTGCTGGCGATCCTGCTGGATCAGCCGATGTGGGGCCAGGGCATCGTGCGCATTCTGGTCATCGCGCCCTTCTTCGTGATGCCGACCGTATCTGCGCTGGTGTGGAAGAACATGTTCATGGACCCCGTGAACGGGCTGTTTGCCCACCTTTGGAAATTCTTCGACGCCACGCCGATCGAATGGCTGAGCCAGGCCTCGATGACCTCGCTGGTCATCATCGTGTCGTGGCAGTGGCTGCCCTTTGCCACGCTGATCCTGCTGACCGCGATCCAGTCGCTGGACAGCGAACAGCTTGAGGCCGCCGAGATGGACGGCGCTCCACCCCTGTCGCGCTTTGGCTACATCACCCTGCCCCACCTCAGCCGTGCGATCACGGTGGTGGTGCTGATCCAGACCATTTTCCTGCTGTCGATCTTTGCAGAGATCTTCGTGACCACCCAAGGGTCGTTCGGCACCAAGACCCTGACCTATCTGATCTACCAGCGCGTGCTGGAAAGCCAGAACGTCGGACTGGGCTCGGCGGGTGGCATATTCGCCGTCATCCTCGCCAATATCATCGCCATCTTCCTGATGCGCATCGTCGGCAAAAATCTGGACGCTTGAGGTAGATCATGGCACGCACAGTTACCAACCAACGCAAATTCATCAACACCGTTGCCGCATGGGCAGTGGGTCTGCTGATCTTCTTTCCAATCCTTTGGACCATCCTGACCAGCTTCAAGACCGAAGCGACCGCCATCGCCGATCCGCCGGTGTTCCTGTTCTTCGACTGGACGCTGGAGAACTACCGCGTGGTGCAGGAACGCTCGGATTACATGAGGTTCCTGTGGAATTCGGTCATCATCGCGGGCGGCTCGACGTTCCTGGGCATCCTGATCGCGGTCCCTGCCGCCTGGTCGATGGCCTTCGTGCCGTCGGCGCGGACCAAGGACATCCTGTTGTGGATGCTCTCGACCAAGATGCTGCCGGCGGTGGGTGTTCTGTATCCGATCTATCTGATCTTCATCAAGATGGGCCTGCTCGACAGCCGCGTCGGCCTGACGGTCGTGCTGATGCTGATCAACCTGCCGATCATCATCTGGATGCTTTACACCTATTTCCGCGAAATCCCCGGTGAAATCCTGGAAGCGGCGCGGATGGACGGCGCCACCCTGCGCGAAGAGATCATCTATGTGCTGACGCCCATGGCGATCCCCGGCATCGCGTCCACCGTGTTGCTGAACATCATCCTGGCCTGGAACGAAGCGTTCTGGACGCTGAACCTGACCGCCGCCAAGGCGGCCCCGCTGACCGCCTTCATCGCCAGTTATTCCAGCCCCGAGGGGCTGTTCTACGCCAAACTCTCTGCGGCATCGACCATGGCCATCGCACCGATCCTGATCTTGGGCTGGTTCAGCCAGAAACAGCTGGTGCGCGGTCTGACCTTCGGCGCCGTGAAATAAGGAAAAAGAAAATGGGACAGATCACACTTCAACAGGTCACCAAGAAATTCGGTGACGTGCAGGTCATTCCGCCGCTGGACCTGACAATCGAGGACGGTGAATTCACCGTCTTCGTCGGCCCCTCTGGCTGCGGCAAGTCAACGCTTCTGCGCCTGATCGCAGGGCTTGAGGACATCACGTCGGGCACCATCCTGATCGACGGTGCGGACGCAACCGCAATCTCGCCTGCCAAACGCGGCCTGGCGATGGTGTTCCAGTCCTATGCGCTTTACCCGCATATGTCGGTGCGCAAGAACATCGCGTTTCCGATGCGGATGGCAGGCATCGACAAGGCCGAACAGGACCGTCGTATCGAACAGGCGGCCACCGCGCTGAACCTGACCGACTATCTTGACCGCCGACCCGGCCAGCTGTCGGGCGGACAGCGCCAGCGTGTCGCCATCGGCCGTGCCATCGTGCGCGAACCTGCGGCGTTCCTCTTCGACGAACCCCTGTCGAACCTGGATGCGGCTCTGCGTGTCGGCATGCGGCTGGAAATCTCCGAGCTGCACAAGCGGCTTGAGACCACGATGATCTACGTCACCCACGACCAGGTCGAGGCGATGACCATGGCCGACAAGATCGTGGTGCTGCGTGCAGGCCATATCGAACAGGTCGGCAGCCCGCTCGACCTGTACCGCACCCCGCGCAACGTCTTTGTCGCAGGTTTCATCGGCTCGCCCAAGATGAACCTGATCGAAGGCCCCGAAGCCGCCAAGCACGATGCCCACACCATCGGCATCCGCCCCGAACACATCGACGTGGTCGAAAGCGGCGGCCTGTGGGAAGGCCGCGTCGGCGTGGCGGAGCACCTAGGCTCGGACACGTTCTTTCACGTCCACGACACCGGCCTTGCCGAGATGATGACCGTGCGCGTGGCAGGCGAAGTCAACCTGCGGCATGGCGACCGCATCCACCTGAACCCGCGTGCCGACCAGATCCACCGCTTCGACGACAAGGGCCTGCGCATCCAATGACCCGACTACATGAGAAATGCGCCCTGATCACCGGGGCGGCGCGGGGCATTGGCCTTGCCTTTGCGCAGGCCTACGTGGCCGAAGGCGCACGGGTGGCCATCGCGGACATCGACATCGACCGTGCCCGCAACGCCGCCGCCGCCATCGGCGAGGCTGCGATTGCCGTGCATATGGACGTGACCGACCAGGCCAGCATCGACGCGGCCGTGGCCGAGACCGTCGAAAAGCTGGGCAAGATCGACATCCTGATCAACAACGCGGCGATCTTCAGCGCCGCCCCCATCACCGAGATCACCCGTGCCGATTACGCGCGCACTTTCGACATCAACGTGGCGGGCACCCTCTTTACCCTGCAGGCCGTGGCGAAACACATGATCGCGCGGGGCAAAGGTGGCCGGATCATCAACATGGCAAGCCAGGCAGGCCGACGCGGCGAACCCCTTGTCGCGGTCTATTGCGCGACCAAGGCCGCGATCATCAGCCTGACGCAATCGGCGGCGCTGAACCTGATCGAGCACGGCATCAACGTGAACGCCATCGCACCCGGCGTGGTCGACGGCGAACATTGGGACGGGGTCGATGCCTTCTTTGCCAAGCATGAAGGCAAGGCACCCGGCCAGAAAAAGCGCGAAGTCGGCGCCGCAGTGCCCCATGGGCGCATGGGCACCGCTGCCGATCTGACCGGCATGGCAGTGTTTCTGGCCAGTTCCGACGCAGACTATATCCTTGCACAAACCTATAACGTGGATGGTGGCCAATGGATGAGCTGATGCCATTGCGCAATGCAAAACTTGGCTGTCTTCCCGACAGCGTCTCCGTGCCCGTCTACGACCGCAAGGCCCTGACACCCGGCATCGTTCACATCGGTCTGGGCAACTTTCACCGCGCCCACCAGGCGTGGTATCTGCACCGCCTGATGCAATACGGTATCGCGCACGACTGGGCCATCATCGGCGCCAGCGTGCGGCAGGCCGACGCGCCCCAGCGCGACCGGCTGCTGGCACAGGATTGCCTGACCACGCTGATCGAACTGGACCCTTCGGGCATCTCTGCCGAAGTCGTGGGGTCGATGATCGGCTACCTGCCCATCGAGGACGACAATGCAGCCCTGATCGCGCAGATGGCGGACCCTGCCATTCGCATCGTGGCGCTGACCGTGACCGAGGGCGGCTATTACGTCGATCCGGTCACCGGGGGCTTTGACGCGATGCACCCCGACATGCAGCACGACAAGGCGCATCCCGACACCCCGCGCACCGCCTTCGGGGCGATGATCGCAGCGCTGCGACAGCGGCGCGACGCGGGCATCGGCCCCTTCGCGGGGCAAAGCTGTGACAACCTGCAGGGCAACGGCGCAATCCTGCGGCAAACAGTGGTGTCGCTGGCACGGCTCAGCGATCCGGCACTGGCCGACTGGATCGACCAGAACGCAAGCTTTCCCAATGCGATGGTCGATTGCATCGTGCCGGCCACCGGCCCTGCCGAACTGGCCCTCGCGCGCGCGCAAGGCGTGGACGACGCCGCACCCGTGGCCCACGAGAATTACCGCCAGTGGGTGATCGAGGATGACTTTTGCGCAGGCCGCCCCGACTGGGATCAGGCCGGTGCCACATTCTCGAACGCGGTGCACCGCTATGAGGCGATGAAGATCCGCATGCTGAACGCAGGTCACCAGCTGATCGCCAACGCAGGCGAGATCCTGTCGGTGCCGACCATCTCGGGGTGTATGGAACATGCAGGCATCGCCGGTTTCTTTGCCCGCGTCGAGCGTGCCGAGATCGCACCGCACGTCGATGCGGTGCCGGGGATCACACCCGAAAGCTATTTGGCCCTGATCACGGCACGCTTTGCCAACACCGCCATCGTGGACACCAGCCGCCGTGTCGCCTTCGACGGATCGTCGCGGCACACTGGATTTATTCTGCCCACCCTGCGCGACGGGCTGGCAGCGGGCACGCCGATCGACGGGCTGGCGCTGGCCGAGGCGCTCTGGGCGCGGATGTGCGAAGGCACCCGCGAAGACGGCACCGAGATTGCGCCGAACGATCCGCATTGGGACACCTTGCAGGCCGCCGCCAAGGCCGCGCGGGACAATCCCGGCGCCTGGCTTTCGCAGCAGCAGGTCTATGGTGATCTGGCCGACCATCCCGCCTTTGCCGCAGCCTTTGACCGTTGGTTGCGGATGATCTGGCAGGATGGGGCAGAGGCGGCGCTGACCGCCTATGCCGCCTAGTGAAGCGTAGTGCTCTGCGGTCTGGCCAGGTCCAGATCGCGGGGCGCTGCGGGCCGCATCCGTTGCAGCCCCAGGCCAAAGCTGGTGGCCAGCGCCGTCAGCTGCGACGCCACATCCGCACGCACCAGCAATGTGGCAATCAGCATCGCATCTTCATGATCACCGGTCGCGGCACAGGCGATGAAGTTGGCGAAACAGGCCTCGTCCGCGCCCAGACATTTGCATTCGACCGCGTGCCGCATCAGCGGGCGACGTCCGTGGCGCGCGCACAGGGTGCAAAGCTGCTCGAAGGCCTGCAAGGTGTGCCTGCCGCGATCATGCCCCAAAGAGCGGCTGAGGTCGCTCCACAGCATCGCCTGCCCGTCCGGCCCGTCGCTCCACAGGCGCAGGTAGATGACCGATGCGGCCTCTACCCCGTCCAATTCGCTGAGCATTCCGACGGCAGCACCGCCACGCCGGTTTTCCGGGCCGCTCATTTTGTCAGGATCAACTTGCCCGCGCGGGTGATGCGCAGGGTATAGACCTGTCCGTCAAGAACGATCCGCGCCTGATCGGCCCCTTCGGTCAGCCTGCGCGCGTCGTGGGCGGGCACGGTGTCGGTGACCCCCGGCGTCTTGTCATGTGCTTCAGGCTTGCCCGATGGAGTGTCGGCGGCGCGGTACGTTGAATTGATATTGGTTTCCATACGCATGTCTCTGTCCCTTTTGTCTTGCAACCGTCGGGCTGGCCCGATGCGAGACTCGGGGTGGCTGGACCTCCCTCAATACCTGAGTGATTTTATCGGAATTGTCAAATGCGTAAAGCGGTTTGCCCTGAAACAATGCACCTTCTGGCGTGACAAACGGCAACGCCCGACCTGTCAGGGGCCGGGCGCGTGAAATCTGCGGGCGGGGGGGCATGCGGGCCTAGCGCCCCTTGATGCGGATCGAAAAGCTGCGCTGCGCGCCGGGCGGTGGCGCCGGAAACGGGCTGGCACGGCGCACCAGTTCCACTGCCGCCTGATCCAGCTGCGCCGAGCCGGAGCTGGCCGCAAGCTGCACCCCCGCCAGCCCGCCATTGCCCGCCACGGTGAAGGCGACGGTCGCCGATCCGCGAGAGCTGGTGCGTGGCCGGTTCAGACGGGATATGCGCGCCATGACCTGACCGGGGTAATTGCTGGCGGCGGCATTCGCACCGGCTGCGGCCTCGGCTGCCTGACGGGCCGCAGCGGCCTTGGCCTTGGCTTCGGCCTGACCATCGTTCGAACCCGCCCTGGCGGCTGTCTGGGCGTTGCCCCTTGGCTGTGGCTTGGGCTGGGATTTTGGCTTTGGCGCAGGTTTGGGGGCAGGCTTCGGGGCCATCGCCTCGATCGACTTTGGCCGCAGCGCGGGACGGCGCGACACTTGGGTCGCCGGCTCTTCGGGCAAGGCTTGCTGCACCTCCGGCGTCAGCGCTGCGGTCGTCTGCGGCGGTGTCGCGGGCACCACCTCGGGCGTTACCGTTGTGGTTTGCGGCGGCGTCACGGGCACCACCTCGGGCGGCGTCTCCTGCGCCTGCAGGAGTGTGGTGGGTTCCGGCGCGACAGGCACCGCCATCTGCGGCTGCACCTCGGCAGGTGCGACCTCGGCAGGCGTCGCCTCGACCGGAGCGGCGCGCGCGACCTCGACCGGCTCTGTCGGCGTTTCCTGCGGGGTCTCAGGCTGCTGTGCAGGCGGCTCGACCATCTCCTGCACCGTCTCGACGGCCTCGGATGTCATCACGCCCGCCGCCATATCGGCAAAGCTGTTGCCCAGTTCGGCGACCGTCGCCTGCGCACCGCCCTCGATCTGGGCTGTGTCCGGGCTGTCGGTCAGGCTCAGCATCGCGGCATGGGCCGCAACAGAGCAGGCCAGGAACAGCAGGGCGATTTTCCAGGACCTTCGGATCATTGCAATGCCTTCTCGGTTACGATGACGACACGGCCAGCCCCGGCGGCCCTAAGGGCACGCGCGGTCTCGATAACCACATGCGCGGGGGCTGCACGGTCGGGGATCAGCCGCGCGGTGGCGTCGGCGACGGGCACCGCACCCACGAAACCCGCCACATCGACCGGCTGCCCGCGATGGGTCAGCGTGCCGTCGGCACCGATCACCAGCGCATCGCTCGGGGCCTCGCCTTTCAGGTCGGCGGTCTCGACCAGCTTCAGGTCAGGGTCCAGCGGAGGGGCCAAGGTCCCTGCCACCATGAAGAACACCAGCATCAGAAAGACCACGTTGATCAGCGCAATCGTCGGCTCGCGTTCGGATTTCTGTCGCGTCGTTCTCATGATGCCCCCATCACGCTGACGGTCAGATCGGGCACGCCCCGCACCGCGACCAGAATGTCGGTCATTGCCTGCGCGTCCACGTCCGCTGCCAGGTTCACCAGCAGGACCAGAGGCTTGTCCGCCTGCAGATCGCCCAGACGCGCGGGCAAATCGTCCACGCCCAGCGAGGTGCCATTCAGCGTCATGCCCGCAGCCGTGGCGCGCAGAAACGCAAGCGTCTGATCGCCAGACGCAGAGCTGCCGCCCGATGCCGCGCGCACCTCGACCTCGGCGAACTTCGAGAAGGTCGAGGACAGCATGAAGAACAGCAACAGCAGGAAGATGACGTCGATCAGCGACGTCATCGACAGCCTGCGGCGGCGGGAGGCGGGCCTAAGCGGCATCGCGCACCTGCTCGACCGCCCCTTTGGCCGGGGCCAGAATGGTGGTCAGCGCCTGTTCGGCAAAGACGCGCTCGGCCGTCATCCGGGCCTCGAACCACGACAGCACGATGGATGTGGGCATCGCCACGGCCAGGCCCACGGCAGTGGTCAGCAGCGCCACCCAGATCCCGCCCGCCAGCAGCGAGGGATCGACCGAGGAGCCTGCATTCTGCAACGCCTGAAACGCTTCGATCATGCCCAGAACGGTGCCGAACAGGCCCATCAGCGGTGCCAGCTGCGCCACGCTGTCGAGCACGCGAAAGCCACGCTCAAGTGCCAGAAACTGCGCCTCGGCCTCGGCATAGAGGCGCGCGGTGCGGTCGGGGCCTGCGGGGGCGGACATGGCGCGCGCAACCACAGGCGCCAGATAGCTGCGTGAGCTTTGCAGATCGCGCAGGGCAGCGTCACGCGCGCCTGCGTCCCAATGCGCCAGTGCGCGCCGGATCGCGGCGTGCTGGCCCACCCGTGCGGCACGAAATTGCCACAGTTTGTACAGAACCACGGCCAGCGTCAGGACCGAGACACCGGCCAGAACGGCGACGACGGGTCCGCCAAGATCGTAAAGGCCCTGAAGCCGCGACAGATCAAACATGTTCTTACCCCTGCAATCCGATGTCCAGACGGCTGGACGCGGCCAGCCCGGTGGTGCAGAGGTCTGACGCTTCGCCGTCCACGGTGCAGGTCCCTGCCCCGTTGATCAAAAGCGACCCGATCCGCCCGCAGGCTGTATCGGCGATCTGGAACTGGCGCACGCGGGGCACATCGACGGGCAATGCGCCGAAGTCGAACAGCGTCAGCATCATCACCCCGCCGTCCGCGTTGAACAGCACCGTCTCGTAGACCGCGCGGTCGATCGGAGCCGCACTGGTGTTGGTTGCGACGAAGGTGATCCGGCAGGCTTCGCCCACCAGATCCGCCGCGTTCAGTTCCAATGAGACACCGGCGGGCGGTGTCGCATCCTGGGCCTGCGCCGCCGTGGCAAAAAGCACGGCAGCGGTGGCAAGAGAGGCGCCTATGTGGCGATATGGCTGCATGGGTCTTTTCCTTTGCTCAGAAGTCAGAAGGTTGTGGACAGGGTCACTTTGAACGTGCGCCCGGTTGCGTTGCGGGTGGACAGGCGCGGCTGGTAGGTCTGGTCAAAGAGGTTCTCGACGCCAAAGCGCATGGTGGTTCCCTCAAGCACGCCTTGCTGCGGCACATAGGTGGCCCGCAGGTTGTGCACGCCGTAACCCGGCGAGACGGCGCCGCCTTCGTCGTAACGTTTGGCCGCTTCCAACTCCCAGCTGAGGTCAAGCTCGTCGCTGAACTTGCGGCCCAGCGTCAGGCGGATGTTGTCCTGCGGGTTCTGCACCCAGTCGGTGCGCGCGCCCGTCGCAAGCGTGGCGGTGCCTTTGGACACATGCGCGTTGGCATCCAGGTAATAGCCGTTTGCCATGGCATAGGCGGCCTCTAGCTCGATGCCTTCGCGGTCCACACCTTCGACGGTGTTGATCGCCGGGCGGCCCACATAGGTGGTCAGGTCCGTCAAGTGGTCGTTGTAATAGTTGACCTTGAGCGCCAGGCTGTCGCCACTGCGGAACACGTCGACGGCATCATAGGCCACGCCGATCTCGAAGCTTTCGCCCTTTTCCGACTGGCCGATGTAAACAGGATCATCCAGATCGTCGATGATCGTCAGGTTCTCGGTATAGGACGCCGATCCGAACACCGACCAGCCGCTGTCGAAGGCATAGAGCACGGAAACGCCGCCCATCAGCGCGTCCTTGTCATAGGATGCGTTGCCGTTGATCGGGTCCTGCGTGATCTTCTGGCTTTCATAGCGAAGGGCGGGCGTGATCGTCCAACGGTCGCCGATCCGCATCTCATCCACGGCATAGACCGCAACCGAATCCTTGGTGCCACCGGGGGCAGAGCCTGCGGTGGCGTCGGTGCGGTCACGGGTGGCAAACTCAATGCCGGTGCGCAGCGTGTGATCGACCGTGCCGGTGACGAACAGTGCCTCGTTCTTCACCCGCAGTGTGGTTGTGCGATAGCGGTTGTCGGCGTCCAGCAGCGGATTGGGGGCCGCGATGGCTTCGCTTTCGACCAGCTCGTCGGAATAAAGCAGCTCGGCGGTGACATTCAGCCAGGCGCGGTCGGCGGGGTTGTAGTTGTAGCGCAGCGTGGCGACTTCGTTCTCGATATAGCGGTCTACATTGCCGAAGGCGGTGGTGCCGAACTGGTCATAGGGCACATCGAACTGTTCCTGCTGGGTCTTGGAATAGCTGAACTCGACGAACTGGTCATTGCCCGCGCCAAACGTGTACTTTGCCTTGAGCAGGCCCGACGGGTCGTCGATGTCACCTGCATCAGGGTTGATCGGGTTGCCGTCGCCATCCGTACGCACGCCAAGGGTGCGGCGGGTGTAGTTGAACAGAACCTCGAACTGCGTGTCGGGTTGCCATGCCAGCGTGGTGGACGAGGCAAGCCCGTCGCCGTTGGTGGAAAACTCCAGCGTCTGACGCCCGACAAAGCCAACCTCGCCGCGGGTCATGTCGCTTGCGTCGATGGTTTCCAGCCGAACCACGCCGCCGAACACGCCAGAGCCGTATTCGAACGAGCCGACAGAGCCGCGCAGCACTTCGATCTCGCGGTAGAGGAACGGATCGGTGTACAACTGAGAGCCAATTCTGTACAACTCTTCGCTGCCCTTGGTCGCACCGTCGATCTGCACCAGAACCTTGCCGTCCGTGCCATAGGTGCTGTTGGCGCCATAGCCGCGAATGTTGATGCCCGACCCGGCAGCCGTGGTGCCGTTGACCAGCGTGACGCCGGGCACGGTGTCGATCAGCTCAGCGACGGTGCCTGCCTGGCGGTCCTCGATCTCTTCGCGGTCGACGACGGTGACGGGCACGGCGGTGTCGGTCTGCACCGCGCGCTTGCCCTCGCCCAGCACGATCGTGCCCAGATAGCTGTCTTCGGCATCTTGGGCAAAAGCACCCGAGGCGGCACCGATCGTGATCAGTGCAGCGGTTGAGGCATAAAGATGTGCCCTGGTTGATCTGGTAGATCGGTTAAATCGGAATGTCATCTTTGGGGGTGTCCCTTCGCAGTGGCGTGGCAACGGCCTTAGGCTTGCGAAAGTGCTGGCTTGGCGTTTGTTTTTTGATTTTTCTGCAAGTTCAAAACTTGTCTATTGCAGGCACCTAAATAAACATACTAAAACTGTCAAGAATTAATGGCAGAGGTTTTAATCCTGCCCAGCCACGTCCCCCGAACCTCGGGCCGCAGCCAGTTCATCCAATCACAGCTGAGCATTAACCGAGGGAACATCATGGGCCAGACCACTTCACCATCCGCCGAAACCATCCGCGCGGCACGCATCGAGCATGCCAACCTGCGCGAGCGCGACCTGGCCGACAAGCTGGGCATCACCGAGGCGCAGCTGCTTGCCGCGCACACCGGTCAGGGCGTCACGCACATCGCACCACATCCCGACACCATCATCGAGATCGCCAGCAGCCTGGGCGAGGTCATGGCCCTGACGCGCAACATCTCTTGCGTGAACGAAAAGGTCGGCAGCTATGGCAACTATACCTCCGGCGCCCATGCGGCGATGGTTCTGAACGACAAGATCGACCTGCGCATGTTCCCGATCCACTGGTGCCATGCCTTCATGGTCGAAAAGGAAACCGACGCAGGCGTGCGCCGCAGCCTTCAGGTGTTCGATGCGGCGGGCGACGCGGTGCACAAGATCTTCATGCGCGGCGAAACCCATCTTGCCGCATGGGACGCGGCCAAGTTCGCATCCGCCCTGCCCGATCAGCCGACCCAGCTGGACCTGGCCGAGCGCACCGCCCCCGAGGCCGCCAAGACCAACCGCGAAAAGCTGGACGTGCTGCAATCGGAATGGTCCAAGATGACCGACACCCACCAGTTCATGCGCCTGACGTCGAAACTGCGGATGAACCGTCTGGGGGCCTACCGCATCGTCGGCGCGCCCTTCGTGCGGCCCTTGGCGACCGACGCCATCGACCGGATGCTGAACGACGTGCAGGCGGCTGGCATCGAAGTGATGGTGTTCGTCGGCAACCGCGGCTGCATCCAGATCCACACCGGCCCGATCGAGACGCTGAAACCGATGGGCCCCTGGCAGAACGTGATGGACCCCGGTTTCAACCTGCACCTGCGGTTGGATCACGTGGCCGAGGTCTATGCCGTCGACAAGCCCACCCAGCGCGGCAAGGCCGTGTCGGTCGAGGCATTCGGCGCCGACGGCGCGCTGATCTTCCAGGTCTTCGGCGTGCGCAGGGAAGACTACGACAGCCGCCCTGCATGGCGCGAGATCGTGGACAACCTGCCCGCGCTGGAGCTGGAGACAGCAGTATGAGGGACTTTATGAGAGACTTCATGACCCGCAGAAACCTGTTGCAGGGGTTGGCAGTGGCCTGCGCGCTGCCACTGGTCGCTACTGCCCAGCCCTATGACACGGCTCGTGTGGTCAGCATCGGCGGGGCCACGACCGAAATCGTCTATGCGCTCGGTGAAGCCGACCGTCTGGTCGCCCGCGATTCGACCTCGGCCTATCCGGCTGAGGCGCTGGATCTGCCCGACATCGGCTATATGCGCGCGCTGGCCGCCGAGGGTGTGCTGAGCGTGGAGCCGACGCTGATCCTGACCGAACCGGGCGCCGGGCCGCCCGAGACGATATCGGTCCTGCAAGCGGCATCGGTGCCGATGGTCGTGGTGCCCGCGCCCTACTCTGCGGACGGAATCATCGCCAAGATCACCGCCATCGGCGATGCGCTTGGCGTGCCGGACAAGGCACAGGTGCTGGCAGACGACGTGCGTGCGGCCCTCGACGACGTGGCCGCGCAAGTGGCCAGTGACGAGACAGCGCCCAAGCGGGTTCTCTTCGTGCTGAGCACCCAGGGCGGGCGGATCATGGCGTCGGGCACCAACACGGCGGCGGACGGCATCATCGCCATGGCGGGCGGCATCAACGCCATCGACCAGTTCGAGGGCTACCGCCAGCTGACCGCCGAGGCGATTTCGGTCGCGGCCCCCGACGTGGTGCTGATGATGGACCGCGAGGGCGATCATTCCGCCAGTGCCGAGGCCCTGTTCGCGATGCCCGAGATCGCCACCACCCCCGCCGCGCAATCGGGTGCGCTGGTCAAGATGGACGGGCTGCTGCTGCTGGGCTTTGGCCCGCGCACACCGCAGGCGGCACAGGCGCTGCATGACGTGTTGCAGGGGCAAGGCTGATGATGGCCAGCGACACCGCCGCCACCGCCCTGCCGTTCATCGACAGGCGCAATACCGCGCGGCGCGCGCATCTGGTGCTGGGCGCGCTTCTGGTGCTGGTGTCGCTGGCCAGCCTTGCCGTGGGCGCATCCGGCACGTCGCTGTGGGGCGCGCTGATGAAACTGGCGCAGGGCGATGCCCTGACGCTGACCGAACGCGTCGTGCTGTGGGACATCCGCGCGCCGCGACTGGTCATGGGCATCTGCGTCGGCAGCGCGCTGGCCGTGTCCGGCGCGGTCATGCAGGGGCTGTTTCGCAACCCGCTCGCCGATCCGGGCATTCTGGGCGTGACATCCGGTGCCTCGCTGGGCGCGGTGACGATCATCGTGCTGGGCGCCGCCCTGCCCGCCGGGGTACAGACAACTCTGGGGGCCGGGTTGCTGCCGGTGGCAGCGTTCCTCGGCGCATGGGCTTCGATGCTGCTGCTTTACCGTGTCTCGACCCGTGCTGGGCGCACGTCGGTGGCGACGATGCTGCTGGCGGGCATTGCGCTCGGCGCGCTTTTCGCTGCCTTCTCGGGCATCCTGATCTTTCTCGCCGACGACATGCAACTGCGCGAGCTGACGTTCTGGTCGCTCGGCTCGCTGGCCGGTGCGTCCTGGGCAAAGCTGAGCATTGCTGCGCCGGTAATCGTGCTGTCGCTGGTACTGGCCAGTTCGCTGGGCCGGGGTCTGAACGGGCTGGCCTTGGGCGAAGCAGCGGCGCATCACATGGGCATTCCGGTCGAACGGACCAAGACCATCGCCATTCTGGCCGTCTCGGCAGCGACAGGCACCGCCGTCGCCGTCTCGGGCGGGATCGGGTTTATCGGCATCGTGGTGCCGCACCTGCTGCGGCTAGCCACAGGGCCGGACCATCGCGGGCTGCTGATCAACGCGGGCCTGTTGGGGGCATCGCTGCTCTTGGCCGCAGACATGGTTGCGCGGGTGGTCGTGGCGCCGGCGGAACTGCCCATCGGCATCCTGACCGCGCTCTTGGGATCGCCGGTGTTTCTTTGGATCTTGCTGCGCAAACGCGGATTGGTGGATATGTGATGCTGAAGGCGACAAACATCTCGGTCAGCTATGGCCCCACGCAGGTGCTGCATGGTCTAAACATGACCGCCCGCGCAGGCACATTGACCGCCATTGTCGGCCCCAACGGGTCGGGCAAGACCACGCTGATGCGCGCGCTGACGGGCGATGTGGCCTTTGACGGCACCATCCGGCTGGGCGAAACCGACATCGCGACGGCGAAACCTTACGATCTGGCCGCCCAGCGCGCGGTACTGCCGCAGGCAACGCCGCTGGCCTTTCCGTTTCAGGCGGTCGAGGTCGTGCGTCTGGGCCTGCGCGGCGGGATCGAGACCAACGACCGGCTGGCCCTGACGGCGCTGTCGCGCGTGGGGCTGGAGGGCTATGCCAACCGCTTCTACCAGGAACTGTCGGGCGGCGAGCAGCAGCGCGTGCAACTGGCCCGCGTGCTCTGCCAGGTCTGGCGGCCCGTGGTCAGCGGCAGCCCGCGCTGGCTGTTTCTGGACGAACCTGTCTCCAGTCTCGACATCGGCCACCAGCTGACCGTGATGCACATCGCCCGCGACTTTGCCCGTGCGGGCGGCGGCGTGGTGGCGGTGATGCACGATCTGAACCTCAGCGCGATGTTCGCGCATCAGCTCGTGCTGATGCAGGCAGGGCAGATCATCGGCCACGGCGCCCCGCAAGAGGTGCTGACCGACGCACAGGTCTCGCGTGCTTATGGCTGCGACATCCGTACCAGCAGCACGCCCCAAGACGGCGGCTGGTTCATGCTGCCGCAATCGGCGGGCGGGCAAGACCGCGCGGCGGTCAAGCGCGCGGGATAATGCGCGGCGCAAGGGGGCGGCTGCATCATGCGCCGCCCTGCGCAGTCCCGCACAGGGACCGCATGCCGCACCCCGGCGACGCCGATGTCACATTGGAGTTGCCTTGATTTGCTGCAATCTTAGGTTAACGCCTGACGGCACAGCAAAAAGGTAGGGCAGCCCCATGTTCGATGGACTGACAGCCGAAACGCTGGCCCGGATGCAATTCGCATTCACGGTCTCGTTTCACATCATTTTTCCGGCGTTTTCCATCGGGCTCGCCAGCTATCTGGCGGTGCTGAACGCACTGTGGCTGCGCAGCCGCAACGAGACCTATCTCCAGCTTTTCGATTACTGGAAAAAGATCTTTGCCGTGGCCTTCGGCATGGGGGTCGTGTCGGGCATCGTCATGGCCTATCAGTTCGGCACCAACTGGGCCGTGTTCTCGGACAAGACCGGCCCGGTGCTTGGGCCCCTCATGGCCTATGAGGTGCTGTCGGCCTTCTTCCTCGAGGCGGGCTTCCTGGGCATCATGCTCTTTGGCCGCCACCGTGTCGGGGACAATCTGCACATGTTCGCCACGGGCATGGTGGCCATCGGCACGCTGATCTCGGCCACATGGATCTTGTCGGTGAACTCTTGGATGCACACGCCTGCGGGCTTTGCGATGAACGAGGTCGGCCAGTTCGTACCCGAAGACTGGTGGCAGATCGTCTTCAACCCCTCGTTCCCCTACCGTCTGGTGCACATGGTGCTGGCGGCGTTCCTGACCACGGCGCTG
Organism: Pseudosulfitobacter koreensis; assembly: GCF_024733015.1. Classification (GTDB taxonomy): domain Bacteria; phylum Pseudomonadota; class Alphaproteobacteria; order Rhodobacterales; family Rhodobacteraceae; genus Pseudosulfitobacter; species Pseudosulfitobacter koreensis. The sequence goes on from NZ_JANKJG010000002.1 coordinate 331,227, forward strand.
GTCGTGGGGGCCACGGGTGCGCTGCACCTTTTGCGCAACCGCGAAGACGCACCGGCACGGCGCATGTTCTCGATGGCGATGTGGATGCTGACGCTGGTGGCGCCCCTGCAAATCCTCGCGGGCGACTTTCACGGGCTGAACACGCTGGAACATCAACCGGCCAAGGTGATGGCGATGGAAGGTCACTATGACAGCCACCCCGAGGGCGCGCCGCTGATCCTGTTCGGCATTCCGAACCCCGAGGAAAAGCGCATTGATTACGCGATTGAAATCCCCAAGCTGTCCAGCCTGATCCTGAAACACGACCTGAACGCGCCGCTTGACGGGCTGGACACCATTCCAGACGAGGACGAGCCGCCCGTGTCGATCGTGTTCTGGAGTTTCCGGGTGATGATCGCCCTTGGCTTTGCCATGCTCGGCCTGGGTCTGTGGAGCCTGTGGCGACGGATGCGCGGGCATCTCTACGACGCGCCGTGGCTGCACCGCGCGGCGGTGGCAATGGGGCCTGCGGGCTTTGTGGCCGTCCTTGCGGGGTGGATCACCACCGAGGTCGGTCGCCAGCCCTTTACCGTCTACGGATTGCTGCGTACCTCGGACAGCCTGTCGCCGGTGGATGCGCCTGCGGTCGCGGCCTCGCTGGTGGCGTTCATCGTGGTCTACTTCTTCATCTTCGGGGCGGGCACGCTCTATCTGCTGGTGATGATGAACAAATTTGTCACCGCGCCGACCCACGAACTGCAGGACGGGCCGATCCGCACCGCGGGCATTACACCGGCCCCACAAACCGGCGACATCACAAAGGACGATACCGATGTTTGAACTCTCTTTCATCTGGGCGGGAATCATCGCCTTCGCGGTGCTGGTCTATGTCATCCTCGATGGTTTCGATCTGGGCGTCGGCATCCTGTTCCCCACAGCCCGCACCGAACGGGAACGCGCGACGATGATGAACTCGATCGCGCCGATCTGGGACGGCAACGAAACCTGGCTGGTGCTGGGCGGCGGCGGGCTGCTGGCGGTGTTTCCGCTGGCCTATGCCATCGTTATGCCAGCACTTTACATGCCGATCATCCTGATGCTGCTGGCGCTGATCTTTCGCGGTGTCGCGTTCGAATACCGCTGGCGCGGCGAGCGGTGGAAACACATCTGGGACCACGCCTTTTTCGGCGGCTCTATCGTGGCGGCATTCATGCAGGGGATAGCACTCGGCGCGCTGGTGCAGGGCATCGACGTCGAGGGCCGCGCCTATTCGGGCGCCTGGTGGGACTGGCTGAGTGCGTTTTCCCTGCTGACGGGCATGGCCGTGGTGGTGGGCTACACTCTGCTGGGCGCATGCTGGCTGAACCTCAAGACCGAGGGCGCGTTGCAGGAACGGATGCGCCGTTATGCGCGGCCCCTGGGCTTTGCCACGCTGGGCTTTATCGGGATCGCAAGCCTGCTGACGCCGTTTCAGGATGTCGAGTACTTTCACCGCTGGTTTGAAGTTCCGGGCGTGATGTTCAGCGTGATCGTGCCCGCCGCCCTTTTGGTCTGTGCCTATGCGCTGTTCACCGGTCTGCGCGACGGCAAGGAACTGCTGCCGTTCATGGCCGCACTGGGGCTGTTCGTGCTGTGCTTCATCGGGATCGGCATCAGCTTTTACCCCAACATCGTCCCCCCCAGCCTGACCATCGTCGAGGCAGCTGCCCCTGACAGCAGCCTGAAGTTCGCGCTGGTCGGCACGGTGGTTCTGGTGCCGCTGATCCTGATCTATACCGCCTATGCCTATTGGGTATTCCGCGGCAAGGTCGATCCCGACGAAGGCTATCACTGATGCCGCCCCGCCTGCGCCGCATCCTGTGGTTTGTCGTGATCTGGATCGCCAGCGTCGCGGCCCTGGGCGTGGTGGCCTTGCTGATCCGTTCGGTGATCTGAGGCTGCTTTGCCCCCCTGAGTATCTCCGGAGCGGTGCACCATAGTCCACGCGAAATACTTCGGCACCTTGACATTCCCCCGCTTCACTTCGATTGACGGCTTGGATAAACGCGAACCTGAAAATGGGGAGGGGGGAGAAGATGCGATTTCTTGCTGGAATTGCCAGGCTGATTTGTGCGGTGAACCTGATCGTCGGCAAAACATTCGCCTGGCTGGCGCTTGCGATTGTTGTCGTGTGTTTCACGGTGGTCGTTCAACGCTATCTTTTTGCGACCAGTTACGTGTGGATGCAGGATCTCTATATCTGGCTGAACGGTGCGATGTTCACGGCAGTGGCGGGATTTGCGCTGCTGCGTGACGATCATGTGCGTGTCGATATCTTCTATCGCCCCGCCAAGATGAAAACGCGCGCGCTGACGGATCTAATCGGGGTGTTCCTCTTTCTGCTGCCCTTCACCTGGATCGTCTATGTGTACTCCATGCCCTTCGTCCAACGCGCCTGGAGCTATCAGGAAGCGTCGGCCAACGTCGGCGGCATGCCCGGTCTCTATATCCTCAAATCATTCATCATCGCCTTTGCGGCGCTGATCGCCTTGCAGGGTGTTGCGATGATCATCCGCTCGATCCTGATCCTCAGCGGCAATGCCGAACTGGTTCCCAAGTCGATCCAATACAATCCCGACCGCATCGCGGCCGACCACCCCGAGGGAGCCGTCTGATGGACCCGGTCTTGATTGGCGAGTTGCTCGCCGCACTGATGTTCTTTGGCGTCATCGGTTTTTTGCTGCTGGGCTTTCCCGTGGCCTTCACCCTTGCGGGCACATCCCTGCTGTTCGGCAGCCTGGGGATGGCGTTCGGGGTCTTCGATCCGTCGAACTTCGGCTCTCTGCCGAACCGCTATATCGGCTTCATGACCAACGAGGTGCTGGTCGCGGTGCCGCTCTTCATCTTCATGGGCGTGATGCTGGAACGCAGCCAGATCGCCGAGCAGCTGCTTTTGACGATGGGCAAGCTTTTCGGCAACATGCGCGGCGGTCTGGGCTTTTCGGTGGTGCTGGTGGGCGCGATGCTGGCCGCCTCGACCGGGGTGGTCGGCGCAACCGTGGTCACGATGGGCCTGATCTCGCTGCCTGCGATGCTGCGGGCGGGCTATGACCCCAAGCTTGCGACGGGCGTGATCTGCGCCAGCGGCACGCTGGGCCAGATCGTGCCGCCCTCGACCGTGCTGATCTTCATGGGCGACATGCTGTCGGGCATCAACTCGCAGGTGCAGATGGCCAAGGGCAACTTTGCCCCCACGCCAGTCTCGGTCGGCGATCTCTTTGCCGGCGCCTTGCTGCCCGGTTTCCTGCTGATCGGGCTCTATCTGTCCTATGTGCTGTTCAAGGCGGTGACCGACCCTGCGTCCTGCCCCGCAACGCCTGTGCCTGCGGACGAAAAAAAGGACCTGCTGCGCGAAGTGGTCGTGGCACTGGTGCCGCCGCTCTTGCTGATCCTGGCCGTGCTCGGCTCGATCCTTGGCGGCATCGCCACCCCGACCGAGGCCGCGTCTGTGGGTGCTGTCGGTGCAATGGTCTTGGCCACCCTGCGCTGGCGCCTGTCGTTTGGCGTGCTGCGCGAAACGGTCGTGGCAACCGCGACAATCACCAGCATGGTCTTTGTGATCCTGCTGGGTGCCTCGGTCTTCTCGGTCGTGTTCCGCATGATGGGCGGCGACAATCTGGTGCACGAATTCCTCAGCAACCTGCCCGGCGGCAGCCTGGCTGCGGTGGCCGTGGTGATGGTCATCATGTTCTTTCTGGGTTTCATCCTCGACACGTTCGAGATCATCTTCATCGTGATCCCGATCACCGCACCTGTGCTTCTGGCACTGGACGTCGATCCGATCTGGCTGGGCGTGATGGTGGGCGTGAATCTGCAGACCTCGTTCCTGACGCCGCCCTTCGGCTTTGCGCTGTTCTACCTGCGCGGCGTCGCCCCGGCGGAGCTTCCGACCAGTGCGATCTACAAGGGGATCATCCCCTTCGTGTTCTTGCAGATCGTGGCAATTGCCATCCTGTTCGCCTTCCCGCAGCTGGTCACGTGGCTGCCACGTCTGATTGCGGGCTGATCCAAGGCCGACGCACAGCAGACAAGAAAAAAGGCCCGGTGTTTCCACCGGGCCTTTTCCTTTGTCGGATCGAAACGATCAGTACTTCAGGTACTTCTCGCGCGCGGCCACATAGGGTGCGTCGATCTTTTCGGTGCGGTTGCGCACCAGGTTCAGCGCCTCGATGAAGCTCTCGGTGGTCTTCTTGACCAGCGGATCGTCACTGGCACGCAGTTCCTCGACCACTTCGACCGATGCCTTGGCACCCGCTTCCATGATGTCGTCGGGGAAGTTGCGCACGATCACGCCGTGGTCGTTGACCAGCGTTTGCAGCGCGCGTGGGTCGTTGGCGTAGAAGTCCGCCGCAACCTGATCGTATTCCGCCTGGCTGACGTCGCGGATGATCGCCTGCAGATCGTCGGGCAGTTCCTGATACTTCTTCTTGTCCACGACTAGTTCGGTCGCCAGACCGGATTCGACGAAGGACGGCATGTAGTAGTTCTTGGCGACCTGATGGAAGCCGAGCGCCAGATCGTTGTAGGGACCGACGAATTCGGCCGCGTCCAGCGTACCCGATTGCAGCGCCTGGAAGATTTCGCCAGCCGCCATGTTGGTGACGGTTGCGCCCAGTTTCTCCCAGACCCGGCCACCCAGGCCCGGTGTGCGGAACCGCACGCCCTTAACGTCCTCGACGCTGTTCAGCTCGTCGCGGAACCAACCGCCGGTCTGCGTGCCGGTGTTGCCCGACAAGAAGCCCTGAACGCCGAACTGGTCATAGATTTCGTCCCAGATTTCCTGACCGCCCAGGAAGCGGACCCAGGCCGTAAGTTCTGGCGTGGTCATGCCGTAGGGAACGCCGGTAAAGAACGACAGCGCGGGCGATTTGTTCTGCCAGTAATAGGCGGCGCCGTGGCTCATCTCGGCGGTGCCGTCGATCACGGCGTCCAGCGATTGCAGTGGCGGCACCAGTTCGCCTGCCGAATAGACCTGAATGGTCAGACGACCACCCGAGGCCGCGGTGACGCGGTCGGCCAGACGCTGCGCGCCGACACCCAGGCCGGGAAAGTTCTTGGGCCAGGTGGTGACCATGCGCCAGGTGATGTTGCCCTGCGCGATTGCCGGTGCTGCCAGCGTGGATGCCGCAGCACCCGCCCCGATCACACCTGCATTACGAATAAATGAACGACGATCCACGATTGTATCCTCCCGAATGTGAAATGTCATAAAGCGTGCCCAGCCTGTTGCCGGACATACTTCTGTGTGTTGATAAACAGTGTTGCGAAGGAATGTCCATGCTGAGCCGGACAGGTGATACATCACGTTTTCACCGGACTGTAACACTCGCGCCCGTGAAAAAATTTTGTTGTGACATCATACATCTGTGGGGCGATCAACCGTTCGCGCGCGCACATCTGCGGGTCATCTTGCCCAAGTTGCCAAGAGCACCGAGGGGCAAGGGAGACCGAAAGCCGGACCGACACGGCCAGAGGACGGACCGCAGAGCATTACGTGACTACTTATGTGATTATCTCGAAAACTTATTTCAGTTTTGATCACGCAAAGCTCTTCTGCATGGCATCTGAAGACAGTTCCTTTTCTAGCTTCCGGGCAGCTGTGTGCGGGCCATAACCCCCGGTCAAGAAGCCTGTTTGTTGATTTAAAAAAGCTCAATTTTATAAACGAAGGTGTAAATATGGCATATGCAATCGCTCCCACTCAACTGGATACCTACGCTGCCGGAATAGACGATATCGCCTACGCTCAGACCGGCGACGGCTATTTTGGCCGGATGTCCCTCCTGGCGATGGGTTTGACCGAGGCCGAGGCGGACGCCGTATTGATGTCTTCGCTGGCGACTGAACCTGGAATTTCGATCACCATGGAAAACTACATGGCATGGCTGCTGCAAGCCGGCGAAAGTTCTGGCAGCACGACCGGCACTCTGGGCACCGACGGGTCCGGCGAAGCAAGCGAACAGTCCGACGATGTGGAAGAAACTGAGCTTACCGACGAAGACATGATGCTGTCTGACGGCACAGACAGCTACGACGGCACAGATCCTTACGACGGCACAGATACTTACGATGGCACAGAGACGTCCGATGGAACCGAGCTGAACGATGATGAATCCGATATGGACACAGAACTAACCGACCTGACGACCGCCTCCGGGGAACAGAGCGTGGACAATGTTGGTACCAATTCGACGATGTCAGGGTTTGGGCCGGACTCCCCCGTGACATGGAGAGATTCCAACATGAAACCGAGCGACGGGGCATTCGACACCGAATTCACGTCCGACAACATCACCGTGCGCGACGACGGCAGCATGTTGATGGAACTGCTGCCAAATCCGGGCGGGGAGTATAATTTCACGGGCGCTGAAATCAGCAGTGCCGAGCCGGTCCTTTACGGAAGGTACGAGATGAGTATCCGTGCCTCCGACCAGGAGGGTGTTCTTTCCACCATGTTCACATACACCGGTGAAAGCGAAGGAAACGAGCACGACGAAATCGACATCGAAATCATGGGCAAGGACCCGACCACCGCGCAGGTCGGCATGTTCCGAGACGGGCAACATGAACTGACGATGATTGATCTGGGCTTTGACTCGTCCGCAGGCTTTAACGACTACGCATTCGAATGGGCGCCGGATTCAATCACGTGGTATGTGAACGACGTGATGGTTCACCAATTCAATGCCAGCGACGGTTATGACATTCCCAGTACCCCCCAGCGTCTGTTTGCAAACTTGTGGGCGAATGATGACAGTGTTCAGGGTTGGGGCGGGTACAAGGACAAGGAAACAGCGACCTCAATGGAGATCGCGGGATATTCCTATACCCCGCTCTGATCGAGATTCCATAACCTTGACGCACGGGCTCCTTGCCAGTCACTTTCGCCGCGCTTCTTCTGCAATGTTGACCTAACCATCGTAGGTGACCCGCCAGATCGTGCCGCCCGTGTCGTCAACCACGTACATCGCACCATCGGGTGCAACGGTCACATCGGCCGGCCGCCCCCAGACTTCGGCGCGGTCGGTGCCGCGCGCCCAGAAACCCGTCATGAAATTCTCATAGGTCCCGACGGGCAACCCGTCCGAAAAGGGCACAAAGACAACCTTGTAGCCCGTCGGCTGCGTCCGGTTCCACGACCCCTTGAGCGCGACAAAGGCCCCGTCCCGAAAGCGTTCGGGAAACATCTCGCCCTCGTAGAACGCCATATCCATCGCCGCCGAATGCGGGTTAAAGATCAGGTCGGGCACTTGGGTGGTCTCCACCAGCTCCGGTTCAAGCTGCGCAAACCCCGGTTGCGGGTTGGTGCCCATATAACTGTAGGGCCAGCCGAAAAATTCGCCCTCGTCCACGCGGATCAGGTAGTCAGGAACCAGATTGTCCCCTGCCCCGTCCCGCTCCTGCACCACGGCAAAGATCGCGCCGGTTTCTGGGTGCACGTCAAGACCCGCAGGGTTGCGCACGCCCGTCACAAGGGTCCGCTGGTCGGAACCATCGGCGGCAAAGCTCTGGATCGTGGCCTTCGGTTCAGGCTCGACCGAGATATTGCCAAGCGAGCCGACCCCGACATAAAGCCGCCCGTCCGGTCCGATTTCGATGTCACGGTTCACATGGCCGTTCATCGCTCCGAACACACCGCTTTCGGTCAGCAGATCCTGACCGGAGAAATCGAACAGCGGCTTGCGGTTCTCGACGGGCGTGGCATCGACGGTCTGGCTGCGCGCGCCGACGTTGCGGATGTTGGGCGATTTATAGGGCTGCGACCAGATGCCTTCGAGATCGGCAATCAGGATTTCATAGTCGAAATCACCCTCGCCGGTCCACGCCCGGTGCGTGATGCCATAGGGCGCGGTAAATGGCTCGAACGCGCGCGAGATGATGTCCGCCACCCCGTCGCCGTCCGTGTCGCGCAGCAGGGTGATATAGCCGCCCGTTTGCATCGACACCAGCAGATCGCCGTTGGGCAGGACATGGCCCTGCCGCGGTGCCTCAAGCCCCTCGGCAAAAAGCGTGGCCGAAAATCCGTCGGGCAGCGCCAACTCGTCCGAAACTTCGCTGGCGCGCAGCGGCGCGTTGGCCACCGGCGGACCCTGATAGGGTTCGGGCAGATCGGCCAGATCGACGCGAAAGCTTTGGCCTATGGCCTGATCCTGTTCGGGGGTGGCCGCGATGGCGCTGATCACCTCCCCGGCGGTGTCGTCCGTTGACGACACGATTTGCGCGTCGCTCGGCGCGGGGCTGGTCTGCGCGTCACTTTGGTCTTGCGCGGCGGCAAAACCGGCAGAGGTGAAGACAGCGACAAGTGCAGTCGTGGTGCGATAGGTGCGAAAGGTACGGGCAGACATGAATGCTCCTTGAGGAAATATCGGTGTTTGAAACGGGCGGGCAGTTGCCGGAAAAATGTTTCAGACACCGAAAGAGTTCCATCAGGGGCGGAAAAACGCGCGGTTTCAGGACCGCGACATGAACCCGCGCAGCTTCAGAACCGCGACGTAGAACACCGGGACAAGGAAAATCCCGATCACCGCCGATGACGCCATCCCCCCAAGCACACCGATGCCGATGGAGTTCTGCGCCCCTGCCCCCGCACCCGAAGCGAGGGCCAGCGGCAAAACCCCCAGCATGAAGGCGAAGGTGGTCATCAGGATCGGACGCAGCCGCTGGCGGGATGCGACCAGCGCCGCGTCGATCACCGATTTGCCCTCGTGCACCTGCGACTGGGCAAATTCCACGATCAGAATGGCGTTGCGCGCCGCAAGGCCGATGGTCGTCAGCAGACCCACCTTGAAGTACACGTCGTTCGACTGTCCCATGAAATAGGCCGCGGCCAGTGCACCCAGGATTCCGACCGGCACGGTCAGCATCACTGCCAGCGGCACGGCCCAGCTTTCGTACAAGGCTGCCAGCGCCAGGAACACGACCAGAGCCGACAGCGCAAAGAGCAGCGGCGCCTGATTGCCAGACAGCCGTTCCTGATAGGACAGGCCGGTCCAGGCGGTGCCGTAGTTGCCGTCGAGTTCTGCGACCAGCTCTTCCATCGCGTCCATGCCGTCGCTTGACGACAGACCCGCCGCTGCGGCCCCGCTCAGCTCCATCCCCCGCGTGCCGCCAAAGCGTGCGACGGCCTGCGGTTCCTGCGTCCAGTTCTGTTCGGAGAAGGCGGCGAAGGAGACCATCTCACCCTGGCTGTTGCGCGCGTACCAGCGGTTGATGTCCTCGGGCTGCGACCGCGTTTCGGCCTGACCCTGCACGATGACGGGACGCAGATCGTTGCCCAGGGCAAAGTCGTTGACCTCGCGACCGGCAAAGATCACCGACAGCATCGCGTTGATTTCGGTGATCGACAGGCCGAAGGCCGCGGCCTTTTGCTGGTCGATATCCAGACGCAGCGCGGTCTGCGTCGCCGCCTCATTGCCGCGCAGCGAGGTGACACGCCCATCGGCCTGCGCATTCGCGACCAGTTGGTTCGCGGCTGCGGCCAACGCTTGTTGCCCCTGCCCGCCATTGTCGGTCAGAAACATCGTAAAGCCCGACGAGCTGCCCAGACCCTGGATCGCAGGCGGTTGCAGAACGAAGATGTTGCCCTGACGGTTGGTAGTGAAGAAATAGCCGTTGGCCCGGTTTACCAGCCCGCCGATGTCAAACCCGTCACGTTCCGCGTAGTCGCGCAGTTTGACGAAGACCATCGCGTTGTTCTGGCCACTGCCGCCAAAGCTGAAGCCAAGTGCGGCAAAGACGGATTCGACCGTATCGCTTTCGGCGTTCAGCAGATAGCCTTCGACCTTCTCGACCAATGCCTTGGTCTGTTCCGTGGTGGACCCGTCTGGGCCCTGGATGATCACCAGCGCCACACCCTGGTCCTCGTTGGGCAGAAACGATCCCGGCAACCGGTCGAATAGGACAACCACGCCAAAGACCACCGCGACCAGCACCAGCAGGGTGCGCATGGGGCGTTTGACATAGCGGGTGACGACGCTGACGTATCCGTTGGTCGCGCGGTCGAGATTGCGGTTGAACCAGCGCGCCGGTGCAATTCCATCGCCGTGCGCGCGTGGCTTGAGAAGGCTCGCACACATTGCGGGTGTGAGGATGACCGCGACGCCCAGCGACAGGACCATGGCGGTAATGATCGTGATCGAGAACTGGCGATAGATCACGCCGGTCGCACCGCCCATAAAGGCCATCGGCAGGAACACCGCAGACAGCACCAGCACGATACCAACCAGCGCCGAGGTGATCTCGTCCATGCTTTTTTCCGTGGCCTCGACCGGGCCGATCCCGTCTTCCTCCATCACGCGCTCGACGTTCTCGACCACCACGATCGCATCGTCGACCAAGAGGCCGATGGCCAGGACCAGCGCGAACATCGTGAGCGTGTTGATGGTGAACCCGGCTGCGGCAAGCACGGCGAACGTGCCCAGCAGGACCACGGGAATGGCAATGACCGGAATAAGCGTGGCCCGCCAGCTTTGCAGGAAGACGAGGATGACGAAGAAGACCAGAACCACAGCCTCGATCAGGGTGTGATAGACCTGCGAGATGGATTCCTCGACGAAGGGCGAGGTGTCGTAGGGATAGACCACATCGACATCCGCAGGCAGCGCACCCGCAATGCCGTCAATCGTCTTGCGCACCGCGGCGGCGGTATCGACCGCATTCGCCCCCGTCGCAAGGTTGACCGCAAAGCCTGCCGCCGGGTTGCCGTTGTGCCGCGCGGCCCCGCCATAGCTTTCCTGACCGATTTCAATTTCGGCCACATCGCCCAGAAACACGGTCGAGCCATCGGGATCGACGCGCAACAGGATGCTTTCGAATTCATCGACCGAGGACAGTTGCGACTGCGCCGAGATCGGCACCGTCATTCGCTGGCCCATGGCGCTGGGTTGCGCACCGAGTTCGCCTACGGTGACGTTGGTGTTCTGCGCTGCCACCGCCGCAGTCACGTCTGCGGGCGTCACCTGGTATTGGACCATCTTCATCGGGTCCATCCAGATCCGCATCGCATAGCCCGAGCCGAAGGTGCTGATTGAACCGACGCCGGGGGTCCGCTTGACCGGGTCCTCGATCAGCTGGGCGATCAGGTCTCCCAGTTCCACCGTCGTCAGGCGCTCGTTCGTGGTGGTCAGCGCGCCGACCAGCAAAATCGAACTGGTCGACCGCGCCACCCGCACGCCTTGCTGTTGGACCACGTCGGGCAATTGCGAGGTGACCAGTTGCAGATTGTTCTGCACCTGCACCTGCGCGATGTCCGCGTCCACGGTGTCATCAAAGGTCAGCGAGATCGACGCCGATCCGGGCGTCGAGTTCGACGTCATGTAGGTCAAGCCATCAAGCGCGGTCATCGCATCCTCGATCACCGTCGTCACCGAGGATTCCACGATCTCCGCCGAAGCGCCCGTGTAGCTTGCGGTGATGCGCACCGTCGTGGGCGCGATCTGCGGGTATTGCTCGATCGCCAGAGAATTGAGGCCAAGTGCCCCGACCAGCATGACGACAAGTGCGATCACCCAGGCAAAAACCGGACGGTGAATGAAAAAACGTGCCATGTGGTTACTCCGTCGCGGACGCGTCGGAGGGCGTCGGTGTCGGCGCGGGGTCGCGCACGACGCCGTTGGCGTCGAATGTGACAGGGACGGACACGACGTCCATCCCTTCGGACAGTCCGGCCAGCCCATCCACGACGATCTTGTCGCCGCTCTCCAGCCCGTCGGTGACGATCCATTGCTGCTCGTAACTGCCCTTTTCGGTCAGATCCCGCTGGCTGACCTTGCCATCGGCCACGACCCAGGCCGACAGATTGCCCAGCTTGTCACGGCTGGTGGCGGATTGCGACACCAGGATCGCGCGCGTGGTGCCGAGGTCGATCTGCCCACGCAGGAACATGCCGGGCAGGATAAGATTGTCGGGGTTGTCGAAGCGAAACCGTGTGTCGATGGACCCGGTCGAGGTCGAGACCGTCACACCCGGCGCGACAAGCGTGCCGCTGCCCTGATAGGTCCGGCCATTTTCCAGTGTCAGCGTCGCCTTCAACGCCTCGTTCAGACGCAAGGTGCCGTCGTTGATCTCGTCCATGATGCTCAGGAACCGCGAGGACGGCTCGTACATGTCCACCTCTATCGGATCAAGCTGGGTGACCGTGGCCATCGCATCGGCCTGCCCTTCCGTCACCAGATCACCGACCGAGACCGAAGCCACACTGGCGACACCGGAAATCGGGCTGGCCACCGTGGTCCAGCCCAGCTGCGCCTTGGCCAGTGTCAGTTCGGCCTGGGCCGCTGTCACAGCCGCACCTGCCTGATCCAGTGCTGCACGCGCGGATTCAAGCTGCGCCTGCGTGCTGCCCGACCCCACCAGACGTTCGGTGCGGATGAACGCCGCCTGCGCTTCGGTCACTTGCGCCTGCGCACTGGACACCTGGGCGGCAGCGCCCGCGACACTGGCCTGATAGGTCGTATCGTCGATCCGAAACATCGGCGCGCCGGCTGTGATGGGACGGCCCGGATCATACAGGATTTCCGTCACCACACCGCTGACCCGTGGCCGGATCGCGGTGGACGATGCCGCAACCGCACGCCCCGGCAGCGTCACGATACGCGGCACATCCTGAAGGGTCGCGTCAACCACGCCGACCTGTTTGGGTGGCATGCCCTGCGCCCTTGCCGAACCGGTCAACGTGATCGCAGCGGCGAGAATGGCGAGCAATGAGAGCGTGAACTTGTTCATGATGTGGGGCAATCCAGTTGGGCAGAGAAAGTGCGAATGTTGCTGGCTGATTGCAGAAACTTGCATACTATGCAATGTTTACTTTCAGGGAAACAAACAGGTGCGCACAGAATGGGCATGAGTCTTCGCCAAAGGCGTCGTTTGCAGACGGCCCGGGACATTCAGATGGCCGCAGTCACCGTCGCCCTGCGCGATGGCTTCGATCAAATGACGACCGAGGCCATCGCCACCGAAGCAGGCATCAGCACGCGCACATTCTTTAACTATTACAACAACAAGCAGGCTGCGATCCTTGGCGAGGCGGTCAGGCTGGACGTGGCGGGCGCGGGCTGGTTTGCCAGCTCCGAGGGCGCGCTGACAGACGACCTTGCGAGGCTTATGGGCCAGGGGCTGAAGGACAATCCGCTGGACCGCGCCGTCCTGCGCAAGATCATCTCTGTCATAGATGCAAACCCGGCTCTGCAGGATCTCTTTCGCACCAAGGTGGACGAGACATCGCTTTCGCTCGCAACGCTGCTGGACGCACGGCTTGGACCGGATATGGCATCGGAGACCCGGCTTCTGGCGGAATTGGCCACCCATGCGCTGACCGAGGCCGTGATGATATGGGCGATGGACGACGCCATGACCCTCGACGATATAACACCCCTGATCAGCGCCAAGCTGCGCAACGTCGGCAAGATTCTGATGCAAGGGGACGCCCGCGTTTGAACGAGGTCTCAGGCGCGCCGTCATCCTCGGGCCGGGTGTCACAGCGCCCGCTCCGATCAGCGCCACGAGTGCGCCGCAAAGCGTGGCGCCGCCACCCTCGGCACTGCGCGCGATCAGCGGCTACAGCGCCCGATAGGCCGAGGCAAAGACAAGGCAGATCAAGACGTCAGAACCGGACTGTTCCACTGTCGCACCCGGTCATTGCAGCCGCCCCTTGGCATGCGCCAGCAAGAGGGTCATCGCGACAACAGTTTCGACAGGGCCTCGACCTCGCCGGGACGCAATTCGTGCCCCCCTTCGTGGATGTGTGTCGTGACCCCGGCCCCTTGTGCATTGGCCCAGTCGATCAACGCCTCGCTCAGCGGCCACGGACAGATCGGGTCTTGCCGCCCCGCAGTGATCAACACGGAGCGACCGGTCAGATCGACCGGACCCGGCGACCACGGGATCAGCGGATGCAGCAGGCCCACACGGTCGAACAGATCGGGGCGCTCCATCACGACCGATGCAAGGATGTTCGCCCCGTTGGAATAACCGAACCCATAGACAGGCGCGCCCGGATGCGTGTCCTTGTGGGCCGCCACAAAGGCCCCCATCCGTGCGGTGCGCATGGCCAGATCGTCCATGTCGTAAACACCTTCGCCCGTGCGCCGAAAGAACCGCGCAGCCCCCCCTTCGAGGACATCGCCGCGCAGCGACACAACACCCGCATCGGGCCGCACCCGACGGGCAAGGTCAAAGAACTGATGTTCGTCCCCGCCGGTGCCGTGAAAGGCAAAGATCAGCGGTGCCCCCTGTTCAGGGGCGCGCGTCAGGGCATGATAGCTGGTCAGCGACATTTCCGGTCTCCTCAGGCGTCGAGTTTGGGCAAGAAGCGTTCGATCTGGGCGCGGTGCGGCTCGTACCGTGTGGGCAGTTTCAGCGCCTGCCCCAGATTTGCGGTGTCTTCGTCGCGGTCGAAGCCCGGCTCGTTGGTGGCAATTTCGAACAGCACGCCACCGGGGGTGCGGAAGTAGATCGCCCAGAAATAATCGCGGTCGATCACCGGCGTCACCTGATAGCCTGTGTCCATCAACGCGCGGCGCACCTCAAGCTGTGCTGCGCGGTCCTCGACCGCAAAGGCAATGTGGTGCACCGACCCCGCGCCCTGCGACGCGGTGCGCGCATCGTCTTGCTGTTCCAGATCAATCGTATCGGCGGCATTGCCGCCTTCGATCCGGTAACGTGTAACGGCACCGTCGGTTTCATCCTTCTGATAGCCCATGAAACCCAAAAGCTCGGCCGTGGCGGCCGCATCGCGCAGGCGCATCCGCGCACCGTGAAAGCCCAGTATACCCGCCTCTTGCGGCACCCCCGCCCCGGTCCAGGGCGTCCGGTCGCGTGTTTCGGTTTCAACCAGCGCAAAGCCGTCGCCGTCAGGGCCGCTGAACGCGAGACGATCCTCGCCAAGAAAGCTGCCCTCGCTCAGACCCTTGACGCCTTTCGCAGCCAGACGGTCCTTCCAATAGGGCAGCGCCCCCTTTGCGACCGCAAATTCGGTTACGCCAACCTCGCCGGTGCCGCGTTTGCCGCGTGGCATCTGGCCGAAGGGAAAATAGGTCATCACCGAACCGGGGGTGCCGATCTCGTCGCCGTAATAGAGGTGGTAGACCTCGGGCGAGTCGAAGTTCACCGTCTTCTTGACCCGGCGCAGGCCGAGGGTGTCGATAAAGAAACTGTTGTTTTGCCGGGCGTCCGCTGCCATCGAAGTGACGTGGTGCAGGCCTTTGATGTCCTTGATCATTTTAATCTCCATCGTCCTTTTGGCTGTCATGGCCCCAAGATAGGGGCTTTCTTCATTGCTAAAAATAGAAATCTAGCTTCATTTACTATTGCCACAAATCAACAGAGTGGACGCCATGCAGACCCTCAAGCCGATCCGCGTCTTTCTCGAAATCGTGGCCCAAGGCAGCTTTGTCGGTGCCGCGCGCAGCCTGCACATGACGCCCGCGTCGATCACCCGCATCGTGGCACAGCTTGAGGACGATCTGGGCCAACAACTGCTGACACGCACCACGCGGCAGATTTCCCTGACCGGCGCGGGCGCGGTCGTGGCCGCGCGCTACCGTCCGGTGCTGGATGAGTTCGATCGCATCACCCAAGAGATCACCCGTGCCACGCAACCCAACAAGGGACGCCTTGCGATCAACGCGCCGCTGTCGTTCGGCATGCGCATGTTGCCGGGGCTGATCGACAGTTTTCGCCTCGCCTATCCGCAGATCGAGGTCGATGTGCAACTGACCGACACGCTGGTCGATATCCTCGAGGAAAGCTGCGACCTGGCCATTCGCATTTCCGGCCCGCCGACCGACAAATCGACCATCTGGCGGCGGATCTGCATGGTGCCGCGCGCCATCGTGGCAGGGCCTGCCCTGTTCGACCGGATCACCAGACCCCAGACCCCCGCAGAGCTTGATCCCGCCTTTTGCCTGTCCTACGGGCGCGGTCTTCAGCCCGAAACCTGGGTGTTCGGCGGCACCGGCGCGACCCGCACGGTGCGCGCCGGAACCAAGGTCGTCTCCAACAACGGCGAACTGCTGCTGGCATTGGCGATGGCTGGCAACGGCATGGTCAACCTGCCCCGTTTCCTTGTGCAGGACGCCATCGACCGCGGAAAGGTTATCGAAGTGCTGCAAGATTGCGAGGTCACGCCCCTCAACCTGATGCTCTACTATCCCCCCTACGACGCCCTGCCGCCGCTGGTCGCCACCTTCACCGAGTTCTTCGAGGCGTATATCCGCGATTTTCAAAGCTTCGACTTCAGGTTCTAGGACAAGACAGCCTGCCGCCGGGTCATACGTGCTGGTCCCGAACCGTTTTGAGCTATCTATGCAGGGCCGCAACCGACTTTGTGCGGGCGCCGACATCAAGGTTCAACGCAGTACGCCGCCACGGCGTCTTGAACACGTGATGCGCGTGCGTCCCGCCCGGAGGCGAAGATTTTGATGTGAAGGGGCAAGAGATGTTTTCACGCCTAGGACGGGCAATCACAGCCCTCGCCAGTTTGCTGTTCCTTAACGCCTGTTCGGTGTTCGGCAGCGCGGCCGCGCCAGAACCAGAATACAGCGTGACCCTGTCAGAGCCACCGTTCGAGGTGCGGGACTACGGCGAACTGGTTGTGGTCAAGACCCCGATGGACGACGGATCGCGCGCGGCCTTTGGGCGTCTGTTCGACTATATCTCGGGGGCCAATGCGGGGGCACGCGACATCGCCATGACCGCCCCCGTGTTGAATGCTGACCTTTCGGAGGGATCGAAGATTGCCATGACAGCGCCGGTCCTGCAAAGCCGCGACGCCGCGCGCGAGATGATCTTTGTCTTGCCCACGGGGATGACGCTGGACGCCGCCCCCGTGCCGACCGACCCCGCCGTTACCCTGCGCACCATTCCGCCGCGCCGGGTCGCGGTGGTGCGGTATTCGGGGTTCATGGCGCGGTCAGCGGCAACCCAGAAAGCCCGCCTTCGCGACTGGATGGCGGCCAGGAACCTCACAGCACAGGGCACGGCGGAAGTGGCGGGATACAACCCGCCCTGGACCCTGCCACCCTGGCGTCGCAACGAGGTGCTGATCCCGGTGACAGGCGATTGATCCGGCCAGACCCAAACGCCCGCGTGCAGGCCGCCCCCCACCGCTAGATCACATGGTGTCCGCGAAATTCAGCCATCACGCATCCAACCCGCCAAAGTGAAACGCCTTGGTTTCAAGGTATTCCTCGATCCCTTCCTGCGCCCCTTCACGCCCCAGCCCGGATGCCTTCACCCCGCCGAACGGCGCCTCTGCGTGGCTCACGGCACCGGTGTTCAGCCCCACCAGCCCCACTTCCAGCGCCTCGCCAAAGCGGAAGGCGCGGGCCATGTTGGTGGTAAAGAAATAGGCCGCCAGACCGAAGGGCGTGCCATTGGCAATGTCCAGCGCCTCGGCCTCGGTCTCGAACTTGAAGATCGGGGCGACGGGCCCAAAGGTTTCCTCGCCCGCCAGCTGCATCTCGGTCGTGGCACCGACCAGCACGACCGGATCGGCATAATGCGCGCCCAGATCGCGCGTCGCCGTCGCGCGGTGCGCGCCCTTGGACAACGCATCCGCGACATGCGCGTTGATCTTTTCGATCGCGGCGGCATTGATCATCGGGCCGATCATCGTGCCCTCTGCCGTGCCGGGCCCAACTGTCAGCGCGTCGACACGTGCCGCCAGCGCGCTGACAAAAGCGTCGTGAATGCCCGACTGCACCAGGATGCGGTTGGCACAAACGCACGTCTGCCCGCCATTGCGGAACTTCGACTGCATCGCCCCTTCGACTGCCGCGTCCAGATCGGCATCGTCAAAGACGATGAACGGCGCGTTGCCGCCAAGTTCCAGCGACATATTCTTCAGCGTCGGCGCACATTGTTCAGCCAGCAGCGCACCCACGCGGGTCGAGCCGGTGAACGACAATTTGCGCACCACCGGCGAGGCGGTCAGCGTCGCCCCGATCACTTCGGGACGGCCTGTCAGGATGTTCAGAACACCTGCGGGAATACCGGCCCGTTCGGCCAGTACACCCAGCGCCAGCGCAGAATAGGGGGTGAAGTCCGACGGCTTGATGACCATCGTGCAGCCTGCGGCCAGACCGGGGGCCACCTTGCGCGTGATCATCGCGATGGGAAAGTTCCACGGGGTGATGATGGCACAGACGCCCACGGGCTCTTTCATCGCGAACAGCTTCTTGCCCGCGACCGGCGAGGGGATGATGTGCCCGTTGATCCGCCGCGCCTCTTCCGCGAACCAGCGCACGAAGGAGGCACCGTACATGACCTCGCCCTTGGCCTCGGCCAGCGGCTTGCCCTGCTCGGCGGTCAGGATCTGCGCCAGATCGTCGGCGTGATCCAGCATCAACTGATACCAGCGCATCAGCAGGTCCGCACGCTCGGCATGGGTGCGCTTGCGCCAACCCTTCATCGCCGCGTCGGCGGCGTCGATGGCGGCTGTGGTTTCTTCCGCCGTGCTGTCGGGCATGTGGCCCATGACGTCGCCGCTTGCAGGATTGGTCACGGGCATATCAGCGCGGGCAATCCACTGCCCGTTGATCAACGCCGCTTCGCGGAACAGATCGGGGTCGGCCAACGTGCTGCGCAGATCGGCGGTGATTTGGTCTTGCAGGGTCATGGTCAATCCTCCAGCGCGGCGCAGACAGCCGCTGTGATGTCATCCGTGGTGTTCTGGCCCGGTCGGGTTCCGATGCCCTTGGCCGTCGCGGCCTCGATCGCGGCCAACACGGCAGCGGCGGCGTCCGTCTCGCCCAGATGTTCCAGCATCTGCGCGCCGGACCAGATCGCGGCGATCGGGTTGGCGATGTTCTTGCCTGCGATGTCGGGGGCCGATCCGTGCACGGGTTCGAACATCGACGGGCCGGACCGGTCGGGGCAGATGTTGGCCGACGCGGCAAATCCAAGGCCCCCCTGAATGGCAGCCCCCAGATCGGTCAGGATGTCGCCAAAGAGGTTCGACGCCACCACCACGTCCAGATCCTGCGGGTTCATCACCATCTTGGCGGCCATCGCGTCGATGTGCATGTGGCTGACCGTCACGTCGGGGTATTCGGCGGCCAGTTCGCGCGTCACCTCGTCCCAGAACACCATCGAATATTTCTGCGCGTTCGATTTGGTCACCGACGTCAGATGCTTGCGCCGCGCCTGCGCCTGTTCAAAGCCAAAGCGCAGGATGCGCTCGACGCCGACGCGGGTGAAGACCGACGTCTCGACCGCCACCTCGTTGTCCTTGCCCTGATGCACACGCCCGCCTGCACCGGAATATTCGCCTTCGGTGTTTTCGCGGATGCACAGGATGTCAAATTCCGACGCTTTCAACGGGCCTTCGACCCCGGCCAGCAGGCGGTGGGGACGGATGTTGGCATATTGGTCGAACGCCTTGCGGATCGGCAGCAACAGCCCGTGCAGCGACACTGCATCCGGCACCGTATCGGGCCAGCCGACCGCGCCCAGAAAGATGGCGTCAAAGCTGCGCAGCGTGTCGATCCCGTCGGCGGGCATCATCGCACCGGTCTTGACGTAGTAGTCGCACGACCAAGGAAAGCTCTGCGGTTCCAGCGCAAAACCAAAGCGGTCGGCGGCGACGTTCAGCACGCGCATCGCCGCATCGGTCACGTCAACGCCGATGCCGTCACCGGGGATCAGCGCGAGTTTGTAAGTGGTCATGTCTTTCTCCTTGCTGGTGCGCGACCCCGTCACAGGTCGATCAGCACCGATTTCTTGCGCCGGTTGGCATGGTAGGCTTCGCGCCCCAGATCATGGCCCAGCCCGCTGGATTTCCACCCCGTTGTCGGCAGAATATGGTCGCGCGACCGGCCATAGCGGTTGACCCAGACCGTGCCCGCCTCAAGCTTGCGGGTCAGGCGCATGGCCCGGCTCAGGTCGCGGGTGAACAGGCCCGCGCACAGGCCATAGGTGGCATGGCTGGCCAGCGCCATTGCCTCGTCCTCGGAGGTAAAGGTCTGGAACGTGGCGACGGGGCCAAAGATTTCGTCGCGTACCGCAGGGTTGGTGTCATCCACGCCCGCGATCAGCGTAGGTTGGTAATAGCTGCCTTTGCAGTCGAACCGCGCGCCGCCGCAGAGCATCTGAGCGCCCTGCCCTGCGGACGCTTGCACGATGCTGTCGATCCGGCCCAGCTGCGTCTCTGAAATGATCGGGGAAAACCCCGGCTCGGTGGCGAATGTATCGGCCGGGCGATACCGCGCAAACCGCTGCGTCAGCTTGTCCGCCAATGCATCGGCCACCTCTTGCGCCACGATCATGCGCGACCCCGAAACGCAGGCCTGGCCTGCGTTGGACATGATGCCACGGTCCAGACAGTCCGTCGCCAGATCCAGATCGGCGTCGGCAAAGACCACCATCGGGCTCTTGCCGCCCAGCTCCAGCGTCATCGGCTTGATGCCGGTGCGCGCGATGTTCTCCATGATGGCGCCGCCAGCGCGGGTCGATCCGGTGAACGATACCTTGTCGATGCCCGCATGGCCGGTGATCGCGGTGCCCGTGGTCGGACCATCGCCCAGCACGACGTTGAAGATACCCGCAGGGATGCCCGCCCGCACCGCCAGTTCAGCCATGAAAAGCGTCGAATAGGGCGTCATCTCGGACGGCTTCAACACCACGGCATTGCCCGCCGCCAGCGCAGGCCCCAGTTTCCAGCCCGCCATAGAGATCGGAAAGTTCCAGGGCGTAATCGCGCCGATCACACCATAAGGTTCATCCGCGATATAGCCGAAGTGATTGTCGGACACCGGTGCCAGCGCCCCGCCTTCCTTGTCCGCGAATTCGGCAAAGAACCGGATCTGCTCGGCGGTCACGACGATGTCGCCCGTCAGAACATGCGCGTAGGGGCGCGACGAGCAGATGGCTTCCAGTGCCGCAAGCATCTCGGCTTCGGCCTCCATCAGGTCAGCCCAGGCGCACAGCGCACGGGTCCGGTCGCGGGGCTGCATGCCGCCCCAGTTCGACGAAGCCAGCGCCTTGCGCGCGGATCGGACTGCTTGGTCGACCATGTCCGCGTCAGCGCAGGGGATGTCACCGATGGCAGCACCTGTCGACGGCGACACCACCGGGATCGCCGCAGGGCCCGCGACATACGCGCCGCCGATATAATGCGCGTCGGGAAGGGACAAACCACTGCGGTCATAGGCAAAGGACATCGGACACCTCGTACTTGGAAGAGTTGCGTACATAATCGCGCGGGATATGTACAAGAAGGTACTGAATGCTCCGGCTGCCCGGCATCTTACGCCACGGGGCCCGCATCAGCGGCAGAATATTTGGCGCGTCAGTCCGACCAGTCATCCAGATAGGCCCCGATGGGCGCAGGCCGCACCGGCGGCTGTCCGCGCAGGTGGCCGACCTGGGCCACCGGAACGCCTGCCTTGGCTGCCAGAACTTCGGCCCCTGCCAACTGGCAATACCGCCCCTGACACCGGCCCATTCCAACCCGCGACAGCGATTTTGCCCGGTTCGCCTCGGGACCCGACAGCGGCAAGGTCTCGCGCAACTCGCCCACGCTGATGCCTTCGCAGCGGCACAGGACCG
Organism: Pseudosulfitobacter koreensis; assembly: GCF_024733015.1. Taxonomy (GTDB): domain Bacteria; phylum Pseudomonadota; class Alphaproteobacteria; order Rhodobacterales; family Rhodobacteraceae; genus Pseudosulfitobacter; species Pseudosulfitobacter koreensis. The sequence goes on from NZ_JANKJG010000002.1 coordinate 352,791, forward strand.
TGTCGGAGGGAAGATCGCGGACCATCTGCGCAGGCCAGGGAAAGGCACGTTGCATGGCGGCGGCGAAGCGCTGCATCCGGCGCAGTCTTTTCAAATCAGGTTTCGTGTCGGGCGTTGGCAGGCCGACGTCTTCCAGACATGCGCTTGCAGCCAGCCTGCCCGCAAGCTCGGCACCCTCCGCGCCCAGGATTTGCAGCCCGTCACCGGCCAGATAAACGCCATCACCGGCCCGGCCAAACGCATCGGAGTGAGGCAGCCATTGGCAAAACCTGTCGTTCCAAACCATTGAAACTCCGGCAAGATCAGCAAGATGTGTCTCTGCGCGCAAGTGCCAGCCCAACCCCACCATGTCACATGTGCTGCACTGCTCTCGCCCCCTGCCATCCTGCCAATAAAGCGCGGTCGGCCCCGCGTCATCGGTCGCGATCCGGACCAGCTTGACCCCGGCATGATAGATGCGGCCCAACTGCGCGCGCATCAGCGCCCCGCGCACCGTCACGAACGGACGGGCCAGCGCCATGCCGACCGCCCCCCTCGCCTGCGTGGTCAGCGGTGCCGTGTCCAGTACCGCCTCGACCCGTGCGCCTGCTTTCAGCAGTTGCGACGCGACCAGCGTCAGCAACGGACCGGAGCCTGCAAGCACGATACGCTGCCCCAGCGCCACACCCTGTGATTTCAGCGCAACTTGCGTCGCACCCAGCGAATAGACGCCCGCACTTTGCCAGCCGGGCACCGGGGCCAGCCGGTCGGTGGCCCCCGTCGCAAGGAGCAGCCTGTCATAGGCAATGCCGTGCACACCCTCCGGCAACAGAACCTGCGCCACCTGCCCGCTCAGGCTGATGACAGAACTGCGCGCATGAAAGGTCAGCTGCCCCGCCTCCAGCATCATGTCGAAACATCGGTGCAACGCCACCGCCTTGCCCGCCTCGGACCCGTAGAGCGCGCGCGGCGTGCGGGTGAATCCTGCGGGCGGGCGGCGATAGATCTGGCCACCGGCGCGCGCGCCTTCGTCGACGACCACGGGATGCACCCCGGCTGCGACCAGCCGCTCTGCCGCGCGGATGCCTGCGGGGCCTGCGCCGACGATCAGAACCTGTGTCATGTTGCATCACCTATAGCAGGCCAGCTTGAGACAGGGGCAGACCGCAGCCGCATACCCGGCTTCAACTCGGTCGAACACGCCCGCAGACGTGCACCGTCTTCCTGCCATATCCAGCAGTCCTGGCAGGCTCCCATCAAACAGAAACCGGCCCGCTGTTCGGGGCCGAATTCCGCCTGTCGCAGAGCGCCGCGCGACAGCAGCACCGCAGTCAGCACGGTGTCTCCTTCCAACCCCGTCAGCGCCACGCCGTCGAAGGTGAAAGGCACCTCCAGGCGCGACGCCTCTGCCAATCGGACCAGCCTTGCTGTCATTCCGCAGCAACCTTAAGCGGTGTATCGTGCGGCAGCGCGGGAAAACGCGCGCAGACCTCGGCAAAAGCGGCGGTGACACCCTCGGGCCCCATGCGCCCGTCCATCCGGCGAAAGATCTCGGTCTTGGTGAAAAAGCGCCAGTGGATTGGCAGACCTGCCAGTATCTGCGTCAGCAGATCATAGGCAGCATCCGTCCATTGCGCCTCATACCCCTCGCGTTCGGGGCCGAAGTGGAAGTGTTCGGTATTGGGCGTCATGGTTGCGCGCAATGCAGTGGTCGCGTCTTCGTCGACCTCGCCATCGCTGATCACCACGCCATATTCGCTGCGCGCGGCCTCGACCGAGACATAGCCGCCCACCACGTCGCGTGCGACCCGCGCAGTGGGGCGCAGCAAGGGATCGCCGCGCCCGCCGCCACCCGCCGAGCGTATTTCAAGAACGTCGCCGGGTTCCAGGATCGCGGTGTCGACATTGCCCAAGGGCCGCGCCTGCGGCGTGCCGGGGTTGATCATCATGTCCGACAGGCCCGCCGCATGGCCGCCCAGCACCCCCCAGGGGCGAAAGAACGACCGGTCGCGGTTGCGGGCGGTGATCCGTGTGTCCGGCGCAAAAACCCTGAACGCCATTTCGGTCGCAAGCCCCCCGCGCCAGTACCCTGCCCCGCCGCTGTCGCGGGCCAGACCGTATTTGACGAACTCCACCGGAACCTCGGTCTCGGTGATCTCGATGGGCGTGTTCTTGAGATAGGCGGCATCGGCCCCCGACCCGTTCGACCCATCGCGATGCGGCATCCCGCCGCCACCGCCGACCACCGGGTTGACCGCGGCGATCACGGTCTTCTGCGTCCGCTCATTGCGGGTCATAACGTTGACGATACAGTTGTTGCCAGCCGGTGCCGCGGGCATCCGGTCGGGAATGGCCTGCGAAAACGCACCGAAGATCACCGAGCGCAGCCGCGCGCAGGTGAGCGAGCGCATACCGACCGCAGCCGGCTCCACAGGGTTCAAGACGGTGCCTTCGGGGGCAATGCAGGTAAAGGGCCGCGTCATGCCGGAGTTCAGCAACAAACGCGGGTTCAGCGTGTAAAGGACGTAGTAGACGCCCACCAGCAGGATGGTATGGCGCGGGTTGCCGCCAGAGGGCACGTTCAGCGACGACGCCAGCTGCGGGTCCGACCCGGTAAAGTCCAGCACGGCGCTGTCTCCGGTGATCCGCAAAGTCAGCTTCAGGCGGCAGGGGTTTGCCTCGTCGCTGTCCTCATCGGCATAATCGGCAAAGACATATTCGCCGTCCGGAATGGCCGACAGGATATCGCGCGCCTGTGCCTCGGACTGGTCTTTCAGCGCCGCGACACCTTGCAGAAAGCCGGTCTTGCCAAAGCGCGAGATCATCGCCTGCACCTTGCGCTCGCCGGTGCTGAGCGCCCCGGCCAGTGCCTTGATGTCACCGATGTTCAGCGCAGGCTTGCGCACGTTGGTTTCCATGATCCGCAAGACCTGCTGATCGAACACGCCTTCGTTCACCAGCTTCATCGGGGGAAAGCGGATGCCCTCCTGGTGAATTTCGGTCAGCGAACGGGACAGCGACGCAGGCACGGCACCGCCCATATCGGTATTGTGGATGTGCCCGCCCGCAAAGGCCACGATATCATCGCCCGCAAAGATAGGGCGCCACAGATGCGTGTCTGGCGTGTGGGTCGCGACATTGCCAGAATAGGGATCATTGGTGAACGCCACATCGCCGGGGCGATAGTCGTCTACCATGTCGATCGCCGACCCATGGCTGAGACCGGGATACCAGGTCGCCCCCAGATCCATCGGCACGGCGAAGGTCTCGCCGATCTTGTCCATCAACAGCACGGTAAAGTCCTGCGTTTCCTTCACAAAGGCGGAATGCGCAGTGCGGTGCAGGGTATGTGCCATGTTTTCGGCAGCGGCGCGGGCATGGTTCGCCAGCACCTGAAGGGTCATTTGATCGGCCATGGTGTCACTCCGCCAGAATAAGATGAATGTTCAGATGTGCGTCGACCTGCGCACGTGCGCCCGCAGGCACCACGAAGGTCGTATCCTCCTGCGCGACAATCGCCGGGCCGTCGAAGGCGGCACCGCCCCCCAGGTCCTCGCGGTCATAGATCGGCACGTCGCACCAGTCGCCAACCCAGACCGGCACATGACGAACCGCCTTGGCCTCGGCCTCGGCGGCCCGAGACACGGGAAACTCCGGCTTTGGACCGCCACCAAGGGCGGACAGGCGCAGGTTGACCAGCTCGACCTTGCCGTCCGGATCTTCAAAGTCGTAGATCCGCTTGTGGGTCTCGTGGAACGCCGCCGCGATCTCGTCGGTCGCATCCAGCCAGTCGGGAGAGAGCGATACCTCGATTTCAAAGCTTTGACCGGCATAGCGCATGTCGGCCGAAAGGCGCAGATCGGGTGTGCCCTTGAACCCCTGTGCCGTCAGCCAATCGCGGCCCTCTTCGGCCAATGCGTCGAACTCGGCCCTCAGCTGCGGCAGCGTCTCGTCTGCGAGAGGCGCATAGACCGTGCGGATGAAATCGCCGCGCAGATCGGCGACAAGCCCCCCCAGAGCCGAGACCACACCGGGACGACGCGGCGCGATCACGCGGGCCATGCCCAGTTCATGCGCCAGAAACGCCCCCAGCATCGGGCCACCGCCGCCGAAGGGCATGAGTGCAAAGTCACGTAGATCGACCCCGGCGCGCGAGCACATCTTTTCGACCTCTACGAACATTTCGGACACCGCGATGTCCAGAATGGCCTGCGCCGTCTCTTCGATGCTGCGGCCAAGCTGGTCGGCAATCGTGCCGACAGCCTTTTGCGCCAGACCCACATCCATTTTCAATTGGCCATACGCCATGTCCGAGTGGCCCAGCCATCCGCAGACCGCCAGCGCATCCGTCACCGTGGCACGGGTGCCGCCCCGCGCATAGCAGGCCGGTCCGGGGTTCGATCCGGCGGACTCCGGGCCGACCCGCAACACGCCCTGTGCATCCAGCGTCGCGATAGACCCGCCGCCGATACCGATCGAGCTGACCGAAACCGACGGAATGTGCAGCGGGAATTCTCCGACCTGCTCATCGGTGCCATATTGCACCTCGCCGTCGACGATCAGCGCAAAGTCCGCCGAGGTGCCGCCGATATCCAGCGTCAACACCCGTGCTTCGCCCGCCTGACGGGCCAGCCACGACGCGCCGATAACGCCCGACGCCGTGCCCGACAGCAGCATCGACACACAGTCGCGCCGCCCCTGGCCCGCGCTCATCAATCCGCCATTGGACCGTGTCAGCATTGCCTTGGCCGGAACGCCTTGTGCTTCAAGGCGGCTTTCCAGTGCTGTCAGATAGCCCGCCACGCGGGGGTGCACGTATCCGTTCAGGATCGCGGTCGATGTGCGCTCGTATTCGCGGATCACCGGCCACACTTCGGAGGAGGTAAAGACGAACATTTCCGGCGTGGCCGCTTCGATCATCGCCTTGACGGCGGCCTCCTGGGTCGTGTCGCGCCAGCTGTGCAGCAGGGCCACGATCACGCCGTCCGCGCCTGCGGCCTTGGCCTGACGCGCGGCGTCGGCCACCGCCCCTGCATCAGGGGCCAGCGTTTCCGACCCGTCGGCGCGCATCCGCACCGGCACGCCAAAGACCATATCGCGCGAAACCAGCGGATCGGGCCTGTGGCAGAACAGCGAATACATGTCCGGCATCCGCAACCGCGCCAGTTCGATCACATCCTCGAACCCCGCATTGGTGACCAGCGCCAGCTTGGCACCTTTGCGCTGGATGATCGTGTTGATGCCGACCGTTGTGCCGTGGACGAACCGCGTCACCGCTTCGGGGTCCAGCCCCTCGCGTTCGGCCAAAAGGCGCATACCGTCCAGCAGTTCCGCGCCGGGATCATCGGGCGTCGTCAGAACCTTGAGCGACGCCACACGGCCCGACACTGTTTCCAGCGCACAGAAATCCATGAACGTGCCGCCGATGTCGACCCCGATCTTCCAATCGGGTTTGGGCTGCGTTGTACCATCCATGTTAACGTCCTTCCGTCAGGTTCGATGCGTTCTTGCCCAAACCATCAGAAAGCGCGGCAAGGGTCCAAGACCCATGCGGGGGCAATCCATAAGCCGAACTTATGGCCTCGGGGCAAGCCTGACGGCACAAAGCTTGCGGATTTCGTCGCGCATCCCTTCCTCGGCCCGCGACAGGGTTTTATCAGCCAGTGTCAACAGCGACAGCGGCAGGTCCGGGCTGCTGTCCAGCGGGCGGGTCGTGACACCCTGAAACTGATGCCAGGGCAGCAGATCATCGACCACGGCCACGCCCAGCCCGGCCTGCACAAAGCCCACTGCGGAAATCGACACCTCGATCTCAAGCTGTGCGGAAAACACCAGCCCTTGCAGGCGGGCGGCCTTGTCCAGCTCTTCGCGCGGGCGGGTGGGCGCGCGGTAGGAAATCACGGTTTCGTCCTGAAGATCGGCGAACGACACGCTGCCCTGGGCGGCAAGCGGATGCGCCTCGGGCAGCAGGCAGCAAAAGGTCGTGACCCCCAGACGCTCTACCGCGATGTCGGGCGTCATCTGGTCATCCATTGCCATCGCCAGCGCCGCGTCGCCCGCGCGCAAAAGCGCGATGAGGGACCCGATGGGAGCTACGTGCGAGCGCAGCAATACATCCGGATACCGGCTGCGATAGCGCGACAGGATGTCGGGCAGCAGTGACATCGCAGGCGGGACCGAGGCCGCGACCCGCACCAGACCTGCCTGCCCCAGCCGCAAATCCTGCGTCTTGCGCCGCAACCCCTCCAGCCCCGCGAACAGGCGCTCGGCCTCGGCGTGAATCTCCAGCGCCTCGGCGGTCGGACGCAGCCGCCCCTTTTCGCGCGAGAACAGTTTGAACCCCAACTCGTCCTCGCAATGCAGCAGGATCTGGCTCAGCGCCGGCTGCGAGATGTTCAGCGACTGGGCGGCCCCGGTCACCGTGCCCACCCGCATCACTGCGGTAAAAACTTCAAGCTGTCGTGCGCGCATGGCATCCCCATAACCTTGACTTATGACCCATAGCGTATCCGGTCTTTGACGCGACGCCACCCTGTGCGGTCTTGTGTTCGAAATATCAGACCAAAAAGGGGCGTGCCGTGGATGTGATCGTATTGGGCGGAGGATTGATGGGCACAAGCGCGGCCTTCTTCCTGGCCCGTCGCGGGATCACCGTCACGCTGATCGACCCCAATGCGATCGGTGCGGGGGCGACAACCGCGTCCTTCGGCAACATTCGCCGCACAGGACGGTTTCTGCCGCAGCTGCCATTGGCCCACCGGTCCCGTGCGCTGTGGGGACAAGCCAAAGACCTGCTGGGCCGCGACGTGGAATTTCGCGCCACCGGCCACCTGCGCCTGATCTTCGATGCCGCAAGCCACGCCGACATGCGCCGCTTTGCCGACGCCGCCGCCCCATGGGGCCTGAGCTTGGAGGAACTGGACGCGGCCGACCTGCGCCGACGCTTTCCGGGTCTGGGTGCGGACGCCATCAGCGCGTCCTTTTCGCCGCAGGACGGATCGGCCAACCCGCGCCTCGTTGGTCCCGCCTTTGCCGATGCTGCCGCGCGGATCGGGGCCCGTATCCTGCCGCACACCAAGGTTCACGGGATCGCCAGGACCGACAGCGGCTTTGCCGTGCAGACCAGCCGTGGCACCCTGGAAAGCGCCGTATTGCTGAATTGCGTCGGCGCCTGGGGCAAGGCGATTGCCGCGCAATTCGGAGAAGACGTGCCGCTGACCATGCACGGCCCGCAGATGGGCGTGACCGAACCGCTGCCGCACCGCGTGCTGCCGGTTGTCGGGATGTGGTCGCAAGAGATCGGGGCCTATCTGCGTCAGGTCGAGCGGGGCAATATCGTCTTTGGCGGCGGGGTCGCCCGCACGCCGGTCGATCCGCAGACCGGCCACGCCAAGGCAGACCCGCAGCTGCTGCGCACGCAATTGAAAACGGTTGTCCGCCTGCTGCCCGCCTTGCGCGATGTGGCGGTGATCCGGCAATGGTCGGGCTGCGAAGGCTATGTTGCGGACGATCTGCCCGTCATGGGACCGTCGGGCACCACCCCCGGTCTGTTCCACGCCTTCGGCTTTTGCGGCCACGGCTTTCAGCTTGGACCCGGTGTCGGCGATGCAATGGCCGAGCTGATCGCCACGGGCACCTGCGAGACGCCGCTGGCCCCCTTCGACATCAAACGGTTCGCGCCATGATATCAGAATTTCGACACCTTGCCCCACTGGGATTCGTCGAACCGGCTCAGCTTGTACTGGGCGGTTTCGGTGACGGGCTGGCGGTCCAGCAACATGTCGGCCACCATATGCCCCACACCCGGACCGATGCCAAAGCCGTGACCGGACAGGCCCGCCGCCAACGTAAGCCCCGGAATGCCGATATCGGAATCGATCACCGGCACACCGTCGGGTGTGCTGTCGATGTACCCGGCCCAGCTTTGCTGCATCTGCACGTCTTTCAACGCAGGCAGCAGCGCGCGGGCGCGACGCAATGCTTCGTCCACATGTCGCCTGGACGGGCGCGGATCGAGGATTCGGGTGCGCTCCATCGGGGTCTCTTGGTCCAGCGCCCAGATTGCACGTGTCTCGAATGCGGCCTTCCATGCCTGAAGCCCGCCGGGGGACAGCGATTTCCAGCGTTTTGCAAACATCGGCAGGAAGTGTTTGGCCCCCGCGATCATCCGCAGGGTCGGATCGAAATGGCTGCGCCCCGACACGGCCACGGTGTACCCGCCGTCCTGTCGGCGTGTGACCGACGCCGCCGCCGTGTGCAGGGCGTCGGGCAGATCTTTCGGCACCGGCTTCAACGACAGGATCGAACTGCGGATCGACGCCTGCGGGAAAAAGATGCCCGACTGGTGCAGGAAACTGCCCGCCCAGGCCCCGCCCGACAGCACGACGCGCGATGTCTTGATCGTGCCCCGTTCGGTGACCACGGCCGAAACCGCACCGGCGGTGGTCTCGATCCCGCGCGCGGCGCAATCCTGCACGACGGTTGCCCCATGTTTGATTGCGCCTTGGGCAATCAGGGGGGCTGCACGCGAAGGGTCGGCGATACCATCGCTTGGCGACCACACGCCACCGGCCCAGCTCTGGCCCGTGGCGGCACCGCGTTCGGTCGCCTCGGCCCTGTCGAGCATCCGGGTGTCGACCCCTTCACCGCGCGCGAACCTGCCCCAGTTCGCCCACCCGTCCAGCTCGGCCTGATCGTTGGACAAATAGAGCAAGCCGCATCGGCGAAAGCCCAGATCGACGCCGATGTCTTCGGCCATATCCTCCCACAAGGCGAGGCTCTTGGTGGACAGCGGCAGTTCGCGGGCGTCGCGGTTCTGCTGGCGGCACCAGCCCCAGTTGCGGCTGGATTGCTCGGCCCCGACGCGCCCCTTCTCCAGCAGCACAACGCGCAGGCCCCCGCGCGCCAGCCAATAGGCCGTGCTGACGCCCACGATGCCTGCGCCGATCACCACGCAATCGGACTCCTTGGGGAATGTTTCGTCTGTCTCGATCTGCATCAACGGCGCGGGCATGTCATTCTCCGAATTTTAACAAGACCCTATGCCACCTCGCCCGATCACATGTGCCGGATGTTGCCCAGCAAACAGCATTTCATATCGAATGCGGTTGACTATAAAGAGCGGCTCACGTTCACACTGACAGATCAGGCGCTCAGACTCCGAAGGATAGCAAATGACAACCCGTTATAAGCTGGACCGGATCGACTTGAAGATTCTGGCCGAGCTTCAACGCAATGGCCGCATCACCAACGTCGAACTGGCCGATCTGGTCAGCCTGTCGCCGTCGCCCTGTCTGATGCGTGTCAAAAAGCTGCAAAAGGCGGGATATATCATCGGATACGCCGCCCAGATCGACGTGGCCAAACTGGGCGATACGCTGACCGTTTTCACCGAATTCACGCTCAAGAACCATCGGCAGACCGATTTCGCCCGCTTTCAGGACGTGCTGGAAAAGGTCCCGTCCTGCGTCGAATGTCACCTTGTTTCAGGCGGTTACGACTACCTGGCAAAATTCGTCACCTCGTCGATCGCCGACTATCAGAACGTGATCGAAGCGTTGATCGACCGCAATGTCGGCATCGACAAATACTTCAGCTTCGTCGTGATGAAGACGCCATTCGTCAAGACCCAGCTGCCCCTGACCGACCTGTTCGCAGACCGGATCTGACAGTGCCCTGCTGACCGCCTCAGCGGTCAGAGAATTGCGCGACCAACTCGGGGTCCTGTTCCAGCGAGGACAGCCAGCCGGTGTCGAGCTTGGGGATCGAAGAGATCAGCAAACGCGAATAGGGATGCGTGGCGTGCTCTGACATCTGGCTTGCAGGCAGCGCCTCGACGACTACGCCCTTGTGCATCACCAGAACGTCGTCGCAGATCGCTTCGACCGTCGACAGGTCGTGGCTGATGAACATGTAGCTCAGGCCCAGCTCGCTTTGCAGCTCTTTCAGCAACTCAAGGATCGCCGTCGCGACCACGGTATCAAGCGCCGATGTGATCTCGTCGCACAGGATCAACTCAGGCTCGGCGGCCAACGCACGCGCCAGGTTCACCCGCTGCTTCTGCCCGCCGGACAATTCGCTGGGCAGACGGTGGCGCATGTTGGCAGGCAGGTGAACCATGTCCAAAAGCTCGATCACGCGCGCCTCCAGCGCCTTGCCCCGCAACCCGTGGTAAAAGGTCAGCGGACGCCCGATGATGTTGGCGATGGAATGTCCGGGGTTCAACGCGGTATCGGCCAGCTGAAACACGATCTGGACGCGGCGCAGGTCTTCCTTAGAGCGGCTGGCAAGGTCGGGTTTCAGCTCGTGACCCTCCAGCAGCACGGTGCCCCTGTAGGGCGGCAGAATACCGGCAATGGCGCGCGCCAGCGTGGATTTGCCCGAGCCGGATTCACCGATCACGCCCAGATTGCGCCCGTGTTCCAGCCGAAAGTTCACGTTCTCAAGGATCTTGGCCGACGGCACGCCGTCGCGCATGGTCCCGTAACCCGCGTGCAGGTCCAGAACTTCGAGAATGGGTTTCTTCTGATCCGCGGCCGAGACCGGTTGCGGTGTGCGGCCCGCAGGCTCAAAGGCCGCAATCAGCTCTCTTGTATAGGGGTGCTGCGGATCGTTCAGGATCTGTTCGCAGGTGCCGACCTCCTGCACTTCGCCGCCCCGCAACACGACGATACGGTCGGCGATCTGTGCCACCACCGCTAGATCGTGGCTGACGTAGACACCGGCGCAGCCACCATCGGCCATTGCCGACTTGAACGCGCGCAAGACTTCGATCTGCGTGGTCACGTCCAGCGCGGTTGTCGGCTCGTCGAAGATCACCAGACGCGGGTCACCGATCAGCGCCATTGCCGCCGACAGCCGCTGCAACTGGCCGCCCGACACCTGGTGCGGGTAGCGATTGCCGATGGTGTCGGGGTCCGGCAGCGCCAATGCGCGGAACAACTCGACCGCCTTCTCGCGGGCCTTGGCCTTTGACATCAGGCCGTGGATTGTCGAAATCTCGATCACCTGCTCCATGATCCGCTGCGACGGGTTGAACGCCGCCGCCGCCGACTGCGGAACATAGGACACCTCGGTCCCGCGCATTGCCGCGCGCTGGCGGGTGGTCATCGCCGTCACTTCGTTGTCACCGATACGGATCTGGCCGCCGTTGATCGAACAGCCCGGTCGCGTATGCCCCATCAGCGACAGCGCGATCGTGGTCTTGCCCGAACCGGATTCCCCGATCAGCGCCAGAATTTCACCCGGCGCAATGTCGAAATCGACGCCATTGATGATCTCGACCTTGCGTTTCGCATCGGTGACCGCGCCGATCTTGAGGTCGCGGACAGTGACAAGCGGTGTATCGTTGGATTTCTGGGGCATCATTCGCTCCTGTCGCGGATACGGGTTGGCAGGTTGTCGATGAACATGTTCACCGAGATGGTCAGCGATGCGATGGCGACCGACGGAAACAGGACCGCAGGCGCGCCAAGGCTCAGACCTTCGATATTCTCGCGCACCAGCGCGCCCCAGTCCGCGTTGGGCGGCTGCACGCCAAGTCCCAGGAACGACAGGCCCGACAACACCAGCACGATAAAGACAAAGCGCAGGCCAAGGTCGGCCAGGACAGGCCCCAGGATGTTGGGGAAAATCTCGCGCAGGATCAGATAGGGGGTCGCCTCGCCGCGCGCGCGGGCGACGGTGACAAAGTCCATCGTGTTGATGTTCACCGCCAGCGCCCGCGCAAAGCGATAGGACCCCGGCATGTAGATCGCGGTCAGCGTCAGCACCAGAACTGGAATCGACGACCCCACCGCCGCCACGACGACCAGACCGAACAACAACGACGGAATGCCGTTATAAGCGTCCAGGAACCGCGAAAGGATCATGTCGAACCAGCCACCGGCAACGGCGGCGACCATGCCCAGCAACACGCCGATGGTACAGGCCAGCGTAACCGCGGCCAGCGCGATGCCGACGGTATAGCGCGCGCCCATGATGATCCGCGAAAAGATATCGCGGCCCAGATAATCGGTGCCCATCCAGAATTCAGAAGTGACGGGGCCGAAATAGTCCCAGTCGACGATCTCGCCCGGCGGATGCGGGGCCAGCGCGGGACCAAAGATCGCCACGATGGCCCAGAACACGATCACCGACAGCCCGATGCGGCCCACCCAGTTAAAGACGAACTTCGGGCCCTCGGGCGCGTCGGTTTCTTCGGCAGTGGTGGAAGAAGCGGAAACAGTCATGTTCAACGAAGCCTCGGGTTCGACAGGATTGCAATCAGATCGGCCAGCGTGATCAGCGACAGGTAGCTGACGCAAAAGATCATGGCGCAGGACTGGATCAGCGGCAGGTCGCGGGTCGAAACCGCATCGACCATCAGTTTGGCAACACCGGGATAGTTAAAGATCGTCTCGACGATGATCACCCCGCCCACCAAATAGCTGAGCGACAAAGCGACAGCGTTGGCGATCGGTCCCAGCGCGTTGGGCAGCGCGTGGCGCAGCACCATCCGCGACAACGACGCCCCCTTGAGCAGGGCCATCTCGACATATGGGGTATTGATCGTTTCGATCACCGCTGCGCGGGTCATCCGGATCATCTGCGCCGAGACCACCATGGACAGGGAAATCACCGGCATCGCATAGGCCCGCAGCATGGCCGACCAGCTGTCGAGATCCACGCCATAGCTCAGGGCCGGCAGCCATCCCAGCCAGACGGCAAAGATCAGCACGGCCAGCGTCGCCACCATGAACTCCGGCACCGACACGACCGAAATCGTCAACACGGAAACCGCGCGGTCGAACATCGACCCTTGCCACATGGCCGCACAGATCCCCAGCGTCAGCGCAACGGGCACCGACACCAGCGTGACGACGCCGGCCAGCCGCAGAGAGTTGAGCAGACGCCCGCCTACCAGTTCGGCGACCTCCATGTTGTTGACATAGGACGTGCCCATATCGCCCTGGGCAAGTCCCAGCAGCCAGTGCACGAAACGCGACAGGGCCGGCTCGTTCAGCCCCATTGCATCGCGCAAACCGGCGACGGCGTCGGGTGTGGCGGCCTGACCCAGCAGGATTTCGGCCACATCACCCGGCAGCAGGGCTGTGGCGAAAAAGACTGCGAAGGACACGATGATCAATGTCAGCAACGCGATACCAAGCCGTTGCGCGACAAGGATGTATGGCAGGAGTGATCGGTTCAAAAGGCACCTCGTTTCCGTGAAGGAACGTCAGTCAGGGCCGCGCGGCGTGCGCACGGCCCCGGTGTGAATTGCAGAGCGGTCAGGCGTCCAGCCAGACATACTCGGCAAAGGCATAGCCCATCATGCCGCCCAGCGGGTTGGGTTTCATGCCGCCCAGCTTGTTGGTGACACCGTCCACGTTCGAGATGTACGTGGGAATGATGGTCCCCGCCTCGTTGGCGACCATTTCCTGCATTTCCCAATACATCGCGGTCCGCTTGTCTTCGTCCAGCGAGCCACGCGCTTCGATCATCATCTTGTCGAACTTTTCGGACTTGTAGTGGCTTTCGTTCCACGGTGCTTGCGATGCGTAAAGCAGCGAGAACAGGATGTCGGGCGTCGGACGCGGGTTGATGTTGCCGAAGTGAACCGGCGATTTCAGCCAATAGTTCGACCAGTAGCCATCCGACGGCACGCGGTCGACCGTCAGGTTCATGCCGATCTGGGCACCTGCCTGCTGGACGATGGTCGCCATATCGACCGAAGAGCCGGCTGCATCGGATGCAACCATCGGGATTTCGGTGCCCAGAAGACCCGCTTTTTCAAAGTGGAACTTGGCCTTTTCCGGATCAAAGGCCCGCGGTGCCAGGTTGGGGTTGTGATAGCGGTTGGAGGGCGGCACAGGCTGGTCGTTGCCGATCTCGGCCAGACCGCGCAGCACCGACTGCTGGATCGCTTCGCGGTTGATCAGCGACTTCATGCCTTCGACAAATTCCATCTGCTCGCCGGGGGGGACGTCGAGACGGATGTTCAGGTTGGTGTAGTTGCCTGCCGTCGAAATCTCGGTACGCACGGAATCGTGGCCTTCCAGCATCCGCAGCGAACGCGGGTTCACCGCCGCCGCCAGTTGGATGTCGCCGGACAGCAAGGCGTTCACCCGCGCGTTGTTGTCGGGAATGGCGAAGAACTCGAAGCTGTCGAGGTAAGCGCCCTGTGCCTTGAAATAGTTGGGGTTTCTGACACCAATGGAGCGCACGCCCGGCTCGAAGGATTCGCTCATGAACGCGCCGGTGCCGTTGGCCGTGCTGAAATCCGTGGTGCCGTCGGCCACGATCATGAAGTGATGCAGCGACAGGATGGTGGGCAGGTCGGCGTTGGGCTCTGCCAGCACGATCTTGACGGTCAGGTCATCGACCTTGGTGATCTCGGTCATCTGCTTGGCCAGCGAGTTCGCCTTGGAGCCGACAGCCGGGTCAAGGTGACGGTTCATCGAATAAACGACATCATCCGCGTTCAGCATCTTGCCGTTGTGGAACAGCACGTCCGACTTCAGCTTAATTTCCCAGGTTTGGGCATCGCTGGACTGGATGGTATCGGCCAGCTCCATCTCCACGACACCTTCGCCGTTGAGGAATGTCAGGCGGTTGTAATAGGCGCAGCAGCGCACGTAATCGGTCGAGAGTGTCGCCTTGGCGGGGTCGAGCGTGTCTGCGGTCGATGACGACCAGCCTGCGGCTTTCAGCGTGCCGCCGACCGTTGGGGTCGCTGCAACAGCGGCAGTGGCGTTCATCAGGACAGAACCTCCGGCGGCCACGGCCACGCCCGATGCCATCAGCATCTTGAGCAATTCGCGACGCGACGCGCCGCGGCGGATCATGTCTTCGACCGCTGCATCGTCGCGGCTGGTCCAGTTTGTTGGGGTCTTGGTCATTTTGATTTTCCCTGAGGTTGTGAAAAATGATGCCGTGGCGATCTTGCCGTCGCCTCGGGCGGGTGAACTCATGCGTCGAAGGCTTCGTCGGCCGCCAGTGCCAGTTCGATCAACGCGTGAAAGTGGTAATCCGGTTCGGTGAACGTCGCGGGCGCGATAGTGCCACCATATCCGTCCTGCGCATGACGGCGCTCGATCCAGGCGTTGGTCATGCCCAGCGTGCGCGATATGCCGATGTCGTGGTGCTGGCTTTGCGCCGTGTGCAGGATGTCGGCCTTGGTGCCGCCGTCCTTGGCCACGTGGTCAAACACGTGCTGAAAAAACGCCGGATCAGGCTTTTCCGTGCCGGTGTCGTCGCAGGTGAAACCGGCCCAGAATGGATGGCCCAGCTTGGCTGCGTATTTGTCAAACGCCCAGCGGCGGGCATTGGTCATCGCGATAAGCTTGTAGCGCGCCTTGAGCCGTTTCATCGCATCTGCGCTGTCGGCAAAGGGTTCGGCGTCGCCCACGGCGTCAATCATGTACTGGCAATATTCCGGCGTGTCGGGCAGACCGAAAGCTTCGGCAATCCGGCTATAGCAACGTCCCAGATCGTCGGGAAACAGGCCCGCGTCCGGCGCATAGCGGGCATCGCGGTAGACGCCCAGCGCGGCTTCGCCGTCCAGATCCACGCCTTCTTTCGCCGCGATATCGGCAAGACCGCCCGTGATCGCACCTTCAAAATCAATCAGCGTGCCGACCACATCAAAGCTGACGTAGCTGAACGCTGTCAGCGGTTTTACATCGGTGGTCGTCGTCATCGCGGATGTCCTTTATGCGCATAAGCAGGCCCCTTGAGCATCGCAAATGCGCCGTTGCACTGGCACTGCCTTGCGATCTGGCCCAATCGGTTCGCAGCGATACGGCGTTGCGGCGCTTGGGCAGACGGTGGGGGACCGGCTTTGATTTTCCTTGACCTCAGCCTCCCCCATAACGGGGTCTGTAAAACGCCGAATTCAGGCGGGGGTTCGGCATATTCTACTGTATTCACGAAAACAGCGGCATTTCCCTGTGCCGCTGTTTTGCGCTTAATATCCGCGATCCTGATCCACCCGACCGGGCAGTTCGCGGTTTTCCCGGCTGGCGCGGACCACTTCCAGCGCATGACGTGCGCCCTCTGCATGGTCGGTGTTCGCAGCGACGTGCGGCGTGATGACAACGCGCGGATCACGCCACGCCCAATGCGTCTCGGGCAAAGGTTCGGGGTTGGTCACGTCCAGCATCGCCGAGGTCAGCCTCCCGTCATTCAGCGCCTGTTTCAGCGCGTCCATGTCCAGTTGCGCACCGCGCCCCGCCTGGACCAGACGCGCGCCCTGCGGCAGCTTGGCGAACAGATCGGCATTCAGGATGCCGTGGGTTTCATCGGTCAGCGGCAGCAGGCAGATCAGTATCTCGGATTGCGCCAGAAACGCGTCCAGCCTGTCAGATCCGAAGACGTCGCACCCGTCGACGGGCCGCCCCGAACGCGACCAGCCCACCAAATCGAATTCCATCTGCGATAGCGTCCGCGCGGCCAAGGTGCCGATACGTCCCATGCCCATGATCCCCACACGCGTGCCGCGCGCGCGGGGCACCACGTGTCCGGTCCATTGGCCTGCCTGTGCCTGCCGAAGGTAGGTCGGCATATCGCGGTGCACCATCAGCGTGGCCATGACCACCCAGTCGCGCACCATCTCGTCGATGCCGGGGGCAAGCGTGCGCACCAGGGTGACGCCTTCGGGCATTCGTGGCATATGGTCGACACCCGCGCCTGCGCCGATGACGACTTTCAGTTTGGGATAGCGCCGCAGATCCTTTGGCGGCAACCAGCACATCAGATGTGTGATCTCCGCCGGATCGGTCACCGCCTCCTCGCCCACGACGAACCCTTCGCCTGCCGCGTCGAACATCGGGCCCCAGACTGCCGCCCGCTCGGGGCTTGAGAGAAACAGCAGCGCCATCAGCGCATCGCCGCTCGGATTTCGGGGTCTTCCAGCGTGATATCCAGCACCGCGCGGGTCCGCTCGACAATCGCGTCGATCTCGGCATCGGTGCAGCACAGCGGCGGCGCATAGCCAAAGATGCCTTGGGCGAACGACCGCACGATCAGACCCTGATCCCAGGCGCGGTCGAACAAACGCGTGGCAGGCTGAACCTCGGGTGGCAGCGGTGTCTTCTTGTCCTTGTCGGTCACCAGTTCGACCGCCGCCAGCATCCCACGTCCGCGCACATCCCCGACCAGCGGGTGATCGCGCAGGCTTTCCAGCCCCGCCATCAGACGCGCGCCAGCCTTGATGCCGTTGTCGAAAAGCCCGCCTTCATACAGTGCCAGAACCTCCAGCGCGACAGCGGCAGACACCGGATGCGCCGAATAGGTAAATCCGTGTCCAACGGCCTTGGCCCCTGCCCCGTCGGCGATGGTGTCATAGACATGGTCCGACATGAACACAGCCCCCATCGGAACATAACCCGAGGTCAGACCCTTGGCGCAGGTCATCAGGTCGGGCACAATGCCTTCCTCGGCGCTTGCAAAGATCGGGCCGGTGCGGCCAAAACCGGTAATGACTTCATCCGCGACAAAGAGAATGCCCAGCTCCTTGCAGACATCGCGCATCGCCTTGATCCAGCCCTTCGGCGGCACCAGAACGCCACCCGACCCCTGGATCGGTTCGACATAAAAGGCGGCAACCTTGTCTTCGCCGATCGCGGCCACCTTCGCGCGCAACTCGGCAACCGAGGCGTCGATGACCATCTGCGGATCATCCCCCAGCGGGTTGCGGTACAGGTAATGCGACGAAATCTTGTGCTGCCAGGCATATGGCACGCCAAAGCCGTCGTGAAAGCCCGGCAATGCCGTGAGGCCCGCGCCCATCGTCGTCGACCCGTGATAGCCCTGCGCGACCGAGATGAACTGATCCCGCTCGGGCTGGCCCTTGGCGTGCCAGTAATAGCGCACGAAGCGGATCGTGCTGTCGACCGCGTCCGACCCGCCAAGGGTGAAATAGATGTGGTTCATATCGCCCGGCGCGCGCTCGGCCAGTGCGGCGGCCAGACGGATCGGCGCTTCGGACCCCAGATCGAAGTAGCCGGTGGCATAAGGCAGTCGGCGCATCTGCTCGGCGGCGGCCTCGACCACGCTTTCGTGTCCGTAACCTGCGTTCACGCACCACAGCCCCGCGAAGCCGTCGATCAACTCGCGGCCTTCGACGTCAGTCACGGTCGCGCCCTTGGCAGAGCGCAAAACGCGCACGCCGCGGGCTTCGTGCCCACGAAACGATGATACAGGGTGAACAAGGTGCTGGCGGTCCAGCTCGACCAGGGAATTTGTCAGCATGTCAGTCTCCGATTGGGTCAGCCAAGTGCCTGCGACACAAAGGCATAGGTGTTATACTCAGATGGCACGGCGGGTTTGGCGCAGCAGTGCATGACCACCCCACCACCGGCAGAGGCCATGCCAAGCGCTTCGGCGTATTCGGCAAGCCCGCCCTCTTCCACAAGGTCGACGCGCAGGAACTGGCCCGCGCAGCGGCTGGCGGCCTCGGCCATCAATGCCCGCGCGATGGCGGCATCCCTGGCCACGACAGGGCCAAGAACCTTGCCCCGCCCAAAGTCGCGGACCACGGCAAATCCCGCATCTGCAGTCAAAAGCGCGCCTTGCTTCACGATGGTGCCCAGCAAGGCGTCGCGTGACAGGCCGGATGCCGCCCTGTCCATCTCCACGACGCGCGCGATATCGTCCACCGTGCCGACGGCAACGGGCAACTCCGGCGTCGCCGCACGCGCAATGCCTTGGTGTTGCAGGATCTGCCCTGTCGCCACGAAGCCCAGCTTCTCATAGAGCGGCAAACCGTCCGTCGTCGCCACCAGCCGCAGTTCACGCGCACCGGCAATCGCAATGACACGCTCCATCAAGGCGCGCCCCAGACCACGGCCCCGCAGCGCGGCATCGACGATAATCATGTTCAGCGTGGCAACTCCGCCAAAACTGGAACAGAGCGCCGTGCCCACCACCCGATCCTCGGCCAGGGCCACGACACCACTCGACACCGACAGCGTCAACGCCCAGTCTTCGGCACGGTGCGGCCAGCTGACCGCCTGCGACATGCGCAGCGCGTCGGCCAGATGATCCGCCGTGAACGGCGCAAAAGTGATGTCGGCACGCGACAGCGAAAGGCTGTCCGATTTGGCGAGAGTCATAGGGTTGTCCGTTTTGTTCTGGTTCAGCTTATAAAAATACGGCAGGCAGTTTCGTCTTGTTGCCGGGAAGAGGCGGCAGTTTAAATCAAACGCCCGCAGCGCCACCGCAGGATATGCCGCCGCCCCCCCATGGGTTCAGGCAGCCAGTGCGCGGCCAAGCGCCAGGATCATGTCGACTGCCCCCGACAACTCGTGTTCTGTCAGGTACTCTTCGGGGCGGTGGGCGCGGGCAATGTCGCCGGGGCCGCAGATGATCGACGGCACGCCCGCCTGCTGGAACAACCCGGCCTCGGTGCCAAAGCTGACAGCGCCCAGGGGTTCTTGCCCTGTGATGCCCGCCACCAACGTCGCAAGCGGATGGTCCGCATCCAGCGCAAGCGCAGGGTATGTCGACATCCATTCGGCCCGCACGCCTTCGCCCAACGCCTCCAGAACAGGGGCAAGCAGGCTCTGCGGATCGACACCCGCGATGGCGCGCGCTTCGATCTCGGCCTGCGCCGCCTCGGGGATGATGTTGATCGCCTGCCCGCCCTTTATTGTCCCGATCTGCAGGCTGGAATAGGGCGGCGCAAAGCGCGGGTCTTGCGGGCCTGCCTGCAACGCCCTGGCCTGCGTGGTGGCCGCCGTCAGCGCGGGCAACAGCGCATGGATCGCATTTGCCCCCAGATCGGGCCGCGAACTGTGGCCCGCACGCCCCTCGGCCAGCAGCCGCAGCGCGGCCTTGCCCTTGTGCGCCAGCACCGGCACCAGACCTGTCGGTTCGCCCACGATACACCCCAGTGGTGCTGCACACAGATCGGGCAGCGCCGACAGCATGTGCGGCACGCCTTTGCATCCGGCCTCTTCGTCATAGGACAGGGCGATGTGCACCGGCGCGGGCAGGTCCATCTGCTTCAATGCGGGAACCGCCGCGAGGGCTGCCGCGACAAACCCCTTCATGTCGCAGCATCCCCGCCCGATCAGCCGACCGTCCTCCCGCCGCATGGTGAACGGGTCGGCTTTCCACTCAGGCTCCTGCGCGGGCACGACATCGACATGACCCGACAGGACATAGCCGGGGACCGAAGGATCACCGATGGTCGCAAACAGATTGTATCGGTCGCCCTCCGGCCCTTTGAGCAGGGAACAAGGCACGTCATGCGCCGACAGATAGGCCACGACGAAGTCCATCAGCGCGCCGTTCGGGGTGCCGACGACGCTGGGGAAACCGACAAGACGCTCAAGAAGATCGACGGGGGAAAGCTGCAGTGTCACGGGCGCAGCTCAGGACGCGATGACATAGATCTTGCGCACGGTCTCGATGGTTTTCCATTTCCCGACAAACCCCGGCTTCATGACAAAGCTGTCGCCTGCGCCAAAGGCAAATGTATCGCCACCCTCCTCGATGATTTCGACACGGCCCGACAGGATGTGGCAGAATTCGAAGGTGTCGCCCTTGATCGAAATTGTGGTTCCGGGGGTTGCCTCCCAGACGCCGGTGCGCACCTTGCCCCATTGGGCGGCTTCGGCCAGGGCCGTGTCCAATTCCCATGTCTGGAACGAAGGCGACCCTTCAATCAGGCGCTCGGGTGCGGCAGTATCGCGGCGCGGGGCAAAATCGGGGGCGCTGTCGATGGCAACGATATGGGACATGGGTCAGGCTTTCTTATAGGGCGCGAAAACGCGCGTTTGGATGTGTTGCAGACACTGTGCCCGCAACGCTGCCACCATCGTGACCAAAGATGCGCGCCCGGCGGCAGGACCTGCCGCAACTCCCGTGACTTTCGATATTTCGTGCTTTGAAAAACCCAAACGCGGCAAGCGCTGTGGTGTTATGCGGGTGAGGATGGACCGAACCCAAGTCCGGAGACCAAAATGACTTTTCGCCCCAAATTCATCACCTTTGACTGCCACGGCACCATGATTTTCTTTGACATGGCCGGCGCTGCGCGCGCGCATTATGCCGAACTGCTGTCGCCGGAAAAGATGGAGAAGTTCATCGCCGATTTCTCGGCCTACCGGCTGGATGAAGTGCTGGGCGCGTGGAAGCCCTATGCCGAAATCGTCCACAATGCGCTGGAGCGGACCTGCAAACGCAATGACGTGACCTTTGACCCTGCGGTTGCTGCCGAAATCTACACGCGCGTTCCAACCTGGGGCCCGCACGCAGATGTGCCCGCCGGTCTGGCCAAAGTTGCGGACAAGATCCCCCTGGTGGCGCTGACCAATGCGATGAACGATCAGATCCCCCACAACATCGAAAAGCTGGGCGCACCCATCGCGCATGTCTACACAGCCGAAAGCGCCGGTGCCTACAAGCCGCAGATGCAGGCGTTCGAATACATGTTCGACATGCTGGGTTGCGGCCCCGAAGACGTGCTGCACGTCTCGTCCAGCTTTCGCTATGACCTGATGACGGCGCACGACCTCGGCATCAAGAACAAGGTCTGGGTAAACCGGGGCCACGAGCCCGCGAACCCCTATTATGGCTATACCGAAATCAAGGACATCTCGGGGCTGGCCCCCGTCGTGGGCCTGTAAGGCAGAGCACATCATGAAATACATGTCATATTGGCACGACAGCGCTGTGCCCTTCGCCGATGCGCAAACCGGCCCGGTCACCGGACACGTCGATGTCGCCGTCATCGGCGGCGGCTTTACCGGGCTGAACGCTGCACGCAAACTGGCCCGCGAAGGTGTCAGCACCGCCCTGCTCGAAGCCGATCACATCGGCGCGGGCGGGTCAGGGCGCAACGGCGGGCACCTGAACAATGGCATGGCCCATGGATATGCCGACGCCAAGGTCCACTTCGGTGCGGAACGCGCCCATGCGCTCTACAAAGCCTACGACCGTTCGATAGACATGATCGAGAATGTCATTGCCGAAGAAGGCATCGACTGCAACTTTCGCCGCTCGGGCAAGCTGAAGCTGGCGTCGAAGCCGTCGCATGTCGATGGCCTGCGCGCCAGTTTCGAGCTGCTGCACAAGGAGGTCGATCCAGAGACACGCTGGGTCGACAAGGCCGATCTGAATGCCGAAATCGGCGGCGACGCCTTCCATGGTGCCATGATCTACGAAAAGTCCGCGATGATGCACATGGGCCGCTATGTGAATGGCCTGGCTTCTGCGGCGCAGCGCCACGGCGCAATGATCTGGGAACACGCCCCGGTCACCGCGCGCAAACGCAGCGGGACGCGGTGGGAACTGACCACACCCAAGGGCAAGATCACCGCCGACCGCGTCATCGCCGCAACCGGGGCCTATTCCGGCGCCTATGCGAAAAAGCCGCTGGCCCATTTCCGGCGCCGCATCATCTCGGTCGGCTCGTTCATCATCGCGACGCGCCCGCTGACCAAGGACGAGATCGCGGCCACCTTGCCCGGCAACCGCACATGTGTCACGTCGATGAACATCGGGAACTATTTCCGCCTGTCCCCCGACAACCGCCTGATCTTTGGCGGTCGCGCGCGCTTCTCGGCGGTGTCCGACCAGCAATCGGATGCCAAATCGGGTGAAATCCTGCGCAAATCCATGGCGCAGATCTTCCCGCACCTGGCCGATATACAGATCGATTATTGCTGGGGCGGTCTTGTCGGCATGACCAAGGACCGCTTTCCACGCGCGGGTGAGGTTGATGGCATGATCTACGGCATGGGCTATTCCGGTCACGGCGCGCAAATGTCGACGCTGATCGGTCAGGCGCTGGCCGACATGGCGATGGGACGGCAGGACACCAACCCGCTTGCCGGGCTGGAGTGGCCCGCCATTCCCTTGCACACTGGCAAACCGTGGTTCCTGCCGATGGTGGGCCTGTGGTTCGGGCTGAAAGACCGTTTGTCGTGAAACACGCGAGGGCCTGCGAAGGCCCCCACCCGGTTATCCCAACGAATGCGCGGCCATGCCGTAGATCTGCGGGCCTTCGGTCGCGCGGCGGAACCGCCCGATGCGCATCTCGGTCACCGTATCGAAAACGCCCAGACCGGCAGCCGATAGAAACGCCTTGAAGTGTTCGCTTTGTTGCGGCGTGTCCAGCCGCACAAAGCACCCCTCGCAGTGCTGAAGCAGCGGGGCGCACAGCTGCATCGCCATCTGGTCACCCTCTGCCACGACAGGCCCGATCACGATGCCCTTGCCGAAGGGGCGCATCATCGCGAACCCACAGACCGCACCGTCGCGTTCCACAACGACACCGCGCTTGGAAAGGTCGGTCACCACCTCAAGAACCTCGTGCCGGTTGGCACCATATGCCTGACTGTCCAGCGCCAGAACCGCCGCGTGATCCGACGCCTGCATCGCGCGCAGGGTCAGACCGGGAACAGGCTCGGGAAGGTGAATGGGACGTACCACGCCCTGTTGCTGCCAGATCGTGCAGACAGTCTCGAACCCTGCGGATTCATACAGCGAGAAGCCTGATTTCGTGGCAGAAAGTCTCAGATCACGCCCTTCGCAATCCTTGAGAATACGGCGCAACAGCCGACGCCCAGCGCCGAGTGCCTGCAGGCGGGGCGTGGTCACCATCATGCCGCACATGGCAAAATCGGACCCCATCAGGAAATACATCGCAGACCCGATCGGGCGGCCAATTTCGTCCAGCGCGATATAGCCCTGCCCCAGCGCCAGAAAGGTATCAAGATCACGCGACCGGTGCGGCCAGAACACCGCAACCGTCAGTTCGTGCAGCAAGGGTCGGTCGGCGGGCGTGATCGGCCGGATCGTCGCCTCATAGGTGTCCAGCAGCAATCGTTCCTCGTCCGCAGGGGTGGAACGGGACATAAACGTCTGATACCGCGCGGCACTGACTGACCCGTCCAAAGACGTGTTTGCTATCTCGACGCTTGCGTCGCTGCCTGTGGGCTGCATTTAACGCTTCCTGAATCTTAACTCCAAGACACAAACACCATCACCTGTGCCAACCCCAGTATGGCCCGGAATCGATGGTTTATTCTACTGAATCCTCGCGTTGCGTGACACATTCTGCCGCAGGACCGCGCAGGGTTTCCGGCCCTGCACCCAGACGGGCGGCCGCATTCAGGTCCTCGGCCATCCGTTCGCACAACCACTGGGCAATCTCGCGCGCCACCGGGCGCATCGGTCCGGGTCGTGTCGACAGCAGTTGCACAACCCGCCCCGTGTCGATCCACCGCCCCTGCCACGCAGGCACCAGACGCCCGCTGCGCAGACTGTCCGCCACCACGTTCAGCCACCCCAGCGCGATGCCCGCCCCATCCGTCGCGGCCTGAATGATCGCCGCATAATCGGAAAACCCGTGCCAGGTGGCTTCGCCACGCGCCTTGGAACTTGCGCCAAGGATCGGGTCCCAGATCGTGCGCGGATGGTCGGACAAATGCAGGAACGTATGACCGGCCCACCCCCCTGCGGGCTCCGGCGACAACGCACCACCGTGGGCGGCAAGGTACTCGGGGCTGCACACCGGCACGATGACTTCGGGGGCCAGAACGATGCCATGCGGTGCGGCATCGGTGATCAACGTGGCCAGATCGACCTCGCCCGCCACGGACGTGCGCGTGCCCGGCACCAGATCGAACCGCAGCACCGCTTGGGGGAACGCTTCGGACAATGCCGCCAGACGCGACACCAGCCAGTTGGTGACAAAGGCGTTGGACAGCGACAGGACCACCTCGCTGTCCGAAGACATGCTTTGCGCACGTAAGGTATCGACCGCCTCGGAGATGCGCCCCAGACCGTCCGTTGTGGCCGCAAACAGCAGCCGCCCCGCATCCGTCAGATGCGCGCCCCCGCCGCCCCGCACAAAAAGAGGTTGTCCGATGTCCTGTTCCAGCTGCGCGATATTGCGGCTGATCGAGGGCTGCGAAATGTTGAAATCCTTGGCCGCACGGGTAAAGCTGCCGTGCCGCGCGGCGGCCTCGAACACCAGCAGTGATTTGGGCGATGTGAGGCTGCGCGCCAGTTCTGTCATACGCTCAGCGTATAGGTTTCCCTCGATTTTTCAAGCTATGTGAAATGTCCCATACGGTTGATGCTATACCGCAGCCACGCAAGGACCGCTGCCATGACCTCACCTGTATCCAATGACCCGCTTCTGACCTCTTTCAAGCTGGGCAAACTGAACCTGCGCAACCGGATCGTCAGCACCAGCCACGCGTCGATGAACGACAGTGGGGGCATGCCGGCAGATCGCTATCAGGCCTATCACGAGGAAAAGGCACGCGGCGGTCTGGCGATGACGATGATCGGCGGCAGCGCGATGGTGTCACGCGATTCCAGTTGGGGCGGCGGGCAACTCGACTTCAGCACCGACCGCGTGATTCCCTATCTTCAGGAGCTTTCGGAACGCGTGCACAGCCACGGTGCCGCCGTCATGACCCAGATTTCCCACCTTGGTCGCCGCGCCAACGCGTTCCACGGCGACTGGTCGCCTGTCATTGCCCCCTCGCCCATCCGCGAGGTGCGCAGCCGTGGTTTCCCGCGCGAGATGGACCGCTGCGACATCGACCGTGTGATCGCCGACTATGCAAGCGCTGCCAAACGGGCGCAGGATGGCGGGCTGGATGGTGTGGAAACCCTCTGTGGTGGCCACCTGATCGGACAGTTCATGTCGCCGCTGGCCAATCACCGCACCGACGCTTTCGGCGGCTCTCTTGAAAACCGCGCCCGTTTTGGCCTGATGGTACACGAAGCGATCCGCAAAACGGTGGGCGATGGTTTTGCAGTCGGCATCCGGCTGGTCATCGACGAAGGCACACCGGATGGATTGAGCGCAGACGACGGCATCGCACTGGCGCAGATGTTCCAGCGTGAAGGGCTGGTCGACTTCTTCGATGCGATCTATGGGCGGATGGACAGCGACCTGCTGTTGTCCGAAGACAACATGCCCGGCATGTTCCAGCCGGATGCGCCGTACCTTGCCTCCGTCGCGCGGTTCCGCAAGGAAGTGCGCCTGCCGCTGATCCACGCAGGCGGCATCCGCGACACCGCCACCGCCCGCCATGCCGTCCGTGAAGGCATCGTCGATCTGGTCGGCATGACCCGCGCCCATCTGACCGATCCCCATCTGGTGCAGCACTTGCTGGACGGCACCGAAGAGCGCATTCGCCCCTGCGTGGGGTCGTCTTATTGCCTGTATAAAAAGGCAACCTGTATCCACAACGCCGCCACCGGTAACGAATTGACGATTCCGCACAGCGTGACACCGGCGGACACGCCGGGCCGCGTCGTGGTGGTCGGCGGCGGTATCGCGGGGCTGGAGGCCGCGCGGGTGGCAGCGCTTCGGGGTCACGATGTCGTCTTGCTGGAAGCGGCGTCGCAACTGGGCGGCCAGTTGCGTCTGGCCGCGCGCGCGCCCGAACGGGCCAACATGATCGGAATCGTCGATTGGCGCATCGCCGAACTGGCCCGTCTGGGTGTCGAGACCAGAACCAACTGCTATGTCGAGCTGAAGGATATCCTGGCGGAAAACCCCGATACGGTCTTTGTGGCCACGGGCGGCCTGCCCGATCTCGATCAGATCGATGGAGCCGAGTTGTGCCAGAACACCTGGGATTTTCTGTCTGGCGCCGTCCCCCCTGCTGCCGATGTGCTGATCCACGACGGCACCGGCCGTGCGCCCGCGCCGTCCTGTGCGCTCTTGGCCCGCAAATCCGGCAGCACGGTGACCTTTGCCACCAGCGATGGCGTTGTCGGTCAGGAAATGCCCTATCAGGACGGGACCGGCTTTCGGAAGCGGTTTGCCGAACAGGGCATCAGCATCCAAGGCGACCTCGACCTGCTCCGCGTCGAGAAATCGGGCGCGCGACTTGTGGCGACATTCACCCACACCTTCAGCGGCCACACCCACAGCATCGAGACCGACCAGATCGTTGTCGAACGCGGAACGAAGGCGCTGAACACACTGTACCTCGACCTGAAGGCGTCCACGGACTTTTCCGGCGCACTGTATTTCATCGGTGACGCAGTGGCATCCCGCGACGTGCATGCCTCGATCCGCGAAGCCTATGTCACTGCCCTGTCGGCGTGACTGGACATGCGTATTTGATCGTGCTGCCGGTTGCTGCTGGCTGAGTGAAAGCCCGTCAGGCGCAAAACCCTGATCAGGGTTGCCGTTCTGGCGGAGGAGGTGGGATTCGAACCCACGGAGGACTTACACCCTCGTCGGTTTTCAAGACCGGTGCATTCGACCACTCTGCCACTCCTCCGACCGGGGTGGAATAGAGCGGCTTTCGCGATTCGGCAAACCGCGATTTCCACCGCGCGCGCGGGGAATATTGCCGATCCGCCCTGCGCGCGCTTTTCACAGGGGCCATCCCGCGCTATTGTGCGCGCAACGCCCCCGCGAGAGGGGCCAAATTGCGTGCAATCCGGACGCGCCGGCCCATTGGGGTGCCGGAGACAGGCAAGGACTTGATGACGATGGCTTGGGCAGTCTTCTTTACAAATGTTTCCAATCACACCAGGGGCTTGATCTCAGCCACATGCGCAGCCGCAGTGCTGGCGGGATGCGATGACGGGGGGCAATTCAACCTCGGTCAGGGTCTTGGCATCAAATCGCAGGGCAGCGAACAGGTCAGCGCCACCAAGCGCACCCGCAAGACGGTCGAGCGCGACATCGAAGCCCCCGACGTGTTTTCCGCCACCGAAGCGGGCCTGTGGGACGGCCGCCCGTCGCTGGGCGGCGTCTGGGTGGCACACCCGGATGTGAAAGACCCCGAACGGGTGATCATCCGCAACCAGTCCAATGGCCAGTTCGTCGTCGGTGCCTTGTTCCGCCGCGAGCGTGACATCCCGGGCCCGAGGCTTCAGGTCTCGTCCGACGCGGCCTCGTCGCTCGGCATGCTGGCGGGCGCGCCGGTCGAGCTGAACGTGACGGCACTGCGCAAGGAAGAGATCGCCGAGGAGGCCCCCGCAGCAGCGCCAGCAGTCGCAGATGGTGCCGCCCTTGCCCCGGCTTCGGAAATCGCGGCCACATCGCTTGATCCGGTTGCGGTCGCGCAAACCGCGCTGGACGAACCCGCAGCCCCTGCCCCCGCAGCAGCCCCTGCACCGGCGCCAAAACCGCGCACATCGTCGCTGGACAAACCCTATGTCCAGATCGGCATCTTCTCGGTCGAGGCCAACGCCGAACGCACCGCCAACCAGATGCGCGGTGCGGGCGTCCTGCCTACCGTCAAGACATTCGAAGCCAATGGCAAAACCTTCTGGCGCGTGGTCGTAGGCCCCGCCGCAACCGCATCCGAACGCAGACAGCTTCTTGCCAAGATCAAGGAGCAGGGCTTTTCCGACGCCTATGCCGTGACCAACTAGAGGACTCCCCCACATGATGATCCGCACCCTCGCCGCCGCTTTCGCGCTGATCCTCACGACCCTGCCCGCGCAGGCCTTCGACACCAAGGCAAGCTCTGCCTTCGTGATCGACCAGACCACCGGCACAGTGCTGCTGGCCAAGAATGCGGACCAGCCGCTGCCGCCTGCCTCGATGTCTAAGCTGATGACGCTTTACATGGCGTTCGAGGCCCTGGGCGACGGGCGGCTGACCCTGAACGAAGAGCTGCCGGTGTCGCAGCATGCGATGGACTACAAGGGCTCCACCCTGTTTCTCAAGGCAGGCGAGCGCGTTCCGGTCGAAAGCCTGATCCGCGGCATCATCGTGCTGTCGGGCAACGATGCCTGCGCAGTCATCGCCGAAGCGCTCAGCCCCGATGGCACCGAGGCGGGCTTTGCCCGATTGATGACCCAACGCGCGGTTAAGATGGGCATGACCAATTCCACCTTCGCCAATTCGAACGGCTGGCCGCAGGCGGGGCATCTGATGTCGATGCGCGATCTGGCGCTGCTGTCCAACCGGCTGATCACAGATTTCCCTCAATACTATCCCCTCTTCGCCGAAAAGGAATATCTGTTCGACCCGAACGAGGCGTCGAACCGCTATAACCGCAACCCGCTTCTGGGTCTTGGCATCGGCGCGGACGGTCTGAAAACCGGTCACACCCAGGAGGCAGGCTATGGGCTCACCGGCTCTGCCGTTCAGGACGACCGCCGCATCATCTTCGTGCTGTCCGGCATGGAAACCGCAAACGCCCGCGCCGAAGAGGCCGAGGCAATCGTGAACTGGGCCTTTCGCCAATTCGCACAGCGCCCTCTGGGCAAGGCAGGGCAGCGCGTGGCGCAGGCCGATGTCTGGATGGGCGAGGCCGCGTCCGTGGGCCTGACGCTGGACGCGGATCTGACAGTGCTGCTGCCGATCCTGGCCGGGGATGAAGTCGCAGCCGAGGTCGTCTATACCGGCCCCGTCAAGGCCCCCGTGACCCAAGGCGACACGCTGGCCGAACTCGTCCTCAAGCCTGAAGGGTTGCCCGAAATCCGAGTGCCCCTGGTGGCCGAGGCTTCGGTGGCGCCTGCGGGCTTCGTGGCCAAGGTCAGTGCCGTGGCGCTGATCCTGCTGGATCGCCTCAACCGTGGCCCCGAGGACGCGCCCGAAGCTGCCCCCGCAGCCGAGGTCGCCAGTTGAGCCAGCCGCGCCCGCCGCGCGGCACATTCATCACCTTCGAAGGCATCGACGGCTCTGGCAAATCCACCCAGGCCCGCCTGCTTGCCGATCATCTGCGCGGCGAAGGCCGCGATGTGGTCCTGACCCGCGAGCCCGGCGGCTCTGCGGGCGCCGAGGAGATCCGCGCGCTGGTTCTGCAGGGCGATCCTGACCGCTGGTCCGCCGAGACCGAGATCCTGCTCTTCACCGCCGCGCGACGCGACCATCTGGAGCGCACAATCAACCCTGCGATTGCCGCAGGCAAGATCGTGATCTGCGACCGTTTCGCCGACAGCACCCGCATGTACCAAGGCCTGTCGCGCGGCGATCTGCGCACCACCGTCGACCAGCTGCACACCCTCATGATCGGGCGCGAACCCGACCTGACCGTGCTGATCGACATGGACCCCGCCACCGGGCTCGCCCGCGCCAAATCGCGCCAGACCGCCGAAGAACGCTTCGAGGATTTTGGTACCGACCTGCAGGCGCAGATGCGCGCGGGCTTTCTTGGCCTGGCCCGCGAATTCCCCGACCGCTTTCGCACCATCGACGGTGACCGCGCCATGGATGCCGTCGCCGCCGACGTGACCCGCACCGTGTCGGACCACCTGGCTTCTTCTGGCTGAAAAGATCCTCGGGGGAGAGCGCCGCGCAGCGGCGGTCGGGGGCAGACAGCCCCCAAAACCCGGCAGTTGCCGCAACCCCCATTCCAACCGCCCCGACACAGTGCTAGACCACAGGCCATGGCCACTTCCACACCCGATATTCAGCCCGCCGATCAGGTCACGGGCGCCCCGCATCCCAGCGCGGCGACCGATCTTATCGGCCAGGACGCGGCGCAGCACGCTTTTCTCGATGCCTTCGCCAGCGCGCGCCTGCACCATGCGTGGATGATCACCGGTCCGCGCGGCGTGGGCAAGGCGACGCTGGCCTGGTCCATCGCGCGGTTTCTGCTGGCCACGCCTGACCCTGCGGAAGACGGCGGCATGTTCGGCGCGCCGCCCCCGCCCGCAACCTTGCGCATCGACCCCGATCATCCTGTTGCCCGCCGCATCGCCGCGCGCGCCGAGCCGGGGCTGAAATCCATCACCCGCACCGTGAACGAGAAAACCGGGCGCATGCGCGATCAGATCGTCGTCGATGACATCCGCCGTCTGGCCGGATTTTTCCAGATGTCGGCAACTGACGGCGGCCGCCGCGTGGTCATCGTCGATGCCGCCGACAACATGAACACCCAGGCCGCCAACGCCCTGCTGAAAATGCTGGAAGAGCCGCCTGCCCGCGCGACCATCCTGCTGATCTCGCACCAGCCGTCGCGGCTGCTGCCGACGATCCGCTCGCGCTGCCGCACGCTGCGGCTGGGCACGCTCGACCCCGACCAGATGGCGCAGGCAATGTCGCAGGCGGGGATCGAGACCGGAGACAGCGCCGCAGCCCTGGCCGAGCTGTCCGCCGGATCGGTGGGCGAGGCGCTGCGCCTGTCGCTGTCGGGCGGCCTGCAAATCTATGCCGAGATTATCGGCATCCTCGGCTCGCTGCCCAATCTCGACCGTGCGCGCACCCTGAAACTGGCCGAGGCCGCAGCACAGCGCGGGGCCGACGAAAAACTCGACCTGCTCTTTGTGCTGCTCGACATTGCACTTGGCCGTCTGGCGCGCACAGGGGCCACCGGCGCGCCACCCGCCACGCAGGCGGCACCACACGAATCCACCGTGCTGGCGCGCCTTGCCCCCGATGCCCGCGCCGCACGCGGCTGGGCCACCACGCAACAGCACGTCAGCGCACGCGCAGCCCACGGGCGGGCGGTCAACCTTGACCCTGCCGCGCTGGTGCTCGATACGTTTTTCAAGCTACAACAACAGGCCAACGCCTGAAGGGCCCAATGCAGACACCGCAGATCACCGACAGCCATTGCCATCTCGACTTTCCCGACTTCGACGGCGAACGCGACCAGATCGTGGCCGACGCCCATGCGGCGGGGGTCACGCGCATGGTCACCATTTGCACCAAGCTCAAGAATGAGCCGCAAGTGCGCGCCATCGCTGAAAAATACCCTTCGGTCTTCTATGCTGCAGGCACCCACCCGATGAGTGCGGCCACCGAGCCGCTGGCCTCTGTCGACGCGTTGGTCGCACTGGCACAACATCCCAAATTCGTAGGCATCGGCGAGACCGGGCTTGATTACCACTACACCGCCGACAGCGCCGAGGTGCAGCAGCAAAGCCTGCGCATCCACATCGACGCCGCGCGGCAAACCGGCCTGCCCCTGATCATCCACGCGCGCGATGCCGACGACGACATGGCGCGTATTCTGGCCCAAGAGCATGCAAACGGCGCATATTCCTGCGTGATGCACTGTTTCTCGTCCTCACCCGAATTGGCGCGCGCAGCACTCGACCTGGGGTTCTACCTCAGCATGTCGGGAATTTCCGCTTTTCCCAAGAGCCAGGAGTTGCGCGACATCTTCGCCGCAGCCCCCGTCGAGCGCATCCTGGTCGAAACCGATGCGCCCTATCTGGCCCCGCCACCGCACCGGGGGCGGCGCAACCAGCCGGCCTATACTGCGCACACCGCGCGGGTCGGTGCGGAAGTGTTCGGCATGGACTACGCAGATTTCGCCGCCCAAACCCAACGCAATTTCGACCGCCTGTTCACCAAGGTCGCAAGCTTCGAGGCCCCCGCCTGATGACCGAGCTGCGCTTTACCATCCTCGGTTGCGGCTCTTCGGGCGGCGTTCCGCGTCTGGGCGGGCACTGGGGGGCCTGCGATCCGGCAAACCCAAAAAACAGCCGCCGCCGCTGTTCGCTGCTGGTCGAGCGTGTCACTGACGCAGGCACCACGACGGTGCTGATCGACACCTCGCCCGATCTGCGCAGCCAGTTGCTGGACGCGGGCGTAGGCCGCCTCGATGCGGTGATTTACACCCACAGCCACGCCGACCACGTTCATGGCATAGACGATCTGCGAATGATCGTGTTCAACATGCGCGCCCGCCTGCCCGTCTGGGCCGATCCCTTCACGCAGGCAGCACTGGTCCAACGCTTTGACTATGCGTTCGTGCAGCCCAAGGGGTCGATGTATCCGCCGATCCTGGACATGAACACGATTGACGGCGACGTCACCGTCACGGGGGCCGGTGGCGACATCACCTTTACGCCGTTCTCGGTCAACCACGGGGCCATCGACGCCTTGGGCTTTCGCATTGCCGATATCGCCTATCTGCCCGATGTGGCGACCATTCCCGACGCGGCATGGGCGCACCTGGGCGGGCTCGACTGCTGGATCGTCGACGCCCTGCGCCGCGACCCGCACCCGACGCACAGTCACTTGGCGCAGACGCTGGAATGGATCGACCAAATGCAGCCCAAACAGGCCGTGCTGACCAACATGCACATCGACCTTGATTACCAGACGCTGGCCGACGAGACGCCCGACCACATCCAGCCGGCCTATGACGGGCTGACGCTCAGCTTTCCCGACTAAGCCTTCTCACCATCCAGACCAAAGGGCCGCTCTCTGACCCTGCCGAGGCCC
The DNA here is from genome assembly GCF_024733015.1 of Pseudosulfitobacter koreensis. Taxonomy (GTDB): domain Bacteria; phylum Pseudomonadota; class Alphaproteobacteria; order Rhodobacterales; family Rhodobacteraceae; genus Pseudosulfitobacter; species Pseudosulfitobacter koreensis. Next base: position 385,879 of record NZ_JANKJG010000002.1, read on the forward strand.
GCCACATGCAAACGCTTCTCGACGTCATCCTGCCTGTCTTTCTGGTCATCGGCTTTGGCTATGTCGCGGTCTGGACCAAGGCTTTTCCCGTCTCGGGCATCGACGGCGTCATGCGCTTTACCCAAAGCTTTGCGATCCCCTGCCTGCTGTTTCAGGCCATCGCACGCATGGACCTGTCGGCCAATTTCGACCCCGGCATCCTGATCGCCTTCTACTCCGGCGCCGGAGCCTGCTTTGCGCTTGGAACGCTGGTGTCGTTCTACCTGCTGAAACGCGATCTGGAAGACAGCATCGTCATCGGCTTTTGTTGCCTCTTCTCGAACTCGGTCCTTTTGGGGCTCGCGATCACCGAACGCGCCTATGGCACGGCGGCGCTGACCGGCAACTTTGTCATCGTCGCGATCCATTCGCCGTTCTGCTACGGTCTGGGCATCACGGTGATGGAGATTGCCCGCAACCGGGGCGAAAGCCCGGTCAAGATGGCCCGCGCCGTCACCCGCGCGATGTTTCGCAACGCGCTGGTGATCGGGATCATGCTGGGCTTTGCGGTCAACCTGCTGAACGTGCCGATCCCGAACGTGCTGAACGACGGGCTGGATCTGATCGTGCGCGCCGCCCTGCCCGCAGCGCTCTTTGCCCTGGGCGGCGTGCTGATCCAGTACAAGCCCGAGGGCGACAAGCTGCCCATCGCATTGGTCTGCCTGATGGCGCTGGGGGTGCATCCCGCGATCACCTGGACGATGGGCAAAACCTTGGACATCTCGCCCGACTTCTTCCGCTCTGCGGTGCTGACGGCGGCGATGGCACCGGGGTTCAACGCCTATATCTTCGCCAACATGTACGGGCGCGCGCGGCGCGTCGCCGCCTCATCGGTTCTGGTGGCGACGGGCGCGTCGGTGATCACCGCCTGGCTGTGGCTGGTGGCCTTGGGCGCGCATATCTGACGCTAGACGGGGTCCTGCGACCGCCGGTGCCAGCGCTCGCGTTCAAAATGGGCGTTGATCGACCCGCCCAGCAGCACCAGAAATGCGCTGATGAACAGCCACATCAACAAGGCGATGACCGCCCCGATCGAGCCGTAGATCTCGTTGTAATTGCCAAAGTTCTGCAGGTAGATCGAAAACCCGTAGGACGCCACGGTCCAGCCCAGCGTCGCGAAGAGCGCACCGGGGGTGAACCACTTCATCCGCGCCTCGCGCGGGACCGGGCCCATGCGGTACAGAAGTGAAATCCCGGTATAAAGTACGATCACCATGACCAGCCAACGCACAAGGTCGATCAGCCCGCTGTTGGCGATGCCAAAGGGCACAAACCGGATGACGATGGGCACCACCACCACGCAGATCAGCGCCACCAGCGCCACGCCAACCAGCGTCACCGTCAGCAGCATCGCGCGCACGTAGTGCGACAGGCCCAGCCGGTTGGACTGCCCGTAGATCGCGTTCAGCCCCCGGATCACCGCCGACACCCCGGCGCGCGAGGTCCAGAGCGCCACACTCAGCGACAGGGTCGACGCCCAGGTCAGCGTCGTGCGGTCCCCGCTGGTCAGCTGCGAAATCTGCTGGGATATCAGGTCGTAGACCTCTTCAGGCAGGACCAGGCGAAACCGCTCGACCTCGACCGCGACGACTTCGGGGTCGGCGACGATGCCCCAGATCGCGATGATGGCTGCAATCGTGGGAAACACCGCCAGGATGCCGTAGAACGCGACACCTGCGGCGATCAGGAACATGTTCTTGTCGTCCAGATCGAACCAAACCCGTGTCAGGATGCGCCACCACTGGGCCCAGCGTGAAAACGATGCACCGGGCTTTGGCTCGGTGGCGGATGTGTCAGACTGGGGCAAACCGTAACCTATTTAATAAAACATAGCGGCACCATGCCTTTTCGCGGCCTGACCCTCAACCCCGGTGACGCGCTTTGCGTCAACCACTGTCTTGGGAAAATGCCCAAGGCCGCGTCACAGATATGGCGAACGGCGGGCCTGTCCACATGAAACACCGGGCTCGGGTGCGCGATCTGCGGTTATCGGTGCAATGTCAGGGGGGGGCAGCGGCAGGGGTCACATCGGACCCTCAGGCGATTGGTGCGGCCGAGAAGACTCGAACTTCCACGGGTGTTACCCCACAGCGACCTCAACGCTGCGCGTCTACCAATTCCGCCACGGCCGCACGCCAGTCGCTTGGTGAGCGGGCTATAGACCGCCTCCGGTCGGATGTGAAGTGGAAATTTCGCCACGCGGGCGCACATGTGCCTGCGGGTTGCAATTCGGCGCCGCAGATACGACCTATGGACAAAGCAGAAAGGTTCCCGTTCCATGTCCACGCCCCCCGAAACCCAAGATCAGCCGCCCGTTGTCGATGTCGATATCGTATCGGATGTCATGTGCCCGTGGTGCATCGTCGGCTACAAGCAGTTGGAACAGGCGCTGGCCGCCACCGGCATCGGCGCGCGCATCCGCTGGCATCCGTTCGAGCTGAACCCGCAGATGCCGCCCGAAGGTCAGAACACTGCCGAGCATATCGCCGAGAAATACGGCGCCAGCCCCGAGCAATCCGCCCAGAACCGCAAGCAGTTGCAGGACCTTGGCAAATCGCTGGGGTTCGATTTCAACTTTACCCCCGAAAGCCGCATCGTGAATTCGTTCCAGGCGCATCAGCTGCTGGACTTCGCCCTGTCGCAGGGGCTGCAACACCCGCTGAAGATGGCGCTGTTCCAGGCACATTTCACCGACAACCGCGATGTGTCCGACCCGGCTGTCCTGATCGACGTGGCGACCTCCGTGGGTCTCGACGAAGCCGCAGCCCGCGAGGTGCTGGAGGGCGGCGCATTGGTCGAGAGCGTGCGCGAGAAACAGCAATTCTGGACATCGCGCGGAATTTCGGGCGTGCCCTCGATGGTCTTTGCCGGTAAGTACCTGGTCACCGGCGCGCAAGGTGCCGAAAACTATGCGCAGATCCTGCGCCAGACGCTTGAAGAGGCCGCATGACCCGATGGTTGAATGGATCACCACCCCCGGCCTGACCGATTACCGCAGCGCCGAGGCGTGGATGGAAGAGCGCGCTGCCGGCATCGCGGCGGGCACGGCGGATGAGTGTATCTGGCTCTTGGAACACCCCCCGCTCTACACCGCCGGAACCTCGGCCAAGCCTGCCGATCTGACCGATCCCGAACGTTTCCCGGTCTATGCCACCAAGCGCGGCGGGCAATACACCTATCACGGGCCGGGCCAGCGCGTCGCCTATACGCTGTTGAACGTGGGCGAACGGGGCCGCGACGTGCGGTGCTTCGTGCGCGACCTAGAGGCCTGGGTGATCGACACGCTCGACAGTTTCAACGTCAGGGGCGAGATTCGCGATGGCCGTGTCGGTGTCTGGGTCACGCGGCCCGAAAAGCCGCGCCAGCCCGATGGGTCACAGGCGGAGGACAAGATCGCCGCCATCGGCATCCGCCTGCGCAAATGGATCAGCTTTCACGGGATCAGCATCAACGTCGAGCCGGAGCTGGATCATTTCAGCGGCATCGTGCCCTGCGGCATCACCGACCACGGGGTGACGTCTCTGGTAGATCTGGGCCTGCCGGTCACGATGGACGACGTCGACGTCGCCCTGCGCCGCAGTTTCGACAGCGTGTTCGGCACTCAGCGGTCCTGCGCCCCTGCCTGAACCTCGCGAAGCCCTGCCGCCACCAGCGCACCACCTGCGGCCATCGCGGCAAAGATGCCCAGGACCGGCGCAGGTCCGACCAGATCGGCCAGCAGCCCGAAACCGCCACCCAGCAGCAGCATCACCCCCAGGATCGAATTGCTGAGCGCGGTGTAAACCGCCTTTTGCCCATGCGCGTCCATGTCGGCCAGATAGGTCTTGCGCCCGGCGCGCGCACCCTCATAGGCAATCTTGGCCACAAAGACGAAACCCGCAGCACCGAAGGCACCGCCCAGGCCGCCCGACACCAGCCCCACCACAGCCGCCAGCCCCAGCACCGCCGCTGCCGCCATGCCTGCGAACATCAGCGTGCGTCGCGACGACCGGTCCGACAGCCGCCCCCAGACATAGGACGACACGATCGCCGCCGCAGAGGACGCCAGCACCAGAAGCCCCAACTGCCCCAGGCTCACGCTGTCGCCCTGCGACGCCGACAGCATCACCACGAAGGGCGGAGCAAGCGCGGTCGAAATCAACAGCGTGCGCGTCGCGATATAACGGCGCAGCTGGCCATCCTCGCGCAGCGGGGCAAAGACCGCGCGCACACCGCCCAGGCCCTGTTGCTTGTCCTGCACATCGGCCTGCGGCTCGTTCAGCAGGCTGAACACCAGCCCCGCCAGGATCAACAGGGCCCCCGCCAGCGCGATCACGACAGCGATGGCCTGCGGCGTGCCCGGAATGATCCCGAAGCTGAGCAGCAGCGCAAAGATCAGCACGCCCACGGCCCCGATGGTGCCCGCCAGCCCCGACACCGTGCCGCGCGTGCCCTTGTCGAGCGTGCGCGCCAGAACGTCCTTGTAACTGGCGGACCCTGCGGACCGGCATACGGCCAGCACCGCGAGAAAGGTCAGGATCGCCCAGCCCGCGGCGGCCCCTTCAAGCGTCAGTGCAGCCGCGGACATGCCAAGAACGGCAACCCCCTGCCCCGCCGCGCCAAAGGCCCAGAACCACTTGCGCTGCCGCGACCGTTCGATCCACGCGGCCAGCGCCAGTTGCGGCAGCAGCGCGCCCGCCTCGCGCACCGGCACCAATGCGCCCACCAGCGCGCCGGGTGCCCCCAGCGCCACCAGCAGCGACGACAGCACCAGTTTCGGATCGACCAGACCGCCCGCCAGCTTGGACGCGGTCAGAGCGGTGAAATGCGTGGCAAAGGCGCGCACCTGTCCCGAGCCTGTTCGTTCATCGCCTTCGGTCAGCGCACCGTACAGGCGCTTTTGCAAGTCTTCAGCCACATCAATCCCATCTGTCCACAAGAGAAGACGAAGAAATAGGGTATTCTCGCCGAATGCAAAACTTTCGACGCAGATGGTCCCGGATACGCCACGCCCGCGACAATTATTCCCCTCCTGCGGCAACATCGTCCATTGATGCAGCCGCACCAACACATTAGAACCCCTCCATATCCGGGTTTCCGCCGTTCATGGCATGGCCCGCAGACATCTCAGCAGGAGGCACCGCATGGCAGACGCAGCCATTCACGGGCACGATCATCACGACGAACGCGGGTTCTTCACCCGCTGGTTCATGTCCACAAACCACAAAGATATCGGTATTCTGTACCTTATCGTATCGGCCCTTGCCGGTTTCATCTCGGTCGCATTCACCGTCTACATGCGCCTCGAACTGATGAACCCCGGTGTTCAGTTCATGTGTCAGGAAGGCGCGCGTCTGATCGCATCCTCCGACGTGTGCACCCCCAACGGACACCTGTGGAACGTGCTGATCACCGGCCACGGCATCCTGATGATGTTCTTCGTGGTGATTCCCGCCCTCTTCGGCGGCTTCGGCAACTACTTCATGCCGTTGCAGATCGGCGCGCCCGACATGGCGTTCCCGCGGATGAACAACCTGTCGTTCTGGATGTATGTCGCCGGTACAACGCTGGCGGTCTGCTCGGTTCTGGCCCCCTCCGAGGGTGGACAGACGGGTGCCGGCGTGGGCTGGGTGCTCTATCCGCCCCTCTCGGTGCGCGAAGGCGGCATGGCCATGGACCTCGCGATCTTCGCGGTTCACGTCTCGGGTGCCTCGTCGATCCTGGGTGCGATCAACATGATCACGACCTTCCTGAACATGCGTGCCCCCGGCATGACCCTGTTCAAGGTGCCGCTGTTCGCCTGGTCGATCTTTGTCACCAGCTGGCTGATCCTGCTGTCCCTGCCGGTTCTGGCGGGCGCGATCACCATGCTGCTGATGGACCGCAACTTTGGCTTCACCTTCTTCGACCCTTCGGGCGGCGGCGATCCGGTGCTCTACCAGCACATCCTGTGGTTCTTCGGTCACCCCGAGGTCTACATCGTGATCCTGCCGGGCTTCGGCATCATCAGCCACGTCATCGCCACCTTCTCGCGCAAGCCGATCTTCGGTTACCTGCCGATGGTATGGGCCTTGATCGCGATCGGCGTGCTGGGCTTTGTCGTGTGGGCGCACCACATGTACACGGTCGGCATGTCGCTGAACCAGCAGTCCTATTTCATGCTGGCGACGATGGTCATCGCGGTGCCCACTGGGGTCAAGGTGTTCTCGTGGATCGCGACCATGTGGATGGGCTCGATCGAGTTCAAGACACCGATGCTCTGGGCCTTCGGCTTCCTGGTCCTGTTCACTGTGGGCGGCGTCACGGGCATCGTGCTGTCGCAGGCCGCCGTCGACCGCGCCTATCACGACACGTATTATGTGGTGGCACACTTCCACTACGTGATGTCCTTGGGTGCCGTGTTCGCGATCTTTGCGGGGATCTACTTCTACTTCCCCAAGATGACCGGCCGCATGTATCCTGAATGGGCGGGCAAGCTGCACTTCTGGATGATGTTCATCGGTGCGAATATCACCTTCTTCCCGCAGCACTTCCTGGGTCGTCAAGGCATGCCGCGCCGCTACATCGACTACCCCGAGGCGTTCTCGCTGTGGAACTATGTCTCGAGCTGGGGCGCTTTCCTGTCCTTCGCGTCGTTCCTGTTCTTCTTCGGCATCGTGTTCTACTCGCTGTTCAGAGGCGCACGCGTCACGGAAAACAATCCCTGGAACGAATATGCCGACACGCTGGAATGGACACTGCCCAGCCCGCCACCAGAACATACGTTCGAAACCCTGCCCAAGCAGGAAGAATGGGATCACCAGCGCCACTAGGCACCGGACAGTCCCAGACCAACAGATCAAGGGGCCCCTACGGCGGTAGGGGCCCTTTTTGCGTGTGCCGCCGTCCCGCTCTTCATCTTGCCAGATAAACTCCGGGGTGAGGCCGCAAGGCCGAGGGGCAGCGCCCCTCTGATCCCCCACCCCGCAACACCAGCATGTCGCATTGCCCCGGCGCGCCGTGGTGCTATCGTAGGTCAGACACGCAACCTTCAAGGCGCACCCCATGCCTTACAACTGGACCTCTGCCCCCACCGCGCCGACCCAGGAACTGCACCTGTGGCCGCATCAATCGCTGCCCGCGCGCGGTATGGCCGCCTTCGTGCTCAGCACGTTCACGCTGATGCTGATCCCGACGCTGCCGCTGCTCGGAACGCCGGTGCTCTGGGGGTTGCTTCCGTTTACCATGCTGGCGCTCTGGGGTGTGTATTTCGCGCTCCAGCACAACCACCGCATGCGCCAGATCACCGAAGTGCTGACGCTGTCGGGCGACACCGCGCAGCTGACCCGCACCAATCCCAAGGGCGACACCCAGGAATGGGAATGCAACCGCTATTGGACGCAGGTGACCAAATACGAAAGGGACGGCCCCGTGCCGCATTACGTGACGCTCAAGGGCATGGGCCGCGAGGTCGAGATCGGCTCATTCCTCTCCGAGGACGAGCGGATCGCCCTCTATGACGAGCTGAACCGCGCCCTGCGCCGCTAGCGCAAGGCCGCACCGACCCTGCGTGGGTCGGCAGCAGTGGTGTTTTGGAAAAATGCGCCTTGGGTCGGCGCGCAAGAGCAGGAGATGCAAGCCCTAAGGGCAAATGCATCAGTTGCTCAGACGGTCCTTGACCAGTGGTCCGACAACGGCAAAGTCCATCTGACCGGTATACTTCGCCTTGAGCACGGCCATCACCTTGCCCATGTCGCGGATGCTGTCGGCACCCACTTCGGCCACGGCGGCATCGACGGCAGCCGCACTTTTCGCTTCGCTCAACTGCTGCGGCAGGAACTCTTCGATGATCTCGACCTCCCCGCGCTCCCGCTCGGCCAGATCCAGACGCCCGCCCTCTTCATAGGCCCGCGCGCTTTCCTGGCGCTGCTTGACCATGCGGCTGAGAATCGCAAGCAGCGCGGCATCATCGACCCCGTCTTCGGCGCCCGCTGCACGTGCGTCGATGTCGCGATCCTTGAACGCGGCATTGATCAGCCGCAGTGTCGAAAGCCGGTCGGTGGCCTTTTCCTTCATCGCCTGCTTAAGGGCAGTCGAAATCCGGGTTCGCATATCCATAGTTGTGTCCCATCCCCATGGGTTGATGATAAGATTGCGACAATACCGAAACGCCAGCCCAGCCGCAACTGTTCCGATTTCACTTAAGTGGCTGATATATAACCTATTTGCAAATTAGCGCCCGCCCTTGACCCTGCCTGTCGCAATGTCTAGTTTCGCGCGACTTTGCCCGCATCCCTGTACACATGAGGCCGCCCATGCCCGCGCACGCTCCCACGCACCCGACCGCCTGTCTTGCCCTTGCCGATGGCACGCTCTTTTACGGGGTGGGGTTCGGCGCAACCGGCCAGACCCAGGCCGAATTGTGCTTTAACACCGCGATGACCGGCTATCAGGAAATCATGACCGACCCGTCCTATGCCGGGCAGATCGTCACCTTCACCTTCCCGCACATCGGCAACACTGGCATCACCCCAGAGGATGACGAGACAGCCGATCCCGTCGCCGCGGGCATGGTGGTGAAATGGTTGCCGACCGAACCATCAAGCTGGCGCAGCGTCGGCACGCTGTCCGACTGGCTGGCCACACGCGGGCGCATCGCCATCGGCGGTGTCGACACCCGCCGCCTGACCCGCGCGATCCGGCAGGCCGGCGCACCGCATGTCACGCTGGCCCACAACCCCGACGGTGTGTTCGACACCGAAAAGCTGGTTGCGGACGCGCGCGCCTTTGCGGGCCTCGAAGGGGTCGATCTGGCCAAGGATGTCACCTGCGCGCAGTCCTACCGCTGGAACGAGATGCGGTGGGCCTGGCCCGACGGCTATCTGCCGCAGACCGATGCCAAGTACAAAGTCGTCGCCGTGGACTATGGCGCCAAGCGCAATATCCTGCGCTGCCTTGCCTCGGCGGGCTGCGACGTGACCGTTCTGCCTGCAAGCGCCACGACCGAAGAGGTGTTGTCGCACAATCCCGACGGCGTGTTCCTGACCAACGGCCCCGGCGACCCCGCCGCCACGGGGGTCTATGCCGTGCCGATGATCAAGGGCATTCTGGAGCAGACAGACCTGCCCGTCTTCGGAATTTGCCTTGGGCACCAGATGCTTGCCCGTGCCCTTGGCGCGCGCACCGTCAAGATGAGCCACGGCCACCACGGCGCCAACCACCCGGTCAAGGACCACGAGACCGGCAAGGTCGAGATCACCTCGATGAACCACGGCTTTGCGGTTGACGGTCAAAGCCTACCCAAGGGCGTGGTCGAGACCCACACCTCGCTCTTTGACGGATCGAACTGCGGTATCCGCATGGAAGGCCGCCCGGTCTATTCCGTGCAGCACCACCCCGAAGCCAGCCCCGGCCCGCAAGACAGCTATTACCTGTTCGAGCGTTTCTCCGAGGCGATGCAGGCCCGCGCAGATGCGGTAACACTTTCCCAGGTGCCTTAACCCGCCGTTAACCCCGCTTCGCCCATGGTGACTATACGTGTCATCGGGGCGGAGAGGTTGGATGAGCGATCTAAGACTTCGGCTGCTGTCACCCACCGGCGTCCCGGACGAACGGACGGCCCTGCCGATGGGGCGCCAGCTGGTCGCCGACGGATTGATCACCGAACCTGAACTGCTGAACGCTCTGGCCCTGCAACGGCGCGTGGACACCCGGCTGGGCGACATTCTGGTGGCCGAGGGGACGGTGCAAATCACCGATCTGCTTGCGGCGCTGGCCCGGCAGTACAACGCCCAGCAGATCGACCTGCGCGCCACCCCGCCCCGCCACAGTATCGCGGCGGCGCTTTCGCATGAATTGTGTCTGCATTATCATGTGGTGCCGTGGATGTGGGTCGACAACACGCTTCTGGTGGCCACCGCCCGCCCCGATACCTTCGACGCGTTGAAGCGCAGCATCGGCGTCAGGGGGCTTTTGCTGCTGCCGGTGATCGCGGACCCTTCGGCCATCCGCGACCAGATCGGCAGGCTTTATAATCCCGAACTGACGGTCAAGGCGGTGACGCGGGTGTCCGCCCATGAAAGCTGCCGCAACTGGGGCGCCAACAACACGGCCCGCACGCTTTGGCTGTGGTCGGCGGGCCTTGCGCTGTTGGCCTGCACGATCCTGGCCCCTGCATGGACGGCGACTGCCGCCTGCCTCTGGGCGGTGGTGACGCTGATGGCGACAACCCTGATGAAAGCGGGCGCGCTGATCGCGCAGGCGGCTGCGGGGCTGCGCCGGCGCAAGGCCCCCGCGCCCACCGTGCCACCGCCGTTCCGTCTGCCGCGCGTGTCGGTGATGGTGCCGCTGCTGCACGAAAAGGAGATCGCCAACGCCTTGATAAAGCGCATGGAACGGCTGACCTATCCCAAATCCCTGCTCGAGGTGGTGCTGGTGCTGGAAGCCAGCGACACCATGACCCGCGAGACCATCGCGCGCACCGAACTGCCCACCTGGATCAGCGTGATCGAAGTGCCCGATGCCGATTGCCTGACCACCAAGCCGCGCGCGCTGAACTATGCGCTGGATTTCTGCAAGGGCTCGATCATCGGGGTCTGGGACGCCGAGGACGCGCCCGAACCCGACCAGATCGAAAAGGTCGTGCTGCGGTTCCAGACCGCCCCGGCGGACGTCGCCTGCCTGCAAGGCATATTGGATTACTACAACCCGCGCACCAACTGGATGTCGCGCTGTTTTACCATCGAATACGCGACCTGGTGGCGGCTGGTCCTGCCCGGCATCGCGCGGATGGGTCTGGTGATCCCGCTGGGCGGCACCACGCTGTTTTTCAGGCGCAATATCCTGGAACGCCTGGGCGGCTGGGACGCGCACAACGTGACCGAAGACGCCGATCTGGGCGTGCGGCTGGCGCGCCACGGCTATCGCACCGAACTGCTGCCCACCGTCACCCATGAAGAGGCGAACTGCCGTCCCTGGCGCTGGGTGCGGCAACGCTCGCGCTGGCTCAAGGGGTTCATGATCACCTATTTCGTGCACATGCGAAACCCGCGCCAGGTGCTGCGCGAACTGGGCTGGTGGCGCGTCGCAGGCTTGCAGGTGATCTTTCTCGCCACGTTTTCGCAATTCGTGATGGCACCGCTGTTGTGGTCGTTCTGGCTGATCCCGCTGGGCCTGCCGCATCCCGTTCTGCAGACGCTGGGGCCACTGCCGGTGTCCCTGATGATCGCGCTGTTCTTGGTCTCCGAGGGGTTGAACCTGATCCTGGGCCTGACCGCCGTGTCAGGCCGCGCGCACCGGCACCTGTGGCCCTGGGTGCCGACGATGATGTTCTATTTCCCGCTGGGGGCGCTGGCCGCCTACAAGGCGCTCTACGAGATGGTCACGCAGCCGTTCTACTGGGACAAGACGCAGCACGGCTATGCCGAAGCGACGGAGGAGGTTTAACCCCTAGCCTTCTTCCTCGCGCCGCGCCGCATCCAGTTTCAGGCGCGTGACGAACGCCACCGAGATATGTTCGCGCAAGGCCGCCCCTGCCGCCGCCTCGTCGCCCGCCTCGATCGCGCGCACGATGGCGTCGTGTTCCTGCTGGGCGATCGTTGCACGTCCCGCAGCGGCCAATGTCGTCGTCGCCATCAGCGCCATGCTCCGGTGCACCAGGTCCAGTTGCTGCACCAGATAGCGGTTGTGCGACGCCAGATGGATCTGCTTGTGAAACCGCCGGTTGGCGCGGGCCATCGCGGACGGATCGTCCAGCAGCTTGTTGTCCGCCTCGACCATCTCGCGCAAAACGCGGACCTCTTCGGCGGTGGCATGGCGCGCGGCCTGCGCCGCGGCCAGCCCCTCAAGCTCGCCACGCACCACGTAAAGCTCGGCCATCTGGTTGTGATCCAGCGACGCCACGATCAGGCTGCGCCCGTCACGCGCCAGCAGCGATTGCGTCTCAAGCCGTTGCAACGCCTCGCGTATCGGCGTGCGTGACATCCCGAACCGGTCCGCTAGCTCGCTCTCCACCAGCCGATCACCGGGGCGATATTGCCCCATGTCGATGGCCTCCAGGATCATCGAATAGGCATCTGTGTTCACTGGCTTCATCCCGCGCTCCGACCTTGGGCAATCTTTGCGCGCACCCTAAGGGTGCTGCATGCGCCTGCGCAAGCCTTGGCGCTTGCATGACAGCCTGCGCGCGCCTAGGACTTGGCCCATGCCACAGACCGATTTTTCTCACGTGACGTCCTGGGTCTTTGACCTCGACAACACGCTCTATCACCCCTCCGCGCGCCTGTTCGACCAGATCGAGGTGCGCATGACCGCCTATGTGATGGCCACAATCGGCGTCGACCGCGCCGAGGCCGACCGCCTGCGCGTGTATTACTGGCGCACCCACGGCACCACGCTGGCGGGGCTGATGCGCGAACATGGGGTCGATCCGGCCCCGTACCTCACGGATGTGCACGACATTGATCTGACCCACTTGGTGGCCGATGCCGTCCTTGCCGCCCGCCTGCGCGCCCTGCCGGGGCGGCGCATCGTCTATACCAACGGCAGCGGCCCCTACGCCGAACGGGTGCTGGCCGCGCGCGGTCTGGCGGGATGTTTCGACGCGATCTATGGCGTCGAGCACGCCAATTTCCTGCCAAAGCCCGAGCGCAAAGCCTTCGAGACGATCTTTGCCGCCGACGGCTTGCGCCCCGATGTCGCCGCGATGTTCGAGGACGATACCCGCAACCTGACCGCCCCGCACGCGATGGGCATGCGCACGGTGCACGTCGCCGATGTCGCGGCGCCGGCGGATCACATTCACCACCACACCGACGATCTGTCGGCTTTTCTGGCGCGATTGATCGGATAGGACGCTTTGCCGCCTTTCCTCTGCCGCGCGGCGTTCTAGACTACGAGACATGATAGAAACCGATATCCTGATTTCCGGCGGCGGCGTCGCGGGGCTGACTGCCGCGGCGGCCTTTGGCACCGCGGGCTTCGACGTGATCTGCGTCGATCCCGCCGCGCCGATCACCGAACGCGAGGCCGCTGGTGCCGACATGCGCACCACCGCCATGTTGCAACCCGCCCGCGAGGTGCTGCAAACCGCAGGGCTGTGGGAGAAGCTGGAGCCCTATGCCGCCCCGCTCAAGATCATGCGCATCGTCGATGCCGGGGGCGATGCGGGCACCCCCCGTCTGACCCGTGATTTCCGGGCTGCGGATATCTCTGACTTGCCGTTCGGGTGGAACCTGCCCAACTGGCGGCTGCGGCGCGAGATGGTGGCGCGGCTGGACGACCTGCCCAATGTCGACTTCCGCCCAGGCACCGGCACGGACAGCCTGCTGACCCGCACCGCCGAGGCACGGGTACGGCTGACCGACGGCACGCGCGTGCGCACCAAGCTGGTCATTGCCGCCGATGGGCGCAACTCACCAATGCGGCAGGCCGCTGGCATCGACGTGAAAACAACGCGCTACGGGCAAAAGGCGCTGGCCTTCGCCGTCACGCACCCGATCCCGCACGACAATGTATCAACCGAAGTGCACCGCACCGGCGGGCCGTTCACGCTGGTGCCGCTGCCCGATCACGAGGGGCTGCCCTGCTCTGCCGTGGTCTGGATGGACGACGGCCCCGCGACGCAGGCGCGCATGACGCTGGATGTGGCAGAGTTCGAGGCCGAGATGTCGACGCGCAGTTGCCACCTCTTTGGGCCGCTGACGCTGGCATCGAACCGCACGATCTGGCCGATCATCAGCCAGCAGGCCGCGCGCCTCAGCGGTCAGCGGATCGCCTTGATGGCCGAGGCCGCGCATGTGGTGCCGCCCATCGGCGCGCAGGGTCTGAACATGAGCCTCGCCGATCTTTCCACCCTGCTGGACCTGGCCCTGGCGCGGCACGAGCACTTGGGCGACGCGCAGATGCTGGATGCCTACCACGATGCGCGTATCCGCGACGTCAGCGTCCGGGTGGCAGGCATTGACGCGCTGAACCGCGCCTCGCAGGTCAGCACGCCCGCGCTGAGGGATGCGCGGGCGCTGGGGTTGAATGCGCTCTATGCGCTGGCCCCGGTGCGCAAGACGCTGATGCAGATGGGTCTCGGGGTCCGCTAAAGCACTTCTCGGAAAACATAACTTAACAGCCATCTCTTAACGCGTTGAAATCTTTGATTTCAGGCAGCGTTAAGAGATTCAGTTTTTTTTCGAAAGTGCTATAAGCCTACACCACCTTGTCCAGAACGGTTTTCAGACGCGCAAGCGTGGCGTCCACGTCATAAAGCTTGTCCAGCCCGAACAGCCCCAGCCGGAAGGTCGAGAAATCCGCAGGCTCATCACAGGCCAGCGGCACACCGGCGGCGATCTGCATGCCTTCGGCGGCGAACTTCTTGCCGTTCTGAATCTGAGGATCGGCGGTATAGGACACCACGACACCCGGCGCGCCAAAGCCTTCCGCCGCGACAGACACCACGCCCCGGTCCGCCAGCATCCGGCGCACAGCGTCGCCCAGCTGCCACTGCGCCTCTTTCAGGCGACCAAAGCCGTAATCGCGGGTTTCCACCATCGTATCGCGGAACGCGCGCAGCGCATCAGTGGGCATCGTGGCATGATAGGCATGACCCCCGTTTTCATAGGCCAGCATGATCTGGTGCCATTTTTTGAGATCAATCGCAAAGCTGTCGGACGTGGTCTGTTCCATCCGCGCCAGCGCGCGGTCGGACAGCATCACCAGCCCGGCAGAGGGCGACGCACTCCACCCCTTTTGCGGCGCGGACAGCAGCACATCGACGCCCAGCTTGCGCATATCAACCCAGGCACAGCCCGACGCAATGCAATCCAGCACCATCAGCGCGCCGACCTCATGCGCCGCCGCTGCCATCTCCGCGATATAATCATCGGGCAGGATCACCCCGGCGCTGGTTTCCACATGCGGGGCGAACACGATCTCGGGCTTGCCCTCGCGGATGGCCGTCACAACCTCGTCGATCGGCGCGGGCGCAAAGGGGGACGGCGACGCGTTGCCGGTCTGGCGCGCCTTCAGCACGGTCGCTTCGCCGGTCAGATCGCCGCTTTCGAGGATCTGGCTCCAGCGGTAGCTGAACCAGCCGTTGCGCACGACCAGCACGCGGGCGCCACGGGCGAACTGACGGGCCACCGCTTCCATGCCATAGGTGCCGCCGCCGGGCACGATGGCCACGGCATCGGCACCGTAGACCTCTTTCAGCAGGGCCGAGATATCCTTCATCACCTTCTGAAAGGTGGCGGACATGTGGTTCAGCGACCTGTCGGTGAAAACGACCGAGAATTCATCCATCCCTTGCGGGTCAACGGTATCAAGCAATGCCATGGCGGGCCTCCTTCAATTTGGCGTTTCACCACACCTAAGCCGACCGTGCGACAAAAGCCAGATCAGCCGATGGGGCCGCTCAATCGCTCTTCGCTCAGCAGCACGTTGGCCTCGACATCGCCCGCCCCCGGCAGCGTCATGATCCGCCGCCGCAGCACCCGCTCAAAGTCGGGCAGATCGCGCGCCACCACGCGCAGGCGGTAGTCATAGAGGCCGAGAACATGCTCCACCGTCTGCACCTCGGGGATGGCGGTGACCGCGCGCTCGAAATCCTCCAGGCTGACGCGGCCCTTGGTGGCCAGCTTCACCCCCAGGAACACCGTCACGCCAAAGCCCACCGCTTCGGCGTCGATCTGCAAGCGGTGGCCTGTGATCACGCCGCTGTCCTTCAGCCGCTTGATCCGCCGCCAGGTGGCAGGTTGCGACAGGCCCAGATCACGCCCCAGCGCGCCGGCACTTTGCGTGGCGTCCAGGGCCAGCGCCCGCAGCAATGCGCGGTCGATGTCATCGAGGTCCATCATATCGGCAACCGCTCGTCGGATTTGATCCGCGCCACGTGCATCAGCGGCTCGATGTCCGAGATATGCGGCAGGGTCAGCACACGCGTGCGGTAGATCCGCTGGTAATGCGCCATATCCTGCGCGATCACCGACAAGCGCACATCGACGCGGCCCAGAAAAGTCTGTATCTCCACCACCTCGGGCACCTCGCGCGCAGCTTTCAGGAACGCGTCGAAGGCCACCGCGACCGTCTTGTCCAGCGTCACCCGCAACGACACCTCGACCGTATAGCCCAACGCCTGCCAGTCGATCACCGCCCGCACGCCCTTGACCGCCCCGGTGTCCATAAGCCGCATCTGCCGTCGCTGCACCCGCGCGGGTGTCATCCCGCATCGCTCGGCCAACTCGGCTGGCGTCAGCGTGGGGTCCGCCTGCCATTGACGCAATATGCGTCGATCCAGATCATCAAGCATGAATTTCACACCCTTTGCCATTCAGGCGAATGATTCACCCTTCATCTTGCCAAATAAACTCAAAATCCTACGCTGACCATCACCATTTCCCTGTCTATGGTGCGCCCCAGAGACATAGAAAAGGATAAAAACCATGCGCGTTTACTATGACCGCGATTGCGACATCAACCTGATCAAGGACAAGAAAGTGGCCATCCTCGGCTACGGTTCCCAGGGCCACGCCCATGCGCTGAACCTGCGCGACAGCGGCGCCAAGAACCTTGTCGTCGCCCTGCGCGAAGGCTCGCCCTCGATCGCCAAGGCCGAAGGCGAAGGCCTGAAAACCATGGGCATCGCCGAAGCCGCCGCATGGGCCGACCTGATCATGTTCACAATGCCTGACGAATTGCAGGCAGATACGTACAAGAAATACGTCCACGACAACATCCGCGAGGGTGCCGCCATCGCGTTCGCCCACGGTCTGAACGTGCACTTCGGCCTGATCGAGCCGAAAGAAGGCATCGACGTCATCATGATGGCCCCCAAGGGCCCCGGCCACACCGTGCGCGGCGAATACACCAAGGGCGGCGGCGTGCCCTGCCTGGTGGCCGTTGACCGCGATGCGTCGGGCAAGGCGCTGGAAATCGGCCTGTCCTATTGCTCCGCCATCGGCGGCGGCCGCTCGGGCATCATCGAAACCAACTTCCGCGAAGAATGCGAAACCGATCTCTTCGGTGAACAGGCGGTTCTCTGCGGTGGTCTGGTCGAGCTGATCCGCATGGGCTTCGAGACGCTGGTCGAGGCAGGTTATGCGCCCGAGATGGCCTATTTCGAATGCCTGCACGAAGTGAAGCTGATCGTCGATCTGATCTACGAAGGCGGCATCGCCAACATGAACTACTCGATCTCGAACACCGCCGAATACGGCGAATATGTCTCGGGTCCGCGCATCCTGCCCTACGACGAGACCAAGGCACGGATGAAGGCGGTTCTGACCGACATCCAGACCGGCAAGTTCGTGCGCGACTTCATGGCCGAAAACCACGTCGGCCAGCCGTTCTTCAAGGGCACGCGTCGCATCAACGACGAACACCAGATCGAAGCCACGGGCGAGAAACTGCGCGGCATGATGCCGTGGATTTCCGCAGGCAAGATGGTCGACAAGGCCAAGAACTAAGCCGCTTCCAAGCGCAGCAAGACAGAAGCCCCGGTTGAAACGCCGGGGCTTTTTTCGTGGTATGGCCCGATGCGGGTGGCTTCGCTGCAAATCCCCTCGACTTCCCGAGTTTCAAATGCTTTGAGCATCACCGACGCACAGCGCAACCAAGGCACAGACCCTGCATGACACAAGCCCCCGAAATTACCGGCAAAAGCTGGGCGTTGGTCGCCATCCTCGGCTTTACGTGGGGGGCGACGTTCCTGGTGACGGAACTGGCGTTGACCGGCATTACGCCGTTCTGGCTGGCCGCCGGGCGCATCGGTTTTGCCGCAGTGTTGATGCTGGTGATCTGGCAGGCCATGGGCGGCAAGCTCTTCGTGACGCGCCCCGATGCGGGCGCGCTGACAACGCTGGTCGCCATCGGCGCGGGCAGTTCGGCGGTGCCGTTCATGTTGCTGGCCTGGGGTCAGCAATACGTGACGTCGGGCTTTGCCGGTGTCTCCATGGCCTCGGTCGCGTTGACGGTTCTGCCGCTGGCGCATTTTCTGGTGCCGGGCGAACGGCTGACCTGGCGGCGCACCTGCGGTTTTCTGATCGGCTTTGCAGGCGTCTGCGTTCTGATCGGCGGGCGCGCTTTCGAAAGCACCGGCGCGGGGCTTGAAACTGCGGGCCGCATGGCGTGCATCGCCGCCGCCTGTTGCTATGGCATCTCGTCCATCCTGATGCGCCGCCTGCCCGCAGTCGATCCCATTGGCCTCAGCACCGTTTTGCTGCTGGTGGCCACCGCCATCGTGGTTCCCGCCGCCCTGATCGTCGAAGGGCTGCCGCCCCTGCCCTCGACCCAAACCTTGCTGATCATCGCCTTTTTGGGGCTGGTGCCCACGGCGTTGGCCAACTTCCTGCGCGTCACGGTGATCCGCTCGGCGGGGCCGGTGTTCATGTCGCTGACCAACTATCAGGTGCCGATCTGGTCGGTCCTGATGGGCATTGTGCTCTTGGGCGAGCCCGCGCCACCGTCCCTGCTGCTGGCGCTGATCCTGATTCTGGCGGGTGTCGGCCTCAGCCAATATGGCGCGCTCAAACGTTTGTTCGCGGCCAGACGCGCCGCTCGGTAGCCGGGATCAGGCCACCGCCGTCTCGACCGCATCCACCACCGCGTTCACCGCATCGTCCAGTATCTGCGCATCGACGCTTTCGGCCATGACCCGGATCAGCGGCTCGGTGCCCGAGGTGCGGATCAGCAGGCGGCCGTTACCCTGCAGGCGCGCTTCGGCGTCAGCGATCGCGGCCTTGACCGAGGCGTTGTCCAGCGGTGCCTGCCCATCGGAATAACGTACATTTTTCAGCAATTGTGGTACAGGATCGAAACTGTGCAGCAGCGTGCTGGCCGTCTGATCCGAGCGGAGCATGACCGACAGGAACTGCAAACCGGCCAGCAACCCGTCGCCCGTGGTCGAATGGTCGGTCATCACGATATGGCCGGACTGTTCACCGCCCAGATTGAACCCGCCCGCGCGCATCCGTTCCACCACATAGCGGTCGCCCACGTTTGTACGTTCCAGCCGCAGGCCGCGCCCTTCCAAAAAGCATTCCAGCCCCAGGTTCGACATCACCGTGGCGACCAGCGCGTTGCCTTTCAGCTTGCCCTCGTCGGCCCAGCGGGCGGCCATCAGCGCCATGAGCTGGTCGCCATCGCCTACCTTGCCGTTCTCGTCGATCAGGATCACCCGGTCGGCATCGCCATCCAGACAGATGCCCACATCCGCACCATGCGCCACCACAGCCTCGGCAGCGGTCTGGGGATGGGTCGAGCCGCAGCCCTGGTTGATGTTATAGCCGTTCGGGCTGACCCCCACGGGGATCACGGTCGCGCCCAGTTCCCAAAGCGCTTCGGGCGCAACGCGGTGCGCGGCTCCGTTGGCGCAGTCGATGACCACTTTCAGCCCGTCGAGACGCATCTGCCGGGGGAAAGACGACTTGATCCGTTCAATATAGCGGAACCGCCCGTCGTCGATGCGCTTGGCACGCCCGATCTGGCCCGCGTCGATCAGCTCGACACCGTCGCGCACCAGCGCCTCGATCTCGGCCTCGGCAGCGTCGGACAGCTTGAACCCGTCGGGGCCGAAGAACTTGATCCCGTTGTCCTGCGCCGGGTTGTGACTGGCCGAAATCATCACCCCCAGATCGGCGCGCATCGAGCGTGTCAGCAGCCCCACCGCAGGAGTGGGCACCGGGCCCAGCAACAGCACGTTCATGCCCATCGACGTCAGCCCGGCGGTCAGCGCGTTTTCGAACATATAGCCCGACAAGCGCGTGTCCTTGCCGATCACGACGCGGTGCGCGCTGCTGCCATCGCGTTTGAAATAGCGTCCGACCGCAGCGCCGATGCGCAGTGCGGTTTCGGCTGTCATGTTGCCGGTGTTCGCGGTGCCGCGAATGCCGTCCGTCCCAAAGAGTTTTTTCATGACGCCTGATGTGCCACAGAGGCGCGCCAGAGGGCAATGGCCTGCGTGTGCAGCGCAACGTCATGGGCGCGGATCAGCTGAACGCCCTGCCCCAGAGCGGCAAGTGCCACGCCCACCGATCCGGGGCCACGCTGCGACGCGTCGGGCACATCGGCCAGCGTGCCGATGAACCGCTTGCGCGACACGCCCAACAGGATCGGCACCCCGAGCCCGTGAAACAGCGACAAGCGGTTCAGCAGCGCCGTGTTGTGATCCAGCGTCTTGCCGAAACCGATGCCGGGGTCGGCGATGATCCGGTCGCGGGAGATGCCCTGGTCCGTCAGTGCGTTGATCCGGTCGCGCAGGAAATCGTAGACGTCCAGCAGCACGTCGTCATAGCGCGGATCGTGGTGCATCGTCGCGGGATCGCCTTGGGCATGCATCACGCAGACCGGTGCTGCCCGGTCTGCGCAAAGCGGTGCAAGCTCCGCGTCATAGGTGAAGCCCGCCACGTCGTTGACCACGTCGGCACCTGCGTCGAGTGCGGCCGCAGCCACGGCGGCCTTGCGCGTGTCGATGGAGATCGGCGTGTCGATGCCTGCCGCGCGGATCGCGGCGATGACCGGCGCGGTGCGGCCAATCTCATCGGGCACCTCGACGGTCGCGGCACCGGGGCGAGTGGATTCGCCGCCGATGTCGATCATCGCCGCACCTTCGCGTACCATCTGCACCGCATGGGCGGCAGCGCCCTCGCCCGAGTGTTGCCCACCATCAGAGAAGCTGTCAGGCGTAACGTTAAGAATGCCCATCACTTGCGGACGGTCCCAGTGCAGGCCGGCAATCGCTGGCCGGTCCGAGGTCAGCGGAGCCAGATCACCATCGCATTGCGTGGCGGGGATCACGACGGGCGCACGGTCCCGTTCCAAAATCTCGACATGGGTGAACCAACCCCAGCCGCCAGCCAGTGCCTGCGCATCGTCGGGGCGCGCAGACCCCACCTGCACCAAGGGCCGGAAATATTGCGTCAAAGCGTGGCGTCCGTAACCGAGACCGCGCGCAGCGGCACCGACGCATCGGCGGGCAGATCGGCACCGATCACTAACATCTCGCTGGCGTGATAGGTCGACGCGAACCACGCCGCCAGCGCCACAGCATCCGAAGGCTGCACCGACGGCCCCTCGACCGCGTCGAGCACGATCTTGGACGGGGCCCAAACGCAGCTCTGGCCGTTTTTCATCGCCCAATCCAGTTCGGTGTGCGTCTCGACCACCACGCAGCGCGCGTCACGCGCGGCCAGCACCCAGGCGTTCTGCTCGATCGCCAGCAGGTCGATGCGCCGCTGGGTCCAGCGGTGCCCTGATTGCGGTGCCGGGACATCCGATGGCCCCACGCAAAAGATCAGCGGACGGCCCGCCGCCTGCAACTGGTCGATCCAGCCCGTAAGATGCGGCGAAGCGATGGCCGCGTTGCCCAGATAGACCAGTTCAGGGTGCAGGATGTCGTCTTCGGCCTCGACCAAGGCACTGTCGCCCGCACGGGTGCGCACGATCTCGACGCCCAATGCACCGGGGCCGCGGTCCATCTTTTCGATGCGCACGAAGGCGCGAACCGCCTGCGGTTCGATCAGGATGCGGTCGGCCACACGTTCGGCCAGCGTTTCCAGCAGGTTCAGCCGCTCTTCGGCCAGTTCGTGCGCGATGGCCTCGGTGACCTTGTCGTAGCTGAGGATTCGGTCGACGTCGTCGTCGATGGGGCCGGTCAGCGGCTGCACCTCGACCACGATGTTGAACTTGATGCGCTGGGTCTTGCCGCGCTCGGCCTGGAATGCGCCAATTTCCACGTCCACGGCATAATCACGAACCGATATCCTGTCGAGGGGCGTGCCGTCGTCCGTGGCCGCCGACCGTTCGGACGGATGCGCAAAAGCAAGGTGGATTTCAGAGGCCATGGCGTCGCGTCCCAACAGAAGTTGGCGCCCTTCTAACGCCCCCGTCCTCGAAACGACAGTGGCAAAGACGGCACCGCACCGCCCAAAGGCGGCGCGCGAAGCGATCAGTTCGACGCGGTGCGATAGGTGTCGCGGTAGAACAGGTGCACACCAATGCGCGCGGTCTGGGTATAGACCTTGCTCCAGCGCGGGTTCACGGCGGTGGTGTGATAGTGCGTGGCCCCCGACGTGAGCTTGGGCGCAGAGCCGTCCAGCACGGCGCGCGCCACCTTGGCCACGCGGTTAAAGGCACCTTGTTCGCGGATCTTCTCGGCGTTGCCATCGCAGGTATAGGTGAACTGGCACTGATACCGCTTGCCGGTGCCCTGGTTGATCACGGCGCAAACCGAACCGGGAAAACGGCCCGACTTCACGCGGTTCATGATCACCTCGGCTACGGCGAACTGGCCCTTGACGGTCTCGCCGCGCGCCTCGAAGTACAACGCCTCGGCCAGGCAGCGCCATTCGTTGCCGCCCTCGGCCTTGGGCTGGTGGTCCAGCCAGGCGCTGGTGAACTGCATGCCCTCATGGCTGGTGGTGGGCGGTGAAATCATCGCTTGCAAACGATCCTGCGAGAGGGACTGCAGACCTTGTCGTTCGGTCTTGAGCAGTGTCAGAGCCTCTTTTTCGGAGGCAGAGGCAGGAACGGTACACAGGCCAAAGGCGAGTGCGGAGCAGAGCAATAAAATTTTCATCAGACCCATCGCAAGCAGTTTCAATGCGGGTGATCTAACGAAAACCTCTAAAAGAATCTACCGCCGCTGCCTTTTTGTCGCAGGCGGGCCGGGGCGCGCCGCGTTTTGAGGGGCGAAAAACCGGGATCTGCTAGCCGATCTTGTGACCGATTGCCAACTGCGCGGCGGCCAGCCGTGCAACCGGAACGCGAAACGGCGAGCAGGACACATAGTCGAATCCGGCCTGCCGCACAAAGGCGATGGATTCAGGGTTGCCGCCGTGTTCGCCGCAGATCGACAGCACCAGATTGGGCGCGGCCTTGCGCCCGCGCTCAGCTCCGATCTGCATCAATTCACCCACGCCATCGACGTCAAGCGTGTGAAACGGATCTTCGGGAAAGACGCCCTGTTTGACGTAAGTGGACATGAAACGCCCCGCATCATCGCGCGACAATCCATAGGTCATCTGGGTCAGGTCGTTGGTCCCAAAGCTCATAAATGCGCAGTATGGCGCGATTTCTGCGGCCCGCAGTGCGGCGCGCGGGGTTTCGACCATCACGCCCAGACGGTAATCGAAGGCGGCGCCACGCTCGTTGCGCACGGCGGTCGCGATGGCGTCAACGCGGCCCCGGACCAGCTCGACCTCGCGTTTGGCACTGACCAGCGGGATCATGATTTCGGGCACCACCGGATCGCCGTCGACGCTTGCGTCAATCGTCGCCTCGAAGATGGCGCGGGCCTGCATTTCGTAGATTTCGGGCACCGTCACGCCCAGGCGGACGCCGCGCATACCCAACATAGGGTTGTATTCCATCAGGCTGTCGACACGGCGCATCACGGTGGACAGCGGCAGGTCCAAAGCTTCGGCCAATTCCCGCTGACCGGACCGGCTGGTGGGCAGGAATTCGTGCAGGGGCGGATCAAAAAGCCGGATGCAAACGGGCTGACCCTGCATGATCCTGAACAGTTGGGTAAAGTCGTCGCGCTGCATCGGCAGCAGCCGTTCCAGCGAGGCACGGCGATCTTTGGACGAATCGGCAAAGATCATTTCGCGCATCACGGTCAGGCGCCCCGGCTCGAAGAACATGTGCTCGGTGCGGCAGAGCCCGATGCCCTGGGCGTTGAAGTTGCGCGCGGTCTGCGCATCGGCGGGGGTGTCGGCATTGGCGCGGATGCCGATGTCGCTGACGGCACTGGCCCACTCCATCAGCTCCTGGAACGCATCATCAAGGGCGGCCTCGTGCATGTCGGGCGCGCCCATCAGCACCTGCCCCGAGGTGCCGTCGATGGTGACGACATCGCCTTCGCGCAGGGTGCGGCCGTCGCTGGCCTGAATGGTCTTGGCCGCGATCTGGAACCGCATGTCGGACACGCCGACGACACAAGGAAGACCGATGCCGCGCCCGATCACGGCGGCGTGGCTGGTGATGCCGCCTCGCTCGGTCAACACACCCTTGGCCGCGTGCATGCCGCGAATATCCTCGGGCGAGGTTTCGCGGCGCACCAGAATGCAGGGTTCGGAACGCGCGGCACTCGCCTGCGCCTCGCTGGCGGAGAACACCAGCCGCCCGGTGGCGGCACCGGGGCTGGCGGCGATGCCGTGGCCCAGTACATCGCGCGGCGCGTCAGGGGCGATCTGGCGGTGCAGCAATTCGTTCAGCGCGCGCGGCTCGACCCGCATCAGCGCCTCTTCGCGGGTGATGACGCCGTCGCGGGCCAGTTGTACGGCGATGCGCACCGTGGCGCGGGACGACCGCGTGACACGCACACCATCCAGAATGTGCAAGCTGCCGTTGTCGATGGTGAATTCCACGTGCATCTCTTCGCGCAGACGGGCGCGCATCAGGGCGGCGTGGGATTTCAGCTGCGCAAAACACTCGGGCTGCAAATCTTCAAGCGAGGGGCCACGCGGGTCGCGGGTGATGAAAATGCTTTCGGCTTGCGGGCTGAGGGCGTCGCGCCCCTGGCTCTGGCGCAGGTAGCGTCCGGTGATCTGCTGCAGGCCGGTTGTGGAATCGACCAGTTGCAATACGCCCGACCCACATTCGCCGCGCCCGACGCCCAGCGCCATCTGCTGCACCACAAGGCCCAGACCCGCATCCGCAGGCGCGCCCTTGGCCATGCGCAGCAAGCGGGCCGAAGTGCCCTCCCACGCCCGCGCCATGGATTTCAGGACGCCGCCCAGCTGGGTCGCGATATCTTCGGGAAAGGGCTCCTCGGTCTCGTCTTCATAGGCGCGCAGGGTGGCGTCGAGCGCCTCTGTCCCCTCGCCGTCGACGGCGTCGAACATGTCGGGGTCCAGCCGCGCGACGTGGACCGCATAGGCTTGCACGAAGCGGATATAGATCTTGGTCGCGGCGGCGATGCCCAGCGTGTCGCACAGCTCCTTGTGGCGGGCGTGGTTCATGCCGATGTTCAGAACCGCCCCCGGCCCGCCCCAATCGGGGTCCTGCGACGAAGGCCGAACGCAGAGCAGCGCGTCGGAGGGGAAATTTGACAGAACCGCCGCGATATCAGGCAGATGCCCCGAGGCGATGTCGTGCACCGCGTCGAAACTGAGCGCCACGGTTGCAGGCACCGGCAGATCCAGCCGCACCAGCCGCTGCAGACACTTGGCCCGGCCACCGTGGGTTTCGGCGGTGATCGGGGCCGTCTGCGTGACCAGCGTAGTATGGGGATTGTTCTGCACTGCGGCACCTTTTGGTTTCGCCGCAGCATAGAAGGTAATGGTTAACAGACAAGAGGGGCTTTGGGGCCGCGGCAGGCCCCGGAAAGGGGCTCCGCCCAAGATATTTACCTGCGGGGGCTCTGCCCAAGATATTTACCTGCGGGGGCTCTGCCCCCGACGCTGCGCGTCTCCCCCGGAGTTTATCTGGCAAGATGAAGGGGCTTAGCCCTCGATGCGGGTCAGGTCGGCCACGGCCAGACAGATCTGGCGGATGCGGCTGAGCAGGTTCAGACGGTTGCGCCGCACGGTGGCGTTGTCGGAATTGACCTGAACGGCGGTAAAGAACGCGTCGATGGGCGCGCGCAGGTCGGCCATTGCGGACATGGCGGTGGTGAAATCCTGCGCCTGCATGGCGGGCGTGATCTGCGCCTCGGCGGTGTCGAGGGCTTCGAAGAGCGCGCGTTCTTCGTCGGTTTCGGCGAATTTGGGGTCCGCGCCGAAGGAGTATTCGACGCCGTCCGCCGCTTCGGCCTGGGTCAGGATGTTGTTGGCACGCTTGAAGCCCTGGATCAGGTTTTCACCGTCGTCGGTTTTCAGCGTGTCCGACAGGGCGCGGGCGCGTTTGACCAGCAGGTTGAGGTCGTCGGAGCCCTCCATCGCGATGCAGGCGTCGATGATGTCGTGGCGGATGCCTTGATCGCGCAGGTAGACTTTGAGGCGGTCGTGGATGAAGGAGAGGAGGTCTGGGACGATCGCCATTTCCCTAAAACGGTCAAAAATTGCGTAGAACGTGTAGTCTTTTATCTGATCAGGGTAGTATTCGATTTCACTGATCCTTTTTTCGTTCAGCGAAATATCGAAATTGCCCACTTTCCATCGCTCTAAATTCTCTACGAACATGGGGTTTTGAAAGCCTTGCTCTTTCAGGGTATCTGCTGCTTTGGTTCCTGCTACGGCCTGTTTATAGGCGAAGAAAAATGCTCCTGTTCCAAGCAGGTCTTGCAGCGGCAAGGAGATTTTATTCTCCACCAAAATCCGAATAACCCCCAACGCAGCCCGCCGCAGCGCAAAGGGGTCCTTGCTGCCCGTCGGCTTCTCGTCAATCGCCCAGAAGCCTGTCAGCTTGTCGATCTTCTCGGCCAGCGCCACGGCCACCGACACTGGCGCAGTCGGCACGTCGTCGGACGGACCCAGCGGCGCATAGTGATCCTGTGCTGCGGCGGCGATGGCTTTGTCTTCGCCCATCGCTTCGATATAATAACGGCCCATAAGCCCCTGAAGTTCCGGGAACTCATAGACCATTTCCGAGGCCAGATCGGCCTTGGCCAGACGGGCGGCGCGCTCGGCCTGGTCGGGGTCGGCGCCCACGGCGGGGGCGATTTCGCGGGCCAAAGTCGCCATGCGGTCGACCAGATCGGCCTGCGTGCCCAGCTTGTTGTGGAAGGTCACGTTTTTCAGCGCGTCGAGCCATGCGGTCATGCCCGCATTGGCGGTGCGCAGGTCGTTTTCCCAGAAGAATTTCGCATCGGCCAGCCGCGCTGACAGCACCTTTTGGTTGCCCGCAAGGATGGTCGCGCCATTGTCGGCGGTTTCGCGGTTGGCGACGGTGATGAACCGCTCGATCCGGCCCGACTTGGGGTTGCGCACGGAAAAGAACTTTTGGTGCTCTTTCATTGAGGTTTGCAGCACCTCGGGCGGCAGGCCCAGAAAATCGGTGTCGATCTTGCCCATCAGTACCACGGGCCATTCGACCAGCCCTGCGACCTCGGCCAGAAGGCCCGCGTCCTCGACAACCTCAAGCCCTTGGGCGAAGGCCTGATTGGTGGCATCGTGCCATATCGCCTCGGCACGCTCGGTCGCGTCCAGCACCACATGGGCGCGGGCCAATTGCGTGGTGTAGTCGTCGAAACTGCGCACGCTCAGCGTGCCGGGCGACATGAAGCGGTGCCCTTGGGTTGTGTTGCCCGCAGCAATCCCGTCCACGGACATCGGGACCACTTCGGCCCCCTCTTCGGTGACCAGGAGGCACAGGATCGAATGCAATGGGCGCACCCATTTCAGCGTGCCGCTGCCCCAGCGCATCGACTTGGGCCATGGGAAGTTGCGGATGGTGTGTTCCAGCACCTCGGCCACGATCTCGGCGGCGGGGCGGCCCGGTTTGGTGATCTTGGCAAAGAGAATCTTGCCCTTGGGCGTGTCGCGCTCTTCCAGGTCGTCGCGGGTCAGGCCCGCACCGCGCAGGAAGCCCTCGATGGCTTTCTCGGGCGCATCGGCCTTCGGGCCCTTGCGTTCCTCGGTGGTGGTGGGCGATGCGGCCAGCGCCCCTTCGACAGTCAGCATCAGGCGGCGCGGCGTCGAAAAGGCGGCGGCCGAGGCATAGGTCAATCCGGCCTCGACCAGCCCGTCGGTCACCAGCTTTTTCAGGTCGTCCGCCGCACGGGTTTGCATGCGTGCAGGAATTTCTTCCGAGAAGAGTTCGATCAGCAGGTCGGGCACGGGCATTTCCCCATCAGATTACGCTGCGGGGTGGATAGCGCCCCTCGGGCCAAGGGTCCAGAGGGGCAGATGCAACAATCGACGGGTGTCGGGGGGTCTAGATCGCGTCAGCCAGCGTCTGTGCGTCGGGGTCCGAGAACTGCGGGATCACCCGGTAGCGCGCCTCGACGAAGTTATAGACGGCAAAGCCGATCAGCCCCAGGCCTGCACCGCCCAGCAACCAGCGCCCCCAGGCAAAGCTGCGCAAGGTTTCCAGCGCCTGCCCCAGGCCGCCCGCATCCGACGGGTCGGTGTTCATCGCGGCAAAGCCCAGCGATACGCCGACCAGCGCCAGCATGATGCCGTGCACGACAAGGCCGAAGGTCAGGACAGGCTGGATGCGCCGGGTGAAGCTGGCGTTGTACATATGCTCGCGGTATTTCTTGGTCAGACCCTTGTAGGCGTAGTAGCCGCCCGCCCCGATCACCACGGCGGCGGCGATGGCCACCAGCGTCGGGCCCATGGGCATCTGCATCAGCTTGGCGGTCCAGTCCTGCGCACCGCTGTCGCCGCCGCTGCTGCCGCCCATGGCAAGGCCCGCGACCGACAGGCCGATGGCCCCGTGGATTATGCCGGTGCCCGCGATGGCGAGACGTGCAAAGATGCCCTTGGCCTCGGTGCCGTGATCCTCAAGGTCCATCGCCGCATCGACCAGCCGCCAGATCATGTAGGCCCCAAGGCCCACGGCAATGCACCACAGC
Source organism: Pseudosulfitobacter koreensis (assembly GCF_024733015.1). Lineage (GTDB taxonomy): Bacteria > Pseudomonadota > Alphaproteobacteria > Rhodobacterales > Rhodobacteraceae > Pseudosulfitobacter > Pseudosulfitobacter koreensis. The sequence goes on from NZ_JANKJG010000002.1 coordinate 414,320, forward strand.
GCCGTCTGCCCCAGCGGTTCGTTCTGCAAGGTGGCAAGCGCACCTTGGGTGCCCTCGGCCGCGCCACCCCGCCACGCGGCAAAGAGCGCAAGCCCGCCGATCAGCACGTAAATCACCCCTCGCGCACCATATCCGGCGCGCATGATCCATTTCAGTCCTTCGTGTGCGTTTGACTCGTTTGATTGTTCGGCCATCGGTGGTTCCCCCAGTCAGTGTCTGGGGGTCAACTCACGCGTACGTGATTTTGTTCAATATCGCGGTTCGGCAAGCAATTCAGTTTTGGGCGGGACGCTCCGGGCATTCCTCGCCCACGACGGTGCCGTCATAGGCCTTTTCGCCGCAATCGTTCAGCTCGTGCCAGACATAGCCACGTCCGTCCTCGGTGATCGCGACGATCCGATCAACGCCGTACTGCACGTTCTTTTGCGACAGGAAGGGCAGCGCCGTTCCGGCCTCGAGCGCGTCGCCGATGGCCTGGGCGTCGAAGCAGTCAAACCAGCCCGGCGCATTGCGGGGCTCTGCGTCGTCGAGCAGCACGTAGGTTTCGGTCAGCATCGCAAGCGACATCTCGGTCTGGAAACACGCACGGTAGCGGATCGGCGAGCTGTCGGCGTCGATGGCTTGAAAATCGGTAAAGGCGATGGGTTCCGGCTGGTCCGAGACGACCGAGACCAGGTTGACCTCTTCCACGGTCACCTCGTCGTAGAAGCCGTAGACTTGCAGGTAATACATGCCTGCGCCTGCGATAAGTGCGGTGATCACGATCAATACTACCAGTATCCTGCCGGTCATGCTGCTGCGCCCGGTGTCCAGCCCCCTGCCCGCGTCTGCACGAAGGCATCGGCGCAGGCCTTGGTCAGCGCGCGCACGCGCCCGATATAGGCCTGCCGTTCGGTCACCGAGATGACGCCACGCGCGTCCAGCAGGTTGAAGATGTGGCTGGCCTTGATCGCCTGATCGTAGGCGGGGTGCGCCATCACGATGCGCTTGCCGGTCTTGGGGTCGTCATGCACCTGATCCAGGATCGTCTTGCACTCGGCCTCGGCCTCCTCGAAATGGCGCAGCAGCACGTCGGTGTTGGCCACGTCAAAGTTCCAGCGCGCGTATTCTTCCTCGGTCTGCTTGAACACGTCACCGTAGCTCAGCGGGATCGGCGACTGCGGATCGTTGAACGGCATGTCCATCACGTGATCGACCGCCAGCACGTACATCGCCAGACGCTCCAGACCATAGGTCAGCTCGCCCGAGACGGGGCTGCAATCATGCCCGCCGACCTGCTGGAAATAGGTGAACTGCGACACTTCCATGCCGTCGCACCAGACCTCCCAGCCCAGCCCCCAGGCGCCCAGCGTCGGGCTTTCCCAGTCGTCCTCGACAAAGCGGATGTCGTGCAGGTCCGCGTCGATGCCGATGGCCTCGAGGCTGCCCAGATAGAGCGCCTGCAGATCGGGCGGGCTGGGTTTGATCAGCACCTGATACTGATAGTAGTGCTGAAGGCGGTTGGGGTTCTCGCCATAACGCCCGTCGGTGGGGCGGCGCGAGGGCTGCACATAGGCCGCGGCCCAAGGCTGTGCGCCCAGCGAGCGCAGCGTGGTGGCGGGATGAAAGGTGCCCGCGCCGACTTCCATGTCATAGGGTTGCAGGATCGCGCAGCCCTTGGACGCCCAATAGGTCTGAAGCCGCAGGATGATTTCCTGAAAAGAACGGGGGGCTGTGGTCATTTCCGTCATGGGGCAAAGCTTTCCGGTTTCGTGCGCGCTTTACCTACGCAGCCCCCCGGCAATGGTCAATCGCCGCTTTGTCGCGGTGCCCGTGCAACATTGACCGCAAAAGAGCACCATAACACGCCAACCGCGATGAATTCCCCGTGTGGGCATATGGTCAATGGGGTGTTTTCCTGATTATCTGCCCGGATTAATTTCCGAGCAGGAGTTCAGGTTAAGATGATGCGCAAGATGGTAGTTGCGGCGATGCTGGCAACGGGGGTGTCGGGTCTGTCGACGGCGGTGGGCGTGTCGCCCGCAGTGGCGCAATCCGCACAAGAGGTCGTATGGGTCCAGATCGAGGCACATCCCAGCCTGGCCACCGCCACATCGCGTGCCCGCAGCTATGCCGGGTCCATCGAGGATGTGAACGGCTTTGCCCTGGGCAGCGGCTGGTACGGGATCGCGCTGGGGCCCTATGTGCGCGAAGACGCCGAACAGGTGCTGCGCGTCTACCGCGCCGACGGGCTGATCCCGCGCGACTCGTATATCGCTGAATCGTCGGACTATCGCCAGCAATTCTGGCCGGTGGGTGCGAACGTGCTGAACCTGGGCGCCGAAGCTGCACCGCAGGCGCTGGCAACAGGCGATGAGCCGACAAGTGAACCCGCAGAGGCAGCACCCGAAGCGCAGGAGACCGCGGAAGCGCCCCCCCTGCCCACGCCCGAACCCGCCGACGAGACCCCGACCGAAGCCCGCCGCGGCGAGCAGTTGCTGACCAGCGACGAGCGCAAGCAACTGCAGGTCATGCTGAAATGGGCCGGTTTCTACGAGGCTGCGATCGACGGTGCCTTTGGCCGTGGCACGCGCAATTCGATGGCCGCCTGGCAAGAGGCGAACGCCTTTGACGTCACCGGCATTCTGACGACCCGGCAGCGCGCCGCGTTGAAAAAGCAGTATAACGCCGTGCTCGAAGGGCTGGGCCTGGAACGGGTGGTCGATGCCGGCGCGGGCATCGAGATGATGATGCCCACGGATATCGTGGCCTTCGACCGCTACGAGCCGCCCTTTGCCCATTACGAGGCGACGGGCGACATCCCGGCCCGCGTGCTGCTGATCAGCCAGCGTGGCGATCAGGACACGCTTTGGGGTCTTTATGACATCATGCAGACGCTGGAAATCGTGCCACTCGAAGGCCCGCGCGAACGCCGCAACAATGACTTTGTGCTGATCGGCGAGAACGGCAGGATGGTTTCGGAAACCCGCGCCACGCTGCAAGACGGCAAGATCAAGGGCTTTACGCTGATCTGGCCCGCAGGCGACGAGGAACGCCGCCGCCGTCTGATCGGCGAAATGGAAAGCAGCTTTGTCCGTCTGGAGGCCGCACTTGACCCATCGGCGGGCGACGCGGGCGCGCAGGCGATTGATCTGGTGGCCGGTCTGGACGTGCGCAAGCCGCGCATCGCCCGGTCGGGGTTCTACGTCGACACGTCGGGCCTGGTGCTGACCACGTCAGAGGCGGTGCAGTCCTGCACCCGCCTGACCATCGACGATGAATACGAGGCCGAACTGGTGGCCGACGACGCATCGACCGGCATCGCCGTGCTGCGCCCCAAGGAGGCGCTTGCGCCGCTGTCCGTGGCCCGGTTCGGCACAGGCACACCGCGCCTGCAGTCCGAGGTCGCGGTCGCAGGTTACAGCTACGACGGCGTGCTGAACGCGCCCAGCATGACCTTTGGCACGCTGGCCGATGTGCGCGGCCTGCAGGGCGAAACCGGCCTGTACCGTCTGGCGATGACCACCCTGCCCGGCGATGCCGGCGGCCCGGTTCTGGATGCATCTGGATCGGTGATGGGCATGTTGCTGCCCAAGCCCGAAGGGGACCGCGCCCTGCCTGACGAGGTGGTCTTTGCCGCCGACGCGGGCGTGATCCGCACGGTTCTGGCCGGAGCAGGCGTTAGCATTCAGGCCGCTGCCGCAACCGGCGTCAGCGCACCTGCGGACATCACCGATCAGGCCGTGGGCATGACCGTTCTGGTCGGCTGCTGGGACTGACAGCGCCCGTTTGAAACAAATGCGCGGCACGTGACAGTGCCGCGTTAGCCCCTCGTTAAGGGCTCTCCCTCATTTTGATGATCGGGCTTAGGGGCTGATTTCGATCAAAATGGAGTGGACAATGATTAACAGATTTCTCGGCATTCTCGCATTGGGTGCAACCGTGATGGTGACGTCTCAGGCTGCGGCCAGCGTTGCGGCACCGCCCGTGGACCATCAGGGCCAGTGGTGGACCAACCCGCTGGGCTGCGATTATTCGCGCGCCGGACGGCCCGGTGAAACCATGTGGTTTCTGATCATCAACACGGCCAAACCCGGCTGTGCAACCTATATCGCGGGCACCACCTGGGGTGGCATTTACAGCGCCCATGGGCCCATTTTGAAACGCTGATACGATTGCGGCCCGCGCCCTTGCGGGGGCCGCAAGCCTGTCACAGAGTAACGAGTAACCGACAGTAGACCTGAGCGCGTGACAGGTAAGCAGGCGCAGCCCTAGAGCGGCGTCTGCTTTTGTCTGTGACGGTTGCGGTCCCCCGGTTTCAGGCGCGTCGCAAGGTCAGTCGATGATTTCAGACGTCAGGTAGATCAGCGTCGGCCCATCTGCCTTGAACGCGGCCTGCACTGCATCCTGCATGTCGCGCATGGTCTTCGGCGCGGCAGCATAAGCGCCAAAGGCCTCGGCCAGCTTGCAGAAATCGGGGTTGCGCGCGATCACCGCATTGGGTGCGATCTGGGCGCGGGTCATGCTGTCTTCGATCTCTTTCAGCTTGCCGTTGTCCCACAGGATGATCGGCAGCGGCAGCCCCAGTTCGACCGCAACGCCCAGTTCCTGCATGGTATAGTGAAAGCCGTAGTCGCCGATGATCGCAAGCGTCGGTTTGTCGGGGCGCGCGATGGCCCCGCCGATGGCCGCAGGGGTCGCATAGCCCAGCGTGCCAAAGCCGAAAGGATGGTGCCAGTGGCCGGGTTTTTCCATCGGCCAGACGTCCATCGCCACATAGGCGAATTGCGTCATGTCGGAATAGATCATCGTATCGTCAGGCACCACATCGCGAAGCGCGTCGCACAAGGGCGTGATGCCGGGGCGTGCGGCGTCGCTGTCGGCGCGCCATGCGGTGCGAGACTTGGCGACCTCGTCCTTGGTCCAGCCCGATGCGGGCTTGTCCATCGCTTCGGCGCGTTCCAGCAGGGCACGCATCAGCAGTGGCCCGTCGCACAGGATGTTCAGCACGCCCGCGTCGGTGTTGGTAAACTGGGAGGGGTCGATGTCGACCCGCACCAGCAGGCTTTGATGGCCCAGATGCGACCGCCACAGGTCGACCTCGGCCAGTTCGGACCCGACGACCACCACCACATCGGCAGAGCCGATCACGTCAGCGCTGGCAGGCTGCGAAAGCCCCGCGCCAAAGTGCAGCGGATCGTCGGTGCCGACGATGCCCCGGCCCGCGTAGGTGGTGAAGGACGCGGCCCCCAGAGCCTTCAACGCCTTGCGCGTCACCTCGAATCCCACCTTGGCACCGCCGCCAAAGACAAACAGCAGTCGGTCAGCAGACAGGATACGGTCCAGCGCATCGCCCATCTGCGGCAGGCTGGGGGCGGTGTAGGGGCGCGGCGCGGGAGCCGGATCGGCGGGCGCCTCAAGCGCTGCAATCGGCACCTGAATGTGCTTGGGTCGCGCGCGCTGCGCTATCATTTCGGTCAGCGCGCGGTCGATCAGTGCATAGGCGGCCTGCGGCGTGCGCGCCTCGGCGGACCAGTCGCAGACGGTGGCTGCGGCGGCGCGCTGGTCCTTCATCTGGTGCAACTGGCCCTTGATGCCCTCGACCTCGTCCAGACAGGAGGACACGACCAGCACGGGCACGGAATCGGAATAGGCCTGCCCCATCGGCGTCATGATGTTGCACAGCCCCGGCCCCGTGATCACGTAAGCGACCCCCGGTTTGCCTGACGCGCGCGCATAGCCGTCGGCCATGAACCCCGCGCCCTGTTCGTGGCGGGCCAGAACGTGTGTGATCCCCGCCTCTTCGATGCCGCGGTACATTTCCTGATTGTGAACCCCCGGAATGCCAAAGATCGTGTCGACCCCGCGTGCCTTCAGCATGTGGGAAATTTGGGCTCCGAGTGGGCGTTTCATCAGGCTCTCCAGAATTGTACGGTCAGAATGGCGTAGACCACCATCAGTTCCAGCCGACCTACCAGCATTCCAGCCGCAAGCAACCATTTGGCGGTGTCGTTCAGCGGGCCAAAGGTGCCCGCGGGGCCGATCGTGTCGCCCAAACCGGGGCCGATGTTCGCCAGCGCCGTGGCCGCCCCCGACAGCGAGGTCACGAAATCCAGTCCTGTCATGCCAAGCGCAACGGCCAGAAGGCCCATCGACACCACGAAAAACACGAAGAACGTCATCACCGACCCCAGCACATCGGCATCGACCACGCGGCCATCGTATTTGGGTGTAAAGATACCATGCGGGCTGCGCGTCTTGCGCAATTGCGCTCGGATCGACGAAAACAGGATCTGATAGCGGAATATCTTGATCGAACAGGCGGTCGATCCGGCGCAGCCGCCGATCAGCCCCAGAAAGAAGAAGATCGAGATCAGGAACGGCCCCCACGCCATGTAATCGACGCTGGAATAGCCGGTGCCCGAAATCACCGAAACCACGTTGAACAACGCCTCGCGCACCGCCTGTTCGACGTCGTGGGGGAAAATATAGGTCAGGGTAAACGCGCTGACGCCGACGACGATGGCGATGGTCCCCAGAAACGCATGCACCTGCGTGTCGCGCCAGATCGCGGTGGTGTTGCCGTTGATCAGCTGCACATAGCGCACGAAGGGCAAGGCCGCGAGGATCATGAAGAACGAGGCCGCGTACTCCTTGCCACCGACGAAGGCCCCGAAAGAAGCGTCGTAGTTGGCAAATCCCCCGGTTGAAACCGTGGTCAGCGCATGCACCGTCGCGTCAAAGACGTTCATCCCCAGGATCAGATAGACCAGCGCGCACATGAGGGTAATGGCGATGTAGATGCCCGAGATCTGGCTGGCGATCTGGGTCGCGCGCGGCAGGATCTTGCCCATGGTTTCAAAGGCTTCCGAGCGGAAGATCTGCATGCCGCCGACCCGCAGTTCGGGCAGGAACACCATCGCGACCACGATGATGCCGATGCCGCCCAGCCATTGCAGGATGCCGCGCCACAAGAGCAGCCCCTTGGGCAGCGTGTCCAGCCCGGAAAACACCGTCGACCCGGTCGTTGTCAGCCCCGACATCGCCTCGAAGAACGCATCGACATAGCGCGCTTCGGTCGCGCCGAATACAAAGGGCAGCGCGCCGAAGATCGGCAGCATCAGCCAGACGCCGGTGGTCAAAAGAAAGGTTTGCTGGATCGTCAGACCTTCGCGGACACCGTTGGCACAGCTGAGTGCCAGCACACCGCCCGCCAGTATGGTGATCAGACCGGATTCGACGAAAACCGGCCAATGTTCCTTGCCCTCGGCAAGATCCACCAACATCGGAAAAATCATGGTCAGCCCGAGAACGGTAACCAGAAGTCCGATGACATATCCAACGGGGCGCAGGTCTAACATCGCGCCAGCGTTGGCGCGGGCCGCGCCGACTGTCAAGACAGTCTCAGGCGCAGCCCAGCGTCAATTCACGATCAAACGTAGTAGAGATCGCGGAACACATACGCGGGGATATTTTCGCGTGCGATTTTCAGCTCTGCCAGCTGTGCGTCCGACATCGCATTCAGACGGTCGATCAGGTGCATGCGTGCTTCCATGCCGCGCGATTTCTGACCGGCTTCGATCAGTTTGGTAAAGCCGCGCGACAGGGCCGCGCCGAAACCCGCGAAGAACTGTGCAACGGGTGAAGTGGTGATGTGAGTGGCGGTTTGAGTAGCCATTATAATAAGCCTCTTTGGTCTGGAGTGTTAAAATTTCTCTCCTGTGACACACCATATAGGTATGCGCACCTGACCTACCACCGACGATAATGCATAGCTGCATTGCAGCAATTCGAATATGGTTTCGCGTATTTATTCAGCAATCGTGCCTGTTTTCTCTGCCGCACCGCAGCACGGCAGAGAAGAAAGGCGTCTTTCGCCGCCACGTTTATCCGACGTGAAACAGGCTTTGGAACATACGCGGATCAATGCTGTCCGAGGCGAAAGTGTCACCCTCTGTCAGCACGGAAACGGCGTCGTGACTGTGCAGGCTTTCTTGGTGGCTGGCCACGACGCGAAAATCTCCGACGCGGTGATCGGCAAGCAGTTGTTCGCAGAACAGACGCGCCGCATCCTCGACAAAGATCGGATTGGCCGCGTTCAGCTCGGCAAAGGCCTGTTCATCCTCGCGCTTGACCATCACTTGGGTCTCGGTCGGCACCGCACGGCGGCAGGCGTCAATCAGATCCTCGAACCACAGCGGGCCTGCGTTGTCGTCCAGCACCACGGAAATGCGCGCGACCGAACGTTGCGAATGTGGCGTGGCGAGTTGACCGCGCGTGGCACGGGCATGTTCGCTCAGTTCCAGCGAACAGGGGCAGGTCGACGAATAGACATAGTCCAGATGCACGATCTTCTTGCGCACGCCATTCCGCTCCACCAGTTCCAGCGCGATATCGTAATACTGATAGCCCGCGAGGCCCGAGCGCAGGCTTTGCACCTTCATCGGGAACGACAGGCGCATCTGGATACGCGCGTCAAAGCTTTCGAGGTCGGTCTTGTAGTCGTCCAGCGCCGCCTCGATCACCTCGAAGCTGAAGGTCGCGTCGGCATGGGCATAGAACGAGCGCATGATGCGGCTCATGTTGATGCCCTTCTTGTCGGCGTCCAGGCTGACGGTGCCGGTCACGGAAGTCTCCAGCAGCATCGGCGAGTCACTGTCGCGGCTGAGATAGCGCAGTGGGAGGCGGAAGTTCGAGATGCCAACATGCTGAATGCGCTGACGTGCGCCGCGGATCAGGCTGGAGGGGCCGTTCTGCAGATCGGGCAACGTCGCCTTATAGGCGGCATCGACCGCGAACTCTTCGGGATACGCGCGCGAGAACGCAGGATAATCCGCCCCGGAGTCGCCGGGCAGCAGGCGCGCCACGGAGACGTCGAGTTCCAGTATCTCGGTCGTTGAAGCGGATTTCGCCCAAAGACGCAGCGTGTCCAGCGCAGCCTCGGCGTCATCGCGTTCGGGTATTTGTCGGATATTGGGCGTATGAACGTTCATGCAGTGGCCCCCCTTTTTGTCGATCCACCCCCAACATAGGGACGCAACCGACCTTTGCCAATGTCTGAGAAGGATACGGAATGACACCGCTATCGGATCACAGCAGGGGGAATAAATCCTGCCGATGGCAGGATTTTTCTATGACAGAGGCGACGCACAAGCGCCCGAAACCGCAGCATCGGGCGCTGTTTTTTGGGTGCTCAGGCCTGGTCGAGCGCTTGCAGCATGTCCACGATCAGATCGTCGGCATCTTCAAGGCCCACCGAGATGCGCACGAGGCCCGGCGTGATGCCCAGCAGGTCCTTCTGCTCTTGCGGCAGGCGCTGGTGGGTTGTGGTCGCCGGGTGCGTCAGGATCGACTTGGCGTCGCCCAGGTTGTTCGAGATCACCCCGATCTGCAGGGCGTTCAGAAAGCGGAACGCCGCCTCTTGTCCGCCTGCAAGATCGATGGCCAGCAATGTGCCGCCTTTGCCCATCTGGCGCATGCACAGATCGTGCTGCGCGTGCGAAGCATGGCCGGGATAAATCGCGCGCGCCAGCTTGGGATGGCCCGACAGCGCATCGGCCAGCGCCTCGGCGGTGGCGGTCTGCGCGCGTACGCGCAACTCGATGGTCTCCAGCCCCTTCAGCATGATCCACGCGCTGAACGGTGACAGTGCGGGGCCTGTGTGCTTGAGATAAGGCTCGACCGTCTTGCGGATATACTCTTCCGACCCCAGGATCACACCGCCCATCGCGCGCCCCTGCCCGTCGATATGCTTGGTCGCCGAATAAATCACCACATCGGCACCCTGCTCGAACGCACGGCTGTAGACCGGCGAGGCGAAGACGTTGTCGATCACGACCTTGGCGTTCTGCGCGTGCGCCAGCTTCACCACCGCCTCGATGTCGATCACTTCCAGCGTCGGGTTCGACACGCTTTCAAAGAACACCACGTCGGTCTCGGGCGTAATCGCCTGCTCCCATGCCTCCAGATCGGTGCCGTCGACCAGCACGATCTCGACGCCGTAGCGCGCGAGGATCTCTTCCAGCACATAAAGACAGGACCCGAAGAGCGCACGCGCCGACACCACGCGGTCGCCCGCCTTGAGCATCGACATCAGCGCGCCGCTGACCGCCGCCATGCCCGACGCGGTAGCAAAGGCCGCCTCGGCCCCTTCCAGCGACGCGATCCGGTCCTCGAACATCGCGACCGTAGGGTTGCCATAGCGGGCATAGATGAACTCGTCCTCGCCCGCCTTCTCGAACCGCTGGGCCGCGGCCTCGGCGCTGTCATAGACAAAGCCCTGGGTGAGAAAGATCGCTTCGCTGACCTCGCCGTACTGGCTGCGGCGGGTGCCTGCGTGGACGGCGCGGGTGCGTGGTTTCCAATCGGTCATATCAGTCATCCTTACGGGCCTGGGAAGGGCTGGCCACAAAAAAGCCCCCGAAACGCGGTCAAGCGAAGGGAGGCTTCATCCTGACCTTTTAGCGGGAATATTTAACGTGGCCCGCAATCCGGTAACAAATCGCCACGACCGCACCGATAGGCTCTTGCAGCCTTTGCGTCAACACCGCGCGAAACGGTCATGTAAAGTTTACACAGATTGCATAGTCCTGCGCCCAACAGCACCGAAACGTTGCAAGGAGATGCACTTGCCCGTCCTCAGAGTGAACGCCGACACCAACGGCCCCTGTCTTCACCTCAATTCCGGCCCGCTGCTGCCCGCGCTGATGCGCGCAGCCTCCGGCACCGGGCCGATCATAGTGATGATCCCCGGCTACAAGTACAATCCCGCCCTGCCCGATCACTGCCCGCACCGCACCCTGCTGCGCCGCGACGGGTCATGGCTGCGGCAGATGGGCTTTGGCATGGGCGATCCCGACGAGGGACTGGCGCTGACCTTTGGCTGGAACGCGCGCGGCCCGGTCTGGCACGCGGCCCGCCGCGCCCGCGTTGCAGGCGGGCAGTTGGGCCGCGTGCTGCGCATCCTGCACCGTCAGGCCCCGCACCGCCCGATCCACCTGATGACGCATTCAATGGGAGCTGAGGTGGCGCTTGCCGCCCTGCACGTGCTGCCCCGCGGCACGGTGACCCGCATGCTGACCCTGACCCCGGCCAGTTACCGCGGCACCGCCGACGCGGCCCTCGCCTCGGATGCCGGGGCCGCTCTGGAATGGATCAACGTCACCAGCCGCGAAAATGCGCTCTTTGACCTCATGTACGAACGCCTCGTCTCGCCACAGCGCCGGGGCGACCGGGTCATCGGCAACCGCCTGACGGCTCGGAACGCCGCCACCCTGCGGCTGGATTGCCCGCGCACGCTGACCAAACTGCAACGCTTCGGTACGCAGATCGCCCCGCCAAGCGCGCGCATCTGTCACTGGTCGGTCTACACCCGTCCCGGTGCGCTGGCCTTCTACAACCGTCTGCTGCGCGATCCGGGTCGCTTGCCGCTGGCCGCACTTCAGGCACCTCTGCCCCCCGCAGAGCCGCGCTGGCGGCTGCCCCTGCCCGCATGGCAAAACGCAGCCGGCTGAACTCGGCACTCAGCTTCTTTTGGCCCTAAATATCCCCGCCGGAGGCATTGAATCTTTCGCGCCCCTCAGCCGCCAGACGTATCGTCGCCCTTGGCGTCCTCGATCCCGTGCGCCTGAAACAGCTTACCCTGGCTCAGGAAGAACCCGAAGACCGCGATCGACAGACCGAAGGTCTTGAAGTACACCCATGTTTCCGTCGTCTGCGTGCGCCAGATAACCTCGTTCAGGACCGCCAGCCCAAAGAAGAACAGCATCAGCCGACGCGTCAGGATCATCCAGCCCTCGTCCTTGAGCGGCATCATCCCCTCCATCACGTATTTGAGATAGGACGTGCCCCGCAGCAGGCCGAGGCCCAGCAGCCCTCCGAACAACAGATAGATCATCGTCGGCTTCATCTTGAAGAACCGGTCATCGTTCAGCCAGACCGACAGCCCGCCAAATACGATCACAAGCACCAGCGTCGCCACCTGCATCCGGCTAATATTGCCCGTCAGATACCAAAGCGCCCCGGTCGAGGCGATCAGCAGCGGGATGAACGCCGCCGTGACCACGATGAACCCGTCATACTCGGTGCCGCCGATGGTAAAGATGCGGTCTTTCAACAGCAAATAAGCGACGAAAAAGACGATGATCGGCCCAAGATCCAGCGCCGATTTCACGAACGGATTGATCTCGCGTCCGCCGGTTTCACCATTCTGTGTCGCAGGGTTGTCTTTGGTCATCCGCCCATCTCTACAATCACGGCGCCCGCAGCGATCAGCGCCATCAGCGCGATGCGGCGGGGGCCTACGGTTTCTTTCAGCACCAGCCAGCCGATAAAGGCCGCGAACACTGTCGAAGTTTCACGCAACACGGCGGCTTCGCCTACCTTGTCCAGCCGCGTCGCCATCATGATAGAGCCAAAACTGAGGAACGCCACCAACCCGCCAAAGACACCGCGTCGCATCAGCGGCGCAATCTCTGGCCGGTCCGGCATCGCCCGCCAGCGAAAATAGGCAACCGGCGGCATCACCAGCCCGTCGATCAGGAAAAACCACGCCAAAAAGGTGAACGGATTCTCGGTCGCGCGAATGCCGTAGGCATCGTAGGTGGTATAAAGCGCCACGAAAAGCCCGGTCAGCACCGCCAGCCCCAGCGCCATGTTCAGCGTGTCGCGCGCCGCCGTCAGATAGCGCAGATTGTAAATCGCCAACCCGAAGATCCCGCACAGAAGCACGCCCACGCCCAGCCATTGCACAAGCGTGAACACCTCCTCGAAGATCAGATAGGCCCCGATCACCGCGAACAGCGGCCCGGTGCCGCGCACCACCGGATAGACGACGGTATAGGCCCCCTTGGTATAGGCCCAGGCCTGCAACATCTTGTAGACCGTGTGGATCGCCCAGGCGCCCGCGAATATCAGCCACATGTGCGGCTCGGGCCATGGCACGACAAACAGCGCAAAGGGGGCTGCCATCACCGCATAGCTGAAATCAATCGCGCCGCGTGTCAGCCAAGGATCGTGCCGCCCCTTTTGCAGCGCCCCAAAGACCGCATGCAAAAACGCCGCCGACAGTGCCAGTATCAGCGCCAGTTGGTGCCCGGCCTCTGTGCCCTCGATCGAGATCAGCCAATCGGTCACGCGCAGCCCCCGTGCGATCCGCCAAAGGGGTCTCGGCGCGCAAAAATACGGGTGTGAAACATGGCTGACATCATGGAAGAATGCTTTGACGGGGAACGCGCAGCGCCGCAAGGCGTTTCGACACCACGACAAGGAACCAAAAGAGACTGTGAATGCTGGACACCATCTGGGACGAATTGAACGGCAGCTTTACCGAAGTGCCCCCCGCCATCGCCACTATAAGACTGATCGCCGCACTGGTTCTGGGTGGCATTGTCGGATTTGAACGCGAGGTGCGCAAAAAGCCCGCAGGCCTGCGCACGCATATGCTGGTGTCGATGGCCGCGTGCCTGTTCATCATCGTCAGCCAGCAACTCAGCAGCATGTCGTTCGGCACCCAAAGCGAACTGCAGGTCGACCCCCTGCGCCTGATCGAAGCGGTCACCGCCGGCGTCGCGTTTTTGGCCGCCGGGATCATCTTTACCTCGGGCGGCGAGGTCAAGAACACCACCACGGGTGCGTCGATGTGGCTGTCGGGCGCAATCGGACTTGCCTGCGGGTCGGGTCAGATGCCGCTGGCCGCAATTGCAACGCTGCTGGTCGTGATCGTGATGGTGCTCTTGCGCGTGGTCGAGCGGTGGATGGGCACCCACTAGCGCGGGATCAGGCGTCGGCCCCGGTCAGGGCGCGTGCAAAATCCTCTGGGTCGAAAGCATCCAGATCGTCGATCTGCTCGCCCACGCCGATGGCATGGATCGGCAGGCCGAACTTGTCCGCCAGCGCCACAAGAACACCGCCCTTGGCGGTGCCATCAAGCTTGGTCATCACCAGCCCCGAGACGTCCGCGACTTCCTGGAAAATCTTGACCTGGTTCAATGCGTTCTGACCCGTCGTTGCGTCCAGCACCAACAAGGTGTTGTGCGGTGCGCTGGGGTCCTTCTTGCGGATCACACGCACGATCTTGGCCAATTCCTCCATCAGATCGGCGCGGTTCTGCAACCGTCCTGCGGTGTCGATCATCAGCAGATCGGCACCCTCTTCCTGCGCGCGTGTCATCGCATCGAAGGCAAGGCTGGCCGGGTCTGACCCTTCGGGCGCCGTCATCACCGGCACGCCCGCGCGGTCGCCCCAAACTTGAAGTTGCTCGACGGCAGCGGCACGGAACGTGTCGCCGGCGGCGATCACCACCTTCTTGCCCGCGCCGCGGAACTGGCTGGCGAGCTTGCCGATGGTCGTCGTCTTGCCCGATCCGTTGACGCCCACCACCAGAACCACCTGCGGCGTCTTCGGATATATCGGCAGCGGCCGCGCGACGGGCTCCATGATGCGAGCGATTTCCGTGGCCATCAGGTTTTTGATCTCGCCCACCGACAGCTTGCGCCCCATCCGCCCCTCGGCCATGTTTGCGGTCACACGCAAGGCGGTGTCGACGCCCATATCGGTCGAGATCAGCAACTCTTCGAGCTGTTCGAGCATGTCGTCGTCCAGCACACGGCGCACCACGGGCTGCGCGGCAGGCACGCGTTTGAACAACCGACCCAGCAGGCCACCCGCAGCAGGCTGGTTGGTCGCCTCCTCCTGCCCCGGATCGGCGGCGCGCGGCAGTTCGGCCGTCGCGGCCGCCGGGGTTTCCATCAGCGTGTCGACCGCCATCGTCGTCGGGCCAGGCCCCGGTGACGGGGGCAGATCGGGCTGCGGGGCCGGAATGGGTTCAGGCTCGGGCGTCGGGGACGGCTCGGGCGTTTGCGGAATTTCCGGCTCAGGCTCGGGCGGCAAGTCAGGCTCGGGCGTCGGTACGGGCGTGGGCTCCGGTGTCGGCTCGGGCTCCGGGGTGGGGATAGGTTCGGGCGGCAGATCCGGTGCGGGGTCGGGCGTGGGCGTCGGCACCTCGTCGGGCTGAGGTGCGGGCACGGGCTCCGGTTCGGGCGTCGGGGACGGCTCGGGCGCTGGGGTCGGATCGGCCGGTTGCGGCACGTCCGGTTCTGCGGCGCTGACTTCGCCGCCGTCCTCGACAATCGCTTCCAATCCTTCGTCAATCTTTGACGAGGATCTGAACATACGGTCCTTGAGTTTCTTGAAAAACGCCATGATGCCTCGTTAGCTTGTTCAATTCTTAGCTAGTACGCGCCGCAGCCTATGAAAAGGGCCAGTTGTCAGACCTCGTTGGGGAAATGTTTCATTGTGGACCGGATCGGGTTCGGTGCCGCCTGCCCCAGCCCGCAGATCGATGCGTCCGCCATGGCGGTGCACAGCTCGTCCAGCAGCGGCTGGTCCCAGCGGTCGGCCTGCATCAGCTTCACGGCCTTTTCACAGCCCACACGGCAGGGTGTGCATTGCCCGCAGCTTTCGTCCTCAAAGAAGCGCAGCATGTTCAGCGCCGCATCGCGCGCTTTGTCGTGATCAGACAAAATAACGACAGCGGCGGACCCGATAAAGGTGCCATGTGGTTGCAATGTGTCAAAGTCCAATGGCACGTCATGCATCGACGCTGGCAGCAAACCCGACGAAGGACCGCCTGGTTGATAGGCTTTGAACACGTGGCCCTCGGCCATGCCGCCTGCGACCTCGATGAGGTCAGTGATGGTCGAGCCTGCGGGCAGCAAATACACGCCTGGCTGCGCGACACGGCCCGAAACCGAGTAGCTGCGCAGGCCCTTGCGGTCATTTTTCACAGTGCTGGACAGAACCTGCGGCCCCTCGCGGCAGATGCGGGCGACCCAGTGCAGGGTTTCAACATTGTGCACCAGCGTAGGGCGGTCGAAAATACCGACCTGCGCCACGAAAGGCGGACGATGACGCGGAATGCCGCGCTTGCCTTCGATGCTTTCGATCATGGCGCTTTCTTCGCCGCAGATATAGGCCCCCGCGCCGCGCCGCAGATCGACAAAGCCCTTATCCACAAGACCTGCGTCCTCCAGTGCGCTGATTTCACGGCGCAAAATCTCGATCACGGCGGGATATTCATCGCGCATGTAGATGAAACAGGTCTCGGCCTCGACCGCCCAAGCGGCGATCAGCATGCCCTCAAGGAACAGATGCGGTGTGCGTTCCAGATAGTAGCGATCCTTGAAGGTTCCGGGCTCGCCCTCGTCGCCGTTCACGGCCAGATAACGCGGACCTGCGTTCGCCCGCACAAAGCCCCACTTCTTGCCCGACGGAAATCCGGCACCGCCCAGCCCACGCAGGCCACTGTCCAGAACGCTCTGCTGAACCGCCTCCCAATCGCCGCTCGTGCGAAACTTTAGCAACGCGTCATAGCCACCTGATTTTCTGTAATTTTCCAGATCTTCATGATGGGGGATAACCGTGTGGATATCTTTTGCGTCAATCGCCGCCTGCACCTTTTCCGGCGTCGCGTGATCAACATGGTTGTGACCCAGTTCCAGCACCGGGGCCGTGTCACAGCGGCCCATGCAAGGCGCACGCAGCACGCGCACCTCGGCGGGGTCCAGCCCGGTTTGCAACGCAGATTTCAACGCCTGCGCACCGGCCAGTTCGCACGACAGGCTGTCGCAGACGCGGATGGTCAGCGCGGGTGGCGGTGTCTCGCCTTCCTTCACCACGTCGAAGTGTGCGTAGAAGGTCGCGACCTCGTAGACTTCGGCCATCGAGATGCGCATTTCCTCGGCCAGCGCGCGCAGATGTGCCGCCGACAGATGGCCGTAAGCATCCTGAATCAAATGCAGAAACTCGATCAACAGGTCGCGCCTGCGCGGGGCATCGCCCAGCAGGGCACGCACATCCATCCACGGCTGATCCTCCAGCGCGCGGCCCTTGGGACGCACCCGGCCCTTGCCCTTGCCGGATTTCCAGACACCTTTCCGGTTGTCCCCGTTCTTGTCGTGATCGAATGCCATGTCGGTTCCTGCCAAGATATGCCCCCTGAGGGAGGCGAATTTAGGGCACATTACCCCATCGCCTTGCACCGCTTCAGCCCAAAAGCGACCCTTGAGGGCGGAATATGGGCCTCGGCTTCGCCACAAATATACCGATTTTGGTGAACTTGCGCGCATCGCAAGCGGTTGTGACGCGAATCCGCCGATCCGCATCGCTCGAGACTGGCGCGGCGCGCGCGGTTCTGGCAGTCTGGGCGCATGATAACACGTATTTTGCTTCTCAGTGCCTTTCTGGCCGCACCGCTCGCTGCCGAACCGATGGATGCCGAGGCATTCGACGCCTATACCAAGGGAAAGACGCTGTTTTTTGGCTCTGGCGGCGCGCCCTATGGGGCCGAAATCTATCTCGACAACCGCCGCGTGCGCTGGTCGTTTCTGGATGGCGATTGCAAGGACGGCTATTGGTACGAAGAGGCGGGCAACATCTGTTTCGTCTACGAAGACCGCCCCGACCCGCAATGCTGGACGTTCGAGCGGCGCGGCGACGGGCTGACCGCGCAATTCCAGAACGATCCGGGGTCGCTGTCACTGTACGAGGCGCAGGACCTGGGCGAGGAAATGCTCTGCCTTGGCCCCAAGATCGGGGTGTAGGCGTCCGCCGCAGTCCCGAAAGACCACGGCGCAACACCTTATCCCAGAACGGTTTTCACCGCCCGTTCAGTGGCCGCAACCACCTGATCCGCGTCTTCACGGCTGAGGCAGAACGGCGGCGCAAAGCCGAGGATGTCGCCCTGCGGCATGGCCCGCGCAATCACCTTGTCCTGCGACAGCAGAGTGCCTGACACCTGCGCGCCGATCTTGTCGGCGGCATCAAAGAACGTGCGGCTGTCACGGTCCTTCACGAACTCGACCGCACAGAGCATCCCCTCGCCGCGGATATCGCCCACATGGGGGTGATTGCCCAAGGCCTCTGACATCGTCTTGTTGAGATAGGCACCGACCTCGCCCGCGTTGGCGATCAGGTTCAGATCGTCGATGAGTTTCAGGTTAGCGACACCCGCCGCAGCCCCGATGGGGTGAGCCGAATAGGTCCAACCGTGGCCGATGGGGCCATTTTCATCGGTGCCCTGCTCCAGAACCTTCCAGACCTTGTCGCCGATGATTGAGCCCGACAGCGGCGCATAGGCCGACGTCAGCCCCTTGGCGATGGTGATGATATCAGCCTCAAGTCCGTAGTGATCGCTGCCGAACATTGTGCCCAGACGGCCAAAGCCGGTCACGACCTCGTCCACCACCAACAGGATATCGTGCTTTTTCAGCACAGCCTGGATCGCGGGCCAGTACCCTTCGGGCGGCGGCACGATGCCACCGGTGCCCAGGACAGGCTCGCCGATGAAGGCCGCGATGGTGTCGGCCCCTTCCCGTTCGATCTGCGCCTCAAGCTCGGACACGCAGTGGGCGACGAATTGCGCCTCGGTCTGGGACTGGTCCGCGCGGCGGAAATAATAGGGCGCCTCGGTGTGGATCACCTGATCAACGGGCAGATCAAACTTCTTGTGGAACAGCTCAAGCCCGGTCAACGAGCCCGTGACCAGCCCAGATCCGTGATAGCCCCGCCAGCGGCTGATGATCTTCTTCTTTTGCGGGCGGCCAAGGATGTTGTTGTAATACCAGATCAATTTCACATTGGTTTCATTCGCATCCGACCCGCCGAGGCCAAAATACACCTTCGACATGTTCGACGGTGCACGGTCGAGGATCATCTTCGACAGCGTGATCGATGCCTCGGTGCCGTGGCCGACGTAAGAGTGATAATAGGCCAGTTCGCGCGCCTGATCGGCGATGGCTTCGGCGATTTCCTGACGCCCATAGCCGACGTTGACGCAGTAAAGCCCGGCGAAGGCATCGAGCAGGCGGTTGCCATCGCGGTCTTCGATGTGGACGCCGCTTGCGGTCTTGATCACACGATTGGGGCTTTCGCCGCGAGCGTGCTGGGCCAGATGGGTTGAGGGGTGAAAGAAATTCTCGCGGTCCCATTGATCCAGTTGATCGTTCTTCAGCATCCTGACGGTCCTTTCGCGCATTTTTTCGGTGTTGTTCCCGCAGACCTAGTGGATTTTCGCACAGACTGCCATGCTTGTGTGCCCTCCTGCGCCCCGCGTCGGGACGCAACGGAACGCGCGGGCACCGCAGCCAGACATGGACGCAAGCCATCGCGGCGCGCCATGATGCCCCCGAAGACGCAGGGGGAGGAGACCCACATGACACAAAGATGGACACAAAGACCGCCGGGGTCGAACTGGGGCGATTTCGGGCCAGAGGACCAGATCGGGCGGCTGAACCTGATGGACCGAGCCAAGGTCAAACAGGGGCTGGCCGAAGCGGTCGAGGGGATCACGTTCTGTCTGTCCCTGCCGCTGGATTATCCCGGCGGCAGCGGGCTGAACCCGCGCCGCAAGCCGCCCGTGGTGCGCCCGACGCTGCGCGAGGGGGCGGTGAACTTCAACGCGACGATCCCCGGTGCGTCGGATGTGCTCTGCGACGATCTGGCGATTCTTCACCTGCAGTATTCGACGCAATGGGACGCGCTGTGCCATGTCGGCGGGCAGTTCGACACGCGCGGCGACGGCGAGACGGCGAAGGTGTTCTACAACGGTTACCGGGCGGGCGAACACATCATCGCGCCCGAAGCGCTGGACGATGCGGGCGTGGGCGCGGATATGAAGCCGCACAGCACCTCGCAGGCGACCGCATTGGGCATCGAAAACGCCGCCGCCCACGGCATTCAGGGGCGCGGCGTCATGGTCGATCTGCGGGCGCATTTCGGCGATGACCGCACGCTGGTGGGCTATGACAAGCTGATGCAGGTGATGGAACAGGATGGGGTCAGCATAGAGCCGGGCGACATGCTGGTGCTGCACACAGGCTTTGCCCAGGTGATCCTGGACATGAACAAGGACCCCGACGAGGAGCGTCTGCACAACGCCTGCGCGGTGCTGGACGGGCGTGATGCGCGGCTGTTGCAATGGATTACCGACAGCGGGATCGCGGCAATTGCCGCCGACAACTATGCGGTCGAGGGCTATCCCGCGACACCGGGCGACGGCTGTTGTTCCACCCTGCCCCTGCACGAGCATTGCCTGTTCAAGAACGGGATCATGCTGGGCGAATTGTGGCACCTCACGCCGCTGGCCGACTGGTTGCGGGCGAACGGGCGGTCGCGTTTCCTGATCACCGCGCCGCCCTTGCGTTTGCCTTCGGCGGTGGGTTCGCCCGTGACGCCGATCGCGACGGTCTAGAAGAGTGATCCCTGATCGGGGGCCTTGGCGGCGGATTTCTTCGGGGCCGCCGCCTTGCCGCCGACCGTCAGCTTGCCGTCGGCAAATTCGATCTCCAGGCTGGCAGCTTTTTTCGCGCCGGCCTTGGTCGTAACCACATCGCCATCGCCACGCACCACCGCATAGCCTCGCGCCAGCGTCGCCTTGTAGCTCAGCGTTTCGCGCAAGCGGTCCATCGCGTCGATCTTACGGCGCAGGGTCTGGGTCTGGCCCTGCCCCGCCCGGACGATGCCAGAGGTCAGCCGGTCCAGATCGCGCCGTGCCGTGACGGTCTGTGCCGTAAGCGCGGCAGGGTCGAAACGGCCTGTGCGCGTGGTGAAACGGTCCGATTTCGCAGCCACCGCGCGGGCAAGTGCGGGCGCCAGGCGCGCCGATAGCTTGTCCAGATCACGCCGTGCGGTCATCACGCTGCGGCGCAGGGTGGCGGGGCGCAGGCTGCCCGATGCCTCTGACAGCTTGACCTTGCGGCGCTGGACGCCCGCAATCAGCGCGGGCCCCAGACGGTCGCCCAGCACGTCCAGCCGCTGGCGCGGGCCTTCCACCAGCACTTCCGGGCGCGGCAAGGCGCGGCCCAGATCCACCAGCCGCTGACGGCGGCGGATCAGCGTGGTCGACAGAGCCTGCGACATACGCGCACCCTGCCCGCCCAGCCATGCCATTAACTCATGGCGCACCGGCACCGCCAGTTCCGCTGCCGCCGTCGGCGTGGGCGCGCGCCGGTCGGACACGAAGTCGATCAGCGTGGTGTCGGTCTCGTGGCCCACGGCGGAAATCAGTGGAATATCAGACGCCGCCGCCGCCCGCGCGACGATCTCTTCGTTGAACCCCCACAGGTCCTCGACACTGCCGCCGCCACGCGCCACGATCAGCAGATCGGGCCGCGGCAGTGCACCACCCGGCGTCATCGCGTTGAACCCGGCGATGGCGCGGGCCACGTCGGCCGCACAGCGCTCGCCCTGCACCGCCACCGGCCAGATCAGCACCTTGCGCGGGAACCGGTCGCGCAAGCGGTGCAGGATGTCACGGATCACTGCCCCCGAGGGCGAGGTGACCACGCCGATGATGTCCGGCAGATAGGGTAAGGGCCGCTTGCGCGTCTCGTCGAACAGCCCCTCGGCCTGCAACATGCCCTTGCGCTTTTCCAGCAACGCCATCAGCGCGCCCATGCCCGCGGGTTTGATGTCCTCAATGACGATCTGGTATTTCGACTGCCCGCCAAAGGTGGTGATCCGACCCGTGGCAATCACCTCCATCCCCTCTTCGGGCTGGGTGTGCAGACGGCTGGCGGTGCCTTTCCACATCACCCCGGAAATCACGCTGCGGTCGTCCTTGAGGTCAAGATACACGTGCCCCGAGCGCGGGCGCGACACCCGGCCCACCTCGCCGCGGATGCGGACATGGCCGAACTCGCCCTCGATCACCCGCTTGATTGCCCCCGAAAGCTCGGTGACGCTGAACTCGGGGGAATTGCCGGCCTCGGCGGGGTCGTCGATCAGGTCCATGGGCGGTGCCTTGCGTGCTTGTGTGGCGGGTGCGCGCAGACTAGAACGCGGGGCAACAAAGGCCAAGGAGTGTGCGGCATGAATATTCTGATCCTCGGCGCTGGTGGCCGTGAACATGCGCTGGCATGGGCGGTGGTGCAAAACCCCAAATGTGACAGGCTGATCGTCGCCCCCGGCAATGCGGGCATCGAAGCCATGGCGGAATGCGCGTCGCTCGACATCGAAGACGGCGGAGAGGTGATCGCTCTGGTCGAGGCGGAAGCGATCGACTTTGTCATCGTCGGCCCCGAGGCACCGCTGGCCAAAGGTGTCGCCGACCGTTTGCGCGATGCGGGCGTTCTGGTCTTCGGGCCCAGCGCCGCCGCCGCGCAACTGGAAGCGTCGAAGGCGTTTACCAAAGAGATTTGCGATGCCTGCGGGGCCAACACCGCCGCCTATGGCCATTTCACCGATGCCGCGTCGGCCCGCGCCTATGTGCAAAAGCAAGGCGCGCCGATCGTGATCAAGGCCGACGGTCTGGCCGCTGGCAAGGGCGTGATCATCGCCGAAACCGTGGCCGAGGCCGAAGCCGCCATCAACGACATGTTCGGCGGTGCCTTCGGCGGAGCGGGCGCCGAAGTTGTGATCGAGGAGTTCATGGAAGGCGAGGAGGCCTCGTTTTTCGTGCTGTGCGACGGCACCGATGTGCTGCCGATGGGCACGGCGCAGGACCATAAGCGCGTCGGCGAAGGCGACACCGGCCCCAACACCGGCGGCATGGGCGCGTACTCCCCCGCGCCGGTGCTGACGGCTCAGATTGCGCAAACGGCTCTGGACCAGATCATCAAGCCATGCATGGACGAGATGGCCAAACGCGGAATGCCCTATCAGGGGGTGCTCTACGCGGGGCTGATGATCAAGGACGGCGTGCCGCGTCTGGTGGAATACAACGTGCGTTTCGGCGATCCGGAATGCCAGGTGCTGATGATGCGGCTGGGCGCGCAGGCGATGGACCTGATGCACGCCGCAGCCCAGGGGCGTCTGGCGGATGCGCGGGTGAACTGGGCCGACGATCACGCGATCACGGTGGTAATGGCGGCCAAGGGCTATCCTGATGCCTACGAGAAAGGCACCGTCATCGGCGGGCTGGACGCATTGCCCGAAGACAGCAGCAACATGGTGTTCCATGCAGGGACCAGACGCGAGGGCGGCGACGTGGTGGCCGTAGGGGGCCGCGTGCTGAACGTGACCGCGCGCGGCGCATCACTGGCCGAGGCGCGCGACCGCGCCTATGCGATGGTCGATGCGGTCGATTGGGACGGCGGCTTTTGTCGGCGCGATATCGGCTGGCGGGCGCTGGACTGAGCGGGCGCAGGGGCTCTGCCCCCGCGTCTGCGACGCGTCCCCGGAGTTTTTCCAGCAAGATGAAGGGTTAGCGGCAGGTCAGAGCGCGGTCTAGAGCGGCGGGGCTATAGCGGCCAAGACTGCGAGACTGCGCGCTGCCGTCGATGAGACCTGTGGCGATGACCTGCGACCAGTCGGCATCGGCGGTGATGATCTCGGGCGCGCCGTCGCACGTGCGCAGGCCGCCAGCAATGGTCTCTTCGCCGATACGGTGATTGGTCAGGCCCGGCTGGTCTGTGACGTGGTGCAGGGTGCCGCCGTCATAGCGCCAGATGCGCAGCACCTTGGCCAGATGCGGACGGTCGACATAGGCGATCTCGATCAAGCCGTCGCCGTCCAGATCGGCGATGGCCGCAGGCGCAAGCCAGCGGTTGCGCTGCCCGATGGGCGGCGTCGCGGTACGGGTGAGTGTGGTGCCCCTGAGGCGGTAGACGACCAGCGCCGCCCCTTCGGTCACCGTGCTTTCCACGACGATGACCTCGGGCGTGCCGTCGTTATCAAGATCGGCCAGACGCGGGGCGATGTCTTCGAACACGGCGCTTTGCGGCAAGGTCACGCAGGCCTGCGCCTGTGCGCCCGAGAGACACAGGCGGCCCCATTCTGGCAGATCGCCCATGATGGCGTGACCATAGCGGTCTGTCGGAGTCTCGAACCGGGCGGCGAATGCGCCCAGGCGCACCTCGGCCAGCGGTTCCGCAGCCGAGGCGCAGGCCAGCAGCGCCCAGAAGAGCGCCGCCAGCCGCATCAGATCTGTTTTTCGGGCATGTGGACGACCAGACCGTCCAAAGCGTCGGTGACCTTCAGCTGGCAGGTCAGGCGCGAGCGGGCGGGATCGGGCTCGAACGCGAAATCCAGCATGTCCTCTTCCATGTCGTCTTTGGCGGGCAGCTTTTCCACAAAGGCCGGATCGACGTAGACGTGACAGGTCGAGCAGGCACAGGCACCGCCGCAGTCGGCTTCGATGCCGGGGATGTTGTTGTCGCGTGCGCCTTCCATGACGGTCATGCCGTTCGAGACGTCGACGACGTGTTCCTTGCCGCCATGTTCGATGTAAGTGATCTTGGCCATACGTGCCCCCTTGGTGCGAAATCCCTGCATGTCTATCCAGCCGTCCGGTGCTGCGCCAGCCCCTTTTCGGCCAGTGTTGCCTGCTGCGGCACGGGGCCGAAGCGTCTGGTGCATTTTTGCCTTTCTGCGAGCAGTGCCGAAGCGTCTGGCAGGGCTGGTCAGCGTGCGGCGATGCGGGTAGCCTGCCGCGCAAAGCCGTATCGCAACCGGCACGAGGACAGGCATCATGATCCATTTTCGCACCGCCGCACTTGGCATTATCTTGCTGAGCGCCTGCGATCCGATCACCGCAGACGACGGGCTGACGGGGCCGGGCATGATCCGGCTGACTACGGAGCGCCCCGAGGGCGCCGCCCCCGACACTTGCTGGGGCAAGAGGACATCGCCCGCCATCATCGAGACAGTCGAGCGCGAGGTGCTGCTGAAACCCGCGCAGACCAGCAGCGATGGGCGGATTCAGCAGCCAGCGGTCTATCAGCGCGAAAGCGTGCAGGAGATCGTGAAAGAGCGTGAGGACACGTGGTTTCAGGTGCCCTGCGGCGTGGAGTTTACGCCCGAGTTCGTCTCGTCGCTGCAACGCGCGCTGGCGGCGCGGGGCATCTACCGTGGCCCCGTCACCGGCGAGATGTCGATGCGCACCCGTGCCGCCGTGCGCAGGCTACAGGCGACAGAGGGGTTCGACAGCGATATCCTGACCGTCGAAACCGCCCGCACCCTGGGGCTGATCGCAGTCGAGCGGCAGCCGGAATAGCAAAAGGCCGGGCAGAGCAGCCCGGCCTTCTGACATTTCAAATTGGCATTCTGCCTTATTCGGCGATGCCCAGCGCGACAAAGCGCGGATCACCGGCACGGCGCACCAGCAACAGCAGCGACTTGCGCCCTGCTTCCTTGACCTCGTCCACCCGTGTTTCGAACTCGGCGATTGACGCGATCTTC
This sequence comes from Pseudosulfitobacter koreensis, assembly GCF_024733015.1. GTDB lineage: Bacteria > Pseudomonadota > Alphaproteobacteria > Rhodobacterales > Rhodobacteraceae > Pseudosulfitobacter > Pseudosulfitobacter koreensis. The sequence continues at coordinate 439,475 of NZ_JANKJG010000002.1, forward strand.
TGCTGTCCCGCTTCGGTGATCACGTCGCCCGCACGCAGACCTTTCTCATAGGCCTCGGATGCTTCGTCGACATCGGCCACGGCAAGGCCCACCAGACCTGCATCCACACCCAACTGCTCGCGCACCTCATCGGTCAGCGGCGTCAGCGTCAGGCCCAGAACCTCCTTCGTTGTCTCTGGCGCTTCCTCAGGTTCAGCACCGGGTGCGACGGCGGGCACGGCCCCTTCGGCCTCTTCACGGCGGCCAAGCGTCACTTTCAACGTCACGGTCTTGCCATCACGGAACACCACGACCCGCACCGCTTCGCCCACGGGGCTGTTGCCCACCTGGCGGACCAAGCTACGGGTGTCGGCCACTTCCACGCCGGCAAAGCTCAGGATAACGTCACCGTCCTTCATGCCTGCTTCCATGGCCGGGCCCTCGGGCACCGATGTCACCAGCGCGCCTGCGGTTTTCTCCAGACCCATTGCCTCGGCGATGTCGGGGGTCACGTCCTGGATGCGCACGCCCAGCCAGCCGCGGCGGGTCTCGCCGAACTCCTGCAACTGCTTGACCACACGTGTCACAACGTTGGATGCCATCGAAAAGCCTATACCGATGGAGCCACCGGTGGGCGACAGGATCGCGGTGTTCACACCAATAACCTCGCCGTCCATGTTGAACAGCGGCCCGCCCGAGTTGCCCCGGTTGATCGCGGCGTCAGTCTGGATGTAATCGTCATAGGTGCCGCTGAGCGCGCGGTTGCGGGCCGACACGATCCCGGCAGAGACAGAAAACCCCTGCCCCAGCGGGTTGCCCATCGCAATCACCCAGTCGCCCACGCGTGCGGCGTCACTGTCACCGAAGGGCACGAAAGGCAGCGCGCCATCGGCATCGACCTTCAACAGCGCGATGTCGGTGTTGGGATCGGTGCCCACGACCGTGGCATCCAGTTCGGTGCCATTGAAGAACTCGATCTTGATCTCGTCCGCCCCATCGATCACGTGGTTGTTGGTGACCACATAGCCGTCTTCCGAAATCACAAAGCCCGAGCCCAGCGCGGACGACCGGCGGGGGCGATCCCCGTTGTTGTTGCGGTCCTGAAATTCGCGAAAGAAATCCTCGAACGGGCTGCCCTCGGGCACGATGCCTTGGGGTCCGGTGTTGCCCGCCACGACCGTCGATGTGGTGATGTTTACCACCGACGGGCTGATCTTCTCGGCCAGGGGTGCCAGGCTTTCGGGCTTGGCCTGTGCGGCAATCGCTTGCGCAATCACCAGCACCATCGCCAGGGCCGTCAGCCAGATGGCACGAAGTTGAAGGGATGGGGTGCGTGTTCTCGACACTGCGACCGCTCTCGTCTGCATACAACGTTCTCCTGCTGTCCATGCGGACGCTGTCGTCCGCTTTTCACACATTGCTGCGCGTCTGCGCCATACCGTGCATCTAGGGTTGCAGGCTTGCAACATGAAAGATCAATTCAGTCGCAGCCTCTCAAGACCTTGTTACCAATCTGTGAACCGATCGCCGCCAACGCAAGCCCGGCGGGCTGGAAACTTCTTTTGGCTATAAATATCCCCGCCGGAGGCATCAGCTTAAATTTTGGAAAAATTTGAATAAAATCAAGTGGCGCGTCAGCGCCTCGATCAACGCGGCGCTTAGCTCAGGCCCAGTTGATAGGCGACCGACACCAGCAAAAGACCGCTCACCAAAGCGAGAAAGCCGATCTGCCTTCGTGCGGCCTCGGGCAGGCTGCGCAGCAGTTCCAGCACCCGCTCAATCAGCGAAGGGGCCAGCACATAGGCCAGCCCCTCCACCATCAACACCAGTCCCAGGGCCATCAGGACCCAGGCCATGTTATTCGCCTTCGTCTGACCGTGCGCCCTGATCCGAGCGCAGGTAGTTGAAGAACTCGCTGGACGGCGACATCACCATCGTCGAGTTGCTGCCCTGCAAGGCCCGTTCGTAGGCGGTCAGCGAGCGGTAGAACTCGAAGAACTCAGGATCAGCACCGAATGCCGCAGCAAAAATGCTGTTGCGCTCGGCGTCGGCTTCACCGCGGATGATGTCGGCCTCGCGTGTCGCGACCGAGGTCAGTTCGACCACCGTCCGGTCGGCCTGGGCACGGACCCGCTGGGCCGCTTCCTCGCCGCGCGCGACTTCGTCAGCGGCTTCGCGTTCCCGTTCGGCCCGCATCCGGGCAAAGGTCGCATCAAGGTTCTGTTCCGGTAGGTTCGTCTGTTTCAGACGCACGTCCAGCACATCGAGACCCAGCGGCAGCGCCCGCAGACGGGCCTGTTCGGTGATGCGCTCGATATACTCGGCACGGTCCGCCGAAAGGATGGTATTCGATGTCACCCCTTCAGAGCCCAGCACCGCCCGGATCACCGGGTTCAGGATGCCTTGCAGCCGTTCTTCGGCGGCGCGCATGCCATTGGCACCGACGGCCTGACGGAACTGCACCACGTCCGCGATGCGGTAGCGGGCAAAGGCGTCGACCACCAGACGACGGTCATCCGACGGCGTCACCTCGGTCGGAACGGTATCCAGAGCCTGAATACGGTCATCATAGCGCACGACCTGCTGGATCAGCGGGATCTTGAACGCAAGGCCCGGCTCTTCCTTGACCGATTTGATCTGGCCAAATTGCAGGACCAGCGCCTTTTCACGCTCGTCCACGATGTAGATCGAGCTGAGCAGAACAGCCACCAGCACGACCACGGCGGGAATGATAAATGTCGTATTCCGCATCAGTTCGTTCCTCCACGGCGCAATTCATTGAGCGGAAGATAGGGAACAACCCCCTGCCCGCCGCCATTGCCACCCAGTGATTCCTCAAGAATGATCTTGTCCACATCCCCAAGGATGCGTTCCATTGATTCCAGGTAAAGCCGCTTGCGCGTGACCTGCGGTGCCTTGGAATATTCCTCGAGGATCGAGGTAAAGCGTGCAGCCTCACCCTGGGCTTCGTTGACCTGTTGGGCACGGTAGCCTTCAGCCTCTTCCAGCGTCTGCGCGGCTTCACCGCGTGCCCCCGCGAGAACGCGGTTGGCATAGGCATCGGCCTGACGTTCCAGACGGTCGCGCTGCTGCTCGGCGGCCTGCACTTCGCGGAAGCTGTCGATCACCTCGGCGGGCGGATCGGCCTTGTCGAGGTTGAGACGCACGATGTTCACACCGCTGTCGTATTGGTCCAGCGTCTGCTGGATCAGTTGCTGCGCCTCGTCGGCGACCAATTGGCGGTCACGGTTCAAGATCGGTGCCAATTGCGACCGTGCGATGACTTCGCGCATCGCCGCTTCGGACACGGCGCGAATGGTCTCTTCGGGTGCGGCCAGATTGAACAGGTACTTCGCGGCATCGGTGATGTTCCAGACGACCTGGAAATCAATGTCGATGATGTTCGCGTCCGTGGTCAGCATCAGCCCGCTGTCGCCGCGCGACGTGGTGCCGATGGTTTCGGTCTGTTCGCGGGTGACCGACAGGACCTCGGCGGTGACCAGCGGCCAGGGCGCAAAGTTCAGACCGGGGCTGCCCGTCGACGAATATTCGCCCAGGAACAGCTCAACCGATTGCTCGTCGGGTTTCACGGTGTAAAAGCTGGCAAAGGCCCAGGCCGCCACCAGGACAAGCGCCCCAAGGCCGACCGTGCCGCGTGTCAGACGCGGACCGCCGCCGTCCCCACCTGAGCCGGGACCGCCGGTGCCGTTGTTGCCGCCACGACCGCCCATCAGAACGCGCAGTTGTTCCTGCCCCTTTCTGACCAGTTCGTCGATCTCGGGCATCTGACTGCCTTCACCGGGGCGGCGTCCGCCACCCGGCTTGCCGCCATTGCCTGAACCGTTAGAGCCGCGATTGCCCCCGCGCCCGTCGTCTCCGCCAGAGCCTCCGCCGCCCCAGGGGCCGCCTGTATTGCCAGCCATATGTTTTCTGTCCTCCTGTTCGCCGCCCGTCGGGGCGGCGTGTCATGTCATTAATTGTGTATCACACTTGAACAAATCAAGCAGTGCGTGTCGGGCTTCGCATCGTCACAAGTTCCTCGGACATCGTCGGATGAACGGCGCAAACACGGTCAAAGTCTTCCTTTGTTGCACCCATCTTGATCGCGATGCCCGCCATCTGGATCATCTCGCCGGCGCCAGGCGCGACAATATGACAGCCCAGAACCACTCGGGTTTTCTTGGAAACGATCAGCTTCATCAGCGCGCGGTCCTCGCGCCCGGCGAAAGCGGTCTGCATCGGACGAAAGCTTGAGGTGTATATTTCGATCTCTTCGCGCTCGCCTGCGGCCTCTTCACTCAACCCGATGGTGCCCATTTCGGGCTGGGTAAAGATCGCAGACGGGATCAGGTCGTGATCGACCGGCGTGGGGTTGTCGCGGAACGCCGTCTCGACAAAGGCCATGCCTTCGCGGATCGCAACCGGCGTCAGGTTGACGCGGTCGGTGACGTCGCCGATGGCAAAGATGTTGTCGACATCGGTGCGCGAATGGTCGTCCACCACGATCTGCCCGCCCCGGCCCAGCTTCACCCCGGCCTCTTCCAGCCCCATGTCGTTGGTGGACGGCGCGCGGCCAGTGGCAAAGAACACCATGTCGAAAATCTTTTCGCCGCCGGTGGTCGATTTGACCCGGATCGGCCCGCCCTGCGGCCCCGCAGCGGCGATCACGGCTTCCTTGGGCATCTGCGAGCCGGTGTCGTCAGCCGCCCCCATCGCCGCGTCGGAACCTACATGCGGCGTCTGCTCTTCGCTGGCGAGACACATCTCGACGATGTTGGTGCCCACGTGCAGGTCGATGCCACGGTCGCGCATGGCTTCGGCCACAAGCCCGCGGGCTTCGTCGTCAAAGCCGCGCAGGATCTGCGCCCCGCGATAGTATTGTGTCACCTCGACCCCCAGCCCGTGCAGGATACAGGCAAATTCGCAGGCGATATAGCCGCCGCCGATGATCAAGATCGACTTGGGCAAGGATTCCAGATGAAAAATATCGTCGCTCACGATCCCCAGCTCGGCGTTGGGCAGATCGGGGCGCACCGGATAGCCGCCGGTGGCGACCAGAATGGTCTTGGCGGTCTTCTCGGTGCCATCTTCCAGCAGGATCGTATGCTTGTCCTTCAGCTTGGCGCGGCAATCAAAGGTCTCGACGCCCGAGTTGCCCAGAAGGTTGCGATAGACGCCTTCGAGCCGGTCCAATTCGGTATGCAGGTTCTGTCGGAAGACCGGCCAGTCGAACGGGCCGTCGCGGATGTCCCAGCCATAGACGCGTGCATCCTGGGTCAGGTCGCGGTATTCGCTGGCGTAAACCATCAGCTTCTTGGGCACGCAGCCCCGGATCACGCAGGTGCCGCCATAGCGGCTTGCCTCGGCCAGCCCGACCCTGACCCCGTCGCCTGCCGCCACGCGGGCCGCACGCACGCCGCCCGAGCCGCCGCCGATTACAAACAGGTCGAAGTCATATTTGGAAGCCATGCGCCTGTGGTCCTTTTCTCAGTCTGCCAGATCGGTAAACAGGTTGTCCGTCTCGACAAAGTCCAGTCGGTCCTGCTCGATTGTGCCTTCATTTATGTCACGCACCTCGACCCGTCCATCACCATAGCCGATCACAACTGCGTCACAGATGTCGATGAACAGCCCGTTCTCGACGACGCCTGGCATCTGGTTCAGCACCAGCGACAGCTGCCGCGCGTTGCCGATCCGGTGCAGATGCAGGTCGAGAATGTGGTTGCCTTCGTCGGTGATGAAGGGCCGCGAGCCGTTCATGCGCAGCGACGACGACCGGCCCAGCACGTCCATCGAAATCAGCGTCTCCTCGACCAGCGCCTGCGTTGTCTGCCAGCCAAAGGGGATCACCTCGATCGGCAGGGGAAACGCGCCCAGCGTCTCGACCTCCTTGCCGACGTCGGCGATCACGATCATCTGGTCGCTGGCCGTCGCCACGATCTTTTCCTGCAGCAGTGCGCCACCACCGCCCTTGATCAGGTTCAGGTCACCGTCGAATTCGTCGGCCCCGTCGATGGTCAGGTCCAGCCACTTTGCCTCGTCCAACGACATCACGTCGATGCCCACGTCGCGCGCCAGTTCCGCAGTGCGCGTCGAGGTCGGCACGCCCTTGATCCGCAGCCCGTCGTTGCGCACCATTTCCCCGATGCAGCGCACCAGCCAGGCCGCGGTGCTGCCCGTGCCCAGACCCACGCGCATACCATCCTCGACATAGTCGGCGGCCCGCTTGGCCGCGACGAATTTTGCCTTGTCGATGGGCGATAGTTCTCCGGACATGGGGCAGCTCCATTGGTGTCTTCGGACGCTTATAGGAAAGATGCGCCTTGGGTGCGAGGGGCAATTGCGCGCGTGCAGGGGCCCGCGCTGCAGAAATTCAGCAAGCTTGCCGACAAACTCTGCGTCAGCTTTTGCAGCAGATACGTCGCAAACAGCGATCCGTTTGCCCCAGGTGCAGGATATGCCTGCGCGCATGACCTATGTGCTGCACTATGCCCCTGACAACGCCTCGCTGATCGTGCGGTTGGCGCTGGACCACGCCGGACTGCCGTTCGAGACGCGGCTGGTGGACCGTGCGGCCCGTGCGCAAACCTCTGACGGCTACCGCGCGTTGAACCCAAACGGGCTGATCCCGACGCTGGAGACACCGCAGGGCGCGCTGTTCGAGACGGGTGCGATCCTGTTGTGGCTGGCCGATACCCACGGTGGGCTTGGGCCTGCGCCCGACCATCCCCATCGGGGCAATTGGCTGAAATGGCTGTTCTTTACCGCCAACACGCTGCACCCGGCCCTGCGCATGATGTTCTACCCGGAAAAATACACAGGCGAAGACCGCCGCGATCAGGCCCGCCTGCGCCGCCTTCTTCAAGGGCAGATCACCACCAACCTGCGCACGCTGGACGCAGCCGCCGCCGATTGGCATTTCCCTGCCCCCACGGGTTTGGATTTCTACATCGCGGGTTGCCTGCGCTGGTGTGCCGTCTATCCTGCCGACACCGACCGCAGATGGTTCGACCTGTCCGCCTATCGGACTCTGCACCAGATGTGCCTTCGGATCGAGACCCTGCCCGCCTGCGCCACGCTGCAATGCGCCGAAGGTCTGGGCGACACGCCCTTCACCGCGCCCCGCGCGCCCACTCCGCCCCAAGGAAGTGCCACGTAAATGTTTCTATCTGTCTTCGAGATGTTCAAAGTGGGCATCGGCCCCTCGTCCTCGCACACCATGGGCCCGATGGTCGCCGCCGCGCGGTTTCTGGACCTTATGCGCGGCTCGCCGTTCCAGTTCGCGGGCGTGCGCGCGTCGCTGCATGGATCGCTGGCCTTTACCGGCGTCGGCCATGCCACCGACCGCGCCACCATTCTGGGCCTGGCGGGGTTTGTGCCCGACACCTATGACAACGACCGCGCCGAGGCGGTGCTGGCCGATCTGGAAGCGACGCACCAGCTGAAGCCCGACGGCCTGCCGCCGCTGAAGTTCGATCCCAAGCGCGATCTGGTGTTTGACTACGACACCCAGCTCAAGGGCCACGCCAACGGCATGATCCTGATGGCGACCGACGCACAAGGCGACGTGACCCTGCGCCAGGTCTATTATTCCATCGGTGGCGGTTTCGTGATGACCGAGGAAGAGCTGGCCGCAGGCAAGGACACCGACGAAGGCGCGCCCGTCCCGTTCCCGTTCAAATCCGCCAACGAGATGCTGGAAATGGCCCGCGCCTCGGGCAAGACCATCGCGGGCATGAAGCGCGCCAATGAAGAATCGCGCGGCGGGGCCGACAACCTGAAACGCGGCACCGCTCGGCTTTGGCAGGTGATGAACGATTGCATCGACCGGGGGCTGGAAAACGACGGCATCCTGCCCGGCGGGCTGAATGTGAAACGCCGCGCCAAGGCGATCCACGACGCACTGCAGGCCGAACGCGGCATGAACCAGCAGGCACCGCACACCATCAACGACTGGATGAGCGTCTATGCGATGGCGGTGAACGAGGAAAACGCCGCCGGGGGTCAGGTGGTGACCGCCCCCACCAATGGTGCGGCAGGCGTGCTGCCTGCGACCTTGCGCTACTATCTCGACCATGTGCCCGGCGCGTCCGAGAAACACGTCGAGGATTTTCTGCTGACCGCAGCCGCCATCGGCGGGCTGGTAAAATACAATGCCTCGATCTCGGGGGCCGAAGCGGGCTGTCAGGCCGAAGTGGGCAGCGCCGCTGCGATGTCCGCCGCAGCCCTTTGCGCCGTGATGGGTGGTTCGCCCGAACAGGTCGAAAACGCCGCCGAAATCGCATTGGAACACCACCTTGGAATGACCTGCGACCCGGTCCGGGGGCTGGTGCAGGTGCCCTGCATCGAGCGCAACGGCCTCGGCGCGATCAAGGCAGTCAGTGCCGCGTCGCTGGCCCTGCGCGGAGACGGCACGCATCTGGTGCCGCTCGATGCCTGCATTGAGACCATGCGCCAGACCGGGGCGGACATGTCCGAGAAGTACAAGGAAACCTCGCTGGGTGGCCTTGCGGTGAATGTGCCCAACTGCTGAGCCTTTGATCACAAAGGCAATTGCCAAGTCCCGGCACCGCACCTAGCGTGCCGGGCATGGATCAAGACCGCCCCCTTTTGGGTATCATGCTGATGCTCGGATTCTGTATCGTGGCGCCGATGGGCGACGCGCTGGCCAAGGTTATCGGCCAGTCGCTGTCACTGGGCCAGTTGCTGTGGTGCCGGTTTATGGTGCAGGTGCTGGTGCTGATCCCGCTGGTCTGGCTGACGGGTCGCCACTGGAAAATGCGCGGCCGGGTGCTGCGCCTGACGTTCATCCGCACCCTTCTTCACATCGCGGGCATCGGCGGCATGTTCACGGCTTTGCGGTATCTGCCGCTGGCCGATGCGGTGGCGATTGCCTTTGTTATGCCATTTTTAATGCTGCTTCTAGGCAAGTTCGTGCTGGGCGAAGAGGTCGGCAGCCGCCGTCTGATCGGCTGCGTCGTGGGCTTTGCGGGCACGCTGCTGGTGGTGCAGCCCAGCTTTGCCGATGTGGGCTGGCCCGCGCTGTGGCCGATTTTTGTGGCGGTGACCTTTGCGCTGTTCATGCTGGTCACGCGCCAGATCGCCAAGCAAACCGACCCCGTCGGATTGCAGGCCGTCTCGGGCGCGATGGCCGTCGCCATCATGTCACCGCTGCTGTTGCTGGTGCCCGACGATGTGGCCGCGCTGGCGATGCGCTTGCCGACGGGCACCGAGACACTGTTGCTGGTGGGCATCGGCCTGTTCGGCACGCTTGGCCACCTCATGATGACATGGTCGCTGCGCTTTGCGCCCGCAGCGACGCTGGCCCCGATGCAATATCTGGAAATCCCCTTTGCCACCGCCATCGGCTATGCCGTGTTCGGCGACTGGCCCAACGGATTGGCGGCGGTTGGTATCCTGATCACCGTGGGCGCAGGGCTTTACGTGGTCTTTCGCGAACGCAGCGTGGCGCGCGCCCAGATGCGCGTGCCACCCGCAGCCTAGATTAGCGCACCGACCAACGCAGGCAGAATGCGCCGTGGCGCGATGCACAGCATTCCCGGCCCGTCCATCCACAGCTTTACCGGCCCTGTCGCCCGGTTCGAGGTGCCGATCAGACGCATCGGATCGAACGCCAGGCCATCAATGGGCCATTGCAATCCGGTCGATCGCCCGGTGACCTGCCGCATCGGAAACAGCGAGACGACATCGCCCGCTGCCACCGGCAACGACAGGTCCGGCGGGCAGTGAAAGATCACCTCGTGTTTGCCCAGCACGATACAGGGCCGCGAAGCATGGGCCATCAGAACGTGAAACGCCGCAAGCTGATGGTCGACCCGCGCGCCGGTGAACCCGACGGCAATGACCAGCGGGGCCGCGATACTGCGCAGCGCCTTGTCGAAATCCGTGCTGGATTGCTCGGCGATGTGGTAAAGACGCTCGGGCGGGATCTGCGCACGGGCGTCCTGCGGCAGGCTGTCGAAATCGCCGATCACCGCGTCGGGCATCACCCCCGCCTGCAGCGCCAGCAGAGCGCCGCCGTCGGCAGCAACGCACAAAGGAGCAAGTGTCCGGGCCAGATGAACGTCCTCTGCGGTGCCCGATCCGCCGCCCAAAAGTGTCACTGGTTCCAAACTGTCAACAATTGAGGCAATCACGTCAAAGTTTACTCCAATTTTGGAAACAGATCACAAAGTCGCCTTGAAATGATACCGTCATCAGCACAGATTCGGGCCGCTTTGGCCGCGCCAGTCAACTGTATATATGACTGCAGCACCGCAGAGGACGAACACCATGATGAGTAACAATAAAATTTTAACGGTCTCCTACGGCACCTTCTCGTGCACGTTGGAAGGCTTTGACGATTCGTTTGATACCATGAAAGCGATTGCAGAGTATTTTCGCGATTTGGCCAGTGACGACCGTTACTTTGGTGCAGAGCCTCCGCAACCCGACGCAGAGATGCTGGCGCGGATCGCCGAACGCGAGATCGAACGCCGTGTCGAAGCGCGGATGAACGACGGACGCATTTTTCTCAGCGCCACGGCCCCCGAGGCCGCGCAGACGCCAAAGCGCCAGGCACCCGTCGCAGAGCAGGCACCCGCCGCTCAGGCAAAAGCACCCGCCGCCCAGGAAACAGTGCAGGAACCCGTACAGGCACCAGTTACCGAAGCGGCCCCCACACCCGAGATGATCCCGGAGACCGACGCCGTCCAGCTGCAGGACAGTGGCGCGGTTGCGGAGCCTGTCGTTACGGGGCCTGTCGCCGAGGCCGAAGAACAGATCGAGACGCCCGCCGAACCTGCGCAGGTCAAAGCCGCTGCCGAAGCCGAAGACGTTGCCGCCGAAGCCGCGTCAGAGGTTGAGCCGACAATCGAGCCCGAAGCCGCCGAAGACCTGCAAGAGGACGTCTCGGAAGCCGAAGCCTTCTTTGCCGATACCGCCGCCGGCGACATCGTCGAGGGCGAGCCCCAAGATCAGCAGGAAGAAGTGGCCGAAGCCGAAGACGTCGCACCCCCTGCGCGTCCGCGCATCGTGCCCCATGCCGACAGCATCGCCGCCAAGCTTGAGCGCATTCGCGCCGTGGTGTCGCAGGCCAAGGAAGACGACGGCGACGAAGACTATGACGACGAAGCCGACGTGGTGAAATCCGCCGCTCAGGACGACGCGCTGGTGCACGCCGTGATGGACGATCAGGAAGACGCCGCAGAAGACGCCGCCGCCGACGTGATCGCCGACGCAGCCTCCGACGTGATCGCAGCGCTTGCCGAAGACGACGACGCGTCGATTTACGCCGAGGACGAGGACGAAGACCTGGAAGCAATGCTGGCCCGTCTGGACGACAGCGTGGCGCAGGACCTGCCCCTGGCTCAGGAAGACCCGGAGGATGGGCCCGAGGTGGCAGAAGTCACCGTCGATCAGCCCGAAGAGACCAAAGCAGTGAACCTGTTTGACGAAACCGCCGACAGCGACGACGACACCGCCTTTGACGATGATGACGAGGAGATCATGATCGTCGATGACGAAGATGCCGACGAGGCTCAGAGCGAAGTTGCCGCCGCACCCCGCCTCGCCCGGATCGTCAAGATCAAGCGCGCCGATCTTGAAGCGGCCATCGCCCAGGGCAATCTCGAAGAGATGGCCGATGATGAGGACGAAGGCGACGCCGACAACCACCAAGGTGTTCAGCCCGGCGCGCTCGCAGCCAGGGCCTCAGCCGAAAGCGATCAGCCAGTCCGCCAAGCTGACGGGCAGCTTCACTCGACCCTTTCGGACGAGGACGAAGAAGCCCTGTTGCGCGAACTGGAAGAGGTCGAAGCGAAACTGGCAGGCGACAAAGCGACGCCGGTCAGTACGCTGGAAAACGAAGGCGAAGAAGACCTGCAACGCGAACTCGCCGACATCGAAGCCGAACTTGCGTATGACGAACCTGCCGCACCTGTCGCCGCCGAGGCAGACGACCAGGGCCAGGATCAGGATCAGGATCAGGATCGGGACACCATCGTCCTCGCGGAAGACGCAATCGAAACCGCACGCCCCGCACCTGCCAAGCTGGATGCGGCAGATGATGGCGACATGGACCGCCTGATGGCCAAGGCCGACGCGGAAATGGGCGAACCCGAAAGCGCACGCAACCGCGACGCATTTGCCCACCTGCGTGCTGCCGTGGCCGCCAAGAACTCGGACGAGAAGATCGTCAGCGCAAAGATCGCCGAAGACGCTCTGGAAGTGCGCGCCTACCAGACCGATCTGGCCGATGTGGTCAAACCGCGCCGTCCCGAAGTGCGCGGCACCACCGACCGCCGTCCGGACGTGACGCGCCCCGCGCCGCTGAAACTGGTCGCCGAACAGCGTGTGGACACGATGCGCCCCGCCTCCGAAGGTCCGGTACGTCCGCGCCGCGTGGCGACTGCCCCGGCCATGGTTGAAACCGCAGGCGCACACAGCTTTGCCGAGTTTGCGGATGATATGGGCGCACATGACCTGCCCGATCTTCTGGAAGCCGCTGCTGCCTTCCTTGCCTTTGTGGAAGAGCGCGACCAGTTCTCGCGTCCACAAGTGATGTCGAAAGTGCGCCAGGTGATCGGCGCCGACTTTAGCCGCGAAGACGGCCTGCGTTCCTTTGGCCAACTGCTCCGGGCCGGGAAGATCGAAAAGATCGAAGGCGGGCGTTTCGCTGTCTCGGGCGACATCGGGTTCCGCCCCGATCAGCGCGCCGCTGGCTGACTGCCAAGCCTGAAGAGAGACTGAAACGGCGGGCCAAAGGGTCCGCCGTTTGGCGTTTCAGGTGTCTGCGATGGGTGTGAAAAAGATCAGCCGACTGCCAAAGGGGTCCGCGATGCTCATGTCGTCCATCCCGTAAGGCTGGCGCTGTACCGATGGGCGCGAGAACCCGTATTCCTTGGCGCGCAGTGCCGCCGCATAGGCAGCAACATCCGGCACCCCGATGCGCAGCGCAGCGCCCGGCGATGCATCGCCGTGGTGTTCCGACAGGTGCAATTCGCACGCCCCCATGCGCAGCCCCATATAAAGCGGCAGTTCGGGCGCAAACCGATGTTCGAACACAACCTCGAAGCCTAGGAAATCAACGTAGAACTCCCGCGCCTTCGCAGCGTCAAAGCTGCGCAGGATCGGGATCGGCGCTGCGGCCTGCATCACTGGTCGGTGTCGCGGTCGGCATCGGGGTCAGGTTGCCCGACCCCCTTGAACACCGCCTTGAGCGGAAAGGCCCAGAGCACGCCCAGGCCCAGATAGACCAGCAGTTCCACAAGGATCGAGGGCCGATCGAACAGTGCCACGATGTTGACCGCGAGGATCACATAGAGTGGCAGCCCCACGAGCAGGATGATCAGCGACCAGCGCCGCCGTGCCTTGTAACTCAGCGCCATATCGCCCCCTCAGTCTGCAAACGGATCACGCACCAGGATTGTGTCTTCCCGCTCGGGGGATGTCGACAGCAATGCCACCGGGCATTCGATCAACTCTTCGACACGGCGCACGTATTTGATCGCTTCGGCAGGCAGATCGGCCCAGCTGCGCGCACCTTCGGTCGATTCCGACCAGCCCGGCATTTCCTCGTAGATCGGCGTGCAGCGCGTCTGCTGGTCGGCGGCGGTGGGCAGATAGTCCATGCGTTCGCCGTCCAGCTCGTAGCCCACGCAGATCTTCAGCGTCTCGAACCCGTCGAGCACGTCAAGCTTGGTCAGCGAGATGCCGTTGACGCCGCTGGTCGCACAGGTCTGGCGCACCAGACAAGCGTCGAACCAGCCACAGCGGCGCTTGCGGCCCGTGACGGTGCCAAACTCGTGGCCCCGCTCGCCCAGACGCTGGCCGTCTTCGTCGTGCAATTCGGTCGGGAACGGGCCCTCGCCCACGCGGGTGGTATAAGCTTTGACGATGCCCAGCACGTAGTTGATGGCACCGGGGCCCATGCCCACGCCGGTGGCCGCCTGCCCCGCGATCACGTTGGACGAGGTCACGAAAGGATAGGTGCCAAAGTCGATGTCCAAAAGCGCGCCCTGCGCCCCCTCGAACAGGATGCGTTTGCCCGCCTTGCGCTTTTCGTTCAGCACCTTCCAGACGGGCGCTGCGAAGGGCAGGATTTCCTTTGCGATGTCTTTCAGCTGCGCGATCAGCGCGTCGCGGTCGATGGGGTCGATGCCCAAGCCACGGCGCAGCGGATCGTGGTGCTGCAGCGCACGGTCTACACGCGCGACCAACGTCGCCTCGTCTGCCAGATCGGCCACGCGGACCGACCGACGGCCAACCTTGTCTTCATAGGCGGGGCCGATGCCGCGCCCGGTGGTGCCGATCTTGGTGCCCTTGCTCGACGCTTCTTCGCGGGCGCGGTCCAGCTCGCCGTGGATCGGCAGGATCAGCGGTGTGTTCTCGGCGATCATCAGCGTTTCGGGGGTGATGGTCACGCCCTGCTCGCGGATCGACGCGATTTCCTTGACCAGATGCCAGGGGTCCAGCACCACGCCGTTGCCGATCACGCTCAGCTTGCCGCCGCGCACCACACCCGAAGGCAGCGCGTTCAGCTTGTAGACCTTGCCGTCGATCACCAGCGTGTGGCCTGCATTATGACCGCCCTGAAAACGTGCAATGATGTCGGCGCGCTCACTGAGCCAATCGACGATCTTGCCTTTTCCTTCGTCACCCCATTGGGCGCCGACAACGACGACATTGGCCATGATGCAGGTCCTTTAATGTTTGCAAACCGGGTGTGGTATAGTCTGCCCGTCACAGGCGCGAAACCACAAACTGAGAGGCAGCGCCGCTTATCGCCAATAAATTTCCGATGGCTGACAAGTGCCTGCGCCCTTTACACGCGGGGTTGTTTTGGGCAATTCCTGAAACAACCAGACTTCGGAGACCGCAATGGGCATTTTCGCGCGCTGGCTGGCAGCATTCGTGTTGCTGGCCCTGACCTACAATCCGACCCAGTACAACTATGTACGCTGGACGCGCGATTACGGCAGCGAGAACCTGTCGATTGCGGTGCTGGTGGGGCTGCTGCTGCTGATCGGCTACATCATCTATCTGCGCGCGACGCTGCGGTCGATCGGAGGCTTTGGCATGGCGCTGGTGCTGGCGGTGGTCGCGGCAGGGCTTTGGGTGCTTTACGATCTGAACCTGCTCAGCCTCGACAATAGCAATCTGAACACATGGCTTGGCCTGCTGGCGCTCAGCGCGGTTCTGGGCATCGGATTGTCATGGAGCCTGGTGCGCCGCCGTCTGTCCGGTCAGGCCGACATGGACGACGTCGACGAATAGATCAGCCGTCTAAGGACACCGGATCGCCGTGGGGTGTGCGCAGATAGGCGGCCTCCCATGCATCGCGGATCTGGGCCACGGCTGCGGCCTCGGCCCAGCCTTTTTCGGCCAACAGTGTTTCGAGCGTTTCCAGCCAAGCGGTGAAATAGTCGTCGCCGCCGTTCAGGTCACGCGTCAGCCCATGCCGTGCCAGCGTGGCCGAGAACCGCGCGGCCCAATCGGGCCAGTCAAAGCGGCCCGCCTCATTCAGATGGACGGTCAATGCGAACAGTTGCGCGTGCCAGGGCGCTTCGAATACAGGTTCCGGGCGGGTCATGTCGCGGGCTCCAGATAGCTTTGCCACAGGTCCAGCACCACCTCGTCGCGCGGATGCTCTGGGCGCGCCCAGAGCTCGGACGCGGGAAATGCCACGGCATAAAGCGGCTCTGGCCGGTCGCCCAGCCCATGCGCCGCAGCGTCTGGCAGAACGTGGTGGCCGTGCATCCGCACGATGCGGCCCGTGGCTCCTGCGGCATAGTCGGGCAGACGGGTGTGACCGCCATCGACAAAGACGTTATGCGCATGACGGCGCGTGCGGACGGCATCGCCTGCTGCAAAGGCCACGTCGATCTGCGCGGGCCGGTCTGCAGGCCCTCCGCGCGCCAGAACGCCGGCCACGGCACCGCGTGTCAGCTTGCGATCCGCCAGCGGGGACGGCCCCACCGCACGGCCGCCGGCCAGTTCGTCAGGCGTCAGAACGCCCTTGTCGACAAGCATATCGGCCAGTGCGGCCATCCACTTTTCGTAATAGCTGAAGCTGGCGTAATCCTTGGGTGCCAGCCGTTCGCGGGCATGGCGGCTGGCGTCGATGTTCCACTGGCCCAGCGATCCGCAGGCCAGCGTCACCGCCAATGCGCGCGGGTGCCAGTCGGCGTGGAACACTTCGGTTTCGGGTTCGGGCACGACTGCGCCGTCGCCAAAGCGCCCGCCCATGTCGTGTACGCGGCTCACGCGTCTGCGCCTTTGTTCGGGTGCACGCGGCTCATGGCTTCAACGCCAGCCCGGCGCCGATCATCGAATCGCGTGTGACCAGATCCATCAGCGCCGCCTCGTCCATTCCTTCAGTGCCCGCTGGGCGCTGCGGGATCACCAGATAGCGGACCTCGGCCGTCGAATCCCAGACGCGCACGGCGGTGTCCTCGGGCAACGTCACACCGAAGTCGGCCAGCACCTTGCGCGGCTCGCGCACCGCGCGGGCGCGGTAGGCGTCGGATTTGTACCAACCCGGTGGAATGCCCAAAAGCGGCCAAGGGTAGCAACTGCAAAGTGTGCAGACGACCATGTTGTGCACCTCGTCGGTGTTCTCGACCGCGACCATATGTTCGCCCTGCCGCCCGTAATAGCCCAGCTCGGACACCACGGCGGTGGCATCCGTCAACAATGCGTCGCGGAACGCAGGGTTCGACCACGCCCGCGCCACCACATGCGCGCCGTTGCGCGGGCCGATGCGGTTTTCATAGGTGTCGATGATCTCGTCCAGTGCCGCAGGGTCGATCAGACCCTTTTCGGTCAGAATCGTCTCCAGCGCCTTGACCCGCAAGGCAGGGTCCGGCGGCAACAAGGCATGGGCGTGATCGCGGTCGTGATGGTCATGTGGCATGGCCGCAGCATGGCGCGCGTTCGGCCCATTTGTCCAGAGCCTCCGGGATAAGCGGCCACGCACCCTTGCCCCGACTACAAAACTTGCATAGATACCCGCAAAACCGAACGTGAGCATCGCGAGCATACATGGAAAACGTCGTCCTGATCATTCACCTTATCCTGTCTCTGGGACTAATCGCCGTCGTGCTGATGCAGCGCTCCGAGGGCGGCGGTCTGGGCATGGGCGGCGGTGGCGGCGGCGGTGCGATGTCGGGCCGCGCAGCCGCGACAGCCTTGGGCAAGGTGACGTGGATACTGGCAATCGCCTTTATCATCACGTCGATCACACTGACGATCATCGCCGCCGAAAAGGCCGCGGGCACCTCGGTCATCGACCGCTTGGGCGCTGCACCTGAAACGCAGGAAAGCACGCCGCTCACTCCGCCCGCCGGTGGTCTGACCCCGCCCACCCAAGGCGATGCCGACGCTCCGCTGGTTCCCGCAGGCGACTGACCCTTTAACAGCTATACCTTGAGGCAAGATGCCGCGCTGCAACACGATGTTGCGGCACGGCTTGCCTTGAATCGAAATCATCCGTTATACTGAGGCCCCGTGGTGCTGTGAAAATCGCAGCCGATTCTGGTGGTTTTGGTCCGTCCAAAAATCGCATCTGCAACACGGGGAGCATCCGAACTCATGGCGCGTTATATCTTCATCACTGGCGGTGTGGTCTCTTCGCTTGGCAAGGGGCTGGCGTCGGCAGCGCTGGGGGCCTTGTTGCAGGCACGCGGCTTTTCGGTCCGGTTGCGCAAGCTCGATCCCTATCTGAACGTCGATCCCGGCACCATGTCGCCATTTGAGCATGGCGAGGTGTTTGTGACGGATGACGGTGCCGAAACCGATCTGGATCTGGGCCACTACGAGCGTTTCACCGGCGTGCCCGCGCGGCAAACCGATTCAGTCTCATCGGGGCGGATCTATTCCACCGTTCTGGAAAAGGAACGGCGCGGCGACTATCTGGGCAAGACAATCCAGGTGGTTCCCCACGTGACCAATGAAATCAAGGAGTTCCTGCACATCGGTGACGATGAGGTCGACTTCATGCTCTGCGAGATCGGCGGCACCGTAGGCGACATCGAGGGCCTGCCTTTCTTCGAGGCGATCCGCCAGTTCAGCCATGACAAGCCGCGCGGCCAGTGCATCTTCATGCACCTGACGTTGCTGCCCTATCTGGCGGCGAGCGGCGAGTTGAAGACCAAGCCGACGCAGCACTCGGTCAAGGAACTGCAATCCATCGGCATCGCGCCCGATATCCTGGTCTGCCGATCCGAACAGCCGATCCCCGAGAAAGAGCGCGAAAAGATTGCCCTGTTCTGCAACGTGCGCAAGGAGGCCGTGGTTGCGGCCTATGACCTGCCCACGATCTACGACGCGCCGCTGGCCTATCACGAGCAGGGTCTGGATCAGGCGGTGCTGGACGCGTTCCAGATCAGCCCCGCACCGCGCCCCGAGCTGACCACTTGGCAAGACGTCTCTGATCGCGTGCACCACCCCGAGGGCGAGGTGAAGGTCGCGATTGTCGGCAAGTACACCCAGTTGGAAGACGCGTACAAATCCATCGCCGAGGCGCTGACCCACGGCGGCATGGCCAACCGCGTCAAGGTTCGTATCGAATGGGTCGACGCGGAAATCTTCGACAAGTCCACCGATGTGGCGGCGCATCTCGACGGGTTCCACGCTATTCTGGTCCCCGGCGGATTTGGCGAGCGCGGCACCGAGGGCAAGATCAAGGCGGCGCAATATGCCCGTGAGAACAAGGTGCCCTATCTCGGGATCTGTCTGGGCATGCAGATGGCCGTGATCGAGGCCGCGCGCAACGTCGCGGGCATTGAGACCGCAGGGTCCGAAGAATTCGACCACGAGGCGGGCAAGAAACGGTTCGAGCCCGTGGTCTACCACCTCAAGGAATGGGTTCAGGGCAATGCCAAGGTCACCCGCAAGGTTGGCGACGACAAGGGCGGCACCATGCGTCTGGGATCATACGACGCGATCCTGAAAGAAGGATCGAAAGTGGCCAAAGCATACGGCACCACCACCATCGACGAGCGCCACCGCCACCGCTATGAGGTGGATATCAAGTATCGCGAACAACTGGAAAAGGCGGGCCTGTGCTTCAGCGGCATGTCGCCCGATGGCCGCCTGCCCGAAATCATCGAATGGCCCGATCATCCGTGGTTCATCGGCGTACAATTCCACCCCGAGCTGAAATCGAAACCCTTCGCGCCTCACCCTTTGTTCAACGATTTTGTCCGCGCGGCCAAAGACATCAGCCGCTTGGTCTGATCCAGGACCCATGCTGAGCTATCAACACATATACCACGCTGGAAATCTGGCAGATGTGCACAAGCATGGGCTGCTGGCGTGGATGCTCGATTATCTCACGCGCAAGGACAAACCCCTATCCTATATCGAAACCCACGCGGGGCGCGCCAGCTATGATCTGGACGCCGAGGAGGCGCGCAAGACCGGTGAGGCCGCAATGGGCATCGCCCGTGTGCAGGACTGGTTCGCGCCGGATCACCCCTTTGCACAGGTCCTGCACCAGACCCGCGCCGAGGATGGCCCGCACGCCTACCCCGGATCGCCGATGATCGCCGCGCGCCTGCTGCGCCCCACCGACACGATCCATCTGGCTGAATTACATCCGCGCGAGCATGGCGCGCTGGAATACGCGATGTCGCCCTATCCGGTCACCTGCCACCGTCGCGACGGGTTCGATCTGGCGCACAGCCTGCTGCCGCCGACACCCCGGCGCGGGATGCTGCTGATTGATCCGTCCTACGAGATCAAGGAAGACTACGACGAGATCCCCCGCCACATCGCCAAGTACACCCGCGCTTGGAATGTGGGCATCGTGGCCCTGTGGTATCCGGTGCTGACCTCTGCCCTGCATGTGCCGATGCTAAAATCGCTGGTGGGCACCTACCCCGACGCCCTGCGCGCCGAGGTTCGTTTCCCCCCCGCACGTCCGGGGCACGGCATGATCGGCGCGGGTCTTTTTGTGATAAATCCGCCTTACGGTCTGGACGCAGAGGCAAAACGTCTGAAAGATCGTTTCGACCAGCTTTAAGACGGGAGAAACCGATGGCCGCCAAAGGATACTGGATCGCGCACAACGTGGTGCATGATGCCGAAGCCTACAAGAAATACCAGGCCGCGAACGCCGCCCCGCTGGCCGAATACGGCGGGCGGTTCCTGGTGCGCGGTGGCCAGCAGGTGAACCCCGAAGGATCCTGGAACAGCCGCACCGTGGTGATCGAATTCCCCAGCTACGCCGCCGCGCGCGCCTGTTATGACAGCGAAAGTTACCGGGCGGCCTACGACCTGCGCAAGGACGTGGCCGACGGCAACCTTGTGATCGTCGAAGGCTATGATCCCTAGGGGCCTTTGCCTCTGGTGCGGTGCGCTGGCCGCTCTGATGTGCACGCAGGCCGCGGCAGAGTGCGGCACGCCCGTCTGCGTCGTAAACCCCGACAGCCTGGCGCTGACCCGGATCATCACCTTTGACGACCAACAGGCAAGCTTTGGCCCCGGTCGCCCGCTCGACACGGTCCTTGCCCTGAGCGGTGCGGCCTTCGGCGAGCGGTTTTCCGGCCAGGGCCTGACCGCCAACGGCACCCACGACCAGGTGCGCGGCGCGGCGCTTGGCCCCCCTCTGGTCCTGATGGCGGGCAATGAGGGGCAAAATCTGGCGCTGGTGCATATGGGCGGTGCGGCGCGGGTCGTTTTGCTGGGCTATGGCCCTGCGGGCTTTCCCAAGCGCGATGCCCAAGGCGAAGGGGCCATCGCGGTGATGTTCGACCGCGACCAGCCGGCCCTCGCCTTTGATCTGCGAGGCGGCGAAGGCGGCATGGCGCAGGTGCAGTTCCTGCGCCGCGACGGATCGTCGATCACCGCCCTGCAACTGGGACCTTTGGGCGAGGACACCTTTGGGTTTACCCGCATGGGTGGCATGGCCGACATCGCGGGCTTCGTGCTGACAAATATCGACATCCAAGGCCTTGCCATCGACAATTTACGCTTTGGTCCGCCGCCCGATCTGGGCTAGGGTCGGCACATGTTCGAACGCCTCTTTCCCCGCCGTCCCCGCACCCACAAACCGCTGCCCGAACCCGATGCGCAACTGGCTCTCGGGGCACTTTTGGTGCGCGTGGCCCTCGCCGATCGCAGCTATACAGTGCAGGAAGTCAGCCAGATCGACCGCATCCTGCAGGCAACCTTCGGTCTGAAACCGCTTGCGGCCGCCAAGCTGCGCGCCACCTGCGAGGCGCTGGAGCGCCATGCGCCCGGCACCGACGAATTCGCCAGGGTCCTGCGCGAAGCGGTCAGCTATGACGAGCGGCGCGTGCTGGCGGTGGCGATGTGGAAGGTGGTGATGGCCGACGGGCGGCGCAAACCCTCCGAAGAGGCGTCGCTGCACGAGATCGAGGCGGCGCTTGGCATCACCGACGCCGACAGCGCCGAAATCCAGGCCGAGGCGACGGGGGCAGCCCCCGGCCATTAGGCCAGCGGCCAAACACGGGGATTGGCCTTGGCCCGCGAAGCCCCTATATCAGCGATATGTTTGCAGATTTCCTCAAACGGCTGACCCAGCCGGAGCCCGACCAACTGCCCGACACCGATGCGCGCCTTGCGCTGACCGCCCTTCTGGTGCGGATTGCCCGGTCCGACGGCACCTATGACACCGGCGAAGCCGCGACAATCGACAACGTCGTGGCCGCCCGCTATGGCCTGACGCCCGATGCCGCACAGGCCCTTCGCAAGGACGCCGAAGGGCTGGAGGCCGAAGCGCCCGACACCGTTCGTTTTACCCGAGCGATCAAGGACGCTGTGCCCTACGAGCACCGCCTCGGCGTGATCGAGGCGATGTGGAAGGTCGTGTTGGCCGACGGCGAACGCGCACAGGAGGAAGACGCGGTGCTGCGGCTGGTCGCCAACCTTCTGGGTGTCACCGACCGCGACAGCGCCATCGCCCGCCAACAGGTCGAGGGCGCGTGATCGCAGCCCTTGGCATGTACGACATGCCCCACGCCCGCGCCGCCAATGACAGGCTGTGGGCCGGGGTGCGCGGTGCCTTGGGCCACGGCCCCGATACGCTGACCCGCGACATGGACCTCTGGCAGGTCTGGCAGTCGGACGATCTGCTGCTGGCCCAGACCTGCGGCATGCCCTACCGCACGCGCCTGCACGGGCACGTCCAACTGGTCGCAGCCCCCGACCACCACCTGCCCGACTGCCCGCCCGGCCAATATTTCAGCTATCTGATCAAGCGCCATGATGACTCGCGCGACCTGGCAGCGCTGGCCGATGGCACGATGGCTTATAACGAGGCGCTGTCGCAATCGGGCTGGGCCGCGCCTGCCCTTCACCTGCAAGCCCAGGGCCTCGCGCCCAAGGCAACGCTGCAAACCGGCGCGCATCTCGCTTCGGTCGCCGCCGTGCTGGACGGCAGCGCCGATTTCGCAGCCATCGACGCGGTCACCTACCTGATGTTTGCAGACACCGCACCCGATACGGCGGCCATGCTCCACACCTTCGAACGCACGGCACCCACGCCCGCCCTGCCCTACATCACGGCCAAGGGTCGCGACACCGCCCCGCTGGCAGCGGCGCTCGATCACGCCATCGCAGCGCTTTCCCCGCAGGACCGCGCCACCCTGCACCTGTTCGGCACCGCGCGACCGCTCCCGGACGCGTATCTGGCGATCCCCACCCCCAAATCCCGCTGAAATCCTTCTGAGTTTCTTTTGGCCCAAAATATCTCGGGGGAGACGCGTCAGCGTCGGGGGCAGCGCCCCCATCATGCCCGCGCCCGCAAGCGCCCAGTTTCGCAGCACAGCCGCCCCTGCCTTTGCGTCAATCAGGCGGGACTGTTCACTTTGCTTACAAAACCACGTTGCAATGTGCCTAATTTTTGTCCCTTATACCTGTCAAACTGCTCATCATGCCCAAAAGGCCTGCCATTGTCCGACGCGTCCCCTGTCATTGAAATCCACAACCTGCACAAAGCCTACGGCGCGCTCGAAGTGTTGAAGGGCGTTGATATCTCCGCGCCGCGCGGCAATGTGGTCAGCCTGATCGGCTCTTCGGGGTCGGGGAAATCCACGCTGCTGCGCTGCTGCAACCTGCTTGAGGACAGCCAGCAGGGCGAGGTTCTGTTCAAGGGCGAGCCGGTCAAATGGCGCGGCACCGGCCATGGCCGCCGTCCCGGCGATGCGGGTCAGGTTCTGCGCATCCGCACCAACCTCAGCATGGTGTTCCAGCAGTTCAACCTGTGGGCACATATGACCATCCTGCAAAACGTGATGGAGGCGCCGGTGACGGTGCTGAAACGCGACGCCAGGGAGGTCGAGGCCTCAGCGCGCGCCTATCTCGACAAGGTCGGCATCGGCGACAAATGCGATGCTTACCCTGCGCAGCTTTCCGGCGGCCAGCAACAGCGCGCCGCCATCGCGCGCGCGCTCTGCATGGAGCCCGAGGCGCTCTTGTTCGACGAGCCCACCAGCGCGCTCGACCCCGAGCTTGAGCAGGAAGTGGTCAAGGTGATCAAGGATCTGGCCGCCGAAGGGCGCACCATGATGATCGTGACCCACGACATGAAACTGGCCGCTGACGTGTCGGACCACGTGGTGTTCCTGCATCAAGGCCTGATCGAAGAACAGGGGCCGCCCGACACGCTGTTCGGCGCGCCCAAATCGGAACGTCTGCGCGGGTTTCTCTCTGCGACCCACGCTGCGTAAACAATAAACCAAAACGGGAGTTTACTTCATGAAAACCATCATCCTTGCCACCGCGGCACTTGCTGTCAGCGCCAGCTTTGCCATGGCCGACGCACACGGCAAAACCATCCGCATGGGCACCGAGGGCGCCTACCCTCCGTACAACTTCATCAACGACGCAGGCGAGGTCGACGGCTTCGAGCGCGAGTTGGGCGACGAGCTGTGCCTGCGTGCCGAGCTGACCTGCGAATGGGTCAAGAACGACTGGGACAGCATCATCCCCAACCTCGTGTCCAGCAACTATGACACCATCATGGCGGGCATGAGCATCACCGACGAGCGTGACGAAGTCATCGACTTTACCCAGGACTACTTCCCGCCCACCGCATCGGCCTATGTCGCGGCCGCTGACGGGATCGACGTGACAGAGGCCATCGTGGCCGCACAGACCGCGACCATCCAGGCCGGCTACATCGCCGAAAGCGGTGCCACGCTGGTTGAATTCGCCACACCCGAGGAAACCGTCGCCGCCGTGCGCAACGGCGAAGCCGACGCGGTCTTTGCCGACCGCGACTATCTGGTGCCGCTGGTCGAGGCGTCTGGTGGCGAGCTGATGTTCGTGGGCGAAGAAGTGGCCCTTGGCGGCGGCATCGGCATGGGTCTGCGTGAAAGCGACACCGAGCTGAAGGAAAAGTTCGACGCGGTCATCACCGAGATGAAAGCCGATGGCACGCTGAACACCATGCTGAAAAAGTGGTTCGGCGACGACACCACGACCTATTGATAAAGCATCAGGGCGGGGTCACCCCCGCCCTGACATCCGATGTTCTCATATTGCACTGATCCTTCGACACTGGGCGGATTGACCTGGCTCTCCTGTTTTCTGACAACAGGGGTGCATCTGTCGTTCTACATGTCCTTTCTCAAGGTGCTTGCCCTGCTGGCGATCACCGCCCCCGTGGCGCTGGCCTTCGGCTTTTTCGGTGCGATGGCGGCACGCGCAAGTTTTGTGCCCGTCTCGTGGCTGGGCAAAGGCTATATCGCAGTGGTGCGCGGCGTTCCCGACATCGCGTTCTTTCTGTTCTTCGTGATCGCGCTGGACCAGCTATTTGAATACGTCCGTCACCGTGCGTTCTGCCCCGATTGGGACCAGCCGGTGCGTCAGGGCAACGATTTCATCGTCTGTCAGGCCGCCAAACTGCCTCTTGGCAATGCGCCTGTGTGGATACACGAAACCTATTCCTTCGGCCTTGCGGTCATCACCTTTGCCATCGTCTTCGGTGCTTTTGCCGCCAATGTGCTGTTCGGTGCCATGCGCGCCGTGCCGCGCGCGCAGTTGGAAACCGGCGAGGCTTACGGCATGTCGCAGCGCCAGACCTTCTGGCGCATACTGGTGCCGCAGATGTGGGTCTATGCCCTGCCCGGCCTGTCGAACCTGTGGATGGTGCTTATCAAGGCGACGCCCCTGCTGTTCCTGCTGGGGATCGAAGACATCGTTTATTGGGCGCGCGAGTTGGGCGGCACCAAGACGCCGCAGTTCACGCAATATCCCCATGGCGACTGGCGGATGTGGTATTTCCTGGCCTTGCTGATCTTCTACCTGCTGATGACCAAAGTGTCGGAAACCTTGCTGGGCCGCCTGATGGCGCGGCTGACGCGCGGACAGGCGACGTCGGGCGGCGAAGCCCAGAGGAAAGCGGCATGAGCTGTATCGAGACCATCCAGTCCTACGCCTTTCGGTCGCTAGGCTTTGGCGAGCGGCTGCTGCCGCGCTCTGACTGTTGGTTTTCATTGAGAACTGACCCGGTAGCCCCATAAATTTTCACTGAGAATTGACCCATGTGAACACATTGCCCTGACGATTCTGATCAGGGAGATATGGAGTGATCGACATGGGATTTTTGAG
>NZ_JANKJG010000020.1 GCF_024733015.1 Pseudosulfitobacter koreensis
CGAGAGCCCCAAGCCCTTCAAATGGACCAAAACCGCCGAGGATATTCTCACCCGGGAACGCCGCGCCTTGGATAAGCTCGATCAAATCCGAGGGAACCGGTAAGATACGTCAGACTCAGAGCACTAGCACGCTGCTCGCCGCCTGAAGACGCAGCCTTCACAGTGGTTTGTCCTCGCTCCATGTCAGGACGGGCATCAACTTCTGCCCAGTGCAGAGTGTACGATTGCGTGAAATCAAAAAGGGAAACATAGGCAGCTGCTATGTCGCCTGATCCGTGATGGTAAAGAAAATCTACTGCCTGGGACAACAGGTTCAGTTTTTCTTTCATTGAGTCAGTGATATCCAGATGATCTGCAATAAAGAGGTAACCGATGAAAACCTCAGGATTTTCGGCCTTTGACATTTCACAGTACTGCCAACCGGAACTGGGATCGGTCGAAACAAGACGAAGTGGATCCGGAAGTCCCAATTCGATGAAATATTCCTGCATTTCATCAATAAATCTGCAAGCTCGTTCGACGATTGGTGGCTTGTTGGCCTGAATCTTCTGATAGGCACCACCACCATCGCCACTCGTGTCGATCCAAATATCATAGCCTAAAAGGCGCTTTTCCAGTTTGATCTTGAGTTCAGACATGGTGGACCTTGGCATCCTGCGCCTTGCCGAATGAATGACGCCATTGGCAACGCTTGGCGGTTCCGGAAATATTTAATGAATGGGAATCACGCAATTTTAACCACCTTGCTGGCGTCTCGGCCTGTTACATGATCGGCCCAACGCGACACGAGTTCGCGACGACGCTCCAAAAGATCAGTTCGGCGATAGGACCGCTCAACCTTGTTGCCGACGACATGCGCCAAGGCGGTTTCCACCACAGCCTCACGTTCGTTCGTCGCCTCCTCGCACCATGTCTTGAAGCTGGACCGGAACCCGTGTGGGCGTGCCGCCAATGACCTCCGCTCCATAAGGCGGCTCATCGTAGCATCGGAAATCACACCTTTACGAACGCTTGGGAAAAGGTAGCCGTCTCGCTCGAATGGCTTGGCTTGCTCAATCACGATCATGGCTTCATCGGACAATGGCACTCGGAAATCATTGACTGCTCCCTCCTGCCCTTTCATGTTTTCTGCGGGCACGGTCCAGACGTTGTCCTGAATTTGATCCAATCGACAAAACCGAACCGGACCTGACCGCACACTCGTCAGGATCAACAGGCGAAGCGCCAGGTGCGTCACGGTCTGCTCGTTCAAGCTGGCGTAGAATGCTGGCACCTCCGGCCAAGGCATGTACGGGATGTTCTGGGCTTTGTGACGGCTCTTGCCTAGCAGGGCTTTTGCCTTTTCAGTTGCCTGAATATCCACATCGAGACCCATCGCCGCCGCATGCTTCAGCGTGATGCCTAACCGGTTCATGGCTTTCCTCGCCGTGTCGGCCTTTTCGTGCCAGATGGGTGCCAACGCAATTTTGATATCCTGCTGGTCAAGTTCTTCGACGGGTATCTTACCTATTTTTGGAAGCACATGCAGTTCAAGCGGCGAAAACCATCGCCCCGCCTTACCTTCGCCCTTTAGCTGAGACTTGCGGGCCTCGAATGCCTCAAGGGCTACCGACGCCAAGGTGTGGCTCTCTCGCGCGGCTAGACGCCGTTGCTGGTCGCGCTCCTTGATCGGATCTTTGCCCTCTCTCACGACCGCACGCCATGTTTCAGCGGCCTGCCGTGCTTCTTTCAGGCTGACAGATTGAAGGTTGCCGATTCCCATCTCGCGACGACGCCCGTGGATTGTGACACGCAGCACCCACTGAGCGCCGCCGTCTTCACGTTTAACAAGCCAGAGGCCGCCACCGTCTGAGTATTTACCCGCAGAGGCGCTTTTGACCTTGGCAGATGAGAGCTTGTGCAGTGCTGGCAAAATTTGATCCCCTTCCCAATCCACCCCTACATCTAGCATGGTATGACACGGAATGAAACTGCCTGATACAACGTCATACATTAAAATCAGTGTGTTGAGGAAAAAGTGAGACGGGATGCGTCATCATGATATGGTAATTCAATGCCTCTTCTGGGCACCACACACTTCCCCCTTTCGCAAACCTGTCCGACCGTTACCGCGGCGTCATGCCATCAAAATACCCATATCGTGCCCGTATTCTGTCTTTTGTCGCAGTGAGACTGGGTTTCGGGGTCAATAAGCCGGGTCACTCAGAAACCCGGCGTTCATGTTCGTAACGGCCCACCCGTGAGGTTCGCAGAAGGAAACATACGTGTTTCAGACATTCAGGGACTATTTGGCTTCAAAAGCCTATGTTCTTCTTACCAGTATCGTCCTCGGCAGTGTCGGCGGCATCGGCTATTCGGTCATCGCGCTGGATCGTGACAACCATCTGGCCGCGGTCAGACACGATCTGGAACAGGGGCTTCATGCCGCGACCGATCAGATCCAGCTTCGGTTCTTCGAGGCCGTTCTGGTCGCGAAACACATCGAAAGCATTCTGATGGTGTCGCAGGAGTTCAACGAAACCCAGATCGAGCGGGTGGTCGCGGACCTGCGCAACCACAACCCCGGCGTGCTTGCCGTCGCGCTGGCACCTGGGCTTGAGGTGACGCACAGCTTTCCGACCACGGGCAACCGAAAGACGCTGGGTTTGAAATACTGGCAAGTTCCCGAACAGATGGCCAGCGTCGCACAAGCCTATCGCAGGCAAAGCCCGGTGGTCGATGGCCCGGTCCCGCTGGTGCAGGGCGGCACCGGTTATATCATGCGCTATCCTGTGTTTCTCAGCGATCCGGACCGCACCACCAAATCGTTCTGGGGTGTCATTTCGATTGTTGTCGCGGCTGACGGCCTTCTGAGCGCGCAAAGACATGATTTCAGCGATACCGACAAATACATGTTCAGCCTGAAGGAAGTTTCCACCGTCACCACGCCTGCAAGCCCGCAGGCTGATGACGAGCTCTTTGACCATAAGCCGGTGATCACCGAGTTCAACATGCTGGGAAGCAGATGGCAGGCCGCTGCATTGCCCAAGAACGGCTGGTCGGCCTACTCACCGCAAAGCCCTTATTTGCTTGGTTTCGTGCTGTTCCTGGGGGCCATTCTTCTGGGCGTGCTCTGGCTGGTTCGCAGCTTGGCGACGAAGAAAGAAAACGCCCGCGCCCTTCTGGCCGAGGCAATCGGCTGCATCGACGAGGGATTTATCGCCTTCGACGACCGCGAGCGACTGATGCTGGTGAACCAGAAATACCTGGATTATCATCCCGAAATCGCGCCCCTGATCGCCCCCGGCGTCACGATGACCGAACTGCTGACGCAGTGGGAAAAGCGCAACCCGGACGCATCGACCGTCAGGGACAGATCGACCTGGATCGCGGAACGGCTCGAGCGCTTCCGCAATCCCGGCGTCTCGTTTCTGGAACCTGCAAGCGATGACAGATGGGTGAAGGTGACCGAGGCCAAAACTCCGCACGGCTATACCGTCGGCATCTCGACCGATGTCACGGCGGAGAAACGCGCCCGCGAAGCCGCCGAAGCCGCTGACCGCGAAAAGACCGAGTTTCTGAACAACGTCTCGCACGAGTTGCGCACGCCGCTGACCGTCATCTCGGGCCGGGCCGCATTCCTGCGCAACAGCGAGCAGCTGCCACAGTCCAGACGCCTGAACATGGCGCTTGCTGCCGACGCGTCCCCTGACCAAGAGACCGCGACCGCGATAGGTGCCTATCAGCGCTTTGTGTCGGAACAGGGCGGTGGCATCGTCGATTCGGCGCAGCACATGCTGCGACTGGTCGAGGATCTGCTGGATTGGACCAAGGTGGCACGTGGGCAGATCCAGCTGGACCTGTCGGTCGTTCCTGTTGCCGAAATCGTGGGGGCTGTCGTGGCCGACTTGGGACCGGATGCGCAGGCCAAGGGGCTTGAGCTGACCAGCGCCATCGACAGCAGGGCCAGCGTTTCGGCCGACCGGATCAGGCTCAAACAGATCCTCTACAACCTGATCTCGAACGCGATCAAGTTCACCGAAAAGGGCCAGATTCACGTCTCTGTCACGCAGGAAAAGGGCCGGATCGTGTTCAGCGTGGCAGACACCGGATGCGGGATCTCGGCAGAGAACCAGAAGCGCGTCTTTCAACGCTTTCAGCAGGTCGATGGGTCGATGTCGCGCAAAAACGGCGGGCTGGGCCTGGGTCTGGCCATCGCCGAGCAACTGGCGACACTGCACGGCGGTACGCTTTCGCTGGAAAGCACGCTGGGTGAGGGCAGCGTGTTCCGTCTGAGCCTTGTGCAAGAGGAAAATGCGCGCGCAGCCTAGCGACCAAACACAAAGCGTTACGGAAATCTGCCGATGCATCCGTTTCCGTAACATTTACATTGCGTCGAATCGGCGATCTGGTTAGCCTGACTTAGCAATTCGGGAGAACTTCATGACTGCATTCATCTGTGACGCGCAGCGCACGCCCATCGGACGATACGGTGGCGCATTGTCAGGCGTGCGTGCCGACGATCTGGCTGCGGCACCTATCGCCGCGCTGATGGCGCGCAACCCCAATGTGGATTGGGCCAGCGTCGATGATGTGATCTTTGGCTGCGCCAACCAGGCGGGCGAAGACAACCGGAACGTGGCGCGCATGGCATCCTTGCTGGCGGGATTGCCCGTGGATGTGCCCGGTTCGACGATCAACCGCCTGTGCGCCTCGGGCATGGACGCCGTGGGCCTTGCCGCGCGCGGCATCAAGGCTGGCGATCTGGACATGGCCATCGCCGGCGGTGTCGAAAGCATGAGCCGTGCGCCCTTCGTCATGGGCAAGGCCACCAGCGCCTTCAGCCGCTCTGCCGAGATTTTCGATACCACGATTGGCTGGCGCTTCGTGAACCCCAAGATGAAGGCGGAATATGGCGTCGACTCGATGCCCGAGACTGCCGACAACGTCGCCGCAGATCACAACGTGAACCGCGCCGATCAGGATGCCTTTGCCGCCCGTTCGCAGGAACGCTGGGCCGCGGCACACGAGGCCGGTCTGTTCGCCGACGAGATCAGCCCCGTGACGATCCCTCAGCGCAAGGGCGATCCGATCATTGTGGACACCGACGAACACCCCCGCCCCGGCACCACGCTGGATGCGCTGGGCAAACTGCGCCCGATCAATGGCACCGATCTGACGGTGACGGCCGGCAACGCATCGGGCGTGAACGACGGCGCTGCGGCGCTGTTGCTGGCATCGGAGGCCGCCGCTGCCAAGAACGGGCTGACGCCGATGGCCCGCGTCGTGGCGATGAATGCCGCAGGGGTTGAACCCCGTGTCATGGGCATCGGCCCGATCCCCGCCTGTGAGAAAGTCTTGAAGCGTGCCGGGCTGACCATCGACCAGATGGACGTGATCGAACTGAACGAAGCCTTTGCCTCGCAGGGTCTTGCGACACTGCGTGCGCTGGGTGTGGCCGACGACGATCCGCGCGTGAACGCCCAGGGCGGCGCCATCGCAATCGGTCACCCGCTGGGCATGTCAGGCGCACGTCTCGTGATGACGGCGGCCTATCAATTGAAACGCACTGGCGGGCGCTATGCGCTGTGCACCATGTGCGTGGGCGTCGGCCAAGGTGTCGCGCTTATCCTCGAGCGGGTCTGATAACGCCCCGCCCTTCTGACCGACGAAAGGTTTGAACGATGTATGCACAGATGGTGAAATCCACAGGCGAGGGCGTCCGCTCCCTCGACGAAATGGACCCGCAGGAACGCGCCTTTCAGGAGCGTATCGACGCGAATGGCAAGATCGAACCGAAGGACTGGATGCCTGACGGCTATCGCAAGACGCTGATCCGCCAGATCGGGCAGCACGCCCATTCCGAAATCGTCGGTCAGCTGCCCGAGGGCAACTGGATCACCCGTGCGCCCACGCTTGAGCGCAAGGCGATCCTGTTGGCCAAGGTTCAGGACGAGGCCGGTCACGGTCTCTACCTCTATTGCGCGGCGGAAACTCTGGGTGTGACGCGCGACCAGATGACCCGCGACCTGCTGTCGGGCAAGATGAAGTATTCGTCGATCTTCAACTATCCGACGATCACATGGGCCGACATGGGCGCTGTGGGCTGGCTGGTTGACGGTGCCGCGATCATGAACCAGGTGCCGCTGCAACGCACGTCTTACGGGCCCTATGCCCGCGCGATGGTGCGCATCTGCAAGGAGGAATCGTTCCACCAGCGCCAAGGCTTCGACATCATGATGAAGATGGCCAAGGGCACGCCCGAGCAGAAACGCATGGCGCAGGATGCGCTGAACCGCTTTTGGTATCCGTCGCTGATGATGTTCGGCCCGTCGGATGCCGAAAGCGTCCACTCGGCGCAGTCGATGGCGTGGAAGATCAAGATGAACTCGAATGACGAGCTGCGTCAGAAGTTCGTCGATCTGACCGCTCCGCAGGCCGATTATCTGGGCCTGACCATTCCCGACGAGAACCTGAAATGGAACGAGGAAAAAGGCGGCTATGACTTTTCCGAGCCCGATTGGGACGAATTCTTCGACGTGCTCAAGGGCAATGGTCCCTGTTCCGTCGAACGACTGGAAGACCGCAACCGCGCCTGGGACGAGGGCCGCTGGGTCCGCGAGGCCATGCTGGCCCACGCCGACAAGAAACGCGCAGCCAAACTTGCAGCGGAGTAACTGATATGAGCAGCCCTGAATCCAGTGCCTACAAAGCCACCGAAGCCGCCCCGCACGACGCCGTGCGCCGTACCGAATGGCCCCTGTATGAAATCTTCATCCGTGGTCAGCACGGCCTGAGCCATCGTCACGTCGGGTCGCTGCATGCCCCCGACGCCGAACGCGCGATGCAGAACGCCCGCGACGTCTATACACGTCGCAAGGAGGGCGTCAGCATCTGGGTCGTCGAGGCCAGCAAGATCACCGCGTCGTCGCCCGACGACAAGGGTCACATGTACGACCCTGCGGATGACAAGGTTTACCGCCACCCGACGTTCTTCGACATTCCCGAAGAAGTGGGGACCATGTGATGGCAACCGACGCACAGCTGTTCGAATGGCTCTGCCGCATGGGCGACAATTCCCTGGTTCTGGGCCACCGCGTCTCCGAATGGTGCGGCCATGCGCCCGTGCTGGAAGAAGACATCGCCCTTGCCAACACGGCACTTGACCTGATCGGCCAGACCCAACTGTGGCTGGGTCTCGCCGCCGAGGTCGAAGGCGAGGGCCGCGATGCCGACGCGCTGGCCTATCGCCGCGACGTTATGGATTTTCGCAATCTGCTGTTGGTCGAACAGCCCAACCGCGATTTCGGCCACACAATGATGCGGCAATTCCTGTTCGACGCTTGGCACATCGAGATGCTGCGCGCGCTGAAAGGTCATGACCACGCCGAAATCTCTGCCATTGCGGAAAAGTCGCTGAAAGAGGTGACCTATCACGCCGAACGCTCTGCCGATACGGTGATCGCTCTGGGCGACGGCACCGAGGAAAGCCACAAGCGGATGCAGGCAGCGCTGGACCGTCTGTGGCCCTATGTGGGCGAGATGTTCCTGTCGGACGAAGTGGACCGTGCCGTCTGCGACCCCGCGCCGCTGCGCGACGCGTTCGATGACCGCATAAATGCGGTTCTGGCCGAGGCGACCCTGACTCGCCCCGACAGCGATTTCGCCCACAAGGGCGGCAAGACCGGCGTGCGCCACACCGAACACCTGGGGCACATGCTGGCGGTGATGCAGTACCTGCCCCGCGCCTATCCGGACGCGAAATGGTAACCGTTCAACCCTCTGTCGCGGATGTGTGGGATTGGCTCGATGCCGTTCCCGACCCCGAGATCCCGGTGATTTCACTGGTGGATCTGGGGATCATCCGCGATGTCGCCTGGCAGGACGACACGTTGATCGTGACCGTGACGCCTACCTATTCAGGCTGCCCCGCGACGACGATCATCAACCTGGACATCGAAACCGCTCTACGCGGGCACGGCATCGAAAAGCTGGAGTTGAAACGCCAGCTTTCCCCTGCATGGACGACTGACTGGCTGTCCGACAAGGGCCGCGCCAAGCTGGAAGATTACGGCATCGCGCCCCCGCAAGCCGCAGGCGGTCCGCAGCAATGCCCGCACTGCAAATCGCAGGCGGTCGAGCGGATCAGCCAGTTCGGGTCGACCCCGTGCAAGGCGCAGTGGCGCTGCACCGACTGTCTTGAACCCTTCGACTATTTCAAATGCATCTAGGCTGACCCAATGGCGCAATTCCTTCCCCTGACTGTCACCGACATTCACCACACCATCCGTGATGCCGTCGTGCTGACCCTGCAACCGCAGGACCCCGACGCCTTTGCCTTTACCCAAGGCCAGTATCTGACGTTCAAACAGGATTTCGACGGCACCGAGCTGCGCCGCAACTATTCGATCTGCGCCGGCCTGGACGATGGCAAGCTGCAGGTAGGCATCAAGCGTGTCGATGGCGGGGCATTCTCGACCTTTGCCAACACCGCGCTGAAGGTCGGCGATACCCTGCACGCGATGCCGCCCTCGGGCAGTTTCCACACGCCGATCGAGCCGGACAAGGCCAAGAACTACCTCGGCTTTGCAGGCGGCTCAGGCGTGACGCCGGTGCTGTCGATCCTGCGCACGGTCATGACCCGCGAGCCAAACAGCACCTTCACGCTGATCTATGCCAACCGCGCGGTGGGCACGATCATGTTCCGCGAGGAACTGGAAGACCTGAAAAACCGCTACATGGGTCGGCTGACCCTGATCCACGTTCTGGAAACCGGGCAGGACATCGACCTGTTTACCGGGCGCATTGATCAGGACAAATGCGCCGCCCTGTTCAAAAGCTGGATCGACATCGGCAACATCGATACTGCGTTCATCTGCGGGCCGGAACCGATGATGCTGGCCATCGCCGAGGCGTTGAAAACCCACGGCCTGGCCGATGGGCAGATCAAGTTCGAGCTGTTCAGCGAAAGCCAGAAGGGCCAGCTGGCCAAGCAGGAACTGAAAGAGCGCGCCAAAGGTCAGGCGGGCACGCAGACCACCGTGATCATCGACGGCACCGGCCACCAGTTTGAAATGCCAAAAGATCAGTCTGTGCTGGAAACCGCACTGGCCAACGATCTCGACGCTCCGTTTTCATGCAAGGCGGGCGTCTGTTCCACCTGCAAGGCCAAGGTGGTCGAAGGCGAATATGAAATGCTGACCAACCACGCGCTGGAAGACTACGAGGTCGAGGCGGGCTTTGTCCTGACCTGCCAGTGCTATGCGCTCAGCGATACATTGGTCGTGGATTACGACCAGCACTAACAGGGGTTTCCCATGCAACACGTTCATTCCTTTGCCGCCGGTCAGTGGGTCGCCCCCGGTGCCGGTGCCAGATCCATTGCGTCGGCCATCACTGGCGATGTCATCGCGGACGCGGGCAATGATGCCCTGGATGTGCAGGCAATGCTGGCCTATGGGCGCGATGTCGGCGGCCTCGCCCTGCGCGCGATGACGTTCCATGACCGCGCCCGCATGCTCAAGGCGCTGGCGCTCTATCTGCGCGAACACCGCCCTGCGCTTTATGATGTCAGCTATGACACCGGTGCGACGAAATCCGATCACCAGATCGACGTCGACGGCGGAATCGGCACGATGCTGGTCTATGCGTCAAAAGGGCGGCGCGACCTGCCCGACGCGCATGTCTATCTGGACGGCGTGCCCGAACAACTGGGACGGTCCGGTGCTTTCATGGGCCAACACATCTGCACCCCGCTGCAAGGCGTCGCGGTGCACATCAACGCCTTCAACTTCCCCGTCTGGGGCATGCTGGAAAAACTGGCTCCGACCCTGCTGGCCGGTCTGCCCGCCATCATCAAACCCGCGACCGCGACGTGCTATGTGACCGAAAAATGCGTACGGCTGATGCTGGACAGCGGCCTGCTGCCCGACGGCGCATTGCAACTGGTGTCGGGTGGTCTGGGCGACATGCTGGACCACGTCGACTGTCAGGACGTGGTGACGTTCACAGGTTCTGCCGATACCGCGCTGAAACTGCGCAGTAATGCCAACATCCTGTCCAACAGCGTGCGCTTTACCGCCGAGCAGGACAGTCTGAACGCGTCCCTGCTGGGCCCCGACGCAGTTCCCGGCACGCCCGAGTTCGATCTATTCGTCAAGGAAGTACAGCGCGAGATGACCGCGAAAGCCGGTCAGAAATGCACGGCCATCCGCCGCATCATGGTGCCGCAGGCACATGAGCAGGCAGTGATCGAGGCGATCTCGGCCCGTCTGGCCAAGGTCACCATCGGCGACCCGCGCGACGCGGCGACAGGCATGGGCGCGCTGGTCTCGGGCGCGCAGAAACGCGATGTGCTGGACAAGGCAGCCGCCATCGGCGCAGAGGCCACGCGCGTCTTCGGCGACCCCGACGATTTCGCGATGGCTGATAGCAAGGGCGCCTTCGTGCCGCCGATGCTGTTTCACTGCGCCGATCCCGACAGCGCCACCCGCGTCCATGACACCGAGGCGTTTGGCCCCGTGTCCACCGTCATGGGCTACCGCGATCTGGACCACGCCATCGCGCTGCTGAACCGCGGCCAAGGCTCTCTGGTGGCGTCGGTCATCACCCACGACGGCGACGTGGCCCGTGCCGTGGCGATGGGGGCCGGTGCGTTCCACGGTCGGCTCTACTTCAACAACCGCGACAGCATGGCCGAGGCGACAGGACACGGCGCGCCCCTGCCCCACATGGTGCACGGCGGGCCGGGCCGCGCAGGCGGCGGCGAGGAGCTGGGCGGCAGCCGTGCCGTGATGCACTATATGCAACGCACCGCGATCCAGGGCAGCCCCGACATCCTCACCTCTGTCGGAAACCGCTGGGTGCCCGGCGCGACTGAGCACGCGGACAAGCCGCATCCCTTCACGCGCGTTTACGGCGATCTGGAACTGGGCGACACGTTCAACTCGCCCTCGCGCGAGATCACGCTGGACGATATCGAGACTTTTGCCCACTTCACCGGCGACACGTTCTATGCCCACATGGACGACGCAGCCGCCAAGGCAAACCCGTTCTTTCCCGGTCGCGTCGCGCATGGCTATCTGCTGCTCAGCTTTGCGGCAGGACTGTTCGTGCAGCCCGATCCCGGCCCGGTTCTGGCCAACACAGGGCTGGACAACCTGCGCTTCATGAAGCCCGTGCAGGCGGGCGACAGCATCAAGGTGCGTCTGAGCGTCAAGGTAAAGACCCCGCGCAACGAGGAATACGGCGAGGTCCGCTGGCACGTCACGCTGACCAACCAGGATGACGAACAGGTGGCAGAGTACGAATTGCTGACAATGAATGCCTTCTGATCCCTATCAGGACGCATTGGCGATCCTGACCGCAACCGCAACCCAGCGGGTGTGGTCGGTGCTGGTCAGCGTCTTTGGCGATCTGGCCCGCCTTGAGGGCGAAGGCATCGACGGCCCGGTGCTGACCGCCCTGATGGCAGAGGCGCAGATCAGGCCCGAGGCAACCCGTGTCGCCCTGCACCGTCTGCGCAACGATGACTGGATCACCTCGACCAAATCAGGCCGCACCAGCCACCATAGTCTAACCCCCACGGGCCGCCGTCTCAGCGTCGCGGCCAGCGGGCGCATCTACAGCCCCCCCGAGGCGGCCGCGCAGGGCTGGCAACTGGTGCTGTTGGAAACCCCCACCAGCTATTCGCGCGAACAGATGGAGGCGCACGGCTTTGCCCCGCTCGCCCCGCGTCTCTACATCGGCGCGGACACCTCTGACGCGCCTGCGGGTACGCTGGCTCTGCCCGCAGATGCCGCGCCGCACTGGCTCGGCGGTCAGTTCGAACCCAAGGATCTCAGCCAGGATTACGCCGCCCTGCACGAGATGCTGTCAGCGCTCGACGCGCTGCAACTGGACGCCTCCACGCTCAGTCCCGTGCAGATCGGCGTGCTGCGCTCGCTGATCGTGCATGGCTGGCGGCGGCTGGTTCTGAAACACCCCGACCTCCCCCGCGAGGTCTATTCCGATGCGTGGCGCGGCCACGACTGCCGTGCGCTGGTGACCGGACTGCTGGCCCGCCTACCCCGGCCCACCCTGGGCGCGCTGCACCCCTGAGGCGCAAACTGGCGCAGGCGCGCGGCATCTGCTTTCCCGTCGCCCGCTGGCGCGCTATAGCATTGCCATGACAAATCATTTGCACAAATCCGATCTGCCCGACGGTCTGGACCTGGGCCCCATCGTCGCCATCGACTGCGAAACCATGGGCCTGCACCCGCACCGCGACCGGCTGTGTGTTGTCCAGTTGTCGGGCGGCGACGGCAATGCCCATCTGGTGCAGATCGCGATCGGCCAGACCGAGGCCCCGAACCTCTGTGCGCTGCTGGAAAATTCCTATGTGCTGAAACTGTTCCACTACGGCCGCTTTGACATTGCCGCGATGCTGAACGCATTCGGCGCGGTCGCGGCCCCGGTCTATTGCACCAAGATCGCAAGCAAGCTGACCCGCACCTATACCGACCGCCACGGATTGAAAAACCTGACGCAGGAACTGCTGGGCGTCGACATCTCGAAGCAGCAGCAAAGCAGCGACTGGGGTGCGCCGCAACTGACCGATGCACAACTGGACTATGCCGCCTCCGATGTGCTCTACCTTCACCGCCTGCGCGAGGCGCTGAACAAGCGTTTGCTGCGCGAGGACAGGATGGAGCTTGCCCAGTCCTGTTTCGATTTTCTGCCCACCCGCGCCAAACTGGATCTGGCGGGCTGGCCCGACACGGACATCTTTGCACACCTATGACCAGCGACACCCCCTTTCAGGACACGGGCCGCCGTGTCATCGCCATCGAAGCACAAGCGCTGATGCAGCTGCACGACGCGCTTGACGGCAACTTTACCCGCGCGGTTGAACAACTGCTGAAATCCACGGGCCGCGTGATCGTGACCGGCATCGGCAAATCGGGCCACATCGCCCACAAGATCGCGGCGACGCTGGCCAGCACAGGCACGCCCGCGCAATTCGTCCACCCCGCCGAGGCCAGCCATGGCGACCTGGGCATGGTCACCAGCCAGGACGCGGTCATCGCAATCTCGAACTCGGGCGAGGCGCCGGAACTGGCCAATCTGATCGCCTACACCCGCCGCTTTGAAATCCCGCTGATCGGCATCACCAGCCGCCCCGAAAGCGCGCTGGGCAAGCAGTGCGATATCGTCCTGACCCTGCCCCGTGCCGAAGAGGCCTGTGGCACCGGTGTCGTGCCGACCTCATCCACCACCATGACGCTGGCGATGGGCGACGCGCTCGCCGTGGCGCTGATGGAACACCGCGCCTTCACCGCCGAGGATTTCCGCAGCTTTCACCCCGGCGGCAAACTCGGCGCGCAACTCAGCCGCGTGGCTGATCTGATGCACGCAGGCGACGCCCTGCCGCTGGTGACCGAAGACACTGTCATGGGCGAGGCGCTGATCGAGATCAGCCGCAAGGGTTTTGGCGTGGTCGGGGTGACAGGGGTCAACGGCACCCTGGTCGGCATCATCACCGACGGCGACCTGCGCCGCCATCTGGACGGGCTGATGTCACTGACCGCCCACGACGTGATGACCGCAGCCCCCACCACCATCGGCCCGGATGCGCTGGCGGAAAAGGCCGTGGGTATCATGAACACCCGCAAAATCACCTGCCTGTTCGTCACCGACCAGAAGGACCAGCCCACGCCACTGGGCCTCTTGCACATCCACGACTGCCTGCGCGTCGGTCTGGGCTAAGGCGGCGCGATGGACTGGTATTCAAAACTGGTCGCCACGCTCAAGGTGCTGTTGCCCCTTGCGGCGCTTGCCCTGCTCTCGACGCTGTTTCTGCTGTCGCGCAGGGTCGATCCGGTCAGCACCATCCCCTTTGCCGAAGAAGACGTACGCAGCCGTGTGGAATTGCAGCAGATCACCGGCCCCTTCTTTTCCGGCGCGACCGAGGGCGGCGACAGCCTGTCGTTCACCGCAGCGATCCTGACCACCGGCACCGACAATCTGAACGAGGCGCGGGACGTGACCGCGCGTGTCGATCTGGTCGGTGGCACCCGCGTCGATCTGATGGCAGACCTTGCCAAGGTGGAACTGGATGCGTCGAAGATGGACCTGTCGGGCAATGTCGTGATCACCACGTCCACAGGATTCACGATCACATCCGACACGTTGCTGGCAGACCTTGAAACTGCCACGCTGACATCGCCGGGCGAGGTGCAGGCTGACAGCGGCTTTGGCGATCTTGTGGCGGGGCAGATGATCCTGTCACCCAGCCGCGAAGACGCGCCCGCCCAATTGGTTTTCACAAACGGCGTTAAGCTGGTATATGATCCGAAACAAACAGATGAGTAACCTATCGTGACGACCTTTCGCGCCCTGATGACCGCCCTTTTTCTGTGCCTTGCCGCGCCCGTTCTGGCCCAGGGCACAAACGTGACTTTCGGAACCATCACCCAGGATACGACGCTGCCCGTCGAGGTGACCGCCGACAATCTGTCGGTCGATCAATCCACCGGCACTGCGGTGTTCGACGGCAATGTTACGATCGGCCAGGGCGAGATGCGCCTGACCGCCGCGCGGGTTCTGGTCACCTACAGATCGCAAAACGCAGGCATCGCCAAGCTTGAGGCGACGGGCGGCGTGACGCTGGTGACCGGCGACGATGCCGCCGAGGCAGAGCGCGCCGATTACAACATCGACACCGGCGAGATCGAGATGACCGGAAACGTGCTGCTGACCCAGGGTGCCAGCGCGCTGACGGCGGAAAAGATGTTCGTAGACCTGCGCACCGGCAACGCCCGCATGTCCGGCCGGGTCAAGACGATCCTGCAAACCGGAAGCGAATAATGTCTGCCCCCGATCTGTCCATCGCGGCCACCGATTCAGGGCTGCACATCTCGCATTTGCGCAAATCCTATCGCAAGAAGGTCGTCATCCGCGACTTTTCCATGCATTTGGATCGCGGCGAGGTCGTGGCCCTTCTGGGGCCAAACGGGTCGGGCAAGACCACCACGTTCTATTCCATTGCCGGTCTGGTCACCCCCGAAGGCGGCACCGTCAAGGTGGACGGCACCGATGTGACCACTCTGCCGATGTACCGCCGCGCGCAGATGGGCATCGGATACCTGCCGCAGGAAATGAGCATCTTTCGCGGTCTCAGCGTACAGGACAACATCTCGGCAATCCTCGACATCACGGAATCGCACCGTCACAAGCGCCGCGAACGGCTGGAGGCGCTGCTGTCAGAGTTTTCGATCGAACACCTGCGCCGGGCGCCTGCGCTGGCCCTGTCGGGCGGTGAACGCCGCCGGGTGGAAATCGCTCGCTGCCTTGCCGCGAATCCTAAGTTTCTTTTGCTGGACGAACCCTTTGCCGGCGTCGATCCGATCAGCGTGGGAGACATCCGGCATCTGGTTGCCGATCTCAAGAAACGTGGCATCGGCGTCTTGATCACCGACCACAACGTCCGGGAAACGCTGGAGATTGTCGACCGCGCCTATATTCTGCACGAGGGCAAGGTGCTGATGTCCGGCACGCCCGCAGAGGTGGTCGAGAACCAGAATGTGCGCCGCGTGTATCTTGGCGAAAACTTTCGCGTTTCTTAGCCGATTAAACGGACTTGTCGGCAAAACCTCACCGATCCTGCAGCGCTTTTTATTGACAGCACGCGGCGATTGAGCGCTGAATAGGGTATGGCAAAAGCGCTACTTAAGTCTGCTGCGACACCCGCCTTGAGCAATCAGGCGTTGACACTGCACCTTGGCGCTTCGCCGTTTCCCGAGATCCAGACCTAGGCCCGCAATGGCCCCAGACCAAGGGGCGTGTTGCGACCTGTGACGGGTCCTTAATAGTGAGGAGAGACAATGCGGTACCAAATCAGCGGCAAACAGATCGACATCGGTTCAGCACTTCAAACACATGTTCAGACCGAATTGGGCGTGGCCGTCGGGAAATATGCCGAACGCCCCACGGATGCACAGGTGGTGTTCTCGAAGTCTGGTCACGAATTTGTCTGCGAGGCGACCGTTCACCTCTCCACCGGCCTGACCGCCACCGCCAAGGCGCGTGGCACCGAAATCTACGGCGCCTTCGATGCCTGCTGTGAAAAGATGGAAAAGCAGCTGCGCCGCTATAAACGCCGCCTCAAGGACCACCATAAGGATCGGCGCGAGCCGGTTGAACTCTTTGGCGCTTCCTCCTATATCCTCGCTTCCGAGGCAGATGAAACGCT
Source organism: Pseudosulfitobacter koreensis (assembly GCF_024733015.1). Classification (GTDB taxonomy): domain Bacteria; phylum Pseudomonadota; class Alphaproteobacteria; order Rhodobacterales; family Rhodobacteraceae; genus Pseudosulfitobacter; species Pseudosulfitobacter koreensis. The sequence goes on from NZ_JANKJG010000020.1 coordinate 16,211, forward strand.
GCCGGAACCGGATTCGCTGCAACCGATGATCGTGGCGGAGATGGAGACCAAGATACAGTCGCTGAGCGTTGGCGAAGCCGTGATGCAGATGGAGTTGGCGGGTGCGCCGGTCCTCGTGTTCCGGAAGGAAGGACAGGAACGATTGAATGTCGTATATCGCCGCGAAGACGGCAATATCGGCTGGATCGATCCTTAAGAGTTAACGGCGCGAGGCGCCAGAGCGGTGCGAGCAACAATGGAATTTGCAAAGCTTCTAAAGCCGGAGGCCGTCAGGGTGTTAACCTCGGCCTCCAGCAAGAAACGCCTGTTGCACGAGATCGCCGATCTTGCGCACAGCGCTTATGGTCTGGACGCGGGACAGGTCAACGAGGCGCTGATGGCACGCGAAGCGCTGGGGCCCACCGGAGTGGGCCGCGGCGTCGCCCTGCCCCATGCGCGGCTGGACGGTGTGGAGAAGGTGATCGGGGTCTTCGTGGTGCTGGACAAGCCCATCGACTTCAGCGCGGTGGACCGTCTGCCTGTCGACATCGCCTTTGCCCTCTTTGCCCCCGAGGACGCGGGCGTTGAACACCTCAAGGCGCTGGCGTTGGTGTCACGCACCCTGCGCGACACGTCGATCTGCACCAAGCTGCGGGCGAACCATGACGCCAGCACCCTCTATACGATCCTGTCCGAGGCACAGTCGGCCCAGGCGGCCTGATCACGCCCAGCGCGAAAATCCGAACATCATGTAATCCCGCTGGTAGACGTCGGACACCAGCGCCTCGATGCTGTCGTCGTATATGTCTTTCAACGTGAAGGGGCCGGGCTCTACCGCCTGCGGCACCTGCGGTATATCGTCCAGACCGATCTGCGACGCGATCTGAGCCAGTTCGGTCTGCAAGTCTTCCTCGCGGATGATCCGGTCGGGCAGAACGAATTCGCCAAACCCCTGAACCGCCTGCACCTGCGTACACCACGCGGCATCGACGCGGATGGCGGTCTGACCCGCCAGATTGCCCTTGAGAAACGCGAGGAACGCCGTGAACGCCGTGTGATGCGCCGCCCGGTCATAGCTGGCGTCGGGCGCATCTTCGGGGATCGGCAGCGCGTAGCGGCGGGTCAGCGTCTGGCGCAGGGCGTCATAGCACGCAGGCCCCGGATTGAGGATACGGTGGCAAAACGCATGGTGCGCCCGCGCCGCCGGATGTCGCAGCACGGTAAAGCTGCGATGCCCGCGATTGCGACGCTTCCACTGGCGCAGGTCTTTCTGGTTCATCTTGCGCAGCAGATCATCGTCGGACACCCCGTCGAGCGCAGCCATCCAGTCGAATATCTGTTCCTCCGGGCCGCTGCGCATGGGCAGATACAGCAGTGGCGATTTGGCCGCCGCAACATAGGTCGGGATCACCGGCCCCCGGCGCGGCTCGAAATTGGGCGTGCGGGTCAGGTTGAACCGGTCCAGCCCGTTCAGGGCGCGCGCCATCTCATCGGCGTTGGTCACCTTTTCGCTGATCGGGCTTGGGTTCTGTTTTTTCAGGCTCTTGTCCAACCCTTCAAGCCGGCTTTCAACGCCCAGGTAGGCAGCCAGACCGTTCATCACCTCGACGCTTTGCAGGTCTTCATAGGCGACGTAGAACGCGGTCTGCCCCGTCACCTGCAACCGGTTCATCAGCGTCACCTGAAAGGTTTGCAGCGCCTCAAGATGCGCCTCGAACTCGCGCGGGTCAAAGGCGGCGGCACCGGCCTTGCGCCGTTTCACATCGGTCAGCTTCCACTGACCTGTGGCCTGCGCGATCTTCCACGACACATAGCTGTCGACCGGATTGCGCGTCAGCACGATCTTGGCGCATTTGGGGTCATTCACAATTATGTCGAACACGCGCGGATCGTGGTCATGGAAATAGCGAAAGCCACCCAGCCCATCGGTTTTCCTGCGGATCACCGTGATCAGCCCCTCGGGGTCGGCGTCGCGCGCCGCCTGCGACACGCCCAGAATCTCGGTCGTGTTCGGATAGCCGATGAAATGCGGATTGAACGCCTCGCCGTGGCAGGTGATGCCGTCGAAAGCGTTCAGATTCGTCTCCAGAAAGTTCGATCCGGTGCGCATCTCGGCGAACACCACGAAATAGTCGAAACTTTGCGCCATCTTCTACCTTACCAAATAGGGTTTTCGCGGCGCTTCGGATTGTGCCTCGATCGCGCGTTCGACGGGGAAATCGCCCATCAGATAGGGGTGCATCCCCTGGTTCTTGAGGTTTTGCAGGAACTGCCCGAACCCGTTCAGGTCCACCATCTTTGGCACCTCGGACAGGCGCCGCTGCTGGGTCGGGTGTTGGTTTTCATTGAGAACTGACCCGGTAGCCCCATAAATTTTCACTGAGAATTGACCCATGTGAACACATTGCCCTGACGATTCTGATCAGGGAGATATGGAGTGATCGACATGGGATTTTTG